>NZ_JAUFQQ010000003.1:0-1285386 GCF_030409845.1 Flavobacterium branchiarum | reverse complement strand
ATTAGCGGTTTTTGAAATTTCATCTACAGTTGGTAATTCTGTTTTGGCAAACACTGGTTGACCTAAACAAAATATCCAAAAAAAAATCAAAAGAATACGAATTCCAGACATAAATAGATAAAGTTTTATCAAATATACAGCTAAAAACAAAAAAAAGGAGCTGTATTTTACAAATAAAATACAACTCCTTCAAATATATTTATGACTAGGAAAGAATACTTTTTTTATTTATAAAAATATATTCCTTAACTCGATTTCAATTAACCATTAACATCCTCTGGAGCGTCAAAATTAATCTCTTTATCACCTTCCCATTTCCCCACTACCGATGTTGCAAGAGCATTTCCTAGTACATTGGTCGCGCTACGGAACATATCACAAAAATGGTCAATTGGTAAGATTATAGCAATTCCTTCAATAGGAATATCAAACATACCGCATGTAGCAGCAACAACAACCAAACTAGCCCTTGGTACTCCTGCAATACCTTTACTGGTCAACATTAAAACCAAAAGCATAACCATTTGGGTTCCAATATCTAAATGTATACCATAAAACTGAGCAATAAAAATACTTGCAAAAGTCATATACATCATACTACCATCAAGATTAAAAGAATAACCCAACGGCAACATAAAAGAAACTATTTTATCTTTTACCCCAAATTCCTCTAATTCTTCAGTTAATTTAGGAAAAACAGCCTCACTACTAGTAGTTCCAAAAGCAATAGCTACAGGTCCTGTAATTCGTTTTAATAATTCAGTCATTCTTCCTTTAAGAAAAATATAACCTACTAAAATTAAAACAACCCATAAAGTACTTATTCCGACAAGAAATGATCCGAAAAACTTAAAATATGTAATCGCTAATTCTCCAGCGTCTCTTACAGCAAATACTCCTGCAATGGCACCAAAAACACCAATTGGAGCAAAGTTCATCACATAGTTTACCATTTTAAGAACAATATGCGAAACTTTATCTAAAGCGTTTATAACTGGCTTTACTGAACTTCCTAATGAAGCACCAGCCAATCCAAAAAAGATAGAAAAAACAACAATCTGCAATATTTCATTGGTTGCCATTGCTTCAAAAATACTTTTAGGAACAATATGTTCAACAAAGTTTTCAAAAGATAAAGTTGTTGTTTTTGCAGTTACTTCAGTCGCAGCTGCCATATCAACATGGTCTAACTTTAAACCTACTCCTGGCTGCAAAACATTAATATAAAATAAACCTATTAACAACGATACAAAAGAAGCTGTAAAAAACCATGCTAAAGCTTTCCCTCCAATTCTACCTACTGTTTTTATATCTCCAAGTTTAGCAATTCCAACTACTAGAGTTGTAAATACCAAAGGAGAGATTATCATTTGTACCAAACGAATGAATATAGTAGCTAGCATTTTTATCTTGTTACTAAACTCTACCGCTGCTTCGTGTGATATAGTATTATGCAATATAATTCCTAAAGTAGCACCAAGAAACATTGCAATAAGAATTTGCCCTGTTAGCCCTCTGAAAAAAGATGTTTTTTTCGTCTCTGTTTTATTGTTCATCAAGTATGTTTTTTTGTATTAATTAAATATAAAACGCTCTCTTGTTTTACGTATTTTTCTAATATGTTTTGTTAATCAAATGAAAATCTGCAAGAACTATTGCAGCCATGGCTTCAACAATTGGCACAGCACGAGGAACAACACATGGATCATGGCGTCCCTTACCTGTCATTGGAGTAATATTTCCTTTATTATCTAATGAGTCTTGAGTTTGCATAATTGTAGCAACAGGTTTAAAAGCTACCCTAAAGTAAATATCCATTCCGTTACTAATCCCACCCTGAATACCTCCAGAAAGATTGGTTTTAGTTGTTCCATCAGTATTATATAGGTCATTATGCTGACTTCCTTTCATTTCTGAACCCGAAAAACCACTACCATATTCAAAACCTTTAACAGCATTAATAGAAAGCATCGCTTTTCCTAACTCTGCATGTAGTTTATCAAAAACAGGTTCTCCTAAACCTACAGGTACATTTTGAATCACGCATGAAACTACACCACCTACAGTATCTCCTTGTTTTCTAATATCTCTAATATACTCTTCCATTGTTGCCGCTTTTGCTTCATCTGGACAACGAACAGGATTACTTTCTGTTTTAGAAAAATCTAATTCCTGATATGGCGTATCTAAATGAATTGGTCCTACTGACGAAACATAAGCGTTAATCTTAATATCTGGTAGCATTTGTTTAGCAATAGCTCCTGCTACAACTCTGCTAGCTGTTTCACGAGCAGAACTACGACCACCACCACGGTAATCACGAAAACCATACTTCTTGTCATAAACATAATCAGCATGACTAGGTCTATAATTGTCTTTTATATGTGAATAATCATCTGATTTCTGATTTGTATTCGGAATAATAAAACCAATTGGAGTACCAGTAGTTTTACCTTCAAAAACACCAGATAAAAATTGCACATCATCTGGTTCTTTCCGTTGAGTTACTATTGCCGACTGTCCAGGTTTTCTTCTAGACATTTCAAACTGAATCGCCTCAAGATCCAATGTTATTCCAGAAGGACAACCATCTATAATTCCGCCTAAAGCTTCCCCATGAGATTCTCCAAATGTTGTAATTTTAAATAGTGTTCCGTAGCTATTTCCCGCCATTGTAATTAGTTTTAAGCAAATGTAAGTTTTATGAATTAAACTAAAAAATTTAAAATTGGTATTATTATCTAAAGATTAAACTGCATAATCATCACGATTTCTTAAAGTTGAAGGAAAATTGATAACTTTTTATTAAAAGCAAATCAACAGCAGATTATTTAAATTTGTTAAACATCAAATTAAAAAAAATTGAAAAAAAGAACTGTTGAAGTTGTCGTAATATCAGATGTACATTTAGGAACCTACGGAAGTCACGCCAGAGAACTAAGCAACTATTTATCAAGCATTAAACCGAAAATATTAGTATTAAATGGAGATATAATAGACGCTTGGCAATTCCGAAAATCATACTTTCCAAAGTCTCATTTAAAGGTTATACAAAAAATTATTGCTTTCGCTTCTAAGGGAACTAAAGTGTATTATGTAACTGGAAACCACGATGAAATTTTAAGAAAATTCAGCGAAATGACAATGGGGAGTTTTGCCCTTGTTGATAAATTAATTCTAGAATTAGATGATAAAAAAGCTTGGATTTTTCACGGGGACGTATTCGATGCATCTGTACAACATTCAAAATGGATTGCAAAACTCGGTGGAATTGGGTACGATTATCTCATTTTAACCAATAGATTCGTAAACTGGTGCTTATCTAAAATAGACCGAGAACCCTACTCTTTTTCAAAAAAGATAAAAGCAAGCGTAAAAAAAGCTGTCAAACACATTTCAGACTTCGAAACAACAGCAACCGATTTGGCAATAGAAAAGAAATATGATTATGTAATCTGTGGACATATCCATGAGCCAAAAATTATAAAAAAAGAGAACAAAAATGGCTCGACATTATATCTAAATTCGGGAGACTGGATTGAGAACTTAACTGCATTGGAATACCATAAAAAAAGATGGAAGCTATTTCACTACTCCCAAATGAATTTTGAAGAAGAAGAAAATCTCTTTGAAATGGAGGATAGCATAAGTAATCAATTGATTACATCACATTTTATCCCTAAATAGCTCTATTATTATCCTTTATAAAAAGGCTTTGCAAACTTATAAATGTGAATTATGAAACAATTAACAAATTTTCTGTAAATTTAACTTATATTTCATATAATAACTTTGTCAAAATAAATACTTACTTTATGAAAAAAATAATTTTGTCAGCTATTATGCTGCTAGGATTGGCATTTACTGCCCAGGCACAAGATATTTCTAAAAACGCACTTGGTTTACGTTTAGGAGATAATCACGGATTTGGTGGTGAGATTTCTTACCAAAGAGCATTATCTAAAAATAATAGAATTGAAGCTGATTTGGGTTGGAGAAACAGTAGAGACGTTGATGCGTTTAAATTAGTAGGTCTTTACCAATGGGTATGGAACATAGATCAAGGTTTTAATTGGTACGCAGGTGTCGGTGGTGGTATCGGTAGCTGGAACCATGATTACAACAATTATAAAGACAATGGAACTTTTGTATTTGCTGCCGGAAACATAGGTATTGAATATGGATTCAAAGAAGTGCCAATTTTACTTTCATTGGATGCAAGACCAGAAATTGGTTCTGGATATTATGATGATGATAATTTTGGGTTTGATATCGGATTAGGAATCAAATTTAAATTTTAATAGAAATGTATTTATAAAAGGTCCTGTAACTTAAGCTACAGGACCTTTTATTATTTAATGATAATATCTTTTTTTGAATTTATTTTCACAACTGCATAAGGATAAGTAATCACCTGCATTACCATACCATCAGGAGCAGGAGCCGTTTCTTTGACAGTGATAACAATATTGGTAGCTGTTTCTTCTACTTTTTCAACTCCAATAGAATAACCTCCAGTGTTTTTCTCTCCCATATTCAAGATAATAAAATTTGATTTAGCAATATCATCTTCATTTATTTTACCCTTTAGAGATGCATCGCTTTTAAGCATACTAATTTCATTGGGTTCACTCAAGATTTCAAAAAAACGTATATTACCACCACCATCACTTTGTTGTGTCAACACTTCATACAAAGCGGTACTTTTTTCTACAGATTTTGTAGTCCCACAAGAAATTACAAAAACAAAAACAAATAATAGTAATAGCTTTTTCATTTTTAATTATTTAAACTAATAATTACTTAATTTCCTTATAATTGTTAATCGCTTTCTGATATAAAGCCTCGTACTTAGGTAAGATATTTTTAATATCAAATTTCTTAGCAACCTCTAAAGCATTTGCTTTAAACTGATTTAAAGTTGCATCGTCTTTAAGAATTCTCAAAGCATTCACAGACATCTCTTCAACATTACCAACATCGCTTAAATATCCAGAATATCCTTCAAAATTCACTTCTGGTAATCCACCCGAGTTACTTGAAATCACAGGAACACCGCAAGACATCGCTTCAAGTGCTACTAAACCAAAACTCTCTGTTTCAGATGGCAATAAAAATAAGTCAGTAAAACATAAAATTTTATCAATCTCATTACTATTTCCAAAAAAGATTACTTTGTCGTATATTCCCAATTCCTGACATAAAATTTCGGCTTTTTCTTTCTCAGGACCATCACCAACCATCATTAGCTTAGCCGGTATTTCTTTCTGAATATTATAAAAAATCTTAATGATATCCGGGATACGTTTTACTTTTCTAAAATTACTTATATGCGTAATTATGCGCTCATTTTCCTTAGCCATAACATATCGATGACAAGGAGCTTCTGGATCTTTCTTAACCTTGTCCAATTCAATAAAATTTGGAATTACCTTAATCTTATTCTTGATATTAAACAACTTCAACGTATCCTCTTTTAGACTCTGCGAAACCGAAGTCACATAATCTGATTTATTGATACTAAAAGTCACAGCAGGCTTATAAAAAGGATGATTCCCAACAAGCGTAATATCAGTCCCGTGAAGCGTTGTAATCATAGGAATGTGAATTCCTTCGTTTTTAAGCATTTGCTTTGCCATATAGCCTGCATAGGCATGCGGAATAGCATAATGCACATGAAGCAACTCAATTTTATAAAGCTTTACCATATCAACCAATTTGCTAGACAAAGCCAATTCATAAGGTTGATAGTGAAACAAAGGATATTCTGGAACGTTTACTTCGTGATAATGTACATTAGGATTTAAGAGTGCCAACCTAACAGGCTGGCTATATGTAATAAAATGAATTTCGTGACCACGTCTTGCTAATTCAAGGCCGAGCTCAGTTGCCACGACTCCACTCCCACCAAAAGTAGGATAACAAACTATTGCTATTTTCATGTATTAATTTTAGTACTACGAAAGTACTCAAAAATAGCGTTTGATAGAAGTGAAATTTAAGTTAAAAAAGTAATCAAGTAAACCCAACTAAAGATATAAAGCCATTTTAAAGCTACCATAAATAGTTTGGCTCTTTTTAAGGAGCAGAAGCATTCTTAATCCAACAGAACATATAAACCCGCTATCCACTAAATCCGCCCAGAAAAAGCGCGGGATATCGTTCCCATCGGGGCTAGGTTAGAAATTTTGTTTTTCATAAGAAACCGTCATTAATTTCTACATATCAATGAATTACATAAACTCATCAATCAAATTAATTAATTTCATTTTGAGACAAAAAAAAGGCATGAAATATAAATCTCATGCCTCAAGTATTATTTGGTATCTTCTTAGAAAAAACGACTGTGCCAGCTATCAGCTGCAGGAACTTCCCATGACTCGTTGTATTCTTCTATATTATTTACAAGATTATTAAAAACAATCGTATTCTCTGATACCGATTTATCTTTAACCATTTTCTTAAAATCAATCAAAGGTTTATGAGCAATATGATCACCAAGTTTAAAAGTAACGTTCATTTTATCAAGTAAATCAACGTTGTACTTTTTTTCTAAAGCCTGAATAAACTCAACAGAACTATCAATAGAACATCCTGTAGCTGCTTGTACATCTTGATTTACCGCCAATATAATAAATCGGTTGTATTTCATTTCATACGAAGCTTCTAAACTTGTTCCGTGTGCTGCCCAACCTTCAACAAAGGTTTTTAAGTCAGCCTCTATTTCAGAAAATTCCTCATCAGAAAATTTTCTGTTTGATTGATAAATCCAAATTCTAGACTCACCAGGTAAATTTTCAAAAGGGATATACATTTTACTATTTTTTTATTATTATTTTTTTTGCTTCAGGTTTAATGTTTCAAGTTTCACACTGTGACTGAAAACTGAAAACCGCGACTGTTACTCTTTGTTTCAGGTTTCAGGTTTCAGGTTTCAGGTTTCAGATTAAAAAAACTTAGAATCAAAACCTTTGCACCTCTGAACCTCTGCTACTTTGAACCTCTGCTCCTAAAAACTAAAGATCCTGAGCATTTGCGATTAGCTCTGCAATATCTAAAACTTTTACAGAATCTTCTTTTTCCTGATGCTTAATACCATCTGTTAGCATTGTATTACAAAACGGACAACCCGCAGCAATAATGTCTGGCTTCGTTTCAAGTGCATCTTCTGTACGCTCTACATTAATCTCTTTTGTTCCAGGTTCAGCATCTTTAAACATTTGAGCACCACCAGCACCACAACATAATCCGTTTGCTTTTGAGCGCTTCATTTCGACCAACTCAATATCAAGTTTCTCAATTAATGCTCTTGGCGCTTCATAAATTTTATTAGCCCTACCTAAATAACACGGATCATGAAAAGTAATACGTTTACCTTTAAACTGTCCGCCTTCAATTGTCAATCGGCCATCATCAAGCAAAGATTTAAGAAATTCTGTATGATGTACTACTTCATATTGCCCACCCAATTCAGGATACTCATTTTTTAATGTGTTAAAACAATGCGGACAAGCAGTAACTATTTTTTTTGCTTCATAAGCATTCAGAACTTCAATATTCATCATTGCTTGCATTTGAAACAAAAATTCATTTCCAGCACGTTTCGCAGGATCACCAGTACAACTTTCTTCTGTACCAAGAACAGCAAAAGAAACACCTGCACGATTTAATATTCGAACAAATGCTTTTGTAATTTTCTTAGCTCTATCATCAAAACTTCCTGCACAACCTACCCAAAATAAAACTTCTGGTTGTTTTCCTTGAGCTAGCATTTCTGCCATTGTTGGCACAACTAAACTTTCTGACATCTTCTTTTTTTGTTAAATCGGTTAATCGCTAATCTGATTATATCGTTGTAAAAATTAATCTAATTGCTAATTCACTAAAACCGAAATTTATTTTATTTAAACGCTTAAAAAATCAATTAAATTATTCTAATTTTCATTCTTCCAATTCAATCTATCTTGCTGATTGTATTGCCAAGGCGCTCCATTATTTTCAATATTTGTCATCATTGCATTTAAAGACATTGGTGCTGCACTTTGCTCCATAACTAAGTAACGACGCATATCCATAATAATTGATAATGGACTAATATTAACTGGACATTCTTCAACACATGCATTACATGATGTACATGCCCATAATTCTTCTGGAGTGATATAATCATTTAATAATGACTTATTATCTGGAACAAAGACTCCTTTATTAGCATCTATATTTTTACCTACTTCTTGCAAACGATCTCTTGTGTCCATCATAATTTTACGAGGAGACAATTTTTTTCCTGTTTGGTTTGCTGGACAAGATGAAGTACAACGACCACATTCTGTACAAGTATATGCATTTAACAACTGAACCCAATTCAAATCCTGAACATCGCTGGCACCAAATTTACTTGGAGCTGCATTTTCATCTACAGGAGCTGCTGCAAATGGATCAGCATTAGGATCCATCATTAATTTAACTTCTTTTGTAACTGACTCTAAATTATCAAACTGACCTTCTGGATTCAAATTAGCAAAATACGTATTTGGGAAAGCTAATAAAATATGTAAATGTTTAGAAAAATATAAATAGTTCATAAAAATAAGAATACCTATAATATGTAACCACCAAAATGCTTCACATAACAACATCACAAGTTCATTAGACATTCCGTTGAAAATTGGCGCTATAAACTGACTAACAGGAAAACTCCCTGCTTTATGAAAGTGAGAAAAGCCTCCAGGAACATTTTGCAAATGCAAATCAGAAGCGTTCATCAACAAAAACAATGTCATTAATACTACCTCAAAATATAAGATATAATTAGCATCATTTTTAGGAAATCCATTTAAATCCGGATTAACAAAACGCTTCAAACGAATAACATTTCTTCTTATCCAGAAAACGATTACTGCGACCAAAACTAACAAAGCCAATATTTCAAATGAACCTATAAGAACATCATATACTGGACCTAAATAGGGTGCAAAAACTCTATGCGTACCAAACAAACCATCGATGATGATTTCAAGTAATTCAATATTTATGATAATAAAACCAACATAGACAACAATATGCAGTGCTCCTGCAATTGGTCTTTTTACCATTTTAGACTGACCCAAAGCAATCATCGCCATGTTTTTCCAACGTGCTTTTGGATTGTCTTTGCGATTTACATCTACTCCTAAATTTATGTTACGGATTATTTTTTTTACGCTTGACGCAAAAAAACCAAAACCAATAATAAGAAGAATGGCAAATAAAATATTATCTAAATAACTCATATTTTAAGTTTATTTTTTTGAAATCGAATCGTTAACTGGTGCAACGTATGGCTTGTTTTTCTTTCCAAAAAGCGAAACATTTACATAACGTGTTGGCGACAAACGTACATCTTGCAACAATAATTCTAATTCTTTAGAAGTTGCTTGCAGATTATTATAAAGCGCTTCGTCTTTTAATAATTTACCCATTGTACCTTTACCAGAATTTAATCCATTCATCAAACCATCAACTTTAGCCAATGTTTGGTTTAAACTTCTAACCGTTTTACCTAGATCTGCTTTATTTAACGAATCAGACATTTTAGCAAAATTTCCAGACATTTTATTAAAGTTGGTAACTACACCATTAATCTGTCCTTTATTGGTATCCAAAATAGAATTGATGCTTCCTGAAGCTTTATGAAATTGCTCCATAGTTTTACTTAATTCAGCTAAACTCTTCTTTAGGTCCTCTTGTCCTTTTTGATCAAGAACATTATTTAAACCTGAAACAAGTTTATCAATATTAACTAGCATCTTCTCTACCTTGTCCTGAACTGGCGCTAATTTATCAGCTAAACCTGCAGTTAAGCCAAGTTTAGTAGTTCCTTTTAATAATTGTCCCTCAACAGCAGGCTCTTTATCATTATAGTTAGGATAAATTGCAATTTGCTTCCCTCCTATTAAACTTGGCTCGTATATAGAAGCCGTACTTGTTTTAGAAATAGGAAAATCTGTTTTTAATTGTAATTCAACCAATAGTTTCCCTGTAGCTTCATTAATTTTAATACCATTGATTTTACCAATCGCTAATCCGTTTAATGTAACTGGTGCAGATGTAGCCAATCCTTCTACATTATCGTATTCAACATAAAATGTCTTGTAATCAGTAAAGAGGTCCTTGCCTTTTAAAAAGCTGTATCCCCAAATAAATAATAAAATTGATGCAATGACTAAAATAGCCGTTTTAATTTCTCTTGTTAGTTTCAAAATGTAAGTGTTTGTACAAATTTAATATAAAAATATTGAACTTGTAATTATTATTTAAGCGAGTCTTGGATACTAATTTTTTCTCCATTTTTAAATGCAATCAAAAAAGCAGAGTCATAGCCCTTCTCTTTTGCTTCTTGCAAATATTTTTTTGCTTGATTATAATCGGCTGTTTGTTGATAGGTATATTTATAAACATTATTCTCGTATACTACAGAAACTCCTGATAAGCCCTTAAAGTTTGCTGGTGCTAATGGCATCTTTTTTATACTAGCCAAAAGTTGTACCTTATATATAGAACCATCTGAATTTGGTTTTATCGTATTTTTTTGAGTTGGAGCTATATTTGTAGTTTTTACAGGTGTTGAATCTTTTACTGGCTTTTCAACATTTTTCGAAACTGGTCTTTCTTCAACTGGATCAGCAGAACCACTGCCAAAATATTCTTTCTTGTAACTTATGATAGCCCCTGCAATTGCTTTTGCATATTCATCTTGTCCAGCTTCTGAATTTAAGATATCTCCTTCAGCAGGATTAGAAATAAAGCCTGTTTCAACCAGAACTCTTGGCATATATGCTTTATGAAGCACCATAAAAAGCGCTTGTTTTACACCACCTCCACGTAGTTTTTTCCCCATTAAACCAAATGCATCTTCGATTTTACTAGCTAGTGCAATACTATAATCTAAATATTCCTCTTGCATTAGAGTCATTCCAATCATAGATTCTGGCGAATTTGGATCAAAGCCTTCGTATTTTTGCTTGTAATCTTTCTCTAATGTAATAACCGAGTTCTCATTTTTTGCCACTTCAAGATTAGAAGCAGCTTTATTCATACCCATTACATATGTTTCGGTTCCAAATGCAGCCGTATTTTTATTTGCATTACAGTGAATAGATACAAAAATATTTGAATTGGCTCTGTTTGCAATGTTGGCTCTTTCGATCAAACCTACAAAAACATCTGTCTTACGGGTATATATTACATTAATATTAGGATAAGCCTCTAATATTTTTCCAACTTTTAAAACTATTGCCAGAGCGATATTTTTCTCAATACGCCCACTATAAACTGCTCCAAAGTCATGATCCCCGTGTCCTGCATCTAAAGTTACTTTAAAAATATTAGATTGACTATGGGCACAAAATGACATTATAGTTAGAAAAAGACTAAATATTACCCTATTTTTGTTAAATATATTCATATAATCTAAAAGTTAATTTTAATAAAATACAACTACTATAATTTTTTCAATTGATTATTTTTGACAAAAAATTATATGTAAGTTTGACATGTCAAAAAAACAAGCCATATTTTTACAAAAATAGTATTTAAACCTTTGCATACAAACTTATTTAATATCGTTTTATTATCATTTTTCCTAACATTAGGAAGTGCTAATATATATTCACAAGACACGAACAAAAAAAAGAAAGCTATAAACGCTAATATACAGCCAGATAGCACAAAAACAACAACTATAGATTCCATAAAAGTCGATAGTATAAAACCTAAAAAACCTTTTCTTGATGGCAAAGTAAGATACAAAGCCAAAGATTATGCTAAGATTGATCAAAAACGAAAACTCATTACCTTATATAATGAAGCGGAGTTATACTACCAAGATGTTGAACTAAAATCAGGTATCATTGTTTTAGATTACGAAAAAAATGAAGTTTATGCAGGTCGTCTCAAAGATTCAGCAGGTGTTTACTCTCAATATCCTAATTTCAAACAAGGAGCAAGTGCGGTTGAACCTGACTCTATTCGATTTAATTTTAAAACAAAAAAAGCTTTAATCTGGAATTCAAGATCTGAACAAGGTGAATTTAGAATCAAAGCCAGTATCACAAAAAAAGAAAACGACTCTGTTTATTTTCTAAAAGGAGCTCGTTTTACAACTGCAAAGGATGTTGACAATCCTGAATACTACTTTCAAACAAGTAAAGTTAAATTTATTCCTGGAAAAAAAGTAATCACCGGATTAACCAATATGGTAATTGCGGATGTACCCACTCCTATTGCGTTGCCTTTTGCGTATTTCCCTATGTCGTCTGAAAAAAGTATCTCTGGGTTAATTCTACCAAGTTATAATGACTCTAATACTAGAGGATTCTCATTACAAAATGGTGGTTATTATTTTGCCCTAAGCGATAACTATGATTTAACGGTTTTAGGAGATTACTATACAAACGGAAGTTATGCTATGCGTTTTGAATCATCCTATGCAAAAAGATACAAATACAGAGGTAATATAAATGTTCGTTTTGAAAACTTGATATCAAGTGAAAGAGGATATCCAGATTACTCAAAACAAAACATTTACAACATTCAGTGGTCACACTCTAAAGACACAAAGTCTAGTCCGAATTCAAGCTTTTCTGCTTCGGTGAATATGGGTAGTAGTAAATATTTTAAACAATCTATTAACCAAGCCAATATTGGATCTAACTTAAATAATACTTTAAGCTCATCTGTTTCTTACAGTAAAACGTTTAATACGCTACCACAAATACGTACATCGTTAACTGCGACACACTCTCAAAATACACAAACCGAAGTCATCAATATGACTTTACCAACATTAGAAGCGAGTGTTGATCGAATTTACCCATTCGCAGGGAAAAACGGAGTTAAAAAAGGATTCATTAAAAACATTAACTTTCAATACAACCTGAGTGGTAAGAATAGTATCGTAACAACCGATTCTCTATTTTTCAAACCTCAAATGTTTGATGATGCAAAAATTGGAGCTAAACATAGTATTCCAATAAGTACTAACTTTAAATTATTCAAATATTTTAGCGCAAGTACAACTGCAAATTACCAAGAAGTATGGCAAACAAAAACCATCGAAAAGATGTACGACGCAGATCAAAACAAAGTAATTGATAAAACAGTCAATGGTTTTGATGCATATAGAACCTACTCATTTAGCTCAAGCCTTGGTACAACTATATATGGTACATTTAATTTTGGTGAAGACAAGAAAATAAAATCGATTCGCCACGTAATGCGTCCATCCATTTCTTATGGATACACTCCTAGTTTCGATAAATATTACGACACCTACTCTGCTGATGCAACAGGAACTATAATGAAAGAGTATAGCCGATTTGAGGGCGGTATATTTGGAGCACCTGGAAACAACAACTCCAATATTGTAGGATTTGATTTAAGCAATACTTTTGAAGCAAAAGTCACAGATAGAGACAGCACAAAAACAGAACCTAAAAAGATAATGTTACTTAACAATTTAAACTTTTCTACAAGTTATAATTTTAATGCCGACGGAATCTCATCATTTGCATGGCAACCACTAAGAGTTAGTGGAGGAACACAGCTTCTTGAAAACAAAATGAACATTAATTTTGGCGCTACATTAAACCCATATGCAATTGATAATGCTGGAAAACAAATAAATGTTTTCAATATTGACAATGGAGGTAGTTTATTCAGAATGACAAGTGCAAACATGACATTGAACTACTCTATTTCAAGCAGAGATAAAAACAAAAACAAAAAAGAAGACCCAAACAGCCAAAACACAAGAAATGGTGGTCGTGAGGATGATTTATTTGGAAGAAACACAGATTTAAATGACAGTCGTAGAAGCCAATTTGACGGTTCTGAAGATGATGAAGACAATGCAATAACCGAGTTTTTTAATGCAAAACTTCCTTGGGATATGACTTTGGCTTACTCCCTAACCTACGGAAATAACATGAGAGAAAACAAAATCATAGGAAACTCTATAATGGTTTCTGCAAACATGGATATTACACCAAAGTGGAAAGGCGGTATATCTACAGGTTATGATTTTGTACAAAAGGGAGTCACTTTTACGCAGCTTCGTTTCGAAAGAGATTTATTAAGTTGGAGAATGGATTTTAACTGGACTCCTATTGGACCATATTCAAACTGGAACTTTTTCATTGGAATAAAATCTGGGGTTCTTAGTGACATTAAATGGAACAAAAGAAGTACTATAAACAGATAAATTAATCTGCTAAAAACTAAAACACATTTAATTTAAATTGATAAAATCATGAAAAAAATCATATTTACCGAAAATGCTCCTGCTCCAATTGGCCCATACAACCAAGCTGTTTTAAAGAATGACACTCTTTATGCATCGGGTCAAATCGCAATTAACCCACAATCTGGAGAATTAATTACAGATAACATTCTTGATGAAACTAAACAAGTAATGCAAAACATAGCTGCTATTTTAGAAGCGGCAGATATGACTTTTGAACACATCGTAAAAGCAACTATTTTTATAATGGATATGAATAATTTTGCGGCTATAAATAGTGTGTACGGATCTTATTTTGATGAAAAAACAGCTCCTGCGCGCGAAACTGTTCAGGTAGCTTGTTTGCCTAAAAACGTAAACGTAGAGATTTCTATAATAGCAATCCGATAACATATAGTACTAATGTGCCGAGGCTTACAGTAGCAAACGGCACATTGTACACTAATACGTAAGTATATTGCATCTTCTTTTGCAAAACTTCTTCTTAATGGTTTGATTCTTCTTCAACTAAAGAAAAAAAAAAAAAAACTCTACCTATTTTTATCCTTAGCATATATAGTACTTATTCAATTCTTTCAAGGAATTCTCACTTAGGACAAAATCACCTCTTAAAACGACTCTATTCCATAGGAAAAAGCTTTTATAGGATCAATATGAAAACTTAAGGGAAGACAAAATTCTCATCAAGTAGCTAACACTAAACTTTTTTCTACAAAATCCGACATTACGTATCTTGATTCTCCAAAAATTCGTCTTGACCCAAAAACTTGTTCTTTTAAAAAATCAAGACCCGATCCATATCAAATTGACGAAGTAATTGCACCTAGTAACACGACAATCTAGGAAATACTTTGCGTTAGTTTCTTGCGTTAGTTTCTTGCAGAGATTACTTCGTCTGTTCGCAGTCGCTCGGGTCTTCGTTCTTCAGAAGGACAAAGTTGTGGTTAAAAAATTTCGAATAAAAAAAACTTACTACTCCACAGGCTTTCGCATAGATCTTTTTACACACGATGTCTTTTTAAATTAGCTATGATGATGCACTTATTCTTGAATTTTAAAACAAATAAGACATAAAAAAACCGTCTCAATATTGAAACGGTTCGTTATAAATTTTAATGTATGTCTATTACAATTGTAACGCGATGGCATTTAATATCAACTGCGCAGAAGCTTCGTTAGTCGCTAATGGAACATTATGCACATCACAAACACGAATTAACATATTGATATCTACCTCATGAGCATGACTAGCAAGCGGATCCTTGAAAAAGAAAACCAATTGTGTCTTTCCCTCTGCTACTCTTGCAGCAATTTGAGCATCACCTCCCATAGGTCCTGAAAGCATTTTTTTGACTTTAAAACCAGCGTTTATCGCCTTGCCTCCAGTAGTTCCTGTTGCGATAAGCTTAATATTTTCATTAAGTAGGAGGGTTTTGTTTTTATTCAAAAACTGAACCATGTCCGCTTTCTTACCATCATGGGCTATAATAGCAATCTCCATACGTTTCATTTACTTTTATTTATTAGATATATGATATGCAATAAGCCCATCGATTGGACGTCTTAAAACGTTACCTAACTGCAATTCGTATTTATCAAAAGTTTCTTGCAATTCATCTTTTAAATAGAAAGCAATTGAACCAACAAAATGAACTGGAACTTCTTTACAATTATCGAATTGTCTAATGTAATTCTTAACAAATGATTTCATCCCTTTGAAGATGATTTTTCTGCAAAACTCAGAATCTTTATGCTTAATCAAGAACTTAGCAAAAGTAGCTAAATAAGCATTTGGATTTGGTTCTTTATATAACTTGTTTTTAATAAAATCAGGATCCATGTTGTATTCTTTTGCAAATTCAACAGCCAATTCCTGAGGCATTTTATTAAAGTAATATTTTCTAATTAATTCTTTCCCAAAAACATTACCACTACAATCATCCATAGCAATATAACCCAATGATTGCACTTTTTGATATAATTGCTTACCATCAAAATAACTACAATTAGATCCTGTTCCTAAGATGCTAACAATTGCTTTTTCTCCTTTTGGGGTAGTTGCATATACTGCAGCATAAGTATCTTCGTGAACATCAACAATTGCATTAACGAAATATTCTTGAAAAATTTGAGATAGAGAAATTTTCATTCTATCAGTACCACAACCTGCTCCGTAAAAGAACAAATGTGTCGCTGCATTTTTATTTTGTAGAATATCAAAACGGTCATTTAATCGGGTTACGATTTCATCACCATTAAGAATTTCAGGATTTAATCCTAAGGTTTGTGTTGTGAATAATATCTTGCCATTATCATCAATTGCTATCCAATCTGCTTTAGTAGAACCACTATCAACTATTAATTTCATTTTATTTTATTTAGTTTTCGGTTTAGTTTTTCATCATACAATATTAAGTGTAATTTTTTACATTATTGAGAGTCAAACAAAATAATAAAAAATCCCGCTATCTATTCAATAACGGGATTTTGAAATGTATATAAAATTATTTAAGACCTGCGATATGCACAGATAAGTCAATTAATTTACTTGAGTATCCATACTCATTATCATACCAAGATACTAATTTAAAGAAAGTAGAATTTAATCCAATTCCAGCATGAGCATCAACGATAGAAGTTCTAGGGTCAGAGATAAAATCTTGAGACACAACTAAATCTTCAGTATATCCTAAGATACCTTTCATTGTAGTTTCTGAAGCTTTTTTCAAAACTGCCATAATTTCTTCATAAGAAGTTTCTTTAGCAACTTTTACAGTTAAATCAACTACAGAAACGTCAGCAGTAGGAACACGCATTGACATACCTGTTAATTTTCCGTTTAACGAAGGAATAACTTTACCAACTGCTTTTGCAGCACCAGTTGATGAAGGAATGATATTTAAGTTAGCCGCACGACCACCTCTCCAGTCTTTTCTAGAAGGACCATCTGTTGTCATTTGAGTTGAAGTTGTAGCATGAACAGTTGTCATTAAAGCTTCAACGATTTCAAAGTTATCATGAATAACTTTAGCCAATGGAGCTAAACAGTTTGTAGTACAAGAAGCATTAGAAACTACAGTATCTGAAGCTTTTGCTGTCTCGTGGTTTACTCCCATTACAAACATTGGAGCATCTGCTGATGGAGCAGAAATAATTACTTTTTTAGCACCACCTGTAATGTGTGCATTTGCAGTTTCGATAGTTGTAAAAAATCCAGTACATTCAGCAACAACATCTACATTTACTTCGTTCCATTTAAGGTTAGCTGGCTCTCTTTCTGCAGTAACACGAATGTGATTTCCGTTTACATAAAGTTCACCTTCTTTTACCTCTACAGTACCATTAAAACGTCCGTGAACTGAATCATACTTTAATAAATAGGCTAAATGATCTACATCAAGCAAGTCATTGATTGCTACTACCTCTACATTATCTCTATTGAAAGATTCTCTGAAAACAATTCTTCCAATTCTTCCAAATCCGTTTATTCCTAATTTTACTTTTGACATTTTTCTAAATTTTTATTTATTTTTTTTGTTTATTCTACTTATTTTCAAAGTCTAATTTCCTCACAATAAACCTTAATCTTAACTCTTTATTCTATATTATGTTGACATGATATCCGAAACGCGTAGCAATTCTCTATCAATCTCACTTTTTCCTTTAATAGCTTGCTCCAAAGGTGTTAATGTTACCTTATCATTTTGCAAACCAACCATGAAATTTGATTTTCCGTCAATCAAAGATTCAACAGCTTTTACACCTAATCTACTTGCAAGAACACGGTCAAAACATGAAGGTGAACCTCCACGTTGCATATGTCCTAAAACAGAAACTCTAACATCATATTCTGGTAAATTAGCTTCAACATAATCTTTTAATTCGAATACATTTTTACCAATTTTGTCTCCCTCAGCAATTACAACAATACTTGATGATTTTCCTGAAGCTTTACTTTTTTGAAGTGATTCTAATAACCTTTCTAAACCTAAATCTTCTTCTGGAATAAGAATCTCTTCAGCTCCAGCACCAATTCCTGCATTAAGAGCAATATGTCCTGCATCTCTTCCCATTACCTCTACAAAGAACAAACGGTTATGAGAACTCGCTGTATCACGTATTTTGTCAATACAATCTACAACTGTATTTAGAGCGGTATCATATCCTAAAGTATGACTCGTTCCAAAAATATCATTATCTATGGTTCCAGGAATTCCCATTATTGGAAAATCAAATTCTGAGTTGAATAATAAACCTCCTGTAAAACTTCCATCACCACCTATTACTACAAACGCATCAATTCCTGCTTTTACAAGATTCTCATGAGCTTTTTTTCTTCCTTCGGGAGTTTTAAATTCCAATGAACGAGCCGATTTTAAAATCGTTCCTCCTTTATTTACAATATTATTTACACTTCGAGGTCCCATCTCTTTGAAGTCTCCTTCAATCATTCCTTGATAGCCTCTATAAATTCCGATACATTCGATGTTATGATAAGCACAAGTTCGAACTACTGCTCGAATGGCTGCATTCATTCCTGGTGAGTCTCCTCCTGATGTAAGAACACCAACTTTTTTTATTGTTTTTGGCATTATTTAAGTATTAAAGGGTAAAATTAACAAACATTCGCCACTATTCGAGCTATATTTATAATAAGTTAATAAAATATGTTAAATTCAAACGTTTTCGTTAATAAGTTTTTGGACAGTAAAAAAAAATCAATAAAATAAAAAAAGGCATTTATTTTAATTGATAATTTAAAAATAACAATACTTGATTGAAGTGTTAAAAATTTGAAAGACAATCAAATTTAAAGATAAGAAAATTAAGAGGGGTAAAAAAAAGATTAACAAAACTAAAACACATTAATACATGTACGTTTGCTAATCTTCTTCAGGGATTAATCCTTGCGTATTAGGTTTTACCTTTTCTTTATCTTTTTTATTAGTTTTTTTTGATTTTGAGAAATCAAGATAAGCTGGATCTATAGATGAATCTTGAAAATCATCACTAGTGTTTGATCCTTTAATGGCGCGTTCTAATTTATTATTCTTAAATATCTTATTTACCAACTCCCTAAAAGTATCAAAATCGACTTCGTACGAAACTCCCATACCTTGGGTATAACCAATTCCTTGTCCTATATAATTAATATCGTTTTCTCTATTAAACAGACGCAAGTTCATACTTCCATCTTCATTAACTCTGTATTGCACTTCGACATCACCTACAATAGCAGATTCATTGATCCCTCCAACTGGAACTCCCACTTTTCCGTTTATGGTAATTCTTTCATTGATTTGTGACGAAATTGTCGCTGCAAATTGACCATCTGCTTCCTGTCCAAGTCTTCTATCTGCTGAAGTATAGGTAAAACCGATATCAATTTTATCGCTATCAGAATGAATTATCCCTCCTAATAAATTACTAGCCGTTTCAAACAAACTACTAGAAAAATCAGATTGGCTCACCCCTTCAGGACTCAAAAACCCTCCAGAAGATAATAAATAAAGTGCTTGTGTTTGTCGAACATCTTTATCTACCAATTTATATTGAATTTCAGATTTCAACACATTACTAACTGTTGGAAAATCGATATTAAAATCTGGCTCTGGGCTTGTTAAATCCCCACGAATACCTATCACCACCTCTACTGGCACTTTTTTACTAAATGAAGAGTTCTCAAGTAAAACCGCTGGATTTGCAGATGTTTTATAAACAGCTTCAAGATTTAACTGCGCCTTCATCGGATTACCTTCCCATGAAATCGAACCTCCTTTTCGTACTATAAATTTCTTATCGATTAATCCTCCGTATTTAAAATTATACGTTCCTTCATATGCCTGGAAATCCCCCCACATATTGAACTTACCAAGTGTATTAATTTTAAACAGTAACGATCCAAACCCCTTACCTTTCATTCCATGACCAGAGTTCCTATCTAGGATGACTTCAACCTCTGCGTCTGAGGTAATATCAAAATCAAATTCCAACTCAAGACCATTATAATTCCTTGTGTTTTCAACAATTCCGTTTGCTAGATTGTATTTTTCTTTGGCAGTAACAAAATGGATGAAATTATTATCACTCATTGTTTGTGCATCATTGATAGGAATTTTTACTGATGTTCCTTTTTCTGATTTTGCATCTACCTTAATAAACAATGCAGAAGTTGGCCCTTTTATAGTGGCTTTACCATTAATAAATGCCGTTCCAAAGTAAGCAGCATCTTCGCTATCTTTTGTATCTAATGCGAGTAATCTTTTTGAACTAATATCTAAATCGAGTTTCCAATCGGTAAAATTATTATGCTCTACAACACCATTTAAAATTCCTTTGGTATTATATTTAGTATCCGTAATTGTATTGTTTCTTAATAAAAACTTTTCATCCGTTACATCAACAATTGTCTTATCACTTAATTGATAATCAATATTCAAATAAGGAATCGTCATTCCTGCTTTATCTAAATACAAGCGTCCATTTACGTCTGGTCTTTTTAAATTACCAATTATTGCGGCATTTCCAGAAACATAGCCTCTAATATTAGACAGCACATCACCTCCTAAAGTATTAATAGCTGCTAAATTGAATGTATCAAACTTTAATTGTAAATCGAGTATCGTTTCTTTATTAATAATTTCGAAGGTTCCAAATAACTTAAATAACTCCGATTTATCATTTTCTACAGATGAATTTATTGTAAATTTCCTTAGGTTTTCATCTCCAGCAATATTAAAATTCAAAGCTCCTAAGTCGGTTTTGTTCACATTCAATTTATTGATTTGAATTGAAGCAGTTGGCTGATAAGCATTCTTTTTTTGCTTAAAATTAATCTCTCCATTAATATCACCATTCAAAACAAGCTTTTCATTAGCTGGTGTAATTTTATTAAGATCAACATCTTTAAAACTCAATTTCAAATCTTTATAATCGCCATCTTTTATTTGCCCGACCAATTCTATTTGCTGACTTTGGTGAGACAAAATAATATTATCGATATCAAAATTTTTAAATTTCTTATCGAAAATTATCTGATTATCGGGCTCGTCTTTTTCATTTAAATACCACATTGAGTTTTTAAACTTCAACTCTGATTTATTTATTCCGACAATGTTGTTTTTATTTTTATCTATCGTATGATATAAGTTGAAGTTGAAAAAATCTTCTCCTTTTGAACCTCCTTTAAACTCTGACCTTACAAATAAAGTATCGTTCATAGTTACGTTGATCAAACTAAAATCACGCACTTTATAGTACTTGGTTTTAATACTATCGAGTTCTACATATGCATTATATAGAGGATTCTTATTATCTACAGAAACCCTTATATTATCAAAAGTATTCTGTGCAGCTTTTATCTGAGGTGAATTAAATTTAAGCTTAAACTCTTGTTTATCAGCATCAATTTTCCCTCTAACAATCGTATTGGTTGCTAGTTCAATATCTGGATAAAATATTTCAATTATTTTATTGTAAACCGTAAAATCAAAGCGTAAAAACTGTCCTTTACTCACTTTCAACGGCTTGTAATTAGCATATAAACTACCTACTGAATTTGCAACTAGATTTTCAAGTTGATTGAATTTAAATTTACCTACAATTTCACCATTAACAACATCGGTCGAATTTATAGTAATGGTACGAATTTTATCGACATCAAAATTTGAACTAATATTGACTTGATCAAAAACATAGGTTGATTTTGGATTTTGATAAATTGCATCATTAATACTGATATTTCCTTGAAGATTTTCGATTGTATTTCCAGCAACCTGAACTACAACATCTCCTTTAAAAACAGATACAGAATCTTTAATAAATCTCAGCTTATGTAAATCGGCATTTTCAACATTAATATGAAAATCATATTTACTATCTCTTCTACTTAAATCAACCAAACCATCAAAAGTCATATTCAGGTTTGGATCATTTACAGACAGTTTTCCTTTATAATGTGGCAATTTAAAATTACCGTTCAATACTATATTACTGTATGTGTAATTATTGTAATTAAACTTCTGAACATCTCCTTTGATTACAGTATTTAAGTGCTTTTCGGTAAATCCTTTTCCATCAACATCTAAATTAAGTGTAGTTTTTCCAATATCTTTTCGACCTAATAAAGCACCTAAATCAAAATTTTCTAAAACTATATTACCAGAATAGGAAGCTTTATCAATAAAGTTGATTTCATTCATGTTTAAATCAACAAGGCCGTTTCCTAAATCGGTTGTCATATAAAAATCGACATCTAATTCTGTTTTAGAAACTTTTGCTTTACCATCTATAGTGAATTTACCAATTCTTTGTAATTCTTTAGGTAATTTTTTCCCTAACACATTTGGTAATAAAACAACAAGATTATCATAGCTTGAAGAGAGTCTGTCGAATTTTCCGTTCATTAGAAACTCTTGGCCGTTTTTTCCAAAAAGGTTTTTAAAATTTATATTTCCAACAATATTAGATTTATGCAAATCTGTTAATGTAAGTCGCTTTAAATTCAAATCATTTAGAGTTCCTTCAATTTTTGATTTGACACGGAAATACTGGTCTTTACCTAACTCTTTATAAAAATAACGGATGTCATTTGAACCAATATTTGCAGAATCTAAAGCAACATCAAACTGAACTTTATCTGTAAATTTAGCAAAATCCTCAATATGATAGTTTAAAGTAGCAGCTCCGTATATTTTAGAATATTTAGTTAAAATAGATAGCTTTTCTAACTTCATTTGCTTCTTAGTATAACTAAATCGTGATGTTAAATTTGCAACATACAATCCTCTATGGTCTAAAAATGATAACTTATGAATCCTTGTACTTACATCAGGTCCAAGAAGCTTAAAATCGCTAATATGTGCATTTAACTTCGTGAAGTCAACATCTTTTGGAACGAGTCGATTTTCATCTGTTAAAATAAAATGCCCATTAGTAATGTAGGCATCTTTTGCAGTAAGCAAGAATTTTTTTGTTTTGGGAGGAATTGGTTTTCCTGTTTCAAACGAATGAATAAACACATCGAGATTGGTTTTTTTTTCGTTTTTGTACGTTTTTAAATTAAATAGTAAACCTGTCAAACGAATTTCACCGAAAATTAAATCGCCATCAAGAACTCTTTTAACACCTAAAATATTTGTTTTAACTAAATCAGAATAGATTAAAGTATCTTTATGGTGATCCATAATCAAAACTTTCCTAAGTTTTACACCTCCAAAAACACTTACAGAAACTTTATCAACAGATATATGAGTACCAAAATCCGCGTTTAATGTGTCTGTAATATAATTTGCAATTTTGGTCTGAACAACAGGTAAAGACAATGCGATAGCCAACACTAACAAAAGTAGAATTAGTCCGATTAGGGAACGAGATACTATTTTTTTTATTTTTCTGATACCGATTGTTTTTTTAGTTTTTCTTTAAATTTAATTTAGAGCAACCAAAGGAAGGTTCCTTTGATAAAAATTCTTTAATTTTGGCTTCTACTTTTAAATATAAAAAAATCAAAATTTGATTCGTCAAATATAATTCAAAATTCGTGCCTTTACATGCAAAATCCTGAGGTTTTTATTCTTGCTATCGAAAGTTCTTGCGATGATACTGCGGCAGCTGTTTTACTTAACGACAAAGTACTATCAAATGTTGTTGCCAACCAGCTGATTCACACACAATATGGAGGTGTAGTTCCTGAACTTGCTTCAAGAGCGCACCAACAAAACATAGTTCCAGTAATTGATGCGGCACTTCGTAAGGCCAATATTAAAAAAGATCAATTATCTGCCATCGCATTTACACAAGGCCCTGGACTTATGGGATCACTGCTAGTTGGAAGCTCATTTAGCAAGTCATTAGCATTAGCTTTAAATATTCCATTAATAGCCGTTAACCACATGCATGCTCATATTTTGGCTCATTTTATTGATGAGGAAGGGTACGACAAGCCAACTTTTCCATTTTTAGCATTGACTATTAGTGGTGGTCACACTCAGGTTATTAAAGTAAATGGTTTTTTTGACATGCAAATTATTGGCGAAACAACTGATGATGCCGTTGGTGAAGCATTTGATAAAAGTGCTAAAATTTTAGGTCTTCCCTATCCTGGAGGCCCACTTGTTGATAAATACGCTCAATTAGGAAACCCAAAAGCATTTCCGTTTACAAAACCTAAAGTTCCTGGACTTGATTTTAGTTTCTCTGGTTTAAAAACGGCTATTTTATATTTTATTCAAAAGAAAAAACTAGAAAACCCAAATTTCATAGAAGAAAATCTAAATGACATTTGTGCTTCTATACAATATACAATTATCGAGATTTTAATGGACAAATTAAAATTAGCGGTAAAAGAAACCGGAATTACTCAAATTGCTATTGGTGGTGGAGTTTCGGCTAATTCTGGAATAAGAAACAGACTGAAAGAAAGCGAAAAAACATACGGTTGGAAAACTTATATTCCGAAATTTGAATACACGACCGATAATGCTGCAATGATTGGAATTGTGGGTTATCAAAAATATTTATCTGAACAATTTGAAACAGCTGCTGTTGTTTCTAAAGCACGAATACAATTTTAAACTATGCAATTATTTTACAACCCTAATATTGACGAAACGACTAAAGAATTTTCTTTTGATAAAGAAGAAAGTAAACATATTATAAAAGTATTACGAAAAAAAGATTCTGATATATTACATGTAACAAATGGACTAGGGTATTTATTTGAAACAGAAATCACTTTGGCTTCTGATAATAAATGCACTGTTAAAATAATTTCATTTGAAAAAGCTCCTGATCCTAAATATCGTTTGCATCTTGCGGTTGCTCCAACCAAAATGAACGATCGTTACGAATGGTTTCTAGAAAAAGCTACTGAAATTGGAATTCATGAAATTACACCTATTATTTGTGATAGATCGGAACGTAAAGTAATTAATATTGAGCGTTATGAAAAAATTATTTTATCAGCAATGAAACAATCTAACGAATTATATCTTCCTAAACTAAATGAAGCTATTTCATTCAAGGAATTTGTAAAACGTAAAAATAAAGGTTCACTGTTGATTGCTCATTGCGAAGAAACAGATAAAAAGACATTAAAATCGGTTTTAAAACCTAATGAAGACATAACGCTACTTATTGGCCCAGAAGGTGATTTTTCAGAAAAGGAAATCGCTTTGGCTATCGAAAATAACTTTCAACCTGTATCCTTAGGAAATACAAGATTACGTACAGAAACTGCGGCAATAGTTGCTTGTCATAGTGTTGCTTTTTTTAATGAAACAATTTAAATTTAAAAATACTAATCTCTGACTTTACCGTTATGAAGAAACTATTTTTGCTTTTTTTATTTATTTCCGCCTCTTCTTTTTCGCAAGAAATTGCATTACTAAAATATAGTGGCGGTGGTGATTGGTATGCAAATCCAACTGCATTACCTAACTTGATAAAGTTTTGTAATGCAACTATAAATACCCGAATTAAAGCAAAACCTGGTACGGTAGAACCTAGCAATCCTGATTTACTTTCCTATCCTTTTGTACATATGACTGGTCACGGAAATGTAGTTTTTAGCGATGCAGATGTTACTAATCTACGTAATTATTTATATGGTGGTGGTTTTCTTCATATTGATGATAATTATGGAATGGATCAGTATATTCGAAAAGAAATAAAAAAAATATTCCCAAATAGTGAATTGGTAGAACTTCCTGCCAATCACGCTATTTTTCAAAAACCATTTCTTTTTTCAAACGGTCTCCCTAAAATCCATGAGCATGACGGAAAAAGACCTCAGGCATTTGGAATTTTCATCGAAAACAAATTGGTATTAATTTATACTTTTCAATGTGACCTAGGCGATGGTTGGGAAGATGCCGAAGTACATAACGACCCTCTCGAAGTACGCCAAAAAGCACTAAAAATGGGTGCAAACATTATCAATTATATCTTTACCAATTAACTCAAATCAAGTGCAATTAACACACGAAGAAATACAATTCGAAAGAAAAAATTTTCCTATAACGCTAGTTTGCGATCATATTTATTTTCAACAAAATATTGGTTCTCTTTTTAGAATAAGTGAAGCCTTTGGGGTTGAGAATATCATTTTTTTAGGAAAAGATATTCCGTTAACGCCTAGAAAAATAAACAAAACCTCTCGAAGTACTCATCTTCATGTACCTCATACTATCATTGAAGAAACCCCTGATTTGGTTCTTCATTTAATTGAAAATGATTTTGAAATTATAGCTTTAGAAATTGCAAACAATAGTAAGCCTTTAAAAGACGTTACAATTCCAGAAAACAAAAAAATTGCACTTTTAATAGGAAGTGAAATTGACGGGATTTCTGATGAACTTTTAAAAATCTCGAATCAAATTGTTCACATTAACATGTTTGGAAAAAACAGCAGCATGAATGTTGTACAAGCCGCAAGTATTGCATTATACGAAATCACTTCTTTATAAATACTTTTTTCTTATTTTTGAACTACAAATGCTTCTCAATATTCATGTGGTAGTAAATACTCTATTTTCAATCACAACGTTAATTAATGAAAGGTTAACTAACGAAAGCTTATAGAATTTAGTAGCCACTTTCTCCTATTAAAGCGGTTTATTTAATAAAAAGCTCCAATTCTTCTTAAAAAAGGCAATACTTAGCATTAAATCAAGATCATACTTCTCATAAAAAAATACAAAAGTAAGAATTTACACTGCTTTAAATGTTTGCTTATTTTTGTAAGAACTACGCTATACAAGGGTTTTGTAAATTCTGATAAATAAATTAATAATAAAATTTTGCTTGTTAAAATATTTGTTATAAAATTGCTTTAATTATTAACAAAACTAAAATTTTATAACAAAACCCCAAATTATTATGAAAAAAGTCGTTTTATCCGCATTTACAGCGTTATTATTTTTCTCTTGTCAAAATGACAAAACAGAATCTACAGACCCACTAGCTATGGTAGCTAATCAACGTGGTTGTGCAACACAAGATGTTCTTGAAGCTCAAATAAAAGCCGATCCTACATTGGCTATTAGAATGAATGAAATTGAAGCATTTACAGAAAACAAAATACTAACTGGTAAATTGGTAAATGGAAAAATTCAAATTCCTGTTATAGTAAATGTACTATACAGGACTGCTGCTGAAAATATTTCAGACGCACAAATTCAATCCCAAATCGATGTATTAAACAAAGATTTTAATGCTCAAAATCCAGATTACGCAAACGTTCCTGCTATATTTGCTGGAGTTAAAGCGAATACTGAAATTAGCTTTGTTCTAGAGAAAATAAACAGAAAATCAACAACAAAAACTTCTTGGGGAACTGCTGATGCCATGAAAAAAACGGCTTCTGGTGGTCTAAATCCAACATCTCCAACGTCAAAACTAAATATATGGTCTTGTAAAATTGGTGGTGGTATATTAGGTTATGCTCAATTTCCTGGAGGAAATGCAGCTACTGACGGAGTTGTAATAGATAGTAATTCATTCGGATTATCGGGTGCAGCTGCCGCTCCTTATAACTTAGGAAGAACTGGAACACACGAAGTAGGTCACTGGTTGAACTTACGTCACATCTGGGGAGATGCAACCTGCGGAAATGATTTTGTACTTGATACTCCTTTACATAATACTGCTAACTATGGTGTACCTACTTATCCTCATTACAGTACTTGTACAGGAACTCCTGTAGAAATGACTATGAATTATATGGATTACACTGATGACCTTGGAATGTATATGTTTACTACAGGACAAAAAAACAGAATGGCCGCTACGTTTGTAACTGGTGGACCAAGAGCTGGTTTTGGCATCTAAATTTAAAACCTTATAACATAACGTGTTAATAATTATTAAAAGCAAGATTTAATCGTCTTGCTTTTTTTAGTTTAAAATTGTAATATTTTCCTCCATTTTTTCTATATTTATGCTCTAAAGAAAGATAAACTATGATTACATCTAAAGTAATTTCAACTGGAATTTTAAGAGCTATCACGACTATATTGATAGTATCGCTAATTTTGTATTTCTTATATCAAATACAAACTGTAATTATCTACTTGTGCGTTTCATTAATATTGTGTTTAATTGCAAACCCATTTGTAAATTTCTTAAAACATAAATTAAAATTCAGTGGTTCTTTTGCTGCGGCAACAACTGTCGTTTTCTTTGTCTTATTGATGATCGGATTCATACTATTGTTTGTTCCTTTAATTATATCACAGGCTAACAATTTATCGCTCCTAGACACTAAAAGTCTACAAGAACAACTCCTATTAATTGAGCGTGATTTTGAGAATTACTTCAACTTACAACATATTGATCTTCAATCACTATTAAAAAACCCTGAAATAACTTCTAAACTAGATTTTAGTTATTTTACAGCCTTTATTAATTCTATCATAAATATGCTTGCTGGTTTAGGAATGGGATTAGTATCTGTGTTTTTTATTACATTCTTCTTTATTAAAGATCAAAACATATTTAAAGAAAATGCTAAAAGAATTCTTCCTGACAATAATGAAGATAAAATTATCAACTCGATTACCAAAATAAACCATTTACTAACCCGCTATTTTATAGGCTTGTTACTACAATTAACTGTTGTATTTATTCTGTATTATATTGTGCTTATCATTTTTGGAAGTGAAAATGCATTTGTTATTGCTTTTTTATGTGCCGTGCTAAATATCATTCCGTATGTTGGACCGCTAATAGGAACCACTCTTGCCGCTTTATTAACAATGATGAGTTTAATTGGTGCCGATTTTCAAACTGTAATCTTACCTAAAACTATATATATTGTAATTGGCTTTTTATTAGTTCAAGCCGTCGACAATAATATTAGCCAGCCGATTATTTCGTCAAAAAGCGTAAATTCGCACCCGCTGGAAATATTTTTAATCACCTTAATTAGTGGTATTACTTTTGGAATCGTAGGAATGATTATTGCTATCCCATTTTATACTTGCCTTAAAGTGATAGCCAAAGAATTTTTTCCAAACAATAAAGTTGTTATTGTATTAACTGAAAAAATATAGCCTTGAATTTAGCCCTTTTACATCCTTCTGTTCAGGATTTTATAAATAAAAAAGTAAATGAATCTGTCTCTAAATTAGCTCTTCAAAAAAATCCTTTCCCAGAGATTGAATGGATTGCTATTCTAAATCAGATTGAGGCTAAAACAAAAGCTAAAGATAAATTACCAACTTGGTTTGCTACTGATAACATACTCTATCCGAGTAAAATTTCAGTAGAACAAACTTCTTCTGAGAAAACAGCACAATTTAAAGCCAATTTAGTTTCTGGAGATAGCCTTATAGACTTAACTGGTGGTTTTGGTGTTGATGATTATTACTTTTCTAAAAAAATAAAAAATGTGGCACATTGCGAGTTAAACTCAGATTTATCAGCAATAGTAGAACATAATTTAAAACAATTGAAAATTGATAATTGCACGTGCTATCCTGAAGATAGTTTTGAAGTTTTAAAGAAACTAAATAAAAAATGGGATTGGATTTATATTGATCCTTCTAGAAGAAACGATGCTAAAGGTAAAGTTTTTATGTTAAGGGATTGCTTACCCAACGTACCCGATTTATTAGACTTTTATTTTGAAAACTCTGATTCTATTTTAATAAAAACAGCTCCTTTATTAGATATATCAGCTGGATTATCTGAACTAAAGAATGTAAAAACGATACATATAATTGCTGTCGATAATGAGGTTAAAGAATTGCTTTGGGAAATACACAAAGACTACTTAGGCAATATAACTCTTGCTACTGCGAATATCTTAAAAGACAAAACAGAGTCTTTTGAATTTTCATTGGGTGAAGCACCAGAATATGTTGCTTATGGCTTACCTAAAAAATACTTATACGAACCGAATAGCGCAATCATGAAATCTGGCGGATTCGACGAAGTAGGAGCTTTTTATGAAATCGATAAACTACATAAACATTCTCATTTATATACTTCAGACGAACTAATTGCATTTCCGGGAAGAACTTTTGAAATTCAAAAAAGCATTTCATACACTAAAAATGAAATGAAACTGCATCTCTCGAATCAACAAGCAAACATCACTACAAGGAACTTTCCTGATAGCGTAGAAACCATTCGAAAAAAATGGAAAATAAAAGATGGAGGAAATTTGTATTGTTTTTTTACAACTGATAGAAATGACAATAAAATAGTTTTAATTTGTAAAAAAATACAATAACAATGAAACAACTAATTACTTTAACTTTTTTCTTATTAACTTTTAATTTATTTGCACAAAAAGATTGTGAATACTCTGTAAACATTACTGACTCTTTAGGGACATATAAGTCGACTAAAGAAAAAATGATTTCTGAAAAAAACTTTGCAGGAACAGCTAGTTATATCTTTTTTTCTTTGGCACAAACCGATGGTTTACCAACCCTTAATTTACAAATGATCAAAAAAAGCAAAGACTTCATAAAAGCGAACTGTTTTGATAAAAACTCAAAATTATACTTACAATTAAACAATGGAAAAATTGTAACCCTAGTTCATATCGATCAAGAAACTTGTGGAACATTGATACGTGATGAAAAAGGATTTGACAATCGCGTAAATACTGGTATTTTTATGTTTTTGAAAGATAATTTTGAAGAATTAAAAAAATCACCGATCTCTATGATTCGCATTAAATACTTAACTGATATCGAAGATTATATCTTAAAAAAGGAGTTCACATCAGAACTAGACAATAAAGTATATCATCCCGAAACTTACTTTATGGAAAACATAAAATGTGTAGAGTAAATTTAATTACAATCCCATTTTGTATTTGATACTTTATCAGTTAATCCAGCTTTTAAATTATAATGCCACCACTCCGAATCAAAAGAATTAAATTTATGTTTTATCATTATTTTTTTCAATAATTGTCGGTTTGCTTTAACAGTATCTGATAAATTCACATAACTGTGACTGGCTTCTTTTCCAAAAAAATCAAAAGAAGTACCCATATCCAATTCCTTACCATTACGATCAACAAGAGTAATATCAACGGCTCCTCCTCTATTATGGATGGAGCCTTTTTTGGGATCTGCAACATATTTAGGATTAGAAACTATTTCCCACATTCTTTCTTGAATAAATAAAGGTCTATAACAATCAAACAATTTGATTTTATATCCTTTCTTCATGAAATTTTTATTTGCTTCTACCAAGGCTTTAACGGTCTTTAAACGGAGAAAGCATTCGGCACAATCATATACTTTTGCTTTAAGGAAATTATCCTCAGTAGCGTACTTCATATCATATACAAAATCATTGCTATAATCCTTTAAATTAACAAAGGTAGTATCTGAAACGTTTTGACTTCCATAAATTAAGACTTTTTCATTCTGAGCTTTTACAGCAATAACAGAGAATAACAAAGAGATTAAAAATAACGCTCTACTATATGAAGTATTTATGATTTTCATGATTGTGATTTGTTAAGAAAGTAAATGTAAACAAAAGCTTTTAAAACTTAAATAATGCTACTTTTTATCTTTAGGTAAAACAAACATTAACACCGGAGCCAAAATACCCAAAACAGAACCTGCAAGAATTAGAACTATGTCATGTGCATCTTTAAAAGCTATCATTGCCGCGTTTTTAATTATCTCTCCTTTCTCACCTCCTAGTTCATTGGCAACAATCATTGCATCACCAATTGAATTGTTTACCTGCTTAGGGAGTTGATTCAGTAATTCATTGCTAATAGCAAACTTATTAATGAAAATTTGAGACAGTATAATTCCAAAAAAAGTAATTCCTAATCCAGTACCAAGTTCATAGGAAATAGACTCCATCGAACCTGCCATTCCGGCTTTATCAAGAGGTACCGCAGACATAACAGCAGTCGTTCCCGCTAGTAATACTACTCCTAAACTAAACCCCAAAAGAATCAAGCACAAAAACAAACTAATAGTAAATGAACTAAAATCTAATTGGCTCAATACAAAGAACGATAGCGAAGATAAAGACAATACTGTAACTATAACATTCTTAAACCCAATTTTACCTAATATAGAACCAGTTAACGGCCCTGATACTGCAGATGCAGCAACAAAGGGTAACATGAATAAACCAGCACTTATTGGACTTAGCTTATGCACAAATTGAAGCTCCTGAGCCAATAAGAACTCAAAACCAACAATAACTGCCATAGGTACGAAACAGAGTAACATTCCTAACAGAATCCTTTTATTTTGCAATAATTTGACATCTATCATTGGAGATTCAGAAATCTTTTGCTTTTTAAAAAACAATCTTAAAAAAACAAATCCTATTAACCCAGCAACAATGCTAATCCATAAAGGATGATCTTCTTTAAAAATAGTCTTAAGGCCATAAACAAATAAAATAACACCCACTAAAACTAAACTTGCTTCTTTTAAAGCCCAAGGTTTTTGTGGATTCGAAATTCCTTTAGGTATGCCAACCCATATTGAAGGAATAACAATTAAAATTAGTGGAAGATTTATTAAAAAAACTGCTCCCCACCAATAATGTTCTACAATAACTCCACCAATAACAGGTCCAACTGCGGCTCCAGCTGTACCCACTGCGGCCCAGATACCTAGTGCGGTACCCCGTTGCGCTTCATTGGTAAAAGTTTGACTTATTATTGCAAGAGTAACTGGCATAATCATAGAACCTCCAACTGCCAAAAGTGCTCGAGATAATATTAAATAAATGGGTGCTGAAGAAAACCCAGCCATAAACGACGCAATTCCAAATATTGACAATCCAAATAACAATAGTTTTTTATGACCAATTTTATCTCCTAAAACCCCCATTGGCAATAACAAACCTGCCATAATAAGTGGATAAATATCTATAATCCATAAAACTTCACTACCAGATGCTCCTAATGATAATGTGAGCGTAGGTATGGCAACGTGCAATATCGTAGAATCAATTGTTACGGGAATAAGTGAAGCGATAATAATAGCAAGTATAAGCCATTGATTTTTTACATTTATGTCTCCTTCTGATACATTATCAATTTTCTTCATTCTAAATTAATTATATTATGGCTGTATAAAGTGATTATAAACTTGTCTTCGCTAAAAGCAAAAGAAGTTATTTCTACTATAAAATTACGTTATAAATAGCAAAATCAATCATAATCTCCCCCTTTATAAACAAAAGCCCACTCTACTGAGTGGGCTTAAAATGTTTATTTCAATAAAATCACAGTACTATCTTTGTTCTGTAATTTCAGATCTTTTAAGCTTAATAACTCTTATTGTTTTATTCGTGTTATCCGATAAAAAAATACGGTCATTAAGTTGCGCTATACTTACAATACTTCCAAAGTTATTTTGTCCCATAACATCTGAAACATTTACTCTTGGATTATACGTTTTATCCATAAATTCTTTTTTTGGATAAAGTCGAAGAAAATTCAATCTGCTTTGATTATCATACTCAGACGTTACAGCCCAATCTGCATCAATAGTTACTGCCGATGGCTTTGCTTCCTTAAAAGGGACTACTACAGGCACAATTGGAGCCTTCAATGATGCCGCCGCATTAGAACGAATACCTGCGATATTGTAATATAAATATCCTTTTGTATCTCTTCCAGCTACAACTAAATTCCCATCAGTTACAGCCATTGAATATTCTATATAACCACCTGTTAAAGTATTTAATTTGGCAATAGGAGCTAAATTCCAATTGCTTTTATCTGTAATTTGCGAGGTTTCAAAAACCTTTATCGTTTTATCAAATTCTTTAACAAATACTAATCCATCTTTTACAACAACTCCATAGACATGCACAAAAGTTGCCGACCATGAACCATTTCCTAAAACACTAATACCAGCATTTGTTACTTCATCGATAACAAAAAGCCTTGATTCCTTAGTTCCAATATAAATTCTACCATTATCAATAGCTATTGAAGTAAGATTAACAAATTCAATTGTAGTCTCCCCTTTAGTAAATTTGGTAATTGTTTTTATGTGAGCCAAAGTGTTCGCATTAAAAACCTCAAGTACATTACCATTACAAACGTACAATTTGTCATTTGATACGGCGATACCTTTAGGATCTAACGTGCCAGTTCCATCACCTATCTGATTTGCAGTAATTGATGCTTCATTAGATAGGTAATAGTACGTATGATTTGGAGAAGTTCCGTCGTAAGAGTCCTTGCTACAATTTGTAAAAACACAAAGTAACACGATAAAAAAAGCTATTTTTTTCATTTTAATTTTATTTCTTAATTCCATTTTCCTTCTCCTTTATATTTTAACAAGAATGGATTTTTTTGATTAATTGTAAAAACAGGTTTTTTATAAGTACCTGACAAATAATTTGTTTTAGTCCACCCCTGTAAAACTTCTGGATCATTAAAAGGAAGGTCTTTTAAATAAATTAAGTATCTAATAAACTCACTCATCATTTCTTGTTGTCCACCACCTTCGCCACTATTAGCTAAGTTACTACTATGTCCAAAACCAATATGATGTGAATATTCATGTGACCAAATCGAATAATCTCCTAGCCAATGTCCTCTAACATAACCAGATTCCCATTGCGATGCCAAAGGACCACCTCCCAATGCCGCAGCTCCTCCTACCATTGCTATATAAACAGTTCTACCGTCAAGGTAGTTCCAATATATTTTCTCAATTTCGGCCTTAGTATAATAATCGTAAACTCCATCAACATCATCTGCATTTCCATGCCAATATGTTGCGCCATTTACAGCAGTTCCAGCTTGAGCCGCTTGCTCTTTTTTATATCTATCAAAATTAATAAAGGTATCGTAATACATTGGGTGACTTAATGCATACGAATAATTAATAATCAATGCGATTGCCTCTTTAGCCAAAACAGGATTCATAGGTAAAAATTTACCTAGCTCATTAGTATGATACGCATCACTAAATTGAACTAAATGAGTAGACTTAATTTTTTTGAATTTTGCGAATAATGGATCACTAGACTCTACCGAAAATTCGATAGCTCCAGATGAAAAACCATCAATTTTGTCAATTGTAACCGCATTTCCTGTTTCTAACATATAATCATTTTTTCCTGCTACCAATGGGATTTGGTGAAATGAGCGATGAAAAGCTGGAACTTTTGTAAAATTGTAGATTAAAAATCTTTTGCCATAATTAGGTAATTTAGCGTAGATTCTTACATCGGTAAGTCCTACTGGAGAATAAAGAGAAATTTGCACCGAATCTTTCCCTTTTTGAATCACTTGTAATGGCTGGTTAACACGAAACCAACGATCTTGTTTATCGTACATTTTTGAAGAACTTTCGTCGTCTTCAAACATAGTCATCGGTCGATTCCCTTTTGGTAAATTTGTTGCATCAATACTAGGTAAGTATTTGGCGTCGTATGCAGTAGATTGGTCTTCGTGATCACAACTTGCGAAAACTAGAATACCAAAAATTAGTAAGCTGGCAAAGTGCCACCTTTTAACATTTGTAATCATTGTAGGTTAATTTAAATTTGTTTTTGTTTTGGGGGTATTAGATTTAAAATCTAATGAGCGCAAATATCTTCTATTATTTTCTAAATAAAAATTTGTTTTTCTTATTTATAAAATACGATAATTAACCTATTCTTATCAGTAAAAAAGTAGTTTGATTGACATAATCTTACAAAATTACAAAATACTTACAGAATACTTTATTAGTAAAAAACACCTAAGCAAGTAACTTTAAATTTTGCTCTTTTATAATTAACCTTGTATAAACAACAAAGCCTGAACATTGTCAGGCTTTGTTGTTATTTAAACTGGAAGATTACTTTACAATTCCAAACATCATTATCAATCTATCACCAAGATAAAAATTTAGTGTTTGCTCTGCTACATCAAAACGTAGTTCTTTATCGCCTAAAAGAGATAGCATTTTTCGTTCTGTTTTAGCAACTTCTTCATCAATACATGCCATTCTAGTTGATCCTAAAGCACCAAAGGCAATATGATCATCACCCTTAAGCGTATATGTTCCAAAAAAGTTATTGCATCCCGTGTTTCCACTTACTTTCTTTGTAGTTGGATCAAATTTAATAGAAGCACGTCCATAATCTTGTCCAACGTTTTCTAGCATAATTAGTTTCCAATTGTTTTTGGCAATAAAACTCATAATATCATTTTGAGTAGGAATAGAGAATTCCATAATGATTTTATTTTTCGAATTCTTAAACTGCACCTTGTTATTTTTCTTTAAAATTTTAAACTTTTTATCTTTTATTGCATTAGTAAAATCTTGCTCTAATTTCATGTTTTTTTCATCACAAGCCATTAAAGTTCCATAAGGAGACCCAATTTTTATTTGATCCTTTGAAGAAAGCTTAGTAAATTTTGCACCAAAGTTATTACATCCACTTTTTCCATTAATCATTCCTGTAGACTCATTGATTGTCAAATAGACATTTCCAGTATTTATTTCTTTACCATTCAAACGAGTTAATATCATTTTGGTATCATAAATTCCATTTGCCTTTGTTACAGGTGTTTTAGAAATAATACTTTTTAATTTATACTCGTATGAAGATGCATCTGCTGGAATAACACCTTGTCTTTTAGTTCTAATTACTAAAAGCTCATATCTGTTTCCTTTTTCAAAATTAAAACCTTCGATATGGTCGTAAAAAAACTGCCAATCACTCTTATTATTATACCTAATCTGTAAGCATTCCATAGGAGCAACACCTTGGCAAGGCACTTTATTTTCTTTAACAAACATTTTTAATGTTTCTTGTCCATAACTTAATGATGACACTACAGTCACCATCATAAAAACAAACATGCATTTTAATTTTCTCATTCTTTTAAATTTTATAATACTCTACGAAGTATTTGATTACTCTATTATTTCGTTTGCATTAATTATGCCATTCTAAAGAAACTTTGCTTTTTAAAGAAACTTTAAGATTTCAATAATAGTCCCAAACCTGTCTAAAAAATAGCCAAAAACTAAAACTACATAAAAGCTTAAAATCTTAAACTTTTCTGTTATAGACAATTCCATAGGTAATACTAAAACAGCTTCATTTCACATTTGAACCTCAAAAGCCTTCTAAAATTATAAAAAAAATTGAACCAATGTTTTTTTTCTAGTTCTTAATTGTTGTAGACGCACTACTCGTACGTCTACAAACTGTAATTAGGAAAAAATAATATTTTAGGTTCTTTATTCTTTTTTGAAATTAACCCATCCAAAAGAAAACAACAAGAGATTGAAAATCACCAATGGAAGAATGGCCTTTACAATGTCAATTTCGGTAGGATCTTTAAAAATTTCAACCTTAAAACTATCCCAATTAACTTTACCTACAGGTGATCCATCAAATATTTTTGGATAGAAATACAATCTCATTTTTTCGTGAAAGTTTGCGGTTTCTTTCAAAAATAAAAGCTGATTACCTAAATCTGATTTTGCCGTTTCATTTAACTGAATCTGAGTGTGAAGCGTTGGTATAAACATCGCAATCATCTGACTAGCTTGATTTCGTTGTTCCAATTTCGATTCTAGTTCTTTTGATTGTACAGCCGATTCATCATCACCCATTTGTTGCATTGCGTAATACCAAAGCCAGCTAAATTCTTTATCTGGTAGAACATAATGTCTGAATTGCGGATAATGAGCATAAAATTTATCCAGAGTCACCTGCTTATCCATATCCCATTTTTCGTGGTAGGCATTTCGTTGTGTCAGTGTAAGTTCTAAAGCTTCGGGAACTTTGTATTTATTAACTATATATGCATTAATTCCTGCTGGAAGAATAATGATCAAAAACAACCAGATAGTCAATAAAATAACCGCATTAAAATTAGAGTTTTTTTGTAGAGAAACTATAAAAAAACAAACTGAAAACCAAAACAAAATATACATAACGCCAAGTCCAAAAAAGATGAGGAACGAAATGTCTATCGGAATTTTCAAAAACAAAACTGCAATGAAAAGAACAATTGTAAACAAAATCAAAACACTTAAAATCCTAACATAAAATAACTGAAGAATATATCGAAATGTATTTTTACTCTGAGTTGCTACAATTTTCCAAGTGCCGCTTTCTTTTTCTTCGGAAATTACATTGTATGAAAAAGCAACAATGAGAAGTGGAAAAAGGTAAATCAATACAAAACTAAAATCGATATTTCCGGAAAGTAAATTATTCGGATTATTAAGTTCCGAATCGTATTTCTGTGCTTCTAGACCACGTATCGTAACACTTTGAATCGACGGATTTACATCTCTTTGCCCAATTGCTAAACTACTTACAGGCGACATTTTATTAACTAATGAGAATTTAGTATAATACAGCAAAAGCCCTATTTCGTCTTTATGAAAAGCAACATTTCTGTCAATATGTGCTTTTTGATATACTTTCGCTTCGGCAATATTATTTTGTTGTTTTTGCTGAAATTGATGCCCTATTAAAAGGCTGATAAAACTAATTAAAAGCAAAAAAAGCAATCCAATTTTGGTGCCTTTTGAACGCAAGAAATTTTTAAATACTAGTACTAACATATTAGATGGCTTTAAGTTTTTTAGCGGCGGTTCTTATTAAAATAAACAGAATAGTAATCCAAAGAATGATAGAAATAATCGAGATAATTTCGCTCTTTATAGCGTCCCAGACTCCTTTTGGCTCATAATGAAATTCTTCCACATCTGCCCAATGTTCCTTACCAATTGTAAGCGGTTTATCATTTGAAGTAGGCTTTTTATTGCTAATATATTTTACCTGCAAACCATTCATTTTCTGCGCCATAGTATAACGATATGCTTCGGCTTGTTTTTGAAAATCGATGTATGAATCGTAATCTGTATTAGACAATCCCATCGACAAATTTTTTATTGCGATGTAGGGATTCAAAAAAGAAACTGCTTTAGAAAAACTATTTTGTTTTTCGTAAACTTTAAGGAGTTTTGCCAAGTGTTCATTGTAAATTCTTGAACTTATTTTTTCACCTTCGGTCATAATAAAACCAGAATAATTAAAAGGAAGTTGCTGTACCGAATCGACTTTATAAGCCAAAAGTAAAGAATCTTTAATTCCTTTATAATGCGAATCATTAGGATTATGACTGTCGCCTTTTAAAAGAATATCTTTTTCGATATCACTGTTAAATTGTATTTTAGATGGTGCTTCAAAAATATAAGCTCCAATTGCCTGTGTGGTTCTTGGCAGAATAATGGTAAACAGAAGCCAAATTCCGATTAGGGAAATTAAAGCCTTTTTAGATGTTTTGCTTACTGCCGAAATTAAAACTGCAATGATGCAGAAAAAGATTAAATAAATAAAATGAAATCCTATAAACAAAAGCATTTTAAAAGTCTCATCTGCTGTAATACTAAAGTTTTGAAGTAGTAACCAAAGCAAGACTAGCACAATAATTGTTGGAATAAAAAGTAGCATGACAACACTTGCAATACCTAGAATTTTGCCTATCAGTAGTTCTTTCCAAGTAACTCCCTGAGTTAAAATAATTTTTAAAGTTCCTGTTTCTCGTTCGTAAGCAATCGAATTAAATCCTAAGAAAAATATAAGTAAAGGCAATAAAATCTGCAAAATCATCGCAATACTGATTTCGCCAAAACGAAGCATACTATTAGAGAATCCAGCTTCAGAAAAATTAGCCGTATTTTGTTTATGCGCTTCAAGAAAAATGGCGTTTCCGAAAAAAGGTTCCATCCCAAATTCAAAAACACTCAACGAAGTACTTTTTCGGAAAGCAAAATTTCCGTAATGTGCCATTCTGTGCGGATTTTTATCTGGATTTTTCAACCAGTCTTCGCGCGATTGATGCTGGTATTTTTCGCTTGTTTCATTTTGGTTCGAATAATTATTCCAACCTGAAAATGTGGCGTACAATAATAACCCTCCTATAAAAAGGGTAATAATAAAAATTGCTTTATTTTTAAAAATAGAATTTCTAAAATGTTTGGCAATTAAAATTTCGGCATATAATGATTTCATACTCATTAAAATTTATAAGTTACAGTAAGGCTTATATTTCTCGGACTTCCCGGAAATAATCTCAAATAATTCTGAGCACCTAACCAATACGTTTTATTCAATAAATTACCTGCATTTACAGCAAGTTGCATATTATGACTTGGTTTATAATAAACCGCTGCATCAAAAATGGTAAAATCGGGAAGTGTAAAGTCACGAGTAAACCAAGGTACTTTGTTGCTTTGATACTGCATTCCGAATCCGATTCCTAGATCTTTCAAATAAGAATCTGAAGCAAAGTTGTAACGCGTCCATAAATTGGCACTGTTTTTTGGTGTATTCTGCTTTCTATCACCAATTAAAGCCGAATTTGCATCATTGGTAATTATTGCATCTATATAACTGTAAGATGCATTTATCTGCCAGTCTGGAGTTATATATCCAGCTAAGTCACACTCAAAACCACGGCTTCTTTCACTACCTCTCGTTACCAGCAAATCTGGGTTTACAGGATCATTTGCATTCATCAAAATATTACGCTGATTGATTTCATAAACTGCGGCATTAAAACTCATTGTTTTATTTAAAAAAGTAGCTTTCACACCAAATTCTTTCAAATCACTTTCAAGCGGTTTAAAAACACTTCCGCCAGGCAGACTCCCTGTTTGAGGCATTAAAGTTGTCGTATTCGATTGTGGCTGATACCCTTCAAGATATGTGGTATATACATTTATATCTTGATTTATAGCGTATGTAACTCCAATTCTTGGCAATAAAGCTCCCTTTTTTACTGTCAATTCGTTATTGGTTTCATAATTTGTAATATCTTCAAACCATTCGTTTCTTAAACCCAGTAAAAAACTGATTTTTCCCCACTGAATCTGATCTTGAATATAGATTGCATTGGTTGTTGTCAATGCAGACGGGAGTGCTGTCCTAACATTCAATATATAATCTTCTGGGCTTCTAAGTCCATAGGATGGATTATTCAAATCGAAGAAGTTTACATTTGGTTTTGGTAAAAGAACTCCATCAACTGTTGTTGTTTGGTAATTTGCCGCATTTGCTGCTACAAAAGAATTGGTAACCGTTCCGTCTTTTAATAAATATCCCCGTGCAGCGTTTTGTCCACCTCCTTTATTTTTATTCCAGCTACTTAAATCATAGCCCACTAATAATTTATGAGAGAGTTTCCCTGTTTTAAAATCAAAATTAAAATACGCGCTCAAATTGTCTATATCCCAATATTGCTCACGCTGTACAAACTGCATCATCGCTAGACTTGTAACGGGCTGATTGTTCATGTCAACCGCAAAAGCATTTGTAGTTCGATGTTCTTGAAGATTTTCTGTCCATGTTTGCTTCATATACGAAGCATTAAAACCAATTTTAGAATTGAATTTATGAGCAAAATTCGTCATCAAAATCATTTCTTTAGACTTAAAAAAATCACCCGAAGCACCTAAATTTAAGCTAATTGGTGTTTTATTTAAATTGGTAACGCCAGCTGTAGCACCAAAAATGGGTTGTCCTCGATCTAGGACTCCCCTCATGTCGCTTAAAATCAATTCGGTATTAATTGCCGTTTTTTCATTTGGAATATAACTGAACGATGGCGAGATCAAAAATGACTTATTGTTGACTAAATCACGGAAAGATTTTGCTTCCTGATATGCTCCATTTACACGGTACAAAAGTGTTTTTGATTCGTTTAATGGTCCAGTAAAATCAAGCGTTCCACGTAATGTACTAAAACTCCCAACGCTCAGGCTAACTTCTTTTCGATCGATCGCCAAAGGCTTTTTTGTCACCATGTTTATACTTCCGCCCGGATCAACAGATGAAAAGGAGGCACTTGAGGGGCCTTTTATAACTTCGATACGCTCAATATTACTTGTAAGTGGTTGTAAAAAGTAATATTGGCGTGTTCTCATTCCGTTTATAATCTGACCTTCTTCGTTTTGGCTAATTCCTCTAATGGTGTATTGATTATAGTAACTTGCTGGAATTACACCACTCGCCATTTTCACGGCGTCTGCGAGATAAATAGATCCTCTGTCTGAAATTAATTCTTTTGTTATGCTAGAAATTGACTGCGGAATATCTTTGTTTAAAGAAGCCGTTTTTGTTGCCGAAAAAGAATAGTTACTATGGTATTTTTTAGTTGAGCGCCCAACGATTTCAACAGTTTGCAATTCGTTACGTTTAGATTCCATTTCGATAGAATCTTTAACAATACTATCAAGGACTTTTTTATTTTTTGTCTGTGCTTGCAACACAGCTAAACTACTTACTAAAAAAAGTAACGTATATAGATGTTTCATTTTTATGTAGATGGAAATTTCAGTTCCCTTTAAACAGTTTGTAAATACAAATCTTCGAGTTCGTTTGCAGAAATTTTTGAAGCTTCGATAACTGTAACCAAGTTTCCTTGCTTCATGATTCCGATATGTGTGGCGACTTCACGCGCTCTAAAAATATCGTGTGTTGCCATTAAAATCGCTGTTCCGTCTGCCGAAAGTTCTTTTAAAATCTGCGAAAATTCATTTGATGCTTTTGGATCTAAACCGCTTGTAGGTTCGTCTAACAAAAGTACTTTTGCCTTTTTGGCAATCGCAATCGCAATACCCACTTTCTGACGCATTCCTTTCGAATAGCCACCTAAATTCTGATCGTGAGCTTTAACTTGCAACCCTGCCTTTGACAAAAAATAAGTCAATTCTCCTAGTGAATATTTAAAACCTGCAAGGGAAGAAAAGAATTTAAGATTTTCTAAACCTGTAAGATTGGGGTACAGCATTACTGTTTCTGGTATATAAGCAACATATCCTTTTGTAGTTTCAGTATTTTGTGTAACCGGAATATTATTTATTTTTAAAGTTCCCTCTGTTGGTTCTATAAAACCTAAAAACAAATTGATAGTAGTCGTTTTTCCAGCACCGTTCTGCCCTAAAAGAGCAAAGATTTCGCCTTCTTTTATAGTTAAGTTTAAAGCGTTTAAAGCAATATGATCACCATATTTTTTGGTAAGTTTTTCAGCTATTAGCATAGTAATATTAATTTTGATAAATTGTTTGTATATAGGAACTACTAAGGTTCTAGGCTTAATAAAATAGAAGCTTAGCAACATAGTAGGTCCGAATTATTTTGAGATTGAAAATAAAGAAGTCCGTTTCAAGCTTTTGCAGATGTAAAATCAAACAAAAGATCAAATAGAAATTAATCTGCTTATTTTTTAGAATAGCAAACCGTTTTATCTTAAATCAAAATAAAAAAATGTAATTAAACTAGAACGGGAGGCGCTCTGAGGGCAAAAAGACTGCCAATAAAGAATGTAGAAACTGATTTGGTATATTCGAATACAATGAAGATCTCAAATTCAGTTTTTTGAAAAAATAAAGTCTGAAAAGGACTTAGGATAAAAGTGTTAACTGAAAATTGACAAATAGTACATTTTGTATCAACTGAATGACTGTGTGTTATTTCTTTTTGGTTTGAACTTGTATGATGCTCGCAACGTTTTTCTGTAAGTTGCTTAAAAAAATGTTCATAGGAATGGAGTGTCTGAAATAACATTGAAGACAATATCATTAAAGACATCAAAAAAATGATCTTTATATTTTTAATTTTCATTCCAGTTTTTATATTGCGATTTTCAATAGTTAAACGCAACAGTGTTGCAAATATAGAAATCTAAATTTATTACTACCAATTATTACTGCTTTTTTTGTAAAAACAGGTTAATAAACGATATATGCATACTTCCAAATGTAATCGCCAAAATCTTAAGATAGTAGATAAAGAGTCGTTACAAGTTGTAATTAAATAAAAAAAGCATCCACTAATTCCCTAAAAATTGAACATCACTTAACGTATTCATAAATGAGATAAGATTACTCTTTTCTTCTTCATTGAGTGGAATTCTATTACCGTTATTCTTAAAAATTGGATCGAGATTTTCTGCATCTAAAACGCCATTATCAAAATAATCTAAAACAGCTCTTAAAGTAGAAAACTGACCAAAACTTCCATAAGGTGCAGTAAATTCAATGTTTCTTAAAGTAGGAACCCGAAAACTCATAAAATCAGCTGCAATTCCCGTAACTCGTCCACGACCAGCTTCGTTGGTATTTGTATTTAATGGAAAGCCAATATTTCTAAAACTTTGATCGGTAAACAATTCTGTACTATGGCAACTGGCGCACTTTTGCTGAAATGTTTGGTACCCCTTCAACTCGTTTACTGTAAAAGATTCTTTATTCTGTTTTACTTTATCATATTTGCTGTTCGCAGAAATTAACGTGTATTCAAATTGTGCAATACTTTGATAAATTCTTTCGGGCGTAATTTTTTCATCACCAAAAGCTTTTTTAAATAAATCTATATAATCCGCATCGCCTTTAATTTTATCTATAACTTCCAAAATTGAAGAATCCATTTCTTCATGTGTGATAATCGGAACCAACGCCTGATTCTCTAACTGGAGCTTACTTCCATCCCAATTGTAAAACTTTAAAAAAGCTAAATTTTGAATGGATGGCGTATTTCGAAATCCAACTCTGCCTTTAATACCAATCGCTTGTGGATTACCATCTGTAAAAGCTTTTGCTTGAACATGACAAGTAGAACAAGAGATCGTATTGTCTGCACTAAACCTTTTTTCTGAAAAAAACTTTTTACCCAATTCTACACCATATTTAGTGGGTTTGTTTTGGTTTACAAAAGTATTTAACTCTGGAAATCCAGCAGGAATGTTCAGATAAACTTCAGGATTATCAAAAGAAACAAAAGCATCATCATCGTTGCTACAGGAAGTTATAACTATTAAAATCAATATAAAACTGGCTATTTTTTTCATTTTAAATGAATTAAAACAGAACCGTCTAAGTTTTAAAATCAAACGGTTCTGTTATATGAATTTAGTTTTCTACACTAGAAATAGAGAACATTCCAGTAATATCACTAGATCCATTTCCTCCCAAATTGTCAACAAATTTTACCATTTGAGTAGCAGTATGAACATTTGGAGTCGCATTATCGCCCATTCCTGTCCCGGTTGAAAGTGTAATCGTATTTACTTTTCCACTTAATAATTTATCAAAATCTGCTTTAATTTTAATTTTCGGCGCTTTACTTCCTACAATTGCATTCGTAGTTAAGTTCAAAGTAATATCTCTGTAAGCATTAACACCCTGAGTATAGTTTGGAGCAGTTCCTTCGACAGTACTTCCTGTATGAATAGACATTTCCTTAGTATCAGTTCCATAAAAACCTTCTACTTTTGTAAAACGGTAACCACTTCCCCATTCCCACATCATTTTAGTGTCGTTTGCTCCAGCTGCTGCATAAAAATTAGGAAATCTTACCTGATCTAAAGTGTTTTGCTCTGGTTTTATTCCTAAACCAAATTTAATCTGCTTATAAGTCGCTGCTGGTATATTACTTAGCACATAGCTTAACGAGGCAGTTTTTGCCTGATCTATAACTGTCGCACCTTTATCCAAATCATTTACATTGAATGGAACTTCGTCTCCGTTATCTTTTACAAGACGAATATTGCTGATTACATATTTCAATTCAGAAAAATGATGAGCCTGCCCCGTTACTGAAGTATTTGCTGTTGCTGAAGCTGAAGTAGCATTTCCTAAAACAATTGTTGTATTCTTAAAAGTATTATTAAATTCTAATGTTACATTGTTTGCAACTGGATTATTATCATCACTTGAACATGATACGAATGCCAAAGAGGCTATGGACAACAAGAAGTATTTTTTTAAATTTTGCATTTTTATTATATTTTGTATTTCTATTAATTAATTAAACTGAGGTAACAGATAATAAATAGGCGGTGGTACAAAAATTTCCATATAAGGTTCAATCAAATCAAATTCTTTGTAAATCAATACTTTTCTAGATTTTGCAACTAGTACAGCTTGAACTTCAAATTCGATATTTGATAATAAAACCATATCGATTTTTTTACCAATACTTGTAAGTTCAAAATCGTTGTTGTTTGATTTTTCTAACTCATTTTTTAAATGACATTTACCATGACACTGTAATTCTGGCTTAGTTTTGTTAATACAAAATTCCTTTTCTATATTTTCCTGATTCAGTTTAAAGTGCACAATAATCAATACCTGCTGGAAAGAAACCAACAGGAACAGCATTGTCATCGTTATACTAAAAGCTTTTTTCATTTTTATATTAGAAATTGAATTTTAAAGAAGTAAAAATATTACGTCCCATTCTTGGGATATTTCCCCAATCGGCATAAGTGCTATAATATTCATTTAATAAATTTTCTGCTCCAATCTGAACAACGGTTTTTACTTTATTAATTTTAAAAGAATAATCGGCTGATATATTCCAAATTGTATAAGCCGATGTTAAATCTTCTCCATATTCTGGACTGTAATTGATCTGCTCGAAATCACCATTTATAGAAGTTCTAATTCCGAAATTTTTATGCATAAAATGTATCGAAGTCTGATAACTCAACGGACGTATAAAAGGTAGATTTCCTCCTTTATTATCCATTCCACGTGCATAAGTAAGCGTTCCTTTCCAATGTAGATGTTCTAAGATATCGTAATCAGCATTAATTGACATATTTAAAAGGGTTGCGAAATCCAATGATGTATATCCTTTTACTCCAACCGATTGATAATTCATAGGGCTTCCCATGCTTAAAACTCTTCCAATTATATAATTCTCAATATAGAAGTAATTAATTTTTCCTTGAATCTTTAATCTTTCATTTTTAAAACCTGCACTTGCATTTCCTTCATACGAAATTTCATTTTTCAAATTAGGATTTCCGATATAATCGTAACGATCAAAACTATTGTAGATATAATAGCCGTAACCTTCCGAAACAGAAGGCGCTCTATGTCCATAACCCGTTCCAACCGAGAAATTAAAATCATCAATATCTAAATTGTAACCTGCATGAAAACTTGGTAAAAATCTTGTTTTTTCTTGTGGAGCTCCTGGATGAAAAATCCAATTGAATTCTACATATTTGGAGTAATTGTAATTTACTCCCAATGAACCTCCCAAATTCACTTGACTTTTTTCTGAAAGATCCCACGAATTATTCATCGAAAGTCCAGCATAACGTGTTGTTACCCAAGGCCAGCTGTAAGCAAACATCGTTCTTTTGCTTCTATCCTGCGGATACATTCGCATTTCTGCAATTGATAGATTATCATAAGCATTTAATTGAATTTCAGCGGCGTAACTATTTTTTTTCAAATTGGCTTTTGAAACCAAACCATAAGTTGTACTCCAACCTGGCATATCCATATGAACTAGATTTTCTGGACGTGTTGTATCATCCATATAGTGCTCTATAGCATTAAAATAAATTTTTGAGTCAATTACTTTTACCAAGCCTTCTTCAAATAATTGTTTATGAGAAACTGAGGTAATTAAGGCACGAGAAAGAGATAAATCCATTGGCAGGGCAGGATAACCGACATCTTTTGCCATATCAAAAATTGCATCGAATCTTACTGATGATAAATCAGTTGTTTTATAAGCAAAACCTAATGAAGTATTGAACTTTTTGTATTGTGAATGTTTTACTTCATCCTGATTCCCATCGTAATAATTATCAGATTTTCTATAGGAAACACTTCCTTCGGCTACAAATTTTTCACCTGAATATGCCACATTTCCAAGATTAAAAAACTGTTTATTATTAAACTCAAATCCACTTTGATACGCTCCATTCCATTTTTTTTCAAGACCAAACGGTGTACTCTTTCTTCTTAAATCAATACTTCCAGCAACAGTTGCGCCGTGAAGACTTCCCTCCTGCCCTGATTTTATATCAATTGTCGAAAGATTATTACTTTCCACATACGACGTAATCGGGTCCATTTTATCAGTACAAGCACCAAAAATATGCATTCCGTCAATCGTAACCGTAGAACGTTCAGTACTCATATTATTCAAAAGTGGTTCCCAGGCATAAGCACCGCGTTTTATAAAACTGATATTATCCGAAGATGATAGAAATTCATCAACTGAAACTGCCATTTTCATTTCAGTTTCAATTTTCTTTTTTACTACACTTTTTACTTTTACTTCTTCTAAGTTTTTTATAGTGTCGTTAGGTACGTTTGTATTTTGAGCTGTTACAGTTATTCCCAAAAAAAATAACATTAGTATATATTTCATGTTTTTAGAATAAGGTATCAATAAAAAGTTCACTTTTAACTCCTTCAACACCTGGAGTAAAATCTGTTGGAACAACAGTTCCTTTTATGATCAATCCATTTTGGTTAATCATTATTAAATTTAGTGTCCAATTTCCCGTCATGGTATAATTAACAACTCCGTGATACAATCCATCGCTCTGTTGTGTCAAATCCTGATTGTTTGGAGAAGAGTGATTTCCCATTGAAGGCTCAGGCATTCTTGGATCTAATTTTAAAGTATAATCTCTTACTTCTGAATAAGAAAACTGACTTGGATCTGGAAAACCTCCCGCTGTAGTTGCTGGTTTATTGTATTTGTAAATACCCGCGATCAACTTGTTTTCAGAGACGGTTGGCTTTTGAGGAGAAAGCAACGCAATAATATATTCTTCATTATCCTTTCCTGTAAAGGAGGTCATATTCAGATTTTTATTGTTTTGTTTTTCAACCGAAATACCTTTATTAACCTCATATTTCTGATTATCAACCGTAAAACTCACAAATAATTCCCAGTTACTTGCTAAAGCGCTTTCACTTGTAAAAACGGAATATCCAACGAAACGCTTATTTGTTGCATCATATTGAAGATTATATTCATGTGGACAAGAAGTTTTACTTCCATCAGAATTACTCATTACAGGTAAAAAAGTTACTGCTGATGCACTTACACTTTGATTGGTTTGTGCATTTACAACTTTTAAATGAAGTTCGTTATACCCTTTATAAAATGTTCCGTTTAAGGCTTCTATGCTTATTTTGTAATTGTCTTTTGTAAACGAAACTACTTCTTTAAACTCGTAATATTCAGGAACTTCTGAACCAATTTCGGCTTCGTAATCTGTTTTATCTATTGTACAGGAAGTAATCACACCAAATAGTGCAATCACTAAAAATTTAAAAATTTTCATTTTAATGAATGTTATGAAACTGTTTGAAATACAGCACAAAAAACACAAGCTTTTGAATACCAAAAACGAGATGGAGTACCGTAAAATTTTACTTGATGATAAGAAAGTAACTAAGAAATACAAAAAGTATATCTCTCAGTTCAAGATTGAGATCAACAGTTCAAGATGTGCTCAGAAATGAGTTTATCTTCAATATCTGAATTACGTTTTTTATCATTGCCAAATAGCAATGCCATTAAACTTTCATTTAAATTCAAACTGAAATATTGATCTATGTAAAATAAATCGGAGGATGGTAAGTGAAATCAGTAACCCCTATAGGTTTCTTTTCAAATATAATAGAAGAATTGTCTTTTGAATCCATACTATCGATTACATTAGGAGTAATCACAGCAGTATTTTGAACATAAACAAGCTCTACTTTATCTTTTAGGCTGTCTTGGATTTTTTTTTCGTTATCAGAATATTTTTTGATACTTTTTTGAAATTCACATCGGCCGTTACAGTTGTTATAAGCCAACTTACGTTGCACACAAATAGTTTTTGCGATTTCTTTCTGATTGATTTTAAATGAAGCATAAATGAACAAGCTACCAAAAGATGGTGATAAAATTAAAATGGAAAGTACTATGATTACTATTCTTTTCAACTGCTTGTTTTCTATTTTGCACACAAAAGTACATACTATTTTGTATTTTATTAACGAAACTTTTAATTTTATTAAACAAAAAATTATAATCTCTTCATTTAAAAAAACATAACTCATTAATAATCAATAAACTTACAGTCATTTTTTTTCAGAAAAAATAAATTGAAGTTTAAAAAAAAAAATGAGAATCAAATTACCAAACTAATGAAGCACTACCTTTATCTCCAATAGAAGAAGAATCAATTTGGGATTCATTTAATAAAATACGTTGCGAATATTTTAATAATCAAGATGAATATAGCCGAGAAATTATACTGACTCACATAGATTCAATTTTAAAATATTCGCAACGTTATTACAAACGACAATTTTTAAATCGAATGATAATTTCTGAGTCTACTATCTCAAAATTTATAGAAATTTTAAACCAGTACTTTGAAAGCGGTAAACTTCAAAAAAATGGACTCCCAACAGTAAAATTTATGGCTTCTGAATTGAATTTATCTGCGAGATATTTAAGTGATCTTCTAAAACAAGAAACAGGAAAAACTGCTTTAGAGCATATTCACATCTCTTTACTTATAGAAGCAAAAAAACTATTATTAAGCACTACTAATACAGTATCTGAAACAGCTTATATGCTAGGTTTTGAAAACCCTCCCTATTTTTCAAGGTTATTTAAAAAAGAAGTTGGCTTGACACCTACAGAATATAGAGACCTGTTTTTAAATTAAATAATAGGTTCAAAAAAATATAATTCACAGCTAAAATACCAATTTATACTATATGAATTTCAGCCATTATATTGACTTAATTTCATTTTATAATCTTTACAATTCCCTTTTTTTAAATAGTCAATTCTTCATCAATAGATTAGCTAACATTTTAGCATAAACACAACTTTTAAACTTAATATTAAACAATCAGAAGTTTGTCAATCTGAGGAACGAACAGTCATAGTTAGAGGCTCTCCAATCTAGAACCGTTTTCCGTTTATTTCTTACGGAGATTCTTCTTTCCTCAGATAGACAATATTGGGGCTGAAAAAATTCTTACTACTCCACAGTTTATCGCATTGCCTCCACTTTTGCACCTGCTCCCATATTTTTAAGGAATAGCTTCTAAAATACTAATAAATCTTAATTACCACTTTACCTTTTGCACGTCCGCTTTCTATATAAGACAGCGCATCGTTGGTTTTTTCAAACGGAAATATTTTATCAACAACCGGCCGTATAACCCCATCATCAAGCAGGGAGGTGATATGAGTAAGCTGTTCCCCACTGGCTTTCATAAACAGAAACGAAAAATGGACACCCAATCTTTTTGCTTTTTTCCTAACTGCGTAACTCAGAAAAAACACTAATATTTTCATCATGGCATTCAATTTAATTTCATTTGCAAACTCTACATCGGGAGAACCTGAAATTGAAATCAGTTTTCCACCTGGCTTTAATATCCGAAGTGATTTTTCTAAAGTTTTTCCATCCTGGCTGTTTAACACTACATCGTAATCTTTAAGAATTTTTTCAAAATCTTCATTTTTATAATCAATTACTATATCTGCACCCAGACTTTTGACTAAATCAATATTAGCGGTACTGGTTGTAGTGGCAACTGTTGCGCCTAAATATTTGGCAAGCTGAATAGCAAATGTTCCCACACCGCCAGATCCTGCCTGAATAAAAACTTTCTGTCCCTTTTTTAATGCTGCCTTTTCTACTAATGCCTGCCAAGCTGTTAATCCTACTAACGGAATAGAAGCCGCTTCTACCATAGTAAGCTCTTTTGGCTTAAGTGCCGCATCATTTTCGTGAATAGCAATAAATTCAGCAAAAGTGCCTATTTTATAATCTCTTGGACGGGAATAAACTTCGTCTCCAATTCTAAAATTCTTTACTAAAGCCCCTACCTTTATTACTACTCCTGCTAAATCATGACCTAGAATTAGAGGCAGTTTATAATGAAGAATTGTTTTGAACTCCCCAGATATAATCTTAGAATCTAATAGATTTACACCTGCCGCGGCTACTTTTAACAGTATCTCATTTTCCTTTAATTCTGGATCAGAAACATCTGTTAGTTTGAGTCCATTTTTAGGTTTATAACTATTTAAAATAAATGCTTTCATAAATTTTCTTTTAAATTATTCTAAAATATTATTTTAAGGATACATAGCTTTCTTTAGAATTAACTAGACGATAAGCTAATTTAGGAAAAAATCTATTCAGTAAATACAGCGTTTTTGTATCTCCAATTCTAATCACATATTCATTTTTTATCAAAGCTTTGATAAACTGTTTTACAAATTCTTCAGTCGTTAATTTTTTACCTGTTCTTTCTGCCGTCATCTCTGTGGCAATAACTGGTGGCAACAACTCAAATACTTTTACACGGCTGTTTAGAAGTTGTAAATGTTTCCGAAGCGATTCTGTATAAAAACCTAAAGCAGCTTTAGAAGCCGAATATGTAGGCTCTACAATTGAAGGCACATAACGAAGAAGTGATGTTGTATTTATTATCGCACCTTCTTTTCTCGATTGTAGCATCTCCATAAAGAGATTGTTCAAACGAATTACTCCTAGGTAATTAACTTCCATTTCATAAGCAGCATTATTTACATGATTGTCATCTGCAGTTCCTAAATTAAGCAACGGAGCTAATACACCTGCGTTATGATACAAGATATCAATTCCGCCCAATTGTTTAACTTGCTGAAAAAGAGTTACTGCATCATTTGGATTTGCAGCATCACTTTGTATCACAATAAGACTTGGATACTCATTTTTAGCATTATTTAACTTCTCCTGATTTCTTCCCGTAATAATTACTTTTGCACCATGAGTAAGAAACTGCTTTGCCGCTTCAAGGCCTATACCAGAACCTCCTCCAGTAATTAATATTGTTTTATTTTTTAGTATCATATTGACATGTTTAATATGTATAATCTAAAATCCAAGTTCGAATGAAAGAACTTGGATTTATTAGAATTTATAGTTTATCGGAAAAGTTTTTTGATTCGCCTACCAAAATATCGAATTGATTATTTTTTAATCCTAATAACAATTCAACAGCAACTTCTGAAGGAGGAATACCGTTTGCACCGCCAATCTCGGCAGAAAACTCTGTATTGACCAAAGGAGGATAAATTTCAAAAATATTAAGATTTGAATTTTCCTCGAATGTATCTCTTAATCCCTGCGTATAACTATGTAGAGCCGCTTTACTTGCAGAATATGTTGGCAAGTACTTATTCCCTCTAAACACAGCGACAGAAGTAACGTTAACAACCGCGGCTTCTTGCTGTTGTAATAGTTGGGGCAATATCAATCGTGTAAAATCTATAACACTTAAATAATTAATATTTATTTCCTGAAATGCTTTTTCGGCAGCATTATAAGGGCCTATAAATCAAATATACAATAGTATCCAATATAAAAAAGGTCGATAAAACCAATAAAATCAAGGCTTAACACCAAAAAAGGTTAAAATCTGGGGTAATTTGAAATGTTCTTTAATTACTTTTTACTACCATTATGCTACCATTTAAATAGCTATTAAAAGCCTGTATAAAGAACTATCTACCATTCTTAAGTTATATATCTATAAAATTACAGTAAAAGCCGTAAAACCAAGTGTTTTACGGCTTTTTTTATTGTGTTGAAACAGATTTAAACGAAGTTTTAAAGCCTTTTAAAAAGTGCTTAAAGAATATTTCAAAAAAGCCTGTTTATATTATTGCTTTACCTCTTGCTTTACCTCTTGCTTTACTTGAACGATGCTAAAAAAAAGCCTGTACAATACCCGTTAATAGCACTTTTATTTAAGTAAATAACAAAAAATAAGGTTTAAACACCCCTTTATTTTATATTAATCTATTCGATTCCGTATTTACACTACTGATTATTAGTTATTTATCTAGTTGTGGAGTCGTATCGATGCTCGTACCAGTCCAATTGCGGCTATTTGACTTAATCTTATATCCTTAGGGGTGTGATGTTGATTGTGACTGACAAGCTTAATATATTCGTCACCTAATTCACTTTGATGTACGAATTTTATTGTTTTCATTGTACTGGATTCATCAAGCTTCACCGCTACTATATACATTTCACCGAAAAATATTTGGGCGCGCTCTACGGCAATTCGCTTGTACGCTATCATGTCACCTGATTTTAACAAAGGATACATGCTGTCTCCCGATGCGTATATTGCACCATCACAACTTGGCATACTTGGTATAGAAATATAATCTATTATTTTTTCTTCATCAACTCCGTTACCATCAACTAATGGGACTAAGCCCATTGTTGCTTCAAGGTTAAATAAAGGTACACGCTGCATTTCATAAATAGCATCTTTTGTTTTTCGCTGACTTTCTATTGCTGCTGCGGAAACATCAGGTAGAGTTTTCTTTTCATCAATAAGGTCTGAAATTGACACCTCTAGGGCTATTGCGATTTTTCGCAACCTATCAAGAGATACGTCCTGCTTTTCATTCTCATAATCTACATATGATCTCTTAGGAATTCCAGTTTTGACAACCATTTCATCTTGAGTGATATTTTTATATTCCCTTATTTGTTTGATTCTAAGCACGGTAAGTTGTTTTTTTTAAAATTAATTGCGAAATTTCGCTATTGATATTGCGATATTTCGCAATTTGTGTATATATTTGTAAAAGCAAAACGGTAATACAAAACAATAATTACATATGTAAACTTATGAAAAAAATAAATCCACCAAGGGGTTCAATCGGAATTCTTATAAAAGAATTTTCAGTAACAAGACCAACCATATATGCAGCATTAGCATATTATAATAACTCAGATGTAGCAGTTGCTATTCGTAAAAGAGCAATAGAAATGTTAGAAAGTGAATTGAATGCAGCTAAAGAAACATCTACTGAAACTAAGTAATAATTATTCAGTATGGAAAAAAAAGAAACCCCATTTGAATATCATAATGATAAACTTGGAGTAAAAATCAAGTTTTTGATTAAAAATGATAAAATTGTTAGCAGTCATGAGGATAGCTTAAAACTCATTTCATATCGGGCATTATATGGTCGAACTCAAAGCAAAACCCAGCCAGAGAGAGAATTAAGAAGGGGGTCACTTGGTTTTGATGCATTAGTCGAGTTTGATTCTTTGATACAAGAGTGGAGGGATACATTGGTGTTCAAATTTGGTAAGCCCACCGAAAAAGTTAGGGCATCGTTCTTTGAAAAACATTACATAAGCGATCGAAAAGCATTTGATTTTTTTGCAGCACATCGTTATGGTGAGGATAACAATAAAAAATTACCTCCCGAAGCGATCGAATTGTACACTTATAATGCATCGGTATTAAATACGATACTAGAAGTTCGCCAAAAGCGAAAATTATACACAAAGTCATTAGGTCTTACCGGACAATTTGATATCTGGCAAAGCTTAAGTAACGACGTTAACGCTTTTCAGCAAGTAAACCACGATTTACCCACTACCAAAGACAGTTTGCGCCACAAAGTAAACCGGTTTATAAAAGAAGATTATTCGTGTATTATATCTAAAAAATACGGTTCTAAAAATGCGGCTAAAGTTAAAGATGATGAACAATTAGCGCTTATTGAGGTGTTACTTGGTAAACATCAAAACTTAAATAACGAGCAAATTGTAAGACATTATAATGATGTAGCGGGTGCCATCGGTTGGAAAACTATAGATGCTGGTGTAATTGCAAATTATCGTGAAAAACTGGACTTATATGTTTTTGCAGGACAACACGGTGAGACGAGCCTAATGCATCAAAAACACATGCAGATTAAAAGAAGTAAACCAAGTGCCTCAATGTTGTTTTGGTCAATGGATGGGTGGGATGCCGAACTTCTTTATCAAAAAACGGGGGTTGATAAAAATGGAAAATCAGTTACAACCTATCACAATAGGCTGACTGCCGTAATAATACTTGATCCTTTTAATAATTACATAGTAGGTTATGCAATTGGAGAAAAAGAAAGCCCTACGCTGATAAGATCAGCTTTAAAAAATGCTCTTAAACATACTGAAGAATTATTTGGCGAAAAATACAAACCCTATCAGTTACAGACCGACCACTATCAGCTAAAAAACCTTAAACCTGTTTATGAAGCTACAGCAAAGCATTTTACTCCCGCAAAAGTAAAGAATGCAAAGAGTAAGCCCGTAGAACAATTTTTTGACAAGTTCAACGAACAGCATTTTCAAGAAAAAATGGTATTGAACTGGTCAGGTCACAACGTTACTTCAAAGAATGATAACCAAGTAAATGGTGATTATTTATCCAAACACCGCCATTTGTTTCCAGACAAGTTAGGCTGTATTGCACAAATAGAAAATGCCATTGCAAACGAACGTTCTGAAAAAGTAGAATCCTTCGTGAACAGTTTTCTTGCTTTTGAAGATAAAATAGGAATGACACTTAATCAGTATTTACGCACTTATGGAGTAACAACTGGATATACCAATAAAATGGAAGATAACGGATTGACACCAACCATTGAAGGGGTTAAAAGATTCTACGATTCATTTGATTTGAGTTTTAGAAAACATATGCACGAGGATTGGATGATTTTTTATGATTCAGATGATTTAAGTCAAATTTTGGTTAGTAATGCCAAAGGTCGAGACGGAAGGCTTATAGAAGAAATTGGCACAATGGAGTTTCTTCTAACAGAAAAATACATTCAGCCAATGTCTTTATACGATCAACAACAAGGTGATGCACAACAAAGACAATTGGTTTATGATTATAACCGCCGTATGAATGAGGAAATCATTTTAAGAGGGGTTCAACAAAGAGAAGTTTTAACCAATCTATTCGATGACAATCCAAGATTAGACACCCTTAAAAAATTAATGATTCCTGACAGCCTTGGACAACATAAAGATCAAAAAGCAATGGAAAGGCTAAAAAAAGCAACGGAACGCATCGCAATAAAGCAGGAGAAGAGAGAAAGAGGACTAGAAGAGTCTAGCTGGCAAGAAACACAGAACAATTATTTAAAAGATAAAGTTAACCTAAACAAATACACTAACCTATGATTACAACACTTCAAAAACAGCAAGTATCTGAGGCTTTAAAACAGTATTTAGACCTGCATAATATCTCAGCTAACGAAGTTTCAAAAAGGTCAAGCATTAACGAAAGTTATATATCAAGTATTTATCACAACAAAGCTACAGTAGGTAAATCAGAGATAAAAGATAAATGGTACTTAATGATTGCTGAATTTATTGGATTGTCCCTAATAAAAGAATATTGGGCATTGAAAGAAACACCTCAATTATTCCGCATGCTTTCAACCTTAGAAGATGCTAAAGAAAACGGCGTAACAAATATTATCATTGGCGAAACAGGGTCAGGCAAAAGCTATATATCGGATGTGTTTTTAAAAGCTAATCCGGTTGATACTTACAAAATTGTTGTAGGCTCATTAGACACGATAGGTGATTTGTTAGATAAGATCATTGATTCTCTTAAAATAGCCACTCCAAAAACCAAAAGTAAAAAAATTGGTGAAGTAGCTAAAAAGCTAAAACAGTTAAAACTGGAAGGACAAAAACCACACTTGATTTTTGATGAGTGTGAGTACATGAAACAACCGGCTTTATGTTCTATGAAAGAATTGTACGATGCACTAAAAGGAATTTGCGGAATCACCCTAATTGGTACAAGCCAGTTAACCGATAACCTTGACAAGCTTCGAAAAAAGAACCGTTCTGGAATACCACAGTTTTACCGTAGAATAAAATTTGGAATCCGCGAATTACCAAGTATTGATCGTTCTTTTTCAATGTTTTTAGAACAAATTGAAGACAAAGCACTCATTAAGTTCTTAAAACAAAATTGCGATAACTACGGTGAATTGCACGATGTACTTGTACCTGCAATGAAAGAAGCTGACAGAACTGGTCAGCTCCTCACTGAGGATTTTGTTAGAACAATTTTAGGAATGCCAAAGCTTCTTTCAGCATAATATGGCAGAATTAAAAAGAGCTTTAACCGTATCAAATGTACTTTCTGTAATTGTATCAGTCATTATGTTCAAAGGTCGATTTTATGATGTTTTTGGAAACCCTCAAAAAAAAGGACGTTGGTTTATTTGGGGAGATAGTTCGAGCGGTAAAAGCTCATTTGTCATGCAATTGATTAAAGAATTCGCTTTAACCGAAAAAACCATTCTGGTATCAAGAGAGGAGGATTTAGACGATGAAAATCTACAAGACAGATTAAAGCTATTCCAGATGCAGGATGTAGCAAAGAATTTTATTCTAGTTGATGATAGTTTAGAGCAACTCACAGAACGGCTAAAGCGTAGAAACAGCGCCCAGGTAGTTGTAATAGATTCGGTTCCTTATTTTTTTATGGGTTATTCATTTGAAGACTACTTGAATTTCAGAAAAAAATTTAAAAACAAAACATTGGTTTTTATAGGCCATGGAAAAGGACAAAATCCTAAAACCGAATTTGAGGACAGGATAAAATTTGATGCAACACAGAAGGTAGTTGTAAGCGGTTATTTGGCTACAAATAAAGGAAGGAAGTTTGGACCAAACGCAACACAATATGTCGTTTGGCAAAAAGGATATGAAGATTTACACGGAAAACAATAAAAGCAACATCACTATGAAAACAGTAATTAAAAAATTAAACATCACACAGGATCAATACGAAAGTATGATTTGGAATTTTTACAATAACTGGTGTGAAAGCGTAAGCATAACAACTCTTGAATATCAACAAGTTTTAGCCAACAGTTCTATTAATTCATGGTTTAGGATGGAATTGACAAACTGTGAAATTGAGTTTCACAAGTTAACAGATCGTTACACACAGACAAGTGTAACTGCTAGAGATTTAGAAAAGTGTTATCATGATTGTTTGATGTATTTATTCAATTATAGACCTATGTCTTTACTATCTCAAATTAAACGAAGCAAAACACCTCAAGGTGTAAAAGTCTTTTCAACCAATTAAAACTAACCAATATGAGTCTCCAAATATATGCCAGATTAAACATTTTATACAATGTACTAATCTATTGCTCAGATCAGCAAAAGGAAGGTAAAATCGAAAGTTTTTCACTTCCTGAACGAATTTGCATTAACCAAGAAAGAGGAGCACTTCTTAGTCAACTTGCTTTTTTAAATAAAGAGGTTTTTGCTTCAGAAGTTAGACAAAGTAAAGTCTCTAAAACAATTGATTCTAAGATACAATTGGTGGTTAAAAAAATAGAAGCTACCAATTGGGGTGGCTTTGATCAAAGTAGATTTTTGATAACAGATGAAACTTAAACGTACTCCTGAGCAAAACAGACGTTACAAATTGCATCAAAAAATTAAAGAGCGATTTGAGTATTACGCCAAGAAACGAACAGTAATTATCCCACACGATTACAATTTAGAATGTGAATTTCTAAAAGAACTTAGGGATAAATTTAGATACAACATTCAATATTCAATAATAAGTCCAAACACAATAGAAGTAATTAATCCCGAAATACAAACATGATGACAGAAACACCAACAACACCAATTGATATTACAAATTTATCAATAGCAGATAAAAAGGTTTTAAAAAAACAACTTGCTCAAGAAGAAAAAGCAGAAAAGGAAGCTCATAAAGCCAATGTTGCAACTCTAAAAGAAATTGGCATTGAGTTTTTAGAAAACAATATAGATTCTTTAGCCTTTAAACAAATTGACATGGAGAAAACCGTGGCAGGAATTTTCAAAGGACTAACACATTATTTAGACCTAAAAGCAAGTATATACGGACTTGATAGATTAGATCAAGATAGTCATACGGTGACACATCCTGATGGATCTTGTAGTATAACTATAGGCTACAATCCAGGGATTTCATTTGATGGAACTGAAACTGCAGGTGTTCAAAAAATAATGAATTATATCACAGCATTATCAGGAGGAGACGATGATGAAAACGCAGCGAAACTTGCAAAAGCGGTCAAGTTTTTTCTTAAACCAAATTTAAAAACAGGAATGCTTAACCCGGGAAGAATAATTCAACTCAATCAAATGAGAAGTGATTTCAATTCACCTGAATTTGATGAAGGAATGGACATAATCGTCGATGCTCAAAATAAGACCAAAGGTAGCACATATGTTTCTGGATGGAAACATATAGATATTGGAGATAATAGAACTCGAAAGTTAGAATTTAGATTCACAGTGTAATGAATGAATACACTACAACAATACTAATATTAGTCATAGTGCTGATTGGTACAAACAAAAAGGAGATAGCCACTTACATCGCCTGGTTAAGATTCAAAATTCATGTAACATTAAAACAATATGAAAATGATCGTCGAAATCATTCCAATATTGAAGCCCTTAAAAAACACAGTAAAGCAACTTATAAGCATAAATAGATTATTGGTTAGTTAATTCGGTTTCCCGAGCCTGATGGTTCTTGCAGGTTCGAATCCTGCCTCGGGAGCAAAATTTTAAAATAAATAAAATGGAAAAAAAGGTAACACATTATTTCGTGTATGTAGGGCACAGCAACGCTACAAAAAACAAGTTGCAAGATGAATTTCAAAATTACTTAAAATCTTTATCTGCTACAATTATTGAGGTTAACAAGCTTGAAGATTTAAAAAGTGAAATAATAAATAAATCATTAGAACTTAATGAAATTCATCGTCGATGTCAGGGCCTAAAAATATCAATTGTTGATATGCATTATAGTAAAGGATTTATGATAAGTGGTTTTCATTCTTTGGTTTTTCAAATATTGAAAGGTTATGGCAACTAAAGCACAAGTTTATACAGGCACTGGTTCTGCCATTGACAATTATAATAATCCAAAAAAACAGCTCACCGACATTGTAAATGGAAATCGGAATGGTAAAGATAATTGGGGATTGTTCGAACCAGAACATAAATATGCCAAAGTTCACAAATTAATACGCTCTATATGTATTAGTAAAGAATGGAGCTTGCCAAGTGAAAAATGGGGAGTAATTGCCGATTTAAACAAACTAAGTGATTTTTTAAAAAGTGAAAAATCGCCAGTTAGAAAACCACTAATGAATATGAATAAACAAGAGCTTGAGAAAATAATTACTGCTCTTAAAGCTATTGTAGTGCATCATTACAACAAAAAATGCAAGTAAAATGGAAACCTACAGCATCACTGAAGTATGTTCACATGACATAGCCGAAATCAAAATAATAAGCACTTGTGTTACTTGCGAAACAACACAACTAGTTTGCTCTACTTGTGGAGAAGCCTTAGAACCACCAAAAACAGAATGCTAAAATGAAAATAGACTTAAAACTTAACCCCGAAACCGCATTGATTGTAGCCGCCACAATTGAGGCAGTATATAACAGCAAAGCATTAACCAGGAGAGAAAAGTCAATCCTTTCAATCGCTCTTGACTTAGCTACTAAATTAGATGGGAAAGCGGTTCATATCAAGGCTAAAAGAAACCAATTTAATGCCAAAAAGAAAATAACAGTATCATTAAAGTTTCACGAGGCTGATATGCTGGAGCTCTTACTCCTTCAACAAATAAAAGGGATTCATGACTCCTACATCAAACTAGAAATCCAAAAAGTAATTAACCTATTGAATCAAAAATTAGCCTAATGTATATCAACAAAAAACGAAGAAAACCAGATGCAAAAAAAGAGTCAATTTTTGATACCGAAGCACGACTCGTAGAAGAAGCTCGCAAAATAGCAAAGAATTTTCAACACGTTAAACCAGTTAAATACCTTTTAAAATAGATTTAAATGGAAGAAAATAAATATGTAACCTATGAGGTTACTTTCAAAGAAACCAAAGAAAAATGGGTTTTTCAGTATCGGAAATCAGATGGAAATCTCCATTCTTTTTTTAATGATCCAAAAGGAATCGGCATTTTTAATTTGTTCAAAAAAAGAACATTTCCTGAAACAGTAGCAATGATAGAAGAATGGAGTCAGTACAAACACATTGTAACTATCGAACTTAAACTGGAAGATTATAGTTTCGAAGCTCTTTATAATAAGTATGGACTAAAAAGGAAAGGCGATTTAGCCAAAAAGGCCTACGAAAAACTAGACTTGCCCACCAAGATAAAAGTTTTTAATGTGATTCCAAAATACGAAGCCGATTTGGCAAAAACAGGACAAGCAAAAGCGCATTTAGTGACTTGGTTAAATCAAAAAAGATACAACGACGAATATTAATTATTAAACAATCAACAAAATGAATGAAACATTAACAGCCGATAAAGGCAAAGTAATAACTGCTTACAACAAAGCAAAAGGTGGTAGAAAAGTATTCTTAGAAAACATTTTCGGAATGAAAACCTTTCAACCAGAAATAAAAGAACGTGTCAAGAGCCTTAATGATGCGCTTCGGGAAAATGGGGTTTCAGAAAAAAAGTTCAGAGAATCATGCGAGGGAATGTCACCAGACGAAGTTGCTTATAAGATGATCAAAGAAATAGTAAAAGCATTCAACGAAGGTTGGGTACCAGACTGGTCAGATAGCAGTCAAAATAAATACTATCCATGGTTTAAGATGGGTTCTCCTTCGGGTGGCGGTTTTTCGTACGACGACTGCGCTTATTGGCACACGTATTCGTTTGTCGGCTCGCGCCTTTGCTTTAAATCAGCTGATTTAGCCAAACATGCCGGACAATTGTTTGAGAGTATTTACAAAGATTTTTTAACCGCTTAAAACCATATTATGTACACAGATATTAAAACATTCGAAGATGCTTGTAAGGTTTTGAACCTTGACCCGGCAATTATTATTCCTGATTTCTCATTATTTCCAGAATCAGATAGACAGGCAATGATTGATCACACCAAATTAGTAATCATAGCTAAAGCCATAAACGGCGACTGGGTACCAGACTGGAATGATTGGGATCAGTATAAATACCATCCATGGTTCAAGATGGTTTCTCCTTCGGGTGGCGGTTTTTCGTGCTACGGCTACGATAGTTGGCTCACGCTTTCGGCTGTCGGCTCGCGCCTTTGCTTTCAAACCAGAGATATGGCAAAGTATGCTGGAAAACAGTTTGAAGAATTATACAAAAGCTATTTCGTAAAAGCATAATAAATGAGGTTGTGTGGTGTCGTTGCTGTAGTTCTCCTTCAGGTGGCAGTTTTTCGTACAACGACTACGATAATTGGAACACGAATTCGAATGTCAGCTCGCACCTGAGCTTAAAATATTAAACACCACAGACCTTGCCAACAGGGCAAAAAAACACAAAATTAATAGGTTCGTTAGTAAAGTAATTGAAAGCGAGCCAATCTAAGCAAAGCAATGAAACGAATCAATAATTTATACAGTCAGATTGCATCTGTTGATAATTTAAGGATTGCCGAAACTAAAGCAAGAAAAGGTAAATCCAATCAATATGGTGTCAAGATTTTTGATAAAGACCCCGAAAGCTATATTATCAAACTTCATGAGATGCTTTTAAATAAAGAGTATAAAACCTCACAATACACAACCTTCACCGTTTTTGAGCCTAAAGAAAGACTTGTTTTTCGTCTTCCTTACTTCCCTGACCGAATTACCCATCATGCTGTAATGAATGTTTTAGAATCAATATTTGTAAAGGTTTTTACAGAAGATAGCTATGCGTGTATAAAGAAAAAAGGAATTCATGCAGCTGCCAACAATATCAAAATAGCCTTAAAAGACCAGGATAATACAAAATACTGTTTGAAGTTGGATATTGTCAAGTTTTATCCTAATGTAGATCATGATATACTAAAAGCATTACTTAGGAAGAAATTCAAGGACAATGACCTACTTTGGCTACTGGACGAAATTATTGATAGCGCTGATGGTTTACCAATAGGGAATTATCTAAGCCAATACCTGGCTAACTTTTATCTTACCTATTTTGACCATTGGATAAAGGAAAACAGAGGCATTAAATATTACTTCAGATATGCCGATGACATTGTAATTCTTTCGAATAACAAACCTCATTTACACGCTATTTTATCATATATTAAACAGTATTTAAACGCCAATTTAAAACTTCAGGTAAAAGATAATTATCAGGTGTTCCCTGTTGAATCTCGTGGAATTGATTTTGTAGGCTACAAGTTCTACCACACGCACACACTGCTTCGGAAATCAATTAAAAAACGATTTGCTAAGGCAGTTTCCAAAACAAAAAACAAGGCTACTATAGCCGCTTATAATGGATGGGCGAAACATTGCAATTCCAAACACTTATTAAAAAAAATACTTCCCAATGAACAATTTTAAAGATTTTAAAATAAAAGCCGAATTATCCACTTTTACAGGCGACAAAATAAAAATAGATAGATTATTAAATGCCGAAATATCAGTACTAGCCTATAAAATTGAGGATTCGAAAGTAAAACAAGGAACAAAGCTCTTGATACTTCAACTCGAAAAATCAGGCATCAAACACGTTTTATTCACAGGATCAAACATTTTAATGCAAATGATTAAACAAGTACCTGAAGACAAATTCCCATTCAAAACAACAATAATAAAAGAATCAGAACATTTAGAATTTACTTAAAAAAGACAACAACTACGGAAATCCGTTAAAAATATTTAACTAACCTTAATACATTTGAATTATGGACAAGTATGCCGAAATAATTTATAGACATCGAGCGGAAGAAACTAGTGTCATTTCAGCACTGGAATCAAAACAAAAAAAGTTAGACATGATTTTTCTTATTTTTTGTATTATATTATTTTTCTCACTTATATGTATATCTTATCATCTTTTATATATACATTTGGAAAGCGAAAAACTAAAACAATGGCTGGAAACACATTGAAATGATTATGAAAAAACTATTACACCTTTTATTACTTCTTTTTTGCTTGATTTCAAAAGCTCAAAATATTGATCTTTTGAAGAAGGCAAATAAATGCGATTTTAATTTTGCACGGACACTTTCGGATGATATTATTTCAACTGCAAAAACGAAATATATTTTCCTGACTTCAAAGCAATCCAATTATTTACAATTAGTAACTTTTGTTTATGTAAAAGAAGGAATAACCGAAACGGAAAAAAAAGGAATTGAGGCATATCTTGCTATTTACACCGGCAGATATGAATTACAACTTGATAATTGTATAACGGTACATTTTAAAGTTAATCACCTTGGAGCTAATCCAGACTTAGAAATAGAAGGAACAAAAGAATACGTTTTTGATTTTGTTAAAGGAAAGTTTCTTGATTTATACCCATTTTATCAAAAAAATATTGAACCTACAGCAACAACGGAAAAAACTTTGACTACTCAAATTTATAGCGTAAGAAAAGATGCAGACGGGTATTGGTATAATTTTGCAAAAACACAAGTTGATAATCTTTGGTATCTTAAAAATATGTCAAGTAGATTAAAATAAAAATCGTTTAAAAACTTTTTGAACCCGCTAATTAGCGGGTTTTTTTATGCCTAAAAGTTGTGTTGCACATTAAAAAAAGGCTTCTTACTTTTGCTTCATGGCGTATAATAAAAAGAACTACAACAAACGAGCTCAATTTATTATTGAGGTCTATAAAAGCGTCAAATATTCAGATGTGCCTGATACTAAGATTATAAAAACTATTTTTCCTCAGCATAACATTTTTATATCATACCGTCAATGGATGAATATTAAAGGAATGCCAATTCCTAAACAACCAAAAACACAATTGTCATTATTCGGTACGTAAACCTAACTGAACTTTTTGCGAATTATCATCACAGCTATAATCTTCAAATTCACAAGTAAAAGTTAGTTCCCTGACTCTTAAACCTACATCGTTTCTATTGTGACCAGTAGCTGCGGTTCTATTAAGAGATTGGCAAAAATCACTTTCCCAACATTGAACTACCATAAATAGTTGTTGTTCAATCTCTAAATATTTCAGCCCCGTTTTTCTACTATCAAGTGGTGCATCTTGCCATGTTTGACAGTAATTTTCAAATACTAAAGTGATAGAAATAACTGGTAATGCAAGTTGATTATTACCTTGTAGATTGGAAAAAGCAGTGTTGGGAAAGTCAATTAAAACAGCTGGAAACGCCATATTTTTTCTAGGATCATCCATTCCTAATTGCCCTAAGTCCTGTTCAATGTAAACTATGTCTGGAACTTCTGTTTTTATACGTTCTTGCAGTTCTAAAAAGAGTTTTCCAAAAGGTGATTCTACATCATTTAAAAGATTGGTTATTGCTGATACTACCATAATTATTGCATTATTTGTTTAATATCTCTTGCGACTTGTCTCTCAATAGCTTTATTTAATACTACACTATTTCCTTCGTTGGTTGGCATAAATTGACGTTTAGGTATATTCATTTTTCGACTGTGCGCCTTTATGGTACTTTCACCAGATTTATACGTCACTGTTTGCATGCGCTCTTTTCCTTTTTTAGTCAATTTTCCAGTACCAACTTTCTTTTTGCTGTACTTGTTTCTAGTGTGTGCTTTTACCGTTACAGTACCTTTAAATCCTTCATTGTGTAACCTGGCATAAGGTCTGTTATTCTTCAAAGTCACTTGTCCAGGTTGCGTGGTGTAATGATTGTCAGCTCGCAAAGCTCCACTATCAACTAAAGTTGAACCTTTCTTTTTATTACTTTTTTTCCAACGGTCAAAGCTTTGACCCTGAAAGCCTCCTGCTCTGAAATTACCATTTATAAAGCGTAAAGCGATGTTTCCAGCTACTGATGGAAAACGACTATTTGCATAGTTTTTTAGTTCATTTGCTTTAATTTCAAGTGCTCTTGAAAATTCTTCTGGTGTCATAATCTTGTAGTTTTAAGCATAAAGCATTGTTATTCAAATAACATTTAGTAATTTTGTTTTTATGATAACCATTTTTAACTATAATCCAACAGATCAGGAGCTCAGCGATATTCGTTTTGATGCTTTTTCTTTGTGTCAAAAATTTGGTATAGATACTGATAAAGAGCTAACTCCAGAGCTTTATTTAAACCTTGTTTCGCAAGAAAACGCTTATTATGATTTAGCGGTCCTTTTCGAATTTAGAAAAGATCAAAAAAAAGCAGATGAGTTTTGGGCAAAACTTCCAAAAGAATTACAATCTGGTGGTTTGGGCTACGATTGTTTAAATATTGCTATTTAGTATTTTCTCTTAAATAAGCGCTCACCTTACTTCCAATTGTGCTATAATCCTGCATTAAAAATGGCATTAAATCTTTTACCGCTTGCTTTTCATCAATATTTAGCATTTTAAGCGTACCTCTAAATTCAGTAATCCAACTTTTATAGCCGTAACCGTTTTCCAGAATTTCTTTTTGGTGGATTGCTTTACCTCCAAACTTTTTCATAAAGTCTGGGTAAGTATGCCTTGCACAAAACTGATTTATAGTTTCCATATTTTTAGTACCAACTGCGCTCAATGACTTAGGTGCTGATTTGGTTTTTGCGTGCAAAATTTCATGCCATAAACTTTCAAAAGAATATTCCTGGTTAAAGGTCATTTTCTTACCGCTTTTAATGGCCGCTAAACCGTTTCTAAATTCTTCAAGCGGATTAAACTTAATACTGCTAAACTCATGCTTACTTAATGTAATTATTGAACCGCTAGCCCAGTCACCAGTTGACGTATTGTGATACATAGAATGTTGCATCATGTATGAAGTAGACTTTAAAAACTTCACTTCATCTAACCCGCGTCTGAAATCTTCCGGTGAAAATTCAGCATATTTAGTTAATATCGTTTTGATTTCTTTATCAGTTGGTAAATTACCCTTTATATAATCATGCAGGTTTATTGAACTTTCTTTTTTCGGTTCTTCAGGTGCTTTTATTTTATCCTGATCCTTTACTTTAAAGTATGGGTGCCTATCATTAAATATCACATTACTCAATGCAGCATTGTTATCGAAAATGGTGTCTTTTATCAAAGGATTGACCATTACATTAGCCCAATCACTATCAAATTCTTTACTTAGATTTCTTGCGATACCTGGTATAATTGTACATCGACAACCCCACGCCAATGGAGTGTATAAACGAAGCCAAATTTTATCTGTTTTGAGAGCTGTAAACTTGTCAAAAATCCTATGTTCTGGACGTACAGCACTATCACCAACAGTTGAAAACTGCAAGTATTCCGCATCCATCGTATGCCACTTACGAGCCATTATAGAGCTTTGAGTGACGTATTTCACTTCTGCTGATAGATAATTTTTATTGAATACTTCGCCAGTATCAGCAACTATTTTTTTTATAGATTCAAAGCTTCGCTGTTGCCCTTTAAGATTGAAAACGGCATCTTTAAATAAGTGAAATTGAGTTAACGTTTTAGCGTAACTGAATTGTTCCACATTTAGTGTGAATGCATCTTTTAAAACTTTACGGCTTTCATTATCGTCAAATGAAGGTCCTAATCCACTATTGACAGCCTTTATTAATTGCGTTGCTGTTCTGTTGTAAACAGCATCAGTATTTAGGTCTTCACCATTCATTAACTGCCTTGCAATTTTTGCGTAGATGTCATCCCAATTGTCGGCTGCTAAATCATCCAGTTCAAGATCAATACAACAGGTACAATCTAAACTATATAAATTATTTAATTGCCCGACTAATGTCGGGCTTGGTCGAAAAAATCCGCTAAACCTTTAAAAAGTAAATCCATTAGGTTTTGCTTTCTGGTTTCGGTTAGTTGCGATTTTGGGGGTTGTTGACGCGATGGTTTTTTAGAATTATTATCGTTTGGTTCCGGTGCCGGTTCCTGGTTTGCCAGTTCCATTTTTGCTTTTAACTCATCGTAGTTATCAGGCTTTGGAATTTTATATGTTTCATACCAATAATCATCACCTACAGGAACTTTTGAACTCACAACCACATCAATTTCCATTCGCATTTTTAACTTGGTCAAATCAAGATCAAGTTCAAACTCAAATTGACCATCGACGTTATAGCCATATGATTTTAAAATCTGTTTAAACTTTTTGCTGTTTAATAGATTTTCAACAAAAATCAAATCTGAAATAGTCAATTCGTCCTGTTGTTCTCCGTGCTCTTTTGATTGTGCATAACCGCTCGACTTACTGGATGAAGTTGTTTCTGTATTTCCCAAAATGGCGATTGCCATTTCTTCGTTACATGCATCTTTTAAACCAAGTTGAAGCTTACCGTCACCATTTGAGGTTTTGCCGTCAAGCATTTCAAATTCGGCTTGTTTTGGTATCATCATCGCAAGCGATGAACCGCTATCGGTTAGTAGAGTTTTAAGCTCTTGTTTGGTTTTTGTATCATACGCATCATACTTCATGATTCGAACAGGTTGCCCGAAAATCTCAACGTATTGTGCATAATCTCCAAAGGTTCCACGTTTATATATTCCATAAATAGAACACGCTAAAAGCAATCCTAAATCTTTTGGTTTACCTACAACCCAAACAAAAGGCATGTCTTCGTAAGCATAACCGTCTTGTTCTGAAAGTCCGTATTGCGATTTGGTAATTAATCCTTTCTCGGGTTTAATGTGCTTTCTTTCAACTTCTTTAAAGGTCAGTTCTTCACCTATAATAAACTCAACACCTGAAATTCCCCAAATTTTAGATTCCATTATTAAAGTAGTCAATTCACGTCCTTTTTCACTCTTAATTAAGGCAGTTAAGTCATCATCCTGTTTGCCGTCTTTTTTAATGAATTTTAATTTTTTATTAAGTACAGCATCTATCCTTTTTTGAATAATACCACGCAAAAAACCATCCATTGAAAGGATGTCGTGATACAAGTCATATAGCATGACACGATTAGGATAATAAACACTTTCAGCAGTAACGACGCTTTCTTTTAGTTTTCCGATGTCTTTACTGCTACGGTCAGGAGACACGAGTGTTAAGTCGTGAATGATATAAGCCTCTTTTTCTTTATTTTCCATGGTTTAAAATCTTTGGATGCGTTTTTGGTTAGAACCCCAGAAAACACCATCATTCAATGTACTTTCGTCTTCTGGTGTTTCTGGATCATCTTGTTTATAAGGCCAGTTTGGATTTATATTTCCCTCTTTAATATCAAACAGCCATCCGGGTACTTCCTTGTTACCAATCATCAACTCCCAATCTTCGCGAAATAACTCTAAATTGACATTTGGATTTGATTTTCGTACCAACCAATAAGAGGCAATTACTTTAATTGTCTTCTTTAAATTTTCATCTACAACTGTTGGAGCTAATGCCGGTTCTACGTAATCATCGCCAAAAAGTGCTTTTAAATCATATTTAAACAGGTATGATTTACAAAAATCCTCAGCTGCTTTGATTTGAGTAATTGTTTCGTTCGGATTGCTTCGGGTTATTGCTGCAATAACTTCCGGGTATAATTCGGTGTTTAATTCTGATGGTTGTACTAACATTACATTCTATGTTTATTGGCTTGACGTTTGAAACTTTCGATTGCTCCGGTAGCCGTTGTGATTTGTACTTCTTTTATAGTCCAGACAGCACCTTCGACACAATCGGGTCCATCCATTAGCTTTGCTTTTCGGCTGAAACTGGTAAACTGTGCAACAAGTCGCTCCATATGTGGATTGGTTTTCTCCACTACATTAAAAATCAGATGTCCTAAACGGTTTAGTGGTTCAAGCCCTCCCTCAATTCTTGCGTATTTTTCAGGCTTCTTGCGGTCATCCGGGCGGATTGGTAAAAAGGAATTTCTTTCTTCGTTTATTCTGTATATATGAGGTAAAATAACCTGCTCGTAAAATGGATTTTGAAGTGAATTGTTTTCTATCCATATATAAACTGGGTCAACTCCGCCACGCTTACAAATGTCATGCGCTTCAAATAGGTATTCACAAAACTTAGCGTTACTCATTTGATCAACCCAAACTTTTTGGATGTAATAGTTAAGTCCCTTGTTGGCTACAATAGTAATTGCCTTGCTACTTGCATTGGTTTTATCTGAATTACTAGGTGCCGGATCGGCATAAATTACAACATTATCACAATGGCGTAGTTGTGGACACTTTTCGAAAATAATATCTTTAAAAGTATCACCACCATCCATTGGGTTATTGAAGTACTCTTTTTGGTAACTTTCGTAACTTATCAAAGAAAGAACCCTGTCGATATTTGCTTCTGTATTTTTTTGAGGCCAAGTACTTTTTCCTTCTTTATCACGAATATTAATGACTTCGTGAATATCAGCTTTTTTACCCATTTCGGTAATACAACAATACTTTGCAATAATGTTTCCACAAGCAATAATTCTTAATCCACTAGAAATTGAACGGGTTGGAATTAAAGCTTGTTCAATCCATTTAACACGTTCCTTTACCCTTTCTGGATTACGGCATATTTCGTCGGTATCAATATCGTCAATCAAAATTAGATTAGGTCTCTTTGCTTTATTACGAGTTCCACGAGGCGATTGACCTGCTCCAATACCACGAAAAGCCAAACCTTTTCGAGTTGTAAATTCGGTAGATTCCCAACCTCCTATCTTTTTTTGAACACCATAATCATTAATGATACGATTATTACTTTCTAAACTTCCTTTATATGGTAATAGTAATCTTTCAGCATTATCTAATGAATCAGATACTAAAAGGATAGTATCTACTTTTATGTCAACCGGAATATCAGCTATACCCAGGTACAAAGTTTCCATCATGGTTCGACCTGACTTTGAAAGTTCTCTCGACCACGAACGAACTTCATACCATTCGGGATTAGCTATAACTCTTTTTGTAGCCCTTATATGAAATGGCGCGGGCTCACTTGTATAATACATTGGGAAATAGTATTTAAACCATTCCTCAGGATGTTTTTCAAGATGTTGTTTTCTCTTGATTTTTGCCGAATGAGTTTCGCTTAAATCTATAGGAGTAGCATTGTCCATGTTTTCACAGAACTCACGCCATAACTCTAAATATTCCTTGTCGGTAACTCTTTTAGCCATTTTTTAATTTTGAGTTGATAAACTCATCGATGTAATTCTTGAATTTTTTTGCATCACCTAAATCAACAGATTGAATGAACGTTAATAATTTTCTTGAAACCTCCACATATTCACCTAAACCTATTTCGGTTTCCAGGCGTTGGATGTTTGCGGTTATTTTACTCATTATGTCCGCTTCCTTAGATTCCGGAATCGGAACATCACGTTTTGCAATCAATTCGTTTAATGCCTCCAATTGATTATACCAATGCACAAGTTGCGCCTCCTTAGTTGTCAATAGGCTTTTTCGAAGCTTCGCCCAATTGTCTAATTCTGCCCACTTTCCTATTGTCTTTTCGGTTACGCCTGTACGTTCAGCAATCTCTTTAAAAGTGATTCGCTCATTTACATATAATATTCGAGCATACTCCCGCTCTTGTGCTTTGGAAATTCCCATTTTACTCTTGATTACATGGCAAAATTGACCCAAAACAACCCCATTTTAAAATATGTGTGCAATCCTTACGTCTTTATTTTCAATGCTTTGCAAACATTCGCAAGTTTGTACTCACTTTAAAACACATATAAACATGAAAGCTTAATGAGTACACCAAAACAGAAAAAAATCGATAAAGAATTTTGCATCACTGACGACTCAGTGAATGTATATGGCTATCGATGTTTAACGTCTGGTTTATTGGTAGATGAAGTCAAGAAAAACCCTATCGGTTTTAAAATGCACAACCGCGACAACGGTGTTGTGGTGCGTTGGGAAGACTTTAGAATCGATAATGATAAGGTTTATGCAAAACCGATTATCAATTTGGCTCATCCACAAGGTGAGACGATTGTTTCAGAGATCGAAAACGGTTTCTTGAATGCGGCCAGCGTTGGAAAAATAGTTGTGTTGGATTATACCGACTTAAAATCATTGATGTTGCCAGATCAAACAGGACCTACTATTACAAAGTGGTTTCCTCGTGAAATATCGCTTGTTGATATTCCGGGCAATTACAATGCACTTGCCGATCTTTTTGATATTGATGACAACGAATTAAACCTTTCAGATTTAAAAAAAACTAAACCCAATAACATGAAAAAAATCATTTTAACCGCGGGCTTTTTGACCGCATTGAATTTAAGTGACAATTCAAGTGATGAAGATGCAAACGGTGCATTTCAGGACTTAATTGACAAAGCCAATAAAATACCTGGACTGCAAAAAGATTTAGCAGATAAAACCAAAGCTTTAACTGAAAAGGAAAAAGAATTGTCTGATTTGAAAGATTCACATGTAGCCAAAGAAGTTCAAGACTTACTTTCAAAAGGTGAAGCTGACAAGAAATTAACTAAGGAAGTTTCTGCAAAATTAGGAGAAAGCTTTAAAGCTGATCCAAAAGGTTTAAAAGACTTAATCGATGCGATGCCAGCGCAAACATTGATTACAGATCAGTTGGGAGATAATAAAGACGCTTCCGTATTTGCTGGAAAAAAATGGGATGATTTATACCAATCTGACCAATTAGAAACCGTACGTATTCAGCTTCCTGATTTGTACGATAAATTAAAAAAAGAAAAATATCCTAATTCATAATCCAATTTAATTATGGCAAATCCAAAAATACCCCAAGAGTTTTGGGCATCTTATATCGTAGAGAAACTACGTAAAACAAATCCACACATTGCACTTTGTTTTGATGAAAGCAAATTTATTGTTGGTGGTTCTGTTGTCTATATTCCACAAGCGGGAGCTAAACCAAATGTTGTAAAAAATAGAGGTTTTGGGGCGGCTACAGCGGTTCAAAGAGGTGATACTGCAATTGCTTATGTACTTGACGTATTTACAACAGATCCAACAGCACTGTTGACTTCTGAAACACTTGAAATCAGCTACGAAAAACAAGATAGCCTTTTAGCAGATCATACCGACACCTTAGCAGAAAGTATTGGTGACGAATTGACGTATAACTGGATTAAAGGTATCAAACCTGCCGTTGGCGGTGGCACAACTGTTGAATTTTTACCCGTTGCAAGACATATCGGTACTGCCGGTACTGCAACAGCTGTAAATCCAGTAGATGGCCAGACTGGTACTAGAAAAGGATTCACATTCGCAGAGTTTGATCTTATGCAGGCAACTTTTAATAAAGACAATGTGCCAAAACAAGATCGTTACGCAATGCTTGAAAGTTTTATGTTAAAACAGTTTCAAAATTCATTAACCACAAACGAAATGGCGGCCTTTCAAGCTACTGCTGATTTGGCTAATGGTGTTGTTGGAAAATATGCGGGTTTTACAATTCTTGAAAGAAGTTCAGTATTAGCATTATCATCTGCGGGAGTGTTTAGATTACCTGGAGAGGCTTTGGCTGCAACTGATAATCTGGCAAGCATCTTTTGGCAAAAGAACAGTGTAACCAAGTCATTGGGAGATACTAAGCTTTTCCAAGACATGGAGAACCCATTGTACTATGGCGATATTCACTCAGGACTTGTAAAAATGGGCGGTCGTTGTCGTCGTGAAGACTGGAAAGGTGTTGGAGTTGTAGTTCAATCTGCTTAATGAATTAAAATATTATATATATCCAAAAGGTTTCTACGCCTATAGTAGAAACCTTTTTTTAAAACAACTACATGGACCAATTTGTATTCCCAATATTAACTGCTTTTTTTTCTGCATTAATCACCTATATATTTTCAAAGAGAAAAAATCTTGCTGAAGATCGAGCTGCTGAACTAGATAATGCAGTGAATGCTGTAAAATACTATCGTGATTTACTTGACGATATGGCAAGCAGATTAACTGCTGCAACGGAAACCATAAAAACAATGGAAGCGCAACACCGTGAATTAATGGGTATAAATCAGCATCTAGTGGAGGAGTTACAAAAGTTCAAACAACTTAACGGAAAAATATAGTGAGCACATTAGGACAAAAAACATTAGCTGTATCGATTACACAGTTAGGAGTTGAAGAAATTCCAAAAAACAGTAACGCAGGTCCAGCAGTAGAAAAATATTTAAAGTCTGTAGGACTTGGCAAAGGCTATGCTTGGTGTATGGCATTTGTTTATTGGTGCACCAAAGAAGCATCAATACAATTAGGTATCACAAATCCTCTTGCAAAAACTGCAGGAGTTTTGGCAATGCTAAACTTTAAAAAAGAATTAGTAGTTAAGGAACCACAGCCCGGAGACATTTTTATCATGGACTTTGGCAAAGGTCAAGGACATACTGGATTAGTTGAAAAGGTAGAAAAAAACATTATCCACACCATTGAAGGTAATACTAACGATGATGGTAGCCGGGAAGGTTACAAAGTGTGTCGAAGAAAACGAAACAAATCCACAATTAAAGCATATTTAAGAGTATGAAAAACCTAAAATTAAAATTCTGTCTGTCCATTTTTTGTTTTGTTGTTTTGGCTACAACACTAGTGGCTTGTAAAAGCTCTAGTGTTGTACCGCCAACAACAATCGAAACCACTACAACGGTAACTACAAAAGAAGTAGTACGCGATACAACTTTTAAAATCCCACAAGATAATAGCTATTATAAAGCCTATCTGGAATGTGTTAACGGAAAGGTCGTTATGAATAAAGATGTAAAACCAGTGTCTACACCAGGGAAACATTTAGAACCTCCAAAAGTCAATTTACAGGATAATATATTAACCGTTGACTGTAAGGCTGAGGCAATTAAGTTGTTTGCACAATGGAAAGATGTTTACACTAAAGAACATCAACAAATAATCAAAAAAATACCTTATCCGGTTGAACGAGAACTTTCGTGGTGGCAATTAACTCAAATTTATTGTGGTCGATTGTTTTTAACCCTGTTAGCACTTTTTATAATTGTTGTCGTGCTACAAAAAACAAATGTTATTAAATACTAATTAAATACTGTTTAAAATGTCAAACGAAAAAGCGGTCGATTATTTCGACAGACACCCATCAAGCAATGAATGTCATATTACATCTGACAACAGAGTATTTCACACTAAAGGAACTGCTGACAGTCATGCAAACGGGCTAAAAGACAATAAAGTTAATTCTCATTACAGAAGTGATTACGAATTATCGAACATAGAAGTACTTGGTCCTGATATTGAAACTGGCATCGCAACTGAAACGCCTGAAGAAAAAGAAGCTAAATTAAAATTGAGAGTTGATAAATTAGTCTCTTTAGGTTTCCAGCAGATTGAAGACAATTTTGTTAATGCCGAAACTAATAGCAGTATTTCTGCTACTGATGTTTTTGAATCAACAGATGAGCTGTTTGAAATTTCAATCACACCCCCTAAAACCCAACTCAAAAAAGTTTACACTATTGAAGATTTGAAAGTTTTTGATTTCGAATCAGATTATGAGGTCATCAAGGCAATTGTTAAAGGTTTAGCCCTTGAAAGTGCTTCAAATTCTAAAAAAGACCTTTTAGAGGCTATTACAAAAGCAAAAGCTAATTTAGAAAGTCAAGAATAATGGAACTAGGAACCGGAACGCCAAAGGTTACTGTAGCAGTAGCCTCGGGCAACCTCCAACGTCAGTTGCAAATTATGGATGGTGTTGCAGGACTTATGGGAACGGCCCAAACTAAAATAGGTGTAATTGAAACTGTTTTTGGTTATGATGATGCAATAGCAAAGGGTTACACCGTTGCAGCGGAACCATTTTTAAACAAGGCTATTGAGGTGTTCTATCAGGAGTTGGGAGGTAATAAGGCTTTAACTATTCTTGGAGTTGAAGACACAATGACTCTTACGCAAATGGTTACTTCGACTAATGCAAACGGTCTTAAAAAGTTACTTAATTCAGTACAAGGTAAAATCACCATTGTCGGGTTAATTCGCAAGCCAAGCGAGGCTTACGCAATGTCAGAAAATCTCTTTTTGGATAAAGATGTAGAGGACGCATTGTTAGCATCTAAAACATTAGGACAATATCAGCAATCAATCAATAAGCCTGTTAGAATGCTTATTGAGGGTAGAGTTGCCGATTTAGAAGCTGATTTGTTCGAACCTAATACGGTTGGGAATGGTTTTGCGGGTGTTGTACTTGGTAGCAATTTGAAAGATGGTTCTGGCGCCAGTGGTGTTGCTTTGGCTTTGGCCAGATCAGTTAAATACCAATCTCATATAAAAATTGGCAATGGGCAAAATGGTCCTTTGACTATTTCTGATGCATTTATCGGTGACAGAGCTATCGAAGATTATTACCCGGAGGAACTAGATATTTTTGCCAATGCAGGTTACATCATAATGCATCGACGTGACGGATCAGCAGGATATTATTTTGCAAGAGATAATATGGCGACTAATGACGATTTCAGAATCTTAGTGCACGGCAGAATAATTGATAAAGCTCAAAGAATTGCTACAGCAGCCGCAACTCCAATGTTAGAAACTTCTGTTCGTGTGAATGCTGATGGAACCATCAATGGGACCGATGCGAAAGATTTAGAAGAAACAATCTCTCAACAATTGAGATCACAATTAGCGGGTCAGGTAAGTGATATTGATGTTAATGTACCAACTGATGTAGATATAATTAATACTAGCACTGGAGCGATTGAAGTCAAAGTTTTGCCTCTTGGCTATTTGACCTGGATTAAAGTAAAAATAGGTTTAACTGCTAATTTATAGCTATGAATATAAATATAAGTTCATCAGAGTGTGCATTTGCAAATTTTGAGATTAAAATTCTAACGCGAACAATTAAAGGATTACGCGGGTTTAGCTTCAAAAAAGAAGTTGAAAAAGAACATTTATACGGGGCTGGTGATGAAGCTATCGATATTCAATCTGGTAACAAGAAAAATTCAGGAAGTATAAAGGTATTAGGTTTTGAAGCTGATGCCATGAACAAAGCCGCAAGAATTGCAGGATTTGAAGACATTACCGAGGTACCACATGAGCTAATTGTAATCACTTGTACATATCGAAAAAGATTGGTTGACCCAATCTCTACATACATCGCTTCAGGTGTTGCTTTTACGGAATCAGGTGTTGATCTGGAACAAAATGCAAAGTTTAGAGAAATAACATTGCCTTACCTGGCAATGAATGTAAGATTACCATAACATCAAAAACAAACAAATGACAAAAACTGCAGTAAACAAAGGAAATTTAAAAGGCGCTTTCGCTAATCGTAAAGCCAAAGAAGTTGAAAAACTTAAAGAGTTTGATTTAACACCATATATCGAAAAATTTGGGGAGCCAAAGTTAGAGGAATGGAAGCAACTAGCTGGAGGCCGTAAGTTGATCTATTTAAAACACGAAACTGACTTGGCAGTTTTAAGACCTCCGACAGCCGATGACTTAGGCGACTATATGGAAGCGATAGGAAGTGCCGGACTGAGCAAAGCTGTTGCAATGGTGATGGAGCAACTTTGGTTGGATGGTGATATTATCCTAATCGAAGATGAAGAAAAATTCATTTCTGTTTTCTTACAGATAAACAACATCTTGGAAGGGAAGAAAGCCGAGTTTTTTCGCGCTTAGTAATAAAGGCATAAAAGATTGCCAGAATAAAAAAGCAGGACTAGATCACCTGATTGTATTTGGGTGTATGAAATTCGGAGCAAATGCCTTAAAAGATTGGGGTGATGAAACATTTTTCTATCGGACCGGGATTGCACTTGAATTATCAAAAAAAGAAGAAACTTAGGTTATGAATAACACGATTGATTTTGTTTTAAGAATGCGTGACATGGCAAGCTCGAACCTAACCCGATTAGGTTCGACTTCTCAGTCCGTGTTTAACAGGATGAGTCAATCGGCTAATCAAATGACTGGTCGCAACCGTATTTTAGGAATGAGCTTTGCCGAGCTACAGAATAAAATTAGACAAGTTGAAGACACAATTAGCAGAAGTACTATTCCTAGTCAAATTGCAATGGCTCGACGTGAGCTAGCCTCTTTACAAAGGCAATCGGTTAGTCATTCGGGCAATACAAGTTTTTCCTCTGGTAGCAGTTCTAAAGGTTTAGGTGTTGGAGGCGTTGCAATTGGTTCTATGATTGGCAATTTAGCTTCCTCTGGTGTTTCAATGTTGCTAAACGTGGTAACTGCTGGTGTTGGCACAATGATTGAAAAAAGCTTTGAAAAAGAGCGAGCAATTACTGGATTGACTACTTTTTTAGGCAAGCAGGGCGCGCAAGATGCATATAAAAATATTAGAGAGGATGCAAATGCAACGCCTTTTGATACTGCCTCGCTTTTAGAGGTAAATCGTTCTTTGATTTCAGCGGGACTGAATGCTAAGGCAGCTAGAACTGATACTATGAATTTAGCTAACGCCGTTTCGGCTGTTGGTGGCGGAAATGATATTTTATCAAGGATGGCCGCTAATATGCAACAAATTAAGACGGTCGGGAAAGCTACAGCAATGGACATCCGACAATTTGGAATAGCCGGAATTAATATTTATACCATGTTGGCACAATCAACAGGCAAAAGTATTGACCAGGTCAAGGAAATGGAAGTCACTTATGAAGACCTTGCAAAAACTCTGGCGATGGCAAATTCTAAAGGAGGTATCTATGAGGGAGCTATGGCGGCACAATCGCAAACAAAATCTGGAAAATGGGACACTGTTAAGGATAACTTTACGACTGCAGCATCTGATTTAGGTGATGCGTTTTCACCAGTTATCAATAAGTTTCTCGATATGGGAATTAAGTTCGCTAACGGTATTGGTCCTATGATTGAGCGTGCACAACCTTATATCGATGCATTTGCCAACGGTGTAGGTAAAGCGGTCGACTATGTTACTCAAATTGTTAGCGGTACAGGCAAGTGGAGTGAATGGGTTGCAATAGCTAAAAACAATTTTAACGTCATGTACCCAATAATCCAAAACATAGCTCTTAAGCTTTGGGATTTTGTAAGTCGAATAGTGGAGTTTGTGCGTAAAAGTGAAATTCTAAAGGACGTTTTTAGGTTTATTGGCTGGTACATGAAAAATATTGGTGATGCTATAGGTGTTGTTTTAGATGGCATTCTTTGGGTTTGGAACAACCTTGTAGAACCTATTTTAAATAAAATAGAAGCTTTTTACAAGTGGATAAAAGGCAATAATACAATTAATGTAAAAGGTACAAAAACCTTAATTACTCCTAAGGCACCAAAAGATGAAAGTCCAGACGATTCGCCATTAGGTGCCGGAGGTTCATTAATGGCTTCAAATAACGCATCTGGAAAATCAGCGGGTGAAACCGTTTCCGGTTCGGGTCCAAAAGTGGTAAATATCCATGTAGGGAAGTTTTTTGAAAACCTGCAATTTACTACCATGAACGCCAACGAATCAGTTGATGAAATGGAAAGAATTGTAATGGAATGTTTAGCGAGAATAGTATATAACGGTTCAAAAATGGTTTAATTATGTTTAGTACAAATACAGTAGTTGATTTAGTAAAATTATATAAAACCTATTTTGCAAACTCACCTTATTTTATTACTGATAAGGATTCGTTACAACCTACAACAGAAGAAACGGGATATTCCATAACAACTGAAAATACACGTCCAAAAGGTAGTATTGATTATTCAAGTAAAAATATTCCTTTCAATAAAATTGGTGCTTACGGACAGGCGATTTGGTTTCCTGTAACTCTTAAAACAACAACAATTGATAATAATGGTAATGCTGTTTTTGTAGAGATTGAAATCGAAGCCTGTACCGTTGGCGTTAATTTAATAAAGGAAATAGTTAGAACCCCTGTAAGTGAGCGTAAAGGAAAAGTAAAAGAGTGTTTTGCTATTGATGATTATAAATTTACAATAAAAGGTTTTTTGATTGGAAAAAACAAAATGGTCCCTGAAGATCAAATAACTACTTTAAAACAAGTTTTTGAAAGTACTTATCCTGTTGAGCTAAATGGCGGTTATCCTGAGATTTTTTTAGATAATAGCTGTAGGGTAGTTATTGGCAGTTTGGATTTTCCAGAAGTACAAGGAAAAGCAGTCTGGATACGTCCCTTTTCGATGACCCTTGAAACGGATTATATACAAGATTTAATTATACCATAAATGTTTTATTTAACCAGTGAAATAGCAATAGGAAATTACAAAAATATAAAGCCGTCAAAAGTTTCTTGGAAAACGGATGTTAATAGTTTTACAGATACCTGTACGATTGAATTGCCGACAATTAGTTACCTAAAAAACATTAAAACTAGCCCCGAAGACGAGCAAGAGCTAAATAATCGTACAGAATATCTTTTTAAAGAAAACGACAAAATCAACATATTGCTTGGTTATGATGGTAATAACGTAAAGCGTTTTGAGGGATTTATCAAGCGAGTAAATATGGGGATTCCTGTAAAAATTGAATGTGAAGGATATAGCTATTTATTATATGACATCATTTTTAATAAAACTTATTCAGTCGTAACTGTAAAGCAGTTGTTAACTGATCTATGCTTAGGAACTGAAATTGTTTTATCAGCTGAAATACCAAATGTTCCTTTAAAGAATGTTCGATTTAAAAATGCCACAGGTATTCAGGTTTTGGAATGGCTAAAAAAAGAGGTGCATTTGTCGGTTTACTTCAATTTTAATGAATTGTATGTAGGTACTCAATACGGAAAGAAAGGCAAAACGGTAAAACTTCGTTTAGGTTGGAATACCGTAAAAGATGATGATTTTAAAAAGCGTTTGGTTGATAAAAATATTAGAATAGTTATCCAGGAGAAAAACGGCCAAGGAGAAGTTAAGCGCACTAAATCAGATGCTGACAAGTACGACAACCTAAAAACTGTAAAAGTAAAGGCGGGATTGCCCGCTGATCTGCTAAAGCAAATTGCTAACAGATTGCAGACCAAAAGCAATTATAAAGGGTACGAAGGCAATATAACAGCATTTTTAGAACCAGCCACAAACAAAGGAGATATAGCCGAAATAGATGGTTACAAATATCCCGATAAATCAGGAAACTTTTTTGTAGAAAGCGTTTCGGGTGAGTTTGGAAAATCAGGAGGCAGGCAAACAATTCAATTAGGGTTTATAGCAACAAAATAATTAAGACAATGAAAAAAATAGCCCTTACAAAAAAGAAAAAAAAACAATCAAAAGCTTTTCAAAAAGCGGTTGAGCCTTTAATGAAATATTTAGCTAAGAATCACCATCCACATACAAAATGTATAGTTGAGAATAATATTGCTGAATTAGTAGAAGGGATTGAAGTTCATAATACAGATAAATTCATATTGGATTAATGGCAACATTTGATCAAATAAGGGAGGGGCTTGAAAGCATGGCTAAGAATCATGGTCCTGCTGTAAGTAACATTGCGAAAGTTAAATCTGTTGATGAAAATACAGCTTTATGTGTTCTTGAAGATGAAGACGGACAGGAATTTTTAGACGTACGACTTCGCCCGGTTCTCTCAGATAAAAAAAGTTTCATCCTGGTACCAAAAATTGGCAGTTACGTTTTAGCTGTTCGCGTTGAAGATGATGACGACTGGATGATTATTGCAGCCGATGAAGTTACAAAAGTTGGCTATTACATTGAAAATACAATTATTGAAGTTGATGCAACCGGATTTTTATTTCAAAAAGAAAACGAAACATTAAAAAAGATAATGGTTGATTTAATAGCTGCTATAAAAGCGATGAGTTTTATTGTTTCAACTCCTGACACTTTAACTGGTAACACAACGGCGCTGAACAATATTCCACAATTCACAGAAATTGAAACGAGAATTAATCAGTTTTTAAAATAGGTTTAAAATGACAGATTTTTTATTAGATGATGATTTTGATTTATTGGTTACCGATGGCGATTTAGTTGTTGGAGAGAGTACGGCTCAACATCAAAAAATGTTAATTCTGATTGAAAAAGGAGAATTAAAGGACGTGCCAATGCGCGGTGTTGGAGCTCAAAGGTATTTAGAAGATGACAGCCCCGAAAATTTAGCCAGGGAAATTAGATTAGAATTTTCATTTGATGGTATGACAGTAAATAAAATACAAATAGCATCCGATTTGACAATTGAAATCGATGCAAAATATTAGAAAATGACAGTAACTGTTTTAGTCTTGCAATCATGGTTTGATTTAGCCGTACAACATACAGGAAGTGTTATGAACGCTTATGCGCTTGCTCTTGCTAATGGCGATAGGTCAGTTACTGATGATCCAATTTCAGGCGAACAAATAATAATCCCGAGCAACATTACAATTTTAAAAAAAGAAACGGTCTATTTAAAAAGCAAAACAGCAATACTAGCTACAGGAATAACTAAGGGTCAATTAGATCAATTAACACCGCCTATAGGTATAGGAACAATGATTGTAGGATCAACATTTATAGTAGATTAAAAAATGGCAAAAAAAATAACAGATATTTCAAACGAAATTTACGCTAAAATAGCTGCTGATTCAACGCTCCCAAATTCGATAAGTCAATCAGCAATTTATAGACGATTTATATTTATAATTAGTTATGCAATTTGGCTTTTAGACTCTCTTTTCGACACTCATAAAGCAGAAGTTACTGATATTATAGAGCAACAATTTCCTCATAGACCATCTTGGTACAGAACCAAAGCAAAAGCATTTCAGTATGGTTTTGATTTAATTGAAGATACCGACAAGTATGATAATGTCGGATTTACGGAGGAACAAATTGAAAATTCTAAAATAATTAAATATTCAGCAGTGACACAATCAGCTGGACAACTGCTGATAAAAATTGCAACTGAAAGCGATGGCGTTTTATCTCCAATTTCTACTCCTCAAAAAGCATCCTTTGATGCCTACATGAGTGAAATTGCAGATTGTGGTGTAAAATATATTGTGGTAAATCATTTACCTGACATTTTGCTGTTGAACTTACAAATATTTCGTGATTCATTAGTTATCGATGCAACTGGTATGAGCATTTTAAACGGTAATTACCCAGTTCAGGAAGCTATATTGGAGTACATGAAGGAGCTTCCTTTTAATGGTGAGTTAGTGTTGTTTGATTTGGAAACAAAATTAAAAAATATTGAAGGGGTAAGAATTCCAAATATCGTAAATGCGGAATCTCAGATTATTGATATTAATACAAATACTTATTTGCCACCACAACCTATCACGGTAAAAACTGTACCGGAAAGCGGGTATTTTGTAGTGCCTAATTTTGACAATGTGAGCTATGTGGTATAAAGTAGATTGGGATAGATTGGTTTTATTGCTATTGCCAACATTTTTACGAAAGACTGTTTTATTTGGGTATCTCAGCTCTTTGGTTTCTCCGATTGCGAATTTGCATTATCAATGGTTGCAAATACGTGAAGACAACTTAAAAAAGCTTTCTTATAATTCTCAAAAATGCTATTTAAGGAAAGCGATTAATGATAAATTCGACCCTGATTTAAGGCGAATAACGATAGGTAATACTGCACAAGTAGATCAAGATTATTTGTACACACAGGCTGAAAATATCGATGTGTATTTAGGGGTTATGTACCTAGAGCAGGATTTTAATTATATAAGCGGAATGGCTGATTTTATAATAAATGTTCCTGCTTCTATTTTAAATCAAAAAATAAATGAAATAACGGCTTTGGTTGACTTTTATGTGTTGGCTGGTAAAAGCTATCAATTTGTAATATATGAATAGTATAAATTTTAGTCAAGTTGGCGGTTTTCCAACGACTACCAATGTTTTAGGAAGGATGCAAACTGCTTTTAACCTTTTTACTGCCTTTGGGAATATTGTAGGCGACAAATCTATTATTTCTGGTTGTGTTGTATCGGGCTCAAATACGAGTAATGGCGTTGTTTTTATAAACAATGAACCCTTTGAGTTTATTGGTGGACTAACACAGCCAAAAGTTATTATAAAAGAAGAGACAGAAACATTACTGTTTCAAAACAATAACTCCTATCCAGTTATAAAAACACGTTATATCACGTTTGGCTCTGGTGTTGAAGCGATGGATTGGGCTGACTTTAAACAAGGGTTTCCAACTAAAAACATTCAAGGATTAATTGATAGAATTCAAAAATTAGAAGCAAGACCATTGGTGGGTAATATACCAATTGGACTAATTGCGCTATGGGGCCGTCCTGCAAACGAAATCCCTGCTGGTTGGCAAGAAATTACAGAAATGGCGGGTAAAATGCCTGTTGGTTTTGATGAAAAAGATTCCGATTATGATGTCGTTGGTAAAGCGGGAGGATCTAAAACAAAAACCTTATCAATTCCAGAACTTCCAGAACACGCACATGATGGGCATCTAGTCCAAGCTTCAAGTAACTGGCGAGGAGGCGGTAATAACTCTGGAGATGATGCAACTTCGAAATATGGGAAATCGAGTCCAGTTGGTGGCGGTAAATCTTTCTCAATTATGAACCCCTACAGAGTAGTTCACTATATTAAATACGTTGGATAATGGCACTAAAAGCAAATGTAAAAGAATGGTTTCGCACTGGCTTGCGACCTACACAAACACAATTTTGGTCATTTTTTGACTCAATTTGGTTTAAGGAGGAGAAAATTCCTGTTGAAAATATTGAGGGGTTACAGGAAATTATAAACGATAAAGCCGAAGCGTACGTTTTGGCTCATCACTTATCTGATCCTAACGCTCACCCTGAATTGACTTCTTCAAAAGAAGATAAGTCCCAAAAAGGTGTAGTAAACGGCTATGTGCCACTCAACGAATTTATAAAAATCGCAGCTCAATACTTGAATATTGCTAATGATCTTATAAATAGTGATGAAGATTCACTCTTGACCGTAGAACAAGGGAGGATATTACAAGAACAAATAGACGCTATTAATCTTTTGTTGACATCTGACGATATAAATTTAGACACTATTCAGGAAATTGTCGATGCAATTAAAAAAGTTGAAATTTCTCTAAGTACGATATTGGTAAATGACTTGACTACGGGTGGAACCACGAAAGCTCTGACTGCTGAAATGGGTAAAATTTTAAAAGCCTTAATCGATGCTTTAACAGCAAACAAAGTGGATAAGGTAGCTGGAAGGAGCCTGATTTTAGAAACGGAAATAGCTCGTTTAGCTGGAGTCACCAATCAAGACATTACAGGGAAACAAGATATTTCAAACCAAATTGAGGTTTCTACATCGCAAAACGCACAGCCTTCTTGGCATGGAAAAACGGTTATTTTTACAGCTAATTGTACTATAACCATACCCATAGCACTTGTTGATTCTTATTTATTTAATGGTATCACATTGCCTGGTGTAACAGTTGGCTGGGCTATCATAGCTCCTAAAACATGGTTAATGGGGACACCTGCCAATACTGCAGAAAAACAGATTTTTACCTTGACACAGCGTGGAGCTACTAACAGCATTTTATTATTAGGACTGTAATTATGGGAGCGTTAATACAAAATACAGTTTTTGGAAAGAGCAAATACAAACCATTTATCTCTACTTGGAAAACGGACAATCTTTCAACTGGGTCAAGTCAAATAAACCAAATAAAACTACCACTCACCGCTGGTGGAATTTATAACTTTAGTGTTGATTGGGGAGATGGCACAGTATCTAGAATTACATCTTGGAATCAGGCAGAAGCTACCCACACTTTTTCAAACGTTGGAATTTATCAGGTCATTATTACTGGTAAATGTGATGGATTTATATTTAGAGGTACTGGTGACAAGATGAAATTAATGACTATTCAACGATGGGGGAGCTTTTTTTTTACTATTAATGGTAGTGCCTTTGACGGCTGTGTAAATCTTACACTTACTAATGTCGAAGATATACCAGAATTAAAGATGGTTAGAGGTTTATCATTTACATTTAGGGATTGTATATCGTTAACAACAATAAACCATCTAGAACTTTGGGATACTTCAAATATTAGGGGCATGACAGGTCTCTTTCAAGGCGCTAAAAGTTTTAATCAAGATATAGGTGGATGGAATGTTGTGTCTGTTGAAAATATGATAAGAATGTTTGATGAAGCAACTAATTTTGACAATGGGGGTAGCTCAAGTATAAATAACTGGAATACTTCAAAAGTGGTATTAATGGAAGGAATGTTCAATGGTTGCAAAATATTTAATCAAGATATCAGCAATTGGAATACTTCAACAGTTATTAACATGGGTACAATGTTTAGTGATTGCTTATCCTTCAATCAACCTATAGGAGGTTGGGACACTTCAAAAGTTACTGATATGAGAACTATGTTTAATTCTGCTAAAAGTTTTAATCAACCTATTGACTCATGGGATGTTAATAATGTTAACAATATGAAAGCTATGTTTTATAACGCTTTAAATTTCGACCAAAATATAGGTAATTGGAATGTATCAAATGTAATTAATTTCAAAGATTTTATGAAAACAAAAACTCCAACAACATTTTCAGCAGTACACTTAGACGCCTTATATAATGGTTGGAGCACAAGGATTTTGAAAGCAAATTTAGAAATAGATTTTGGAAGTTCTAAATATACATCTGGATCTGCAGCTTCACGAGCAGTACTTACGTCTGCCCCTAACAATTGGGTTATTAAAGATGGTGGACAAACTACATAAATATTTATTTAAGACAATTATGATACAATTAAATACAGCATATACCCACTCCAACAGATTTGGAGGCTTAACGGGTAAGTTACAAATCGAAATTACTTCCTGGACAACGATGCCAGATGCAAAAATCTTTAGCATAGAAGATTTTGTTATAGATGAATTTGGAGCAAAACATCAAATCAATTGTCGCCAGAAAAGGGTAGAAAACAATGAACTTGATATATTAGGTGTTTCGGTAAAATCTGCTCATAATTTTGAAGGTATGACTGATTCTCAAAAAGATTGGGCAAAAGCGAAAGCTGGACTATTGCTTTTTATACAAAGTGACTTACTGGATGATGGTATTCATACCATTTATGGGAAACTACCTGGGGATTGGGAACTAACACCACAAGTATAATGTTAGGTTCATACTCTCATTTTTTTAAACAAGATTCTAATGCGCTAAGAAAACGAAGAAAAGCCGTATCTCAGCTGTTAAAACTAAAGGGGTACAGCTTCTGCGAAATAAATATTTATATTATAGCGTATGACTTCTTTTGCTCCAATCCGTCTGAATTTGATGGCGCAACTGTTGTCAAAGATTTATGTGATATTCCTGGTCTCGACCTTGACGCCATGCTGCATGATTACCATTACCTTCGTTATCGGGTAGGATCGAGTTTTACCCTAAAATGGAAAGCGGATTGGGCTTACGCCAAAGGTCAGGAGCGTAAAGGAAAAGGGCAATACAGTGCGTTTTCAAGATTCGTAGGATTGACTATCATAGGGCTTGTTTTTGTACCTTATACGCGAGTAAAGCGAGGCAAGCTATCAAGAAACCAAAAAAAGGAGTTTTTAAAAGAATACCAAATTTTAATCAAGTAATTCCAAAGGAGAGGGGAAGTAAAAAATAGTCCTCCAACATTTTTAACTCTTACCACAGAATTTAAAAATTTAGCACCAAAGCCACCGTTGGAGGACATATGTCTTCTAATGGTGGCTTTGCTATTTTATATAAATTCTGTGGTAAGGCAAAGATAAAATAATAATCATCAATCAAAAATCGAAAATGAATAAATACCACGAAATACTAACTAAAATTACTGCTAGAGGGAAAGTACAACAAAATAAAAAAAGGATCCATAACCTTTTTATTAAACGAAAAATTGGAGTTAAAACCAATTGACTTACTGGAATTATTTGAAAGTCATGGTTTAGCTAAAAAGAAACTCAAGGATGAATTAAATTTATTCATGCAAGGCGAACGATCCACAGAGGCTTATCGTGGCATAGGGATATCTTGGTGGGATTATTGCGGTCCTATTTTAGTTAACAGCTACCCAACGTACTTTGAACAGCTACCAAAATTGATTAAGAAAATCAATAAAGAGCAACGTACGTCAAAGAATTATGTACTTTTTTTAGGTTCTAACAACACTGAGAGTAATCAACAACCGTGTTTAAGTTTGATTCAGTTTCAAATAACGAGTGGCAAACTGGTTGTAAGCGCATATCAAAGAAGCTCAGATGCTTCACTAGGTTTACCGAGCGACATCTATCACTTGTATTTGATAAGTAAACAAATCAACGTACCGTTGAAGTCTATTACATTGTTCTTAGGCAATGTGCATATTTATGAAAATAACCTTGAAGCCACCCATGAGCTACTTGGAGGCGGTATAGCAACGTTTTGTTTAAATGTTGGTTAATTGGTGTTTAAACTTAATTTAAAAGCCTGTACAGAGTATGTACAGGCTTTTAAGATTTATCTGAAAAAATGTACATTTCAATTTAGATTTGTGTACATTTTAATTTTGCGATTATAATTATTTGTACTATCGCTTAGGTCATTCATATAAGCAGCACCAGCATTATTGATTACAATATTTAGCTCTGGATAGTGCTCCCTTAACTCTTTTACAATTTTAATACGATCTGCCTCTACTGATAAATCTCCTTGTATACCAATCGCATTATCCAATTCTTTGAGCGCTTTTTGTAAACGCTCTTCATTGCGCCCGTTGATTATAATTTTATTTCCTGCAGCACTTAATTTTTTTGCAAATGCTAAACCTATTCCGGCACTTCCACCTGAAATGAATATGGTATTTCCTGTTGTTTTCATGTAATTTTTATTTAAGTTATTATTATTTTATACTTTTTAGTATATTTTTTTATCCGATTATATATGTGCATTTTATATGGTAATCTAACTTACAAAATATACTAAAAAGTATATTTTATAGTAAAAAAAATTAGATCCTGAAATTTTCTAATTCTTCTTTTAAACTTTTAATCAAGCCCCGCATGGGCTTTGCTGTATTCATCGTTTTGCATAAAACTAGAGCTCCTTCTACGGCTGCAAAAGCTTTAAAAGCATAAATGTCTGACTGCAGTTTATTAGAAAACTCTCCATCCTTAATACCTTTTTCTAAAACAGACACAAACCACTCTTGCCCACTTTTTAATACAGCAGCCACCTTTGCATTAATTTCAGGAAAAGTATCATCCGATTCTACAGCGATATTAAAAATTGGACATCCTCCTTTTATAGTAGTATCAAAAGGATCTTTATAAAAATCTAAAAAAGCATGAACTTTATCTTTAGCGGATTTTTTCGTATTTATGACTGCTGTCATTTTAGAAGTGTTATAATCCAGCATATAATTAATGACCTGAAAAGACAAATCCTCTTTACTCTCAAAATGTCCATAAAGACAGCCTTTAGTCAATTTAGATGCTTCCAAAACATCATCAATATTTGCACCAGCAATCCCCTTCTGATTAAAAATAGGAGCTGCGGTTTCAAGTATAAACTGTTTCGTTCTTTCTGCTTTCGTAGACATTACATCAAATATTAGAATACAAATATACTAAAAAGTATATTTTACAAAATTATGTTTACTATTATTTTTATCTATTGCACTATTTCAAAAGTTCTTATAGAAAACATATATATATCACTAAAAGCTGTTAATCTCCATTTCTTCTTGGTAAACTCACTACGAGCATAACATAATAAGAAAAACAAAACCAAATCTCCGCAAGAAAACGCGAACCATACAATTTATAGAAGGAGAAGTTAATACTTTTAAAACTGATGAATAGTGCACTATTAATTATCTTAACTGCGTATTTGAGCACAAAATGGATCAAATATTTGTGTTAATAAATCTTAAACCTGATAAAATTGGAATAAATTTGTACTTATGAATTTAAAGAGATTAGAAATTAAGAAGCATATTGACAAAATTGAAGACCATAATTTATCATTTCGTGTCTTCGATTTAAGCGCCAAGAATGATCCTATTTACTTAGAACCTCATAAAAAAGATCATTTCTGCATTTTAGCAATTGAGACTGGTAGTATAGAAGTACATATCGAAGACAGAAAGCATTTTTTAAAAGCAGGTAAAATTTCGATTATATTCCCTGATCAGGTTCATTTTATCACAAATGCAAGTGACGATTTATCTGGTAAAGTAATTTTGTTTGAAGAAATCCTTTTCTGTTCAGACATACTTAAAAATGAGCTCAGCGCCTATAACGTCAATCTTTCTGTGAATTTAAACTGTGTATTACTTTCGGAGAAAGAATTTAAAAACAACTCTCAAATTATAGCAGATATTCAAAACATATACAACGCTCCTACTTTAATCAAAAAAGAACAGGCACGTTTTTTCATCAAGGTTCTTCTTCTTGGACTTATAGAATCTATTCATGGCCAACACCCTGTTTTACATCAGGAAAAAGAAGCTGATAAACTGATTTACTTTCGTTTCAAAAAACTTCTAAATCAGCATTATAAGACGCAACGTACTGTTCAATATTATGCAGATCAATTGGCTGTAAGCGCAAAAAAACTGAATAACGTTACAAAAAAACACTGTCGTGAAACTGCTATTAATGCAATTCATAACCGAATTTTAACTGAAATAAAACGACAACTTCTTTTTTCAGATCTCTCACACAAGCAGATTGCTTTGGATCTGGGATTCAGTTCTCCTTCTGCATTAAATAAATTTGTCAAAGCTAAACTCAAAGAAACTCCTACAGAACTTCAGCAGGAATTGGCGCAAATTTATACCGCATAGTCCTGTTTGTATAACAGCTCAGGCAACACCTCTTCTACCTTTGTCTCATAATTTAATATGTATAAAAATGAGTAAACTATTTATTGCTTCTGAGGTTTTCCACGGAGCTGGAAGTCTTGAGGAGTTAAAAAACATCAAAGGAAAAAAAGCAATTATTGTTACAGGAGGAAGCTCGATGAAAAAAAGCGGTACACTTGACAAAGCCGTAACTTTTTTACAAGAAGCTGGAATAGAAACCAAAATATTTGATGGTGTTGAAGAAGATCCTTCATCTGCGACAAGTTTTAAAGGTGCTAAAGCAATGCTGGAATTCCAACCTGACTGGATTATCGGTTTAGGAGGATGTTCTGCAATAGATGCTGCGAAAACCATGTGGATTTTTTATGAATATCCTGATACTGATTTTGATTCTCTTATCAAACCATTTAGCGTTCCTGTACTTAGAAAAAAAGCAAAATTTATTGCAATTCCTTCTACAAGCGGAACTGGAACAGAAACAACTGGTCTTGCAGTTATTACCGACCGTGAAAAAGGAGTAAAATACCCAATTGTATCTTATGAACTAACGCCTGATATTGCTATAGTTGACGGAGAAATATGTGCTTCAATGCCTGCGCACATTACAAGTAATACAGGACTTGATGCTTTAACGCATTGCGTAGAGGCATTTGTTTCTAATATTGATAACAACTTTGCCGATGTACTTTCAAAAGGAGGATTGGAAATAGTTTTTAACAACCTACCTGAGGCTGTTAAAAATCCAGAGAATATCGTAGCGCGCCAAAACATGCACGATGCCTCATTCATGGCTGGTCTTGCTTTTAATAATGCTTGGCTAGGTATTGTACATTCCCTTTCACATCAGGTAGGTGCTCTTTATGGTATCCCTCATGGATGTGCAAATGCGATCTTCCTTCCAAACGTAATTCGTTACAACGAATCTGCTACAAACAAATATCCTGCATTAGCAAAAGTCATTGGTGAAGAAACAGCAGAAGGATTAGCAGTAGCTATTGAAGGTCTTAGAAAAGAGGTTAACAACATTGGATCTCTTAAAGAATTTGGAATTTCTAAAGAAGACTGGATTAAAAACCTTGATTATATTGCAGGTAATGCGTTAATTGATCCTTGTACAGGTTTTAATCCTCGTGTTCCAAGTCTTGAAGAACTAAAAGCAATTTACAATGCTTGTTATGATGGTGTTGTTTATAGCGAAAGTGCCGTTTAAAACTAATAGCATTTACTAAAATTTAGATAAAAAATGCCTTTCGTTTTCGATTTAGAAAACGGAAGGCTTTTTTTAAAACATTATTTTAAAATATTAGTTGACTCTCTTGAGAATATTTTTTCAGCAAAATCCAATAGAAAAATGCATTATTAATTTTTAAACTTTTATAACTAGGCACATAAAAAAAGGAACTCCGCTTTGAGCTGAAAAACTACTGAAGAATATACCTTTATTCGCCTCCACCATCTTGTAAATAATACATTGCCTCTTTCACAGCTTCTTTCGAACTCTTAGGATTAAATCCCAATTCTATTCTTGCTTTCGAAATATCAAAATCTTGTAGTAAACCTGAAAATACTGCAATGTCCTTTGTAGTGATTAAAGGTGCTTTACCATTTAATTTACTTCCTAATTCCATGAGCCAAGCAACCATAAACAAACCTGCCTTTGGAACTGCTATTGGCAACTTTATTTTCAATTCGGGAAAAAGTTCCTGTGCAATTTTGGTCGTTTCTTTGATTGACATACATTTTTCGTTTGCCAAAATATATCTTTCTCCATTCTTCCCTTTTGTTGCTGCCAAATAACAGCCTTCAGCAACATCTTTAACGTCGATCCAATTCAAGGCAATATTGGTTTCAATAGGAATTTGTTTTTTCAAAATCAGGTCAATAATATTATAGGAAACACTTAAAGGTGCAAATGCTTTATTACCAATCATTGCTGAAGGCAAAACGGCAACTAGCTCAATATTGTGTTTTTTTGACAATTCAAAAACTAATTTCTCCCCATCATTTTTAGAATTGAAATACATATCTCTACGGTCGGGATTGTAGCCATTACTCTCCTTTATGGGATATATTGAAAAATTTGTAGCTACGATGGAACTCACATAAACAATCCGCTTTACACCTGCTTCAACTGCAGCTTCTATCATATTTTTGGCTCCTTCAAGATTTACATCATAAATCTCTTTTTTAGGATCCTTTGCCCAAAGTTTAAATACTGCTCCCACTGCATAAAAAACATCAACATCTTGCAATGCATTTATCAGTGACTGTTTGTCTGTAATATCAGCTTGGACCAACTCACAATTCAATCCAGCAAAGGGTTTTCTATTGTTAATATTACGAACCGAAGCCCTAACAGGAATATTTTTTTCAATCAACAACCTCACTAAGTTATTACCCAAGTGTCCGTTTGCTCCTGTTACCAAGGCTAATTTTTTCTGTGCCATATTTTTATTATTAAATGATGACACAAAATTGAGAATAGCTTTTTCAAAACTACTTCACAAATGTTACCTAATCATTTCTTTACGCACCCTACTTAAACTTTTAGGATTCATTCCCAAAAATGAAGCGATGTAATGCAACGGAACATTTTGCAATATATCAGGATAGTTTTTCATTAACTTTAGGTAACGCTCTTCGGCTGTTAGGATTGCCAGTTCTTTTGAGCGACTTTCATGATAAAAAAGTGCTTGCTGAAAGACTGAAATACTGAAGTCTTTAAAAATGATACTTTGATCAATCAATAAATCTAAATTAGTTTTGGTAATTCTAAGCAACTCGCAATCTGTAACGCACTGCAAATTTTCATCAGATTTTGTTTGATTTATGAAATGCATGTACGATGTAATGAATCCGGTTGGACAATTGATGTTTGTAGTAACTTCATTGCCTTTGCTATTGTGATGAAACAGTCGTGCAAATCCTGATAAAACAAAATATAAGTATTTAGGAACTTGCCCTTCTTTTTCGAGAATAGAATTTTTTAAAAAAAAGACAGGCTCAAAATACTGTCCGCACAATTCTTTCTCTTCTTCAGAAAGAAGTCTGTCTTTAGAAATGAGATTTAATAATTGTATGTGCATGCCGCAAAGTTAGATTTTTTTTTGACCACGAATAACGGCAATATGAATTTAACTTGCAGCCAACTCTTTCTGCTGTTTTTTAGTCAATCCTGAAACGACCAATTTATATGAATCAGCCACAAGCTCTTTAAGCATCTCATCGGACACATCCTCATTAAACCGAACACTAATCCAATACTTTGGGCTTAAATTGAACGGTTTTTCAATAGCATTATATTCATCCTTTAAACTGTCTATCTTATCCGTAGCACATTTTATCGTACAGCTATCGAATTTATCCAAATCAAAAAAGCAAAACATCTTCTCTTTAACATAGATCACTAGTATTGACCGAGAATTATTAAAAAATCCATTAAATGGCATCCCTTCGTGAGTTCCTTTAAAAGAGAGACAATAATCTCTGAATTCTTCTATATTCATAATTCTAATAGGTATTTAGAAACATTTTTGATCGTCGATAATTATCCAATAATAGCATTTACAAGCGAATTACTAGTTTCAATTATAAGCCAAAATATCTGAACACAAAAGTTTATTGAAAGATATAGAATGAATAACCCAACAATAGATAAAAAAGGGAAAAAATTTCAAATAGAGAAAGAATTAATCTAAAACTATTTGTTGATTAATTTTTCAAGTCTTGTCATCATTTCGTCTTTCTCTTTCAACATACGTTCAAACAAAGTAATCTTTTCTTCGTGAAGTTTTTTTAACTCTGCGATAGAATTGAAATTAAATGTTGAGCTAGGATTTCCGACACAAGCATTATCTCCAAAAGTATTAGAAATAACATTTATCGCTTGTTCCTCATCAAAGTTCTGAAATGCTTCAACTGGAATTTTTAATACTGCTGAGATTTGTTTAAGTAGATTATCTTCAATTACATCTTTCTGCTCAAGCATAGAAATTTTCTTCTGATTCCAGTCTTCTCCCAAATCATAAGCCAATGCCTCTTGCTTTATATTAAGCATTTCTCTGAAACGTTTTATGTTTCTTCCCTGATGTATTTTTTGTTCCATAATAAATAGCAGTTTTCTAAAGACTCAAAGATAGAGTCATTTGGATTAAAAAGTCCGAACTTCAAAGATAGAAAAATATCCCGTAAAACATGGATCAATACGAAAACCTGTGAGGGTTCAAAAACGAATCAATTTGTTAACACAAAATAAAGTAGAAGCAAAAAAGAACGAAAACCCGAGCCTTTACTGGGATTAGTTTTTGCAGAGATTATTCGTTCCTCAGAAAGACAAGATTATGGTTAAAAAAAAAATCAAAAATTCTTGCTAATCCACAGATTTTTGAACCTGATTCCTTATTATTTAAGAAATAGCATCTAAAAACAAAAAAGCCACTCGATTGAGTGGCTTTTCGTGAACGCAGAAGGATTCGAACCTTCGACCGCCTGCTTAGAAGGCAGGTGCTCTATCCAACTGAGCTATGCGTCCTTGGATATAAAATAAAAAAACCACCCTATTTGAGTGGTTTTAAAGTGAACGCAGAAGGATTCGAACCTTCGACCGCCTGCTTAGAAGGCAGGTGCTCTATCCAACTGAGCTATGCGTCCATTTCTTTTAAAACTTTATGGAAAGTTTGTCGGGGTGGCAGGATTCGAACCTGCGGCCTCCTGCTCCCAAAGCAGGCGCGATAACCGGGCTACGCTACACCCCGAGGCAAAATTTATTAAGCGGAGAGACAGGGACTCGAACCCTGGCGACAGTTACCCGTCGACAGATTAGCAATCTGCTCCATTACCGCTCTGGCACCTCTCCAAGCTCAGAGAAACTTGTCTCGTTTTGCGGTTGCAAATTTAAGACAACATTATATATCTCACAAGTATTTCGGAGACTTTTTTCAATATTTTTTCATCTTTTTTTAAAATCACTTCACTATCAAACGAATACAAAAAAAATATTTTTCCTAATAATTTAAAAAGACAATCAAAACACTCAAAATTTGAATTTGTTTAAATAAACATTAAATTTGCTTCATTAACTAAATCACACAGAAAATGAACAAAAGAGTTGTTATTGTTTCTGCCGTTAGAACCCCTATCGGAAGTTTCATGGGAGGATTATCTACAGTCACAGCCCCAAAATTAGGTGCTGTAGCTATTAAAGGAGCTTTAGAAAAAATACAATTAGACCCCAATTTAGTTGATGAAGTATTCATGGGTAACGTAGTACAAGCAGGAGTTGGTCAGGCTCCAGCGAGACAAGCAGCTCTATTTGCTGGATTATCCGAGAAAGTAGCTTGTACAACAGTAAACAAAGTTTGCGCATCAGGAATGAAAGCAGTTATGTTCGGTGCTCAGGCAATTGCTTGTGGCGATGCCGAAATCGTAGTTGCGGGTGGAATGGAGAACATGAGTTTGATTCCACATTATCTACAAATGCGTAATGGTACTAAATTTGGTCCAACTACAATGGTTGACGGAATGCAAAAAGATGGTTTGACAGATGCTTACGATAACAGCGCGATGGGAGTTTGCGCTGATTTATGTGCAACTGAATACAACATCAGCCGTGAAGAACAAGATAACTTTGCTATTCAATCTTATGAAAGAAGTGCAAAAGCTTGGGAAGCAGGAAAATTTGATTCTGAAATCGTTCCAGTTGCAGTACCACAACGAAAAGGAGACCCGATAATCGTATCAAAAGATGAAGAGTACACTAATGTAAAGTTAGACAAGATTCCTTCGTTAAACGCAGTTTTCACAAAAGACGGAACTGTAACCGCTGCAAATGCTTCAACAATAAATGATGGCGCAGCTGCAGTGATATTAATGTCCGAAGAAAAAGCGTTAGCGTTAGGATTAAAACCACTTGCCTACATAAAAAGTTATGCCGATGCTGCACAAGAACCTAAATGGTTCACAACAAGCCCAGCAAAAGCATTACCAAAAGCACTAGACAAAGCAGGAATCTCAATTAACGATGTAGATTATTTCGAATTCAACGAAGCTTTTGCTGTTGTTGGATTAGCAAATTCAAAAATACTAGGTTTAGATAACGATAAAGTAAACGTAAACGGTGGTGCCGTTTCATTAGGACACCCACTAGGTTGTTCAGGAGTTAGAATTATCGTAACTTTAATCAACGTTTTAGAACAAAACAATGCCAAAATTGGAGCCGCTGCTATCTGTAATGGTGGTGGTGGAGCTTCGGCAATTGTAATCGAAAGAGCCTAAATAATCATAAATCAGGAGTTATTTACAAATAATAACTCCTGATTATTAACTTATAAAATACACTAAATGTTCGGAATTTGTAATCTAGCCATAGTGCCTGTTCGATTTGAACCAAGTGATAGAAGCGAAATTGTTAGCCAATTATTATTTGGAGAACATTTCGAAATTCTAGAACAGCAAAATCAATGGTCTAAAATTAAAATCCAATTCGATAATTACGAAGGTTGGGTTGATTCCAAACAATACCAATTAATATCTGAAGCTAGTTATAATTTACTATCATCAGACGCACCTATTTTAAATGCCGATTTAATAGACTACATAACATCACCCGATAATCTGTTATTACCAATTCCCCTTGGTGCATCGCTAACATTCTTGAATAATGGCGAAATTAACACTTCGAATTTTGAATTTGAAGGCACAAAAATAAGCGGAATAAAATCAAAAAACAGCTTAATAAATACAGCCTACATGTATTTAAACGCACCTTATCTTTGGGGAGGAAAAACTCCTTTTGGGATAGATTGCTCAGGCTTTACACAAATGGTTTACAAACTAAACGGGTACAAAATTCAACGTGATGCTTCGCAACAAGCAAAAGAAGGAGATCCTTTGAGTTTTATAGAAGAAAGTGAAGCAGGCGATTTGGCCTTTTTTGATAATGATGAAGGAAACATCACCCACGTAGGTATAATCATGGACAACAATTACATCATTCATGCCAGTGGAAAAGTTCGAATTGACCGTTTAGATCACTTAGGGATTTATAATCCAGAAACAAACAGACACACTCATAAACTACGTGTAATCAAAAAAATCATCTAATAGATCCAAAGAATATCAAGCAAATAAGCTAAAAAAACACAATCAAGCACTAATTCTGACCAGTTTCCTAAACTCCGAAGGACTATTGCCTTTTTGTTTTTTAAAGAACTTATTGAAATGACTTTCATCGGTAAAACCAAACTCATAAGAAATTTCATTAATGCGTTTTTCACTAAACTGCAAACGATGTTCAATTAGTTTTGTTTTATAATTACTAATGTATTGTTGCATCGTTTCGTTAGCATGTTTCTTAAAATAACGACCTAAATAAGTTCCCGAAATTCCAAAATGCTCACTAATCGATTCTGCTTTTATTTTCTCAGGATAATAAATATTATTCTGAATATACTGCAAAATATCCATCGCTTTAGCCTCACAACCAATATTTACCTGCTCAGGCAAATACTTCGCAATATTTCGAGCAACAACAATAATCAAGGTATTCACCAATTGCTGAATCAATTCTTTATTATAAACATCCTTATCCTGATGTTCGCGAATAATAGCTTCGATCATTGTTTTAATCAAAATTTTATCAGAATCATTTTTTAAGATGCATCCAGGCTGATGATTGGCATTTTGAAGAATATATTCCAATCGCTGAATATTTTCATTCTGCAAACTAGAATTCTTCAAATAAATATCATTAAATCTCAAGAAGAAAAACTGCGTTTCGGTCTTAATCGTAAAGTTATGGCAATCCTCGGGTGTCAGCAAAAACAAATGCCCACCATCATATTCAAATATATTTTTATTGATGCATTGTGAACCCGTTCCAGATAATACGTAAACCAATTCAAAAAAATTATGGCGGTCACCCACATCAGGATATTCAGTTAACGTTTCAAAAGAAACCGTAAAAGGTTCGTATAAATTTTCTTTTTTCATGAGTATACATTTATTGCAATTTAGGTTACATCAAACAAGCTAATCAATATAATTAATTACCTGCACTTTCTGCACAACCTATTTTGCGGTGCAAATATACCTAATAAACGAAAATATATACCAATTAAAACTCTTAAATTTGGTATAATTTTGCCAAATAAATTTTAAAGTAAAAAACATAGCATCATGGAATATAGAAAATTAGGCAATACAGAACTCGAATTATCAGCAATAACATACGGTGCATTTGCCATAGGAGGCACAATGTGGGGCGGAAACGAAAAGAAAGACTCCATAGCATCCATACACGCATCAATCGACAATGGCGTGACAACACTCGACACAGCTCCTTTTTATGGTTTTGGATTGAGTGAAGAAATGATTGGCGAAGCACTAAAAACACAAGATAGATCGAAAGTACAACTGCTTTCAAAATTTGGATTAGTTTGGGATGGCAGTAATCAAGGCAAGGGAGAATTCTTTTTTGATGCCGATGACAATGGCAAAAAAGTACCAGTATACCAATTCGCTTCAAAAGCAAATATCATCAAGGAAGTCGAAGAAAGTTTAAAACGTTTACAAACCGATTATATCGATTTATTGCAAATACACTGGCCAGACGCAACAACACCTATTAGCGAAACTATGGAAACCATGGAATTATTAATCCAACAAGGAAAAATAAGAGCCGCAGGAGTTTGTAACTATGACGTAGCACAAATAGAAGAAGCACAAAAAACAATACAATTAGCATCAAATCAGGTTTCCTACAGCATGCTAAATCGTAGTATCGAAGCCGATTTAATTCCGCTTACAACGTCTCAAAACATTGGCATAATAGCATATAGCCCAATGGAAAGAGGACTACTAACCGGTAAATATTTTACAGATAGCAAGCTAAAAGACAACGACCATCGTAACGGCTATTTTAGTCAATTCGATCTTGCCAAAGTAAAAACATTAGTCGAAGAACTAAGCTCATTAGCCAACACCAAAAATGCAACGCTAGCCCAATTAGTATTGCGTTGGACAAGCTTACAAAAAGGAATCACGATTGTTTTAGCAGGAGCCAGAAATGCAGAACAAGCAATTTCTAATGCAAAAGCAATGGCTTTTGATTTATCAGCATCAGAACTTGATTTCATTAACCAAGCAATCTCAAAAACAAAATAAGAATCTACAGGGTGTGACCCGCAAAAAAAGCGGGTCGGGTCATCCGCTAAATCTTTTATTTTTTAAAAGAAAAAACAAAAGGATACCGCTACTACCCCTCACACAAAAAACAATAACACATTAGAGCATTAAAAATGAAAAAAATATTTATAATAAACGGCGGACAGAAATTTGCTCACTCAGGAGGAAAATTCAATCAAACCATTCAGGACTGGACAACAGAGTTTCTGTCACAAAACAGCAAATACGAAATAAAAACAACCAATATAAACGACGAAATAAATCTACAAGAAGAAGTAAGCAAATTTGTTTGGGCAGATTTAATCATTTACCATACACCAATTTGGTGGTTTCAATTACCAAACGGCTTTAAAAAATATATTGATGATGTTTTTACTGCTGGACATAACAACGGAATTTACAAAAGTGACGGAAGAAGTCGCGTAAATCCAGACATTAACTACGGAACAGGCGGCCTTTTACACGGACGCAAATACATGCTTACCACAAGTTGGAATGCACCTAAAACAGCATTTACACTCCCAGGAGAATTCTTTGAACAAACCTCTGTTGATGATGGAGTAATGTTTGGTTTTCATAAAATGAATAAATTTACAGGAATGGAAAAATTAGAAAGTTTTCATTTTCACGATGTCGAAAAAAGAGCAACTCCAGAAAATATTGCTATCTTTAAGCAGGAATATACTACACATTTAGAACAACTTTTTAAAACTGTATAAACATGATTTCGATAACAGCCATCATTAAAAGCAAAAAAGAAAACAACGAACAAGTTAAAACCATGATCGAAAATCTAGTGAATCAAACTAGAAAAGAAGCTGCTTGTATTCGTTATGATTTACACAATTCAGATAACGTTTATATCATTTGGGAAGAATGGACAGACCAAGCAGGGCTTGATTTACACAATAATCAATCCTACTTACAAGAATTTGTTACCAGTAGCGAAACTTATCTTGCGTCCCAAATTCAGGTTTATAAAACAACTCAGATTTTATAGCCAAAATATAATTATTGATTAAAATTTAAGCGCAGACCTGACAGCTTAAAAAAACTGTTAGGTCAAAACTTAAAAAATAATTCATCAGTATTTAATTCCACCAAAAGCTCAGAAACACCTATTTTTATGTAAAATTTAGACACTGCTAAAACCGCCTTTTTTATTAAATCCAACTGATAGTTCATCGATCTTGATGAGTCTTCTCTAACAACGTAATCCAATACGTTTTTGCGATGCTCCTTCCCTTCTACTCCTTCAACTTCTAGAAAATCACCATATCTTTCCCAAGAATATTCATTTAACAGCTCCATATCTTGAGTAATTAAATCATAAAACAACCTAATTCGCTTAGTATAATCCCCTTAAAAAAAGATAAATTGTAAATTAAAACACGAAATACAAGTTTACATATTTATCAAAAATTGGAAACCGAAAGGAGAAAACATTATGCTTATAGCTAACTTTTAAATACCTTAGCAAAAAATAATAGTACTTCTAAAAATCATCAAAAAATGGCTGAGCAATCTTCAATTCAATGTCCAAATTGCGGAACAATAATCGACGTAAATGACATTCTAAAACACCAATTAGAAGACAGTATTCGTAAAGAATTCCAGCAAAAAGCCACAGCTCAAACAAAAGAATTAGAACTCAAAAATGAGCAATTTGAAAAAGCCAAATCCGAATTTGAAGCTAAAAAGAAACACGAAAACGAACTTTTTGCTGAACGTTTAGAGCGCGAGAAAAAAACAGCTGAAAAAGAAATAACAGAGAAACTAAAAACGAAGCTCGAAGAAGAAAACAAAGACCGTTTACTTTCGATGGAAAAAGAACTTTCGGAGAAATCTGAAAAGTTACGAGAATTAAATAAAATGGAAGGTGAGATTGCTAAACTTCAACGTGAAAAGTTGGAGATGAAAGAAGCAATCGAAGCCGAATCTCAAAAACAACTCAATGCTACCTTAGTTCTAGAAAGAGATAAAATTCGAAAACAAGAAGAAGAAAAGAACGAGTTAAAAATAAAAGAATACCAAAAACAATCGGACGACCAAAAGAAACTGATCGAAGAAATGAAACGCAAGCAAGAGCAAGGTTCTATGCAACTGCAAGGCGAAGTAATGGAATTGGCTATTGAAGAATGGCTAGCTTCTAATTTCCCATTAGATAGTATTGATGAAGTTAAAAAGGGAGCCAATGGAGCCGATTGCTTACAAATAGTAAATACTCGCGAAGTACAAAATTGTGGTACTATTTATTACGAAAGTAAGCGTACTAAAGCCTTCCAACCGGCTTGGATTGAAAAATTCAAAAACGACATTAGAGACAAAAAAGCCAATATCGGGGTTCTTGTTACCGAAGTGATGCCTGCAGGAATGGATCGTATGGGAATGCGTGACGGAATATGGATATGTACTTACGAAGAATTTAAAGGATTAAGTGCCGTTTTACGTCAGTCATTAATCCAAGTAAGTCAAGCTGTACAAGCACAAGAAAACAAAGGTGATAAAATGGCCATGTTATACGATTTCTTAACTACTAACGAATTTCGTTTACAAATTGAAGGCATCGTAGAAGGATTTACACAAATGCAAAGCGATTTAGATTCAGAAAAAAGAGCCATGCAACGTATTTGGAAACAACGCGAAAAACAAATAGAAAAAGTAGTTAATAATACTTTAGGAATGTACGGTTCTATTCGCGGAATCGCAGGAAATGCAGTTCAAACGGTAAGAGCATTAGAATTAGATTTTGTCGATGACCAAACAGAAGAGTTGGAATAAGTTAAACCCTTAATTTAAGGTGCTGAGTTACTAAGTAGCTAAGGCGCTAAGATATTAGGTTAATATGCAAAACCCTTCGACTCCGCTCAGGAGGACAAGATAGTGTCAATAACCTATTTGTCAGGCTGAGCGAAGTCGAAGCCCGATTAACTAAATATAAAAATCCTTCAACCTCATCACAAGGACAAGATAGTGTCAATAAACTATTTTGTCAGGCTGAGCGGAGTCGAAGCCCGATTAATTAAATCTAAAAACCCTTCAATCCCCATAAGAAGGATAAGATAAATCAAAAAACTATTTGTCAGGCTGAGCGGAGTCGAAGCTTAATTAAAACAATAACTAATCAACTTTTTTAAAAACCAAAAGCAACCCTGATGGATTTGACAATGACAACCTATTATTTCCTATAGTATACGTTGTTGTACTCTGAAGTGCTTGTAAAAAGTCATCTTCTTTATTGTTATTCCCACAAGCCATTAATGTTGATATTACGTTTGTAAAACGCAACAAATCTTTTTCATAAAAGATACCACCATTAACATTGTTACATCCTCCAAATCCCATAAACCTATTCTCAGCACTATTGATTTCAATTCTTGGCAATTCACGTTGAAAATCGGCAGTAGTTACTTTTTTTCCATTTAGTTGCTCTAAAACCCAGATATCATGCAAACGATAATCTGTAATATATTTTCCGCAACCCTCCATTTTTTGGATACTACCATCACTAGCATTCGTAACCTCTACTTTAACATTATAGGGTGATTTATCATCAGACATGGTATCTGTACAATCCATTTGCTGAATAGTAATACTCATACTTCCAGTTTTAGTTTTAAAACGGTACAACTTTACATTTGCATCCATTGCTTTTATCGGCTCTACGTATGGAGCACTAATTTCTTCTAATCCTTCGATTAAAGATGTAAACGTAATAGTTTCTTTTCCAATTTTCACCCCCCAAAATGGCTCATTTCCCGTAGCCTTAAAGAATGTAGAACCATCATATTCATCTGCTTTATTTGTGTTCATAGTGGTCTTATTTTCTTCTTTTGGTTGAGTTAAGGGTTTCACTGTTGAACTACAACTAAATGAAAAAATGGAGATGGCGACTAATAAAAATATTTTTTTCATAGATTTAATTTTAAATTGAAAAGCACAATTAAATAAGAGGTTTGCTTACTTTACACAAATAAACATAAAGCTAATTTACAATAAAAAAATAAGCCAAACAATCGAGATGTAGTATAAACTCTAACACAAAAGCACTGTTTATGTTGTCTTTTAAATTAGTACTATGTCTTAATTTAAGTACCTTTGGTTTTATATATTCATTTAAATGACAACACCTTTTCAAAAAGCAAGCGAGTGGATTGATGCTGAAAATGCTCAAGATCCAAATCAGGAAACAGACAATAACAGCACGTATCCTAAGGAGCTATTATACTCTAACAGGATGTATACTAGATTGATGGATTTTTCCCCTGAAGCATCCGAAGAAATACAAATTGCATCTAAAGCGCAACACATATGCAGATGGAAAGTGGCACGTGAATCCTACCCAATGGATCGCGTAGGATATTTAAAATGGAGAGAAGATTTAAAAAAGTTCCACGCAAAGACAACTGCATTGATTTTAGAAAAGTCTGGTTATAATACTGAATTTATCGCTCGTGTTTCTTTTTTGATCGAGAAAAAATTACTTAAAAAAGATTCTGAAACCCAATTATTAGAAGATGTCATCTGTCTTGTTTTTTTAGAATATTACCTAGATCCTTTTGTCCACAAACACGATGAGGAAAAACTTAAAAACATCATCAAAAAAACGTGGGACAAAATGTCTGACAAAGGGCATCAAGAAGCACTAAAGATAAATTATAGCAAAAAAAATCTTGGATTAATAAAAGCCTCATTAGACCTATAAACTATCGTTTACCCTTCATCGTTTTTACTTTAAAAACAAACAGCTTCAAAAAAATAAAACAAAACGCATAAATAAAGGGTACAAAAAAATATTAGAAAATTAAGAATTACGTATATTAGCATAATAACCTAGCTGAATATACGTAAAATTTAATTTAAATATTAAGTAAGATGGCAGATATTATTCGTGTTGTTCTTGCAGATAACCATGTATTTGTAAGAGATGGGATTAAATCATTATTAAAAAACGAATCTAATATTGATGTTGTTGGCGAAGCTGCAGATGGTTTAAAAACACTAGAAGTAGTTACTGATAAACAGCCCGATTTACTTATATTAGATATTCGAATGCCACTCCTAACCGGCATAGAGGTAATCGAAAAACTTCGAGAACAAAATCAACTTGTTAAAATAATCATACTAACCATGTATGACTCTGAAGAATGTGTTTTAAAATCTATTAAAGCAGGTGCAGATGGTTATTTATTAAAAGGTTCTAGTAAGGAAGAATTTCTAAAAGCACTACATACAGTACTTCAAGGTGGCAAATACTACAGCGGGGATGTATCTTCTATATTAATCAAACAACTTCTCCGTAATGATTTCAATAACGATTTAAAACAGTCTTTAAACGATGAAGTCACAATTACTAAAAGAGAAAAAGAAACTCTTAGATTGTTATTAGCAGGAAAAGGAAACAAAGAAATTGCAGAAACGCTAAACATTAGTAAAAGAACAGCCGAAGTTCATCGTTTTAATTTGATGAAAAAACTCAAAGTAAAAAATCTAATGGAGCTATCCAACAAAGCTACTGAATACGCTTTGATACAAACATAATCATTATTAAAAAAACACGTATTTATACGTATTTCAAAACGTACCAATTAAGTTAGATCAAAAAAACGTAAGTACTTAATAAACTACAAATTAACCATACCTCCCTTATCGTATTTTCTACAATACGTTTAATACCTCCTGCTTTTCCCTTTTCAGTATCTACCAAACAATTAAAATAGTAATTCAGTTTGATAAGGCTTATTTATGTTGCAATAGTTTTTTAACTCTCCTCAATAAGCACTACTGAAAGCAATATACTCAAAGCAAAAATCACAAATAGAACATACTTTGATTATGTAAATTAAGGGATCGCATTATTTTAATATAAAACACTGGTTTCATGATTTTTATCAGAAAACTAACGGTGACGATATTTTAATTTTATGCTATCCTTAAATAACCAAATTATGAAAAATTTAAAAATTATCTCTATACTACTATTAGGAATAATAAGCATTACTGTACAAGCGCAAGAATTTGATGCAAATTTACAATTAAGACCCCGTTACGAATTTAGAAACGGATATAAAACGCTTTTACCTGAAGACCAAGACGGAACGTCTTTTATCTCCCAACGTTCGAGATTAAATTTAAACTTTGCACAAGATCAATTAAAAGTAAAATTAACGCTTCAGAACACCAGAACTTGGGGAGATGTTGCAAATGCTAATGTTGCTGATAAAAATGGTGTTGCTGTATTTGAAGGTTGGGCACAATATGAATTTGACAAAAAGTGGAGTACTCGTGTTGGTCGTCAAGTTCTTGCCTATGATAACCAACGTATTCTTGGAGAAATAGATTGGGCACAACAAGGACAAAGTCATGATGCAGTATTGGTAAGTTTTCACCCAAAAAACCATCAATTGGATTTAGGAGTGGCATACAACGCTAACGCAGAAAATGTAATCGAAACTCCCTACACGATCTCTAACTATAAAGCCATGCAATATGCTTGGTATCATACTAATGTAGATGCATTGGGTATAAGCTTATTAATGCTTAATACAGGTTATGAATATGCGAATCTAGAGAATAAATTATTAATAGATTACAAACAAACCTTTGGAACGTACTTAACCTATAAAACTACCAAACTTGATGCTAATCTTGGTGTTTATGGACAAACCGGCAAAAGTGCAAATAAAAGCGTTAGTGCATGGTACGCTGGAGCAAATCTTGGTTATGCAATAACAAATACCTTTAAAGCTTCGTTAGGATATGAATTCTTATCTGGAAAAGACACAAATGACGGAAGCACAGTTGTAAAATCATTCAGTCCACTTTTCGGAACAAACCATGGTTTTAATGGTTTCATGGATTACTTTTATGTTGGTAATCATCAAAACAGTGTAGGTTTACAAGATGCATATTTAAAATTAAGCTACAATGTCAACAAATGGCAATTTGCTTTAATTCCGCATGTCTTTAATGCTCCTAATAAAGTTATAACTCCTGCAAATGAAAAACTTGATTCTTATTTAGGCACTGAAGTTGATTTAACTTTTGGATATGCCTTTAAGAAGGATATTAATGTTAGTGGTGGCTACTCGCAAATGTTTGGTTCTAAAACCCTAGAGTTTTTAAAAAATGGAGATGCAACACATGCCAACAATTGGGCTTGGTTAATGATTTCTATAAATCCAAGAATTTTTACTTCAAAAAAATAGCCTATTCATATTAGACTATACAATCTCATATTTACCCTTTGATTCAAATCAAAGGGTGTTTTTTTTGATATAATGGACTAATCATAAGATTGAGGAAAACTTAACATTACCGTACATCTTTATTGTTTATATTTACTTTACTGGAAATTAACAATTTAAACATGTTGTCAATCTTTCACTATTACTAACTTCAGAACTTTTCAATTATAAAGCCAACATCATATGGAAAAAAAAGCAACAGAGGCTACTCCTCAAAATACTGATTTACCAAAGGCAGATAACGTGCAGCCAATAGTAGAAACCAAAAAAGAAGAAACCAAGCCAGCAGTAAAAGCTCCAACCAAAGCACCCGTAAAAAGAGCAACAGTTACAAAAGCTGTACAAAAAGCTCCTGTAAAAAAAGTAGCACCAGTTAAACCCGTTACTGAAACTGGAACTACAACTACTCCCATAGCAGTAAAAACACCTCCAAGTGTTCCTGCAAAAAAAGTAACTACACCACCAATAGCACCTCCAGAAGCTAAAGAAGCTGTAAAGACAGAAAAGACTAATACTACAACAAAAGAGAAGAAAGTTGTAGCCCCTAGTACAGGTAAAATTGTTGGAGCAATTGATGAAATCATAAAAGAGAAATCAAAATCTAAAAAGAAAAAAAAGATGAAAGAAAAAGACAAGGATAAAGAGAAAGAAAAAAAGAAATTAGCTAAGAAAAAAGAAAAAGCTAAAAAAGACAAGAAAAAAGAGAAAGCCAAAAAAGCTAAACTTAAAGCAAAAACAAAAAAGAAAGAAAAAGCTAAAAAGGCAAAGGAAAAAGCTAAAGCAAAAAAAATAGCCAAGAAGAAGGCTAAAAAGTCGAAATCAAAAAAGAAAAAATAAACTTAGATTAGGGTTTAACTTTAAAAGTTAAACCCTTTTTTATTATGACAGCCTAAATAAAACAAAGTAATTTTTAAAATAAGCTATAGAAATAAAGCAATTAATTTAAAGACAGTTTCGTTTTCATAATATCGAATTTAAATTAGCATCAAGATCATTTAGCTCATCTAGTGAATTAATATTAATAAATTTTTGATTTTGATTTTCATCAAAATTGATAATTTGGTGTGGTACTTTTACAATCAGATTCATTAATTTTAAATCTCCCCTATCAATTGCTTCTTTTATATCTGGAAGAATTTTTTTTGCATAAATCCCAATCAAAGGATGTATACGACTCTCCGAAGATAAGACCGTAATTACAGCTTCATCATCATGTTTTTCAATTAATTCAGCTAATAATTCAGTAGAAATCAAAGGAATATCACAACTCAAAATTATACTAAACTCCGTTTCAGAATAATACAAAGCGGTATAAATCCCCCCCAAAGGCCCCTTGTCAATTTCAATATCTCTAATCTTTTTATAATCCAAATAATCATAATCAGTACTATTTGTAACTAACTGTATATTATTTGTTATAGGTAAAATTGCCTTAATAATATGTTCGACAAAGGGCTTGTCTTTAAACAAGACTAATCCTTTATCTGATTGCTCTTGAGATTTTTTCCCTCCACATAGAATAAAAACTGCTAGATCTTTCATATCTAAATCTTTATTTACTTATTATTTCAATAAAATTACTTTAACATTCTTAGCATCAATCGTTTAATATGTTTTTTTTTTAGATACATAAATTTAAGCTTAATTCTTTTAACTCTATTATAAAAATGTATCAAATAGAATTTGAAATCTACTTTACTACAATCTGAAGAGTCAATTGTTGTGTCAAATAATAATTTAAGAGCCATTTTTAAATTAACAAAAGCCTCTTCATTAATCTATCCCACAAAGAAGAAAAAAAACAATCAATCAACTTATTGAAAATGAAAAAACTAAGGAGACATCAATTAGAAATAATAAAAAAGAATAGTTGTTATTTTTTATTTTTTAACTAATCATGACCAAAACAATATCTTAAAACAAACGCATTTTAACATTAAAGACAATTTAAAACCAACAAACAAAGAAAAAACACACAAATAACACAGTCAAAAAGTTAAATAGCAATAATAAAAACAAATAAAACTATCTAAAAATTAAATTATTGATAATTACCTCAGTTGTTTTTAACAGAATTGCGCAAATTGAATCAAAATTGTTACGATTTACACAAAACATTAATTATTTGTGATATTTTATGTTAAAAAAAAGTATAAATTAACATATATTTAAGACATTTGAATATTAACCTTAAACTTTAAAAAAATGAAAATTAACTTAAAGTATTATTTGTGGCTTTTGTCGGTACTAATAATGCAAGTAGCCAATGCACAAGAAGGATTCATATCCGGTAAAGTGACCGATACTAAGAAAATTCCAATTCCTGGAGTAAATATTATCGTTAAAGGAACAAAAAACAGTACTCAAACTGATTTTGATGGAAAATTTAAAATAGAAGCAAAAAAGGGAGATGTTTTAATTGCGAGCTATGTGAGTTTTACAACCGTTCAGGTGTCAGCATCAAATATGATGACAATTGAATTAACCGAGACTCAAAATGAACTAGATGCCGTGGTGGTTGTAGGTTATGGAACACAGACTAAAAAGAATTTGACTGATAATATTGCGCGTGTTACCGCAAAAGACATTCAACAAGTCCCTGTTTCTAATTTTCAAAATGCTTTGGTTGGTAAATTAGCAGGAGTACAAGTTACTCAAACCAATGGTAAAGTAGATGGTGGAATGAACATTAGAGTACGTGGTGCTGCCAGTATTAGTGCTAGTACACAACCTTTGTATGTATTGGATGGAATTCCTTTAATTACAGATGACGAATCAGGAAATGGAGCACCAACAAACCCTCTTTTAACTTTAAGTACAAGCGAGATAGAATCTATTGATGTACTTAAAGATGCTTCTTCTGCAGCTATTTATGGCGCTAGAGGTGCTAATGGAGTCGTTATTATAACAACTAAAAAAGGTAAAGACGGTAAAGGAACTTTTACTATAAATCTTTCTCAAGGAGTTAGCGAAGCCACTCACACAAGAAAATGGTTGAACGCAACACAATATGTAGAATTATTAAGAGAAGCTGGTACAAACGTAGGCAGATTAGCTAGAGTGGAAAGAGAATTAGATTTTTTATCACAAGGAACGGATTGGAGAAATGGAGAAGTAAATACCGACTGGCAAAAAGAAGCTATTAAAACGGGGTATACTACCGACGCTGATTTCTCTGTTTCTGGTGGTGATGACAAAACTAAATACTACTTTTCTGGAGCATATAACAAAACTATCGGAATTGTTGACAGTAATAATTTAGAAAGAATTAATGCTAGAACTAATGTATCACATAAAGTATCAGATCGTTTTACTGCTGGTATGAACATCGGTTTTTCAAGATCTATAATTCATAGAGTTCAAGATGACAATGCATTTGCTACCCCGCTACAATCTGTTGCACAAGCACCAATTTCGCCTGCAAGATTACCTGATGGAACTGCAAATCCAAATACAGAATATGCGAATTATTTATTAGTTAAAGACAATACATTCTGGAAAACTATTGTGAGAAGAGTTATTGGAAAAGTATATGGTGAATATAAAATTTTACCTTCTTTGAAATTTAATTCTGATTTTTCATACGACCTTTTATCTCAAACCGAAGATTATTGGCAAGGAAAAAATGCTCCTTTTATGGCCACAGATGGGGCTGTATTTGCTACATCTGTAAATACTGAAAATTATGTTTCAAGTAATTATCTTACCTATGATAAAGTATTTGGAGAAAATCATGTTGTAAATGCATTAGTAGGTATGGAATTCAATAAATACAATCGCCGTTACCAAGATGTTGGTAGTATTTATTTCCCTAATGATGGCTTTCAAACTGTAGATGGCGGTGCAGAGGTTAACGAAGGGCATGGTAGCGAAACTGATTTTACATTTGTTTCACAATTCGTAAGACTCAATTACGCATATGCCAATAAATATTTATTCAAGGCTAGTATCCGTCGTGATGGATCATCTCGTTTTGGAAAAGATGAAAGATTTGGAATATTCCCAGCATTCTCAGCAGGTTGGGTTATGTCGCAAGAAAATTTCTTAAAAGACAATACCGTTTTAACCTATTTAAAATTGAAAGGAAGTTGGGGTAAAGTTGGAAATGCAGAGATAGGAAATTTTGCTTCTCGTCAATTATATCAAACGAATCCATATAATCTAAAATCTGGACTTACATTTCAACAACCAGGAAACCCAGAACTTACTTGGGAAAAATCAACACAAACCGATATAGGTATTGAACTTGGGTTTATAAACCGAATCAATTTTGAAGTAGATTATTATCAAAAGAACACTGATGGCCTCCTTTTTAGTGTACCATTAGCTCTAAGTTCAGGTGCAGGTACAACACCTTCAATTAATAAAAACATTGGTGAAGTAGAAAGCAAAGGTTTCGAATTTACTTTGAACACAAAAAACATTGAAACAGAAAATTTCAAATGGAATACAAGTATCAATTTGACAACAAATAAATCGAAAGTAAAATCTTTACCTAACAACAATACAGATATCATATCAACACCAACAATTAATAGAGTTGGAGAAAACATTTCTTCTTTTTACTTGGTAGAATATGGTGGTGTAGATGTTCAAAATGGTGATGCTCTTTTTGTAAAAAACACTAAAAATGCAGATGGAACCATCGATAGAAGCACTACAAACAACTATAGTGAAGCGTCTAGGGTTATAGCAGGAAACCCTTTCCCTACGTTAATGGCTGGTTTAACCAATACAATAAACTATAAAGGGTTTGACTTTACATTTACATTTCAAGGAGAATGGGGAGCAAGCATCTATAACTCAGCTGGTCAGTACATGTCAACAGCAGGAGATTATTTTGATAATCAAACAATTGATCAACTAAACCGTTGGCAAAAACCGGGTGACATCACCAATGTACCTCAAGCTAGATATGGTCAAGGAAATGGTATTGAAAATTCTACTCGTTATTTAGACAAAGCAGACTTTGTACGTTTAAGAAACCTAACTTTTGGATACACTCTTCCTAAAGATGTAACAAAAGAACTTGGAATGAGCAGTTTAAGAGTATATTTCACAGGTGTTAATTTACTAACCTTTACAAACTACAGTGGTTACGATCCCGAAGCTAGACGAGATGATAATGAATCTATTGGCCAAGAATTTTACTCAGCTCCTCCTGCTAGAACAATCGCAATGGGAGTAAATATTAATTTTTAATACGACAAAAATGAAATCATATAAATTAATACTATTTATGCTTTTTGCAATCTTACTGACAAGTTGCGAAAACGAATTAGATCTTGATCCCAAACAGACAGAAGATGCTAATCAGACAATAAGCACTGAGGAAGGTGTAACACAAATTTTGACAGGTGCGTATGCTTTAGCGGCCAATGGCAACGCTTATGGCGGAAGAATTTTATTGTATGCCGATTTACTTGGCGTTAGTGCATCTGATGAAACAACTGACTTAGAATGGACTGGTACTTACGGTGAGCTTGAGCAAATGTACTACAAATCAATGCTAGCCGATAATGTAATTATTCAAGGAACTTATTCTAGATGTTACGAAATCATTAATGCTACTAACACAGTTATCGATAATATCGATAAAGTAAAAAATTCAAACAAACGAGATGTTATGATCGGAGAGGCAAACTTCTTAAGATCATTGGCTTATTTTGATTTGGTTCGTTTCTTTGCTAAACCTTACGAAAAAGGACAAACGAATAGCCAATTAGGTGTCGTTATTAGAGATAAAGCGATATACGATTTTAACGTTGATTTATCTAAAGAAAGAAGTACTGTTGAAGAAGTATATAAAGTAATCATCGACGGTTTAAATCTTGCTTATACTAATTTGCCAGAAGATAATACTTTTTATGCAGACAAGTATGCTGCAAAAGCGCTACTAGCTAGAGTGTATCTACAACAAAGTAATTATGCTGCTGCTAGAGACGCAGCAAATGATGTAATCCAAAATAGTGGTCATCGTTTATCTACTAATTATACTGCGGCTTTTAATCATGAAACAGATCAAACAGAAGATGTATTTGCTATCCAAATTACAAAACAAACTGGTTTAAACGATGTAAACACTTTCTACGCATCTCAGAGTAATGGTGGACGTGGAGGAGATTTTTCTATCAGAGATCATTATTTAGAAAAATTTACAGACCCTAATGACGAAAGAGGCACTTTTAATTATTTTGATGAAGCAAGCGAAACAGTGCTAACTTCAAAATTTAATGATCAATTTGCAAATGTCACTATTATTCGTCTGGCTGAAATGTACTTAATAAGAGCAGAGGCTAACTTTCAAGAAGGTACCAATGTTGGTAATACACCACTCGCCGATATAAATTTTGTTAGAGCAAGAGCTAATGCCGCTGATTTGCCATCGGTAACTATAGACGATATTTTACTTGAAAGAGAACTAGAACTAGGAATGGAAGGATTTTTAATTCATGATATCAGAAGAACAAAACGTTCTATCGATATTAGCGAAACCGGAGATGAATCTGATTTGATTCTTTTTAACGCTGATAATTTAGTTTTCCCAATTCCATTAAAAGAAATGGATACTAACAAAAAAATTACTCAGAATCCAGGATATAATTTCTAAGCAAAACCAATATAAACCTAAAAAACCATTCGTTAAACGAATGGTTTTTTTTATATCTATTTTGTAACTATTAAATTTAGATTTTAAAATCATTCAAAGATTTCTCGATAATTTCAAGACACTCCTGTATTTGAGATTCTGTCATTACCAATGGTGGCGCTAATCTAATTTTATTTCCATGCGTTGGTTTAGCTAATAATCCATTGTCTCTGAATTTAAGACAAATATCCCAAGCCAAATCAGAGTCTTCACCGCAATTTATTACAATAGCATTCAATAATCCTTTACCGCGAACTAGCGTGATTAAGTTATTTCTTTCAGCAATTTCATTTAGACCTTTTCTTAAAATAATACCTAAACGCTCCGCGTTTTCAGCAAGTTTCTCATCTTTAATTACTTCAAGGGCCGCAATTGCAACAGCAGCAGCAATGGGGTTTCCTCCAAAAGTAGATCCGTGTTGTCCTGGTTTAATAACATTCATGATTTCGTCATTACACAAAACAGCAGAAACAGGATAAACTCCACCAGAAATTGCTTTACCTAAAATTAGAATATCAGGTTGTACATTTTCATGATGAACAGCTAATAATTTTCCTGTACGTGCAATTCCAGTCTGAACTTCATCGGCAATAAATAACACATTATGCGCTTCACATAATGCTTTTGCTTTTGCTAAATATCCTTCAGAAGGAACATAAACACCAGCTTCACCTTGAATTGGTTCTACCAAAAATCCAGCAATATTTGTTGACGATTCTAATGCTTTTTTAAGAGCTTCAAGATTGTCATATTCTATTTTTATAAATCCATCAGTAAATGGTCCGAAGTTTTTACGAGCAGTTTCATCATTTGAGAATGAAATGATTGTAGTTGTTCTACCATGAAAATTATTCTCACAAACAATAATTTGCGCTTGGTTCTCAGGAATACCTTTAACTTCATAAGCCCATTTTCTACACACTTTAAGCGCAGTTTCAACAGCCTCAGCTCCCGTATTCATAGGTAAGACTTTATCAAAACCAAAATATTTGGTTACATATTCTTCATAAGGACCTAATTGGTCATTATAAAAAGCACGCGAAGTCAAGGTTAATTTTTGAGCTTGATCAACCATTGCTTTCACAATTCTTGGATGACAATGTCCTTGGTTTACTGCTGAATAAGCAGATAAAAAGTCATAATACTTCTTTCCATCTACATCCCAAACATAAACACCTTCACCTCTTTCAATAACAACTGGAAGTGGGTGATAATTATGAGCTCCATACTTATTTTCTTTTTCAATCAAGACTTCTGATTTTGATGAAAGGTTTTGTTTTGTCTGCATGATTATTTATTTTTTAAACTTAAGTTACAAAAATAGCCATTTTTATATGTCACACAACAATAAAAGTTATTATGACTCAAAATTTATTTATTTTACAAAATATAAACTTTATTAACACAAAATTAAGTCATATTTAAATAGAACTATTCTGGTTTGTCCTATTTGAAAATCATAAAAAATAATTACTTTTATAACTAACAGAAACACTCATTTTTAATTCAAAAGAAAACAATGGATATATTAGACGAATTCGATATTAGCATCATAAAAGAGTTAGAGAAAGATGGCAGAATGGCCTTCTCCTCTATCGCTTCGACACTGAAAATTTCGAACACGATGGTCCATCAACGAGTTAACAGACTAATTGACAATGGTATTTTAACTGGAATTAAACCTGTTGTAAATGAGAAAAAAATTGGATACGATTGGGCATCATTTACAGGAATTACTCTTAACAAAGATTCAGATTCCGATCGCGTAATACAAGCCTTAAAAGAAATTCCAGAAATTACCGAATGTTATTTTGTAACAGGCTCATTCACCCTTTACATAAAAATCATAGCTACCAATCATGAACACATGAGAAAAATACTCTATGAAAAAATTGATAGTATTCCTGGAATTGCTAAAACTGATTCTATTATTGAATTAGGTTGTGCTTTTAAGCGAAATATTACTTTATAATCAACCTTAATAAATTTGAAAAGATGCGATCACAATTTCTTTTATCAGTATTTTTATTACTCTGTAAATCAGTCATGTTTTCGCAAACTACAATTTCAAATCCATCCAAAAGTGATTTTTCAGGAACACTTTCCTTTTTAGCTTCAGATTGGATGGAAGGTCGAGGAGCAACTCAAAAAGGAGGATTTATGGCTTCTGATTATATTGCTTCGATGATGCAACAGTATCAATTAATTCCTTACTATTCAAAATCTGGTTATTTTCAAGACTTTAAAATCCGTGAACATACCGTAAATAAAACAACCTTTGAAATAATAAAAGGAAGCACAGAAAAAATCCAACTCTCTTCCGATAATGATTTTCAAGTCACCCCAATAGCGCAATCATTACAAAATGAAGCACAAATTGTCTTTGCGGGTTATGGATTAACTATTCCCAAAGAAGACTATGATGATTATAAAAACATAAATGTAAAAGGGAAAATTATCGTTGTTTTAAAAGGATTTCCAGGTCATCAGGACAGCACTTCGGTAACCTATAAAAAATTTATAAAGTTATTTCCAGAAGAGAATAATTTAGAAGAAATCAAGCTACAAACGGCTATAAACAGAGGTGCAATTGCACTAATTATCATAGATACAAACGGGGATTACAAACCTAAAAATTCTAAAGAAAAGGAGATTTTTCATTCTTTAGAAACCAGAACTACAACATCAATTCCAATTTTTAAATTAAGTAAATCAGCGGCCGAAAAACTTTTTTCTGGAACTGGTATTTCAATCGAATCAGTTGAAAAAGATGCCGCAAAGAAATTAAAAACAGCTTCTATTCTATTAAAAAACACGAAAGTTAATTTCACAATAGCCCTAAATTCAAAAACTTTTCCTGTTCGTAATGTTTTAGGAATGATTCGAGGAAAAGATAGCACCAAAACTATTATTGTAGGTGCACATTATGACCATTTAGGAATTAAAAATGATACAATCTATAATGGAGCTGACGATAATGCATCGGGCGTTTCCGGAATGTTGGCTTTAGCCAAAAACTGGTCTGAATCAAAAATAAAACCGCCATGCAACATCTTATTTGCTTCATGGACTGCAGAAGAAATGGGCCTTTTAGGAAGTCAATATTTCATTGATAATTTTGATCTTAAAAAACAAAAAATACTGCTTGCTGTTAATATGGATATGATTTCCAGAAGTGCTCCAGAAGATAAAACCCACCGCGTTTTAAGTATTGGAACACAAAAAGAAACGGGTTATTTAAAGGAAATTGTAAATTATAGCAACAGTAAACTTTCAAAACCTTTTACACTCGATCTTTGGGAAACCAACGGACATACCGGAAGTGATTATGCGTCTTTTTCTGAAAAAGGAATTCCTATTATGACTTATTTCAGTGGTTTTCATGAAGATTACCACTCCATGCGAGATGTAGCCTCAAAAGTAGATTTAGAAAAAATAAAAGATGTTCTTTTTATAGTAAATACATCGCTCTTAAGATTTATTGCAACTATACCTTAACTAAACCAAATAAACCATGAAAAACCAGCTACTATTCAAATACTTGTCAAAAACACCATTATTGATTTCACTCCTATTCATGAGTTGCTTCCTTCAGGCACAATCACCCAAAGGAAAACTTTTTATAATTGGAGGAGGAGACCGATCCGACAATTTAATGAGACAAGTCATAAACGTTGCCGACTTAACTAAAAAAGATTACATCGTTGTTTTACCAATGTCAAGTGAAGAACCAGATAGTTCTTTTATCTTTTTTAAAACACAAATGCTAAAATTGACAACAAACCCAATTGTCATGCTCAATTTTAATAAAGAAACAGCACAAAATAAAACCTTAACTGACTCGCTACAAAAAGCAAAACTAATTTTTATAAGTGGAGGCGATCAATCACGATTTATGGATATTGTTCAGAATACACCAATAAAAACTGCTATAAAAAAAGCGTATGAAAACGGAAGTACCATTTCGGGCACAAGTGCAGGCGCAGCAGTTATGTCGGAGAAAATGATAACTGGAAATCAAAAATTGCAAAAAGAATATTCAGGAACTTTTGATAATATTAGATACAATAACCTAGAAACTTCAGAGGGTTTAGGTTTACTAAAAACAGCTATTATCGATCAGCATTTTTTAAAAAGAAATCGTTACAACCGACTTCTAACTGCTTTAGTTGAGTTCCCAACTTTAACAGGAATCGGAATTGATGAAGCCACTGCAATTATTGTTAGAAACAATCAAGTTGAAGTTGCAGGTGATAGCGAAGTTATTGTGGTTAGAAATCCTAAAGGAATTGTGAAAGCTAAAAACAACAATCTAATTTCAATAGAGAATCTTCAAATGAGTATTTATACTGCTGGACAAAAATTTAACATCAAATAACTATGTTCGATTACATTAAAATAATAAAAATAAGCTTTTTTGTTTCTTGCATAAGCTTACAAATTACGGCACAAAAAATAAATCCAAAAGAGATTAGTCGTCTTGAAAAACTAGCACAGCAAGTTACTATAATTAGAGACAATTGGGGAATTCCACATGTTTATGGGAAAACCGATGCCGATGCCGTCTTTGGTTTGCTTTACGCACAATGCGAAGACGACTTTAAACGAATCGAAATGAATTATATCGAAAAACTCGGGCGTCTTTCTGAAATAAAAGGACAAGCGGTTTTATATAATGATTTAGAAATACGCCTTTTAATTGATACTCAAGAGGCAAAAGCAGATTATAAAAAAGCTCCTGTCTGGCTTAAAAAACTTCTAAATAGCTATGCCGATGCGATCAACTTTTATCTACACAAACACCCTGAAGTAAAACCAGCGCTTTTAACACATTTTGAACCTTGGTTTCCTTTACTCTGGACAGATGGAAGTATCGGGGCTATAAGTACTGCTGACCTTACAACTGGAGAATTAAAAGCGTTTTACTCTGGAAACAATGACAAAGTAGCCTATGTAGAAAGAGAAAAAAATGTACAAACAGGCTCAAATGGCTTTGCGTTTTCTCCATCAAAAACAGTCGACGGGAATGCTATTTTATACATCAATCCGCATACTACTTTTTATTTTAGACCCGAAGTCCAAGTAACAAGCGAAGAAGGTTTAAATGTGTATGGAGCCGTAACTTGGGGACAGTTTTTTGTTTACCAAGGTTTTAATGAGAACTGTGGCTGGATGCATACCTCTTCAAATGTAGATGTTGCTGATATGTATGCCGAAAAAATTGTTCGCAAAAACAACAAAATCTTTTATGAATATGATAAAAAGCTACTGCCGATTATCGAAAAGGAAATCACAATCAGTTACGCTGAAAATGGAAAATTAGTTCCTAAAAAATTCAAAACGTATTTCACCAATAACGGCCCAATTATGGCACAACGTGATGGAAAATGGATTAGCTTAAAATCGAATAATCGGTCGATGACAAGTCTTGTTCAGAGCTGGGTAAGAACAAAGTCCACTAATTTTGAAGACTATAAAAAAGCAATGGATTTAAAAGCCAATACTTCTAACAATACCGTTTATGCCGATAACAAAGGAAACATAGCATACTGGCATGGGAACTTTATCCCGATAAGAGACAAAAAACTCAATTGGTCAAAAGTAGTCGATGGCTCAGTTTCATCAACACAATGGAAAGGCTTGCACGAAGTAAATGAAACTGTACACTTATATAATCCTGCAAATGGATGGCTTCAAAACTGTAATTCTACCCCGTATACAGTTGCAGGAGACAACAGCCCGAAAAAAGAAAACTTCTTGCCTTATATGGCTCCAGATGGCGAAAATTTTAGAGGAGTAAATGCTGTCCGATTATTTAGCAAAGGAAACAATTACACCTTAGACAAAGTAATTGCCGAAGGATATGACACTAAATTATCTATTTTCGAAATTTTGATTCCAAGTTTAATTACTGTTTTTGAAAAAAACTTAAAAATTACAGATCCTGAATATGCTGCTCTAGCCGAATCAATTGCTATTCTAAAAGATTGGGATTACTATGCTAATGAAAATTCTGTAGCAACAACATTAGCAGTCGAATGGGCATACAAATTAGATCCAATTATCCAAAAAGCCTATATTGATGAAGGTGAATTGGATCAGGTTGAAAATACCAAAAATTTTGCAAAAAATGCAACTACAGAACAAGTAATCCCACAATTACAATCGGTTTTAAAAGAACTAAAATCAAAATGGGGAACATGGAAAGTAGCTTGGGGTGAAATTAATCGTTTTCAACGCTCTAGCGGTGCTATTGATCTAAAATATGACGATTCTAAACCAAGCTTACCAATTGCTTTTGGTCCTGGCTCTTGGGGTAGTTTACCTTCATACAAAAGTAGCTTTCAAAATGACTCCAAAAAGCGTTACGGATATAACGGCAATAGCTTTGTTTGTGCAGTTGAATTTGGTAACAAAATAAAAGCAAAATCATTATTGGCTGGAGGAAATAGCGGAGACCCTAATTCAAAGCACTTTATTGACCAAGCCGAAATGTACCAAAAAGGAATATTTAAAGAAGTCTTGTTTTACAAAGAAGACGTTATTAAAAATGCTGAAAAAACATATCATCCTGGTAACTAATTTTTACCTGATCTAAAAACTTGGAAGAAATTTATTTTTCAAATTTTTTTTTAACATTAAATTTCTAATATTTGTTTAAATTTATGAAACTATGAAAACATTCCCCCTATTCTTATTCACTTCTTTACTTTTTTGCAACATTATGAATGCACAATTGAAACCCGTAAAATATACAGATGGTAGTCAAGTTTTAAATGGACTAGCCATAAGTCCGACAACAAAAAGTAATGAAAACCCTGGGATTTTAATACTTCCAGCTTGGAAGGGAATAGATAATGCATCAAAAGAAATTGCAGAAGACCTAGCCAACCTAGGTTATCATGTTTTCATTGCAGATATTTATGGACAAGGAAACTATCCGAACGATAATACAGAAGCTGGTAAACTGTCTGGGTATTACAAAAACAATTTTAGTATTTATCAAAATAGAATCAACCTAGCCTTACAACAATTAGTAAAATCTGGTGCTAATGTTAACAATACGGTTATAATAGGGTATTGCTTTGGAGGAACAGGTGCTCTTGAAGCGGCAAGAGGTCATCTCAATGTTCAAGGAGTTGTTTCATTTCATGGTGGCTTAGGAAAAAATAGTAAGCGTCCAGCACAACCTATTACCACAAAAGTTTTAGTTTGTCACGGTGCAGATGATCCTTATGTTTCAAAAGAAGAAATTGATTCTTTTCAACAAGAAATGCGTGATACCAAAGCCGACTGGCAAATGGTTTATTATGCAAATGCTGTACACTCTTTTACTAACCCCGAAGCAGGAAATGACAATTCTAAAGGGGCTGCTTATAATGAAAAAGCCGCAAAACGCTCATTTGAACATTTAAAACTTTTTTTAAATGAAGTCTTAAAGAAATAGCCCTAAACTATTTCTAACCAAAAAACCAAACCAAATTCTTTATGTCAAAAAGCACTTTAAGAAAAGATAAAACCTGCCTAAATTGTAGACATGTTGTTGAACAAAAATTTTGTCCCAATTGTGGACAAGAAAACGCTGATACTCGAAAAACATTCCATCATTTATTTATTCATTTTTTTGAAGATTTAACGCATTATGAAAATGCTTTTTGGCGCACAATTAGAAATCTTTTATTTAAACCAGCGGCACTAACTAAAGAATACCTTTCTGGCAAACGTTTGTCGTATTTAGCACCAGTGCGTTTATACATCTTCATTAGTTTTGTTACTTTTCTTCTAATAGCAATGTTCCCAATCCATGTGGATCATAGTATAAATAAAGCTTTTAGTACCGAAAATATCCAAAAACAAGCTTCAATCATAAATGATTCACTAAAAAACAACGAAGAAGTAAAAATAGAATTTAACACTGGTACAATATCAAAAGATGAAAAAAATGCATTTCATGTGAGCATTGGTAAGCCCAAATCGAAAAATGGAAGTTTTATACAAGTTGGATATAAATCTCTTGAACAATTAGATTCAATCCAAAAATATGGCACAAAATCGGAGAAGCTTTCGGATTTTGGCTATTGGATAAATAGAAAAATTCAAATTATAAAAGATCAAAACACCGCTGCAGAAGCTCTCGATAAATTCATACAATCTTTTATACATAATTTACCAAAAGTTTTATTTATTATTATGCCTCTTTTTGCATTCTTTTCATGGCTTTTACATAACAAAAAACGTTGGTATTATTTTGACCACGGTATATTTACCTTACATTATTTTTCGTTTCTATTACTACTGTTTTTGTTTCTATTTTCAATTGGAAAAATAGGCGCTTTAATAAACTCCTCTTTTATTGACGCTGTAATTAATTTTTTAACATTTATAGGGTTAGTGTGGATGTTCTATTATTTTTTTCCTGCACATCACCGTTTTTATGGAGAAACAAGAACAGTCTCATTTCTTAAAAGCATCGTATTGTTATTCATAAATATGCTTTTCATGCTATTTTTGCTATTTGTATTTGCATTTTATACATTCATTAATATACACTAAACATTCATTCGAATATTCAAAAACTTTTTTTTTAAAAAATGAAGTCTTAAAAAAATCATAACTATCTCAAACCAAAAAAAACAAACCAAATTCTTTATGTCAAAAAGTGCTTTAAGAAAAGATAAAACCTGCCTAAATTGCAGGCATGTTGTTGAACAAAAATTTTGTCCCAATTGTGGACAAGAAAACACTGATACTCGAAAAACATTCCACCATTTATTTATTCATTTTTTTGAAGATTTAACGCATTATGAGAACGCTTTTTGGCGTACTATCAAAAACCTTTTATTTAAACCATCTGCACTAACTAAAGAATACCTTTCGGGAAAACGCTTGTCCTATTTAGCGCCAGTTCGTTTATACATCTTTATAAGTTTTGTTACTTTTCTTTTAATTGCAATGTTTCCAGTTCATGTGAATGATGATGTAAATGAGACTTTTGACTCTGATAGTATCCAGAAACAAACTTCAGTTATAAGAGATACACTAAAAAACAACAAAGACATTAAAGTCCTATTAGACTCTAATACAATATCTGACGAAGACAAAAAAGATATCCAAGAGGTATTGAATAATCCCAAATCACAAAAGGGAAGTTTAATCAAATTTGGTTATAAATCAGTTAGAGAATTAGACTCAGTTCAAAAATATGGCACAAAATCTGAAAAACTTTCCGATTTTAGTTATTGGATAAACCGAAAAGTGCAAGTTATAAAAGATCAAAACACAGGTAAACAAGCAATCAATAAATTCATAGAAAACTTTATACATAATATCCCTAAAATTTTATTTATCATCATGCCATTTTTCGCATTCTTCTTATGGCTTTTTCATAATAAAAAACGTTGGTATTATTTTGATCACGGCATCTTTACCCTGCATTATTTTTCGTTTCTATTGCTCCTTTTTTTAATTCTATTCTCGATTAACAAAATAGGCAATTTAATAGATTCTACTTTTGTAAACACTATAATTAATTTTATAACTTTTATAGGGTTAGCATGGATGTTCTATTATTTTTTCCCTGCACATCACCGATTTTATGGAGAAACAAGAACAATATCATTTTTTAAAAGCATGATATTACTCTTCATAAATTCATTTTTTATCTTATTTTTACTGATACTATATGCATTTTACACATTCATAAATATACACTAAACCAAATATGAAAAAAATCACAATTCTATTATTAATCGCTTCGGCGTTTTCATGCAAAAACACTCAAGGTGTCGTTGCAAAAGATAATTCAGATCCAACCAAATATATAAACACTATAACAGCTGCTGATTTAAAAAAGCACCTTTATATTGTAGCTTCAGATGAAATGGAAGGAAGAGAAACAGGCTCTAAAGGACAAAAAAAAGCTGGTCTTTATCTTATCGATCAATATAAAAAAGATAAAGTTACTTTTCCTAAAGGAGCAAAAGATTATTACCAACACATTCCTGCATCGTACTTAAATGCGAAAAGAAACCAAAACTTACCTGATTCAGAAAACATTTGGGCGTATATTGAAGGAACAGAGAAACCAGATGAAATAGTAGTACTTTCAGCTCATTATGATCACGTAGGAATGAAAAATGGTGACATCTATAATGGAGCCGATGATGATGGATCTGGAACAGTAGCCTTGCTAGAAATGGCTCAGGCATTTGCCAAAGCAAAAAAAGATGGGCACGGTCCAAAACGTTCTATCCTTTTCTTACACGTTACCGGAGAAGAGCACGGCTTACATGGTTCACGTTTTTACTCAGAAAATCCATTGTTCCCAATAGCAAATACAATAGCAGATCTTAATATCGACATGATCGGACGTCGCGATGTAGAACATGCAAATTCAAATAATTACGTTTATGTAATTGGTGCCGATAGACTATCTAGCGATTTGCATAATATTGTAGTAGCTCAAAACGAAAAATATACTAAGATCGATTTAGATTTTAAATTCAATGATCCAAAAGACCCAAATCATTTTTATGAGCGCTCTGATCATTATAATTTTGCTAAACTTGGTATTCCTTCTGTGTTTTTGTTCAATGGAGTTCATGAAGATTACCACAAAAAAGGGGATAGACCTGAAAAAATTGAGTATGATGCTTTAACAAAAAGAACTCAATTGGCATTTGTAATAGCTTGGGATTTAGCTAATAGAGAAAACAGACCAGTAGTTGATAAAAAATAATTTAGATTTTTAGATTTTTAGATTTTTAGATTTTTAGATTTTTAGATTTTTAGATTTTTAGATTTTTAGATTTTTAGATTTTTAGATTTTTAGATTTTTAGATTTTTAGATTTTTAGATTTTTAGATTTTTAGATTTTTAGATTTTTAGATTTTTAGATTTTTAGATTTTTAGCAAAAAAAAAGTGTCAAATTCGTAGAATTTGACACTTTTTTTTTGCTAACTCTTTACTCTTTACTCTTTACTCTTTACTCTTTACTCTTTACTCTTTACTCTTTACTCTTTACTCTTTACTCTTTACTCTTTACTCTTTACTCTTTACTCTTTACTCTTTACTCTTTACTCTTTACTCTTTACTCTTTACTCTTTACTCTTTACTCTTGTAACAATATGGCATAAAAAAAATGGCATAAGGATTTAAACTTATGCCATTTTTTTATATTTAAAACTCAAAATCTAAGTTACTTAATAACTCAGAACCTCAGTCCCTTTTTTTTAGTCATTCATTGAAATTAAAAACTCTTCGTTATTTTTAGTTTTCTTGAAACGATCATTAATAAAGTCCATTGCTTCTACAGGATTCATATCTGAAAGGTATTTTCTCATGATCCACATTCTTTGTAATGTTTTCTCATCTAATAGCATATCGTCACGACGCGTACTTGATGAAGTAAGATCAATTGCTGGAAAAATACGTTTGTTAGCAATCTTACGATCCAATTGTAACTCCATATTACCAGTACCTTTAAACTCTTCAAAGATAACTTCGTCCATTTTAGATCCTGTCTCTGTTAATGCAGTTGCAATGATACTTAATGAACCACCATTTTCTACGTTACGAGCAGCTCCGAAGAAACGTTTTGGTTTTTGTAATGCATTAGCATCAACACCTCCACTTAATACTTTTCCAGAAGCGGGTTGCACTGTATTATAAGCTCTAGCCAAACGCGTAATTGAATCTAAAAGAATTACTACATCATGACCACATTCTACCAAACGTTTTGCTTTTTCTAATACGATATTGGCAATTTTAACGTGTTCTTGTGGTTCTCTATCAAAAGTCGAAGCAATTACTTCTCCACGAACACTACGTTGCATATCTGTAACCTCTTCAGGACGCTCATCAATAAGAAGAACAATTAAATATACTTCTGGGTGATTTGCTGCAATAGCATTTGCAATGTCTTTTAGCAACATTGTTTTACCCGTTTTTGGCTGTGCTACAATCATACCACGTTGCCCTTTTCCTATTGGAGAAAACAAATCGATAATACGAGTTGAAATTGTACTTTGCTTTTCGGCTAATTTAAATTTTTCTGAAGGAAAAACTGGAGTTAAATGCTCAAAAGAAACACGATCACGAACTACTTGTGGATCATGTCCGTTAATTTTTAAAACACGAACTAATGGGAAAAATTTTTCTCCTTCTTTAGGAGGACGCACTACTCCTTTTACTGTATCACCTGTTTTAAGACCAAACAATCTGATTTGTGAAGTTGATAAATAAATATCATCCGGAGAGGCTAAATAATTATAATCTGAAGAGCGTAAGAAACCATATCCATCTGGCATCATTTCTAAAACACCTTCACTTTCGATAATTCCATCGAACTCAAAATCTGAGTCTCTAAAATTATTCTTTTTATTTTTAAAATTAGGATTCTGATTCCCGTTATTCCCGTTTTGATTTGGGTTCTGATTCTGATTTTGATTTTGCTTATTCTGGTTTGGGTTAATCTTTTTGGGTTGAATTGGCGCTTCAATTTTTTCCGATGTAGCATTTTCTGAAGTTTCAACTGAACTCTCATTTACTGTTTCAATCGCCAAAGCATTTTCTTTTAATGCTTCTTTTTCTTTTTGCAAAGCGACCTTTTTTTCATAAGCCGATTTATTAAATTTTATAACCTTTGATGCTTTTTTTTCAGGAGCACTATTTTCTGAAGATTCAAGAGTTTGAGTAGTTTCTGCTTCTACTGCTGGAACTGCAGGAATTATTGGAGTATCAATAATTTCGTTTGTTGTATTCTCTTTTTTTTCTTCAAAAACAATATCCTTTTGAACTGTATTCTTTTGTATAGCTGCTTTCTTTACTGGAACAATTCGAACTCTTTTTGGCTTATCGTCTTCAACTTCATTAACCTTTTGTTCGACTGCTGGTTTGGCAGCTCCTTCTTGATGCGATAAAATAAGACCAATCAATGTCTCCTTTTTTACACCGTTAAATTTTATTGTTTTAGCTAACTTAGCTATTTCTTGAAGCTCAGAAAGCTTCATTTCTTTTAATGCAGAAATATCAAACATGAATGTTCTATGAATTTAATTAATTTTCAGAAATACTGTAAAAGAATAGGTAGTATCTTTATTTTTTTACTGAATCAACCGCAGTATGAAGAGCTTACGGTATTATGATGCAATAATACGAATAAAATTTTATCATACAATAGTATTTTAAAAAAAGAAAATATATTTTTGTAAAACAATTACAAACAATAATGATACAAAGAATTCAAACTATATATTTAATTTTGACATTTGCAGTTACAGGCATTTTAATGTTTTTTGTTCCTCTTTGGATAACTGCTGATGCTAAACCATATTATTTCATGCAAAATCAACTTTATGTTATTTTGCTTGGTTTAAGTACTATGCTTTCTATCGTAAGCATTATTTCATACAAAAAAAGACAAAACCAGTTTGTCATGGGCAGGCTGAATATATTATTAAATTTAATTTTATTAGGATTATTTGTATATCATTCACTAAACTTATCTGGAGAAACACCTGCTGTTTCGGAGAAAGGTATTGGGATGTTTCTACCTATAGTTGCTATCGTGTTATTAGTGTTAGCTAATAAAGCCATCAAAAAGGACGAGGATCTTGTGAAATCTGTGGATCGATTGAGGTAAACCTATAAACTTAATTTATTTTGTGCGAAGAAAACCCGAATTTTACAATTCGGGTTTTTTTGTGGAGAAAAGTATTGTTATTAATACAATTACTAATAAAATAAACCCCCATGAACACTCGCATTCTTATAATTTTGCCTAAATTTGAAATTATATATTCATCATTTTTATGAAAAACAAAATACGAGTACATCTAGCCGACGATCATCAAGTACTTATCGATGGGCTTACTAATTTATTACATACTGTATCTGACTTTGAAGTTGTGGGATCATCTTTAAACGGAATGAATATATACGATGATGTAGCTACAAACAATACTAGCATCTTAGTGTTAGACATAAGCATGCCTCAAAAAGATGGTATCGAGGTTCTTAAGGAATTCTCTGAAAAAGGTTTTCCTTGTAAAGTAATAATACTTTCTAGTTACGACGATTTAAAAATTATAAAAGAAGTAATGAATCTTGGCGCCAGCGGTTATCTAACCAAAAAATGTGCAGGTGAAAATATCATCGAAGCCATTGAAGCTGTAAACAAAGGAGAGGAATATTTTTGCGATTCTGTTAGAGAGAAGATATTTACCACATTTACAAAAGGTAATCCAAAACTTAACGAGCGAATTCGAGAAGAAAACTCTATCTTAAGTTCTAGAGAACTTGAAATAATCACATTAATTTCACTTGAATACAGTGGAAAAGAAATTAGCGAACTACTCTTCATAAGTACTAATACTGTAGAAACGCATCGCAAAAACATCATGAAAAAACTTAAGACCAAAAACACGATTGGTCTAGTAAAATACGCCATTAAAAACAATTTAATTAAATCTTAAAGCGACAAAACAACCATCTGAGATACAGCAATCAAATTTGATTAATTAGAAAAGTGGTCTCCAAAAATTTGCTTTTTACGTACAAGTTAATGTATTTTTATTCGAAAATATTTTTTTTATGTCTTTTACTCGGATTATTGTCTTACTAGTACTTCTTATCCAAAGCTACTTCAATATTGCTTTTGGCCAAGAAAAAAAAACAGCTAAACAAGAGATAGAAAAACTTTCAGATGAATCTGTAAAATTAATGCGTGATGGACATCATGAAAAATCATTAACACTGTCTAGAATCACATTAAACTATGCATTAACAGCCAAAGACACAATTCTTATTGCAAAATCATACAATACAATTGCTGCTAATTTTGACGAACTAACCGAGCCTGACAAAGCCTTATTCTATTATAACAAAGGATTAATCTATGCCGAAAAAACTACCAATGGAGAACTTAAAAACTGGCTTTACAATAATTTAGGGAACATTTACTGCTTTAATAAAAAAGAATATGAAAAAGGAATTTCATTCTATAAAAAATCACTTTACTATAGCACCAAGATAAAAGACTCTGCACAAATTGCATTTACAAAATTAAACATCGCTTGGGCGTATTTTGATATTGGTGGCTACGATGATGGCTACCCTTATCTAAGCTATATAAACAAGTACCACCCTAAACATGGTACAGAATCAACACTTGTGGTTTTAAACATGCTCAATGGCATGTATTACAATCATAAAAACAAAAATAATAAAGCAGATTTGTATTTCAAAAAAGCAATAAAGCATGGCCATAATGGAAATGAAAAATCAGACTTATCCTTTACCTATCTAGAATATTCTAAGTTTTTATCAAAAATTGGAGATGATAAAGATGCCTATAAAAATCTTGCCTTACATCATATCTTAAATGATGAATTAAGCAACGAAGATAAACTACGAAAGGTTGATGTTGCAGGCCTTAATCTAGAAGTTGATGAATACAAAAGAGACATTGACAAAATTGGAAATCAATACAAATCCAATCAGCAATCTTTACTATTAGAACAATCAAGAAACAAAAAAGTAGTCAGTATTATGATTTCACTATTTGTTATCAGTATCATCTTATTCTATTTCTTCTATCAAAACACCAAACTAAAACAAAAAAACAGATTAAAAGACATTCAAGGTAAAATACAGCAAAACATAATAAATGCAAGTATTGATGGTCAAGAAAGTGAACGTAAAAAAATTGCTTTGTTCTTACATGATAATATTAGTGCGTTACTATCCTCAGCAGGAATGCATCTAAACGTTTTTTCAACACAAAACGAACCTATATCTGAAGAAATTCTAAAAACTAAATTTATTCTCGAAGAAGCACATGACAAAGTCCGTGATTTATCTCATGAACTTCTACCTACTTTATTAGTACGATTTGGATTATTCTATGCTTTAGAAGATTTATGCGAAAAAAACTCAAACTCAACATTATTATTCGAGTATCAATGTACAATTCCTTCTAAAACCCGTTATCATGAAAAATTTGAAATGAGAATCTATTTTATCATTTCAGAACTATTAAATAACATTATTAAACATAGTGAAGCCAACATTGCTAGTGTTTCATTAACCATAGAAAACGACTCTTATTTAATTGTTAATGTAAATGATAATGGTAAAGGATACAAAACCAATAAATTTCATATCATCGAAGGTTTTGGCCTAAACCAAATTAGAGCAAGAATAAAAAACCTGAAAGGGGAAATCACAGTTAAATCAATAATCGACATGGGTACCTCAATTAAAATTGAAGTTCCTATACTTCGCCAGACGTAAATTAATTACGTTTTTCTATTTCGATAATTTCTAAATCCTTTATTTTATCACCTTCAATCACAAAACGAAGCATCGTTCGCACTTGATGAAAACCACTTTTTCCTGCAGCTCCAGGATTCATATGCAGTAAATTATTCTTTTTATCATACATGACTTTCAAAATATGTGAATGCCCACAGATGAATAATTTTGGTGGATTAGAAGCCATTTCTTCTTTAATCGCTGGGCTATATTTTCCGGGATAACCTCCAATATGTGTAATCCAAACCGAAACATCTTCACACATAAATCGGTTATTTAAAGGAAATTCTAAACGCGCCTTAGCATCATCTATGTTTCCATAAACACAACGCAACGGTTTTATTTCTTTTATAGCATCAGTTACCAATAAATCACCAATATCACCTGCATGCCACACTTCATCTGCTTGTGCTACATATTTTAAAATAGTATCGTCAATATGACTATGGGTATCGGAAAGTAATAGGATTTTTTTCATTGTGAAAAACTAAGGTACAAAGGTGCAAAGACGCAAAGGTACAAAGTTTTCTAAAGTTACTGAGGCTCTAAGGTACTAAGATGCTAAGTTTATTGAAGTCACAAAGATTCTGAACTACAAAGATTCTGAGCTTCAAAGGTTCAAAGATGCAAAGGCGCAGAGGTTATCACCCTTTGTAGCTAAAAAAAACCTTTGACCCTTTGAGACTCTGAACCTTTCAGCTAAAAAAACCTCTGAACCTTTGCATCTTTGCAACTAAAAAAACCTCTGCCCCTTTGCAGCTAAAAAACCCTCTGAACCTTTGTAGCTTTGTAGCTTTGTCCCTTTGTCCCTTTGTCCCTTTGTAGCTTTGTAGCTTAAAAAAAACCTTTGTACCTTTGTTCCTTTGAACCTTTACCAGAACACTTTGAGATATTTTATACAATTTGCTTACAACGGCACACATTATCACGGCTGGCAATACCAACCTAATGCAACCTCTGTTCAGGAAACACTTAACAAAGCACTTTCGGTTTTATTAAACACGCCTATTAATTTAATGGGAGCTGGACGTACTGATACTGGTGTTCATGCCAAAGAAATGTATGCCCATTTTGATTATGATTCTCCTATTGAGGTCCCAAATCTGGTACACAAACTAAATTCATATTTACCAAAAGACATAGCAATTTATGATATTATCTTGGTTCAAGACGAAGCACATTGTCGTTTTGATGCAACTAAACGCACCTATGAATACCATATAAATAGTGTAAAAGACCCATTTCTGGAAGAGCTAAGTTGGTATTTTCATCAATATTTGGATGTACCTCTGATGAACGAGGCTGCTAAAATTTTGTTAAATCATACCAATTTTCAATGTTTTTCAAAGGTCAATACAGACGTAAATACATTTGATTGTAGTATTTTTGAAGCCTATTGGAAAACAGAAAACAATAAACTGATTTTTACCATTTCGGCCAATCGTTTTTTACGAAATATGGTTCGTTCTATTGTTGGTACACTAATAAACATTGGCTTACATAAAATTACGCTAGACGATTTAGAAAACATTATCGCTAGCAAAAACCGAGATAAAGCTGGTTTTTCGGTTCCGGCTCACGGATTGTATCTAACGAAGGTTAAATACGATTACATTACTTAATAGCCCTGATTAAAGTGAAAATCCTTTATTGTTTTTCTTTAAAACAATAAAGATTGCAACGGAAAGCAGGATACAGCTCCTAAATAAAATGAAAGCAAAAGCATTTGATACTGGTCTCTTCAAACGAATTCTTACTTATACTAAGCCTTATAAATGGCGCTACAATGGAGTGATTATCTTTGCCGTATCGCTTTCTATTTTTGCGGCCCTTCGCCCCTATTTACTTAAAGAAACGGTAGATGGATATATTAAAACGCATGACCAATTAGGTCTTCTTTTTTACATAACCCTAATGGGAATTGTGCTTTTGCTAGAAGTCTTCTCTCAGTTTTACTTTGTGTACTGGGCAAACTGGCTCGGACAAGATATTGTAAAAGACATTCGTACAAAGTTATTCAAGCACATCTTGAGTTTCAGAATGAAATACTTCGACCTGGTTCCAGTAGGACAATTGGTAACCCGTTCGGTTTCGGACATTGAATCGATTGCTAGAATTTTTAGCCAAGGTTTATTTATGATTATTAGCGACTTGATGAAAATGCTTGTTGTTTTAATTTTCATGTTCTATATGAACTGGAAACTGACTTGGATTGTTGTTATTGCAATGCCAATTTTGGTTTACATCACTCGGATTTTTCAGCGTAAAATGCAAGTCGCTTTTGAAGAAGTACGTGCCCAAATTGCAAACATGAACTCCTTTGTACAAGAGCGCGTTACGGGTATGAAAATTGTACAACTTTTTAATCGTGAAAAAACCGAATATGAAAGCTTCAAAGAAATAAACGGAAAACATAAAAAAGCTTGGATAAAAACCATCTTGTACAACTCGATATTCTTTCCTATTGCCGATATTATTTCGTCGCTTACATTAGGTTGTATTGTTGTTTTTGGAGGTTTTAAAATTCTGAATGGCGACAACTTTACCACATTTGGAGATTTATTCTCCTACACAATGTTTATCGGAATGTTATTTAATCCATTGCGCCAGATTGCAGATAAATTCAACGAGATGCAATTAGGAATGATCTCTGCCAATCGTGTTTTTGATATTATTGATACGCAAGACCATATACAAGATACAGGAACTATCGAAGCCCCTGTCTTTAATGGAGACATAGAGTTTAAAGATGTTCATTTTGGCTATATTCCGGAAGAAGAAGTTATAAAAGGAATCAATTTATCGGTCGAGGCTGGACAAACAGTAGCAATTGTAGGTTCAACGGGAGCAGGTAAATCGACTATAATTAACTTACTGAATCGTTTTTATGAAATTAATAGCGGTACTATTTATATCGACGGACATAATATTGAAAATTACACTTTGGCTTCGCTACGCAAGCAAATTGCAGTAGTTTTACAAGACGTGTTTTTATTTGCCGATACAATTTACAATAACATTACGCTAAACAATCCCGAAATTACCAAAGCTCAAGTTTTAGAAGCTGCAAAAGTAATTGGCGTTCACGACTTCATTATGACCTTACCCGATAATTATGATTTTGATGTAAAAGAACGAGGCGTAATGCTGTCTTCTGGACAACGTCAACTTATAGCATTTTTGCGTTCGTATGTAAGTAATCCTAGTATTTTAATTTTGGATGAAGCAACTTCCTCTATTGATACTTACTCCGAAGAAATGATACAGCGTGCTACGGAAACAATTACCAAAGGAAGAACTTCGATTGTTATTGCACATCGATTGGCAACAATTGTAAATGCAGATAAAATTGTCGTTATGGACAAAGGGCTTATAGTAGAACAAGGAACGCATCAGGAATTGATAAATCGTGCCAATGGGTTTTATAAAAACTTATACGATTCGCAATTTGTAGTTGCAAATTAAGAAAACGCCTTGAAATCACAGCTGTATATTACTGCTGTTTTCTCAAAAAAAAGCGAATTATTCACTTAATTTTAGCAAATTATATCGCTTTTATTTTAATCTCTGTGAAATAGCCAATGTAAATTGACCTTGAAATAAAAATTAAACTTTTTTTTAAAATAAATCCTTAAATTCGCATTCTATATACATTATAAAAAAAATAGAAAATGGAATGCTTTTTTTACGGCTTTCAATTTTAAAAATAAAATAAATACTTAAAAAATGAAATACGACGTTATTGTTTTAGGAAGTGGTCCAGGCGGATATGTAACTGCCATTAGAGCATCACAATTAGGCTTTAAAGTAGCTGTAGTTGAAAAAGAAAACTTAGGTGGTGTTTGCTTAAACTGGGGTTGTATACCAACAAAAGCATTACTTAAATCAGCTCAGGTTTTTGATTATCTAAAACACGCTTCCGATTACGGATTGACTGTTTCTGAATTCGATAAAGATTTCCCAGCTGTTGTTCAACGTAGCCGTGGTGTTGCAGAAGGAATGAGCAAAGGTGTTCAATTCTTGATGAAGAAAAACAAAATCGACGTTATCGATGGTTTTGGAAAATTAAAGCCAGGGAAAAAACTTGACGTTACAGATAAAGATAATAAAGTTACAGAATATAGTGCTGACCATATCATCATTGCTACTGGAGCTCGTTCTCGTGAGTTACCAAACTTACCTCAAGATGGCGTAAAAGTAATCGGATACCGTCAAGCAATGACATTACCAACACAACCAAAATCAATGATTATCGTTGGTTCTGGAGCTATTGGAGTTGAATTTGCACATTTTTATAACTCAATGGGAACAGAAGTTACTATTGTAGAATTTATGCCAAACGTAGTTCCTGTAGAAGATGAAGATATCTCAAAACAATTTGAGCGTTCGTTGAAAAAAGCTGGAATTAAAATCATGACTAACTCTTCAGTTGAGCGTATTGATACAACTGGTGCAGGAGTAAAAGCATTTGTTAAAACTGCAAAAGGTGAAGAAGTTCTTGAAGCTGACATCGTTCTTTCGGCTGTTGGAATCAAAACTAACATCGAGAACATCGGTCTTGAAGAAGTAGGAATCGCTGTAGACAGAGATAAAATACTAGTAAACGCTTACAACCAAACAAATATCCCTGGATATTATGCAATTGGAGACGTTACTCCGGGTCAAGCATTAGCTCACGTAGCTTCTGCTGAAGGAATTAACTGTGTAGAAAAAATTGCTGGTTTACACGTAGATCCAATTGATTACGGAAACGTTCCTGGATGTACTTATGCAACTCCAGAAATTGCTTCTGTAGGTTTAACAGAAAAACAAGCTAAAGAAAAAGGATACGAATTAAAAATTGGTAAATTCCCATTCTCAGCTTCAGGAAAAGCAAAAGCTGCTGGAACTCCAGACGGTTTTGTAAAAGTAATCTTCGATGCTAAATATGGCGAATGGTTAGGATGTCACATGATTGGTGCTGGTGTTACTGATATGATTGCTGAAGCAGTTGTAGCACGTAAACTAGAAACTACAGGACATGAAATCCTAAAATCTATTCACCCTCACCCAACAATGAGCGAAGCTGTTATGGAAGCTGTTGCAGATGCATACGGCGAAGTAATTCACTTATAAAAACTAACTTAAAAATGTTCAATAGTACATTTTTATAGTTATATATAATTTTCAATTTAGAATCCGATTTGTGAAAACAGATCGGATTTTTTTATGGCGTGACCCGAAAAAGGGTCAGGCTTTCGGCTTTATCTTTTGCTTAGCTACGCTCACAAAAGGATATCGCCTCTATCCTTCACGCAAAACTGCTGTAAATTCACTTTTAAATTCGTATTTTCGTTAAGCTAAAAACCGCCTAATAACTTCTATAATAAGAATATTACATGAAGTTATGAAAGCAATAACCCCTACATAAATTATGAATAATTCTTGGACCGACAGATGGAATGACCGATATAGTACAGATGAGTTTGCTTATGGTGAACATCCGAATAACTATTTAAAAGAACAATTAGAAAAACTAACTCCAGGAACCATACTCTTCCCTGCCGAAGGAGAAGGTCGTAATGCTGTTTTCGCGGCTAAACTTGGCTGGACAGTTTCTGCATTTGACATAAGCATGGAAGGAAAAAATAAAGCCCTTCGCCTAGCCAAAGACAATAATGTATCAATTGATTATCAAGTTGGCGAATTACAAACATTAAATTATGTTCCTGAACAATTTGATGCAATTGCTTTAATCTACGCGCACTTTCCTAGCGATATCAAATCATCTTATCATAAAATACTTAGTAACTACTTACGCAAAGGTGGAATGCTAATTTTTGAAGCATTTAGTAAAAAACACATCGAATACAACTCAAAAAACGAGAAAATTGGAGGTCCAAAAGAATTGGACATGCTATTTTCTATTGATGAAATAAAAGCTGATTTCCCTGATTACGAAGTAATAGAATTAATAGAAACCGAAATAGAATTAAACGAAGGTCTTTTTCATAACGGAAAAGGTTCAGTAATACGATTTGTAGGCAGAAAAAAATGAAAAACCGAATAGTATATCAAATTGATTCTTTTACAAAAGAAAGATTCAAAGGAAATCCAGCAGGAGTAGTTGTAAATGCCGAGGGATTAAATGATCACCAAATGCAACAAATTGCAAGAGAATTAAACAATTCCGAAACTGCTTTTCTATTCCCGCCTGATAGCGATGACTGCGATGGAATAATACGCTATTTTACCCCAACTATGGAAGTTCCAATTTGCGGACATGCTACAATCGCAGCGATGTATGCAAAAGCAGTCGAAGATAATTTAGATTCTTGTGTATTACGATTTAAAACTAAAATTGGAATTCTCCCTTTTGAAATAATTAAGAACAATGGAGACTACCAAATTGTAATGACACAAGGAGCTTTCGAGCTTAGTCCAACTTTTGATAAGGATATAACAACTAAAATGATAACTGCATTAGGACTAGAAGAAGCAGACATTAATGAAAAATGCCCCATACAGATAGCCTCTACAGGACATTCTAAAGTTATGATTGGAATTAAAAGTAGAGCTAAACTAAATGCGTTATCGCCAAACTACAATGCATTAGCGGAGTTGAGTACAGCCATTAACTGCAATGGATATTTTGTTTTTACTTTTGATTCTGATGAGAAAGACATTTTAACTTATGGACGAATGTTTGCTCCTGGAATAGGTATAAATGAAGATCCTGTAACTGGTAATGCAAACGGCCCTTTAGGTGGATATTTAATCCAAAATAAAATTGTTGATTTTAAAGAGTATGAATTTGAATTCAATGGCAGACAAGCAGAAAAAATAGATCGACTTGGTGTGATAAATATAAAAGTTAAGATAGAAGACAACAAACCTACATTGATTCAAATAAAAGGAGATGCTGTAGTGGTATTTAGAACTGAAATAGATATAGGATAAGCTATGAACCTAACTCTGCTAGTTATAAATCTAAATCTGTAAGTCATAAATTCTAAATGTAATAATAAACAAAGGTACTATCTCATAAAGTGTGTAAGTAAAAAAGATGTTAGGGTTTGTTTATTCTCTCAGCTTCGTTTTTATGTCTTCGGGAAACCACGGAGCGATACCTGTTTTAGCAAATTCTTTTTTTACACTTTCTATGTTGTACATTTTGCCAGATACACCCTTTTCTTTCAGGTAGTTTTTATATTTTTTTTTCGAGAAAAAAGCTTCGGTTGTGCTGTCTGCTACATTTATTACAAACCAACGTTCGGGTATTATAAATATTTTATGAATACTATCAGTAGGGTAAATTTGGATTTCATCTGGTGTTGGTTTATCTTTTTTTTCATCCCAAGATGTTATTCCATACTTGTCGGTAAATACATAATCCCTTGCAGTATAACTTTGAATCGTATCTTTCCATCCAAGTATATTACCATAAATATAGGTTTTATCGACTCCTATTTCTGTTAAAGTATTAATGGATATATTATGTTTTAATGAATGGTTATATTCTAACCACCACACTTTTGTACTAGGATCATACATCAATGTTATAGGTTTTAACAAAGGAAGAATGTGGAATTGACCAAAATGGTTAGTTGTATAAAAAGGATCTACATCTTTGTGTTCTTTTTTTAAAAAACATGATGATACCAAACATAGCAAAATAGCAACGCCAAGTGTAATACTTATTTTGTTTTTCATCTTTATTTAATTATCGTTTTCCAGTTTGCTTTTACTTGTAATTCGTCGCTTCCGCCAAGAATGTCATACATAAAAATCTCCTATTCCTAAATGGTAACTAATCGATTATAGTTTTGTTTATTCTCTCAGCTTCGTTTTTATATCTTCTGGAAACCACGGAGCGATACCTGTTTTAGCAAATTCTTTTTTTACACTTTCTATGTTGTACATTTTGCCAGACACTCCCTTTTCTTTCAGATAGTTTTTATATTCTTTTTTCGAGAAAAAAGCTTCGGTTGTACTGTCTGCTACATTTATAACAAACCATTGTTCTGGTATTATAAATATTTTATGTACACTATCTATTGGGTAAATTCGGATTTGGTCTGGTCTTGGCTTGTCCTTTTTATCATTCCACGAAATTGTACCATACTTACTTAAAAATAAATAGTCTCCTAGTTGATATGTTTCAATAAATTCTTTCCTCTCAAATTTTTTACCATAAATATAAGTTCTATCAACTCCTATTTCTGTTAAAGAGTCAACATACACATTTTTTTTTAACGATTGGTTATCTTCTAACATCCTCCATACTCTACCATTTGGGTCATATGTTAATACTATTGGTTTTGCTAAAGGGAGGAGATAGAACTGACCAAAATGGTTAATTGTATAAAAAGGATCTACATCTTTGTGTTCTTTTTTTAAAAAACATGATGATACCAAACATAGCAAAATAGCAACGCCAAGTGTAATACTTATTTTGTTTTTCATCTTTATTTAATTATCGTTTTCCAGTTTGCTTTTACTTGTAATTCGTCGCTTCCGCCAAGAATGTCATACATAAAAATCTCCTATTCCTAAATGGTAACTAATCGATTATAGTTTTGTTTATTCTCTCAGCTTCGTTTTTATATCTTCTGGAAACCACGGAGCGATACCTGTTTTAGCAAATTCTTTTTTTACACTTTCTATGTTATACATTTTGCCAGATACCCCCTTTTCTTTCAGGTAGTTTTTATATTCTTTTTTTGAGAAAAAAGCTTCGGTTGTACTGTCTGCTACATTTATTACAAACCAGCGTTCTGGTATTATAAATATTTTATGAATACTATCAGTAGGGTAAATTTGGATTTCGTTTGTTATACCCTTTCTGTTTTTACTAGGCCCGTATACTGTACCGTATTTATTTAAAAACACATAGTCTTTTGAAGTATAAGTTTCAATAGTGTCATTCCATCCACGTACATTACCATAAATATAGGTTTTCTCTACTCCAATTTTTATTAATGAATCAATGCCAATACTATTCTTTAACGAATGGTTATCAGCTAGCATCCATACTTTTGTACTAGGATCATACGATAAAGTTATCGGTTTTACTAAAGGAAGGAGGTGAAATTGACCAAAACGGTTAATTGTATAAAAAGGATCTACATCTTTGTGTTCTTTTTTAAAAATACATGATGATATAAAACATAGCATAATAGCAACGCCAAGTTTAATACTTATTTTGTTTTTCATCTTTATTTAATTATCGTTCCAGTATGCTTTTACTAATAATTCACCGCTTCCGTCAAGAATGTCATACATAAAAATCTCCTATTCCTAAATGGTAACTAATCGATTATAGTTTTGTTTATTCTCTCAGCTTCGTTTTTATGTCTTCGGGAAACCACGGAGCGATACCTGTTTTAGCAAATTCTTTTTTTACACTTTCTATGTTGTACATTTTGCCAGATACCCCCTTTTCTTTCAGGTAGTTTTTATATTTTTTTTTCGAGAAAAAAGCTTCGGTTGTGCTGTCTGCTACATTAATAACAAACCAGCGTTCTGGTATTATAAATATTTTATGAATACTATCAGTAGGGTAAATTTGGATCTCATCAACGAAAGTTTTTATTTTAGAACGTCCGTATGATATTACTCCATATTTATCTAAAAACACATAATCTTTTGAAGTATAACCTTCAATAGTATCTCTCCTTCCAATGATTTTCCAAAAAATATAAGTTTTCTCTACTCCAATTTCTTTTTCAGTTATTTCATTAGATATGTTTTGTTTTAATAAGTTATTTTTATTTAACCACCATTCTTTTGTACTTGGGTCATACAATAATGTTATAGGTTTTAACAAAGGAAGAATGTGGAATTGACCAAAATGGTTAATTGTATAAAAAGGATCTACATCTTTGTGTTCTTTTTTTAAAAAACATGATGATACCAAACATAGCAAAATAGCAATGCCAAGTGTAATACTTATTTTGTTTTTCATCTTTATTTAATTATCGTTTTCCAGTTTGCTTTTACCTGTAATTCGTCGCTTCCGCCAAGAACATCGTGGTACATAAAACCCAATACACAGCATATAGCATTGTACTCCATAGAACGGTCTCCCCAAGATGGGCGTAGATCTAATGTATCGGTTAAGTTATAAGATATCGTAATATCTCCATTACTATCGGCAATATAACTATACTTCACATTTACTGATCGAATTGCCCAAGTTAATTCATCAAATGCCATTTCCCAAGTGGCACTATATTCTGTTCTCCATTTCCAAAACTCCAGGGCTTGTTTCCACATTTCGCCTCTGGCTCGTTGTCCGCCAAGCTGAATCGCGAAAGAATTTGTTATTTTATCTTCTATAAATTTAACTTTATAGCGCGCATCATTTTTTATTGTGGCTACTATTTCCCTTTGTTTATTAAGAATTGCTGGATCTTTCTTGACTTTATTGAGAATTTCCCCCGAAAGCTGGACTGAGCTACTTTGCAATATAGAATGAAATCCTACACCAAAAATATTTTCTGCTTGTGTTGGGTTAATTCCTAAATATTTACATGCAGCGTTAAATAACACTCTCCTAGCAGCTGTTCCCCAACCGGGGTCTGTCCCATAATAATTTTTAAATTCTGTCATTAAATTTGTTTTTTTATATTCTGCTTCAATACGTGTTAATTTGCATATGTGCGAAATAACTCTTCATATAGGCGTCAATTAAGAAACATTAACAAAGAGTAACTTTATTTTACCAAATTCAAATGTGTTAATTTTTTCTTACAAATATCGTAATATAAATTTATTTTCCATGTTTTTTTTCCTACTTAATAAATTACAAACAGTACTATTTTACTATTCTTGCATTCTAATAGTTCTCGTATAAGTAATTCAACCGTTTAAAAACCGAAAGAATATTTCATACAACTTATTATTATAAATCACCAATTAATGACATAATTCTCCCTAATTTACGTTTACTAAAAACTCCTTTTATGAAAAAAAAACAAAAAAGCATTTAGTAAAAAACACATCGAATACAACTCTATAAACGAGAAAATTGGAGGTCCAAAAGAATTGGACATGCTATTTTCTATTGATGAAATAAAAGCTGATTTTCCTGATTACGAAATAATAGAACTAATAGAAACCGAAATTGAATTAAACGAAGGTCTTTTTCATAACGGAAAAGGTTCTGTAATACGATTTGTAGGTAGGAAAAACACATAATAGGAGAACAATCCTTTAAGACTATTTGTTTTTTGTAACAAAAAAATTATATCTCGTCTTATAAAAAAATCATCATCATCATCATCATGACAATCAAATCAATCAATCTCTATTTATTACTGCTATTTCTAGCTTCAATCTCTTTATCGGCACAGATCGATAAAAAATCTGATTTATATAAAACCATCATTTCCAAAGACAGCTTGCTTTTTAAAGTTGGCTTCAATACTTGCGATGTAAATCAATTTAAAACATTATTAACCGAAGATTTTGAATTTTATCATGATACGGACAGTATATCCAACAAGAAAGTTTTTTTGTATAATTTTCTAAAGGGAATATGCAATCCGTCTTCAATATATAGAGTAAGAAGGGAATTAATAGCTGGAACTACCGAAATTTACCCTCTTTATAAAAACAAAACATTATATGGTGCTGTCCAAATTGGTGCTCATCAATTCTATGAATCTACATCTGGTAAAAAAGAAATCCCAGGAAGTATCGCTCGATTTACACATTTATGGCTACTCCAAAACGGAACATGGAAACTAGCCCGATCTCTTAGCTACGATCATCAAAACAATCCTACCATAATCAATAAAACAAAAATGTTTGGTGATGACAATGAGATTGAAAATTGGCTTAAAGAAAATAACATTCCTAATCTAGGACTTGGAATAATCAATGGTGGAAAGCTCCAACAAATCAAAGTTTTTGGTGAACTAAAAAAAGGAGAAACCGCACCTTACAATACAATTTTTAATGTTGCTTCACTTACCAAACCTGTTACCGCAATGGTTGCCTTAAAACTAGTTAGTTTAGGGAAATGGGACTTAGATGAATCTCTTTCTAAATATTGGATTGATCCAGATATTGCAAACGATCCTAGAACAAAAAAACTAACAACGAGATTTATTTTAAGCCATCAAACAGGTTTCCCAAATTGGCGATGGATGAATCCTGACAAAAAACTAAGCTTTCTATTTGAACCTGGAACTAAATACCAATATTCTGGTGAAGGTTTTGAATATCTCCGAAAAGCATTAGAAAAAAAGTTTCACAAATCTCTTGATCAATTAGCCAAAGAATTAATTTTTAATCCTTTGCAAATGACAGATACCAATTACATCTGGGATAAAAATACTGACGAAACACGTTTTGCAATTGGCTATGATCCAAAAGGAAAAGCTTATGAAACAGAAAAAAGAAAAACAGCAAGTGCGGCTGATGATCTATTAACGACCATCGAAGATTACGGTAAATTCGCAGTTAGCATTATGAATGGTGATGGATTATCACAAAAAGTTTTTGAAGATTTAAAAACAAATCAAGTAGAAACAAAAGCCAACAAACATTTTGGTTTAGGACTCGAAATTTATGATTTAGGAAACGGAGAAACTGCATTATCTCATGGAGGTGCCGATCAAGGCGCACAAACGATCTTCTTTATACTTCCAAAAACAAAAGAAGGAATTCTAATTTTTACTAATGTCGATGATGGATATAAAATATATGAAAAGTTACTTACTCACTATTTAGGAGAAAAAGGAAAAAAAATAATCGAAATTGAAACTAAGTAATTGTTTTATAAAATAAATCCAAAGATAACAATGAATACAATTAACCAAAACGAACCAATTCAATGCCCAAGATGCAAATCGACACAAGTGTATGTTGACAAAAAAGGATTTAGTGGAAAAAAAGCGTGCTGTGGTGCAATTTTGGCTGGCCCTTTGGGATTATTATGTGGCACTCACAAAGCCAATAAGATCAGAATAACTTGTCTTAAATGCAAACATACTTGGTAAATGAAACTAAATGATTTTACATTAGGTTGTCACGGAATCCCTGAAAGGTGTTTTAAGATTAACGAAAAACACCTGCCTTTTTGTGCAAGATGTTTAGGAGCTAGCATTGGTCATATCTTTTGTGCAATTTGCTATTTCCTTTATTTCTTACCACCCTTTTATTTTTCGATTATTGGTTTGGCATTCATGCTAGCAGATTGGTATTTTCAAAATTCATTGCACAAATATCATAGTAATTTAATGAGATTATTAACAGGTACAATCGGTGGTTTTTCGATGGGAATAATTATCTGGAAAACAATTGATTTTATTCTAACCTTTTAAATATGGCTGTACCTCAAAATAAAAAAGAATTACTAAGTGATATTGAAAAAACATATGTCAAACTCCAAGAGGATTTAAAGACAATTCCGATTGAGCTCACAAACGAAAAAACACTCGAGGGGCATGCTAAAGGCACAATGATGAGCGTAAATAACTTAGTTTCATACTTAGTTGGCTGGGGAGAATTAGTCTTAAAATGGCATCACAAAAAGAATAATAACCAAAGTGTAGATTTTCCAGAAACAGGATTTAAATGGAATGAACTTGGCAAACTTGCTCAGAAATTTTATACAGATTACGAAGGTTTAGATTTTTTACAATTACAGGAAAAATTAAAAACAACAGTAGACAACCTGCAAACACTGATTAAAAGCTATGATAACGAAACGCTCTATGAGCAAGAATGGTATGAGAAATGGACAATGGGAAGAATGATACAATTTAATACCTCCTCTCCATATAAAAATGCCAGAGTTAGAATACGACAATGGAAAAAAGAAAAAAAGGTACTTTAAAAAACATTAAAATCCTGAACCTATAGGAATTAGTTCGGGATTTTTTTTTGACATACATCAATGTTTTCTCTTTATTATTTAAACAATTTTGTCTCTTTAAATTTTAATCATGAACAAAAAGTATTCAAATATGACAACATTTTATTTGTTGCAATCTACCTAAAGATGATTAGTGTATTTGCGATTCATGCATACAATTATTCTTCATATTAGAAAACTAGTTCAAAAAATAACCTCAAAATGATTACTGCAATAGAAAATGAAAATCCGTTACTATTATTTGGTACAAATAGTCAAGAACGCGTTGAGAATGCAATTAAAGAACTTAAAATAGGAAAAGGAATTTTATTGATCGATGACAAAGACCGTGAAAACGAAGGCGATTTAGTCTTTTCAGCACAGCATATGTCAGTAGAAGACATGGCGCTAATGATTCGAGAATGTAGTGGGATTGTATGTCTTTGTTTAACCAATGAAAAAGCTGATGAATTAGAACTACCTTATATGGTCAAAGAAAACACTAGCCTTTTCCAAACTCCTTTTACAGTGTCAATAGAGGCAAAAGAAGGTGTCACAACAGGACTCTCAGCATTAGACAGAATTCAAACTATAAGAACTGCCTCTGCTGATTTTGCTAAACCTACAGATCTGGTAAAACCGGGACATATTTTTCCGTTAAGAGCAAATGACAAAGGCGTTCTACAGAGAAATGGTCATACCGAAGGAAGTGTAGATTTAATGAAATTATCAGGTTTAAAACCTGAAGCTGTATTATGCGAATTGATGAATCCTAATGGAACTATGGCACGATTACCAGAGATTTTATCATTTGCCAAAAAACACCAATTGGTAGTTTTAACAATAGAGGATATCATACATTATCGTAAGTTTGTTAGAGATTTTATTTAAAAGATGAAAGAGCAATTAGCTAAATACATAAAAGAAGTATCAACTGTAACGGACGAAGAGCTAGATAAGATTCTTAATTACTTCAATCCTTTGGAGGTAGAAAAAAACGAACTCTTAGTTATTCAGGGGCAAACGACTCAACGAATGTACTTTATTTGTAATGGTTGCTTGCGTATCTTTTTCATAACAGAAGAAGGGCAAGAAGCAACACGTTATCTGGGCTTCGAGAACAATTTTGTAACCGCTTTATCAAGCTTTGTATTAAGCGAACCTTCTTTAGAATTTGTTCAAGCATTAGAGCCAACTGAATTGCTTTATATATCGCATCAAGACTTTTACCATTTGCTGGCAAGCATTCCAAATTGGGGAAGTTTCTACAGACATTATATGGAAATGGCTTATGTAACCAATACCAAAAGGCTTATGTCGTTCTTAACTCAAAATGCAACTGAAAGATACAAACATCTGCTAGAAACAAATCCAAAAGTTGCACAACGACTGTCAAACAAAATAGTTTCTTCCTATCTCAATATTTCTCAAGAAACATTAAGTAGAGTAAAATCTAAACCTTAAATTAGATTCCATTTCAAAAAACAACAAACAGGCAATACTAGATTTCTAGTCATTGCCTGTTTTGTTTAGCTATAAAACTATATTTTTCATAACTTCGTTCAATCCCTCAAAAGCAATCAAAGACCAATAATAACTTGGGATTTTGATTAACTACAACATATAAAACTGAATATGAACCGAATTACAGTATTTTGTGGATCAAGTTTTGGAAACAAAAAAGAATACGAAACTCAAGCTTTTCTACTTGGGCAAATATTATCAGAAAACAATATTGATTTAGTTTATGGCGGAGCCAAAGTGGGACTTATGGGAGCTGTTGCCGATGGCGTTTTAAATAAAAAAGGAAAAGTAATTGGTATATTACCCGATTTCCTAATGAAAAAAGAAATTGCACATGATGGTCTAACAGAGTTAATTATTGTGAAAAGTATGCATGAAAGAAAAACCAAAATGAATGAATTAAGCGATGGTGTAATTGCTTTACCAGGCGGTTTTGGAACGCTAGAAGAGTTTTTTGAAATGCTTACCTGGGCGCAATTGGGACTTCATAAAAAGCCAATAGGAATTTTAAATATTGATGGCTTCTATGATTTATTATTAGAATTTATCCTAAAAATGGTAAACGAAGGATTCCTAAAAGAAATTAACCAACAAATGATAATTGTAAGCGCCAATCCACAAGACTTACTCCATAAAATGGAAAACTACGTGGCTCCAGAGGTTGGTAAGTGGATAAAAAAAGGAAACGAATAAAACATTAAAATAGAAATAATGCCAACTGATAATTTAAATTTAGAAATTCCAAAATTGATTTTTAATGCAAGTGGAGAATTAATAATCCTTCCTTCCCCTACTTCATCCAAAGATGATTTTGATTTTTTTCAAGGGAAATCAAATATTGTAAATAAAAAATTAAAATACAGATTCTCTGACTGTACCGAATGGATCGAATTTCCATCGACTCAGGAAATGTACAAGGTGCTTAACGGAATTGGCAATATCGATAATTTCCTTGCCGAATTTAATGGAGAACCATTTGAAGGAATGACAGTTCGTTTATTTAACCCCGATACAAAACTGTGGAGTATTTATTGGTCTGATTCTAATACAGGAGTTTTAGATAAACCTGTTATTGGTTCATTCGAAAAAAAAATTGGCCATTTCTTTTCAAGAGATATTTATGAAGGAAAAAAAGTAATTCAGGTATTTCGCTGGGATGCAAGAGATAAAAAAAATCCGATTTGGAGTCAAGCAATGTCAGCTGATGATGGAGAAACATGGGAATGGAATTGGTATATGTACATGACCAAAGTAAAATAAAATACCTTTTAAATTAAATATGAAAAGTAAATCAAATCCAGTTGTATATTTTGAAATTCCTGTTACTGATATAGAAAGAGCAATACAGTTTTATTCGGCTGTTTTTAATTTTGAGTTTGAGCGAGATACCATTCATGATAACGAAATGGCATTTTTTCCTCTTACCGAAAATCATAAAGGTATTTCTGGAGCTTTAGCAAAAGGAGAAATATACAAACCAACAATAAGCGGAACACTTATTTATTTTAATACCGAAAACATTGCTGAAACATTAGACTTAGCAGTAAAAAATGGTGCTGCAATTTTGTTTCCGATAACATCAAATGGAGAATTTGGTTCAGTAGCAGAATTTAAAGACTGCGAAGGAAATAGAATCGCACTACATATGATTAATAAATAAAAATACAATACATTGAAAGAAGATACTATTGAAGTCGAAGTTCGAAATGCAATTCAAGACAATAATTCAGACCAAATAGAAGTTTCTATTTCAAATCTTTTGGCTTCTGAAACAATTTCTAATTATACCGAATTATTAAATGAATTATTAATTGATCCTAATCATTATAATCATCAAGAAATTGCCAAAACTTTACAAGAAATTAAAAGTCCAACAACTATTCCTTTCGTAAAGAAAGCATTAGAATCCAATTTTGATTATTTAGATTACACTTGTTCAGATTCAGATGCAATAGCTAAGTGGTTTAGTTGGATTTTATTTTCAATTGGAAACAATGATGCAATTGCATTGATTGAAGAATATACTAATTCAGCAGATGAAGGTATCAGTAATGAAATGAAATACAGATTAAATAAAATAAAGTAACTCAATTAAAGATGTCAGGAGAAAAAGATTTAGAGAAATTACTAAAAAGCATGAAACCAAAACATAATAGCGGTGACTATGTTTTCTGTACTGTTAAAAGCTTTGATAATATAAATTTTAACGATGTTGTCATGTCATTTGTTGAAAGCGAAGGCACTACTTTAATCGTAAAAAAAGAAATTGCCGACGCGCTAAAACTTGATTATACTGTAGTCATGTCTTGGATAACACTTACTATACATTCTTCTCTAGAAGCTGTAGGTTTAACAGCCGCCTTTGCAAAAGCACTTTCGGATAATCAAATTAGTTGTAATGTGGTAGCCGCATTTTATCATGATCATATCTTTGTAAACAGAAGAGATACTGAGCATGCAATTACCATTTTAAATAGATTCTCAGAATAAATTATTATCTCAAAGCAAATCATCTTGGATTCTTTTCAACCGTACCGAACTGCGCTTAATAACTGGAAACGACTTTCTCCTGTGCTTACAATGGATGGTTATGCACAAATTTTATTCGAAAACGGAGGAACAGAAATCACTATCTACCAAAAGGTATATCCTATGATAGCCAAGTCACATGACGAGTTATATGAATTTATCTCTGGCTCTACATTAGTTCCTTATTTTGAGAGATTCGAAGAGTCAATTAAAAATCAATTCATCAAAGAATTTAAAGCTAGAATCGAAAAAAGGTTCCGTAAAACACCTTCATTATACGCATTCAAAAGAATACTTTTATATGCACGCTTCTAAGCAATAAAAAAATAATAAATTAGCTTAAAATAATTCAAAGAAATTTCATTCAAATTATCAAATTTTATTTCAAAGAAAATGAGTTTAGAAAATAATTACATTGAAGTCAATAAACAATCTTGGAACAGTCGTGTTGAGTCACATCTTAAATCAGATTTTTATGATTTAGAAGGCTTTTTAAAAGGAGCCACGTCATTAAACAGTATCGAATTAGAATTACTTGGTGATATAAAAGGGAAATCGATTCTGCACTTACAATGTCACTTTGGTCAAGACACAATATCACTTGCTAGACTTGGTGCAAATGCAACTGGTGTTGATTTATCAGACAAAGCGATTGATAGTGCAAACAAACTAGCAAAAGAAACAAATACTGATGCCACATTTATATGTTGTGATATTTATGATTTACCAAATCATCTAAACAAAAAATTTGATATTGTATTTACAAGCTATGGAGCCATTCCGTGGTTACCTGACTTAGATAAATGGGCAAAATTAATTGCAAGTTTCCTTAATCGAAATGGTAAATTGGTCTTTGCCGAATTTCATCCTGTAGTTTGGATGTTTGATGATAATTTTGAGAAAGTAGCTTATAATTATTTCAATTCAGGAGCAATAATAGAAACTAAAGAAGGTACCTACGCCGACAAAGATGCTCCAATCGAACTAGAATATGTATGTTGGAATCATAGCATGAGCGAAGTTGTAACCAGTTTACTCAAAAATGGACTTGAATTAAATGCTCTTAATGAATTTGATTATTCTCCTTATGATTGTTTCAGTAATACAATAGAATTTGAACCAAAAAAATATCGAATAAAACAACTCGATAATAAAATTCCAATGGTTTATTCGATACTAGCCACAAAGAAATCATAATTATAAAAATTTACGTTATGCAAACAGTAATTGGAGCCCTCCTATTTATAATCTTTTTATTATTGGCTACTATCCATATTTATTGGGGATTGGGTGGTAAATGGGGAAATGACGCTGCTATTCCAACAAATGAGAACAACGAAAAAGTTATCAATCCAAAATTATTTGAATGCTTTACAGTAGCCATTGTATTGCTGTCTTTTAGTTTTTTAGTTTTAAAGAAATTAGCAATAATTAGCTTAAATATACCTAATTGGATACAGGAATATGGGCTTTGGTGTGTTTCTCTACTATTCATTATAAGGGCAATTGGCGACTTTAAATATGTAGGCTTTTTCAAAAAAATCAAAACCACAAAATTTGCACTAATGGATACAAAATACTTTTCTCCATTGTGTTTACTAATTGCACTTTTAGGAATTACATTAACTGCAACAACATAATTTTTGCATTACATTTACATACAATAACAATATTATTTAAAATAAAAATGGAATTAATCACTATCGAAGAATTTTTCATTATCGGATTATCAATAAGAACTACGAATGAAAATGAACAATCTGCAACAGATATTCCAGCACTTTGGAATAAATTCATGACTGAAAACGCAATTGAAAAAATTCCAAATAAAATAGATAGCTCAATCTATTCTATCTACACCGAATACGAGAAAGATTACACAAAACCATACACTACAATTTTAGGTTGTAAAGTTTCTAGTTTAGCCAATATCCCAACTGGAATGATTGGAAAGACAATTGCAAAGGAAACCTACAAACAATTTATAGCTAAAGGAAAATTGGCAGACGGTATTGTAATCCAAAAATGGATAGAAATTTGGAATTCTGATCTTGACAGAAAATATACTGCCGATTTTGAAATATATGGAGAAAAAGCATCCAATCCAGAAAATGCCGAAGTCCCTATTTACATAGCTGTTTAACAGATGCAACCAAAACTAATTGAACATATAAAAAAGTACGTCGAACTAAACGATGAACAGACTCATTTTCTTTTGGATAACATAAAGCCCTTAACTGTAAAAAAGAAAAGTTATTTACTAGAAGAAGGGCAAGTATGTTCTTCTCTTTATTTTGTAGAAAAAGGCTGCTTGCGTTTCTTTTTTATCAATGATAAAGGAACGGAACAAATCACACAATTTGCAATCGAAAATTGGTGGATTACTGATTATATGAGTTTTGATACTCAATCCCCTTCACATTTTTTTATTCAAGCAATAGAAAATATCACCGTTTATACTTTTGATCATAACAATCAGGAAAAAGTTTTTAGCCAATTACCACAACTAGAACGCTACTTCCGACTGGTTTTACACAAAGCTTATTCTGCAGCCCAACTGCGAATGAAATATTTATATGATTTTTCAAAAGAAGAAAGCTACCAGCATTTCTCTTCTAGATTCCCCGAATTTATTCAACGAATACCGCAGTATATGCTAGCCTCTTATTTGAATTTAACTCCTGAATATTTAAGCGAAATAAGAAAAAAGAACTCCTGAAAATCATTTCTTAAACCAGCTTAAGTTTTTTTGATTTTCATCTAAATACCTTTGTATTATAATATTAAAACAAAGAAATCATGAGCAATAGAATCAAAATCGCACAAACGCAACCTGCAGCAATTAAAGCTTTATCAACTTTAAATATTTATTTACAATCAACTTCATTAACAGATACACATCACGAATTAATAAAAATCAGAACTTCACAGATAAATGGCTGTGCCTATTGTATTGATAAGCATACAAAAGACGCTCGCAAATATGGAGAGACAGAACAACGTATCTATCTATTAAATGCATGGAGAGAGGTAGATTTTTATTCGGAAGAAGAAAGAGCCATCTTAGCTTTGACAGAAGAAATTACATTAATAAGCAACGGAGGAGTTAAAGACGAAACCTACCAACAAGCTGCTAAACTATTTGATGAAAATTATCTTTCACAAATTATAATGGCAATTATTACTATGAATGCATGGAATAGAATTGGAGTTACTACCGAAATGAAACCAGAATTAAGCTAGTAATGAATTTAGCCCGTTGGATTTAATTATTTTAACGCATAGAAACATAGTCTTACGAAACCTAAAAAAGACGTTTCACTTAAGATAAATCACATAAGCTATGTAAAAAAAAATATTTTTTCTTAAATCACCTTAGATTATCAATTCTATTCCGATGGCTATCGGAACTATGTCTCTATGTGTTAAATGTCATTTTTTCGACCAAGCGAAGCGAATTGGCGAAGTAATTACATACAACATATTACATTAATCACACTGAAAACCCATCTAAAACATTGAAGTTTAGATGGGTTTTTTAATATCAAAAAACTAATTCTAAATTTTATACATTAGCAAAACATTATAAACAATATTTTTCACATTATTATTTTATTGCCAAATTATTAAAATTAAATACAAATTTTAATAAATATGCAACATTAACAATTCATCATTTAATTTCTTTGCATTATTCAATTATCTTTGTGAAAACAAAATTATAGTATAATGGAAGAATGTATATCGGTTTTTGATATGCTTAAGATTGGTGTGGGACCTTCAAGCTCACATACTCTTGGACCTTGGCGTGCAGCAGAACGTTTTCTTGCTGAATTAAAAAGTGAAAATCTGTTTTCTCAAGTCACTCGTGTAAAAGTCGATTTGTACGGTTCTCTTTCCTTAACGGGAAAAGGACATGCTACAGATTTAGCTGTTATGTTAGGATTAAGTGGTCAAGATCCTGAATATATTCCAATAAATGATATTGCTGGAATCATCAAATCTATCGAAGAAACGAATACAATTGTACTTGGAAACGAGTCTACAATCCCGTTTTTCTTTTTGCAAGACATTGTTTTTAATAAAGAATTCTTGCCATTTCACGCTAATGGTTTAAAATTTACGGCCTACGCCAAAGATGATTCTGAATACGAATCTGTTTTCTATTCAATTGGAGGTGGATTTGTAGTGAAAGAAGAGCGTGAAAATGCTAAAATCAAATCGGAGATAAAATGTGCTTTTCCGTTTCCTATACAAAACGCAGCGGAACTTTTAGATTATACCATTGCTCAAAACAAATCTATTTCTGAGATTGTTTATGAGAATGAAAAATCAATGCGTACCGAAGCGTTCATTAATGATGAATTAATGCGCATTTGGCATACTATGCTAGAATGTATGTACATTGGTTGCCATTCTGAAGGAATACTCCCAGGTGGATTAAATGTGCGTCGTAGAGCATTTGACATGCATCAAAACCTCATCGGTTTATCCAATTACAATTCACCACAAACATGGTTAGAAGAAATAAGAAAAACGGAAGTTAAATTCCGTCAAATATTAAAATGGGTAAGTTGTTTTGCACTTGCAGTAAATGAAGTAAATGCCGCGTTAGGACGTGTAGTTACTGCTCCAACCAACGGAAGTGCTGGTGTTATTCCAGCCGTTTTAATGTACTATTTAGTAATCGAAAACCATAATGCTGGTGAGAAAGAAATCAAACAATTCTTGATGGTTGCTGGCGAAATAGGAAGTATCTTCAAGAAAGGTGCTACAATTTCTGCCGCAATGGGTGGTTGCCAAGCCGAAATTGGTGTTTCATCATCAATGGCTGCGGCAGCACTTTGCGAATTAATGGGCGGAACTCCAGCACAAGTTTTAATGGCCGCTGAGATTGCTATGGAACATCACTTAGGTTTAACCTGTGATCCTATTGGAGGTCTAGTACAAATTCCATGTATCGAAAGAAATACAATGGGAGCAATAAAAGCTATCAATGCCGCTGAATTAGCTCTAGAAACTGACTCAAAAAATGCAAAAGTTCCTCTTGATAAAGTAATTAATACAATGTGGCAAACTGCAAAAGATATGAACTCTAAATACAAAGAAACCTCTGAAGGTGGATTAGCAATTGCCGTGAATATGGCGGATTGTTAGTTTTTTAGTATTCTGTTTACAGTATTCAGTCGCAGTTGATAGTATTCAGTCGCAGTTTACAGTCTCAGTTTACAGTATTCAGTCGCAGTTTGCGATGTAGAAAAGTTTTCAGTCTCAGTTTACAGTATCAGTTTACAGTATCAGTTTACAGTATCAGTTTACAGTATTCAGTATTCAGTCTCAGTTTGCGATTTAAAATGTTTTCAGTCGCAGTTGGTAGTATTCAGTTTTCAGAGAATTGTGGATAAAAAAAAGTCGCAGTTTTCAGTCACAGAGTAAAAAGTTTTCAGTCGCAGTTGACAGTCGCAGTGTCATCCTGAGCGGAGTCGAAGTACGTCGCACTTTTCAGTTTTCAGAGGATTGTGGATAAAAAAGTCGAAGTTTTCAGTAATACATATACTGAAAACTTCGACTTCATTTTTTTTATATTGTAACCACAAACTTAACACTGAGACTGAAAACTGTAAACTGCGACTGAATACTGTAAACTGCGACTGAGAACAAAAAACTACGCTTTGATAAGTTTAAACCAAAACGAGCTACCGAGTCCTAGTTCGCTTTCTACGCCAATTGTTCCGTTTTGGGCTTCAATGAATTCTTTACTGATAGATAGGCCCAATCCAGTTCCTGATTTATGACTCCCTGGAATTTGAAAAAACTTATCAAACACTTTCGATTTATAGTGACTATCAATTCCTTTTCCGGTATCGACTACCTTAAAAACAATCTGATTCTTTTCTTTTTTCAGTTTAACTGTAATACTACTATTTTCATAAGAGTACCGAATTGCATTGGTTAAAAAATTAATCATTACCCAAGTCGTTTTCTCCGAATCGGCTTTTATATCTACCAAGTTCGGTTCTGTTTCAACGATAAGTTCAATTCGTTTTTGTTCAGCTTGTACTTTCACTGCTTCAATAGCGTAATCTATCACTTTATACGGACTGCATTGTCCAATATTAAGCTTGATATTACCTGTCTCTAATTGTGCCAAATCCAGTAATTCACCAGTAATTTTAAGCAAGCGTTGACTATCATCTTTAATACTATCAATTAATTGTTTTTGTTCCTCATTGATACTACCCGTATTTGGTTTCTCTAATAACTGAAGACTTAATTTAATTGATGAAATTGGAGTTTTTAATTCATGAGAAACAGTAGCAATAAAATTAGTTTTAGCAAAATCTAGCTCTTTAAACAACGTAATATTTCGTAAAATAATTACTTCTCCTATATTAATCGGTTCATCTTCACCCGTTGGCGTAATTGCAATATTAACTTTCTCCTTATCAAAATAGCTTTCTTTTCCATCTGCAAAAATTTTCATAGGATGCGCTTTTGTACTTTCAAGATCATTGATAATTAAAGATTTCATCAAGTCATTTCTTAAAGCCAAGGTTGTAGCCAATACTCCAATTACCTCTTCCGATTTCATTCCAATAATCTTAAGCGCTTCATCATTTACAAACAAAACCGTCCCTTGATTATCCAACCCAATGATCGGATCATGCATATTGTTTATTAAAGTCTCTAAGCGTTTCTTTTCAAATGATAATTTATACAAATTACTATCATGGTATTCTTTGAGTTTCTCCGCCATTGTATTAAACGATTTTGCCAAATCACCAAACTCGTTATGATTCATAAAATGAACACGCTCTGAATAGTTTTTATTAGCGATTTGCCTAATACTCTCCGTTAATTCCTTGATTGGGTTTGCAATATTATTGGGTAGATTAATTAATAAATTAAATGCAATCAAAAAACAAAGTGTACCAACAATTGCAATCGAAAAATTAGCAGTTTCGGCTGTTTTTTTTGCAATATCACCTTTCAGTTTCATTGCATCCATATTGAGTTTCATGATTGCAAAAATATCTTGACGCACCTCACTCCTTAATGCTTCATTATTCCAATTATGTTCTAATTTATTAAAACTTTCTCGCAAATTGTTTGTGGCTTTATCTTCCCCTTTTTCTGTTACATTAAGAAGTTGCTTTTTCAAATTATCTTTAAAAACAACAATTACTTTATTTTCAGTTTCATTTGCTGCATCAAGCGAGGTCAACATATCTCTAGAATATTCCAAAGTATTATAATTCGCTTTCAAAATATTCTCAGTATCCTCTTTTATCAAAAAAATATAAAAGGCACTTACCAATGAAAGAATGATTATCATTAAGAATAACAATCCAACACCCAGATTTAATTTAGTTTTAATTCTCATCACGCATGTTTTAAAAACAAGTTTTTTTATTTGTTATTTAAACCATCTTAGCTTTTTAAGAGAACATAAGTCGTTACATTAAAAACGAAACTTAAACGGGCTTAAATCACTACTATGTTTTAAAATTATAATCTACAATTTTTAAGATAAAACAATAAGGTCAACATTCGATGAAGAAAGACGATTCAGTAAACGTCTAAAAATCGATGTTGACAAAATTACTTTAAATAAGTTAAAATGGGGTTTCCCAATGCAAACAGTTGTGATATGTTTTTGTTCTACAACAGTAAGTATTGTATTGGTGATATTAGTGCCTTCTATTTTAATTATCTCAGCGCCGAGTTCAGTAGCTAGTTTAAAATTATTGATTAAATGACGTTGTTTATCAAGGGCAATTTTATCACTACTTTCCTTTGGTAATTGAACATATAACACATACCAGTCACTATTATAATAACTTGCCAATCGAGCTGTTTTTCTAATAATATTCTTTGCTGTTTTTTCGTTACTGCTTATGCATGCCAATAATTTTTCATGCCGCAGTGCTTGAGTCTTAGGCACCTCATTTTCTACCTTTCGAACAACCTGACTTGCTACTTCTTTAAGAGCTAGTTCCCGCAGTTGCAAAATTTGGTCTGACTTAAAAAAATTATTTAAAGCTGTCTGAATTTTATCTGCAGTATAAATCTTTCCTTCTTTTAATCGATCTATTAAGTCTTCCGAAGTCAAATCAATATTTACCACCTCATCAGCCAGTCGCAATACATTATCTGGAATTCGCTCTTTAACATCAACATTAGTAATGCGTTTTACATCTTGGTTTAAACTCTCGATATGCTGAATATTAACTGCCGAAATCACATTTATCCCAGATTCTAAAATTTCCAACACATCCTGCCAGCGTTTTTCATTCTTACTTCCTTCAATGTTTGTATGTGCCAATTCATCTACAATTACCACTTCTGGTCGCAAATTAATAATCGCTTGCACATCCATTTCTTCCAGTTGCTTTCCTTTATAAAAAATAGAACGACGCGGAATCACAGGCAAACCATCCAGCAACTCATGTGTTTCCTTACGGTTGTGTGTTTCTATATATCCAATTTTTACGTCAATCCCGTTTCTCAATAATGTATGCGCTTCCTGTAGCATACGAAAAGTTTTGCCTACACCAGCACTCATGCCAATGTAGACCTTAAACTTTCCTTTGCGGGATTTCTGAATTAAATCAAGAAAGTGCTTTACATTATTTTCCTTTTCGTTATCCATAATTGTTATCTGTAAAAAAGATTATAGGGGTTAGAAGCAATGTGGGCAAAACAGTATACTTCTAACCCCTAAAAACCTAAAGAGAAATCGCCAAAGAAGTCGTCACAAAAACGTTACCATCCGTTGGGTTGTTATTTCTCATAAAAATATTGTCTTTACTATTCAAAGTTCGTGCTTCTAATCTAAATATCACATTCTCTGCAGCTAAATAATCAAAATTGGCTGAGAAGCCATATGTTTTAAATCCATTTGGAGTTCCTGTTGTGATAATAACACCATTTTTATCTTGATAATATTCACCTCTTGCTGCAATCTGAATTTTATTAGTTGGTTTATACTGCGCCATAACAATTGGAGCATACCAAACATCATAATCAGAACTTCCGTTAGTAGTTTGTTGCACTCCAATATCAAAACCAGCAATTAGACTTACCTTTTCAGACACTTTAAATTGTCCGAAGAAATCATTAAAGTACCTCCATTTTCTATCAGCATCTGGTTGTTCGTTCCCAACATATGTACTCCAGTTTAATGTAACCGCCGAAGTTGGCTTGTAAGTCACCTGAGTTCCAAAAGCAGGAGTTTGATTCCCTTCTACTTTTTGAATTCGTTGCCATCCATTTAAATACATTGCAGCCAAATACCATTTTTCACTTTTAGAAGTATATCCAATTTTAATTCCCGCTTCGTAATACGGAGAGTTTTCCGCCAGAATACTTCTTGTCAAAGTCATACAATCTTTTCCAATTGCACTTTCAAAACCAATATGCGAAGGCATAATTCCCGCATCAATCCATAAATTATGCTCCTTAGAAATTTTCACTCCTACATTCGCCTCGTAAACATTTTTTAGCAAACCTTGTTCAGCGGCCAAATTATATTCAGCATACGTTCCTGCCATTATTGCCAGATTAGCACGAACATTATCTTTCGCATAATTTACTTTCCCTAAACCTAAATTTAAATTTACTTCGTTGTGTTTGTTGTAATTGTAAATAAAACCTGGGCGAGTATGATTCTCAGGATTTCCAAAATCATAACTGTAATAGGTATCTATATAACCCGAAAAAGTAAATGGGCTTTTAGCTTCTTCTTGAGCATTAACTGTAGTATATCCGATTGCTATTAAAGCAGTAAGTATTATTTTTTTCATTTGTAAGGGGATGCAAACCCGATAAGTTTCTACTACCTACCGAGGATTAATTAAAATTATTATTTTTTGGAGCTATCCCGATAATTATCGGGACCAGCTGTCCGCTAAAATCTTTTTATTTTTAAAGAAAAAACAAAAAGGATACCGCTTCCATCTGGGCTAAAAACACTTGGGGCAACAAGAGCTTTAGGTTTCCTAACAGGCTTCCAAAAACCTGCTAGGAATTAAAAAGGAATCACAGATAAAGCAACTACAAGTTTATCTATATTTTAGCATCAGAATACCTACTTACAAGGCACTAGAAACCTTGCTAACAGATTTCAACTTGTCATTACAACAAAGCAGAAATCATATTTAGCTATTCCAATACTTAAGTTTAAGAGTGTGATTTCTCCTTCGCCAAAACGAATAAAAAGAACATCAAACAATAGAAACTTGCATAAAAATTTTAGAAACTCAGTTCCTCAGAGCCAAAACTACTTCAAGGCATCCAAAGCTATATTTAACTCCAGAACATTCACCATAGCAGTTCCTGCAACCTTAGGAGTAGTGGTATTTGCTTCAACCAAAGCTTTCACCTTATCCTCAGATAATTTTCTTTCTTTGGCAACACGCTTCACCTGAACCAAAGCGCCTTGAGGCGAAATATTAGGATCCAATCCGCTACCAGAAGCAGTAACCAAATCAGCAGGGATATCTGATTTTTTTAGATACGGGTGAACAATTAAAAAAGTATCAATTCTCTTTTGAACCAATGCCAAATACTCCGAATTACTTGGTCCTTTATTACTTCCTCCACTTCCTGCAGCGTTATAATCTACAGCCGAAGGGCGTCCCCAGAAATAATTCGATTTATCAAATTTCTGACCTATTTTTTGATACCCTACTACTTTACCGTTAACCGAAATAGTTTCTCCTTTACCTTTGTTTGGAGCAAACTGCGCAATTCCATAAATTGCCAAAGGGTAAATAACTGCAAACAGAACCACCATTAGTAGGGTAAGTTTTAATATTGAAAATGTATTTTTCATTTTTTGTTTTTTTAAAGGTTCTAAGGAACTAAGTTGCTAAGCTTCTAAGTTTTTTCTCAGTGTCTTTACAACTCAGTACCTAAGAAGCTATTTTTTAAAGTTTTATACATATTAAGGTTTTAGTCTCTAAGTTTTTATCTTAGTCTCTTATTAAGGTTCTAAGGAACTAAATTGCTAAGATTCTAAGTTTTTCCTCAGTGTCTTTACAACTTAGTACCTAAGAAGCTTTTTTTTAAAGTTTTATACATATTAAAACTTTAGTATCTAGGCTTTTATCTTAGTTCCTTAGAAACTTAGCACCTTAGTAGCTTACATAAATAGAGCAACAACCAAATCGATTAATTTAATACCAATAAAAGGAATAATTAATCCTCCTAAACCATAGATCAATAAGTTACGTTTTAGGATCGCACTCGCTCCGATTGGTTTATAATCAACACCTCTCAATGCCAGCGGAATCAATATCGGAATGATAATCGCATTAAAAATCACAGCCGATAGAATAGCACTTTCAGGGCTATGCAAATGCATGATATTCAAACCTTCAAGAGCAGGAATTGCAGTGATAAAAAGCGCAGGAACAATTGCAAAATACTTCGCTACGTCATTCGCAATAGAGAAAGTAGTAAGCGTTCCTCTAGTCATTAACAACTGTTTTCCAATTTCAATAACCTCAATTAACTTCGTTGGATCATTATCCAAATCCACCATATTTCCAGCTTCCTTAGCCGCTTGAGTTCCACTATTCATTGCAACACCTACATCAGCTTGAGCAAGAGCGGGAGCATCATTTGTACCATCACCCATCATTGCAACGAGTTTACCCATTTGCTGTTCATTCTTAATGTAATTCATTTTATCCTCAGGCTTCGCTTCGGCAATAAAATCATCAACACCCGCAGCTTCAGCAATAAACTTAGCCGTAAGAGGATTATCTCCAGTAACCATAACCGTTTTTACACCCATTTTTCTCAAACGGTCAAAACGTTCTTTCATTCCAGTTTTTATAATGTCCTGTAATTCGATAACACCCTGCACTTGACTATTTTTTATAACTATCAATGGCGTACCTCCTTTAGAAGAAATATCAATTACTTTTTGAGCTGTATCTGCAGGGAAATCATTACCTGCTTGAAGTGCAATGTTTTTTGCTGCATCCTGAGCTCCTTTTCTAATATTGGTTCCGTCTTTTAAAACAACACCACTAGTTCTAGTTTCTGCAGTAAATTTGATAGTTTGTGAAATGTTATCCGTAAGAAGTGAGATAGCTGCTTCCGTTTTACCTGTCACATCTAACATTTTACTTAGCTCAATAATACTTTTTCCTTCTGGAGTATCATCTGCAAGAGAACTTAATACAGCCGATTCAATAAAATCTTTTTCTGAAATACCTTGAGCAGGGTAAAAATTAGTAGCTTTTCTGTTTCCTATTGTAATTGTTCCTGTTTTATCCAAAAGCAATACATCAATATCTCCAGCAGTTTCTACCGCTTTTCCAGATTTAGTAATTACATTGGCACGCAACGCTCTGTCCATACCTGCAATTCCGATTGCCGAAAGTAAACCTCCGATTGTCGTTGGAATTAAACATACAAAAAGAGAGATAAAAGCAGCAATTGTTATTGGCGCATTGGCATAATCAGCAAATGGTTTTAGCGTAACACAAACAATTACGAAGATTAGTGTAAATGCCGCTAACAAAATAGTCAAAGCAATCTCATTTGGAGTTTTCTGACGGCTTGCTCCTTCAACCAAAGCAATCATTTTATCAAGAAAACTTTCGCCAGGTTCAGAAGTTACAATTACTTTAATCTTATCCGACAATACTTTTGTACCTCCAGTTACTGATGATTTATCTCCACCAGCTTCACGAATTACAGGAGCACTTTCTCCAGTAATCGCACTTTCGTCAATTGTAGCCAAACCTTCGATGATTTCACCATCTGTTGCAATTAGATCTCCAGCCTCACAAACGAAAACATCTCCTTTTTTTAATTCCGAAGAACTAATATTCTTGATTTCTCCATTGGCTAAAATTTGTCTTGCTGGTGTTTCCTCACGTGTTTTTCTTAAACTATCCGCTTGAGCTTTTCCTCTAGCTTCGGCAATCGCTTCAGCAAAATTGGCAAACAAAAGTGTTACTAGTAAAATTAAAAACACAATTAAGTTATAAATAAAACTACCTTGATCTTGTGCTCCAAACAAAATCGAAACACAAACAGCAAACATAATGGCAGTCCCTATTTCTACGGTAAACATTACCGGATTTTTAATCATCAATTTTGGATTAAGCTTCACAAAAGATTGCACTAAGGCATCTTTTACCTGCTTACTTTCAAACAATGAATTGGATTTATTGTTAGTCATTTTCTTTTTATATTATTTATTTAATTGACTGTTTCTTTTAACGCATAGAAACATAGATTCTTTCTTTTTATGTTGAGAGCGTTTCACTTCCATACAATCACATAGCTATGTGAAAAAATGAGTTTTCTTTAATTTCTTTTTATTCATTTTTTCTATGTTACTATGTGTTTAAAAATTCTTATCAATCATTTATGTTAGTGTAAAATATTCTGCCAATGGACCTAAAGCCAACGCTGGGAAGAATGACAAGGCAGCAATAATTGCGATTACAGCAAAAACCATTACTCCAAAAATAGAAGTGTCTGTTTTTAAAGTTCCAGCACTTTCAGGGATGTATTTTTTATTAGCAAGTAAACCTGCAATAGCCAATGGCCCGATTATAGGGATAAAACGACTCAATAATAATACAATTCCTGTAGTGATATTCCAGAATGGATTGTTATCGCCTAACCCTTCAAAACCAGAACCATTATTGGCAGCACTAGAAGTGTATTCATATAACATTTCAGAGAATCCATGATTTCCAGGATTGTTTAACCAACCCGTTGCGTTTCCGTTAAACCAATATCCCATTGCAGTATCGTGTGCCGCAAAATAAGATGCCAAAGCAGTTCCTGATAATATCAATAAAGGATGAAGAATAGCAATAAAGGCAGCAATCTTAACTTCACGAGCTTCGATTTTTTTACCTAAAAACTCAGGAGTTCTACCTACCATTAATCCAGAAATAAATACCCCAAGAATAATAAAAACATAAAAATTTAAAATACCAACTCCGCAACCACCATAAAAGGAGTTAACCATCATGGCAAGTAATTCCATAGCACCCGAAATAGGCATTGAACTATCATGCATACTATTAACAGAACCTGTAGAAATTACAGTTGTGGCAATACTCCAGAACCCTGAAATAGCTGGTCCAAACCGAACCTCCTTACCTTCCATAGCTCCTGTTGCTTGGGCAATTCCCATTCTTTCGATAGCAGGATTTCCATTAATTTCACTAATAACTGTTGGAATTACCAGTAATAAAAATCCAACCGTCATAACACCGAAAATCACGTATGAGAATTTTCGTTTCTTTAGATAAAAACCTAAAGCGAAAATCATTCCGAATGGGATAATTAATTGTGCCCATAATTCAACAGCATTCGAAAAATAAGTAGGGTTCTCTAATGGATGAGCTGAGTTAGCTCCAAAAAATCCACCACCATTTGTACCAATATGTTTTATGGCAATAAATGCTGCAGCAGGTCCCCGAGAAACGGCTACAGTATCACCCTGTAAAGTAGTAATAGTATCTTTTCCTTCAAAAGTCATTGGCGAGCCACTGAATACCAAAGCAGTTGCTACAATAGCCGAAAGTGGTAACAAAATACGAGTACAGCTTTTAATAAAATAATTATAAAAGTTCCCCAATTTATCGGTTGTTCTATCTTTCATGGCAGTAAAAACCATTGCAGCGGCAGCCATTCCGACACCAGCCGAAACAAATTGCAAGAACATCAAAAACATTTGAGATAAATAAGACACACCGCTTTCGCCCGAATAATGCTGTAAATTACAGTTTACCAAAAATGAAATAGCAGTATTAAATGCTAAATCGGGACTCATCGATGGATTATTATCGGGATTTAAAAATAACGCCCCTTGGAACAATAAAATAAAAAAGCAAAGAAAAAACCAAACCATATTTATACTTAAAAGAGCTTTTAAGTGTTGTTTCCAGTTCATTTCTTCAGTAGAATTTATACCACTGATTTTAAAAATAAATTTTTCAATTGGATTGAAAATCGGATCAAGTAGTGTTTTATCACCCAAATAGACTTTAGCAATATATTTCCCTAAAGGAATGGCTAAAACTATCGTAAGGATAAAAATACCGATGATGCCAAATAATTCTGTATTCATAAGATTTGTTTTGTTTATTGTGAAATGTTTTTTTGCAAATTGTAAATTGTGAATCGTGAAATATAAGAAGGTTAGATATTCTACATCCGTTTGTTTTTACTTCTCCCTTTTTCTCATCTTACTTTTTACAGAAAGCATTTTACTTAATTTAAAATTTTTCGGGTTTGATTAATACATAAATCAAATAGCCAAAAACGGCAAGGGCAATAATAAATAGTGCAGTCATGATTTAAACTTTTTCAAAAAATTCGACAGATTTAAAACAAATCGCAAACAACAAAACTGCCAGTGCGAGTAAGAGAATAGTGATTAACATAGATTTTTGATTAAAAGGGTTAAGTGTTTATTGTGAAATAGTAAGATGCAAGTCCGTAAGAACGTTTTACTTTTACTAGAATGCATCTCACATTTAGCCAGTTATACTCCCGAAGAGTTAATTTGTTTGATATATTCTGCCTTCAGCGATTTTGGAAACAGATCAGAAATCGTACAGTGACGTAATTCCATAAAAGAAGAAACCGAGAAAACGTACACATTCGAAATAGCACTTTTAGTTTCGTAGCTTCCCGTAATATAAAGCCGCTCAGCAAGTGCTAAACATTTTTTTGCTCTAATAATATTTCCTGTAATGATAGCTGTCTTAGTGATTTCCGCAAACCGTTCTGCTTGCTTATAAATCGTGCTGACTTGATTTTTCATAAGATTATTTTTTATGTTCTCTTCCCTTATGCCAAAATACATTCCAAAAAAAACATTTAACCACAAAACACTACAAAACAAACAATTAACAATTTTTCATTAAAAAAAGCCATAAAAAAAGCCTATCAAAATGATAGGCTTTTCTCAAAATAGTATGTTCTATTAATGAATATTATATTCGTCTAATTTCCGATAAAGAGTCGCAACACCTATTTCAAGTAAGCGTGCTGCTTCGGCTTTATTTCCTTTAGTATAATTTAATACTTTCTGAATATGAAGTTTTTCTACGCTCTGCATAGAGAATGCAGAAACTATTTTGCTCGTTTTATCCACTTGATGTTGCATTTCATATGGTAAAACATCTACCGTTAAAACATCACCATTAACTAAAATAACAGATCGTTCTATAACGTTTTTCAGTTCACGAATATTTCCAGGCCATTGGTACGATTCCATTTTCTGCATGAAAGCACCATCTACAGACAACGCTTTCTTATTGGTTTTATCCGAAAATTGCTTTACATAATACTGAGTCAATAGTTCGATATCTTTTACCCTTTCGCGCAAAGACGGAATTTTAATCTCAAAAATATTCAACCTAAAATATAAATCCGATCGAAAACGGTGTTCTTCACTTTCTGTTTTTAAATTTCTATTGGTTGCAGCAATCAATCTAAAGTTAGATTTTCGAGGCGTAGTATCTCCTAGCTGAATGTATTCGCTGGTTTCTAGCACACGCAATAACTTTGCTTGTAACTCTAATGGCATCTCCCCTATTTCGTCAAGAAATAAAGTTCCTCCATTTGCCTCTTCTATAAAACCTTTTTTATCTTTAATTGCACCTGTAAAAGCACCTTGTTTATGTCCAAATAATTCGCTCTCGAGGATTTCTTTACTAAAAGTACTGCAGTTTAATGCCACAAATGATTTTCCAACTCTATTACTATTTTCATGAATAGACTGAGCAAAAACTTCTTTCCCTGTTCCTGTTTCACCTGTTAGTAGCACAGTCGAATCTGTTTTAGAAACTCTTCGTGCCAAATCAATCACTTGTTCTAATCCTTTTGATTTTCCAATAATATTATCAAATGAATATTTATCCGAAATACGTTTTTCGAGTTGCTTGACTTTCTTCTGCAGTTGTACTTTCTCTAAAGCTTTATACAAAAGCGGAATAATTTTGTCATTATCATCTCCTTTCACAATATAATCGAAAGCTCCATTTTTCATGGCTTGAACCCCATCTGGAATATTACCAAAAGCAGTTAACAAAATAACTTCTGTAAGTGGAAAAGCCAACTTTATCTTTTGAAGAAAATCAACTCCGTTTCCATCAGGAAGTTTAACATCACAAAGCACAACATCAATATCATTTTGCTCCAATTTCTTGTAACCTGATTTTAAATCTGGTGCTTCAAAAACTTCGAAACCTTCCGAACGTATAATTCTAGCGAGAAGATTACGTAATTTTTCTTCATCGTCAATAATAAGTATCTTTTTCAAAATAGAATTTTGTGAATTTATTTTTCAAAATTAGTTATTTTAATACCGCAAAATAAAATTTACAATTCTTTTTTAATTCATCATAACACAATTCCTTTTTATAAAAACTGTTAGTATTATTTTTAGGAGCTATCTCCTGCTGTACACTATATCTTTTGTGGCATCCCGATAAATATCGGCATCGCCATAAAAGGATGCCGTTCCCATCAGGGCTAAAAATCACCACCAATACACACAACAATACTTTCTAGATTCTTTCAATACATACAAAAATGTTTGATTTTCTTTATAATAATAAACCTCGATTTTATTAAAAATCGAGGTTTATTATTTAATAGCTTATTTTAAAATAAAACCCGTGTAACTAAGGTGTCCTACACTTACAGAAGTGTTACGGTTGTTTCCAATACCGCCACCATACCACACGGACTTTAGATCTAATTAATTACAAAACCCTTGTATATTAGCTATTCTAACGCCTACGACAGCGTTTACGGTCGTTTCCAATACCGTCCACATAATACAAGGGCAGTTTATTTAGTTCTTTAATTCTTAATTTATGATAGATAAATATAATAAAACCCTGTTTAATTCCATTAAACTAAAATACAATAACCGTTTTTAGGTTAATTTCAATCCAAAAGTTTCAGATTTAAAGGTTTCACGTTAAAACAACATTTACGCTACTTACGTGTGGCTTTGAGAGCTTTGCAGTTAAAATTTTAATCTCAGGTGACCTTTTTACGATTAACTTTAAACTTCCATCATTAGCAAAATCAAAAGAATCCCCATTACAGTAAAGCATTTTATATATTCCCAATCAAAATTAGATTTTAAAAATTTCAATTTATTACTTTTACAGATTCAAATTATAAATCAATCCGATTGTATCGGAACTAAATCATAGATTACAATGTCTGTAGCAAAAAAAGATTATAAAAGAATTACAACAAAATCATTAATTGAAATGAAAGCCAATGGGCAAAAAATTTCAATGCTTACGGCTTACGATTATACAATGGCCAAAATTGTTGATACTGCCGGAATTGATGTAATTCTCGTGGGAGATTCTGCTTCAAATGTAATGGCAGGTCATGAAACTACTTTACCTATTACTTTAGACCAAATGATTTACCACGCATCTTCTGTAGTGAGAGCTATCGAAAGAGCATTGGTTGTTGTTGATTTACCTTTTGGAAGTTACCAATCAGACCCAAAAGAAGCTTTACGTTCTGCTATCAGAATCATGAAAGAAAGCGGTGGTCATGCTGTAAAACTTGAAGGTGGAAAAGAAATTAAAGAATCTATAAAAAAGATATTAAACGCTGGAATTCCTGTTATGGGACATTTAGGTTTAACTCCTCAATCGATATACAAATTCGGAACATATACTGTTCGCGCTAAAGAAGAAGACGAAGCCGAAAAACTAATCGCTGATGCAAAAATGCTAGAGAAAATAGGTTGTTTTGCTTTGGTTCTAGAAAAAATTCCTGCTCATTTAGCTCAAAAAGTTGCCGAAAGTATCTCAATCCCAGTTATCGGAATTGGAGCTGGTGGTCAAGTAGATGGTCAGGTTCTTGTAATTCATGATATGCTAGGAATGAACAATGAGTTTAGCCCTCGTTTCTTAAGACGCTACATGAACTTATACGAAGGAATGACTACAGCAATTAGCCAATATGTTGATGATGTGAAATCTGGTGATTTCCCTAATACGAATGAACAATATTAATTTTAGACATTTTAGATTTTTAGATTGTTGGATTATTAGACTGACTTAGACTTCTTAGATTGTTGAACTTACTTGAACAAAAGTAGTACAAATCTTATTTTTTACTACTTTTACAAACATCAATAATCTAAGAAGTAATAAAACAATTTAAAATCTAAAAAAATGCATCGATTTAAAGATTTAGAAATTTGGAAATTAAGTAGAAAATTTTGTTCTGATATTTACACTATTACTTCAAATTTTCCTGAAGTAGAAAAATTTGGACTAACTAATCAACTTCGTAGAGCCTCAGTTTCTGTACCTTCGAATATAGCTGAAGGCTGTTCTAGAAGTAGTAATAAAGATTTTTCTAGGTTCTTAGAGATATCAATTGGTTCAATTTATGAAATTGAAACTCAACTATTAATAGCTTTTGATTTAGGTTATATTGAACTAATCAAATTAGAAGAATTATGTTTTAAGCTTGATAAAATTGTCAAAATGACTTCTAAATTCAGATCAATATTAAAATAAGTTTTCGAAAATCCAAGCAATCCAACAATCCAACAATCTAAAAATCTAATAATCCAACAATCTAATTAATCAATTTTGAAAATACTTTCCAATAAAGACAACTTACAAGTTTTACATGAAGACAACCATATTATTGTGGTTAATAAGCGTGTGGGTGATATTGTACAAGGTGACAAGACAGGTGACAAACCGCTATCGGATATTGTAAAAGAATATATTAAAGCGAAATACAACAAACCAGGTGATGTATTCTTGGGAGTTATTCATCGTTTGGATCGTCCTACAACAGGAATAGTAGTTTTTGCTCGAACAAGCAAAGCATTAACGCGTATGAACGAATTGTTCAGTAACCGTGAAACTCAAAAAACGTATTGGGCAGTTGTCAAAAATAAGCCTAAGGAAACGACAGCCAAATTGGTTCACTTTTTAAAGAGAAACGAAAAAAACAATACATCAAAAGCACATTTAAAAGAAGTTCCAGATAGTAAATTAGCTAGTTTGGATTATACTGTTTTTAAAGAACTACAAAATTATGTAGCGCTGGAAATCAATTTACATACAGGCAGACATCACCAAATTAGAGCACAACTTTCGGCAATTGGATCACCTATAAAAGGAGATTTAAAATATGGATTTGACAGAAGTAATCCTGATGGAGGAATTCACCTTCATGCCCGAAAACTAACCTTTATACATCCCGTAACCAAAGAACCACTTACTATTATTGCTCCTACTCCCGATGAAGTGATTTGGAATGCTATATGATTTTTTGAGAAAAACTATTTTATTTGATATTTTAAAATTAACTTGCATAGTGTAAAACTAAGCTGATTTAAAAATGGACTATAAAAATGATATTGGTTACAGAAAAGAGACGCTTAAAAAACTACTATTTAACATCCAAAAAAGTGAAGATTTAATCATTAAAGCGTTGCATGATGATTTCAAGAAACCTGCTTTTGAAGCAGTTCTAACTGAAACTAATTATGTTATTTCTGAACTAAAAGATACAATAAAAAACATTCACGATTGGGCTAAACCTAAGCGTGTATTCCCATCCATCCTTAACTTTCCTTCTACCGATTATATCTACAAAGAACCTTATGGAAAAGTATTAATTCTTGCTCCTTGGAACTATCCTTTTCAATTGGCGTTATGTCCCTTAATTTCGGCTGTAGCAGCAGGAAATAAGGTAATTTTAAAGCCATCTGAACTTACTCCAAAAACTGCAGAAATAATAACCGAAATAATCCAGAAAACATTCCACATCAATCATGTCGAAGTAGTACAAGGAGGTGTTGAAGTTTCACAAAAACTTTTAGAGAAACGCTGGGATTATATATTTTTTACTGGTAGTGTCGGAGTTGGAAAAGTTGTTGCAAAAGCCGCAGCGGAGAACCTTACTCCTGTTACACTTGAACTTGGAGGTAAAAACCCATGTATTATTGATGAAACTGCTAATTTAAAATTAGCCGCTAAAAGAATTGTTTGGGGTAAATTCATTAATGCAGGACAAACTTGTATTGCCCCCGATTATATCTTGATTCACAAAGATATGAAAGATTATTTCATAGGATATCTAAAAGATGAAATCACCAAAGCTTATGGCCACAACCCACAAGAATCATCCGATTTAGCAAGGATAATTAACACTAAAAACTGGGTACGATTAGATAGTATGATTGACAGAAACAAAATCGTTTTTGGAGGTCAAACAGATGCCAAAAATCTTTATATCTCACCTACTATTATTGATGAGCCAAGCATGGAAAGTGCAATCATGCAAGAAGAAATTTTCGGCCCAATATTACCTATAATCACATACAAAACCGAAGCAGATATAAAAAATGTTATCGAGCAATACGAAAAACCTTTAGCGCTTTATGTATTTAGTGAAAATCGAAATTTTATTAAAAAAATAATCTCCCGTTATTCATTTGGTGGAGGATGTATAAATGATACAATTGTACATTTTTCTAATAAAAGACTTCCGTTTGGAGGTGTCGGACATAGTGGTATTGGTGCTTATCATGGAAAATTAAGTTTTGATATTTTCTCGCATCATAAAGGCATTGTGAAAAAAGCAAACTGGCTCGATTTACCCATGCGATACGCTCCGTATAAAGATAAACTGGCTATGATTAAAAAAATATTAGATTGGATGTAAGCACCACAAATTCTAAAACTAATTAGCTAAATTAAATATTAGTGATAAATTAGATAATTATACTAAGCCATTATAGCAAAAAAGTGTTTTTTTGTTCTTTGTTAAATTAAAAAATATATTACATTTACTACTGCTACTTTACCCATAAAAAAGCTAAAATAACTAAATTTAATCAAACAACTCCCCTAAAAAAACATGAATCTTACACAAAAACGAATTGAAGAAATTAAAAAAAATGGTTATCAAATAGAATTTTCAGATGTCTTTAATCATGCATTCGAAAATTATAAAAAAATAGCCCTTTACGCAGGGTTGATTATATTTATTGCTTACTTTATACTTGGTATTTTTGGTTCTGGACTAGTAATTTCAGTTTTTGGAATCGAGAGTTTCTCAAAAGAATCTCTAGAAAATTTACAAAACTTCAACTTAACAGGAGAGCCACTTGCAATTTATATATCAAGCATGCTCGTATTAGCTTTAATCATAGCTCCTTTTACTGCAGGCTTTCTAAAAATGGCTGATTGTGCAGAAAAAGATGAAGAATTCAACGTATCTACTATATTTTATTACTATAGATTACCCTATTTAACAAATATTATTATAGCTACATTAATTATATCAATTGTAAATGTACCAATTTCATCAATCCTTCAAACGCTAAACTTATCCTTTTTAGGAACTGTAATATCTTTATTAGTTACGCTTTTCACTTACCTAACAATACCATTGATTGTTTTTGGTAATTTAAATGCTGTAGACGCAATTAAAACTAGTTTCATGCTAGTTTCAAAACAACCGCTTACGATTATTTTACTACTGATCGTTTCAACATTAGCAGCAATGGTAGGATTTATAGGGTGTTGTATTGGTGTAATTTTTACTATCCCATTTATTTACTCTATGACATATGCGATCTATGCTGCAATTATTGGCAAAGACACTTTAGAAGAAGTTAAGGACTCTAATTCTGGTCCTAAGCTCTTTTTATAAAAAATTAATCAAATAATTCTTCTGAATATGTTTAATTAAAATAAAACACCTAAAATCTATGGTTCTTAACTATAGTTTAATATCAACAATAGCTCATTGGTCAGACCTAACAGGCTTGTCCAATGAGCTATTGTTACGTCATAGTACAGTAAGCACTAATTTTTTTATTTTTTACGACAGCCCTAAATTTCCAATGCTAGGGCTCGCTTTATTAGGTTTTGTTATTTTCTTGATTTATCATTTTTTCAATATAAAAAAACAATTAGGTAATTTTATTGAGAAAGAAAACGAAAACGAAACCTCTGACAAAGAATACCTTCTCTATTTTTTGTTTCTAGGAATTACTATTATAATTATAGAAATTGTCAATGAAATATTCAAAGTAAGACCTAAAAGCTTACTAGTAGTAAATACTTCAATCGGCCTATTCTTTTTATTATTTTATTTTCTTACTTATAAAATTGATTATCTACGTAAAAATGTACAATCTATCTTTATCACAGGATTTTTGTTGTTTTTTTGCTACATCGTACGCAATGTCGTAGTACTACCCGATGACATTACTCCTATAATTAGCTTCATTGTAGCCCTTTACTTTTCATACAGTGTTCTAAAACCAATAAAATTATACTGGCTTTTTTCAAGTTTACTATTTCTGTTTTTGATTGATGCAACCATATCTCAACTAATTACTGTAAAGACAGCTGTAATTTTAATCAACTTTTCGCTTATTACATTTGTTGTCAATTATGTAAAATATGCTGTTTTATTAAACCAAAAAGACAAATTTCGTTTTTCGAATGAAATCGTACATAAAGGAAACTCACTCAGTATTGCAAGCAATCGTAAAGGAGAAATTTTATTTTGTAGTGATACAATAATTGACATCCTTGGATATACTCCCGAAGAAGTTATGGGAATGGGATTTTGGAAACATACCGAAGACCCCGAATTTATGGGCGAAGATTACCATTTAAACTACACCGACAATAAACTCTACATAAGAAAATTAAAGTGTAAAAATGGAGAATACAAATACATTCAATGGAAAGATAAAAAATTCTCTGAAAACTTAATCATTGGAATCGGACAAGATATTACTGAACAAATCAACACACGAGATTTATATAAAAATCTAATTCAAACAGCCACAGATTTAATTTTTGAAACTGACGATGATGGAAATTTTATTTTTATCAATGAATTTGCAATTGCAACATTAGGTTATTCTCAATCAGAAATCATATCGCATAATTACCTAGAATTCATTCGTCTAGATCACATTACCAATGCGATGCGTTTTTATGAAAATCTTGAAGAAAATCTAAAGAAAAAAGAAAATGATTTTCCAGCTATAGAAATTCCTTTATTGACTAAAAACAAAGAAGAATTATGGGTCTCACTCAAAGTTATTATTCGTAAGAATGATTTAGGAGAAATAACCGGTTATGCTGGTATCGCAAGAGATATCACCAAACTAAAAATCATTGAGATAGAAAACAAAATTAGACAAGAAAAAATAGAATACTACAATACTGTATCCAAAAAATTATCGACTACCAATTTTAGTAATTATGAAGATATAAGCAGTGTTGTTCAACTAATAATTAAAGAAGCTGCACTTGCTTCAAAAACTAACCGTGTAAGTTATTGGAAATTCACAGAAGACACTATTACTTGTACCAATTTATTTAGCACAGACAATAAGAAACTCGACAAGAAAATAGTCTTAAAAAAAGTAGATTATCCCATTTACTTTGACTCTATAGTAAATAAAACCATAATTAACGCCCCAAACGTATTCAATCAATTAGAAATATCCGAATTTACAAAAGATACTTTTTTAAAGAATGATATTAAATCAATGTTGGACCTTCCTATTTTTACAAATGGACAAATTACTGGTATTCTTTGTTTTGAGTCGACACCAAACACAAGAATTTGGGACAATGAAGACATCAGTTTTGGTCGAACAATTTCAGACATCATATCCATCACTGTTTCATCTCAAATGAGATTAATAGCTGAAAAAAAATTAGAATTCAAAAGTCAGTTATTATCAGCATTAGCACTATGTACTGAAAAATTTTTACTTAGTAAAAACACTTCTAAAATGTTTGAGCAAACCTTTGACATAATAAGAAAAGCTTCAAAAGCAGATCATCTGTTTTATTACGAAAAAGACAATAATACAAAACTTATAAACCAAAAACACAAATGGGCAAGAAAGGGAGTTGTAAAACAAATTACAAAATTACAAAGTTTTAATACCGAAAAATTACACGAGATATTTGCTCTTGCTCAAAACAAAAAAATACTAAACACACTCACCTCAAAGCTTAAAGATTCTTTTTTTAAAGAACTATTGCTTGCCAACGAAATCAAATCTATTTTGATTCTTCCTTTATACATCAACGATAAATTCATTGGTTTTATCGGATTTGACGACTGCACTAATGAGAAAAAATGGACTGAAGATGAAATCTATATTTTACAATCTTTAGCCAATAACATTTCATCCACATTAGAAAGAAACCGAAGCGAAACTAGAATTCACGAAAGCGAAGAAAAATTCAAGCTAATTGCGAATAACATACCTGGTACTGTTTACCTATCTAAATTTGATGAATTAGCAACAAAAATATTCCTAAATGATGAAATAGAAAACTTAACTGGTTATCCTAAATCAAAGTTCCTAGAGAATAAATTATCTTTCATGTCACTAATGCATCCAGATGACAAAGAAACCATCATTAAAAATCAGATTAGCGATTTAAAAAAAGGAATCCCAATACATTGTGTTTATAGAATAAAAAGAAAGTCTGGAGAATATATCTGGATAGAAGAGTTTGGTGATGTCATCAAAAAAGGGAATACGATTGATTTTGTAGGCGGTATTTATTTTGATATTACAAGCAAAAAAGAAGCAGAAGATGCTATAAAAGCCAAGCAGATAGCAGAAGCCGCAAATAAATCAAAATCGAATTTCTTAGCAAACATGTCACACGAAATAAGAACTCCTCTAAATGGCATTATTGGTTTTACCGATTTATTAATGAAAACAGACCTTATGGAGATTCAACAAAAATACATGATTACAATTAACCAGTCTGCACAATCATTACTCAATATTATAAATGACATTTTAGACTTCTCTAAAATTGAAGCTGGAAAATTAGAATTAAATATCGATCATTACGACATTAGAGAAGTACTCAATGAAGTTACCGATTTGCTGTTATACGAATCCAACCTTAAAAATCTTACTTTAGAACTTAATATTCATAAAGACATACCTAGTTGTTTTTGGATCGACATAGTTCGAGTAAAACAAATTCTAATCAATCTACTTGCAAACGCTGTTAAATTCACCGAAAAAGGAACTATTAAACTAGATGTTACAATTCTTGATAAAGTAAATAACTTTTATACCATCCGTTTTTCTGTTTCTGATACTGGAATTGGAATACTCGAAGAAAATAAAAAACGTATTTTTCAGGCATTTTCACAAGAAGACAGCTCTACAACTCGAAAATTTGGAGGTACGGGATTAGGACTAACCATTTCTAACAAATTACTTAGTTTAATGGATAGCCATTTAAAACTAGAAAGTGAAATAAACGTAGGTAGTACTTTTTATTTTGATCTAAACATTCAAAGTTGCGATGTATATGATCCCATTTTTATCGAAAACTCCATCGAAGACAATACTACTGTTTACGCCTTAACCGAAGAACAACTTGCTAAAAAAATAAAATTTCTTATTGTAGAAGACAATAACGTTAACCGATTATTACTAAGAGCTACTATAAAAAACCTATTTGTAAATGCAGTAATATATGATGCCGAAAACGGAAAAGAAGCCGTTGAATTATACAAAACTGTAGATCCAGACATTATCTTTATGGATATACAAATGCCTGTTATGAATGGATATGAAGCCACTAAAGCAATTCGGGAATTAAAATCAGGCAAAAAAAAACCAATCATTGCTGTAACTGCAGGAGCCGAAAAAGACGAAAAACAAAATTGTATCAATGCTGGAATGACAGGATATATACCAAAACCAATCATAAAAGGTAGCATTGAAAAAGCTATAATAAAATCTATTTTCTAAACACCAAAGAAACAGAACATTAAATGCATTATTTCGGAAAATATATCTAAATTCGTGTATATAAAATTGATTAAAAACGCTAAAACCATATAATTATGAAATGGAAAGGTACAAGAGAAAGTGATAACGTTGAAGACAGAAGAGGAATGTCGTCAGGTGGAAAAACTATTGTAGGAGGCGGAATAATTGGTATTATAATTTTACTAGTAAATATTTTTGGTGGTGAAAATGCACAATTTATAACTCCTGTTTTAGAACAAATGCAAGGTTCTCAACCCAGCCAAACCGAAGCTGTTGCGCCATTAAGCAAAGAAGATGAAGAAATGGGGCATTTTGTTAAAGCTGTTCTGGCAAGAAACGAAGAAACTTGGGATAAAATTTTTACTGAAAACGGAATGACATATAAATATCCTAAATTAGTTTTATTTAGAAATTCTGTACAAACTCAATGTGGTGGAGCAACATCAGCATCCGGCCCGTTTTACTGTCCTGCCGATCAAAAGGTATACATGGATTTAGCTTTCTTTGAAGAACTAAAAACTAGATTTGGTGCTAAGGGTGGTGATTTTGCAATTGCATACGTTATAGCGCACGAAATTGGACATCACATACAAACATTATTAGGGACATCGGCAAAAATGCGTAGAGCACAAGAAGGAAAAAGCGAAGCCCAAGCCAATAAATTATCTGTAGCCCTAGAGCTTCAAGCCGACTTTTACGCAGGCGTTTGGGCACATTATAACCAGCAATACCTAGAAGAAGGAGATATAGACGAAGCCTTGAGTGCAGCAAATGCAGTTGGCGATGATGCAATACAGAGTAAAATGCAAGGACAAGTAGTTCCAGACTCATTTACACACGGCACATCAGAACAACGAATGTATTGGTTCAAAAAAGGATTTAGCACAGGAGACATCAAGCAAGGAGATACTTTTGCAGAAATTAGATAATCTTTCTTTTTCTAAAAACATTAAAAGCAGCTATTACTAAATAGCTGCTTTTGTTTTTTTGAAGTCATTCTGAAATTCCACACAATATCAAATTGTATGAAATGCATTTTTTTTCACGAAAGTTTATTCCACAAAAAAAGCCTCGAATAAATTCGAGGCTCTTGTTTTTGGGTGGATGACCGGGTTCGAACCGGCGACCCTCGGTACCACAAACCGATGCTCTAACCAACTGAGCTACAACCACCATTTTTGCTAGTGCTTAGCGGTGGCAAAGATACAACTAAAGTTTAGTTGTGCAAGCAAAAAATGAAAAAAATTACAATAAATTTACATCAAATTATCTAAACTACTGACTGCCAAACATCTTTCAATAGTAAATCCTTCAGCAAAATCTACCCCAACTAACCTTCCTAAGTCTTGCGCACGATAATTTAGACTCTCAAGGAAGTTTTTACTCGTAATTGGAGTAGCAGGTTCCTTAGAATTTGCATCATAAAACTGCGAACCATACGCTAAAATGGATTCTATCTTCTTTTCAGTGAATCCTGTGATATCTACAACAAAGTCTGGCTCTATATTTTTCCACTGAATATAATGATAAACCAACTTAGGACGCCATGCTGTTTGCGCTTCTCCTTCAAGACTTGTTTCAATCTTCATTAGTCCAGATAAAAAACAAGCATCAGAAACTAATTTGCTTCCTTTTCCATGATCAATATGGCGATCGTCAATTGCATTACACAATACAATCTCTGGTTTGTACTTACGAATCATTTTAATAACCTCTAATTGATGCGCTTCATCATTTACAAAAAACCCATCACGCATTGCTAAATTCTCGCGTACAGTCACTCCTAATATGTTTGCTGCGGCCGTCGCTTCTAAATCTCTTAGTTCGGCAGATCCACGAGTACCTAACTCGCCTCGGGTTAAATCTACAATCCCAACTTTTTTCCCTAAAGAAATCTCTTTTAAAATTGTTCCAGCACAACCCAACTCTACATCATCCGGATGCGCTCCAAAAGCTAATATATCTAATTTCATTTTTTTATTTTTTTAAAACATTTTATTTGTTTCAAGTTTTTTGTTTCAAGTTTTTCTTGTTTCACTGTGACTGTAAACTGTGACTAAATACTGTGACTGAATACTGTGACTGAATACTGTGACTGAATACTGTGACTGAATACTGTGACTGAATACTAAATTATCCTTCGACTCCGCTCAGGATGACACTGCGATTGAATACTGTGACTGAAAACTGCGGCTGAATACTGTAACTGAATACTGTAAATTGCAACTATTCTATTTCGTTTCAGGTCTTTCTTGTTTCAGGTTTCAGGTTTCAGGTTTCACTGTGACTGTAAACTGTAAACTGAGTACTGTGACTGTAAACTGAAAACTTATTTCACATTCAAAACCCTTTTCATTGTCATTGACTTATTCACACTTTCCTCCCACTCGTTTTCAGGAATACTTTCTTTAGTGATACCGCATCCCATATACAGAACTGCTTCTGAATTACGAATTTGCATGCTACGTAAATTTACAAATAAATCTGAGCTTATCGAGTTAGAAGCAAAACTACTATTTAACTCCCCTAGGAAACCAGAATAGAAAGTTCTGTCGTAATTTTCATTATCAAGAATAAATGCTCTAGATTTCTTTTTAGGATAACCACAAACTGCAGGTGTCGGATGCAATAAATCAATCACTTCCTCTAAACTAGAATCTGCATTTAAAGCTCCCGAAATATCCGTTTTTATATGCCAGATACTTCCTGCATTAGCATTATACGGTTCAGTAACAGCAACAGACGAAGCTACATCCTTTAATCTTTTCACAATAAAATCAGTAACATATTGCTGTTCGTCTTTTTCTTTTTGTTGCCACACAACGTCAGATACCGAAGCCGCCTTTTGAGTTCCTGCCAAAGCAGTAGTTTCAAAAACATTTCCGTTTGCTTTAAGTAATTGCTCTGGCGTTGCTCCCATCCAAAAACCAACTTCGGGATGAAAGAAACAATACGTTAACGTTGTTGGGTATAAATTTGCTAGATTCTGAAACGTTTCGATAAAATCAAACTCCTTCAAAGGAACGATTTCACTTCGTGATAAAACTACTTTTTGGAATTCATCATTTACAATCGCCCCTACTCCATTCGTTACTAATGTTTCAAATTGATTTTTAGCATTAGCATCAACATTCAAACCAACTATATCATTTAAACTAACTGATCTTGCTTCTAATTTACTAGTACAAATTTCAGATTCATTTTCAGGAATAAGGACAATTTGTTTCTTATCGAAAGAAGCAAATACAAAACCTTTTTCTTTATAATCAAGAACTTTATACAACGTATCGTTCTGTTGCAACAAAGCTATAATTGTATCCGACTTAGGTTTTTTATAAAGTACAAAAGGTAAATCCTGCTCTTTGTGTTTTTTAATTTTAGAAAAAAATTGATTCATGGTTATTAGCTTTTCTTTCTATCCAAAACCATATTCGTCAATTTGCAAAGCGAAACCAAATTACCCTCTTCATCCGTAATTTTAATTTCCCAAAGATGCAAGCTTCTTCCTTTATGAATAATTCGTGCTGTTCCATAAACAAATCCCTCACGAATGCTTTTTAAATGATTTGCTGCTATTTCGATACCGCGTACTTCTTGTAATTCAGGATTTATATAAAAAAAAGATGCTGCACTACCAACACTTTCTGCAAGTGCAACAGATGCACCTCCGTGTAATAATCCCATAGGCTGATGAACAGCAGGATTTACAGGCATTTTGGCTACTAAAAAATCTTCTCCAGCATCTATATATTCAATTTTTAGCGTTTGCATCAAGGTGTTTCTAGAAAACTGATTGCAACGCTCCAATATTTGTTCTTTATTAAAATTCATTTATTTGGCTTTAAAATGTAAAATTAAATAAAAGATAAGTCACAAAGTAGCAAATACAATTCTAAATTAAAAATGATATGTTAATCGAATTACTTTTTTGCTATTTTTACATAAATTCTATTCAAATGCGTACGTTTTTTATACTATTTACTATCGGAATACTTTTAGCTACAACTTCATGCAGAAGTGATTTTGAAACTGTTGCCAGTACTGGAGATTTACTTTTCTCAAAAGACACCATTTATTTAGATACCGTTTTCACCAATATAGGCTCCAGTACATACCAACTAAAAGTGTACAATAAGAGCAAAAAAGACATTACAATTCCGTCTATAAAATTAGGAAAAGGCTTAAATTCAAAATACCGAATGACTGTTGATGGAATGCATGGAACCGAAGGTAAAATATTTAACGATGTAACCCTATTAGCCAAAGACAGCATGTATGTTTTCATAGAAACAACAGCTGCAATTACCGACGCAAATCCAACTGATTTTTTATATACCGACCAGATTCAATTTGATAGTGGCGCAAACCTTCAAAATGTAGAATTAGTAACTCTTATCCAAGATGCAACTTTTTTATATCCGAAACATTTTGCCGATGGAACCACCGAAACATTACCAATCAACGGTAAAGAAGTAGAAGGCTTTTTCCTAGAAGACAACGAATTACAATTTACAAATCAAAAACCATACGTCATATACGGTTACGCAGCCGTTCCTGAAGGAAAAACCGCTACGTTTGATGCTGGCGCAAGAGTTCATTTTCACACCAATTCAGGACTCATAGTTAGTAAAAAAGCAAGTCTTAATGTAAACGGCGCATTATCATCAACAGAAAAATTAGAAAAAGAAGTCATTTTTGAAGGAGATCGTTTAGAACCTTTATATTCTGATGTTCCAGGACAATGGGGAACTATCTGGCTAGCCAACGGAAGCACAAATAATAGCATCAATCATTTAACTATCAAAAATGCCACTACAGGCTTATTTATAGAAAATAGCGATCAAACAACGGTAAACATTAAAAATACACAAATTTACAACTCTGTTAATCATGGTATTTTAGCCCAAAACGGAAAAATAAAAGGAGAAAACATTGTGATAAACCGCGCAGGACTATCCAGTTTGGCTTGTTTATATGGCGGAAATTATCAATTTACACATTGTACCTTCAATAACAATTGGCAAAGTTCACAGCAAAGTGCAGTTTCCCTAAGCAATACTCTTTCAGGAGCAACTCCAGAAACTAAAGATTTAATACAAGCAACTTTTAACAACTGCATTATCTACGGCTCAAATACAAATGAGTTATCATTAGAGAAAAAAAGTAGTACTGCCTTTCTGTATCAATTCAATAATTGCTTAATTAAACATAGCAGTACAAGTACAAATCCAGATTATCAGTTCAACACCGATACACAACACTATAACGGAATCATACTAAATCAGGATCCTAAATTCTACAAAGCATCTCAAAACAAATTTAATATCGATGCTAATTCTGGTGCTTTCGCAAAAGGAAATCCGACATACAGTATTCCGCTAGACATCTTAGGAAACACTAGAACTTCTCCTCCCGATTTAGGAGCGTATCATAACATGCCTTTTCCTAAATAAGCACCTAAAAAACTAGCCATAATACAAGAAGCTATAAGCGTAAGCAATCTCCCGAAAGGTTTATATGTAATAAAAGTAACAAATAAGAAAAAAACGTTCATTAAAAATATAACAATCAACTAATTACAAATTAGTCAACCAATAATTAAAAAGCGGCAATTGTCGCTTTTTTTTTTGATCTTAATTAACTAAATTTGCAACTAAATTACAACAAACTACACAACACAATGATTCATTTCTTTGAAAACCAAAGCAAAACTGTTTTTGCAGTACAAACGCAAAACGAAATTTCGGCTCAAGACATTTCAAAATTAAACTGGCTTTTTGCCGACTCCAATAAAATAGAAAAATCCGTACTAACGGATTTTTTTGTTGGCCCACGTGCCACTATGATTACCCCTTGGAGTACCAATGCTGTTGAGATTACTCAGAACATGGGAATTTCTGGCATTATCAGAATTGAAGAATTTTATCCGGCAACTACTGAATTTTCAGATTTTGACCCGATGCTTTCGCAAAAGTATACTGAACTGAATCAAGAAATCTTCACTATCAACGTACAACCAGAAGCTATTTTGGACATCGATGATATTGCTGCTTACAACAAAACCGAAGGGTTAGCTTTAAGCCAAGAAGAAGTAGATTATTTAGACAATCTTGCGATTAAACTAGGACGTAAATTAACTGACTCTGAAATCTTTGCTTTCTCACAAGCGAATTCAGAGCACTGTCGTCACAAAATTTTCAACGGAACTTTTGTGATTGACGGAGAAGAAAAAGAAACGTCTTTATTTAAATTAATCAAAAAAACATCTCAAGAAAACCCTAACGATATCGTTTCGGCTTACAAAGATAATGTGGCGTTTGTAAAAGGGCCACGTGTACAACAGTTTGCTCCAAAAACAGCAGACAAACCAGACTTCTACGAAGTAAAAGAATTTGATTCGGTTATTTCATTAAAAGCCGAAACGCATAACTTCCCTACGACTGTAGAGCCTTTTAACGGTGCTGCAACTGGATCAGGAGGAGAAATTCGTGACCGTCTTGCAGGAGGACAAGGTTCATTGCCACTTGCAGGAACTGCTGTTTATATGACATCTTACTCTCGTTTAGCAAAAGATCGTGAATGGGAAAATGCTGTTGAAGAAAGAAAATGGTTGTATCAAACTCCAATGGATATCTTGATAAAAGCATCTAACGGAGCATCAGATTTTGGAAATAAATTTGGCCAACCATTAATCACAGGTTCTGTTTTAACTTTTGAACATGAAGAAGACAACCGCAAAATTGGTTATGATAAAGTAATCATGCAAGCTGGTGGAATCGGTTACGGAAAATTAGATCAAGCCATAAAAAAGAAACCACAAGAAGGAGACAAAATCGTTATTCTTGGTGGAGAAAATTATAGAATCGGAATGGGTGGAGCTGCGGTTTCATCTGCAGACACAGGTGCTTTTGGTTCAGGAATTGAATTAAATGCAATTCAACGTTCTAATCCAGAAATGCAAAAACGTGCTGCTAATGCCATTCGTGGTTTAGTAGAAAGTGATAACAATCCTATTGTTTCTATTCACGATCACGGAGCTGGAGGACACTTAAACTGTCTTTCGGAATTGGTAGAAGAAACTGGAGGTTTAATTGATTTGGACAAATTACCTGTTGGAGACCCAACGCTTTCTGCTAAAGAAATAATCGGAAACGAATCTCAAGAAAGAATGGGATTGGTAATTGGTCAAAAAGATATTGATATCCTACAAAGAATCGCTGACAGAGAGCGTTCTCCTATGTACCAAGTAGGTGACGTTACAGCGGATCACCGTTTTACTTTTGAATCAAAATCAACTGGAGCTAAACCTATGGATTATGCGCTTGAAGATTTCTTCGGAAGTTCTCCAAAAACAATAATGACCGATAAAACTATCGATAGAAATTATGCTGCTGTTGCTTATACTACAGCTGATTTCGAAAATTATTTACAAAGCGTTTTACGTTTAGAAGCTGTTGCATCAAAAGACTGGTTAACAAACAAAGTGGACCGTTGTGTAGGTGGAAAAGTGGCTAAACAACAAAATACAGGACCATTACAATTGCCATTAAACAATTGTGGTGTAATGGCTTTGGATTATTTAGGAAAAGAAGGAATTGCAACTTCTATTGGGCATGCTCCTATTGCTGCTTTAATTGATCCTGTTGCAGGAAGCCGTAATGCTATTGCCGAATCTTTATCAAATATTGTTTGGGCTCCAATTAAAGACAAAATGAAAGGAATTTCATTGTCTGCAAACTGGATGTGGGCTTGTAAAAACGAAGGAGAAGATGCTCGTTTATATGCAGCTGTTGAAGGTTGTTCAGAATTTGCAATCGAATTAGGAATCAATATTCCAACAGGAAAAGATTCTCTTTCGATGAAACAAAAATATCCAAATGATGAAGTGATTGCACCGGGAACGGTTATTATTTCGGCAGGTGGAAACTGTACTGACATTAAAAAAGTAGTTGAACCAGTTTTACAAAAAAATGGTGATTCTATTTATTATATCAATTTATCACAAGATGCGTTCAAATTAGGAGGTTCTTCTTTTGCACAAATCAGAAACACAATTGGAAACGAAACATCGACTATAAAAGATGCTTCATTCTTCAAAAATGCATTTAATACAATTCAGGAATTAATCGAAGACAATCAAATTCTTGCAGGACACGATATCGGAAGCGGTGGATTAATCACTACTTTATTAGAAATGTGTTTTGCTGATGTGAATTTAGGTGCTAAAATTGATTTTTCTGCTTTCGCTGAAAAAGACCTTTTAAAAATCCTTTTCGCAGAGAATATCGGAATTGTTTTCCAAGCAAAATCTAATGCAGCTGTTGAAGCTAAATTAAACACTAACAACATCGAATTCTTCAAAATTGGAACTGTAACAACTACAGAAACTCTTGAAGTTGGAGATTGGTCATTAAATATTCCTAAATACAGAGACATTTGGTTTGAAACTTCTTACTTATTAGATCAAAAACAATCTAAAAACGGAAGAGCACAAGCTCGTTTCGAGAACTACAAAAATCAAGCTTTAAACTATACATTCCCAGCACATTTTACAGGTAAAAAACCAGTAATCGATAGTTCAAAACCAAAACCTAAAGCTGCTATTATTCGTGAAAAAGGAAGTAATTCTGAGCGAGAAATGGCAAATGCAATGTACTTAGCAGGTTTTGATGTAAAAGATGTTCACATGACCGATTTAATTTCTGGTCGTGAAACTCTTGAAGACATTCAGTTTATTGGTGCAGTTGGAGGATTCTCTAACTCAGATGTTTTAGGTTCTGCAAAAGGTTGGGCTGGCGCTTTCTTATATAACGAAAAAGCTAAAACTGCTTTGGATAATTTCTTTAAGAGAGAAGATACGCTATCTGTAGGAATCTGTAACGGTTGCCAATTGTTTATGGAACTTGAAGTTATTAATCCAGAACATGAAATACATGGAAAAATGCTTCATAACGAAAGTAACAAACACGAAAGTATCTTTACTTCTGTAAAAGTTCAAGAAAACAACTCAGTAATGTTATCATCACTTGCAGGAAGCACACTTGGAGTTTGGGTTTCACACGGAGAAGGAAAATTCAATTTACCATTGGCCGAAGAAAACTATAATATCGTATCTAAATATGCATACGAAGGATATCCTGCAAATCCAAACGGATCTGATTACAACACAGCAATGCTATGTGATAAAACAGGAAGACACTTAGTAATGATGCCACATATTGAGCGTTCTACTTTCCAATGGAACTGGGCGCATTATCCAAAAGACAGAAACGACGAAGTTTCTCCTTGGCATGAGGCATTTGTAAACGCTAGAAAATGGATTGATAAAATCTAATTTTTACAACATACCAAAAAAGCTCATTCCTAACCGAATGAGCTTTTTTATTAAGACTAGTCCCATGGATAAAAATTAACTAAAAAAACACAACAAGTTAATTTTCAATACTTCTCTTTTTTAACACCAAAAAGATAAAATTAGTAAACTGATTTTATCTTCTTTTTTGAGATGATTTTATTAGTTTTGCCCTCCGTACAAAAAATACCACAATTTATTGTACATCAAAAGCAAATAAAATTACATCCTAAATACTTTATTAATGAAAATTAAAAACCTACTTTTTATTACACTCTTGCTTTGTTTAACTAACGTTTATTCCCAAATAAAAACTAGTAAAATAATTGCCAAAAATCAAGAACGCTTCATCACTACAACTATTGCTTATCCTATCGCTGGAATTTATCATTATGTTGGAGAAAAAGAACCTATTACGCAACTAAATGCTAATGGTACTGGCATTTATCAGAATGAAGATCTTATTAAAAAAAATATCACTTGGGGAATCGAATCTTCGCAGACAGGAATTCCAATATTTAAAGAAGGATTTGATAGTTCTTCTTATTCCCTTTGGTATAAAACCGATGATAAAGAAGATAGTGAATGGGTTTATGCACAATTCTCAATTCATTTCAATAAAAAGAAAATGTTCATTTCGGGAGAAAGAGTAAAAGAATATGCTGAAGAGGTAAAGAAATCATAAACGGCAACTACAAGCAAAAACAGCATTATTACATTGCATGTTAACTACATAAATATTATAAAAATATACTGCACAAAGAAAACGATTTCGTAATTTAAGTTCAATAAAATTAAAGTTTCAATATTTAATTTATTAAAAATAAAAATTAACGATAAATTTTACTAATTTGCAATAAAATTCAATCTAAACGCCATGGTTACAATTACGAGACTTTTTGATTTTCCTTATTATCAGAAAGAAAAATACAACAAAAAAGATGCTTTAGTAACCAAACGTAATGGTGTTTGGGAGAAAACTTCTACTGAAGAATATATTGCAAAATCTAATGCTATTTCTCGTGCGCTATTGCGAATGGGAATTCAGAAAGATGATAAAATTGCCTTAATTACTTCAAATAACAGAACCGAGTGGCATATCATGGATATTGGTATTTTACAAACTGGTGCACAAACCGTTCCTGTCTACCCTACTATATCTGAGGAAGATTACGAATATGTTTTAAACCATAGTGGTAGTAGTTATTGTTTTGTTTCTGATAAAGAAGTATTAAACAAAGTATTGGCTATCAAACAAAATGTACCTACGCTAAAAGATGTTTTTACTTTTGATGAAATAGCTGGTGCCAAAAACTGGTCTCTTTTATTGACTGAAGGGGCAGACGAAAGCAATCAAAGCGAAGTTGAAGCTAGAAAAGATAGTATTGCTACAGATGATTTAGCCACAATTATATATACATCAGGAACAACTGGACGTCCTAAAGGAGTGATGCTTTCGCACAAAAATATTGTTTCAAATGTTTTAGATAGTGCTCCTAGAATTCCTTTTGAACCAGGTCTGAGTATCGCATTAAGCTTCCTTCCTATTTGTCACATTTTTGAAAGAATGGTATTATACATTTATCAATATTATGGCATTTCGGTATATTTTGGAGAATCTATTGATAAGTTAAGTGATAACTTAAAAGAAGTTAGACCAAATGTAATTACGGCTGTTCCTAGACTTCTTGAAAAAGTATACGATAAAATTTATGCTAAAGGGGGAGAATTAACTGGCGTAAAAAAGAAATTATTTTTCTGGGCTATTGATTTAGGCCTAAGATACGAACCAAACGGAGCCAATGGCTTTTGGTATGAGTTTCAATTAAAAATAGCACGTAAATTAATTTTCAGTAAATGGAAAGAAGGTTTAGGTGGAAATATCGATTTAATGGTTTCTGGAAGTGCAGCTTTACAACCAAGATTAACACGCGTTTTTGCAGCTGCTGGAATCCCAGTTATGGAAGGATACGGACTATCTGAAACTTCGCCTGTAATATCTGTAAATGATACTAGAAATAGAGGTTTCAAAATTGGAACTGTTGGAAAACCAATCCAGAATGTAGAGGTTAAAATTGCCGAAGATGGTGAAATTCTTTGCAAAGGACCTAACGTAATGTTGGGCTACTACAAAGATCCAGAAAAAACGGCTGAAGCATTACAAGATGGTTATTTCCATACGGGAGATATCGGTGAAATTGATAGCGAAGGTTTCCTTAAAATCACAGATCGTAAAAAAGAAATGTTCAAAACTTCGGGAGGTAAATACATTGCCCCTCAGATGATTGAAAACATGATGAAACAATCTCGTTTTATCGAACAAATTATGGTGATCGGTGAAGGCGAAAAAATGCCAGCTGCTTTTATTCAACCAAACTTTGAGTTTGTAAAAGAATGGGCTAAAATTCACAAAATAGATTTAGGAGATTCTAATAATGATATCATTACAAACGTACAAGTTATCAAACGTGTCAATGAAGAAGTTGATAGTGTAAATGAAAAATTTGGACATTGGGAAAAAATCAAACGTTTTGAACTTACTCCTGATGTTTGGTCTATCGACGGTGGACAATTAACTCCAACTTTAAAACTGAAACGTAAAATAATCAAAGAAATTTACGCTCCTCTTTATAAGAAAATCTACGGCGAATAAAATACAATCGCCACATTACATAACACAGATTCAGCCGTTTATTAGTTTAGCGAATAGATAAACAACTAGAAATCTGACATTAAACTCAAATTCCACTTATTAATACCTATTAATTCGTGGAATTTGTTGCGTAAACACCGTTTGGTATTAATTAAAAATGACATTTAACGAATCAATAAGATAACTTGTGGAGTAGCAAGATTTTTTTGTTTCATTTTTTTTAACCACAATCTTGTCCTTCTGAAGAACGAAGAATCTCCTCAAGAAACTAACGCAAAGTATTCTTAGATTGTCGAGCTACTAAGTTCGATTACTTCGTCTGTTTGCTATCGCTCAGGTCTCTGTTCCTCAGAAGGGCAAATTTGGAATCAAAATTAAAGACTATTACAGTTCCTACGCTCGCAATTGGTTCTAAATATGACACAATGGATCCTGAACATATGAAATGGATTGCTAACGAGGTTCAGAACGGACGCTTTTTGTTTTGCCCTAACGGAAGTCACCTTTCACAATATGATGACCCTAAACATTACTTTCCTGGCGTTATTCAATTCCTGAAGGATGTTGATAATGGCACTTTTAAAAAAGAATAAACTTCGATTATAAATAAACGAAAAACCACGAACTAGATATTCGTGGTTTTATCTTTTAATCTATTAATAATTGGGTAACTGCTGCCGAATTAATAGCCCATTGTGCATCATAAACCTCATCAGCATCTGTTGTTTCTACAATTTCTAAACCTTGCGCTTCCGCTTTAAGAACTAACAAATTACCTATATTTAATTTACTACTCAATTTAGACAATAAGGCTTTTACTCCTTTGTAATCTAATCCTTGAACTACTTGTCCTCCAAAGGTCATTTCTAACCAAATAATTTCTTTTTTGGCCACATCCAAAACTCCAAAAACTAATCCTTTTGCAGCATTTTGCGTCACTCTCACTTGATGATCTACGCAAGATGGATCATAAGCAACTCCTGTACTTTCGGATATTTTCATAGGATGCTTACTATTCATCCAACCTACAATTAAATTCGGACTTATATTCCCATTACTATATGCGTTGCATGTAAAGGTTACAAACTTAGCATTTGCTTTCGCCAATTCATTAATATCTATGTTGATATATTCAGCAGTTCCTATTTTGTTCGGAATACTTCTGATATCTCCACTATGTTTACACCCTACGGTTTCTAATCGGCTAAAAGAGCATATATCCGCACTATTTTGATAGGCAATATGACAGCTTAAATCCATATCCAAATGTTGTGCAGGCAAATCTTTCCCCCATTGCATAAACAATCGCACTTCGTTACCTTCAATCGGAAAACGAGTTCCCATTAAAGCAACTGGTAAATCCTGAACCGTTTCGCTTCTATCCCCTATTGCAACAGGAATATTAAACAATTGCGGATCGATATAAATTGTTTTATTAGTATTAGCAATAGAAGCAAATCTTTTCTTCATCGCTAAAATACACACCTCTTCGATTTGCTTTTTCATAGCATCCAATTGTTCCGCAGTATATAATGACAATAAACGATTTGGCTCAATTCTTTTAGAAGTACCTCCTAATGGTTTCACACTTCTTTGGATGCTTGGGTCAAAATAATTCTGAGCATACATATTCAATGTAAAAACCAAACGTGATGGTACTTTATCAATGATTTCATTAAAATGTGTAATCGTTTCATCAGCTCCAAACCAAAGCATATTCGAAAATAAAGAACGAGCAAATAATCCTGGTCGCTGTTTTAGCAAAGCAAAAGTTTTATCTGCATCTAATTTCAAACGAAAATGATTCAGATTCCCTTGCCATACTTCGTACGTTTGGTTATAAAAAACATCCAATAGAACCGCTAATTTTTCGAAACCTTTTCTTTTACTATATTCTGCCAAACGCAATGCTCGTATAAAACGAATCCACATTCCTCTTTTCGGATGCATGATTTCACAAGCAACTTCGGTACTCATTTCTAGAGTATTCAACCAATTAGCCACCATCATACCTTCTTTTCTAGAATATTTAAGTTTCAAACTCTCTTTGGCAGTAAGCTTAGATTTGGCACTATTATCCAAATGATTAACCAAATGCTGATTATTTTTTTCAGCTCTTTGTACAATAGTCTTTGGATCTACAATTTGTAATAAATTGGTTTTCTTGTACCATAAATATCTCAAAATATCCGTTGGCGATTTAAAATATTGTGCTGCTTTATCGGCTTGGTCTTCTTCAATTAATGCATCAATAACAAGCATTAAAGTTTCTTTCATAGCAATAGCAACTTCTGGCAATGATAAATAAGTAATCAATCCTTTTAGACTTTCTACCTGAGTAGCATCTAAAGCTGTTTTAGATGTTAATAGCGAAACAAAAAAATCATTCAATTCTTTTTCCGACCATAATTCTAAAACCTTTAATTTACTTCCTTGTCCGAACTTTTCAATCTCACCAAACTCAAATGGAGTTCCACAAAAAGGGCAACCATTATAGCGCTCTAACGGAAAAGTACCATTAGGAATAACATGACCACATTGCAAAGTAACTCCTTTACTAGACTTAAAAATATTGGCAAACAACGTAGCAATATGATCTACAATAGATTCTCCTGTAGGAACATCCCATTTTTTTACCAATGGTGTCCAGTTTTTATCTGTACCCAAAACCGATTGTAAAGTCGATAAAATAGTAACTTTATAAGTTGGAGTAACATTATTTAATTCTTGTAATAATTCTTCCGAAAAAGTAAATCCTAACTTTAAAACATTAGCTACCAACATTGCTGTTGACTCAGACAAAGTTTTAGAATCACCTACCACTACATCTTTAGGAATATAAATTGCATTTTGGCGTAAACTGATTTGTAATAGTGTTTTTGTTTTCATTTTTTGATATTTAATAATTAGATAATTGTGTTTCTGGTTCTATCTAAAAGGGTTTTGAAATAAGAAACACTTGACCTTAATTTTGTGGAGCAGGTGGGAATCGAACCCACGACCTGGGCGTTACAAAAGCGTGAAGTAAGTTAAGATTGACCTTTTAGGTAATTTCAAAACTAACCTGCTCTAACCGCTGAGCTACTGCCCCATTTTATTATAAATGTATTAATCGGTAATTGTTTAAGTATATCTTGATGGTTATTGAAGTAACTTAAACTTGACCTGATTATTCCATTATTTTATTTAAAAGAACGTGTCTTTAATTTCTTAAGCAAATATTCAAATTAAAGTACGCAATTATCTTGCGTAGATCTTTTTTTTAATAAATTTTTCATTTAATTAAATTAAAATTCTTACATTGTTATCTCAAAATCAACAATATGAGAAAAAATACTTATAAAATTTTAAATTATTGCTTGTCTTTTCTTGTTCTTTTTACTTTTGTTTGCTCCTGTAGCACTGAAGAAACTGTATCAAGTCAAACCTTAGATGTTCAAACTTGGTTTGAAAAGTACGAAGCTGAAAGCCCAAATTTTGATCTATTTCAAAATTTAGAATACAATTGGAGTCAAGCCAAAATAACAACCTCAGAAGATGGGACTGAAACCATTATTGTTCCTATCGTTGAACGCAAAAGAAATTCATCAGAAATTTGGAAACAAAATTTGTATCTTTATAAGATAAGTGAAAATAATTATGAAGCATTAATCTTTGAGATATTTCCCGATAAAAACTCAAAAAATAGTAGTCAATCAATAGATGGTGGCGATTTTAATGGATACATTAGCTCTTGGGATTTGAAAAATGGTTTTATAAAAGCGGCTCAATTTGAGAACAATAAAGTTGTTCAAGAAGGAATAGTAGCAATGGTATCATCTGCCAGTTACAATGAACAAAGCAAAATGGTAGCCAGCCCTTGTTCTCTTTGTCTTGATGAAGAAGAGCCCAAAGGAGGAGGAGGAAGTAGTAGTTCTCCTGCTATACCGCTTAGAGATGTTGTAATTACGTCTCCATCATCACCACCAACGTTTCCTCCTATGACCTATATCCCTCGAGGCCCCTCATATGGTGGTGTGACTAATCCGTCTGAATATACAAATCCTCCTCGTGGTGGCGGTGGTGGTGGTTCAAGTTCAATCGGGAATACTGAAAACCCTTGCAATACAGCCAAAACTACAACAACGAATGCAAAAAGCCCTGCTTATCTATCTGCTAAAAGCAACATTGTTGAGGCTAGTACAGATGGACTTGAACATAGTATTACTCTAGGTAAAGATGCCCAGGGTAATATAACCCAAGCACCTATGAATAACGGAGGAAACAGTGCTGTAAAAGTAAACACAAATTGGTCAGGCGCTTTTGCAGCTATTCATAATCATCCCAATAGCTCACCATTATCTACAGGAGATATATATGCTGCTGTAACATTAAATACAAATAATAGTAACTTTAAAACTTCGTATATTATAACGGGTGGAGAAACTTATGCGATTGTCGTTACAGATTTAGATGCTGCTAAAGCATTTACAGTAGCTTATCCTGCAGATATATCCCCTATTTATCCCCCTGAATTTCCTAATGTAATTTTTGATAAATTACAAGAATTAGTAAATGATATGGGATCAAGTACCCTAGGGAAGACTAATGCGATAGCTTACATTTTAGACCAATTAAATTCAGGCATAATCTTAATGAAACAAGATTCTAATGGGCAATTTAACCCAATAAAAAACAAAGAAACGAAACTATCAAATGGCACTTCAAGTTATACTGCCATTCCTTGTAATTAATAAATAAATTTAAAAATCATGAAAAACACAATAAAAACATTTGCAATTTTATTTTTACTTATAACCTACAGTTGCAAAGCGCAGCAAATGGTACAAACACCTAACGATGCAATTAAATTGAAAATAAATGAAAAACAATTTCTTAATAAACCATTGAAAAATTTGTTAGCACAAATAAAGCCTGAAATAAAAATGGCTTTTGGCACACTAGAAATACCTTCCTATTTTTCTTTTAGGTTTATAAGCTCAGAAGAACTAAAACAAAAAGCAAAAGGAAGAAAGCTTATTGGTTTATATGTATATGTAAAGGAAGATATTAAAGAATGGAATAATGGTACAAGACCAAAAGAAAAAGAATTTATATGGACAAAAGAAGACCTCGAAAAATATGGCAACTTTACTGTAGTTAGAATCAAAGTTATTGAAAGGATAGAAGATTAAAAAACTTTATTTATAAATGAAAAACACAATAAAAACATTCGCAATTCTATTCTTACTTCTAAGTTATGGTTGTAAAGCACAACAAATGGTACAAATACCTAACGACATATATAAATTAAAGATAAATGAACAGCTGTTTCTCAACAAACCTTTAAAAGACTTGTTGAAAGAAATAAAACCAGAAATAAAACTTGTTATAGGCACCGTAGATTATCCTTCTTATTTTTCTTTCTACTTTATAAGTCGTGAAGAATTAAATAAAAAACCAGATGGAAGTACTTTAAGATTATACGTATATGTAAAAGAGCCTTTAGACTGGAATTTCGATAAAAGACCTAAAGGAAAAGAATACCAATGGACAGAAGAAGATCTAGAAAAGTATGGTAATTTAACTGTAACTCGAATTAGGGTCGGTGGTAAAGAATAAATAACTAGCGCTTTAAATATTTAAAATCCTCAAGTTCTATAGATTTGGGGAGTCTAAATGTATTTAAAAAAACTTTTGTTTACAAATGAAAAACACAATAGAAACATTCGCAATTCTATTCTTACTTCTAAGTTATGGTTGTAAAGCACAACAAATGGTTCAAACTCCTAACGAGGCATATAAATTAAAGGAAAATGAGCAGCAATTCCTTAATAAACCATTGAAAAATTTGTTAGCACAAATAAAGCCTGAAATAAAATTTATCTTAGGTACAGTTGATTACCCATCTTATTTTTCTTTTAGATTCATAACCCGTGAAGAATTGAGTCGAAAATCAATAGACGAAAAAACATTAGGACTGTATGTATATGTGAAAGAACCTTTAGACTGGAATTTTGATAAAAGGCCAAAAGGAAAAGAATATCAATGGACAAAAGAAGATGTTGAAAAATATGGAAATCTTACTGTAATTCGTATCAAAGTTATTGGTAAAGATTAAAGATTATGAGAAATACAATAAAAACATTCGCAGTTCTATTCTTGCTTTTAAATTATTGTTGTAAAGCACAACAAATAAAAAAAGACTCTCTTTTTTTCGAATATGACAGTAACTATATTCTGAACTTTGTTGAAGCACCTAAGGATTACTATTTAAAAGATAGTAGTGGTGGCAGTAAAGGAACTTTTTTCTTTAAAGAAGTAAACGTTACTAATAATTTAAAAAACAAAAATACATTATGTTTAAAAAAGTTTATCAGAGCGTCTAACTTTTATGATAAAAAAGAAAAACTACAGGATTATAAACTTACAGGATATTTTGATCAATACGTCATTTTTCTAGTACGCAAAAAAGGTAAAAACACAGAATATATTCAGGTTGAACCATTTTTTTCGATTGAATAATAAAGGAACAATATTTTACTTAGGATTGGTGTTTCTATATTGATAAAAAAAAAGATTCAGAAAAGATTATAAATCTTGATATTTTGAAAATTAAAAAAACTAGCTATAAATATTTTAATTAGGAATGATTTTTATAATGGTTCAAAAATTGTAATTAAATGAAAAATAAAATTAGCATACTCATGATTTTAGTGTTTGGTGTAATAACAGCACAAACAAATAAAACTTCTTATGATATGTTTTATAGTGGTGATGAAAATTATAATAAACCAATTAAACATGTCTTTTTTGATGAATTAAAGGGAGACAAAAAAATAAAAGAGGGTACTAAAATATATTTCCATATGGAGGGAGAGTCTTTTCTTTTTGATTCTAAAACAAATAAAACTAAGCCCCTAAGTCATGAAAATTTCAAAAAATATCATTTAGAAGATCCCAAGAATCTAGCTGATAATGAATATTCATATTTCAAAAAAAAAATAAGTGAGTTTCAAAAAGGAACTAAAACAAAAACTCCTTTGTCTAATGCAATGCCAATATCTAGAAGTCACAAATACTTTAAAGTATATGTAATAGAAAAAACGGAGGGAAATGTTTTTCTTAAATATGATGTAGATTGGATATATTCAACATTTTAATTTAAGTATAATAAAGACGATGAATTACATTCAATAGTTATACTAGCCTCATATTATCCTATTGAAAGGAGTTAAAACGGTAATAAAAAACATCTAAAACAAAAAAAGCGCCCTGATATCGGGACGCTTTAATGTAGATTGAAATAGTGAAATTTAGGATGCTTTTAAAGCACTTTCCATAAAAGCTTTATGAATTTCATTATCTGAAAATGGAGATAAAGCTGTTGCTAAATTTCTGCTGGTTCTTAAGCAGCTAAACATTTTTCGCCTTAAATCGAGGTCATTTCCATACTCTGTATCGAGTAATATTTCGAAAATTTCCTGTAAATAAAAAGGCTGTTCCCTAAAATCTCCTTCTAACCATACATTAGATAGGAAATTAACCATGGATGGAATTACATCCTGATTTGATACTTCATGATTTTCTTTTTGCATCTCTGAAAATATTAGGTACACGAAACCCACGATCGGTTGTGCAAAAACATTCCAAGGAATGAGATTAGGGCTATCACTAGCACCGTCAACGTAACGTGGGTTCGTTTATGTTAAGTTAAAAATTTTTAAGATTTTCTCCTTGGTATAATGTTTTTGCTTAGCAAACTTACAACTAAATCTTAAAAAAACCTATAAAAATTAATGCAAATTCTTACTTAATAATTATTTCGATACTAAATTTGAACTAAATTATTGATATTTTTCAAAAATAGAATAATTATGGAGATTAGCAAAGTTAGATGAAAATTAAACTTTCCTCTAGCGTTTATAAAATACAATGTTATATTCCACTTTTCTTCATATCAATATATTCTACATTATAAAGTTTGTTCTTTTTTAAATAAACAATGTTATTTTGGAAATCAAAAATTGTGTTAAACCTTTTCAGAACTTCATTTCCTAAAATATGAATATTTACACCTTTTAATGGTTTGTACGATGTCAACTTTTGAATTGGAACATTTTTGAGTTCATAATCTCCAATTATAAGCTTTTCTAAGTTAGAGGTAATAACAGGAATTTCGTTTCCTTGAGCTCCTTTCATAATAACTCGTTTAATCTCTTTCATTTTTTCTATGGGAAACTTTTCTGCATTCAACAAATCATTGTCAAGCATTGCGGTTCTCTGGTAGCCTGTATCAAAAAGAAACCTATCTTTAATTTCGATTCCGCTTTGCGAAATAATACTTTCTACCGAAAAAACATTATCAAAAAATTTGATGGCGAGTTTTGTATATGCATCGTCTTTCAATACATATTTTGGTATTTCTGAATGAACGATGATGATGTTCTTATCATAATTAAGTTCAACTACTTTGTCCTTAAAAAAATCCCAACCAAATCTTCCGTCTGTATCGTGCCCTGATAATTGAGCATCATAAACTTTTGTTTGGTAATTTGTTTTTCCAATTTTTAAGTTATAGAAAGTACTATAGAGTTTTATTTCAGAATTTAATCTGTTTTTTAAAACATCATTAGTCAAAATCAATTCGGATGTTCCTGTATCAAAATTTAAATTTAAAGTGTCTTTTTTATTAAAAACTGCTTTGACATAAATTGTATTCTGATTATTGATTATAAACGGAATTGTATCATTTACAACGTTTTTAGCAAAAGAACTATTAATAAGAAACAACAATACAATGCTCGAAAAAAAGTACTTCATCTTTGGTTATTTAATCATTCGTGAAAATGTTCTGATAAAAATATAGAAAACGAACAGTAAAACAACATTTGAAGTTTTAAATCTTAGTTTTCCGTTGATATATTTTCTTTCACGCAGATTTAAAAAAGGTTTAAGCAAGCTCTGTAGAATGATTAGTTATTGATACTGCTTTTCACAAAGGTGCTAAAACGCAAAGTTTTTTTGCTTGTATATCTTTGAAACTTTCCTACTTTGTGTCTTTACATCTCTGAAGCTTCATTTATTGAGACTGTTTCTCGCAAAGACGCTGAGGCGCAAAGTTTTTTTGCTTGTATATCTTTGAAACTTTCCTACTTTGTGTCTTTACATCTCTGAAGCTTCATTATTGAGACTGTTTCTCGCAAAGACACTGAGGCGCAAAGTTTTTTTAGCTTTTGTACCTTTAAACCTTTCCTCCTTTGTGTCTTTGAAGCTTTGTGTCTCTGAAGCTTCATTTATTGAGACTGTTTCTCGCAAAGACGCTGTGACGCTAAGTTTTTTTAGCTTGCATGCCTTTGAAACTCTGAAGCTTCATTATTGAGACTGTTTCTCGCAAAGATACAGAAACGCAAAGTTTTCCCAACTTATATGTCTTTGTACCTTTGAAACTTTGTGTCTTTGAGCCTTTGCTCCTTTGAAGCTTTGTGTCTCTGAAGCTTCATTTATTGAGACTGTTTTTCGCAAAGACGCTGAGACGCAAAGTTTTTCTACATTTCCTACCTTTGAACCTCTGTAACTCTGAACCTATGAGCCTTTGCTCCTCTGAAGCTTTGAACCTTTGCAACTAAAAAATCTGTTAGGTTTGCTTAATCTTCTCTACTTCCATCATCAGCCATTCTGACCATTTTTGGTGTGAACTTCGCTACGACATCTACTAAATCTTGTTGTGCTGCCATTACTTGGTTGATATCTTTATAAGCCATTGGCGCTTCATCTAAACCTGCACCAATAAGAGTTACACCGTGATCTGTTAGAATTTGTTGCATCTCGCTTTTGGTGATTTTTTTAATAGCTTGTGTTCGGCTCATTTGTCTTCCTGCACCATGCGAGGCTGAGTTTATTGCATTCTCTTCTCCTTTTCCTCTCACCAAAAATCCTGGTGCTGTCATACTTCCTGGAATTATTCCCATAACTCCTTTTCCTGCTGGTGTTGCCCCTTTTCTATGCACAATTACTTCTTCGCCATTCCAGATTTCTTTCCAAGCAAAATTATGGTGGTTTTCAACTTTAGCTAGAACAACTGCTCCCAAAGCTTTTTCCATTTTGCTGTGAATAATCTCATGACAAGCCGAAGCGTAATCTCCTGCAAGATTCATTGCAATCCAATATTCTTGTCCCAATTGCGAATTCATATCTAAATACGCTAAGTTTTTGGCAACATCTGGAAGTTTACAAACGTCTTTAGCCATCTTTGTATAATGCCCTGCTAGTGTTGCTCCCATTCCTCTGGATCCTGAATGCGTTAAAAGAGCCACATATTTACCTTTCGGGATATTCAAAATAGCATCGTCTTGTGCAAATTCCATAATTCCGAATTCTACAAAGTGGTTTCCTCCTCCCGAAGATCCTAATTGTGACCACGCTTTATCTTTAAGATTTTTCACAAATGGACTCATATTAAAAGCTTCATTACTTAAAACAGCATGATCTGCTTTATACTGCCCGTGGAAACCGTGTCCTGCTCCAAATTTAGAATGCGCGATTAATTCTCTTTTAAATTTATCCTCATTTTCAAAGTAATAGCCTTCTGGAATATCATAAACTGATAACGCCATTCTGCAACCAATATCAACACCAACTCCATAGGGAATAACTGCGTTTTTGGTTGCTAAAACACCTCCAATTGGCAAACCATAACCTTGATGCGCATCGGGCATTAAAGCTCCCGCAACTGTAACAGGTAATTGCATTGCAACTTCCATTTGTTTTCTGGCTCCATCCTCTATATGTTCTAATCCGTAAGCCGAATAGGTATCGGGGTTTAGATTTAAAGCTATAAAATCTTCTGGTTTTTCATTTGCTTTTTCGATTAAAGCAATAGCTAGTTTACTAAAAATAGCATCCTCAATATAATTATCTGGAGTTTCTAAAACGCTTTTAAATTTAGCAATCATTGCGTCTCTTGTAAATCCGTTTCTTTTGCTGTTTATTTTTAAAGCAACTCCAATTGCTTCCCCTTGCGGAAATCCTAATTCTATTAATTCAAATCCGTTGATTTGTGTTTTCATAATTCCTATTTTAAAATTAAACAATTTGTGTTGTTTTATTTCTTGAGCAAATATTCAAATCTTACTACGCAATAATTTTGCGCACTAAAAAAAGAATATTATTTTTGAGTAAACTACTTAAATGTATTTTAAAAAAAATATACCGAATAGCTTATTAACACAGGCTTTGAATAAAAAGAAGTCCAGCAGAATTGGTTAAACCTTAAAATACTACATCTAAAGTAAAAGAAAATAATTTTATTCGCTTTTAAAAAACTGATTTTGATTCGTTATCAATTTTGCGTGAAGGATGGAAACGGCATCCTTTTTTGTGTTATCCTGACAGAGGAAGGATCTCACAAAAAAGATACAGTGTACAGCCTGACCCGCTTTTTCAGCGGGACACGCCCAAAAAACAAAACTATGTCACAAAATAAAAATGCACTGATTCGCTATAAAACAATCGATAAGTGCTTGCAGAACCAATATCGAACTTGGACGCTCGATGATTTAATTGAGGCTTGTTCGGATGCTTTATTTGAATTTGAGGGCAGAGAAAATCCGGTTAGCAAACGCACCATACAAATGGATATTCAACTGATGCGTAGCGAAAAACTCGGATACAATGCTCCTATTGTTGTTTATGATAAGAAATTTTACAAATACGATGAGGAGGGTTTTTCGATTACCAATATTCCGCTAACAGAAACGGATATGAATGTCTTAACAGAAACAGTTTCTATGCTAAAACAATTTAAGGATTTCTCTTTGTTTAGTGATGTTTCGGATATTCTGCAGCGCTTGGAAGATAAAATCTATTCGGAGAAATCACATACCAATTCGGTTATTTATCTGGATAAAAATGAGAATCTAAAAGGATTGCATTATCTAGACGAAATTTATCAAGCCATTATAAAAAAAATTGTGCTTGTTATTACCTATAAATCTTTTAAATCGAGAGAGGAACAACAGTTTAATTTTCATCCTTTGATTCTGAAGGAGTTCAACAATCGTTGGTTTTTGGTTGGGAAAAAGAAATCGAAGGCTCCGATTACGAATTTAGCCCTTGATCGAATTATAAAAATCGATTATGATTTTAACCTTCCTTATATAGATGAAAATTTTGATGCCGAAGCTTTTTATAAAGATGTTGTTGGCGTTACCGTTAATGAAGGCATGGAGGCTCGAACTATAAAACTTTGGGTTGACCGAGAAAATGCTCCGTATGTTATAACTAAGCCATTACACAATTCGCAAAAAATAGAAAAAGAGAATGAAGACGGTAGCATTATCATTTCATTAAAACTTAAAATTAATTACGAAATAGAACGGGTACTTTTAGGTTTTGGTGACGGATTGGAAGTGTTAAGCCCTAGTAAATTGCGAACCCGAATTAAAGATAAACTCAAGAACGCTTACCATAAATACAAGGATTAATTATTGTTATATTCAAATAGGAGATTTACAAAGCAAGAAACTACGATATGAAATCCTAAATTACTGATTTGGTGTAATTTTTAAAATATTCTAATAACCAGAGTTTTAAAAAAAAATGTATATTACATTCAAAAATAAAGAACTTAATCTACTCTGTTTCAGAGAGATTTTTTAACTAACCAAAAAATATTTTTTGAAATACTATGCATGCATAATATTTTTTTATTATATTTGAAATCGATATAGTTGCCAATAACCGAATTCGATTTAAATTAATGTAAAAGATACTGTTGAAATGTATTTCTCATTAAAATTAAATAATCAAATACAATCTACAAAATGAAAGAAAAGACTATAGATTATATTTTACGAGCAACCTGGCAAGCCGTATCAAGGATGTACAATGAAGAGGCTGCAAAATATGATGCAACAATGGCTACTGGTTTTGCCTTATTAAGTATCGATAAAGAAGAAGGCACCCCATCGACGGCATTAGGTCCTAGAATGGGAATGGAAGCTACTAGCTTAACCAGAACGCTTAAATCTATGGAAGAAAAAGGATTGATTGTTCGCAAGAAAAATCCAACCGATGGTCGAGGTGTTTTGATCTACTTGACTGATTTTGGAAAAGAAAAAAGAGATTTATCTAAAAATACTGTCTTGAAATTTAATGAAACGGTTAGAAACCATGTTTCGGAAGAAAAATTAAAACATTTTATTGAGGTCTCAGAAATCATAAATGAATTAATACAAGATAAAAATATATTTAATCAAACAGAAAAAATTGAAAATGAAACGCACAATTAAAAAAATTGCCGTAATCGGATCCGGAATTATGGGTTCAGGAATAGCTTGTCATTTTGCTAACATTGGTGTTGAAGTTTTACTCCTTGACATCATTCCTCGTGAGTTAACAGAGGCTGAAACTAAAAAAGGCTTAACTCTAGAAAGCAAAGCCGTAAGAAACAGAATTGTAAATGAACATCTTACTAACTCATTAAAATCTAAGCCATCTCCTATTTACAGTCAGAAATTTGCTAGCCGAATCACGACTGGAAATACAACCGATGATATGGCTAAAATTGCCAATGTTGATTGGATTATTGAAGTTGTTGTGGAACGTCTTGATATTAAAAAACTTGTTTTTGAACAAATTGAGAAATTCCGTAAACCAGGAACTTTAGTAACATCTAACACATCTGGTATTCCGATTCATTTTATGAGCGAAGGAAGAAGCGAAGACTTTCAACAACATTTCTGCGGGACACACTTTTTTAACCCTGCGCGTTACTTAAAATTATTTGAAATTATTCCTGGTCCAAAAACGTCTACTGAGGTATTGGATTTCTTAAATGAATATGGCTCTAAGTTTTTAGGAAAAACTTCGGTTGTTGCTAAAGACACTCCTGCTTTTATCGGAAACAGAATTGGTATTTATGGTATTCAAAGTTTGTTTCATTTGGTTAAAGAAATGGGATTAACGATTGAAGAAGTTGATAAATTGACTGGTCCAGTAATTGGTCGCCCAAAATCAGCTACTTTCCGTACTGTCGATGTGGTAGGTTTAGATACTTTGGTACACGTTGCCAACGGTATTTACGAAAACTGCCCAACCGATGAACAACACGAATTATTTAAACTTCCTGATTTCATCACAAAAATGATGGAGAACAATTGGTTAGGAAGTAAAACAGGTCAAGGTTTCTACAAAAAAGTAGATAAAGATATCCTTACTCTTGATTTAGACACTTTAGAATATCGTGCTGCTAAAAAAGCAAATTTTGCTACTCTTGAACTAACTAAAACTATCGATAAACCGATCAATCGTTTTAAAGTTTTGGTAAAAGGAAAAGACAAAGCTGGTGAATTTTACCGCAAAAGTTTTACTGGTATGTTTGCTTACGTTTCTAACAGAATTCCTGAAATAGCAGACGAATTATATAAAATTGACGATGCTATGAAAGCTGGTTTCGGATGGGAAAATGGTCCTTTCGAAATTTGGGATGCAATTGGTGTCGAAAACGGAATCGAAATCATGAAAGCCGAAGGTTTAGCTCCTGCTGCTTGGGTAAATGACATGATCGCTTCTGGTAGCAAAAGCTTTTATTCTGTAAAAGAAGGTGCAACGTACTTTTATAACATTCCAACAAAATCACAAACTAAAGTTCCGGGACAAGATGCTTTTATCATCCTTAACAACATTCGCGAAAGCAAAAAAGTTTGGAGCAATAGTGGTGCTATAATACAAGATTTAGGAGACGGAATTTTAAACTTAGAATTCCAATCTAAAATGAATACAATTGGAGGCGATGTTCTTCAAGCAATTAACAAAGCAATTGACTTATCTGAAAAAGAATATCAAGGTTTAGTTATTGGTAATCAAGCAGCGAATTTCTCTGTAGGTGCTAATATCGGAATGATTTTCATGATGGCAGTAGAACAAGAATATGATGAGTTGAATATGGCTATCAAAATGTTTCAAGACACTATGATGCGCGTTCGTTACTCTGGTATTCCTGTTGTAGTTGCTCCTCACGGAATGACTTTTGGTGGTGGTTGCGAAATGAGCTTACATGCTGATAAGGTAGTAGCTGCAGCTGAAACGTATATGGGATTGGTTGAATTTGGTGTTGGTGTACTTCCTGGTGGTGGTGGATCTAAAGAAATGGCTTTAAGAGCTTCTGATTTATTCCGCAAAAATGATGTGGAATTAAATGTACTTCAAGAATATTTCTTAACTATCGCTATGGCGAAAGTATCTACTTCTGGTTATGAAGCGTTTGACACTGGACTTTTACAACACGGTAAAGATATTATTGTTGTAAACAAAGACCGTCAGATTGCTGAAGCTAAGAAACATGCTTTATTAATGGCCGAAGCGGGTTACACACAACCAATTAGAAGAACTGACGTGAAAGTATTAGGAAAACAAGCCCTTGGAATGTTCTTAGTTGGAACGGACCAAATGGAAGCTGGAAAATACATCTCTGAACACGATAAAAAAATCGCTAACAAATTAGCTTACGTTATGGCTGGTGGTGATTTATCTGAAGCAACATTAGTTTCTGAACAATATTTATTAGATATCGAACGTGAAGCTTTCTTGAGTTTATGTACAGAACGTAAAACATTGGAAAGAATTCAGTACATGTTAACTAAAGGGAAACCACTTCGTAATTAGAAAATAGATAAAAGAAGAAAGAAGCAAGAGAAAAGATAAAACTCTGTTTTGAGATTTTGCTCCTTTCTTCTAATAAATCTTTAAAAAATAGAATAAAGAGAAAAGAATATAGATTTTGAGACAAAGTAACAGTCTATTTTCTATGATCTATTTTCTATAATCTTAAAAAAACAAAAACAAATGAAAACAGCATATATAGTAAAAGCTTACCGTACTGCAGTAGGAAAGGCACCAAAAGGAGTTTTTAGATTTAAAAGACCTGATGAATTAGCTGCAGAAACCATTCAGTATATGATGAATGAATTGCCTGATTTTGATAAAAAACGTATCGATGATGTTATGGTAGGTAATGCCATGCCAGAAGCTGAACAAGGTTTAAACGTGGGGCGTTTAATTTCTCTTATGGGATTAAAAGTAGAAGATGTTCCTGGTGTAACTGTAAACCGTTACTGTGCATCTGGATTAGAAACTATCGGAATGGCAACGGCTAAAATCCAATCTGGAATGGCAGATTGTATCATTGCTGGTGGTGCCGAAAGTATGAGTTTTATTCCGATGGGTGGTTACAAACCAACTCCTGATTATAAACTTGCTTCTGAAGGACATGAAGATTACTACTGGGGAATGGGATTAACTGCCGAAGCGGTTGCTAAACAATATAACATTTCGAGAGAAGATCAAGATGAATTTGCTTATCACTCTCATATGAAAGCCTTAAAAGCACAAGCTGAAGGTAAATTTGATAAACAAATTGTTCCAATTACTGTTGAACAAACTTTTATCAATGAAAATGGTAAAAAAGAAACAAAAACATACGTTGTAAACAAAGACGAAGGGCCACGTGCAGGAACTTCTAAAGAAGCTTTAGCGGGATTAAGACCTGTTTTTGCTGCTGACGGAAGTGTTACTGCTGGTAACTCATCTCAAATGAGTGACGGTGCTGCTTTTGTTTTAATCATGAGCGAGGATATGGTAAAAGAATTAAACCTTGAGCCAATTGCTAGATTAGTAAACTTTGCTTCTTCGGGTGTTGAACCTAGAATCATGGGTATTGGTCCGGTAAAAGCAATTCCGAAAGCCTTAAAACAAGCAGGATTGCAATTAAAAGATATTGATTTAGTTGAATTAAACGAGGCTTTTGCTTCACAATCATTAGCTGTTGTTCGTGAATTAGGAATAAATCCTGATATCGTAAACGTAAATGGTGGAGCTATCGCATTAGGACACCCTCTAGGTTGTACAGGTGCTAAACTATCTGTACAATTATTCGACGAAATGAAACGCAGAGGTAGTAAATACGGAATCGTTTCAATGTGCGTAGGTACTGGACAGGGTTCTGCTGGAATTTACGAGGTGGTGTAGAGGAGAGAATATAGAATATAGAGAAGAGAAAATAGAGAATAGAGAATAGAGAAGAGAAAATAGATTTTTGAGAAGAAAGAAACAAGAATACTAGATTTTAACTTGAAACGAGATTTACAATTATTTTTTAAAAAAAATAGTAATAATCTTACTTTGTGAGATGATTTTCTTATCTTGACTCAAAAAAATGAGACACAATTATAAAAACTTGAAAATTTGGCAACTTGGTATTTCAATTGCTAATGAAATTTCCGATTTATTAATAGAGTTTCCGAAACATGAAAGATATGATTTAAGTTCTCAAATAAGTAGATGTTCTGTTTCAATGCCTAGTAATATTGCCGAAGGTTCTTCAAGAACCGATAAATCTTTCAGGCATTTTTTAGACATTTCTCTAGGTTCTTCATTTGAACTAATCACGCAATTACTAATTGCCAAGCATAGAAAATATATAAACGAAAAATAATTTAACCAATTAGAAATTTAAATAGAAGAGTTCCAAAGAATGACAATGGGTTTTCAAAACGGACTGAAATAAGTTCAATTAAAAATCTATTTTCTTTTCTCTATTTTCTTTTCTCAAAAAAAGAATAAAATGGCTGATACAATCCAAAAAGATGTTACACGAGGAGGACAATTCCTTGTTAAAGAAACTAAATGCGAAGATATCTTTACACCTGAAGATTTTTCGGAAGAGCAATTAATGATGCGTGACTCTGTAAAAGAATTTGTAGACAAAGAAATTTGGCCTAATAAAAATCGTTTCGAGAAAAAAGATTACGCATTTACTGAAGAAAGTATGCGTAAAGCTGGTGAACTAGGACTTTTAGGAGTTGCTGTTCCAGAAGAATACGGTGGATTAGGAATGGGATTCGTATCAACTATGTTGGTTTGTGATTACATATCAGGAGCGACAGGTTCTTTCTCAACAGCTTTTGGAGCACACACAGGAATTGGAACTATGCCAATCACTTTGTATGGTACCGAAGAACAAAAGAAAAAATACGTTCCTAAATTAGCTTCAGGTGAATGGTTTGGAGCTTATTGCTTGACTGAACCAGGAGCTGGTTCTGATGCAAACTCAGGAAAAACTAAAGCTGTTTTGTCTGAAGATGGTACACATTACAAAATTACAGGACAAAAAATGTGGATTTCTAACGCAGGGTTCTGTAGCGTATTTATCGTTTTTGCTCGTATTGGAGACGATAAGAACATTACTGGATTTATCGTAGAAAACACTGCAGATAATGGAATCTCGATGAATGAAGAAGAGCACAAATTAGGAATTCGTGCTTCATCTACACGTCAGGTTTTCTTTAATGATACCAAAGTTCCTGTTGAAAATATGCTTTCTGAAAGAGGAAATGGTTTCAAAATTGCAATGAACGCATTAAACGTTGGTCGTATTAAACTAGCTGCTGCTTGTCTTGATGCACAAAGAAGAGTTACTTCTGGTGCAGTAAAATACGCTAACGAAAGAATTCAATTTAATACTGCAATTTCTCAATTTGGAGCAATCCGTTCTAAATTGGCCGAAATGGCAACAAACTGCTACGCTGGAGAAAGTGCTTCTTACCGTGCAGCAAAAAATATCGAAGATCGAATTATCGCTCGTGAGGCTGAAGGTGCTACACACCAAGAAGCTGAATTAAAAGGTGTTGAAGAGTTTGCTATTGAGTGCTCTATCCTTAAAGTAGCGGTTTCTGAAGATGTTCAGAATTGTGCTGACGAAGGAATCCAAATTTTTGGAGGAATGGGATTCTCAGAAGATACTCCAATGGAAAGTGCTTGGAGAGATGCTAGAATTGCTCGTATCTACGAGGGAACAAACGAAATTAACAGAATGCTTTCTGTTGGAATGTTAATCAAAAAAGCCATGAAAGGGCACGTTGATTTATTAGGTCCAGCTATGAAAGTATCGGAAGAGTTAATGGGTATTCCATCTTTTGATACTCCAGATTTCTCAGAGTTATTTGCTGAAGAAAAAGGAATCATTACTAACTTGAAAAAAGTTTTCTTAATGGTTGCTGGAAGTGCAGTACAAAAATATGGTCCAGACTTAGATGCTCACCAACAATTGTTAATGGCTGCATCTGATATCTTAATCGAAATCTACATGGCAGAAAGTACTATTCTTAGAACTGAAAAATTAGCCAAAAAAGAAGGTGAAGCTAAAGTAGAAGAGCAAATTGCAATGGCAAAATTATACTTGTACAAAGCAGTAGATATTGTAAATCAAAAAGGAAAAGAAGGAATTATTTCTTTTGCTGAAGGTGATGAACAACGTATGATGTTAATGGGATTACGTCGTTTTACAAAATACACTAACATGCCAAATGTAGTTGCATTAAGAGAAACAATTACTTCAAAATTAGTTGCAGAAAACGAATACTGCTTCTAATATTAAAATAGTTTTTAGTCAATTTAATTTGTTCAAAACCGCAGCTGTCCCGAAAACACTGCGGTTTTATTTTTTTCATTAATTTGATTTCATAATTAAATCATTATCACGGTCAGAACCCAGATTTAAAAAGCGCTCATATTCTCTTAAAACATCTGAAATAATGCCATCTTTACTTAAATATTGAATATCATATCCCATTCTATGATCTCCAAAATAAGTAAAAGGGTGAAAAGAAATTTCAGAATCAATATCAGCCGTATTCTTTTCATTAATTAACGTCTCAGATATAGTGAGTGGCTGTGCCATTACACCATATTTAAAACTCCTCAATTCATCGTGTTTAATCTCTAATTCAATGGCATGTTTAGGAGTCGTAAAGAGATTAATATTTGCCTCAACATTATTATTCGCTAATTCAATTTTAAGCTCATTAAATGCTTTTTTTACAGTAGTATCAATAAATTTATGGACATCTTTCTTTTCAGAAAACGTAAGGATTTTTTCGAGATGCTCTTTCCAGTTATTATTGTTCCAGTTTAAACTACCATGCGAATATTTCTTTGCACTATATTCATTATCAGCAATAAGTGCTTTCCATAAATTGTAGCACAATAAAATCATTATAAGTCCAAAGGGCAAAGCAGTTATAAGGGTCATCGTTTGCAACGAAGCTAATCCACCTGTTCTTAATAAACTTAAAGCTAAAAGTGATAATAGAACTCCCCAAAAAACACTTTGCCATTTAGGAAAACTAGTCGCTCCTTTCGAAGCAATTCCATTCATTATAAAAATACCTGAATCTGCAGAAGTAATAAAAAAGACACATATAATTAGTAATGATAAGATATTTAAAAGTGTTGTTAAAGGAAAATAATTGAAAAAATTAAACAATAAAGTATCCGGATTACTTACTAATTGGCTTAAAGCTCCATTCGCAACATGTTCATCAATCCAAACAGCACTACTTCCAAAAACAGTCATCCATAAAAAATTGAAAAAAGCAGGAATAAATAAAACGGCTAAAATAAATTCTCTAATGGTTCTTCCTTTTGAAATTTTTGCAATAAATAAACCCACATAAGGCGCCCAAGAAATCCACCAAGCCCAATATAAAATCGTCCACTTAGAAAACCATTCTTGACTCCCCTTCTCATAAGCATACGTATTAAAAGTAAGAGAAATAAAATGACTAATATAATATCCTAAACCTTCTGTAAAAGTGCTTAAAATGTAAATTGATGGTCCAAAAATTAATACAAACAACATTAATAAAACAGCCAATATAATATTCAATTCACTTAGTTTCTTTACTCCTTTTCCTAAACCTGAAATTGCCGAAAGAACAGCGATTACCATAACTATTAATACAATAGCAATTTGATACTTAAAATCCGAATCAGGAATAATCTTAAGACTTACTAATCCTGCACATACCTGTACAACTCCAAATCCTAAAGTAGTTGTGATTCCGAAAAAAGTACTACACAAACCAAAAACATCAATAATATCACCAAATCTACCATGTATTTTATCCTTTAACATTGGGTAAAAACCACTTCTGATTGCAAGTGGTAAATTATGTCTGTAGGCAAAATAGCCCAAAGACAATCCAACAACACCATATATAGACCAAGCATGAAAACCCCAATGAAAGAAAGTATACAATTGCGCTTCTTTGGCCCGAAGATCTACAGCCAAATTAGCATTAGCAGGAGTTGCGTAATGGGACATTGTTTCACTTACTCCAAAATACATTAACCCAATTCCCATTCCAGCAGCAAAAAGCATGGCTACCCATGAAAAAAAAGAATAATCAGGTACCGAGTCGTCATTACCAAGTTTTATTTTTCCTAATTTACTAACTGCTAGCCCGAATAAAAAAAGCACAAAAACAGTTACTATTAATACGTACATCCAACTTAGATTTTTAAAAACTATCTCTTTAATAAAATTAAAAGCAACTTCAGCATCACTTGAGAAAAATCCACAGAATAACGAAATTGCAATAATTATTGTTAAACTCGGAAATGCAACAGATTTAGTGAAATTTGTTTTAAAGATACTAGAACTAGTTAATTTACTCATAATTAGATATATATATAAAAGGGTTAAATGCAAGATAAGGCTTTTAATTAAAAACCCAAAAAAACAATTATAACTACTTAATTATCAGGTTTTTAAAAAACAATTACATATACATAGAAATTGATTCAAAAAGTCTGCCCAATCGAAATAAAAAAACAACTAAATGAAAATCGATGTTTTAAAACTGATATTGAGAAAAAAAGTTCATTTTAAATATTCTATATTTAACATTCAAAAAAAACGTATTAAAAACTAAAAACTGTAAAAATGAAAAGATTAAAACCTATTGTTTTTTTCCTCTTATGCTGTTTTACCACAAACACATTTGCACAAGCAGCAAAAAAAATTGATGTCATTGCATACTACACTGGAGATGACAAACTTATTAACGAGTACGACATAAGTAAACTTACTCATATTATCTTTAGCTTCTGTCATTTAAAAAATGGCAAATTAAGCGTAGACACACCAAAGGACTCTATCACAATCAAACACTTAGTTGGATTAAAAAAAACGTATCCTAAGCTTAAAATCATGCTTTCGCTAGGTGGATGGGGAGGTTGCGAACCTTGCTCTGATGTTTTCTCTACCGCACAAGGAAGAAATGTTTTTGCAAAATCGGTAAAAGAAGTTAATGATTATTTTAAAACTGATGGTATAGATTTAGATTGGGAGTATCCTGCTATCGAAGGGCTACCTGGACATTTATATCAAGCTGCAGATAGACCAAACTTTACTGAACTTGTAATAGCATTACGTAAATCTTTAGGAAAAAAACACGAACTTAGTTTTGCTGCTGGAGGTTTTCAAAAATTCCTTGACGAATCTATCGAATGGAAAATTGTAATGCCACTAATAGACCGTGTAAATATAATGAGCTATGACTTAGTAAATGGATACTCAACTGTAACAGGACATCATGCTCCTTTATATGGCGGAACACCAGATGCTCAATCTACAGATAGAGCAGTAGAATATTTATTAAAATTAGGAATACCAGCTAGTAAATTAGTAATTGGAGGAGCATTTTATACTCGTATTTGGAAAGATGTTCCTAACGTAAATAATGGTTTATATCAACCAGGAGTACATATTGAAGGTGTTCCATTTAAAAATTATGCAACTGCTTTTACTGAAGCTAATGGATGGAAACATTTTTGGGACAATACCGCTAAAGCAAGTTATTGGTACAATGAAAAAGAAAAGGTGTTTGCTACAGGAGATGACATTCTATCTATAAAAGAAAAAACAGCTTATGCAATTTCTAAAAAACTTGGTGGTATCATGTTCTGGGAATTACCTCTAGACACTCCTAAAGGCGGAATGGTTGATGCTATATATGAGGTAAAAACAAAAAAATAAAATACCTTTAAATAAAAATGCGTTAACACTTTCTTGAATTGTTAACGCATTTTCTTCAAATTAAAATTACCCTTTTTAATTCACTTTAGATCTTTCGATTTCCCCTATAAAAGGAATAGAATCCTGTATTTCACTACTAATTGCCGTTTGTAAATAAAACTCTAACTGTACAAATTTAGCAGCATTAATAGCTCCTATCGCCTTTTTTGCTTTGTTATACGTTTTACTATATAATTTTTCATAGCTAAGGTTGTTTTTCAATAAGCCTTTTGCTAATTCATCTGCTTTAGCATCTGTAAGAGTAGCATAATTAACAGCATAATCATCTACTAATTTTAATTTTGTGATTCCTAATGCTTTACGTTCAGCCTCGTAATTATCATATACTTTCTTAAAAGCTGTGCTCTGCTCATCTGACAAATTCATATACTGTTTTACCAATTCAGATTTTGATCTTCCATATATACTCTGGATAACATCTAAATCTTCTTTCTCCAAAGATTGAGCAAAAGAATTTGCAGATACTACAAGCAAAAATGCAATAAGGAACTTTTTCATAATTTTAGTTTTTAATTTATTATATAATTTTATTTTATAAGTATTAACTCAGCCCTAGGCAACTCCATTTATTTTTTATCAACATCTACTTTCAGAGCACTTATCTCTCCATAATAAGTAATAGCAGATAAATTGTTACTGTTTATTGAAAGCGTGGTACTTCCATTAAAAAAAATAGAGAATATCAAATTATAGACGTCCTTTTTCCCTTTAACAATAGCTCTAAGATTATAACTCTTTTTCTTTTTTTCGACTATTATATTTTCGGGTGCACCCTCAAATTTCATACCTCCTTCACCTCCATAAACGGCATTGTAACCGCGTCCAAAAAAGGGCAAATCACAAGTTACTTTTTCAGGAGTAAAATTTAAAAAATAAGTATTATAATCTAATGTGATAATCCTTCCCCCACGTGGAGTAAGCTTCTGAGCATCAAATACAAAATTTCTAGAATCAATTAGAGCTTCAATTTGTTTTTGCTGTTGCAATTCCCTTTCGGCCTTAAGCTCCTTAGCCGTTTTTTTTTGTGCAAAAACAGAGAAACTTAAAAGACATGACAGTACTAATAAAATAGATAATTTAGTTTTCATAATAGGAATATTAGTTACATTAATTTTAAACTAAAGCTATTTCTTTGTAAATCGCATCATGGCTATATCACCAGAAATAAAGTTCAATGTTTTTCCGTTATCTGTAATATCATAAGAAGTTATTTTTAACATAGTATCCATAAAAACTTGCTCCCCTTGATTATCCATACACATCATTTTAGTGGATGCTAATCCGTCTCTAAAATTAATCTTATGACCATCTACATTTAATTTCCCTGTAAAAGAGTTACAACTATTATTTCCAGAAACTCTATTCTCTTTAATATCGAAAGTTATCGTTGGTTTTTTATTAGGATACAAACCTTCAAAAGCAATTCTTGGACCTGTTATATAATTTAACTCCCAAGTTCCATTGAGTTCAGTTGTTGCTTTAGCAACTGTAGTTTTATTTTTTGTAGCATCACAAGAAAATAAAACCACTACTAATACAGCGAAGATTGCCATTTTTTTTATCATAATTTAAAGTATTAAGTTCTATAAATAACTGTTAAAAGTCTGTTTTTAAGCATTATTACAATTAAATCCACTTACGAATTTAAGCAATATTTCATCGTCACTTGTAATTTTATACTTATTTTTTAACTTTAGAACTTACGTTTTTTTTATCATTCTATTGATTTTGGTTTGATAATTTTAAACTAACTTTACTTTTGATTAAAAAAACACTTACACTATGAAAAAAATAATTCTATCTCTTGTAGTAATTGCTGCGGTTATTGCTGGATGTAAAACCAATAATAAGTCAGATGATTCTAAAAAATTAACTATCGCCCTAGAGCCAAAAAGTAATAGTTCGGTATCTGGTACGGCAACATTTGTAGAGAAAAAAGGAGAAGTAACATTTGTAGCAAAAATTAGTGGTTTACAGCCTGGAGTTCACGCAATACACATTCATGAAAAATCAGATTGTACTGCAGCCGATGGAAGTTCTGCTGGAGGACACTGGAATCCAACATTTAAAAAACATGGAAAATGGGGTGTTGGAGAACATCATAAAGGGGATATAGGGAACTTTACTGCTGACGAGAAAGGAAACGGAACTATTACATTAAAAACTGACGAATGGTGTATTGGTTGTGGTGATCCAGCTAAAGATATCTTAGGAAAAGGATTAATTGTACACCAAGATCCAGATGATTTTACTTCGCAACCAGCGGGGAATGCAGGAGCAAGAGTAGCTTGTTCAGCAATCATCAAATAAAACATATTAAAAAAACCATTTTATTAACAAAGTAAGATGGTTTTTTTATTTTTTATCAATACGCAACTCATAAAAAAGAGATAGCTTTGTAGCTTCAAATTAAAGCAATGATTAACCCTTCAGCAACAGGTTGGATAGATAAATTTTTTAGTAAACAAAAGTTTGCAGAACATATAGTTACAGAAACTAATGCCTCATTTTATCAAAAAGTTAGATCAACTGGTTTCATTTACGGTCATATAATTGCAATCGAAACCCCAGTCCCAATTAAAACAAAAGGTTGGTTTAAGACTGAAATTTCAAAAGTAGCCTTATTAAATACTTTATTTGGCATTTACTCTTTAACAAAAAACGACACTAATTCAGAACGTTTTATTACTGAGGCATTGACTTTTTATAATCAAATGAATCCTGAAGGTTTTAATCCCTTCAAAATACTACTCCCAAAAAGCAGTAATTCATTGACTTTGGAAAACATTATCAATGAACGTGTTCAGACTAACGACAGTATTATTAGCAAGAACTTTTCTCATTTAGTTACAAATGCATTACTATTCATAGATGTTTTGGCTTTTCGCCAGTATTTAATTCACGGAGCAATCCCTGAAAAATACCTCAAGAAGATTGAAGAAACCGTTATGAGTATTGTCGCCTTAGCTTTAAAAACTAAAACAAATAAATCACAGTACGATGATTTATTAATTAAACTTTTTGAAGCTTCAATTCGCTATAGCAAATTTTCTAAAGTTACTGTTGAAACTTTAGAAACATTACAATTACACCATTTTACAAACGAATTAGAGAAATACTACTTAATTGATATGGCTGGAATGGCTTTATGGAGTGATGGTGTTATAGAAAATGAAGAAGCTTATTTTTTACATACCCTATCAGGTATTTTAGAGGTATCCGATGATTTTGTGTCAGAAAGTATCAAAAGTACAAACGAATTTATCACTGAACATAAAAAGGAAATACCGTATTTTAATTACTCTAATCCAGTTAAGCATTTTTATGACCAAATGACAATGGGAGTTATAACGCTTATAAAACGTAATAAAAACCGACTCATTAAGGAAATCATCCAAAGTAAAGAATTGATGATTCTACTTGCTAATTCGACACTTAGAGATCTGGATGCAAGCGAGAAAAAGAAAGTAAAAAAACAATTATTAGATATTTGTAAAACGATTCCATCATTAACAATATTCTTACTCCCAGGTGGAAGTTTATTATTACCTATATTAATCAAGTTCATTCCCACCTTACTGCCATCAGCATTTAATGAGAACTTAAATGATGAAAACGAATAGAAACAAAAAAATCGCCTTTAAAGGCGATTTTTTTTATTTACTTATTACAATTTCAATTGGTAAACTTCATCAAGCTCATCATTCGAACTAATAGTTACATTTAAATCGGTTACAAATCCTGAATTTAAACCATAAACCCAACCATGTAACATTAAATCTTGACCATTTTTCCAAGCCCCTTGTACAATTGAAGTTTTTGCTAGGTTGTAAACTTGTTCTTTAGCATTTACTTCTACAAAAGCATTAAAACGCTCCGTTTCATCTTCGATAGAATTTAAGTACTTATCATGTAAACGATATTCGTCTTTAATGTGACGGATCCAGTTATCTATAATCCCAACTGATTGATTACCCATAGCAGTTTTTACACCACCACAACCGTAATGTCCACAAACAATAACGTGCTTAACTTTTAAAACATTTACAGCATAATCTAAAACACTTAACATGTTCATATCAGAGTGAACAACCATGTTTGCAATATTTCTATGTACAAAAACCTCACCTGGTTTTGCTCCAATAATTTCGTTTGCAGGAACACGGCTATCAGAACAACCAATCCACAATAAAGGTGGTGTTTGTCCTTTTGCTAAATCTGCAAAATAATTAGGATCTATTGCTAATGATTTCTCAACCCACTTTTTATTATTGTCTAATATTTGTTTATAAAACTCTTTCATTTTGTTTATTTTTTTTAACTATTAATTTCTTGTGTTTAGAGGATTTTAATAAAGTCATATGTAAAGTTACTTATTTTAAATCCTCCACTAACACAACACTACAGCATTATTTAATTAATTATTCTAAAAATTTTTCTTTTATACTTTTTTAACCATTGCTCTTTTTGCAACATCATAATAATGTTCTATAGATACATGGTTCGGTAAATCAGGAGTGTTTTCTAACTCGTACGCTTTTTTAAACCCTTTCAGTTTTACCTTAATATTCTGATCTACAGCTCTTGTTTCTTTAAACTCTTTTATTAAGTCCAGGATATCATGAGCAATATAAACCGTATCTTGCGCATTGATAATAACTTTTGAATTTTCTGGAATTGAATTTAGTGTAAGTTTAATTGCAGCTTTATTCAAGAAAGAAACTTCTTGAGCAAGGTCAATATGAATTACATCTCCATCAGCATATTCTTCCTTTTTAAAACTGTAAGCTCTTTTTAAGTTACCTCTTAAGACGAAAATAACGCTAATTACAATTCCTAAAGCAACACCTTTAAGTAAATCTGTTGCTACAACAAATACTAAAGTTGCAACGAAAGGGATGAATTGGTATTTCCCTTTTTCCCAGAAATGTACAAATGTTGCAGGTTTAGCCAATTTATAACCTACTAATATCAATATAGTAGCTAAAGTAGCTAATGGAATTTTATTTAAAATTGCTGGAATAGCCAATACACTTATCAATAATAAAACACCATGGATAATTGCAGACATTTTTGATTTGGCTCCAGCATTATTATTTGCCGAAGAACGTACAACAACTGATGTCATTGGTAAACCTCCTAATAAAGAACTTACCATGTTTCCAATACCTTGGGCTTTAAGCTCCACATTTGTATTTGTGTAACGCTTTTGAGCATCCATTCTATCAGATGCTTCGATACATAATAATGTTTCGATAGAAGCTACGATTGCAATTGTGATAGCAACAACCCAAACTTGTGGATTTGTAACCCCAGCAAAATTTGGAGTTATGATAATTGATCTAAATTCATCAAATGTATGTGGAATTGGTAGCGAAACTAAATGATCTTTACCAATAGCCAAAGGGCTTCCTGTTGAAATAAAAATTTGATTTATAATTATACCTAAGATAACTGCAACAAGTGCACCAGGGATTAATTTAAGTTTGCGTAAAAAAGGAACTTTATCCCATGCAATTAATATTACAAATGAGATCAATGTAATAATTACAGCTCCCATGTGAATATGATTGAAAATCTCAAATAAAGAAGAGATTGAGTTATTCCCATCACTTTGAACAAACGCTTGATCTCCTTCAAAATCAGCATCATACCCAAATGCATGTGGCAATTGTTTTAGGATAATAATAACCCCGATACCCGCCAACATTCCTTCGATTACGTTGGTTGGAAAATAATTAGATATACTCCCCGCTTTTAAGAAACCTAATCCTAACTGAATTAGACCTGCAATAAAAACAGCTGTTAAAAACACATCAAAAGCTCCTAAGTCGGTAATTGCCGTAAGAATGATTGCTGTTAAACCAGCAGCGGGACCAGATACACTAATATGTGATTGACTCAAATAACCTACAACTATACCTCCAATAATTCCTGAAATAATTCCTGAAAATAAGGGAGCTCCAGAGGCCATTGCGATACCTAAACACAACGGTAGAGCCACTAAAAACACCACTAAACCTGACGCAAAATCAGACTTAAGGTTAGCAAAAAGATTTACTTTTCTTTTCATAATACAATAGTAAAAATGTTCATAAAATACCTACTGTACTACTAGAACACAGTAAATGTTTAAAAAAATATAACCGGATGTATTATGCTAAATTAGGTGGAGGCGCAAAAATGGATGCAGAAATCTTATCATGCTTAGATAATTTTTCTGACAATATAAGATTTGTTTTGTCAAACATAGGTAAATTGAACTCTCCATGAAATGATGGATGATACACATAAACTTTGACTTCTTTATGTGAATGTTCTTCTTCTGAAACATTAAAAAAAGCAGACACATCACATGTCTTCTCTATCATCGTCACAATCGGTGGCGTCGATAAAAAAGCAATAAAGATGATTAATAATGTGTATGCAAGTTTTTTCATTAGTGCAAAAGTAGAGCTAAACTGATAAAATCAAAACACTAAGTAGAAAATTTTAAACAAATTTAACATTAACAAAAAAACCAGAACAGCTTAGTAATGCTGTTCTGGTTTTATAATTATTTATTTTTCAGGATTTTACAAATCCTCTTCTAACCATGCTTTCATCATCCAAATCGTTTTTTCTTGCTCAGAGATAAAATCACTCATCATCGAATTGGTTCCTTCATCATTAATTTCATCAGATTTAACTAAAATATCTCTTTCAATCTTTAGCAAATCTGTTAATGAATCGACTATTAAATGAATCGCTTTTTCGTCATTAGAGATGTTTTTACCAACTACTATTTTATTATTTTTAATATAATCCTCAAATGTATGTAATGGTGTTCCTCCTAATGTAAGAACTCTTTCAGCAATTAAGTCAATTTTTAATTGAGCATCTGTATATAATTCTTCAAACTTTACATGTAAATCAAAAAAACGTTTTCCGCGAATATTCCAGTGAATTCCTCGCAAGTTTTGATAATAAACTTGAAAATTTGATAGTAAGACGTTTAATTCTTTAACAATTAATTCTGACTCTTTTACTGGCAATCCTAAAATGTTAGTTTTCATAGTATATTAATTTTATATTTCTGTTTATTGTAAATTTAAGATAACTTTTCCTAAAATGCCATAAAAAAAAATTATATTTTCTTATTTTTGCATCAGAAAATACTATTAAAAATGACTATAACTCAACTACAATATGTTTTAGCCGTTGCTGAACACAAAAACTTTACGCTCGCTGCCGAAAAATGCTTCGTTACTCAACCTACACTTAGTATGCAAATACAAAAAATAGAAGAAGAACTTAGCATCTTAATATTTGACAGAAGCAAAAAACCAATTCAACTTACAGAAATTGGGCAAAAAATCGTTAATCAAGCTAAAAACATTGTTAATGAAGCTGATCGAATAAAAGATATAGTCGAACAACAAAAAGGCTTTATTGGAGGCGAATTCAAATTAGGAATTATCCCAACTGTTATGCCAACGCTTTTACCGATGTTCTTAAATAATTTTATCAAGAAATATCCAAAAGTTAAATTATTAATCGAAGAGCTTAATACAGATGAAATTATAACCAAATTAAAAAATGGACATCTTGATGCTGCAATTGCAGTAACTCCATTAGAAGATGAAAAAATAAAAGAGATCGTTCTTTATTTTGAACCTTTTGTTGCTTACATCCCAGAACAACATTCTATTTTTGAAAAAGAAGAAATCGAAGTATCTGATTTAAACATCAACGAAATATTACTTTTACAAGACGGACATTGTTTTAGAGATGGAATTTTAAATCTTTGCAAAAATGGTACAGATGTAGAGCAAAATGCTTTTCAAATTCAAAGTGGTAGTTTTGAAACTCTAATAAAATTGGCAGACGAAGGATTAGGCACAACATTGCTACCTTATTTACATACTTTAGATTTAAAAGAAACAGACAAATCAAAGCTACGTCACTTTAAGGAACCTAAACCAGCCAGAGAGGTGAGTTTAATATATCCAAAAAGCGAATTAAAAATTCAGATTATAGATGCCTTACGAAACACTATCGCAGGCGTTGTAAAAGGAGCTATTGTTTTTCAAAATGTTCAGATAATAAGCCCTATCCAAAAGAAATAAAAAAAGGAACCTAATTAGGTTCCTTTTTTTGTTTATCTATACTTTAACGATCAGTAGACATTCTTTTAATTCGGGCTTTCCGATTGTAAAATTTAATAACCACTCTTCCAGTTGTTCCATTTCGTATGGTAATAGTGTTTTGATAGCTTTCTCTAATTCTTTTAAGAAAAGTACCGGGTTGAAACTTACTCTTTCGAGTATTGATTTCGTGTAATCAAACATTATTTTTGACATAATAAATTAAGATTATGGGGTTATCTTTTATTTTATAACTCGAAGTAAAAATAAACATTTTCCAGCCAAGTATTCTCGTTTTAACTTATTTTTTTGATTTATTATTCACGAATACGTTTGCAAAAATGAGAATATATCAATTTAAAACAAATCTAAATAGCATGATTTACACCACTTTACGAGCTCTAAACATCTCTCTTTTACCAGGAGGCCCTGCTAATTTCTCAACCGTAAATCCTACCTCGATCATGCTTCTTTTAACAACACCTCGGGCTGCATAAGTCACAAGAACTCCATTTGGTTTTAAAGCAGTATACATCCTTCTAAATATATCGGTACTCCAAAGTTCGGGTTGAACAGGGTAACCAAAGGCATCAAAATAAATTAAATCAAAGACAGCAACATCATCAATTTCCTGAAAAAACTGTTTTCTTTTTGTTAAAGTAAACAAATCAGTAAGTGCGATAGTTTCGTCCCAATTCGTTTCATGCATGTTTTTAAATACATCATTGTATTCATCAGCTCCTAATTGGGCAACATAGTTCATCATAAGCACTTCGTTAGCTGCAACTGGGTACGCTTCTACTCCAACATAATTAATAGGTTGCTTTTTCTTGTTTGCTTCTAAAAAGGTAATAAAAGCGTTCAATCCAGTTCCGAAACCAATCTCTAATATCGAAATTGGACTGCTATCAAATAAAGAAAAACCGTTTTGTATAAAGACATGTTTTGCTTCTTGAATTGCTCCATGTTTAGAATGATAACATTCATCCCACTCTTCCAAATGAATTGTCGTTGAGCCATCTAGAGTTTGAATTATTTCTCTTTTCACTATTTATAAATCAGTTTATTAGGTGTTTTTGTCTTATTTAGAAGTCAAATTTAATCAAAACAAATGCGTAAAGCCTTAAAAAACTGTTGTTTTTTCATAAATTTCATATAAAATCAAGTGGTTTTTTTAACTTTTTTAGAAAATAAATAAATCACAATCAAATGCCATAATTAATAACATTTTAGCAGTCAATTTATATATATATTACTTATTTTTGCAATTAATAAAATTTATTTCACATCTTTTCAATGTTTACGATAATAATCTTAAGCAATGAGTAAAGTTCATAAAAACCACACTTTATCATGAGTACAACTCAAACAAACAAAATTGAAATAGTTAAAGCAACTTCATCTAAAATAAATGATGTAGACTTTGAAAACTTAAGCTTTGGTGCTGTATTTACAGACCATTTATTTGAATGTGATTTTAAAAATGGAGAATGGCAAACACCGGTCATTAAGCCTTACGCTCCTATTTTAATGGATCCTTCTTCAAAAGTCTTCCATTACGGACAAGCAATTTTTGAAGGAATGAAAGCTTACAAAGATGATAAAGATGCTATTTGGCTTTTTAGACCTGAGGAAAACCACAAGCGTTTTAATGCTTCTGCAGTTAGAATGGCAATGCCAGAAATTCCTGAGTCTATTTTTTTAGATGGATTAAATGAGTTATTAAAATTAGACGCTGAATGGGTTAAAAGAGGAAACGGAAGCAGTATGTATATCCGTCCGTTTATGATTGCAACTGGCGCTGGAGTTGTTGCAAACCCATCTGATGAATATAAATTTATGATTTTACTTTCACCTGCAAAATCATACTATGCTGGAGAAGTAAAGGTTATTATTGCTGAGCACTACAGTAGAGCTGCAAATGGTGGTATCGGAGCTGCAAAAGCTGCTGGTAACTACGGAGCACAGTTTTACCCAACAAATTTGGCTAACAAAGACGGATTCCAACAAGTAATCTGGACTGATGATGCAACACATACTAAATTGGAAGAAGCGGGTACAATGAATGTATTCTTCAGAATCAACGATACTTTATTAACTGCTCCAACAAGCGAAAGAATTCTAGACGGAATTACTCGTAAAAGTTTACTTGCAATTGCAGAAAAAGAAGGATTAAAAACAGAAGTTCGTTCTGTATTAGCTTCAGAATTAGTTGAAGCTGCAAAAGACGGATCACTAAAAGAAATTTTTGGTGCGGGTACTGCTGCAGTAGTAAGCGTTATTAAAGGATTCTCATATAAAGATGAATATTATGAGTTGCCTAAAACAGCTGATTCTTATGCTTCTCTTTTAAAAGAAAAATTAACAGGAATACAAAACAAACTGGCAGAAGACACTTTCAACTGGACTGTACAAGTAAAATAATTCGTTATTCTATATAATAAGTAAAGGCGATTTTCATTTAGAAAATCGCCTTTTTTATATCTATTAATTATTCAATCGCCACTAAGACTGAATACTATTTCAAAATCTTAGAGAAATCAGGTTTAAAATAATTTGGCCCCTTCATCACTTTACCATCTTCACGATAAATAGGTTGTCCATCCTCGCCTAACTTACTCATATTACTTTGTTGGATTTCATCAAAAACTGCTTCAATTTTTCCTTGTAAACCATGTTCAATGATTGTTCCGCATAAAATATACATCATATCTCCAAGAGCGTCAGCAATTTCAATTAGATCATTATTTTTAACAGCTTCAAGATATTCTTCATTTTCTTCTTTCATCAAATTGTAACGAAGTATCTTTTTTGTTTCTCCCAAATCGGCAATTGGAGACTCGCTATGCCCTATTTTAAAAGCAGTATGAAATTCCTTCACTGCATCAATTTGTTTTTGCATAATTATATTTAATTAAATGATATACTAAATTAACAACTATTGTTAAACTATTACCTAAATTTGCCACAAAAAATTTGAACTTATGTTTAGTCAAGGACAATTAATATTTGCATTGTGTTTTTTTATCGCTTTTGTTATCGTAATGATATTTGCTTACAGAAAAGATGTAGGTCTTCACAAAATATTCTATAAAGGAAATTATAAAGTTTTGCTCGTTTTTATAGCATTTATCATTATTCTATTTCTGATAAAAATATACTTCAAACGATAAATCATATCTCATAAAAAATGCCCGCTTAGCGGGCATTTTTATTTCCTAGATCTACTTATTAGTTTTCTAAAGGCAAGAAACCAAAGTTTTTAGAATAGTTCAACATTTGTTCCGCAAATGTTTTAGGTTGTTTTACTTCTATAGAAATAATCTTTCCTTTTGCATTTAACTTAGGCTCCAAAACAGGATTAACAAATCCGCTGTATGGTGCAGATGGAAATTGCTTGTTACGCTCTAAAACCTCGGCATGTATTTTTTGGTCTACTTTTACACCATAATTTTCAACTAAAGCTTTTCCAGCATTATAATCTCCTTCTGATTTTATACGTTGTACTTCACGTAATAACTGTCCGAATAAATCATGTAATTTATCGTAATCAGTAATATTAAAATACGTTTTACCGTTACGAGTAATTTTTTCGATTACGTTATCTTTCTTTCCTTTTTCAAAAACCCAAGCACTTACCCACTGACGGTTTCTCATGTGCGCTTCTTCGATGTTGGCTCCTAAATCTAAACGAACCAGTTGTGTCATTAATCCGTTACGGATATAACTATCATACGATTCCATTCCAACTTTTTTCCAATCATCAACTAATCCGATTTCTTGTAATTTTGGATTGTATAAATAATACAAACCAACTAAATCAGCTCTACCCTCTTCTAGAGTCGAAGCATAACTTTTCAAGGTTTCTTTTGGAGTTCCAACACCTTCATTTATTTGACCTGAAGCATGACCTACAACTTCATGCAATGCAGTATGTAATTTATCTCCTAGTTCTCCGTATTTTTTTGCCAATTCGATTTCTTCTTCATCATTAGCAAATTCTTGTAATTTACCACTTCCGCCTGACTGAGAGTAAGCATCGATGATGTTACCTAATGAAACCGATTTTGAACCATGTTCTGCACGAATCCAATCAGCATTAGGAAGATTCACACCAATTGGCGTACTTGGTGAAGCATCACCAGATTCTCCTGCTACGATTACCGTTTTATAGGAAACCCCAACAACATTTTTCTTTTTATGATCTGCCATTAATGGAGAATTATCTTCGAACCATTGCGCGTTTTTTGATATTACTTGCATTTTAGCCGACATATCAAAATCTTTAATCTGCACTACTCCTTCATAAGAACCTCTATATCCCAATGGATCATTGTACACTTCAATAAAACCACTTATGTAATCAATATTTCCTTCTGTAGCGTGCAACCAAGCGATATTATAATCATCCCAAGTTTTTAAGCTTCCAGTTCTGTAATACTCGATTAACAAACCTATAGCATCTCCTTGTTTTTTATTTTCAGCTACTGTTTTAGCTTTTTCTAACCAAAAGATAATTTTATCAATTGCAGCTCCATACATCCCACCGCTTTTCCAAACTTTTTCTTCTAATTGTCCTTTTGAATTTTTAATCAATTTAGAGTTCAATCCGTAAGAAACAGGTTTCTTAGGATCTGGGCTTGTTTGTTTTTTATAAAAATCTTCTGCTTCTTCTAATGTAATTCCTTTTTCGTAAAAATTAATTGCAGAACCTGCTAATAATCCTTTTGACTCATCAAGGTTTACTTTTTTACTATCTACATCATTAAACAAAATTGCTGTAACATCTGCTGCTAATTTAGTTTTAGTAGCTTTTAATAAACCTTCAAAGTATTCTTTAGAAAACTCTGGTTTAATTTTCTCGTTAGAATAATGATGATGAATACCATTAGAAAACCAAACACGTTTAAGGTATATTTCAAAATTATTCCAATCAGAACTTTTTTTATCACCTTTATAACTTACATAAATTTTTTCAAGTGCTTTTCTTATTTTCAGATTGTTCTTGTAGTTCTGATCCCACATTATATCACGTCCTGCAGTTCCTGCTTGCGTAAGATAATATACTAACTCCTGTTCTTTGAGCGTTAAATTCTCCCAACCTGGTATTTGATAACGTAATACTTTAATGTCGGCAAATTGCTCTACTGTAAAATCAAAAGGCTTATCATTGTTTGTTTTCAGTGTTGATGTACTAGCAACCTGTGCGTTACACATAACTGAAACTCCAACAGTCAAAAAAATCCCTGCAGTTTTAAGTAATTTCATTATTAATGATATTTAGTTTATAAATTTTTTATTATCCATCAAAGATACATTTTCTTTAAAAAAAATATAAAAATCAACGTTAATATTCCCCTCATGCTATTTTTAAAAGCCATTTTTATTTAAATTAGTCAACAATTTTTCCTTCAAATCTTTTTTTTATAAAACTATTCGGAAACTGTGAAGATTAACAAAAAAGACCTAGTTTTGACTTTTTATAATTTCCTTTAGGGTATTTATAAAATTTATAACTTTATACCAGAAAATAACCAAGATACTATGAGAATTTTAAAATATATATTTCTTTTATTACTATTAAGTTTAGTCTCATTAACTGTATTTGTAGCTACTCAAAAAGGCGATTTCACTGTTGAGAGAAGTAAGGTTATTAAAACACAACGCACTCCGTTATTTAATTTTGTAAATGATTATAGAAACTGGGAAGAATTTAGCTCTTGGATTGTTGAAGATCCAACAACAAAAACGACATACCCACAAAACACTTCTGGATTAAACGCTTCATTTTCATGGACAGGAAACGACGGCAGTGGAGACATTAAAACAACAGCAGTTACTGATACTCAAAACATTTCTCAAAAAATGAATTTCGATGGAAGTTTAGCTGACGTTTCATGGGTATTTAAAGATACACTTGGCGGTACAAAAGTTACATGGAAATCTAAAGGAACGATGAGTTTCCTTTTCAAAATATATGCTGCACTACATGGTGGAGCCGATAAAGTTATTGGTACTATGTATGAAAAAAGTTTAGCCAACTTAGACAAAATATTAGTTTACGAGACCAATACCTTTGATATTAAAGTTGATGGAGTTGTAAAAAAACCTGAACTTTTCTATATCAGTAAATCATTTACGAGCGAAATTGCTAAAATCACTAAAAACGTTAGAGTTGTTGCTCCTCAATTAGTTTCTTTTTGCGAAGCTAATGGTATTGAAATCAACGGAAAACCTTTTGTATTATATCACACGTATGATACAACAAATGGATTGGCTAAAATTTCTATTTGTTTGCCTATTAAGAAAGAAATTTTTACAAGCGCTGGAAGTGATATTTCAACAGGTAAATTAGAGCCGTTCGAAGCTGTAAAAACAACTTTAAAAGGAGACTACTCGCACACCAAAAAAGCTATAGAAAAAGCAACTGCCTACATAAATAACCAAAAATTATCTCCAGATTTTAATTGGTCACATCTTGAAGTTTATTCGGTAAGTAAATTTGAAATTGCAAACCCTTCTAAATGGGTTACTGAGATTTATTACCCAGTAAAAGCTAAGATAGTTCCTGTTGCTACTCCAGTAGTTCATACTCCAAGAACAGAAGTTGCTCCAACTCACACTCCTCCTGCTGCAAAAAAGGAAGAGGAATCTGAATTTTAAAAAACCGAAACGGAGAATTTAAACCTTTTCGAATAATTCTATTCTAACTTATATAATTTATAAAGTTGACAGACGAAAAGGCATTTATACAAGAGTTATTGAATTTGAAGACGCAAAACATAGCGTTTCAAAAGCTTGTATCTAATTACCAAAAGCCATTATACAGTCATGTCCGAAATATTGTTTTGGATCATGATGACGCGAACGATGTTTTACAAAATACGTTTGTGAAGGTATTTCGTCATCTGAATAATTTTAAAGGAGATAGCAAACTATTTTCATGGATATATCGCATTGCTACTAATGAAGCTTTGACTTTTTTAAGTCAAAAAGCCAAGTTAAGTGGCATAACCTCTGAAGAACTACAAAACAAAACAATTGACAACCTTCAAGCTGATACTTATTTTGACGGAAATGAGATTCAAATAAAACTACAGAAAGCAATCGTTTTACTTCCTGAGAAGCAACAATTAGTTTTTAAAATGAAATATTTTGAAGAATTAAAATATGAGGAAATAGCCGAAATACTAGGCACTTCCGTTGGAGCATTAAAAGCATCTTATCATCATGCAGTAAAAAAAATAGAAGCTTATATCATATCCAATTAAACCTTTTACAAGTAATACAGTCTTACCTATATCATGAAAGAATTTAAATTAGAAAACGAGCCTAAAATAGAAACTGGATTTAAAACTCCAGAGCATTATTTTGAAAATTTCTCTCTAAATTTAATGGAGAGATTACTTCAAAATGAACCTAAAACAATTTCGCTATTTGCTAAGAATAAAAAAGCATTTATTGCAATTGCCGCAGTTCTTGTTATTGCTTTAACTGTTCCTGCCGTGTATAAATATGCAACAAAATCTAAAGAACTTGACGAAGCGACTTTAGAAACTTATTTATCCTATCAATCTAATCTAAATCAATATGATTTAATTCATGAGCTAGACACCAACGACATTAAAAATTTAGATCAAAATATTGCATTAGGTGACGATACATTAGAAGATATTCTGGCATCTAATCCTAATCTTGAACATCTAATTTTAGAATAAAAATACAATTATCAAACATGACACAGATGAAAATAAAAAAAATACTTTTACTGTTTATATTCTTAATGACGCTTCCTTTTTATGCTCAGAATGAGAAAATGGACGATAAGAAAGAAAAGATAAAAGCGTATAAGGTTTCTTTCCTTACAACCGAATTAGACTTGACTTCGGCTGAATCAGAAAAATTTTGGCCAATATACAATGCATATGATGACAAGCAATATGAGTTGAGACATCAAAAAATGAAAGCATATACAAGAAAGCTAACTGATGAGACTTTAAAAAACATGACCGAAAAGGAAGCAGCGGCACTTCTTTCACAAATCGAAAATACCGATGAAGAGCTATACCTTTTACGTAAAAAATATGCAAGCAACTTGAAGAGAATACTTCCTGCGAAAAAAATCATAATCCTTCGAAAATCAGAAGATGACTTTAATCGCAAACTATTACATCAATATCGAGACAAAGCAGGTAAAAATTAAATCCTCCTTAAAAAGAACAACAGCCGAGAACCCCTTATAATAATTACTTTATTATTTGGGGTTTTCATTTTTTAAAGCTGATTTTCACCATCTTATTATATCCCGCTGCGATCGCAGTATTTGAATCTATAAAACGTATTGTGAATAAACTTGGATCTGTAGACAATTGCTTCCATGTATTCCCTCCATCTGCAGAGTAATGCAAACCTAAAGCTCCAATTACAACAAGTTCTTTTCCTTTACTTTTTGGTACATACTGCACGCAAGAAGCATATCCAAAACCTGTATTCTGAGCAATTAACTCCCATGTTTTCCCTCCATCTTTAGTAATTGCTTTATTATCAAAATTTTGCTCTGGAATTTCATAATCACCCCCAGCAATAAATCCGTTTTTTGAATCATAAAAATCGGCTGTAAAAATCCCAGTCATTGTTTTTCCTTGTACAATAGGAGTTTCTGCTACTTTCCAGGTTCTCCCTTTGTCGCTTGAATAAAAAACTCTTGCTTTTTTTCCTCCAGATACCAACCAAGTATATTTCCCATTTATAATAACATTCGTATTACTTGCTGCAAATGCACCTTCTCCTTTGGCCGTAGTAGGCAATTGGTCTGCTAATAATTTTGTCCATGTATTACCTCCGTCACGCGTTATTAATATCGAAAAACTGTCTTCGGTAGGATCTCCTACTGCTATTCCTTCTTTATCATTCCAAAATTGCATACTATCGTAGAACACTTTATCATTAACTTCTTTATAAACCAATTTAGTTATTTTGGTTTTTTTAGACACTTGATAAAGCAATGCAGGATTTGCTATACTTAGTACAAAAATATTTTTTGAAGTTTGCGCTATACTTCTAAACTCTAGTTTTAAAGTATCTCTATAAATACGCTCTACATATTTTTCTTTATCCTTTAAATCATAATATCCAAATCGTGAATCATCAGCTCCAAACCAAACTTTATTTTTATCGATTGCGATCGCTCTAATACTTATTTTATCTTTAAATAACGTATCGATAACTACCGACCTAAACCCTTTATCAACTCCTTTATAATCAACTGTCTGACAATGCATAACCAAACTATAAAAGCTTAAAAAGAGAGCCAATTTCTTCATCATATTTTTAAATATTTTATGCTAAAATACAATTATTTCTATGAAATCAAAATGCTTACTATTTTTTATGGCACAGTAATTGGATAATTCGAAATAACAAACATAATACGATACGTCATGAAAACTAAATTACTTTTAATAGGCCTACTAACTTTAGGGTTTGCTACAATGCAAGCTCAAGCTGGAGCTACTGTATATGCTAAAAATTCTGATATTAGTGATAATTTAGATTTAAGAGCTGTAGCTTCTATTTTTGGCGAATCTTCTAACCTTCAAGATTTTGAAAGAAGATTAAACGAGCCAAAATATCAAATATCTAACCTTGACTTAAACAATGATAACCAAGTCGATTATTTACGTGTTATCGAGAAAGTTGAAAACAGAACCCACGTTGTAATAATTCAAGCTGTTCTTGACCAAGATATCTATCAAGATATAGCAACAATTGATTTAGAGAGAGACTCTTTTAACAAAGTCCACATTCAGGTTGTTGGAAACGACTTTATTTATGGTAACAATTACATCTATGAGCCTGTTTACACTGTTACTCCTGTAATTTACACCTCGTTTTGGGTAACTAATTACCGTCCTTATTATTCAAGCTGGAGATGGAATTACTATCCAACTTATTACACTGCATGGAGACCTTACCCAATATACAGATACAGAAGCAATATTAATATTTGTATTAACGTAAACAACCATTACAACTATGTAAACCATAGAAGAAGTAGCGCTGCAGTTGTGATATACAATTCAAATCGTTCTTATGGATATGAAAGACGCAATCCTAACTACGGATTCAGTCAACGTAATAACAATGTAAACAACAGATATGAATTAGATCAAAGACGTATTGCCAATAGAGAAACAAACTCTAGAAACAATTCTTACACTAACACGAGAACTTATGATAGATCTGCGTCAACAAATAGAGATTACTCTCAAAACAGAACAAATTCTTCAAGAGATAACAACACTACAGTAAGACCAACTACTCGTGATTATTCTCAAAACAGAACAAATTCTGCAGGTACAACTACTCAAAGAACTGAGGGGACAAGGGATTACAGCAACCGTGCTACTACTCAAAGAACGGAGTCTACAAGAGATTATAATCAAAACAGGTCAAATTCGGGTGTAGTAAATACTCCATCACAAAGAACGGAGACAACAAGAGATTACACTCAAAATAGACCTAGCTCAACTGTAACTGCACCAACGCAAAGAACTGAATCTTCGAGAGATTATAGCCAAAATAGAGGAAGCGCTTCAAGAGATTACTCGTCACAGAGAACAGAAAGCGCAAGAGGTAACTCTGAAAACAGAACTAGTTCAGCTAGACAATACAGTCCTCAAAGTTCTGACAATCAAAGATCAAACTCAACTTCTAGAGGTGATTCAAATTCTAGAGAGAATAGCTCTTCTGAAAGAAGTGGTAATCGAAGAGGCTAATTTTATTATAGTTCGCTCATTAAAATAAAAACACGATGCTAGCATCGTGTTTTTTTTATCTTTATTATTCATAATTTGGTGTTAATTTGTTTTAAAACAGTAAATTTGACGCGACTTTTATAAAATTAAAAAATTAAATGAGCGCATCACACAAGAACTTACATAGTAAGTTAACTTTAGGAGGTTTGTTAATCTCTTTGGGAATTATATATGGTGACATAGGAACCTCCCCTTTATATGTAATGAAAGCCATACTTGGCAAACATATAATCGATGCTGATATTGTTTTAGGTGGTATTTCGTGTGTTTTTTGGACATTAACACTTCAAACAACTATAAAATACGTACTCATTACATTAAGCGCTGATAATCATGGCGAAGGCGGTATTTTTGCTTTATACGCTCTGGTCAAGAAAACAAAAATAAAATGGCTAATTGTCCCCGCCATTATAGGAGGTAGTGCTCTACTTGCGGATGGTATTATTACACCTCCAATTTCTGTTTCTTCGGCGATAGAAGGAATTAGGACCTACTACCCTAGTATAAATACTGTTCCTATTGTTATAGCAATCTTATTTGTTTTATTTACGATACAGCAATTCGGAACGAAGCTTGTGGGTAAATTTTTTGCTCCAATGATGCTAATCTGGTTTACCATGCTTGGTGTTCTGGGAGTAATTCAAATTGTACATCACCCTGAAGTTTTTAAAGCTATAAATCCTTATTATGCTTATCATTTACTTTCTATACATCCTGATGGTTTCTTTGTATTAGGTTTTGTATTCTTGTGTACAACAGGTGCTGAGGCTTTATACTCTGACATGGGGCACTGTGGAAGAAAAAACATTCGCATTAGCTGGATATTCGTCAAATCGGCATTGGTACTAAACTATTTTGGACAAGCTGCTTTTCTTATTCACCATGAAGGACAAACTTTACAAGGCTTAGGTGGAAATGGAAATCCATTTTATTTAATTATGCCCAATTGGTTTCAGCCTATCGGAATTGTGATTGCTACGCTTGCTGCGGTAATCGCTTCTCAAGCGCTTATTAGTGGTTCATTTACATTGATAAATGAAGCGATGCGATTGAACTTCTGGCCAAAAGTGAAAATAAAATACCCTACTGAAGTTAAGGGACAATTATACATTCCTTCTATCAACTGGTTATTATTCTTTGGTTGTGTTGGTATCGTACTGCACTTTGAAGAATCTGGTAAGATGGAACATGCCTATGGTTTAGCTATTGTTTTATGTATGATCATGACTACTATTTTACTTAATTTTTACTTGATTATGAAACGAGTAAAATTATACTTCATGGTTCCTTTAATTACAATATACTTGGCTATCGAGATAAGTTTCTTAATTGCTAATGTCACTAAGTTTGCAGAAGGTGGTTATGTAACATTAATTATTGCTTCTGTTCTTATTCTTATCATGACGATTTGGTACTTGGCTAAGAGAATCAATAAAAATTACACTAAGGTTATCAAAATTGAAGACTATAAAAAGGTATTGATGGAATTAAGCGATGATTTATCAATTCCTAAATATGCTACGCATTTGGTTTATATGACTAATGCTAGTCGTGTTGATGAACTGGAAGAAAAAGTTATTTATTCTATCTTGCAAAAGCGTCCAAAAAGAGCTGACATCTATTGGTTTGTACACGTAAATATTTTAACAGAACCATACAAAACACAATATAAGGTAACCGAAATCGCTAAAGACGATATCTACAGAATTGATTTTAATTTAGGATTTAGAGAGCCTACCAAAATTAACTTGATGTTTAGAGAGGTTATTCGCGATATGGTGAAAAAAGGAGAAGTAGATATTACGAGCCGTTACGAGTCATTGAATAAAAATAATATCATTGGAGATTTCAAATTTGTACTATCTGAGAAGTTCTTATCTAATGATAATGACTTAAGATGGCACGAAAATATTATCATGAACTCGTACTTCTTTATCAAGAAGTTAAGTCTTTCTGAAGAACGCGCTTTTGGTCTAGACAGCAGTTCTGTGAAAATTGAAAAATTCCCAATGGTGCTTCATGCTCCAGAAAACATAGGCTTAACTAGAGTAGATTAAGCCAAAACATACATTTTTAAAACACTCTTTTAATTCCTAAAAGAGTGTTTTTTTTTAGGTTGAAAATATAAAAAGAACATTCAAAATTAAAAATTTAACTTTCAACCAATTAATAGTACCTTTGCAGCTCAATTATTTAAAATGAGATTACATAGAAATTTAGTTTATACGACCATCGATTCTTTAAATGCTATATTCAATGAAGGTGAATATGCTGATAAAGTGGTTGCAAGAGCATTAAAAAAAGACAAGCGTTGGGGAAGTTCTGACAGGAAATTTGTCGCAGAAACGATATACGAAATAGTTCGTTGGAAAAGATTATATTCTGAAATTGCAGAAGTTAAGGAACCTTTTGACAGAGACAACCTTTGGAGAATATTTTCGGTATGGGCTGTACTAAGAGGATATCCTATTCCTGATTGGCGCCAACTGGAAGGTGTTCCGGAAAGAAAAATAAAAGGTCGTTTTGACGAGCTTTCTAAAATTAGAGCGATTAAAGAATCTATTCCTGATTGGATGGATGAATTAGGAGTTAAAGAATTAGGTGAGAAACTTTGGGCTACAGAAATTGCTGCTCAAAACCAACCTGCTAAAGTTATACTTAGAGTAAATACTCTAAAAACTACCAAAGAGAAATTAAGAGCGATCTTAATGGACTTAAATATTGAAACTGAATTTTTAAAAGAGCAACCAGATGCTTTAGTTCTTAAAGAAAGAGCGAATGTATTCTTAACGGATGCTTTTAAACAAGGTTTCTTTGAGGTTCAGGATGCTAATTCACAACGTGTAGCCGCTTTTCTAGATGTAAAACCTGGAATGCGTGTAGTTGATACTTGTGCTGGTGCTGGTGGAAAAACGTTGCATATTGCTTCTTTGATGGAAAACAAAGGGCAGTTAATTGCAATGGATTTATACGAAAGTAAACTGAAGCAATTAAAATTAAGAGCAAAACGTAATGGTGCTTTTAATATCGAATACCGTATTATTGACTCTACTAAGGTAATTAAGAAATTACATGAAAAAGCAGATAGAGTTTTAATCGATGCTCCTTGTAGTGGTTTGGGTGTTTTAAAAAGAAACCCTGATGCTAAATGGAAATTGAAGCCTGAGTTTATCGATAACATTCGTAAAGTTCAAGCTGAAGTTTTGGAAAGCTACTCTAAGATTGTAAAACCAGGTGGTAAATTAGTTTATGCTACGTGTTCTATTTTACCTTCTGAAAATCAAGAGCAAGTTGAAAAATTCTTAAAAACAGAAATCGGTAAAGAATTCACTTTTGTAAAAGACCACAAAATATTGGCTTCTGAATCTGGATTTGACGGTTTTTATATGGCTTTATTAGAGCGTAAAGAGGCTAAAGAAGTTAAAGAGGTTAAAAAAGCTAAAGAAGTAGTTGCATAATTACTCCTTTTTCCAATTATATTTAAAGAGCAACTTTTACAAGTTGCTCTTTTTTTGTTTAACACATAGAAACATAGATTTTATGTTTGAGAAAGAATACAAAAAAAATATATTTCTTTCACATAGCTACCTTTGTGCTTTTTAAATAAGTGAAACGCCTTTTTCACAATACAAAATCTATGTTTCTATGTGTTAAAATTAATTATGGCTTATACTCATTTTACCCTAACCAACCATCACGATCTAAACTACGATACTGGATTGCTTCGGCTATGTGCGACGAAATAATACTTGGAGCTGCATCAAGATCAGCGATAGTTCTCGCTACTTTCAAAATTCTATCATAGGCTCTTGCAGAAAGATTCAGTCGTTCCATTGCTGTTTTTAATAACAACTTCGACTGTTCATCGAGCGCACAATATTCCCGAATTTGCTTTGTATTCATTTGTGCATTGTAGTTTATACTCTCTAGCGCTTCAAATCGCTTTGCCTGAATTTCTCTTCCCGCTGTCACTCGTTCTCGAATATGCACGCTACTTTCTGCTTTATTATCATCTGCTAATTTTTCAAAAGGAACTGGCGTAACTTCGATATGAATATCAATTCTATCTAATAATGGCCCTGATATTTTACTTAAATACCGATGCATTTCGTGTGGTGATGATTTTTGTGGTGCATCGGGATCATTAAAGAAACCGCTTGGACTAGGATTCATACTTGCCACAAGCATAAATGATGATGGATAGGTAACTGTGAACTTTGCTCTCGAAATTGTCACTTCTCTATCTTCCAGTGGCTGACGCATTACTTCTAATACATCTCTTTTAAATTCTGGTAATTCATCTAAAAACAAAACGCCGTTATGCGCCATCGATATTTCTCCGGGTTGCGGATAACTTCCTCCTCCGACTAAGGCTACATTAGAGATTGTGTGATGAGGCGATCTAAAAGGCCTTTGATTCATCAAACCTACTTCTTTCAGCTTTCCGGCTACGCTATGGATTTTGGTGGTTTCAAGTGCTTCTTTTAATGTCATAGGAGGTAAAATACTTGGCAAACGTTTAGCAAGCATAGTTTTTCCAGCTCCCGGTGGACCAACCAAAATTATATTATGCCCTCCTGCTGCTGCAATCTCCATGCAACGCTTGATACTCTCCTGCCCTCTTACATCCGAGAAATCAAACTCTGGAAAGTCTAACGTTTTATAAAACTCTGCTCGAGTGTCGATTATTGTTGCTTCTAAGTTTCCTTTTCCTTCTAGAAAATCAATTACTTCTTGTACATTCTCTACACCATAAACATCTAAGCCAGCAACAATAGCTGCTTCTTTTACATTTTGCTTTGGCAGAAAAAATCCTTTATATCCTTCTTCCTTCGCTTTTATAGCTATTGGTAATGCTCCTGTAATAGGCTGTAAACTTCCGTCAAGCGAAAGTTCTCCCATAATAATGTAGTTGTCTATTTCTGTAGTTTTTATTTGATCTGAAGCTACTAATATCCCAATTGCTAAAGTTAAATCATAAGCGGAGCCTTCTTTGCGCAAATCAGCGGGTGCCATATTTATAATGATTTTTTTACCCGGCATTTTATAGCCATTGTTTTTTAACGCCGCTGCTATCCTAAAACAACTTTCTTTAATAGCACTATCTGGCAAACCTACTAAATGATATCCAATTCCCGTATCCATATTAACCTCAACAGTGATTGTCGTCGCCTCGACTCCAAAAACTGCACTTCCATAAACTTTTACTAACATGCTTGTTTTATTTTTGAGTAGTAAAAGTATTAAAATAATAACGCAAAAAACATTTATATGTAATATTTAAATTACAATTTAGTCGATTTTTATATTATTTATGCAAGAGATTAGACTGGTAGATAGAGAAAGATTCATAAAATATGTTAGAGAGTAAATAATATGAAATGTTGAAGATAATTCTTGAAGAAATAAACAAGTATAAAAATAATCAAATCGAATTCAAAGAAGCAATGACAGATTTCATTGAATTCGATTTGATTACAACAATAACACCCAAAGATAATAACTACTAAAATAGTTGAATGAGTACTTTAAACATTAGTTTTGATTGCTTATTCATTTTGATAATCTCTTATAAATAAATATTGAAAAAATAATTGATAAAAAAATTGAAATCAAAACACTAAAAAAAAATTGTTTAAAAGGCATTACTTGATGTCCATCTGGAGTGATTGGAGGAATAAAATACATTATAAGGTTATAAGTAATAATGAATAAAATTACACTAAAAAGAACTACTAAAATAAAACCAATAAACTTATTAATTGCTTTTTTATTTACCATAAACATAACCATAAAAATTACTACTAAAAACTTCTGGATTAATAATTACATTTCTAATTTCACCCCAAGAAAATACTTTAAAACCATATTCATCCCAAGTTATCGTACCGCCAATAACACCTTCAAATACTACCCAATGTTCAATGGAACTAATCAAACTAGATTTTGCCTTATACAACATATTCGTATTGATTAACATAATAACTGTATAACCTTTTAAATAAAGCTCTTGCATTTTAGCAATTTCTTGTGAAGATGAATTTTCACCATCCCAAGGCAATGTACCTTTATTAAAAACAACATTAGTATTATCCATAACAGATTTAAAACCAAGAATTTCTTTCATCAATTTCATAAGTTCTCTTGGAACAGTTGACCCAGCAAATGATTCATCATTTTCACCACTATAATTTATAACACCATTTTCTTTATCTCTTATACACGAAAATGTAATCCAATCACAATAAGACATCTTAACTAAATGAGTTGGATATTTCTTGTTGGTAGCAGGATTCATTTCTAACAAATGATTACTCTTTTCTGACAAATCAAAAGTATAATCATTACATTTAGCAACTCCTTTTTGATGTAATTGCAATACAAAATTTTCATATTTATCAAAATCTTTTTTAGCTAATAAATAAATAACAGCTGCCATCCCACAAGTAGGTGTGTCATTTTGATTTGCTAAATATGGTTTTCCTTTTCTTTCTTGAACCTCTTCTTTTATTTTTGCACTATCAAACCATCTGAATCTATTGTGTTTCCATACTTTTATTTCACCTTCATTTTCTGAGTCTATTATAAAAGCTCGGATAAATACAAAGCGTCCACACATATCTTTATCATTAACTGTGAATTTTAATGAATCACCAACGTGAGAAAGTTTTTTTTCAATCCATTTATTCTCTGACAAATTATGATACCTCACCATCCAGTTTATTGTCGATTTGTTATCTGGGATTTCTTCGGTATAATCAGTCACATTAAATTCGTAAGTCTTACCAAAAAGCATTCCCACTTGGAGTTTTGTCCCGCTGCCATCATTAGCAGAACCATTGTCCAGTTTCGTTATGCATTTTATAGTTTTTACTTTGGTTTCAGCCTTTTCTTGTTTAACTATTCTTTTGGGCGGTACAATCTGTTCTTTTAGGTTTTCTTGCCTAGGTTCTACTATCCTCAAAATTTGATGCATTGGCATTGTACCATTCGCTTCAAATTTTTCATTATGAGAGATACAATATGATTTTTTAAACTGAATCTCTTTGAATTTACTAATACCATCTGGTTTGTAAAATGTAATAATCCCGTCTTTTGCCTCATCACCAAGTGCCCATTCCAAAAGAGACGTATCACTGTCAGATTCAATTTTTAAATCAAAAACCAAACCACTTCGAACTCCCGACGGCTTACCCGTTACATCCACTCGTTGGCTTGAATTATAGATAATGTCTAATAATCTGTATTCTTTGTTGTCTAATTTTAACACTCCTAAACCTATCATTATTTTTTTTATTAATTATCTACTAATCTTCTTACGCTTTAACAATTGAAAAAGTTAAAATAAATGTAATATTATTACAGTATATTGATATTTCAATCAATTACTTACAACTATTTTTTTTAAATAATTCTAATACCTACTAGTATATAATTACAGATTCAACAGTAATTGTCGTCGCCTCGACTCCAAAAACTGCACTTCCATATACTTTTACTAACATGCTTGTTTTATTTTTTAGTAGTAAAAGTATTAAAATAATAACGCAAAAAGCATTTATATGTAATATTTAAATTACAAATAAATGCTTTTGTTATAAAATACAAGTATTTAATTCATTTTAAAATTGCGTCACAAAAGAAATACTAACAACTACATTTCCTTTCTCATTTGTACAAAATGCTTTTTGAAACCTGCCTTTTCATATGCTTTTATTGCTGATTCATTTGCTTCGTACACTTCTAAACGAAGTTCTGTTATTCCTTTAGAAGTAGTCCATTCCGTCAGTCTTTCAATTATTTTATGTACTACTCGCATTCCACGATATTTGGGATCAACATACATAAATCCTAAATACCCATATTGAGCATACTTAACATAAACTTTAGCATTTTCAATTCTTGCATAACCACAACCGATAACTTCACCATCTAATACTGCAACAAGCAATTCTACATCAGTTGAAGTAAGCATTTTATCAATATCGTAATAATTAATATCTGACAATTTTAATGTTGGATCAAATGGCCTTTCTGCATTAATTAATTCTTGCTCAAAAGATAGAAGTTTGCCCATATCGTTATGGCAAGCACTGCGTATAATTATAGTATTCATTATTAAATTTATTTCAATTAATTAAACAATATATCAAAACTCACGTATTCATCTTAATTATTTTATTCTACCTTTTTTTCTAAAAAGGGAAGGATTCATAATTTTAGACTTTTTGAAAAATTTACTTAAATGTGTTTCGTCTGAAAATCCAAGTTCAAAAGCAATCTCACCAATACGCATATCACTATATAATAATCTTTTTTCAATCAATTGTATTCGGTAATTCGTGATGTATTGCTGAAGCGTTTCACCTGTATGCTTTTTAAAATAACGGCTTAAATACGTTTCTGAAAAATTAAATTTCTCACTAATTATGGCTATTCTTAATTGATTGGGGCTATAGATATTGGTTTGAATATATTGCAATATTTTGGTGATTTTTTTATCTGTAGTTTCTTTAATTCCATCTGGCAAATCAACAACCATGTTTCGGGCAACAAGAACTATTAGTGTATTCATTAATTGCTGGATTAAATCCTTACCATAAATAGTTTCATTTGCAATCTCATTTCTCATTATTTCAGCAATTGTACCAACTACTTGTCTATCTGACTGCCTATTAAGCACGCATCCTATATTTAACTCCGCATTATTTAAAATAAATTCAAGTCTCTGTATATTATCTAACCCTATTTTTTTATCGTGAATATAAATATTATTAAATTTTATTAATAAGAATTCTGTAGTTGTATCCACATCAAAAGAGTATTTGCTCATTGGTGTGAGTAAAAACATATCTCCCGCTGCATAAGGTGTTACTCGATTATCAACCCATTGTCTTCCATTTCCTGAAACTACATAAACAATTTGGAAATAATTGAATTCAACATCCCTTAAAGGACATTCGTCAACTTTTTCAATAAGAATTTCATAAGGCGCATGAATATTTTTCTTTTTCATGTTATAAATATACCTAATTAATGCAGATATATAGGGACATGTACCTGTTTTTAATGTATAATTTTGTCTTTTCTAAATTAAGAAACAACAAAAAAATAGCTACATATGAAAGAAGAATTAAATAGAGACTTTAGTAATCATATTGGATACAATCGCATGTTTGCTGAAAATAAATTGACTATTGGTATTTTCCTTCCATTGCGATTTTATGAAGGAAATATGAAAGCATTAGAAGGACAATCTGATTTAGTTTCCTTAATAGATCAAAAGAATTTCGCAACTGTTTGGACTAGGGATGTACCTTTATTTGATCCTAGTTTTGGTGATGCAGGTCAAGTTTTTGATACCTTCAGCTATTTGGCTTATCTTGCTGCTAAAACAAAACAAATCACATTGGCTACAGGAAGTTTGGTATTTCCTTTAAGGCATCCTGTCGACTTAGCAAAAGCCGCTACAACAATTGATCAATTATCAGGAGGTCGTTTAGTTCTAGGCATAGCATCTGGCGATCGGCCAGTAGAATACCCTGCTTATGGTATTGATATTAATACTAGCGGTGAACGTTTTAGAGAAACTGTTTCTATGTTTCGTTCGCTAGTATCATCCAAAGAAAATCAGGTTATACAATCATCCCTTGGACTAATTAAACAAAGTTCCCAATTATTACCTAAACCTGTAAGCAATACGATTCCATTATTGGTTACTGGATCTAGCAAACAATCGATGGATTGGATTGGAGAGCATGCCGATGGGTGGTTAAGTTACCCTACATCAACTGCAACGACAGAAGGTGTGATGCAATTGAAATCAAAGATAGAAAACTGGCGTTCAAGAATAATTCCTAATGGAGTCTTTCGTCCTCACGTAACAAATGAATGGATTGATTTAGTAGATGACCCTGATTATCCTCGTACGCCACTTCGAGGAGGTTTCATCCTTAAAACAGGAAGAAAAGGGTTAATTCAGCTTCTAGAAGAATGGCAATCAATCGGAGTTAATCATGCGGCACTTGGAATCCAGTTTACTAAACGTCCTGCTTTAGAAACGATACAAGAACTAGCTGAAGAAGTCTTACCATTATTCCCAACTCATAGGGGAACAAAACCATTATCCATTCAGTATTAATCAAAATTTCTAAACATATTTTACTCAAAAAAAAAAAGCACTTATTTATAATACTCAAATTAAAATAAGTGCTCCAATATTTACAAGCAAGCATTAAAACCTCCTTAGATAAATATGATTATTTAGGTGAGAGCGTAAACACCCCATAATTTGTACTATCAAATAGCGTATTAGCTACAGCTTTAATCTCGTCTGTTGTAATTGAATTCAGTAACTCATCATAGTGATTGAAATCGTTTAGATTGGCGTAATTAAGATATACTTCTCTTATTTTTTCTACCCATTGTGAAGTAGCATTATCGTTAAGATGCATCATCTTATTATTGAGAATAGTACGTTTCATTCGATTCAACAAAATGTTATCAATACGGTTTGATTGTAGCTCCAGAATAACATTCTTTGCAATAGCTTCTAAAGTAGGAATATCTTTTTCAGAAGCTGAAAAACTAAGAGAAATTGCCGTTTGTGTAATGGGATATAAATCTATCTGAATATCCGTAAAAGGAGAATAAACTAAACCTTCATTCTCTCTCGAACGTTTTAAAAATGCATCATTAAACACTTCACGTACGATTTGTGCAATAATAAATTCTTTTAACACTGCATTAATTTTTCCTTTAAAAATAATAGTCGTAGCAGGCCTTTCAATAGTAGCATCTATTATTTTTTCACGTACAATCCCATTTGTTTGTAATGTGTTATTTGTGAAGACTTCATTCGATGTTGTAGTTAACTTTGTTTCATTAGCTGGTAGATTAGCAAAATATTTTATTGCCATTTCTGTTACTTCTTCAACATTTACATTACCGCTTATCACAAGAAAATTATCTTGGCTTTGGGCTACAATTTTATCATAGAATGAAAACATATCGTTTAGGTTTACGCGCTTCCATTCATTAATTGTGCTTAATTCTTTCTGTTCTCGAAGTCCTAGTTTTTTGTAGTTTGCTATCTTGTGATCAAGCTGAATACTTGGAATACGCATAAAACTGGGTTCTTTCTTTTGTTGAGAACTTTTCCCAATTTCTTCCGTAATGTATTCATCAAAGTCTTGTTTTGGCATCTCATAATCAAACATTTTTCGATACGACCATTCAAACAAATCTTCTAAATTAGTAGCGCGAATAACTGTGTTTACAGTACTAGCATTGTCTGCAATACTCACTAATGTAGATATTTCTTTGTTGCCACTTTGTGTATTATATTGCTCTTCTGTCATTCCTTTTATCCAAGAACTATCTACAAAATATGAGGTATCTTGATAATAGGGATAATCTTGATCAGACAATAAATTAAAACCATTTCTAGTAGCTAAAGATAATACAACACTGTTATCGTCACTTTTTGTGGGTTTAATAGCAATGCGTAAACCATTACTTAAGGTAAGCTGGGTTACATCAATATTCTCATAATAGGTTGTATTCTTCAAATAAGCAGGTGCTTTAGAAAATGATTTTGTAGGTAAATCACGCCACGCAAATACTTCTTTTACTAGCACTTCTTCTTTCTTTTCAGTAATTGGTTTAAAAGACAATTGTTTTGTCAGCCCTTTGTTCCATGCCTTTTTTATGTCTTTTTCATTGATTTTTCCAAAAGCTGGAGGAATATCGGTCAATAAATACAAGTTGTTGTTTTCTTTCAACCACATGTCGTTATGCAGTTGCAGTATATCATTCGAAGTGATCGATACAATGATTTCTTTCGCCAGAATTTCCCTCTCTTGTGCATCAATATAATTACTAAAAGCTGCAGCTTGATCTACATAGGCATCTGCCAAAAAGGTAGCATCATCATTTGAACTTGTATTTAATCTTGCTAACGTAGTTAATTTGATCGTCGCTAGTTCTGATTCTGATATTCCTACTTGCTTTATGGTATTAATCACTGTTGCTAATGTATCTACTTTTCCAAGTAATTCTTTTTTAGTTTTTGCCTCTAATTCAAAGGTATTTTCCGTTCTATTAGATAGATACCAAATAGCATGATAATTAGTTTTTAGGGACGTTTCTTTACTCTTTTGATTGATATAATTGGTATAAATTGATGCAATTAAAAGTTGTTTAAAATCTTCTTTTGTTTGAGTTAATGGTGATTTTGTAAAGCGTATTAATTCAAGCTTTGCTTTTTTGCTTGTGGTGCTCTTTTCTTGTAATAAGGAGTTTGCAAACGAAGGGTTGAATGAGTAGATATTCTGACTTCTTTGTCCGTGATTAGTAGGTAGTGTTTTTTCAAATGCAGCTTTAATTTCCTTTTGCACTTGCACTGGATCGATATTACCTGTTACAATTAGAGTAGTAAGATTAGGAGCGTACCATTTCTTATAAAAATCTTTTAACTGCTGGTTGTTAAGATTCAGAATGTCTTGTTCTGTAGCTATAGGCAAGTGTTGTTGCTGTTTTGTACCTTCTAGTTTTTTTTGATTGATTGCTGTTTCTTGTCCAAAATCTTTTATTTCTTGGATAACTATTTTACGTTCTTTTTCAATTGCTTCATCGTTTAGTACTGCTTTAGATAAAAAATTTGAAAAAATAGTTAGCGCCAGTTTCGGGTTAGCCGTTTTTTGTAGCGATAATTGGTAAACGGTGCGTTCGTATGTTGTATAAGCATTAATATCTCTTCCGTAGCGATATCCTAATGCTTGTAATGTATCAATTGCTTGCCATTTTGGAAAATCTTCTGAACCATTAAAAACCATGTGTTCCAGAAAATGGGCGTATCCTTTTTCGTTTTGTTTTTCTTGCAAAGAACCTACATTGATTACCATTCTGTATTCTACTTTTGCTTGTGAAGTAGGATGAATAATGTAGTGTAATCCATTGCCTAAACTATCTATCACGACCTGTTTTGATACAGGCAAAGATGTTGTAGCGCTTTGTCCGTGAGAGAAACTAGCGATAAGCGATAAAGAAAATAAAAATAAATAAGTTGTATTTCTCATTGTAAATTTCGAATAAGAGTTTTATTCAATAATGTATGAATCATTGGTAGTTTGAAAATGAAAGTAGGTAAACCCTTTTCATTAATAAACCAAGTTTCTATTATACAAATAGAAACTTGGTTTATGATATTTTTTTACAAAATTGTTACCTCTTGCTTAACACTTAAAGTAGCAGGGTTATCTATTTTAATTTATATTCTATTTTGAATTGAACATATCCTGATGCAGTAATGTGATCCATTAAAAAATGGAATGAAAGTTTATCATCTGTTAATTTAGCTACTGATTTTTCCCAGTTTTTTGTATCATATTGATCCGTTGTAATTGTTCCTGTGTTGATTATTTCACTTGGATTAACTGTACCTCCCATTTCATAGTTTTCAATGGCTATTGGATTTTTTTCATCTAGTAATTTTTTCAATCTATTCCAAGCACTATAATTATAATCAAAGCCAACAATAGTAATTGGTTCATCATAAACAGTAGCTTCTTTTGTGAATTTGATTGCTTTTGTTTTTATGTCTATTTCGATATCATCAAGCGTCATTTGAAAAGTTTCTTCAGAAGTAGAAGTCAAACCGATTAGTTGCATAATTGTTGTATGAGCAATATTTGATTCCTCTGCCCAAAACTCTTTATCATTGATAGATAATGATTTGAAAAGCTCGTATAAATAAGCCTCTGCTCCCATAGGATTAGATACCATTTTTAAGACAGGTTTTTGAGCAGTCGCTTTTTCGCTTAATGTGATTAGCGTTTTTCCTTTTACAATTGTGCGTTTTGGTTGATTTAAAGGAGTCAAATATTCGCTACCTGGAAAATATATTTCACCCGTAACATCTATTTCTCCCATTAAAGGATACAGATCCAATCCTTGCTTTTTATAACCATCTAACAATTCTATTTGCGCAGGAGTTAACGCACTAATAGCATTCAATGGAGTTACTGTAATTTCAAATGGTTTTTCTAATTTTAGTTTACTACTATTCTTTACAAGGTCTAATTTTAATTTAGTAGTTTCTTTCACTACTCTTTTAGTCTTATTTATAATTGTTAGTATCGCTCTTTTTTGCCCTGGCTGTATCGTTATTTTTGGATTTTCAATGGCTGCAATTATTTGACCATCTACTTTATTTCCAGATAACCCAAACTCTAAATCCAAGGGCTCATTTAGGGCTGTAATTAATAGCACTTCTATTTCTAATTTATCAGTACCGTTATCCTGTATTGTACTTGTATTTAAAGCTTTTAGGACAATCATATTTTCTCCTGTAAAACTATTATCTGAGTTCTCATCGCTAGAACATGCTGAAAATGATAGTCCTCCAAAGACAAATAGGATTAGTATTGCTAGTTTTTTTAAAAAGGTATTTTTCATGATTTTAAGTTTTTTTATTATTTAATAATTAGCCAGCCTTCGTTTTGAATAGCATTAGAATTGTATCTCATTTCACTGTCTGGAATAGGCCACACCCACCTAAAATCAGTATTAGCAATTGTTGACAACCGGTTATTGCTATCTGGTAGGTATCTTGAGACTGCCACATTCCATCTCTTTAAATCAAAGAAGTTTATTTTTTCTCCTATGAATTCTTTTTGTTTTTCGCTCTGCATCAATAAACGCAAGGTATTTTGTGAATTGCCTTCTTCTAAAATTGGATTATTAATCGAACCTAAAAACGTATTAAAAATTTGAGTTGCTTCATTTAGCTTATTTTGTTCAATTAAACTTTCAATCAAAATAAAATAAGTCTCCGTATTTCTAGAAAGGACAATATTCCTAGCTTCATTAGTTGCAATGCTTGTTTTATATTTTCCCAGTAACGCTCTATCCTTATTTACACCATCAAGAGAACTCATAGTATAGAAATATTGAGATGCATCGTAGCGAATATCCTGTTTGTCAAAAGAGACAAAATGATTGATGTAAAAAAGATCCCCTTTCACTTTATCAAATAATAAATAAGCGTTAGGATTTTGTTGGTAATTATATATCCAATATGTCTCAGACACGCCTTTTTCTAAGCTCGTTTGCCATAAAGAAGCGTACTCTTTCTCTGCATTTGGCAGGGTTGGATAACGGGCAACTAACTTCTTTGCTATTTTTTCTGCTTCCTCATAATCCTTGGTAAAAAGTGCTATTTGTGCTTTTAAATTTTCTGCGGCAGGAATAGTTATAAAATAATTTGTTTGACTTCCTGTACCTTCCATTAAGGCTATTCCTTGGTCTAAAAGTGTTTTGATGAATACAATAGATTCCAATTGCGTTACTCTTGCATTGTTTTGTATTTCTAATACTTCTTTAGGTAGTATTCCTAATGCAGAAGGTTCATATCTTTTACTAAACAACTGCAACAAATCAAAGTAAACGTAAGCTTTAAGCGTTAGCGCATTTCCTTTTATGAAATTCCATTCCGCACCATTACTAATATATTTTTCTGAAGCAAGTAGTGCATTTAGATGAGCTATTGAACTATAATATTGTGCCCAAATCCGATCAGCTGTTTTAGCAATTTCTACATCTCTCCAATTGTAATACTCTTTTGTACTCGCATTATTATTAATCAAATAGGAAGGCTGAATGTCTTCTGACAACATAGTGTAAGGACTAGGCTCCATTGGCAAATCTATATATGCCTGAGACAGTACACTGTATGCTTTTTGTGTTGTATTGATGATATTATCTCCTGATATTTCATCTTGATTTTTTTGATCTAAGCTACAGGCAGTAAATAAACTTAGTGCGATTAGATAAAGAACTATTTTTTTCATGATTTAGAAAGTAGCATTTAATGAAAGAGTTAAAATGGGCTGAATTACATCATTTAATGATCCCCTATTTTTTTCAATTCTAAAAGTATATAGGTTATCTGCCTGTATATTAATTTGCAGTGACTTAAAGTATCTATCAATAAATGAATTCTCGGTAAACCTGTAACCCAGTTGAATATAATTTAGCTTAAGATAGTCTGTGCTATAAACTGTTTTAGAATTTGGAAAACTATTATAAGTGTACATATAAGACGGTAGTTTCTGGATGGGATATATTTTATTTTCATCGCCCACTTCAAACCACATATCGGTAAGTTGTCCTTTTACAGCATTTTTATAAGAGAAACTTTCATCACGAACATAGGTATCACTAAATTTTGCTTTACCTCCTAATTGGTAACTCATATTAACGTTTAATGACCAATTTTTATACGTAAAATAGTTATTAAAATAACCATTATAAGGAGCAATTGTACTTCCTAATTTGTTCATATAGTCGGATGTGACATTTGTTTTGACATCAATTACATTCCCTTTATTATCTATAAATTCTGGTAAACCAGTTAACGGATGAATACCATTACTTTGCAATCCGTATAAAATTCCTAATGGTTTTCCAACTTCATAATCTGGAGTAACTGATTGATTACCTGTGTAAATACGATCTGTTCCATACAGCTTTTTTACTTTATTTGCATTATAAGAAATAGAAATACCAGTATTCCATCTAAAAGTTTTAAGAGCAAGAAGATCTCCGTTAACAGTAAATTCAACTCCTCTATTTTCTAGCTCACCAATATTTTTAGTATAAGTTGCAAATCCATTACTTGTGGCAATAGGCATAGCTAGAATGGCTTCTTTTGTAACATCTTTGTACAAACTCACTAACAGGTTAAAGCGATTAATAAACCCTAAATCAACCGAGAAATTATTTGAATATGTCTGTTGTGGTTGTAGTTCTTTATTTGGTAATGCGGCTAATTGCAACACTCTATAATCACCATAAAAAGTGTTTGAATTTGAATATGTAGTTGCAATATCGCGAGGAAGAATACCAGTCATACTTGCCGTATATCCCATAGAAGTTCTAAACTTTACAGAAGTCAATACGGTTTGTTTTTTAAAAAACTCGTATTCACTGGGTGACCATCCTAAACCAGCAGACCAAGCATCATTCCATCTTTTATCACTAGGTAAAAGAGACGATCCATCGCGTTTTAAACTAGCATAAAAATCATATATGCCTTGATAAGTGTATCCTCCAGCCACACCAAAACCCAATTGGTTGTTTTTCATTTTACTTCCTGAAGCAGATGGCTTAAATTGATTTGTAAACGATGAATTAATTCCTGATAAGCTACTTACATCATCTGATATACCATGACCTGACCCACTAATTGATTTAATATCTGTTAGGTAATAATCAACATTAAAACCAAGAAATAAATCGTGATCTCCAATTTTCTTTTGATAATTAGCACGGATATTAGTCGAATAATTAAAGTTCTTTGTATCAGATTCACTTAGAAAACCTTTTTCATTTTCTTTTTTATTTATCTGGCTATAAGCAGAACTATAGATTCGTTGATAAATTTCATTTATACTATAATCTGCTCCAACAACTCCTGCAATATTTAACTCTGGCAAAATATCCCAATGCATAACGACAGAACTACTAAAACGTTTATTTGTCGTTTTATCTTTGAATTGATTAATCAAATCATTGTAAGATCGGTTTGGATAACTAATTAATTGTTTTGTTTCTTTTGTTTCATAAGGATTTAGACTATATACTAATTCTGTAGGATCATTAGTCATTCCATTCTCTGTATTTGTAGTAGATACACCAAAACTGTTATTAAATGATAATTGGAATGTAGGTGCAATGGTATAATCTAAGTTTGCTCTTGCTGTAATGTGGTTGATATCATTTCCAGGAATACGTCCTCCCTGTTTACTGTAGTTTACAGAATAGAAATAAGCGCTTTTTTCCGTCCCACCGCGTATACTTAGATTATGTGATTGAAAGTGATTGGGTTTGATTAATTCTTTGAACCAATCTGTATTATATTGTCTTAAGGAATCTAATTTAAAGGCTCCTTGTTCTAATTTCTGTTGGAGTAATGGTGAATTTGCAAATGACTTTCTGATGTTTGCTTCAGAATAATCAAATCCTGGTCGCCCTACTATTCCAATTTTTTCTTCAAACGCTAATTTTTCATCTGTGTCCATCATTTCCACAGGCCTTTCGCCCCTCATCGTGATACCTTGTTTCATCGAATAACTAATAGTTGCTTTACCATTAAATCCTCGTTTTGAGGTTAATTCAATTACACCGTTGGCTGCTTTAATTCCATAAAGGGCCGTTGCAGGCGCATCTTTTAGCACTTTGATAGAAGAAAAATCATTAGGATTTAACGTTAAAAATGTCTCTGTAGAAATAATAATACCATCCATAACAAATAGCGGTTCATTAGCCGCTCCCTTATAGGAGAATGATGAATTTCCTCTTAAACGTATTTCGGGTTTTTTACCTAGTTCTCCACTGTAGGTTACAGTTAATCCGGGCACTTGACCTTGTAACAGTTTTGCCATATCTAACTCAGAACGTTCAGATAATTTAGCCATATCTACTGTAACAACAGATCCTGTTAAGTTTCGGACATCAATGTCATTAATATTCTTAGAACGGCGAATAACTATTTCTTCTAATTGAATAAGTGAAGGTTTTAAATATAATGTTTGGACATCTTTTAGCAATTTAACTTCTAGACTTTCGTAGCCTTGCTGTGTTATAATTACAGAGGAATGAAATAAATTAGGAATCTCAAATTCTCCTTTTTCATTTGTAAAATACGAATCGCCAGAGACAAGTACTGTAATGAATGCTGCATCAATTCCTTTTTTTGTAGTAGCATCCAATATTTTACCCTTGAATACATTTTTTTGAGCGTGAGTTACTCCAATAAATAAAAAACACAAGACCATTAATAGTCTTTTAATAGAAAATAGCATATAACAATTAATTAAGAATCGTTCTAAATTGAAAGCGAAATTAGATTATTTTTTAAATAACAAAAGAAAAAATTATTTTTATTTAGACTGATTTAAATTAATATTATTTTCCAAAAGTAAATTACAGTGATGCATAATTTTAACATTATAAGGTTAAAATGTTGTATTTTAGTTTTTTAAAAAAACATATTAATGCTTAAAAAGTCAAATAAATTATTCGCATGAGTTGTGAGATTGTCGGATAAAAATATAAGAATTATAGTTCAATAAAAATAAATAGACAACCCAAAAAGGTTTAATTTGTAAAGACATAATCGAATATATACTCCTCTAAATCATAACAAAAAGTTTGACAGCCTTATTTTATGAATTGTTTACCAATGCCTATTTAGGATATATTTTACAGTAAAAAAAGAATACTAATCCAATTGAATTAAAATATGAATAATAAATTAATTACTAAAAATAGCTGGTGGAAAAGAAACTGGAAATGGTTTTTACCTAGTAGTATAGTGTTCTTTTTCGTCGGAATTGGGTTGGCGCTATCTTTGTTAATAAATGGAAATATCGATGATTATGCCCAAGCCTATTCTGATACTTCTCTTTATGAAAAAGCAATAGAAAAAGCTAAAATTAATGATAGAGTAAAAGATGTTCTTGGAGATTTAGAACCAATAGATAATTTAGCCATTCTAGAAGGAGATGCAAAATATTCTAATAACGGAAATTGTGTTGATTTGACCATAAGGGTTAAAGGAAATAAAGGAAAAGGAAAAATGGATATTTCTGCAATCAAAAATGGCACCGAATGGGAATACAAAAAAATTAATATTCGAACGAAACTGTCCAAAGAAACAATCGAAATTATTAAAACTTCACTCTAAAAATAAAGTCAAAAACCTGTAAAAATCACTTTTTACACTAGCGATTTTAGCTACAAATCCTGTTCGATCAAATTTAAATAATCTTCCTTATTTAATCACAGAAAGCACTCATTATACGCTCAAAACAGCACAAAAACACCCCTTTTTGAAATTTACCTAAAGTAAAATAAACAGGTAAACTCAGTCCTTTTACCGTTATTATTCCCTAAATTGCAAAATATCTATCACTTTTTAGTCAAAATATTCGTTTTCCAGTTATAAAATGCCCTTTTTTTCAAAATCTGGAAACTGACTAAAAAACGTGTCAATTTGCAAGTTAAATTGCATCTTTTGCCCATTGAAAAAATTTCATAATCGGGCTTAAATAATCGAAAAAGAATAACATAATGGAATTCAAAATAATTACTCCTGAAAAGGGAGAGGACAGCACATATAATTCTGAAATTATTGCTAAATTTCTTCATACTCATTTGGAACAATATGGCGACTCAATCGAAGATATTCTAAAATGTATTGCATACGCAATGAATCCATCCAAAGGCGGAACAATTGTTCTTGGCTTAGAAGAGGGAAAAATCGTAGGTGCCTGTGTCTTAAATAATACCGGAATGAAAGATTATATACCTGAAAACATTTTGGTATATATCGCAGTGGATAAATCTTATAGAGGCAAAGGCTACGGAAAAAAATTAATGGAAAAAGTTATTGCTACTGCTAAAGGAAATATTGCTCTGCATGTTGAACCTGATAATCCTGCTAAAATTTTATACGAGAAACTAGGCTTTACAAATAAATACCTCGAAATGCGCTTGAATAGATAAACCCCAACTATTAATTAAAATTCGTTGGATATATGTAAAAATAGTATCTAACACATAGACACATAGTTCCGATAGCTCGGAATAGAATTGATTAGCAAAGGTGATTTAAGAAAAAATTATTTTTTTCGCATAGCTTATGTGATTTATTTTAAGTGAAACGCCTTTTTTGGACTTTGTTAAACTATGTCACTATGTGTTAAAACAATTATAACCATAAGGTTAATTAAAAAAAAAGAAAAGGAACGCAATGGCATTCATCAAATTATACCGCAAAAAATTAGAAGAGAATTATACCTTTCTCAACAATATTTTCATTTCAAAAAATATAAAATGGGGAGTTGTATCTAAACTTTTATGTGGAAACAAAATATACCTTAAGGAAATAATCGCTTTGGGAGTTACAGAAATTCATGATTCACGAGTTAGTAACCTTCGCAAAATTAAATCCTTAGATCCAAATATTCAGACTGTTTACATTAAACCTCCTGCAAAACGAAGCATTGCAAGCATTGTAAAATATGCCGATGTTAGTTTTAATACTGAAATTTACACCATACAAATGCTTTCCAGTGAAGCCGTTAAACAAAATAAAATCCATAAAATTATTATTATGATAGAAATGGGTGATTTGCGTGAAGGTGTTATGGGCGAAGATTTAATTGAATTTTATGGTCAAATATTGACTTTACCCAATATCGAAATTCGTGGTATTGGTACAAATCTTAATTGCTTGAGTGGTGTAATGCCAACACAAGACAAACTAATTCAATTGAGTTTGTACAAACAACTTATCGAAGCAAAATTTAATATTAGTATTCCGTGGGTTTCTGGTGGAACTTCGGTTGCATTGCCTTTAATCATAAAGAATGCAAGACCAATGGAAGTAAATCATTTTAGGATTGGTGAAGCATTGTTCTTCGGAAAGGATTTATTTACTGGAGAAACAATCGAAGGCATGCACAATGATGTATTCAAACTGTATACTGAGATTATTGAAATTACCGAAAAACCAGATGTTCCAACGGGTGAATTAGGAGAGAATGTCGCTGGAAATACCTTCTCTATGAATGACACGGAAGATTTCGGTGGAACTTCTTTGCGTGCAATACTTGATATTGGTTTGCTTGATATGCAACCGCAGTACTTAGAGCCTGATGATACCGAAATTAGTATTGTCGATGCTAGTTCGGATATGTTGGTGATTGATATCTCTAAGTCTAAAAAAGAATATAAAATTGGAGATTTAGTATCTTTTAACATCAAATACATGGGTGCTCTTTATCTCTTAAACTCCGATTATATCGAAAAAACAATAGAGTAAATTATACAAAAACGAGATGATATCATCTCGTTTTTTATTTAAATACAGTATGCTAAATAATACCATCTGCTTCCAACTCTTGGCATTCCAAAACTGCTTTTAAGAGTTTCCTACCTGCTCAGTAAATTTTTATGGCATATCTATATAAGAAATAAAAAAAATAATTATATCTATTTAACAAACAGTACTTTATTGTTATATCCGTTTAAATTCCTACATTCGTTTAGCAAAATTAATGCAATCAAAAATCTTCAAAAAAAATCAATCAATCAAATCTGAGTAATTATGAAAAATACATTGCGTCCCCAGAAAAACAAGATTGTATTCTTTAATTTCAAATCTATTTTTCTTCTAATGCTATCTTTTGTTTTTGTAATAAATGCAAACAGTCAGCAAAAGAAAATAACAGAGAATTTTAAAAAAGAAACCGTTTTAAAAATCGATTCACTTATTAAAACAAATTATGTGTTCCCAGACAAAGCCAAATTAATTGGGGATCATTTAAAAAATGCTTACAAAGTAGGCACCTTTAAAAAATATGATTTATTAGATTCTTTTGCAGTGGCATTGACAAAAGAAGTCCGTTTTATTAATAATGACAAACACCTAAGAGTTGTACCTAAATTTATTCCAGCAGAAGAAAAGAAAGTTTTAAGTAAAAATTACTATGAACTTTATCTCCATAATTTAACCGATAATCGCAAACTAGCTAATGGTTTTAGAGAAGCTAAAATTATAGATGGAAATATTGGATACGTTAATTTTAATTTTTTTATACACGAAACCGAAAAAACAATTGATTCTTATATGTACCTATTAGCTACTACAGATGCCATAATTATTGACTTAAGAACAAATGGTGGTGGTAGTCCAAAAACGGTACAGTATTTATGTAGTTATTTTTTTAAAGCTCCTTTATTATTAAATACTTTATATTTTAGGAAAGATAATTATACTGAGGAGTTTTGGGTAAAAGATGTAAATGGAAAAAAAAGGCTTGATGTTCCTTTGTTCGTTCTTACGGGCTCAAAAACTTTTTCGGGTGCTGAAGAATTCAGTTATAACATGCAAACGCAAAAAAGAGCAACATTAGTAGGTGAAACTACTGGTGGTGGTGCTAATCCTGGTGACGTTTTTGAAGTTAATAACCTATTAGAAATATTCATTGCAACAGGAACTGGTATTAATCCCATAACTAAAACAAACTGGGAGGGCATTGGTGTAGTTCCAGAATATAAAACAACTGCTGCTAATGCTTATAATAAAGCAATAGAATTAGCGCAGAAAGCAGCTCAAGATTATAGAGAAAAAAAAGCTACCGAATCCACAAAATTGTATCAAGAACTACAAGCAACTATTGCCCAACAAATAAAGCCTCTTAACGAAACTGATACAGCTAAGATGGATAAACAACTATTTGATGTTATAAAAAAACTAACTGAATCTGACTTATACAAAGAGGAAGACATTGTTTTTTTAGCTACCGAATTCAGTAAAACAAAATCATTTATCACGGAGTCTATCTTAAAAAGCAATACCGAATTGCATCCCAACTCTCCTATCGCATTTTTAAAATATGGAGATGTTCTTGAAGAAAACAACAAAAAAAGTGATGCAGCAGCCGCTTTAAAAAAAGCTATAGAAATTGCCACAGTAATTAAAGCTCCTTACATAGAAGGATTAAAAGCACGTTATGAAAGCATCATAAAAAATAACTAATACCTACGTAACAACCTGTTACATTAAAAATTAATAATGTATATCGATTTATTACTCTCCTAAAACTTGTTCAAGTATTAATATTTACTATTTTTATGAAAAAATAACCAATATCTCTATGAAAAAAGCCATATTACTACTCTTTTTGAGCACTATTTTAACAAAAACACATGCTCAAGATTATTTCCCCAATAATGAGAGTATCCACAGTAAAAACAATAATTACACCGTTTTTACTAATGCGACTATTTATGTAACACCAACACAAAAAATAGAAAAAGGTACCTTACTTATTCAAGATGGAAAAGTAGTTGGTGCGGGAAACAATATTGCTATCCCTAAAAATAGCGTGACGATTAATCTAGAAGGAAAAACAATTTATCCTTCTTTTATCGATATCTATACCACGTTTGGAGTAGAAAAACCAAAAGGAACCTCCGGAGGACGCAACCCTTTATACGATACTAAAAGAGCTGGGTATTACTGGAATGAAAGTATTCGCTCTGAAGTAAATGCATACGAAAGCTTTAAATACGACCAACCCAAAGCCGAAGAATTATTAAAAGCTGGTTTTGGAGTAGTGGGAACTCATATTCCTGATGGAGTTGCACGCGGAACTGGTGTTTTAATAGCACTAAACAATACCGAAAACAGTACTCGAATACTATCTAATAAAGCAACAAACCATTTTGGTTTTACTAGAAGTGCAACAACGAATCAAGCATATCCAAGCTCGCTAATGGGAATGATGGCATTGCTTCGCCAAATGTATTTAGATTTAGATTGGTATAAAAAAGGAAATTCGACTACCAAAGATATTTCATTAGAAGCCTTGGCTAGTAATGATAAATTAACTCAAATTTTTGCAACCGAAGATAAATTAAACAGTTTAAGAGCTGCCAAAATAGCAAAAGAATTTGGATTAAATTATGTTTTAAAAGGATCCGGAAATGAGTTTGAAAGAATTGAAGAAATCAAAAAAACGAATTCACAATTCATTATTCCAATAAACTTCCCTGAAGCCTATGATGTTTCAAATCCATATCAATCGAGTCAAATTGAATTAGCCGATATGCGTTTTTGGAATCAAGCGCCAACAAACCTAAAAGTGCTATCAGACAACGGAGTCGTTTTTGCTTTGACAACAGACAAATTGAAGAAAACGGAAGACTTTAGAACTAATTTAATAAAAGCGATTAAGTACGGTTTTGATAAAACAAAAGCATTAGAAGCTTTAACGACTGTACCTGCTGCTATATTAGGTAAAAGCAACGAAATAGGAAGCCTAAAAAATGGTAGCTATGCTAATTTTGTAATTACTTCTGGAGAAATATTCGATGAGAAAACAGTTTTATATGAAAACTGGGTTCAAGGAAGCAAATATGTTGTTAATGATGCTAATGCAAAAGATATTCGTGGTAATTATGATTTAACTTTTGATTCAACAACTTACAAATGGAAAATTGATGGTACAGCTACAGCTCAAAAATCGGAGATAACAACTGCCGATACTAAAAAAGTAACGAGTACGTTCTCTACTGCAAACAATTGGATTACCTTATTAATAAGATCAAAGGATTCTACTAAAGCTGAATATACTCGATTAACTGGACTAGTAGAAAACACTCAAAAACTTTCTGGAAAAGCAGTTTTACCAAATGGAAATGAAGTACAATGGACTGCCATAAAAACGGCTCCTTTTGTAACAGTGAAAGATTCTGCTAAAACAGAAAATCTAAATCCAATAATGCCAGTTACTTTCCCAAACATTGCTTTTGGTAATTCAAAAAAATTAACGGCTCAAACTTTATTATTTAAAAATGCTACGGTTTGGACTAATGAAAAAGAAGGAATTCTTGAAGAAACGGATGTCTTAATCAAAAACGGAAAAATCGCTGCTATTGGTAAAAACTTATCTGATGCATCTGCAACTGTTGTTGACGCAAAAGGCAAACACCTTACAAGTGGTATTATTGATGAGCACTCGCATATTGCTATATCAAATGGTGTAAATGAAATGGGGCACAACTCAACTGCCGAAGTTACTATCGAAGATGTTGTAAACTCTGAAGACATCAATATTTATAGAGATTTAGCTGGTGGAGTTACGATCTCACAATTACTACACGGATCAGCCAATCCAATTGGAGGACGTTCTGCTATTGTAAAATGGAAATGGGGACAACCAGCAGAAGAAATGTTATACAAGAACCAACCTAAGTTTATCAAATTTGCTTTGGGTGAAAACGTCAAACAAGCCAACTGGGGAATCACTAATCCTACTCGTTTTCCACAAACCAGAATGGGAGTTGAACAGGTTTTTATTGACTATTTCCAACGTGCAAAAGAATATGATGCTTCTTGGAAAAAATACAACTCAGGTTCTAAAAAAGGAAAAGCACCTAGAGTTGATTTAGAATTACAAACTATTGCCGAAATCATAAATAAAGAACGCTTTATTACTTGTCACTCTTATATTGAATCAGAGATATTGATGTTAATGAATGTTACCGAAAAATTCAATTTTAAAGTAAACACTTTTACACATATTCTTGAAGGATATAAAGTAGCAGATAAAATGAAAGAACACGGAGTTGGTGCTTCAACTTTTTCTGATTGGTGGGCTTATAAATTTGAAGTAAATGACGCTATCCCATTCAATGGACCAATTATGCACAATGAAGGAATCGTAGTTGCCTATAACTCTGATGATGCCGAAATGTCTAGAAGATTAAATCAAGAAGCTGCCAAAGCAGTAAAATATGGCGATGTATCAGAAGAAGAGGCTTGGAAATTTGTTACTCTAAATCCAGCAAAATTACTTCACATAGATGATAAAGTTGGAAGTTTAAAAATAGGAAAGGATGCAGATGTTGTATTATGGAGTACCAATCCGTTATCTATTTATGCTAAAGCCGAAAAAACAATTATAGAAGGGGTTGTATATTATGATATTCAAAAAGAAACAGAACAAGAGGTCGCTATCACAAAAGAAAGAAGCGAACTAATAGGTCAATTGCTTCAAGAAAAGAATAAAGGTGCGGTAACACAACAACCGAAAAAGAAAGAGAAAAAAGAATATCACTGTGATACTTTAGAACAATAAAAAGAAGATTCACAAATAGAAAAATACAGAACTATGATACGTAAAAAGATATATATTTTACTATTGGCAATTTGCATGCCTATAGCTATAATAGCACAGCAAACACCTGCCCCTAAACAAACAAAATCAGTTTTAATATTAAATGCTACGGCACATTTAGGCAACGGGACTATTATCGAAAATAGTGCTATTGGGTTTAAAGATGGAAAAATAACATTAGTAGCCGATTCTAAAACGATTAGATTGGCAGCTAATGCATACGACACCACAATTGACGCTAGTGGAAAACACGTTTACCCTGGTTTTATTGCTCCAAATTCTACCTTGGGACTTGTAGAAATCGATGCTGTAAAATCATCTAATGATGATGAAGAAATTGGAAGTTACAATCCTAACGTGAGAAGTATTATTGCTTATAACTCTGAATCTAAAGTAATAGAAACGGTTCGCCCTAACGGAATTCTAATCGCTCAGGTTACGCCTCGTGGCGGAAGAATTTCTGGAACTTCATCTATCGTACAACTAGATGCATGGAGCTGGCAAGATGCTGTTCTAAAAGAAAATGATGGGATTCATCTTAATTTTCCTCCAAGCTTTAAGAAAAGTGGTTCTTGGTTTGAACCGGGGCCAATTGAAGCAAATAAAGACTATGTTCCTCAAATTGAAGAAATCAATGCTTTTTTAGTAAATTCTAAAGCCTATCTGGCGGACACTTCAAAAGAAAGAAACTTGATTTTTGAATCTATGAAAGGTCTTTTTGATGGAACGCAAACTTTGTTTATTCATGCCGATGGAGAAAAACAAATCATTGATGCTATAAAATTAACGAATGACAATGGAATTAAAAAAATGGTTATTGTAGGCGGTTTTGAGGCTTACAAATCTGCTGATTTATTGCAAAAAAATAATATTGGCGTGTTACTAAAACGCGTTCATGATATGCCACAGAGTGATGATCAAGACGTTAACCTACCCTATAAAATGGCTAAAATATTAACTGACAAGGGTATTTTAGTAGGTTTAGAAAATAGTGGCGACAATGAGCGTATGAATACGCGAAACTTAGCTTTCTTAGCAGGTACTTGTGCTGCATATGGTCTAGATAAAGAACAAGCCTTACAATTAATTACTTCTAATACCGCTAAATTATTAAGTATAGATGCTCTTTGCGGAACATTAGAAACTGGAAAAGATGCTACTTTATTCATTTCCGAAGGTGACGCTTTGGACATGAAAACCAACAAACTAACCAACGCTTTCATACAAGGAAGAATGATTAGTCTAGAAACGCATCAAACTAAACTTTATAAAAAGTATAAAGAAAAATACAATCAGAAATAAAAACACTTCTGATAAATTAATATAAAGCAAAAGGTCCTAAATGAGTAATTCGTTTAGGACCTTTTCATTTACTAGTCATAAAGAATAGTATTCAATGATAACAAAGTCGCTTATTTAATATAAAACTCAGATAAGGAACTCCATCTTAAACACAAGCCACAACAATAAAATCAAATTTGAATACATTTTTAATAAGTACCCGCAAAATAATAGGGGTCAAAATAAAAATTCAATAAAAATAAAACAGTTGACATCATTTTTAATAGGGGTATTAAATCATTTTATACTTTTATCGAAATTTAAAACCAACTAAACCATGCGAAAAATTATTTTAAGTGTGATTCTAATCACAATTTTAGTAGTAACCTTTCTATCCAATTTTATCTTAACCGACAATCCTGTTCCTGCAGAAGCTGTGAAATTTGACACAGGAGATACTGCTTGGATGATCGTTGCAACAGCACTTGTATTACTAATGACCCCTGGATTAGGTTTCTTTTATGGAGGAATGGTTGGTAAGAAAAATGTAATTAGCACAATGCTTCAAAGCTTTATGGCAATGGTAATTGTAACACTTTTGTGGGTAGTTATAGCTTTCGGATTGGCATTTGGCCCATCTATAAAAGGTATTATAGGAAATCCAACTTCAAATTTATTTTTTCAAGGCGTAGGAACAAATACTGCATGGAGTCTCGCTCCTACTATTCCCTTTATGTTATTTGCTTTATTTCAAGCAAAATTTGCCATAATAACTCCTGCTCTAATAACAGGTGCATTTGCAGAGCGTGTTCGTTTTTGGGCCTATTTATTATTCATGGTTTTATTTATATTAGTCATATACACTCCTCTAGCGCACATGACATGGAATCCAGAGGGTATTTTCTTTAAAATGGGAGTTCTTGATTTTGCTGGTGGAACAGTTGTTCATATGAGTGCTGGTTGGGCTGCACTAGCAGGAGCTATTTTTCTAGGAAAAAGAAAAGTTCAAAAAGTAAACCCTGCTCGTATTACGTATGTATTACTGGGTACTGCTTTACTATGGTTCGGATGGTTTGGATTTAATGCTGGTTCTGCATTAGGTGCAAATGGCTTAGCTGTTCAAGCATTAGGAACAACAACAGTTGCGGCAGCGGCAGCAGCAATGACTTGGGTATTTCTTGATAAAATTTTAGGTCACAAATTATCAGCACTTGGTGCTTGTATTGGTGCTGTTGTTGGTCTTGTTGCTATAACTCCTGCGGCAGGTTTCGTAAGCATTCCTCACGCCATCTTTATTGGAGCTTTTGCTGCTATTGTAAGTAACATTGTAGTTAGTAAATTCCCTAAAGGAAAAATTGATGATGCTCTAGATGTTTTTGCTTGTCACGGTGTGGGCGGAATGGTAGGAATGGTATTAACTGGAGTTTTTGCTTCTAAAGCAATTAATCCAGCCGTTGGAGACAATCAAGGGCTAATTTTTGGAACTACAACATTATTCACAAATCATCTAATTGCTATGATTATCGTATCCATTTTTACTTTTGTAGGATCGTACATTCTTTTCTTTATTGTAAATAAAATCACCCCTCTGAGAGTAACTGAAGAGAGAGAAGAATTAGGACTCGATATTTCTCAACATGGAGAATTCTTGTAGTAAAACATTCCAAATCTAACATAAATAAAAAAGCACTCTAAGTATAAACTCAGAGTGCTTTTTGTTTGAATTAACTTCAACCTTATATTTTTATTTAAAATTTGAGATACCTTCTTTCAACCATTTCAAATATTCATCTGCTCCAACATAACTAATTGTCGGTTTCGTTTTGTTTAAATTATTACCTTCTAAATCGGTCATAATATACAATGGCTGTGTGTTTGTTTTATATTTAGAAATCATAAAGTCAGTCCATTTATCACCTACAGTAATAATTTTATCGCCTGAATCTGTTACGTATTGCTTATCTGCAGGCAACTCTCTTTTATCATCTACATATAAAGAAATAAGGACAATGTCATTTTTTAATATTGGTAGAATTCTTTCATCTGACCAAACATTGTTTTCCATCTTTCTACAGTTCACACAAGCATAACCTGTAAAATCTAACATAATAGGCTTGTTGATTGATTTAGCAAAAGCGACTCCATCTTCATAATCATGGAAAACCAAAATTCCGTGTGGGCCTAATTCTGCTCCATCAGGCATTCCTTTATCTAAAACAGCATTCGAATTACTTGATCCTCCTACTCCAAATGGACTTTCGCTATATTGTGGTGGTGGTGGGAAAGCGCTAATTAATTTTAACGGTGCTCCCCAAAGTCCCGGAATTAAATACACTGTAAAAACTAGCGTAAGTAATCCTAAATACAATCGACCAACTGAAATATGTTGTAAAGGACTATCGTGTGGCAATGTAATCTTACCGAATAAATATAATGTTAGAGCCGCGAAAATTGCAACCCAAATCGCTATAAAAACTTCTCTTTCTAGTAAATGCAATTGTAAAACCAAATCGGCATTTGATAAAAATTTGAATGCCAAAGCCAATTCAAGGAATCCTAAAACAACTTTTACAGTATTCAACCATCCACCCGATTTAGGCAATGAATTTAACCATCCTGGAAACATTGCAAATAACATAAAAGGTAAAGCTAATGCCATCGAGAAACCAAGCATTCCAATAACTGGAGCAATTCCTCCATTTGAAGCTGCTTCAACTAATAAGGTTCCTACAATTGGACCTGTACATGAAAACGATACAATTGCTAAAGCCAAAGCCATAAACAATATCCCAATTAATCCACCTCTATCTGCTTGTTTATCGGCTTTATTTGCCCATGAATTTGGCAACATAATTTCAAAAGCTCCCAAAAATGAGGTTGCAAAAATGATCAATATAACAAAGAAGATTAAGTTAAACCAAACATCTGTAGACAAAGCATTTAATGCATCTGCGCCAAATACTTTAGTTACAATAAGCCCCAATATTACATAGATTGCAATAATTGAAAATCCATAAATAATAGCATTTCTAATTCCTTTTGCTCTGCTTTTACTTTGTTTTGTAAAAAAACTAACCGTCATAGGAATCATAGGAAACACACACGGAGTAAGCAACGCTGCAAAACCTGATAAAAATGCAATAAAGAAAATAGACCATAAACTTCTTGGTGTACCTGACTCAGGCATTTCCTGATTATGCTCCGTTACAGTTGCATTGTCATGCTCTACATCAACAATTGCAGTATCTACAACTGTTTTTGCGGTATCAACAACAACTCCATCTTTTGGAGTTACCGCCTCTTTCACTTCCTCTATTTTAGCAACTGGAACTGTTGCATCCATCTTGAATGAGGCCGGAACCGCAATAGAGAATTTCTTATTCAAATTAATACAAACCTCTTTACAAATCTGAAAGTCAAATTCGACTTCGATTGTTTTTACATCAGGGTTTATAATAGTTATTTCTTGTTCTATATGAGCCTTCCCTTCAAAGAAAGTTTCATTAACACCAAATATATCATTAAATGCTGTTCTGGTTTTTCCCTCTTTGGCTTTGCCAACTAAATTATAATTCCCTTTTTGATTTTTAAACGAAATTTCTAATGCTAATGGCCCACCATCTGGGGTAAATTGAGAATAAATATGCCAATCTTTCTCGATAACTCCATCAAAAATTAACACAAAATTATTTCCTGATTTTTTCTCGATTTTAGAAGTCCATTTTACTGGTTCTAACATTTGCGCATTCCCTTTTGCAAAAGCAAAAAAGAAAAGCAATAAAAACAATATCGAATTATTCCAAAATTGCTTTGATAGTAGATAGGTTGATTTCATTATTGTAATTCTATTTTTAATATCTGGTTTGTAGTATTTTCTATTTTAAAACGCTCATCTTGTCTGATTCCTACAACCCAAACAATTTGATTTTCCGAGCACAATATCCATGTATTTTCTTTTTCAATCAAGGATAATTTTTCATCTTTAAAAAGCTTGCTTACTTTTTTAGATTTTCCATTCATTCCAAACGGATAAAAAACATCTCCTTCTTTCCATTTACGTAAAAGTAAAGGGAACTGGATTTTTTCAGAATCAACAAATATAGCTTTATTTGATTCTATAGTTATGTGACCTACGTTACAGAGTTTTAATTTTAAGGGAAAATTAACTTCTTGATCGCTACTCTCAATATAAAACTCTTCTTGTTTATCTTCTCGAATCGGACTTAAAATCAATGTATTTCTATCTTTTATCAATCGGAATTCTGGCGAAAAAACCTGCTTACCCGACTGACTTTCAACCAACTCATAAATATCATCCCAAGCCGTAAAATCATATTCGTTAAGCCATTGATACAAATAGGATTTATAATTTGTTAATCGCTTTAACTGAGTTAAATCAAAATGAATTTCATCATCAATTTCTTTTGCAACTTGCTGATATACCATAATCGAAGCGTCTTCGACCATAATTTGTGCTTCTTGCAAATAGTTTTGTGTTTTCTGGAAAGCGGTCAAAAAATTAGGATTTATTTCTTTTAAAGTCGGAACTAAATCATGACGGATTTTATTTCGTAAGTATTTATTTGAAGCATTACTACTGTCCTCACGCCATTCGATAGTATTCTCTTCGGCGTATTGTTTTATTTCTTCTCTTGAAAATGGCAAAAGCGGACGAATAAGCGAATCATTTTGCTCCGGAATTCCTAGTAGCCCATCTAATCCAGTTCCACGGCTTAAATTAATTATAAACGTTTCGAGGTTATCATCGGCATGATGTGCCGTTAAAATATAATCATAGCCTTTAGTCTCCAAAAGTTCATAAAACCAATTGTATCGCAACTCTCTCGCCGCAACCTGAGTAGAAAGCTTATAATCTTTTGCAAAAGCCTCTGTATCAAACTGGGTAACAAAAAAAGGTCGTTTTAAACTAGTCGCAGTCGAACTTACAAAGTCTTGATCTCCAAAACTTTCTATTCCTCGCAACTGAAAATTACAATGGGCAATCGCAAAATCATAATCTAATTGAGCCAATAAATGCACCATAACCATACTATCCAAACCGCCACTTGTAGCTAGTAGTAATTTCTTTTTTTCTAAAAAAGGAAACGTTTGAGCAACATGATTTTTAAATTTCTGAAGCATATTTAAATTTGAATCTTTTATTATAATTTGTTTTTACAAATAGGCCGTTAAAAATACAAAATAGTTTCATTAACTACTGTAATACTTGTTGCATGGCTTTTGCCTTGAGTAAACACTCTGCATATTCTTTTTCGGGAACCGATTGTGCTGTTATTGCACTCCCAACCGAAAATGAAATGTATTTATTTTCTTGATTATATAAAATACTTCGAATAACAACATTAAAATCAAAATCTCCATAGGGAGTAAAATAACCTACTGCCCCACTATACAGACCACGTTTAGTTTCTTCTAGTTTTTCGATAATGTTCATTGCCGAAATCTTTGGTGCTCCTGTCATACTTCCCATCGGAAATGTAGTTTTTAAAACATCGATTGCCGAATATTGCGAATCTAATTTTGATGTAATCGTAGTAATCATTTGATGCACCTGCAAAAACGAATAAATTTTGCATAATTCAACCACTTCAACTGACCCTTTTTGGGCTGTATGCGATAAATCATTCCGAACCAAATCGGTAATCATAATATTTTCGGCACGTTCTTTTGGATCGGCCTCCAATTGTTTTTTAGAAGCGGCATCGGCTGCATTATCTTCAAAACGTTTTGAAGTTCCTTTGATAGGCTGCGAAATTATCTGATCTCCTATTTTACGAATGTATCTTTCTGGTGAAGCTGATAATAGAAACTGTTTATGGTTTTTAAAGAAAACAGTTAATGGCGCTTGCGATATTTCATTTAGTTTCTCGAATTTCTCTAACGGATTGATTATCGCATCATCTGCATAAAATTCCATACAAAAATTAGCTTCGTAAAGATCTCCACGATGAATATGTTCTAAAACTGAATTTACTTTAGCAATGTAATCTTCTTTTGAAATTCGTTGCTTTATCTCCAATTCATTCAATGAAACATAGGATTGCGTCTCAAGCGTTGCAATCTCGTTATAATCATCTTCTACTTCATCATCACACATTGATAAATATTGAATCTCTAGCTGATTCCCTTTCAGTAAAAATATTTTTTTAGGCTGAAAGAAAAATAAATCTGGAAATTCTAATCCATCAAAATTAGCAGATTGCAACGCTTCAATATCATTTTTTAAGTCATAAGTAAGATAACCAAAAAGCCAATCTTTAGTGGTCTGCTGGTATTGTTTTAAATCTTCGAATGCGTTATGAAAATCGGTTTTTATTGACGTAAAAGCATCTACAGCCAGCAAACAATCGAAGCTTGAATATTCTTGTGGATATAAATTACTATCCATAAAAACAACTTCTCGGTATTGTTGTGCCCAAACTAAAAGTTGCTGTTTAAAGCCTGTAGGATTTGGAATATCCTTGTAAATTGAAACTCTCAAAAATTGTTTTTTTTTAATGCCTCAAAATTACGACAAAAAAATTCCTTCGATAATGTTATCTCAAAAAATATTGGCACGCTTTTTATTACTCCACATAATAACCCATTTCTAAAATTGATACGATTATTGAGACAAAACTACTTACACCCTATTTTAAAAAAAACTATTACGAGAAACCTATTTATTAATCAATACTTATATCAATCACCTATGAAAACAATTGCAAAATTTAGCTTGACTACATTAGTACTCCTCGCTGTATTATTTTCCTGTAAAAAAGCAGATTCATTAGCTGAAGATTCTATTTCAGATCCATCAAATGCAACAACTGATATTATTTCATCGGCGGCGGCTGTTGAGAAAAAAGACAGTAGCCATCAGTTTATTCGAACCGCTGACATAAAATTTAAAGTCAAAAATGTAGCAAAATCTACTTATGCAATTGAAAATGCAACGGTGAAATTTGGAGGTTTTGTCACTTATACCAACTTACAAAGCACAATTCACGATGAGATACAAACAAAATTAAGCCAAGATAGTACGTTGCAAACTACAAAATACTCTGTAATAAACAACGTAACAATTCGTGTCCCTAACACGCAACTCGATACTGTTATAAAATTAATTGCCAAACAAATAGATTTTTTGGATTACCGTGTTATCAAAGCCGATGATGTTTCTTTAAAACTACTTGCAAACCAATTAGCCCAAAACAGAAGTGCTGAAAATCATAAAAGAATTGAAAAAGCAATTGATAACAAAGGCAAAAAGATAAATGATGTAATGCAGGCCGAAAATACGCTTGCAGCTCAAAAAGAACAAAATGACGCTAGTAAAATCGAAAAACTTTCTCTAAAAGATCAAATTAATTTTAGCACCATTACGTTACAACTGTATCAAAATCAATCTCTAAAAGAAGAAGTAATTGCCAGTATCAAGGACAGTAATACCTACAAACCTAATATTGGAATTGAAATTATTGATGCTCTAAAAAATGGTTGGTACATACTCCAAGGAATAATTGTGTTTTTCATAAATATTTGGCCTTTTATTTTAATCGGAACTGGTGGCTATTTTATTTATAGAAAATATGTTAAAAAAGAGTCATAAATATAATAAATCACGCATTTATTTATAGCGTAAAAATCACTATATTTGATATAGCATTAAACAAATCCTAAAACACAACTAAATAGTTTACATAATTCATAATATTTTAATAATTAAACACGTTTTCTTAATTATTAGAATCAGGTAATTTCATATCAAAAATTGTATTTTTTAATCTATAAAAATCATCAATATCATGAAAATCGCTACTATTATTATCAGAACTTTAATTGGCCTTTTACTGCTTTTTGCTTCTATAAGTTACTTTCTAAATTTAATGCCAGAACCAGTAGTAACTGGAAATTTCAAAGCATTTAATATCGGTTTGATCGCATCAACTTACATAATGCCATTAGCAAAATCAATAGAACTAATTTGCGGTATTGCCTTTGTAATTGGCCGTTATGTAACGCTAGCCAATATTTTAATTCTCCCTATTACCATAAATATTTTATTTATTAATTACTTTATGACTCCTGAGAATTTACCTGTTGCAGCTTTGTTATTTTTAGGAAATCTATTTTTAATTTACAGATATTGGAATAATTACAAAAGCGTATTTACTGCTTAATAAACTTTACTATCCCACATAAAAAAAAACCCGACTAAATTAATTGTCGGGTTTCTGTTTTTATACAAAGATGTATTACTATACGTGTAATGCTCTGTTATCTGTAGCAGCCAAAGCAGCTTCTTTTATTGCTTCTGCAAATGTTGGATGCGCATGACTCATTCTTGAAATATCTTCAGCAGATGCTTTGAATTCCATTGCTGTAACAGCCTCTGCAATTAAATCAGCAGTACGAGCTCCAATCATATGTACTCCTAAAACTTCATCCGTTTTAGCATCTGCAATGATTTTTACAAATCCATCTAAATCTCCACTTGCTCTTGCACGTCCTAACGCTTTAAATGGGAAACTTCCAACTTTATATTCAGCTCCCGAAGCTTTTACTTGCTCTTCTGTTTGTCCAACAGCTGCAACTTCTGGCCAAGTGTAAACTACACCAGGAATTAAGTTATAATCAATATGTGGTTTTTGACCTGCTAAGATTTCAGCAACCATTGCTCCTTCTTCTTCTGCTTTGTGTGCCAACATTGCTCCACGAACAACATCACCAATTGCATAGATATTTGGAACACTAGTTTGTAAATGGTCGTTTACCTCTACTTGTCCTCTATCAGAAATTTTTACTCCTGCTTTATCAGCATTTAATCCGTCTGTGTATGGACGACGCCCTACAGAAACTAATGAATAATCTCCTTCTAAAGTAATTGTTTCTCCTTTTGCATTTTCAGCTTGAACTACAACAGCATCTCCGTTTCTTTCTACCGATTTTACTTTGTGAGAAACGTAGAATTTCATTCCTTGTTTCTTCAATACTTTAGTTAATTCTTTAGACAAAGCACCATCCATTCCTGGAATAATTCTGTCCATAAATTCAACCACAGAAACTTGTGATCCTAAACGTAAATATACTTGACCTAATTCGATACCAATTACTCCTCCACCAATAATAACTAGGTGCTTAGGAACTTCTTTCAAAGCTAATGCCTCTGTAGAAGTAATGATTCTTTCTTTGTCAATTTTGATAAAAGGCAATGATGAAGGCTTAGAACCTGTAGCAATAATTGTATGTTTTGCTTCAATAGTTTCAGATGTTCCATCTTCTTTAGTAACTGCAATATGTGTTGCATCTACAAACGAACCTAATCCTTTTAAAACAGTAATTTTATTTTTATCCATTAAATAATTAACCCCACCAGCAGTCTGATCTACAACAGCTTGCTTGCGAGCAATCATTTTCTCTAAATTTACTTTTACTTCACCAGAAACTTCAATTCCGTGATCAGCAAAATGTTTAATCTCTGCATAATGATGCGAAGAAGACAATAATGCTTTTGAAGGAATACAACCCACATTTAAGCAAGTTCCTCCAAGAGAATTGTACTTTTCGATTATAGCAGTTTTGAAACCTAATTGTGCGCAACGAATTGCCGAAACATATCCGCCGGGACCTGAACCTATAATGACTACGTCAAATGAACTCATAGTATTGATTTTTTATTTTTTTAGCGATACAAAATTAAGGAATTAAGTTTTGTTTGAACTTTAAAACTAGAGTTTTTTCTCAGGATTTCTCGAAGTATGGAAAACTTATGGTAATGATTACATAAAAATGTTAAATTTTATTTGAGATTTTGCATAAAATGAAGTTTCTTGTTTTTTCCACTTTGAGGTATTATGTGGAAATTAAAAAAATATAGAATTACTTATGCTGATTCAGCCGATTTTTTCCCTCGCAAAAACGCGAAGACGCAAAGAGTTAAAATAATTCGACTAAAGCCTTTACTCTATGGTTATTGATTCTTCCAGCTAAAGCTGAAAGCTGTTGAGTAAGAACTCTCAGAACCTTTTCCTCAAAACCTTTGAACCTTTGCTCCTTTTATACCTAAAAAACTTAGAACCCTAGAAACTCAGTATCTCAGCACCTAAAAAAAAATCATTTGAACCTTTGCAACTCTGAGCCTTTAACGCATTGATTGAGCTAATGTTCTCTCGCAAAGACGCGAAGACGCAAAGAATGGGATTCATTCGGATAAACCCTTTGCTCCTTTGTTACTCTGAGCCTTTGCTCCTAAAAAGCTTAGAGCCTTAGAAACTCAGTACCTCAGTACCTCTTCCTCAAAACCTTTGAAACCTTTGTAACTCTGAACCTTTAACACATTGATTGAGCTAACTTTCTCTCGCAAAGACGCGAAGACGCAAAGAATTAAAACAATTAGGATAAAGCTGAAAGCTAATAATTAAGAACTATCAGCAAATCAGCGCCTTAAAAAAAACCTTTGCAACTAAAAAACTCAGAACCTTAGCATCTTTATCAAAAACCTTTATCATGTTGATTGAGCTAATATTCTCTCGCAAAGACGCGAAGACGCAAAGAATGAGATTCATTCGGATAAACCCTTTGCTCCTTTGTTACTCTGAGCCTTTGCTCCTAAAAATCTTAGAGCCTTAGAAACTCAGTACCTCAGTACCTTTATCATATTGCTTGAGCAGTTTTTCTCGCAAAGACGCGAAGACGCAAAGAATGAGATTCATTCGGATAAACACTTTGCTCCTTTGTTACTCTGAGACTTTGTTCCTAAAAAACTTAGAACCTTAGAAACTCAGTACCTCAGCACCTTTAAAAAAAACCTTTAACGCATTGATTGAGCTAATATTCTCTCGCAAAGACGCGAAGACGCAAAGAATGGGATTCATTCGGATAAACCCTTTGCTCCTTTTTTACTCTGAGCCTTTGCTCCTAAAAAGCTTAGAGCCTTAGAAGCTCAGTACCTCTTCCTCAAAACCTTTGAACCTTTGTTACTCTGAACCTTTGTTACTCTGAACCTTTGTTACTCTGAACCTTTGTTCCTAAAAACTCAGCACCTCAGAACCTCTTTTTTAAATCCTTTGTGCCTTTGCAACTCTGAACCTTTGTCCCTTAAGAACCCCTAAAAAGAAATCACGGTTGTATTTTTCACTTCACTAATCATGAAAGTACTTTGCGTGCTACCAATGTGCTGCAGTGTTGTTAGTTTGGTTACTAAAAACTCACGATACGCTTCCATGTCTTTTACAAGTACTTTAAGAATATAATCGTAATCACCACTAACGTGATGACATTCGAGAACTTCTTTTAGTTGTGTTACTTCACTTTCGAATTTCGTTAAAAACTCTTTCGTATGTTGAATAAGTTTAAGGTGGCAAAAAACGACAAATCCTTTTTCTATTTTAGATTTGTCTAGTAATGCTACATATTTATGTATTATCCCTTCTCGCTCTAACTTTTTTATTCGTTCATAAACTGCCGTAACCGAAAGGTCTAATTTTAAGGATAGTTCTTTGGTTGTTTTTTTACTATCCGTTTGAAGTAGTAATAGTAATTTTTTATCTATTGAATCTAGTGTCATAATTTGTAGGGGGATTAGACTGAAAAATAATCTATTTAATTCTTATTTCAAAAACAAAAATAGACAATAAATCTACTCCAATAGTTTTACACAGATTTATTATCTAAATACAAAGCCTACAGTTGATTATTATTCTAATATGTTATTATTTTGATTAAGATTTGTAAACAATGTAAATTGATCGTTACGACATCCTTTTTCATCTTAGATTGGCGAAAAGGTATATCAAGAAACAACAACAAATAGTAAACAGACGAAGTAGTTAATCCTTTACTATTTGACATAGATTTAAGTGAAAATAAATAGTAACAAGAGGAAGAAATTAATTCGTTTCTCATAATAACATAACAATGGAAAATTTTAATCCGGCTGATAAAATTCAGGATTTACAGTATTTTGGGGAATTTGGTGGTGTAAACCCATCCATTTCGGATTCTTCTACCTATACTTTCCTTTCAGCAAAGACAATGTTTGATACTTTTGAAGGAAACATGGAGGGCTGTTATTTGTATTCTCGCCATTCATCGCCAAGTAATTTATACTTAGATCAGGCACTTGCCGCAATGGAAGGAACTGAAACTGCAAATGTTTCTGCTTCTGGAATGGGAGCAATTACACCTACGCTAATGCAATTATGTAGTAATGGGGATCATATTGTTTCGAGTAGAACTATATATGGTGGAACGTATGCTTTCCTTAAAAATTTCACTCCGAGATTTGGCATAAAAACAACTTTTGTAGACATTACAAAACTTGATGTTGTAGAAGCTGCAATTACTCCAGAAACTAAAGTTTTGTATTGCGAAACTGTGAGTAACCCTTTATTAGAAGTTGCTGATATTGCAGGCTTATCTCGTCTTGCAAAAAAACACAATTTAAAATTAGTTGTTGATAATACATTCTCTCCTTTGTCGGTTTCGCCTGCAAAGTTAGGTGCTGATATTGTGATTCATAGTTTAACAAAATATATAAACGGTAGTAGTGATACTGTTGGCGGTGTAACTTGTGCTTCTAAAGAATTCATAAATAGCTTAAAAAATGTAAATAGTGGTGCAAGTATGCTTTTAGGACCTACTATGGATAGTTTACGTTCTGCTAGTGTGATGAAAAACCTTCGCACGCTACACATCCGTATCAAACAACACAGTCATAATGCGCATGTTCTCGCTGATAAATTTGAAAAAGACGGACTTAAAACGGTTTATCCAGGTTTAAAAAGTCATCCTAGCCATGCGTTGTACAAAACAATGATTAATCCTGAATATGGTTTCGGTGGTATGCTTACAATTGATGTTGGTTCTTTGGCAAAAGCAAATGAATTAATGGAATTGATGCAAGCTCGAAATCTCGGATATTTGGCGGTTAGTTTAGGTTTCTACAAAACTTTATTTAGCGCTCCCGGAACCTCAACTTCTAGCGAAATCCCACTAGAGGAACAAGCCGAAATGGGCTTGACTGATGGCTTAATCCGATTCTCAATTGGATTGGATAATGACATCGAAAGAACCTATCAAATGATGAAGGCCTGCATGGTCGAGCTTGGGATTTTGTAAACACGAAACAATTCTTTATAAATAAATTTGCTTAATTTTTAATTGGTTTGTTTGAATCCGCTGGAGTTTTCTCTGTGCGGATTTTTTGATTAGACTCACTTAGATTTTTGGATTGTTAGACTACTTAGATTGTTTGATTGCTAGACTTCTTAGATAGTTAGATTGTTAGACTACTTAGATTGTTAGACTGACTTAGATTTTTTCTTTTTTCTCTACTCTTTTCTCTATTCTTTACTCTATTCTCTTTTCTCTACCCTCTTTCTTGTTAGACTTCTTAGATTTTTAGACTGGCTTAGATTTTTAGATTGACCGAGATTAGACTTCTTTTCTAATATCTTTCTTCTATTTTCTTTCTTCTAGCATCTTTTTTCTATCATCTTTTTTCTAGCATCTTTTTTCTAGCATCTTTTTTCTAGCATCTTTTTTCTATCATCTTTCTTCTAACATCTTTCTTCTAGCATCTTTCTTCTAGCATCTTTCTTCTAACATCTTTCTTCTAACATCTTTCTTCTAGCATCTTTCTTCTAGCATCTTTCTTCTAACTTTCCGACTAGCTAGAGTGCCTCTTTTTTAAAAACAAAAAAAATCCGTTCTGAAAATAATCAGAACGGATTTTAAATTTGAATAGCGTCTTTAACTAAAAACTATATATTACTGCTTTATAAAATTTAGCTTACTATTTTTTTGGCTAAAGCTAAAGTAAATACAAAGACCTATAATTAACCAAACTGTAAAATAAATCCAGTTCCAAACACTTAATTCGGCCATCATATAAAGACAACAAATCAAGCCTAATAATGGAATTAAAGATAAATTTTGTCTAAAAGCCCAAACAGTTAATCCAACCAAAACGATTAAGAAAATCCACATTGGTATTTTGTGTTTGAACAAGCTTAATCCGCTTTCGTATTTAATCGAATCAGCAACTGGTAAACCTGCAATTACGCTTGCATATTTAGCCTCGTCTTTTTGATATTGCTTTAATATTAATTCTAAATCTGGTTTTTCTGTTGTAGCATTAGCAGGATCAACAGTTACTAAATAATCATATACTATTTTAGTATGGCTTTTATCAAGAGAAGTAATAATATCTGCTGGTTGATTAATTTGAGTTTCATTCATAATAAAACTCATTGTTGCTTTTTTGTTGTATCCAAAAGAAAAGACCAATCCAATAATCAATAAAATTGGCATTATAAATTTTGAATTTACATAAGGTGTTCTAAATTTCCCCCTTGGAATATCTGGTTTGTTCTGTAATACTAAAACTCCTGCACAAACTAATACAAAAGCAAACAAAGTTCCAATACTACATAAATCTGTAACCATTGTAAGATTTAGGAATAAAGCAGGAACGGCAACAACAAAACCTGTAACGATGGTTGCGTATGATGGTGTTTTGTATTTAGGATGCACTTTAGAGAAACGTTTTGGCAACAATCCATCACGACTCATACTCATCCAAATACGAGGTTGTCCCATTTGAAAAACCAATAAAACACTTGCCATTGCAACTACAGCACTTACGGCAATAATTCCTGACATCCATTTTAAATCTAATTTTTCGAATACAAAAGCAAGTGGATCTCCCACGTTAAGTTGATTGTAACTTACCATTCCCGTAAGTACCAATGCGATTGCTATGTATAAAATGGTACAAATTATAATTGCCCACATCATTCCTCGTGGTAAATCACGTTGCGGATCCTTGCATTCTTCGGCAGTTGTTGAAATAGCGTCAAAACCAATATAAGCAAAGAATACAGCAGAAACACCTTTTAAAACTCCTGTAACACCATTTGGTGCAAAAGGGTCCCAATTGGCGGTATCTACATAAAAAACACCAACTGCAATTACCAAAAGTACCACACATACTTTTACAACAACCATTATATTACTCGCATTACGAGATTCTTTCATACCACGATAAATCAGAGCAGTAATCAAGATAATGATTAATAAAGCGGGTAAATCGGCAACAAAATGAAAGGAACCTATCATCGGTGATGTTGTCCATGCTGTGTAGGCTGCTTGTAAGGCTGGCTCTAAATTCTCGAATGCTTTTCCGCCATGCATTAAAGCAGTAGCATCATTAAATCCGTTAGAAGCAGTTAAATAGTCCATTTGAACCCACTGGGGCAAGTGTATCCCCCCGCTGGCGAGCAATCCTGTAAAATAATCACTCCACGATATGGCTACGGTTATATTACCTACTGAATATTCCATTATCAATGCCCAACCAATGACCCAGGCTATAATTTCTCCAAAAGCTACATACGAATACGTATAAGCACTTCCAGAAACGGGAACCATTGAAGCAAATTCTGCGTAAGCAAAAGCAGCAAAACTACAGGCAATCGCTGTAAAAAGGAATAAAAAGATAACTGCTGGTCCTCCATCGGCACTAGCTTTACCAATAGTACTAAAAATACCTGCACCTACAATTGCTGCAATACCAAAAGCTGTTAAATCACGTGCTGTTAAATGTTTACCTAATGAATCACTCCCGTTGGCATTATTTTTTTCAACTTGACTTAAAATATCTTGTACAGTTTTTTTTCGAAATAGACTTGAAAACGACATAGGTGTATTTGCTATTAATAATTAATTTATTTCGGGATTTTTCCTTTTATTTTGCAAATAATGCGAAAATTATCCTGAAATCAAATATATAAAACGATTTTGTTATGTAGCACTCTCGATTAACTTTTTATCAAGATCTAATATTAAGCAAAAAAAATGAGACCACAAAAATCTAATCTCAAGTTTTACAAAATGAGACTTTTACATCTTTTTGTTCTTTTATATTAGATCATTTTAGTCCTTGCTTTTTTTATAGTTTAAAACAAAAAAAAGACATCTATTTCAATCTAATAAATTCATCTGTTTACTCTTTTTTAAGAATATACTTCTCTTTTAAAAATAGCATACAATAATAATTAAAGAATTTCTAATCAAATACAAATGTAAGCAATAACTCTCTTATATAAACTGTAGTTAATTTTATTTGTAGTAAATTACATTTTTATGTAGTTAATTCACAAATATCAAATACCACATTTTATGAAAAAAGAAACTAAGTTGTATCGAGATACAAGAAAAGCCAAAAACATACTTTTATTTACTGGGTCAATTGCAATTTTATTAGCCATACTATTTTTATACTCTACAGGATTATTAGATGATGAACTTAAAATTAAACCTGTTGTTATATCAGGTAGTTTACTTTTAATTATGTTTTTCATATCGCTAAAAATTCTTGTAAAAATTATAGACAAAACTCCATTAATTGAAATAGACACTATAGGTTTTTCTGGAAGCACAACTCCATTGTCCAAGGCTTTTGGAAGAATAGAATGGTCTGATGTTACCAATATTAAATTGAAGAATGTAAGAGAAGACACTTTGGTTGTTGCTACACTTGGTAACGCAGAAAAGTTCCGTAACCACATTTCAAAAATAGTCTGGGAAATGGCTCATGATGAACAAAATTCTGAATTGAACTTAATGTACTCAGTCTCTGAAATAGATATCGATGCGCAAGAATTGTATGATTTGCTTTTGAGTTATTGGAAAACTCAAGAAAAAAAGAATTAAAGCAACCATTGCAATTAGTAAGACTAATTTATAATCCAAGAACCAACAACTAAAAATAACAAAAACTAAGATTTATAACTATGCGAGTTAGATTAAAAATACCCACTTCCGAATTATTTAAAATGCACCTCTCTTTTTGTTTAAAATAGTGCTGTAATAGAAGTTAAAAAACCAAAAATAATCCCTGGCATATTCGCAATTGCTAAAGGCCAATCTTTACGTGGTTTTTTCAGTAAACCATATAAAACCCATAAAGTACAGTTAACACCAGCAACTAAGGGTTGTAACCAATCTCCTTTATGTCCATTAAGGTTTTGTTGAATTTGAGGTATATAAGACACATACATTGCCATGGCTGTAAAAGTAGCTACCCATCCTAAAACTTTAAGAAATTTAGACTCCATAGTTTTCCTTTTTTAAAATTTAAATAAATTCTAAAATAAACAAAAAAACATAAAAAAAGCTCCTAAAAACACATTACCATTCGATTAATTCAAAATAAATGGTTGTTTTACATGAAATTTAAATTTAATTCAAACGATTAAGCCCTACTCTTTAAAATTATAAAACACACAAAACCAAAAACATAGATTGCTAAACATTTTATAAAAAAATTCATAAAGACGAAACCTAAAAAAAATAAGTATAATCGCACTACTTGAGCTTACTTGGTAACATTCCGAATTTCTTTTTAAATGCTACTGTAAAATGTTGCTGATTTTTATATCCTACCGTTTCTGCAACTTCTCCCACATATTTTTTATCATCCAATAATAACTGTTTTGCCTTATTCATCCTTAAATCGTTTATATACTCAAATACAGTTAATCCAAAGAGTTCTTTAAAACCTTGAGTTAGTTTTCGTTCGTTAATACCGATAGAAGAGGCAATTTGTCTAATCGTGTAACTTTCCATATAATGGGCATTCATAAATTCTTGCGCTTCATAAAATTTAATTCTATCGGAATTTTTAAATGAAAACGGCTTTGAAAAATCTGCTTCATTAAATAAAGTCGTTTGTAGCAACAAAAGTTCTGTCATTTTAGCTTCTAAGAACAACATATTAAGTTTTCCCGAATAAGGTGAATTACTTATTTCATTTATCAAGTTGTATATCTTGGGCGTAATCGATAATTGATGACCTGGCCACACCTTATTTCTACCAGATTCTATTAGATTATTTACTACAGGAATTTCACTTGATAGCAAACGTTCAAAATGTTTTGCACCTATCCGAATTTCTAAAAAATTACCTTTTGTGGTTGGCGACATAATAATTTCAGGATTATTATCTTGTTGGTAGAACAAAGTATGATTTCCGCCATTCACATTTATAGTTTGAGGATGTACCATTACACTTTCTCCACCAAGTCTAAAATGCATTTCAAGTACCGCATCTTCAATATTAAGCTGAATCGTTTTAGGATTGGCAATTTGATATTGGCATCTAATAAATTGCAAAGCATCAAATGAAACTTCGTTGAAATGAAAAAAACCTTCATTCTCCGTTTGTTCGATTCTAATCTCTTTTTCTCGAAAATTCAAGAAATCTTTTCTTTTTAAACTAGTACGATCAATGGTTAGCATATCCTTAAAATTATAAATTAAAACCCGATTACGTCAATTATAATCCGAAGGACGTTAACAGATATTTATTCTTTCCCAACATCTTTGTACAAAGATAAACATATAAAAATAGCAGATAAATGGAAATCAAAATATATAACACCATCGTTATAGGCGGTGGACAAGCAGGATTAGCAACCAGTTTCTATCTAAAACAAGAAGGTCGTGAACATGTAGTTTTAGAAAAAGGGGAAATTGGAAATTCATGGATTGCACAGCGATGGGATTCTTTTACTTTTAACACCCCAAATTGGATGAATACGCTACCGGGATTAGAAATCGACAATAAAAAAGAGGCGTTCATGAATAGAAATGAGTTTGTTGCTTATCTGAATTCCTATGTTGATACATTTCAATTGCCAGTAAAAGCAAACTACGAAGTCATTTCGCTAACTCAGGATAAAAGCAAAAATTGTTTTTGCATTGTTACTTTGCATCAAGGAGTATTGTCCGAATGGAGATCTATCAACGTCATTATAGCTTCAGGTGCAATGAATAAAGGTTCATTACCTGAGTTTAGTAAAACTATTCCAAATCAAATTACACAATTGCATGCTTCAGAATATAAAAATCCTTCTCAATTGCCTGCAGGAGGAGTTATTGTTGTTGGTAGCGGACAATCAGGATGCCAAATAGCAGAAGAGCTCATTCTATCCGGACGAGAGGTACACCTAGCTAGTAGTAAAGTAGGACGCACGCCAAGACGTTACAAAGGAAAAGACCTGATGGAGTGGCTGGTTTTAATGGGGTTTATGGATGTAGCAACGGCAGCAGTAGATTCTGATGTCATTCGCAATCCACAACCACAAGTTTCGGGTGTTGGCGTATTAGGACATACCATTAGTTTGCAATCGCTACAGCGACAAGGAGTTTCTATTTTAGGAAGATTCAATGGTTTTGAAAATGAAACTTTTATGTTTAATAACGATGCGACAGAAAACATTCGTTTTGCAGACAAATCATCAGAGAAGATTAAAGAAATGATAGATGGTTATATTTTAAAAAACAATAGTATACCAACCGAAAGCGAATTAGATCCTGCAGATCTACCCGATCAAGATTGTATTTCGGCAAGCCATTTAAGGACATTACCGCTTTTAGAATCTAAAATCAGTTCCATTATATGGACAACTGGTTTTGAAGCAGATTTTAGCTGGATTAAAATTCCAATTTTAGACAATTTAGGAAAACCAATTCATGAAAACGGAATAGCTCCACTTTCGGGTCTTTACTATATTGGCTTTCCGTGGTTGAGTAAGCGAAAATCAGGAATTGTCTTTGGTATAAAAGAAGATGCCGAACGAATTGTAAGCAATCTAAATTGATAAACAAAAAAGGATAAAGAGTACCACAAACTTCTTTATCCTTTTTGCTTTAAAACTAATTATTGACGATTTAACTATAAATAACTTTTGAATCTTTTGAATTGTGCAACAAATAAAAAGAAGAACCTTATTCAATCTTCTGCTTTTTAACAAACTCGTAACTCTCCTCAATTGCTTTTTCTATAGTAACTTGTTGTGCTATAAATTTATTTCTATCTGATGGTTTTATCTTAAACGTATTACCATTTAGCTGAAAATCTTTTATCATATCAGAAACTGGAATATTGACATATATTTCCTGATTATCAATTAAACACTCGATAAAACGCCTTTTTTTATCTTGAGTTTTATTTATGTAGGCTTCAAATCCGTTTGGGAGAAACTTAATATTTTCGATAGGTACATTTAAATCAAAGGCTAAAAAACCATAGATATCCTTAATTGTTTCCTGTATCTCAAAATCTAGAGGTTCTTTTTGCTCCAGATTATAAAACAATTCTCCTTGTAATACGATATCCTCTAATATTTCTTTTTCTAAGTTTTTGTCCGATAATCCTAACTCTTCCCTGCAATAATCTGCAAAGCGAAAAATAGTATGTTTATGACTTATGTTTAGGGTAAGTATTTGCGTTTCGGGAACATAGTTATTGGTTATATTCTGATATAATGATTTAAACTCTTTTATCGTTTTATCATTACCAATCATAACCATTTTTGCCAATAAAAATTCTATTTGAGTAATCTTAGCACGGCTAATTTTTATTTTGTTTGCATCATCAAGATTTTCATAAATAGTTTGCAAATAATCTAATACCTGATTGAATAGCACTATTTTTTGTTCAAAGACCTTTTCATTACGACTTCGCTCCTGCTCAGTTTCAGATTGTTTACTCAACAAAACCATTGTAATAACAGCCGCGAAAATGGTTCCGAAAATGGCCGCCGCAAACTCCTGAGATGCCTTTTGTCCTAAATTTTCGAATAAAGGTTCAAAAGCAAGAAAAGACGAAAAAGCAATTATAAAAACAAATAATGCATTTCTAAAATTTTTGTTTTTTTTCAAAAAATCAATCATAATACACTCATTTTTAAATATCACCCAATATAAGGATAATACTTACAATAAAAGAATGTTTCAGAAATATTGATTAATTCTATGCTTTAATTAAACTCGTTCTATTAAAAAGTGAAGTCTGTAATTGTAAATACCTTTTAGACTATCATATTCTTTACTAATTAGCGTTACTTATTTTTGGAATAAGACTAAATATAAGGAGCCATTTCCTGCTATCCGCTATATCTTTTATGCCATCCCGAAAAAAATCGGGACCACCATAAAAGGATGTCCCTACTATCAGGGCTAAAAACCAATATTGAAATTAGCGCCTTACTTTTTACTAATATCCTTAACTTCTTTTGGAGTAAGATTTAATACAGAAGCTATTTCTTCTATTGTCATATTCTGCTTTAGAAGATTAGTAATAACTGTTTCTTTAAGTTTATCCGTTTTAGCCTTTTCTTTTTTTAATTCAAGTTCTCGATCGCGAATTCTTTCTTGTATTTGATACGTTGGAACGTATTTTACACTTTGCTCTAATTCGGCCATTAGTCCAATATTAGCAAAACTCATATATTTTTCAGTGCTAATAATCAGGTGATCTAAAAGGTTAATATTAAGAATCTTTCCTACTTGTATTAATCGGTCCGTTTCATCTTTATCAGATGCAGATGCAGTCATATTTCCGCTAGGATGATTATGAACAGCGATAACACTTGTTGCTCCTTTTAACACGGCAACTCTATATACATTCATTGGTTCTACAACTGTTGCTTTCACGCTACCCATGCTTACTAATTCTATATAAAGAATAACATTTGCCATATTGAGCCCAATCATCCAGAAGTGTTCCTTCTCACTATCAATCTTATTTTCTCGTAATAAAATGCGTTGCATGATTTCGTATAAATCAGAAGCCGTAGTTACACTAATTTTTTCTTTATCTGTTATCTTGATATTCATTTCTAATACTCTTTTTAAATTTTTAAGAAGGCATTACAAACATAATCATTTTTCATTAATCATTATTATTGTTGAGTAATTTTCTTACGTAAAAAACAAATAAGATTACCAATTTAGTAAAATAACAAATAGCTAATCGCAAAAAGAATTACTATAAAATTTCAAATAGATATCTGAACCTTTTTAACTCTAACCTTTTCTACATGGTTACATTGAACAATTTCTTGGTCAAAAAGAACAAGATTATTTCCCATTGTATGCAAAGAACTTCTAAATTTTATTCCTTTTACCCCAGTATAAATCTTAATAAATTCACAAATAAATTGAGTAGGGATATAATCTAGTTCAGAATCATATCTTCTCATTGGCTTTGATAAATCAACACTTATTTTTTGTTTTAATAAAGTCGATTTAATTCTTTCATTTACTCTTGATGGATGAAAAATGGTTGGAGATTCAGTAAAGTCAGATATATAAATTAGCTCTTTTAAATCGTCTTTTAAAGCAAAAGTTCCAATAGATATTTCATCCAAATAAGATGCCCTAATTTCATAAAGTATAGTTTCCCTATTATCACTTAGATACAAAAAAGGAATACCTCTTGAATTTGCTCTACCCGCTGATGAAATCTTTTTTGGAGGACAGAACATTTCAGAATGAGTATATGAATTCTCTTCACTTTTATTATGTAATCTAGCCCTATATAGCACTGTCTCTTTTGTTAAAGCTATTTGACTATTAAAAAACCCATCCCATCCTAATTCATCTGTCAAATAATTTATATCCGTCAAATATCTCCTTTCCCAAATAAGTTGCTCTTTTAATTTATCCCAATAATTCACATTCTCAAAGATATCTTCATTAAAATCAACGAAATCATCAGAACTAAGGATATCAGTATCAATATTATGAATTACAAAATTCAAAATACTATAAGAAAGTTCCGCAGAAGAAAAAAGACTCCAATTACCTTGTATTAAATTTTTTAACGGTTGTCCATTTTCTTTTTTTTGAAAATTATCCAGTAGCTCTTTAAAAAAATCATATAATTCACAAACATCAATAATTTCAATTCCACTAGTACCACAAAAAGTACATTCTCCTTTATTAGATTGAATGTCTATATATGCTTTTAGTTCTCTATCTGAAAAACAATTTGTACAAACGTTATTCATTATTTCTACTCTCTAAATAATTCCTAACAACATTAAGATGATTTTTTATTGATATTTTCTTTACAGTTCCAAGACCTGGGTATCTACCATTTAAATAATAATTACGTAATTCGGCTATCGCAGAATTCTCTAATCCATTTACCTCACAAAAATTAGTCGCCTTCAAAGCTGCTTCTGCAAATTTCCCCTGTACGTTAGCAATAGAATCATTTGTATTAGAAGTAAAATGCCTAATCCAAATTTGATTTTCTTCTTCTATATTTAAATATGTTAAATGAATCACCACAGCACGCGGAGTACTTCCTCCATCAATAAATTCACTAGGTAAAACAGTAAAATCAGAAAATCCGTCGAAATTTTCATTTTGGTAAAAAAGATGTTCTTCCGAAAATTTATGTGCTTGAATATCTAAAAAATCAGCATTCTTAAGTTGTCTTTCAAATACGTTATCCAAACGGATATAATTTTTTCCCAAACCTTTTAAAAAACGATCAAGATTTCTGTACTTATGAGGCTCATACAATGTGATGTGCGTAATAAAATCTTGCCTACATAATTCTCTAAAATCATCATCATCTGTAAAATTATCATAACAAATCAACATACAATCACTTAAATTATAATCAGTTATACTTCGACTTATATAATCTGAATTTTGTGTGTAATGAAATGCTGGCAAAAAACAACAATCATCTATTGTATCTAAATAATCCAAAACAGTATTAACATCTCCATTTAATTCTCCAACCAAAGGATTAACTATTAAAAATGCACTAAAATTATTTTCTTTAAATAATTTATGAGCTAAATTTAAATTATTAAATGTGTCTTTAACTGGTTCTAATATCGGAGTAACATAATTTTGAATGATATTTTCTATTATAAGTTCTCGTAAAGAAATTAGTTCAAATTGTCTTGCGCGTAAATAAGGATAGTACATATTAATAAGAAATTAATGAATTTAAATTATTAAACAATTTTATTTTTTGCATTTCACTTAGGTTTTGGGACAAGAAAATCTGATTAAATTCCTTATTTTCTTTATTGCATAAATTATTATTTATTTTTCTTTTTTTCATAGTTTTAATAAATAATTTATTTAATTCTTCTGCTGGAATTTCATTAATAAGCTGTTTTCCAATCTCATATTGATCAAAATCGTTACAATCAGGAAATTCACCATGATAATCTCCAACAATACTCTTATATTCTTTTGTATGGAGTATTTCCATAATTGAATTCGAATCAATAGTCAAGTTTTTAACTGAATTCCTTATTAAATCAAATCGACTATTCTCTTGGTCATAAGAAATAATTCCAACACTATCATCGTATAAGCTGTACTTTTCTATTTTTGAAATAGGAACAATAACATAAACCTCATTAAATATTTTTTTATACTCTTGCAGCTGCGAGTTTAATCTAGATTCTTTATCTAACAATGTTTTAATTTCAAACACTTTTGAACAACCATTAAACATTACTAAATCTGCAATTGCTTTCCCTAATCTAAATTCATTATAAATTATAGATTCTGAGGTACCAAGCTCCTTTATCAACCATTTATTTAAGAACTCATTTTTATAAATATATTCATTTGCATAAAATTTTCGTAAAATCTTGTATACATCCTTCAAATATTTTAAATAATTAACTTTTTTATTTAAAATATTTGAGTCGTATCTCTGAATTTTTAAATTTATTGAGTCGAAATCATTTTTCATCCACCTATTCACCTCTGACCTAGAAAATAAAGTCGAATAATCTCGTAGTTGATTAATTTTATATGAAGTTTTCAAGCTATTTAATTTTTATGTAAAATTATAAAAAGATTACCTATTAACCGCATCTAATATCTCTAATACTCAAATCATGTGGCTTCTTATGCTATTCTCTAAATTAATTATTTTTTTTTAAGTAAATAACATTACCAACTATACCTAATTTATCTTAATTAACGAACATTTAATCTTTAAGTAAGAATAATATTTAACACTAGCCAAAGTTGCCCCTTTAAGAATTAGCTACATTACGGAAAACCACAATCAAATAAAATTTATTTCTTACAAGAATACTACTAAATAAAAATGAGGCACTAGGTATTTACACCTGTTTTATTAAAAAGATGAGAATACAACCAAATAATTTAAAAATCGTTGTTTAATCTCTCTCATACATAATTTCCTTTAAATCATATAAAAAAGCTTGAAAGAAACACTTAATTTAAAAAATCAAAAAAACATTTTTATATAATTGATATATCAATTATATTTGTATCAACTATTAGCTTCTAAATAATTTCGTATGAAAAAAAATAATCCAACAGGAACTGTCCTTTATACAATTGAGCAAACAATAAAAGAGTATCGAAAAATTTCACAGAAAAACATTAGCCAAATCGTAAATGATATTACAGTTGACCAAGCTTTAGTACTTATCATTATTGATAAAAACTCCAATTATTCTCAGAAAGAAATAGCCGAATTAATTTTTAAAGACAATGCTTCGATTACTAGAATTATTGAGTTAATGGTTAAAAAAGATTATCTAACACGAAAAACAAACGAATCTGACAGAAGAAAATTCAACCTAGAAATCACCGAAAAAGGCAAAAAAACAATTGAATTATTAAATCCAGCTATTCTTAAAAACAGACAAACTGCCCTTGAAGGATTGTCGGAAGATGAAATTGAATTACTAGACAAAATACTAACCAAGATAATTTTAAACTGCAAAAAATAAAATGAAAAAGACGCACCAAATAACCAAATCGAGATTGCTTTTAATTTTCATTCTTTTTCCAACACTATTTTTTGGACAAAAAGACATAGCTACTAATCTGGCTAAGTATATGCAAGCTCAAGTCGATATTAACAATTTTAGCGGTACTGTTATTGTCACAAAAAACGGTTCAGTTTTACTAAAAAAAGCTTACGGATTAGCGGACTACGAATGGGATATTAAAAACACAGTAGATACCAAATTTCAATTGGCTTCGGTAACCAAACAATTTACTGCAACAGCTATTCTGCTATTGGTAGAAAACGGAAAATTATCTCTTGACGATAAGCTAAGCAAATTTTTTCCTGATTACCCAAAAGCCGATAAAGTTACTATTCACATGCTTTTATGTCATTCTTCTGGACTGGGTATGGGTTTTAAAGAATTGGCAATAAGTACTGTTTCGGCAGATGAAGCATATAATGAAATAAAAAAAATGCCTTATGAGTTTGAGCCAGGAACTAAAAGCGAATACAGTAATATTGGATATTATTTGTTAGGTAAGATTATTGAAAAAGTATCTGGTGAAAAATACGCCGTTTATTTAAAGAAAAACATCTTTGATAAAGTAGGAATGAAGAATACAGGAGTCAGTAATAATGATTCGATAATTTCAAAAAAAGCAAGGGTTTATCATAAAACCGAAAAAGGATATGTTCAGAATCCATACATCAATTGGACGTTTAACATCGGGCATGATGGAGTTTATTCTACCCTAGACGATTTGGCTTTGTGGGATAAAGCGCTTTATGGTACAACTATCTTATCTGCAGAAATGAAAAAGAAAATGTTTACTTCTTATAACAATCAAACATATGGTTACGGACTTATGATTAATCCATTTTACAATCAGGGGCATCAACTGATTGCACATGATGGCGGTTTCTTTGGTACAATGACCTCTTTTAACCGATTTACCGATGATGGAATTTTTATTGCGGTGCTATCTAATAACGAATCTCCTTCGCATATCATTGCGTATAGTCTTGCTGCAATTGCTTTTCAAAAAGAAGTAGAACTTCCGTACAAACACCATCAAATAAAAGCAGACATTACCCAATATGACAAGTATACGGGTAAATATGGCGAAATTGAAATAATCAAAAACGGAGAAAAATTATATTATAACAACTCCGAAATTGAACTTTTACCTGAATCTAAAACAAAATTTTTTAGAGCAGATAATAATGACAGAACTGTAGAATTTGTACTGAATAAATCGGGAATGTACAATTCTATAATTTTAACAAAAGGAGGCGTAAAAGAAATTATAATGAAAAATAATCTGTAAAAAAACAAACTAATAGCGGCTTAACACTCAAAACCACGGCGATGCGTGGTTTTTGTCTTTTAGCTATTTTCCGATTAGTTGTTTAGGGAACGGAAAGAATTTGGGTGTTAACAATTACTACATTCCGAGCGATCCGGCTAAGAAAAGTAATCCTAATATCAATAGCGTAATTTTTAATCCAAAATTCTTAACTAGTCGTATTGTTTTATCATAATCACTTAAAAGTTCTTTTCTCTTTTCCATTTTATTTTTTTTCCACCATATATCATATCTATAAAGTCCAAAAACTCCAATAAAACATAGCAAGCTTTTTAAAAAAGATAACCAATTCATAACTGTTTTGTATTATTTACTTTAGCACTTTTTATAGTATTCAAAATATCCGATAAATCGGCTATATATTATCATCACTTTCTAACTTTACAAAGCAATTTATTCTGTTTTTCTGAGGCAAAGCTTCTCCAGAAATGCTGTAAGAAGTGTGTTGTAACATCGAAACGTTTCGAAAGCTAGCTAAAAGTCATCGCTTAATTCAGTTATAAAAATATCAGGATTTTTTATATAATATTTTACAAATAATGAATCTCCAACAACTTTACCTTGCATACTATCAAATCCATCACTCCCATAATAAAAAATATTATTTACTTTAAACTTAACTCTAACAGAATGACCTTTATATAAACTAATCTTTGTAATTATTCCACGAGTAATTTCATTATTTTCTTTTATTAAATGATGTTCGTATTCACGTTTTTTATCCATTCTATCAATAAATAAAGCAAAAACTAACACAATCCCAGCTATAATAAGAAATAATTTAAACCATTCGCTTATTTTAATTTCTTTGATACTTTTAACTTCTTTCTCTTTTTTTAAATCAATATTTGTCTTACCAATATATCTTTTGTTCATATTTTAATCTTTTCCTATTCCAAAAAAATATTTAATTTTATCTGTTATTCTATTTCCTATACTACTTTTACAACATCGCCCTCACTTTAATAAATAGTAGCTTTATTAGAATATAACATATTCGTTTTTCCATATAACTCCTTTCTCTTAAATGAATTAGAACTAGAAATAATAAACTATACTCTTCAAACAAAACTTCAACAAAGGGAAGGTATGCCACGAATTGGCTAATACTTCCGTTTCGGGTTGTAATATACTAAGTACTACCTAAATGATCGGGATGAAATCCGACCAATGAGATTCAACTTTATTTTCCTGATTACCAATCTGCTTTATATTTTAGATATTCAATCGGTAATTTACGCTTCACATATTTATATGTATTACTTCTAGGCTTATCATTCTTTACAATTAAAGTATCTCCAACAAAACTATAAGTTTCTTTTATTCTCCCAGCCCAACCCCAATCATTTATAATTGAAAATAAATCTGATTTAATTTTACCTTCTTCTTTGTAATAAACCCCTCGATAACCATTATAGTCAGGATTAAAATCATTAACACTTTGGCTTAATTGTCTATCTAGATAAAATAAATTTAAATATCCATTTGAATAAAATCTATAAACTCCATAAAATCTATTTTCAATATGACTATCCAACCTTTTCAAAATATTATATTTAACACTAAACTCTTCATAAACTACTGACGTATCAACTACTTTAAGTAACTCTTTATCAAAATTGATCTTATTTTTATAAACACTTTTGTCGTAAGGAACTTTTGTTAAGTTGTTTTTTAATTCATATGTATTCATTCTACAAGAAATAAATGAACATATAATGCAACTATAAAATAATATTTTTTTCATGATTAATAATGTGTGAATTTATTAGAACTATTACCGTATTGTACAAATGGTTTTATTGAATTACTTAAAGTGGTAAACCCAGGTTATTGAGTACCAGGCAAGTTGTGAGCAAACATATCTTGGATTGGATGTCGAACATGTCTATCTGAATCTACACCTAATTTAATACCCTTACATCCAGATACCTAGCGTTGTAATAGATCATATTCGTTTCTCTGTCTAACTCTTTTCCGTTGAAAAGATTAGGACTAGAAAACGAGGAACTATGCTCTTCAAAGAGAACTTCACCAAAGGCAATGTACGCCACGAATTGACTAATACTCCCGTTTCGGGTTGTAATATACGAAGTACTACCTAAATGATTAGATCTCTATGACCTTGTAATTTCTTAATGACAAAAAACCTCACACTTGGCGAGGTTTTTTATGTTTAATTCTTTTATTAGCTTATGACCACGGAAAAGAATTTCTGCGCTAGCATCGTCTTCATATCCGCGCTATTAGGGAATGTACATTTAAAAAAAATTGCAAAAGCAGAAATTGTACAACTTCCTTGATGCGAGATTGAAACATTACACTAACACAATATTATTTAAGACTTAGACTAGCTGATAAAAATTATTTATTAATCATTTTATCAAATAAGCCTTCTGACCAAATAATCAAAATCTGATAAACTGTTATCATTATAGGCATAATTACATTAAGCATAATAAACTTAACTTTAGCTACTTTTTTCTCATCTATTAAATTGCTTTTTTCATATACATTAATGAAAGATTTTAAAAAAGAAAAAAGTATAATTGAAAAAGAAAAAAGTAATAAAAATAATATCAGCTTATTAGATAAAACACCAAATACGTAATTAAAAATAACTACAGACAACCCATATGTAATTAGAGCCAATAAATGTTTTTTATTGAGTTTACCATCATTTATTTTTTTATAAATTATATAATTAAGGCATAATACAAAAATTGTGTAAAAAAAATTTATAAGCATAATTTAAAGTTTAATATTATATTTCATTACTTCTTTTTATTATTATTTTTTTTAAATTCAATATACTGCTCCTGCTAAGATATCAGATTCAAAAGAATAGAAGAAGAAGCCCTATAGTTGTGTATCCGACTGAAAGAAATACTAGTCCTTTTTTATATAGCGATAAGCAGCTCGTAAAAATAAATTTGATAAAAATATAATAAGTGCTAAGATTAAACCTCCCAAAATTATTATCAACCACCAGTATGGAAGTACCCATAAAGTATAATATTCAAAGTAATTTAATACATCTTTATACCATGTTCCTTCATGATGTTTGTTTAAATAAATATCATCCTCAAAACCAGATAAAAAAGATATCAAAAACATAATTACAGAACCAACCAAATATAAGGTTAAAAATTTATTCATACTCTTCTAATTCTTCGTTTATATCATTCCCCAATTTTTCAGAAGAGACTGTTAAACCTTTAGATTGAGGTGTATAAAAAATACTTACAAATATATTATCCTTCTCCATTCCAGGAATCCATTTTTCTAAAAACAAATTTAAATCAATTGATTCCGCATTATATCCAGACCATTTATCAACGGCACATAATTCTGCTAATTCTTTTTCTGGCCAAAATGGGAATATTTGGTTATCAAGATCATCTCCCAATAATGCCCATCCATCATTATTAAGCCCCCATATTAATTGAAAATCAACAACCTTTCTAATAAAGTAATCATATTTATCTTTTTTAGATAGCTTAAGTATATTTTCTATTTTTTTATTTGTATCCACTATGTTTATATTCTAGTTTATGTAAATCAGCATCTTGTAATATTGCATTTTTATAACTGTGACAATCCTTTGCCTATTGACCTCTTGGATTGTAATATACGAAGTACTACCTAAATGATAGGGGTGTTCGCAAAGCGCAAAAAATTCGTAAAATTGGGTTTAGTTTCTCAATTTCAGACTCTCTTCATCATCTCTTAAATAATATGCAGGCCTGTTTATAGAAGGACAATATTCTAAATAAAAAACTTCTATTGAATCTCCTACTGAAAATTTGCTACTTTGAGAATCTCCTTTATATTCTTTATTATTTACATGAAAACTATATGAGTAAGAAAAATTTCTAGGGCTAATATTTTGGTTTGGATAAATATTTTCTTCATTTATAATTACTCCTTTTTTTATAGAAGCTTGTTTTTGCAAAACAAAATCAATAAAAAACCATTTAAAAATTGACGCAAATAAATAAACAACGATGGAAATAATAAAAAATCTAGATATATAATTGTAAACTTTATTTTTATTCATTTGTATCTTCCTTAAATTTTTTGTTTTTTGTTTTGGCATCAGCACTGAAAGTACTTTTTGAAATTGATAATTTACTTTAGGTACAAAGGTTTTTAACATTTTAGATTCTTGTTTTATAACCCTGTTTTAAATTCCTAGATATATTAACATTCATGGATTTTATTTGTTTTCGCGAGCAGAATCCTCACACCAACATGGACTATTTATAATGAAATACATCAATAATTTTACCGTTTTTTGATGAAATTTCAATATGAAAAGTTCCTCCGTATCCAATTTTATTAAAAGTCCCATCTAGTACCCATATACTATCGTTTTTTACAGTCACAATGTATGGTTTTTGTTCTTTAATTTTTTTTTCACTAAACCTTTCAAATAAAATTGCTTCAGCAATCTTTATTGCAGTTTCTTCTTGTGTAACCAGACAATCATCACAATTTTTTATTTTTACACTTTTTATTTTATTTTTACTATCGCAACTTACAAACAGAGGAATTGCTAACACAAGTATTAAACATAATATTTTTTCTTTCATAATTTTAAAATTTTATTGATTTAGGAACGGTTAAAGTCTTAACCTACCCCCTATCTAAGGATAATCAAATCCATATTTAACCTTGATAAGTTTGTCATCCTTTAATGTAAATTCCATAAAATAACCTGGCATATTATATTTTTTCAAAAACAAAGAATTATCATAATCGTTATCTCTATAAATAACGGTTTTTAAATTTTCATTTATTTCCGTTTTAAAATTTAAACCTTTTGTATTAACTATCTCTTGAAGATTTAGCCCTAAGCTAATTTTAGACTCTGTTGTAAATTTAATTTCAGGAGTTTCAAATTTAGAAATTTCAACTAAACTTTCATCGTCTTTAAGGTAGCCGAATTCAAAACAATCAAATGAGTTTTTTATACCACCTTCATATTGATAGGCAATTAAGTATTCACTATTATCTTTATTTGTAAAAACAACAACAGGACTTTCTCTAATTCGTTCTAATGTACTAACTTCATTAGAATAAAACTCTTTAAGGCTTTTATCATTAGATAGCATTATTTTACTATTCACTGTTGTATCAGGAAAAATTTGTTTTTCTACTTTAGCTATTTTCGTGCTCAAATTCTTTTTAACAATTAAAGTGGAGTCCATTAAAGTAGGAGTTAAATCCATTTGGTTGTTATTATTTTTTTCGTTTTCTCTACAAGAAAAAAAAGAAAAAAGTATTACACCAATAAAAAAATTAAAATTATTCATTTACAGTTCATTTATTATTTGTTTTCATATCCAAATACCGAGCACTATAATAGGTCATATTGGTTTCTCTGTCGAGTTCTTTTCCGTTGAAGAGATTAGGACTAGAAAACGAGCTAGAATGCTCCTCAAACAAAACTTCACCAAAGGGCAGATACTCGACATGTTGACTAATACTTCCGTTTCGGGAAAATTTAAATTGCTCGGTTTTTTTTAATCAAATGCTCCTTTCAGGTGCGAAGTCAGAGAACTTCGCACTGAAAACAAAATTCATAGAACAGGTTTACTTAAAACTGCTACACCACTTGAGAAATTTTCTTTTATAACTTACCTTTCTTTAACAAAAACTAGTTTATGAAATTCACTCACTTTATTTATAATTCTTGTTTTACCGTTTGGTTTTCCATCTTCAATAAAAACTTCATCTTCAATAAATCCATTTAAATAGTTATTACCAATTTGTTTAAAATCAACCTTAAATCGTATTTTATCTTCATACATCCCAAAAGTATCATATGCAACTTTTTTCACATCAGAATATTTTGTTTTTTTTTCAGAATCTTTTAAGTATAAACTAACAAAACGATATTTCCCTTTTTCTAAATTTAAAGTATCAAATAAAGAGCTATATATAACAGACCCTTTATATTCCTTGTTAATAATTATAGTATCTGGAAAATTAATTTCTATTTTACCAAAGAGGACAGTATTATTTTTAGGAATATTTTCAGGAATATCTTTTATCTCATTTTTACATGAAATAAATAATAAAACAATTAAACCTAAATAGTATTTACAATTAATTACTTTAATCCAATTTTCTTTGCTCTTCTTGTCTTCTTGCTTCATTTTTTCTTCTTTGATTTAATATCACTTTAGCTTTATCTTTTGTATTGATCATTGTATCCTTTGTCACACTAACTCTTTCTACAACCTTTTTCTCACCTGAATTGTGATTTACATTATCAGTGTAGAACTTATTGGTAATCTCAATTATTTCTTGATTAACCGCATCACCTGTATTCTGACTAATAAACCAAGCATTAGGTGTCGCCTGAACGGCTTTTGCATAATCAGTAAGAACACCAACAATCTTTCCGCTTTTTGATATTGTTTTTGTTCCCGCACTAAAACTTAAAAAAGTGGACAAGGCATCAATACCTGATATATCAACAACTTGCGTATTGTTATTCCCTCTTCTTTTCTGAACTTTCCCTCTTGAATCATCAGTATTTCTAAAACTGCTTCTAAAATCATAACCGCCTGCTTTTCCGCCTTTCAAACCTTTTTCAAAACGCCATCCATTATCAAGTTCATTTCTTATATTTTTTAAATCATTAGGGATTTTTGTATTCCATTGATAATCCGCATAAGCTTTGATTTTACCCCACGTCCCTGGAGGATCTATTGGCGCATTACCATCAGGGTCAACAAAACGAACAGGATTATTAAAAGCATATATATAACTTCCATAATTCTGGAATCTCTCTGCTTTTTTATCAACATTTAACCAAATATTATATTTATTATCATAGTATCTTGCATGAAAATAGCTTAGCCCAGTTTCTCTGTCCAATTCTTTGCCATTAAACAAATACGGACTAGAAAAAGATGAACTATGCTCCTCAAAGAGTACATTTCCAAATGGAAGGTACGCCACGAATTGGCTAATACTTCCATTTCGGATTATAATTACCTAAGTGACTGGCATTATGATTCTTTAAGAATGCTCTACACTTGTTTTAGATAAAACGTAATCAATAGCAATGACTCTTTTATCAAAATCATATTCATGAGAAATTTTGATATTATTAAATCTCTTTTTAACTATTAACCCGTAATTATTATATTTAGTTAAACCTACAATTTTATCAAAAAAAATACTCTTACTATAAAACAAATTCTTCTCTTTTATGCATACTTCAGTGATGATGATTTTTTTAACAAATGAATTAATCAAAAAATAGACAGTATATATAATTAAGAATATATCTATTGTTTTATAAACAATACTGCTCTCCTTTTCAAGATTAATATAGCAAAAAACAAAAAAACAAAAGAGTAATAATCCTAATGTAAAATTAATAATTTTATGTTTTTGACTAAACTGCAAAACTACTATCTGTTTGAAATTTTCCACGATTCTGATTTATTATTTTAATTACTTGGATGAACTATTTTTTGTTCAGCATTTTTTACTGCAATTTTAGATAATGCCCTACTACCTGATACAACAGTAGATTTTACTGCTTTTACAACAACTTCTCGAACCACCTTATTACCAATGTTTTCAGCAACAACCCTAGACGCTACCTTCTTTTCTAATTGATTTGAAATACCGCCACTAACTAATCCAGCTATACCATCAGTTAACATTTTCTCTGTATTAAAAACCTCTTCCTTATTAATTTTTCTTTTAGCCACACCTCCTACGACACCTCCTACGGCTTGAGAAACTGCAACTTTTCCGGTTGAGAGAAGCAATGAACCTCCAGAAGTAAATCCTGCTACGGCTCCATTGATAGCTCCTTCGGTAGCAGAAGCAACAATACTTCTCGTATTAATATTTGTCGTTAAAGAAGCCTTAAAACTTAAACCTTTTTGATAGTTATTATAAACTTGTTTTCCATAATCAAGACCTCCGCCGATGACACCTCCAATTAAAGCACCAGTTAAAGCACCTGCAACATTCTGTTTCCCATTTGGATCAACAAATAGAACTGGATTTTGATAACAATATCCATAAACGTTTAAATTTTTCCCAGAATTATAAACTCCACCATTATGTTGTCCATCAAAATAAAATTCATGTTCAAAAACAGGATTATAAAGTGCCAATGGATCGACATTTAACCAAAGACTCGTCTTCATATCCAAATACCTAGCACTATAATAGGTCATATTGGTTTCTCTGTCGAGTTCTTTTCCATTGAAAAGATTAGGACTCGAAAACGAGGAACTACGCTCCTCAAACAGAACTTCACCAAAGGGCAGGTAAGCCACGTGTTGTGAAATAGAACCCTTTAGAATAAATCAAAATTGCTAGTTTTTTTGTGTTTTATCAAATACTCATTGCAGGTGTGAAGTCAGACACCTTCACACAGAACACGAATTTGAGACAGCCAGATCATTATCATCACTTTCTCAACTTTACATAAAGTAAATTATTATATTTTCCAAAATAAAAATCGTTTGGATAGACAAAGCTGATAATATTACCGTTTAACAATCCTTCTATTTTTCGCCCTGAAAAACTAAACTCTATAATAATTTCATCATTATTTCTAGTCTTTTTAACTCTCCATATTCCTTTAGAATTCAATTTATTATGATAATTATTTAACTCAAAAGTTTTATCTGAATTCAATAATAGTAAGCGAAATTCTTCTACTTTAATTAATGAATCTCTTAAAACAAATTTATCAATTTCATATTTCCCTACAATTTGACTTTCATCAATTTTAGAAGAACAGCTTATTATAATAGCTGTAATTGATAATGCAATAATGTTATATAAATTTTTCATCTATTTTAATTGTTATCTCTAACTTCTGTTAATATATATCTCGCAGGTTTACCTTCTTTATTATCTACCGGTCTATTTTCATTTCCATTTAACGGAATATTGTTATCAATATCTCCAAAATAATAACTATTGTTACTACCTTTCACTAGTCTGAACTTATTTTTTGTTAAATCTGTACCTACTCTCTCTCCTTTTCCACTACTGTAATTATCATAATAAGAAAAATATACTCCTTTATCATCTGTCCCCATACCTACTATTGTGACGTAATGATTTGTTGCCGTATTTGGATTTCCTGTTTCTTTTTTAGAGTCATACATAATTCCAGCCATAACAGCTTTACCTTCTTTAAGATTTTTAACAATAACATTTATACCTTTCTGCAAATCAAGTTTAGAATTATCTCCACCATTCTTCAAGTACATATCGATTCTGTTTTTTGAACCTTCTGCTGTGTAATTCCCATTTGCTCCTTGTTCTACTTGTAATCTGCTATAATCTGCACATTGCTCATGTTTTGAAGTTCTACTTATTTCAAAACCTAAGAACGTTCTTGTTCTTGTAATATTATTATTATAATTAATCCATTTCCGATTACTCATGACATTAAATACGGAAGAAATTCCTTTAATGTTTGGAGGATCTATTGGCTCTTTACCATCTGGATCAATAAACCCAATAGGATTATTAAAACTAAAAACATAAGCACCATGATTTGGCATCTTCTCAGCCAACGGATCAACACTCAACCACAGACTCGTCTTCATATCCAAAAACCTAGCACCGTAATAGGACATATCTGTTTCTCTGTCCAATTCTTTTCCATTAAACAAATACGGATTAGAAAAAGATGAACTATGCTCCTCAAAGAGTACATTTCCAAATGGAAGGTACTCGACATGTTGACTAATACTTCCGTTTCGGGTTGTAATATACGAAGTACTTCCTAAATGATTAAATATCTATAGACTTGGGATTTCTTAATAACAAAAAACCTAACATGAAACACGTTTCTCAGTCTTCAATTTTTATTTGTGAATTCGCCTTATGGGAACGTAAACAATTTCCACACTAGTGCTGTCTTTATATCAGAGCAATCAAATAGTTAAAATATAAGAAATTCACATTTAACTAAACACATCTAGAATTGCCACTTTAGAACGAATCCTTTTATTTATTCATAATACTATCTATCTTATTTTTAAAATATTCGAACAAATAGGATAATTTCGTTTAAACTGTAATCGTTCCATATCATTTGCATCAAGCCCAACTTCTAAATATTGAACAACGTTAGATAAATCTTTTTTCGATAACTTATGCAAAACATTTGAAAATTCTTTGTCATTATATCGTATTGTTAATTGATATAGTATATGTCCATGATCATACCCTGCTGAATCATATATACAATTAATTTTCAACATTTTTAACATAGCATTATTATCTTTTTCATAAGCCTCATTCAGGATTCTCACATAATCGTTATAATTTTTTCCTAAAGCCAATTCTAGTGTATTTGAAATTGGTATTCGAGATTGTTCTTTACAACCATAAAAGGAAAAACAAATTATTAATAGTATAATTTTTCTCATTCGTAACTATAAATTATTTTATAATATATTTATTCAGTAACCGTTATTGTTCCATATTTTGTTTGTGTAGTAAATGGTACGTATTTTTGTTTACCTCTATTGTCCTTAACTTCCTCCGAAGAGGTATTCTTAATCATAGTATTAATAATACTCCATTCTTCTGACCTTTGTTCTACTGTCATTTTAGAATCATCTTTATTAATTGTAACACAACCCCAACTTACTCTCCCTGGATGTAAATTATATCCATTTCGCTTTTTCCCTTGTACATTAATTTCTCCTGGTCTATCATCTTTTTTATCATATGGGCTACTGTCTTTCGGATCTAACACAAAAAAAGAATCATGATCTGGATTAGTATTTCCCTTGTTTTCTAAAATATTGTACTCTCCTTTTGAAATAGGTTTTTCGTTGGGCCTTTCAGGATCATTAAGTATAATTTTTCCTTGATCTGAATGTCCACCAGTGAAGACATTTTCAACAACAAGAACTTGATTATGAGTCAAATTTCCTTTTTTATCTCTTACACCTTTAAGTTTATAATTTTTTGCACTAACATATAAAATTGGAAGTCCAGATTTATATTGATCTCGATCTATAAGTGTCAATCTACCAGTAGTTTTGTTAAAAGCTCCAATTATATCTCTACCATCTGGATCAATCAGATTTATAGGATTATTAGCCGTGTAAACATATGCTCCATAATTAGGCATCTTCTCCGCCAACGGATCAACATTTAACCAAATATCATATTTATTGTCATAATACCTAGCACCGTAGTAACTTAGCCCAGTTTCTCTGTCCAATTCTTTTCCATTAAACAAATACGGACTAGAAAAAGATGAACTATGCTCCTCAAAGAGTACGCTCCCAAATGGAAGGTAAGCCACGTGTTGTGAAATAGAACCGTTTCGAGTAAATTAAAATTGCTCGGGTTTCTCAGTTTTATCAAATTCTCGTTGCGGGTACGAAGTCAGAGACCTTCGTACAGTGCACAAACTTAGAAAAACTAGGAAAGCCTTATAATTCCTTATTAAATTCAAAAAAACTATTCCATTTCCCCAAATATTCTTCCAAACTAATATCCCAGAAAAAAGGGGAAGCACAAAAAGAAATAATTTCATTCGTAATTACATAAATCCTTTCTTCAAATAAAGGATCTTTATCAAAGTAATCAGACTGAATATAATATATTTCATTTACACATTGTTCTAAGTCATTTTTCCTCAATCCATTTGTACGCAATTCATCTAACCATTTAAAAAGTTCAATTCCAAATAATTTAAATTGTTCGCTATTCATCAATTTTAAATTTTCATAAGATAATTTAAAAACTAATTTTTCTTTTATTTCTTCTATTTGAAAGGGTTCCACATTTCTTTTACTGGCTTCCATAGTGGAGCTGTTGATTCTATTTTATTATTAAATTCTTGGACACTCATGTTATTTAAAGGTGTAATTCTCCAATAAACCCCTCCATTATATTGACCATCAAATTTACTTGGAGCTTATAATTTTTCCACTTTCTAAATTTGTTTTTACATACAATGAAGCGGGAAGACGTTGATCAAAAACATTTGTTTTTTCAAACAAAAAAGTATTTCCTTTTAGTTTTCCTATAACAATTTTATTCATGTACTTAAATTCAATATTTAAAGTATCATTTTTAAAATTTAGTGTTTTCCAAGAACTAACAATATTTTCTTTATTGTCATCATTAGATTTAAGATAGTACTTATTATTCTTATCTAAAATAAGATAATAATACATATTGTTATTAACCAATTCTATTGGTTGCTTATCTACAACATATACACCTAATATCTCACTTTTTGAAATATTATTACATCCTAAAAAAGATGAAATCATTACTAGTATAATTAAAATTTTAATTTTATTTTCCATTATTTATTGTCTCTTATTTCTGTTAAAATATATCTAGCAGGTTGTTTATTTTGATTACCTATTTCAACTTTCTTATTTTGATTATAGGGAATAGTTCCATCTGCGCCGTCAGAAAAATAATATGTTCCATCTTTTGTTTGACTTAATCTAAATTTATTAAGCACTATATCTGTACCAACATTTTCTTTTGTCTGTTCTTTATGTCCTTCTCCTGCATAATTATCATAATAAGAAAAATATGCGCCATCTTTATCTCTACCCATTCCAACAATTGTAATGTAGTGATTGGTGGCACTATTTGGATTTCCAGTATTTTTATTAGAATCATACATCACTCCGCCCATTACTGCTTTTCCTTCTTTAAGATTTTCAATAATTGTATTAATACCTTTTTGTAGATTTAATTTCGATGTATCTCCACCTTTTTTCACATACATGTCCATTCTATTCTTAGATCCAACAGCAGTGTATTTTCCTGATGAGCCTTCGTTTACTTGTAATCGACTGTAATCAGCACATTCTCCAGTTCTACAAGACGTTTGTTTATAAAATCCTCTACCCCAGCTAAAATTCCATTCGCTTTCTTTGATTGTCTTAGACATATATGGTATCCATTTTTTCCCTGATAGAACGTTTAAAACATTCGACAAGCCATTAAATACTGGTTTTGGCTCATTGCCATCTGGATCAATAAACCCAATAGGATTATTAAAACTAAAAACATAAGCACCATAATTTGACATCTTCTCCGCCAACGGATCAACATTCAACCAAAGACTCGTTTTCATATCCAAATACCGAGCACTATAATAGGTCATATTCGTTTCTCTGTCGAGTTCTTTTCCGTTAAAAAGATTAGGACTAGAAAACGAGGAACTATGCTCCTCAAAGAGAACTTCACCAAAGGGAAGGTAAGCCACGAATTGGCTAATACTTCCGTTTCGGGTTGTAATATACGAAGTACTACCTAATTTATTCGAGAGATATAAACTTCAAAGAGCTAGACCTCGTTTGTAAGGTCACTTCTGAAGCTTCCTTTTTTCTTTCATTAAAAATTTTATCCCTATTAAGGTTTGCAACTAAAACAAATAAAAGAACTGTTAAAGCTATAAAGACAACAATAATAAACCCACCTCTTTTATCTTTTTGAAAATCATATTTTAAAAAATCTTCCTTCTTAATGATATAAAAATAATTTAAAAACCAAACTAATACCATAAAAATTACAATGTAAAATTTATTTGTAATTTCGATAGCTAGATTTAAATAATCCAATAAAAAATATAAAGTCATTAGATTTACAAAAATTAAAACTGTTGTTACAAAAGAAGCGGAAAGAGTAAAATTACTTTTTTCTTTTATTGTGTCTTTATAGAACATATATATCCTAAATAATAAATACTGATATGCTTTCATAATTAATTTTTGGGTTTTTCAAATACTGTTTCTCCAGAAGAATATTCATATATAGCTTTTCCTGTAAAATAGGTTAAACTTGTTGCCGCTCCAATTGGACCTAAAAATCCAACAACGCCCATAACTCCATCAATAGAAGCTTCTCTTCCACTAATTTGTCCAGAACCATACTGATAAGCCGTTATACCTAAACTTAATCCTCCTAAAACTTTACCAGACAGACCTGCTGCTCCAGCTATTTTAGTCATCCTAGTGCTATTTTGAATAGTCAATTGCGCTGCACTAAATTCACCCGAACCGTATTTCATAACTAATTTAGCATTACTATTAGAAAGGCTTGCTAATGCTTCTGTGTAAATATTTGTTACTAAAACTGCATTCGCTACTCCTCCTAAATCAATTGCGCTTGAACTTGTGGTTTCATTTTGTACTGCATTATTATCAGAATTGATATTGTTATCAGTATTGATATTTGCAAATACAAGTTGTTCACTCCATGTTTTATTTGAATGTAAATTTACAGTAGTACCACGTTCCGATGTATAGCTTACTTCTTTACCTAAGTAAGTCTCTCCGTCTTTAGTTGTTCTTTGTGAAGTAGCATTATCATCCCAATATACACTATTATCTGCTCTTGCAACCCAATCATCACCTTCTCTACCATCAGGGTCTACAAATCGTATTGGATTATTAAAACAAAAAGCATACGCTCCATAATTAGGCATCTTCTCCGCCAATGGGTCAACATTTAACCACAGACTCGTTTTCATATCCAAATACCGAGCACTATAATAGGTCATATTCGTTTCTCTGTCGAGTTCTTTTCCATTGAAAAGATTAGGACTAGAAAACGAACTAGAATGCTCCTCAAACAAAACTTCACCAAAGGGCATGTAAGCCACGAATTGGCTAATACTTCCGTTTCGAGTTGTAATATACGAAGTACTACCTAAATGACAGGATGGTTCGCAATGAGTAAAAAATTCGTAAAACTGGGTTTATTTCTACTAATTATCTAAGTTTAAATTATATATTTTTGCAGCTTCTTCAATTTCTTCGTCCAATGCACCATCAATTTTTAATGAGAATAAAACCCATTTATCGTTTGGCTTATATAATTTAAAAATAAATCTAATTGGTTGTCTATCATACTTGACTAAATAAGAATATAATATAAAACTATTAGAAAGTTGCTTTTTGACAATCAATTCGCTTCCATAATATTTCCCCATATAATCAATATTATACTTCTGAACTTCATTTTTCATATCTTCAATACCATCTTTTAATCTAGAAGTCCAAATACTGGACTTATAAATATTTTCCACGGCTTTTGCTGGATTTTTGGAATATTCGATAAAAAAGTTTTTTATCATTTCATCTGATTGCACTTGAGTATATGACAACTGGCTTATCAAAATTGCAATTACTATAAATATATTTTTCATTTTATTTTATTTTATTTATAAATGATTCCATTAAATTATAATCTTCCTTACTTAAATTCCTTAATGTTATTTTGTAATGTGGATCTAAAATGTCTTTAGAATTAATTTCTAATGTTAATTCACCATTTACATAATTACTTATTGACTTTATATAAAACATTCCTGCCTCTACTTCTTCCCTATTCTTAATATAAAAAGGGCCTTCATAAATCCTAATGTAGTTACTAAAATACATGTATATAACAGATTTATCAAAGAAAAAACGAACAAAAGATATTTGATTGTTCCTATCTATAAAACCTTTAGCTACATAAAATCTAATTCTTATGTTTTTTGTATTCGGCAATAGCTTCACATTTTTTACATCTTTTGGATTAGGCAATTTTATCGCTGCCCAATATCCAAGAAACGGCAAAGAAAATAGAAATATCGTCTTAATATTTTTAATTACTTCTTCGTTATTCTTAATTCCCCATGAATCTAATGAGCCTAATATAAATATCACAATAAATACTAATACAATACAATATAAAGCTGATCGATTAGCTTGTCTAGATAACTTTATCATTCTTTAAATGTTTTAACAATTCTTTCTGGTATTTCACAAATCATCAAGGATTTAATCACATGTTGGCTTATTAGTTTTATATACTTTTCCATACTTATCAATCCAAATTTTCAAGTCAGTATATCCATCATCCCCTCCACCAACAAATGTTATTTTATAACAATTATTAGGATATAATATAGTATCCGTTTTTTTCACATCATAAACTTGAATTAAATTTTTTATATTAATGCTATTAGGTGCTTTTATACTTCTATTTATAAATAAATCAAAAAAACAATCTTTGTCTTTATCATTTAGGCTATCGCACTCTATCATTATTCTTTTCAAAGGTCTTCCATTACAACTTACAATAGATTGAGTTTTAATATCAAAATAAATGTCTGTTGATTGACAAGATGAAAATAATAAAAATAGCAATGACACTTTAATTGTCGGGAACATCTGAGTAATCAATTTTTTCATATCTTTCTGTTTTATAGGCTTTCCACCATTTATCAATTCTACTATTTATATCACTTTCTTTGTTTGCTTTATTATTAAATGTTTTTTGTATCATATTCTTTTTTCCATTACCATAATTTTCGTCTACAAATTTTGAAAAATCTCTAAAAATTCCAGAGCCAACTTCTGCTTGTTGTTCTAAAGGAGAATTATTATGTATTATATCTCCATAATCATTATCATTTATTGCATTTATATTAATAATAGCTTCAACTATATATGCTCCAATTGATCTAGCAATATGCTTTACTCCACCATAGTCATCTAATTGGGGTAAATGCCCAACTTCGTGAGAACTTAACTCCATAAAACCTAAGGAATTTGCTCTAGCATTATAGTAAGTAATGTTTCCATTTTTAGAATCATCTCCAGTTGTCATTGCTCCTCCTCCAAATTTCTTAAATGATAAAGTTGTACTTTGTATAGACTTTTCACTTACCCCAGAAACTAAAGAAAGTAAATGAGTAGCTGACGGAGTAAATTGATATGTAGAAGGGGTCTTGGTACCCGGTATATAAGACTTAACTTGTATTACATTAACAGCAAATCCTTGAATAGGATCTTTAGGAGATCGTCCGTCAGGATCTATAAATCTCACAGGATTATTAAGCACATAATTATACGGAGATTGATTAAAAAACTTCTCAGCCAACGGATCAACACTCAACCACAGACTCGTTTTCATATCCAAATACCTAGCACTGTAATAGGTCATATTGGTTTCTCTGTCGAGTTCTTTTCCGTTAAAAAGATTGGGACTCGAAAAAGATGAACTATGCTCTTCAAACAGAACTTCACCAAAGGGAAGGTACGCCACGAATTGGCTAATACTTCCGTTTCGGGTTGTAATATACTAAGTACATCCTAAATGATCGGGAGGTAATAACTCAACCTTTCACTATTACATCTTGTAGTTATAATCTTTGAAATTTACTCCTTTGCTTTCAAGCTTTTTAATAAACTTCCATCTCTCAAAATTAGCTGATTCAATATCTTTGTTTTCTTTTTTTAAACTATCCAACTCTTTAATATTCCCTTTTATTTTTGCTAATAAGAACCTATTTATTACTTCATCCTGAACAAAAACAACAACCTCTTGATTAAAAGGTTGTTGCGTATTTATTGAAATTGGCTCTTTTAAATTAACGTTTAAACTATCTATAAAATAATTTGCGACTTCGAATTTATTACTAGAATCACCTTGTAACGAATATGAAAAAGGAGATTTTTTATTCTGATTTAACTTTTTGTACGGATCCGCTCCCGCTTTTATCAAAATTTTAACCATAGATAAATCTAATGAACTTGCTTCATGTAGTGGAGAAGTTGCTGTATGATAATTTCCTTCTTTATCTGTAAAATCATTATCTATTGTATAATTTGGATTTGCTCCTTTTTTTAACAATAGCTTTATATATCTTAAATCAATAGCATAAGGTTTTGGCTTATTATAAAATTTACATGCATCAATTAAAACACTTCGCTTAGTTAGAGGATTTATAAAATTAGGATTTGCTCCTAATTCTAACAACTTCTTGAATGAGTCAAAATTCTCAAGTGTTAATGCCAAACTTAAAACGTTGGAAAATGAAATAGGATCAACTATTTCTAACATTTTTTTATCTTGATTAACTAAATTTTCAATTTTAACTAAATCTTCTTTTTCAACAGCTAGAGCTAAATCATAAGCATCTGTGAGTTTAAAAAAAGTGACATTTCTATCCTCTTGTTTACAACTAACTAAAAATAAAATAATAACTAATAATTTTAATGTAGTTTTCATATTTTTATCTTTTATTTTCTTTAAATTTATCTTTTACTGGTCCCATCAAATGATTACTAATTCGTTGCATTGTCCTTATTTTATCATCTGCAGTGATGTATGGAACCTGTATAATATATGATGCGGGAAGTACTATAATTCTACCTTCTGCCTTTAATCCAATCTTTCCTTGTAGATGACTAACAATTTCACCTTGTACCACATAAGCAGTAATCTTAGCTACATTTCCTAAAAGATTATTATTAGATTTAGTTGCTTTAGATAATCCAGCAGCATTAAATGTTACTGCTTTTCCCTCAATTGCCAAAGCATTTGCACTTGCTAAACCTCCACCTAAAGAATGACCTGTAAAAGAAATACCTTTATAATTAGATTCTAATTCTCTTGCAATACCAACAGATTGTGCATACTGCTGTGAGTTACCACTAACAGCTTGCTGAATATTATTCTCCCAATCATCTCCAGAACCAGGATTTGTACCCTGAGTAGCATAAATATATTGTTTTTCATTTGTTTCGTTAAATCCTCGATAAAGAACACCTTTATATCCCGTTTTTTTATTTTCATCAATTCTAATAGCTTGCCATCCATTTGGAGATATATCTCCTCTCTTTGCATCATAAGCATGATTTGCTAATTCTAAATAAATTTCATCCTCGCATTTGGGGCATCTACCATCAGGATCTGTATAAGTAATAGGATTTCCCCAAAATGCGCTATATGAAGACTTATCAATTTGATTAGGGTGATCTGCCAACGGATCCACATTCAACCACAGACTCGTTTTCATATCTAAGTATCTAGCCCCAAAATAGGTCATATTCGTTTCTCTGTCGAGTTCCTTGCCGTTGAAAAGATTAGGACTAGAAAACGAGGAACTATGCTCCTCAAACAGAACTTCACCATAGGCAATGTAAGCCACGAATTGGCTAATACTTCCGTTACGCGTTGTAATATACGAAGTACTACCTAAATGATCGGGGTGAAAATAAAAAATATCATTTTCCGGCAGGCCAATTCCTGTAAATCCTTCGCCTGCTTTTACTTTTTCAGGTTCTATTGGTGGGCCATATTGTACAGGTGGTCCCGGTACATCGCCAGGTGCATTAAAAATAGGATTCCTTGGCCAGCCTTCCGGTGGTTCTTGGTTTTCTTCTACTGGTTTTAATACTTCACTTGGATAGGGATCTCCTGTAAATTCTGGCGTAGCATAAATACCTTGTTGGGTTGGTGGTCCCGGAGGTACTCCTAAGCCTTTTACATAAGCATCCATTGCTTTTTGTTGCTCAGCGGTTAGTTTGGTATAATTCACACCACCAGCAGTGATACCCAAAGGTTGTGCAAATGTTCCGTTACCTAACTTACTCACAATACGCCCAGCGCCTTCAAAATAATGTTTGGTAAATTTTCCTTTATTAATTACAAAATACGGACTTACATATCCTGTATAATCATCAGAATGTACAATCGTTGCAGCAGTTTGTCCGTTAATGGCAACATTTTGAGAATCTCCTGAACTTTTAATGACTCTCTCGCCTCCTGCATCATACGTATATTGATGAATGCGCCCGTTATCGTTAATGCCAGACAAACGATTCTCTTCGTCCCAAGTCATTTTTCTGAAGTTTTTATCCTCAGTATAACCCGTTGGGTTTCCGTTTCCATCGTAGGTGTATTCTCTCGGAATCACTTTTCCAGCTTCTACAATTTTGTTGGGTGCATTGGGATGCATTTCGTTACCGTAATCATAATCTAGAACATATCCTTTTTGTTCATTGTTTACCGTATGCAATAAATCTTTCTTAGTGATATTATGCATTTTATTATAACTCATATTGAGCTCATAATTGGCTTTGGTAAACTCCCCTTGATAGGTCCCTTTTGCCGATTTTAATCGATAAAAATCATCATACTGGTATTCATGATTTGATGTTCCGCCTAGCGTATTGTTTACAATTGGTGCCGTGTTTTTTATGCCCAAAACGTTTCCTACCAAATCATAACTATAGCTATTGTCCATAACTTGCCTTGCGCCGCTTTTTACTTGCAATTGCTGCAATCTTCGCATGACAGCATCATAAGAATAATTGGTTTCGGTATTGTTTCCGTATTTCAAATATTTGCGTTGCTCAAATTCATCATAGCTCAATTGCTTGATATAATCGTAGGTATGCGTCTCTTTTTTACCTTGTATACTTTGCAGATTTCCTGCTCGGTTATAGGTATAATCAAGCACTTCTCCATCTGGATACGTCATTTTCTGAATACGGTTCCAAGTATCGTATTCGTATTGCGAAATATACGTTTGTACATCTGTTGGAGTTATACGAAGCGTACGAATTTCTTTTTCGATCTCGCCAAGTTTTCCGTAGAAAAACTCTTGTCCTCCACTCGCATCTTGTACAAACCATACTCTACCACGGCGCGATGCGGTTCCATCGGCTTTACCGTAATTGTATTGCACATTGTTTTGCGGATTTTTAGGGTATTTAATGCTCTCTAAACGGTTGAAATTGTAAACGTATTCGATTGCCCCCTCATTAGGAACGGTGTTTTTAATATCTTGGGTAATACGCTTGATAAGGTTTCCTGCCATATCGTATTCCATTGTGGATGTTCCTGCATCAGGATGAGTAAATTCAATACGTCTGCCTAGCCAGTCATAACTGCTTTTGGTTATATGGTCCATAGCATCGGTAACCTTAATGGTTTCGCCCAAGGCATTAATTTCAAATTTAGTTACCAAATCATTCTGGATACTCGCCAGATTCTTGCCCCTTACATCCGTTTGCGATTGAACGGTTTTATTTAAAGCATCTGTTTGCGTAGTCAACATTGTTGGGACTCCTTCAAAATTATCTATTTTGAAAGTAGTCGAATTGGTACTTCCATCAGGCAAAGTTACTTTTATAGCACGTCCTACTTCATCATATTCAGTTTTAGTTGGAGTAACTGTTGCTAATGCTGTGCTAAAATTATTATCGACTGTAGTGGTTGTCGTCGGATAATAACTAGTCGTTGGTCTACCTAATCCATCATAAATTACTTTCCCCGAAATAATCTGCGCTTCTTGGTCTGGGCTTCCTGCTTGCGTAAATAAGCTGGCGGTTTTTTTAACCTGCAAAGCACGTCCTAATCCATCGGTATAGGTAAAGGTTTCAATGTCTTTGTCCAATTCTGGATCGTAATTTCTAGTTTTCGCATACGGAACTTTCGCTTCTGGAAAATATTCGTAAGCGATCGTATAGGGTTTGCCTGATGCGATCTCATGCGGTGCTCTTATTGTTACAGGACGACCAACAGCATCAATAGTATATTCTATACTTTGCCCATTTCTATCAGTGGTTTTTAATGGAGTTCCAAAACGATAATCAAATTCCATTTTGCTCTGATAACCAAACGCATCTTTTATTTCGGTCATGAATTGATGATTTTCGGCATCAAAAACATACTCCATTGTCATGCGTTGCGCTTTATCATTGGCTGGTCCCGTAAGTTTCTGTAAGTTTCCATATGTATCATACGCAAGATCGGTAACCGCAATTTTATCTGCAGCTACATAGTTTTTAATCTGCGTTACTTCGGCCGTTGTAGTATTAATAGTCGTGGTTCTTTTACGACGCAATCCTTCGGTTGTAAAAACTTCTAACTGTTTATGAATTCCTCCGTAATAAGGAGTTGAACTCTCGTAATAACTTATTTTTGCAGTTATTTTATCGGCTGCAGTCCCATTACCTAAATTCTCATATTGCGTAATATTACCGTTGGCATCATACGTATTAAAAGTATTAGTCTCTAAATAATCACTTCCTCCTTCATACATTTTTTGGTTGGCTTGAACGAGTCCAACAAAAATACGTTTAGCATCCCATGTAGGTAAATTCAGTTGCGATACTGGAACACTTGCCTGCGTTGCTACATCTGTAAAACTGTATTTGTTTTCAGATTCCTGACGTATTTTACCATTTTTATCTAGTGCGTAACTGCGTTTCAATAAATTTTTACGGAAATAATCCTGATTATAAAACTCCTGTACCGAAGTCATGAAAACAGAATTATCGGTTGCGTCAATTTGTTCCTGAATTATTTTTCCGAAACCATAAAATTCTCTTTCACGGCGGTCATAAAATCCATCTTCGTATCTGAATTTCGCAATAGAATGATCTATTCCGTCGCCAATATGTCCGTCAAATACATCAACCGATTGTAAAACCCATTTGGCAGAAGGATTTTCATAAGTAGGTTTTACTAACTCATAATCGACCACATAACTGTTTCCTGCTCCGTTTGTAACGCCTTTAAGTTTGTTGGTTCTTTTTATGTTAGAAAGGCGAACGGTTAGATTGTCTTCGTTTGTAGATAGTATATAATCTAAATTACCGTCTCCGTCAATGTCTGAAAAACTAGATTCTGAACGTGTTGTAGACGCTCCGACATTTCCTCCGATAGAAGTTGCAACTTTTAATCCCCAAAACACAGGAAATTCATAAGAAATTCCAACATTCCCCCCATAACTTACAGAAGTATTACGTGTCATAGCCTCATAACGAGGGTAAGTAATTGGAGAAGCAAAATAGTTCCCCATATTAAGCTCAATTTGCAAATCTGAATCTCTATACGTAATCTTGTCGGCTAAGCCATCTCCATTGATATCTAAGAATGAATTACTGTTATCTGCTATTGATTTAGAAAAATTTAATCCTCCAGAGAAAGATCCATTAAGCACACTATAACCTCCACTAGCCCCTATATCTAAAGAAGCCCCTGCATTGATCATGTTCATATTAGGGAAAGGCTCTGCTGGTAAAAATCCATATCCAGTATTTAAGGATATTGTACCGTTTGTTTCAATTTTATCGGCTAGACCATCGCCGTTTATATCCGTATAAACTTGTTCTGAACTGTCTTTTGTCTTTGCAATATTACCACCTAAACTAACAGTACCTCCAACTTTTATTGCTTCTCCAATACTAGCATGAGTCCCTGCATAAAACTTAACCTTACCTTTATTAATCGACATTTGTAAAGAACTTTGAGCCCCCCCGTGGCTATAGCTAGCAGTCAGACTACCACCAGTACTCGTTATTTTAGATTGGCTAAAATCACCAATTGTAGCTTTATGAGAACTTTTACTTCCTAATGGTGTGGTAAATTGTATCTCGGTATCGCGAATATAATCCGGAAAACCATCACCATTAAAATCACTCATGGTTTGCAGAACATAAGAATCTCCTTTTGAGCGTGTAAGCCCACCACCTAAGTTTGTACCTACATCTACTCCAGCTCCGCCTCCAATACTTCTGCTTTTACTTTTAGAGATCATATTAAAAGCTTCTGTTTCTCCAAAATCAAAACTAGTTCCTGAAGAAGTAAAATCAATATAATCTGCAAAATCATCTTCTCCTAAACGACTTGTACCCATCAATTCTTTTTGAATAAAACTGGCTTTTTCTCCTCCATATAAAATACCGTCAGAGTAAACAGCACTCATAGGAATAAAATATTCCTTGCTGGTATCAAAACCCTCTGGCATTGCATCAGGGTCTAAAGAGTCAAAGTCTGGAAAATTACTATCTGTAGCTCCACTATTGTTATTAAACTGTAACTTGGTTTGATCGATCAAACTACTTGCAAGATTACCATTAATAATAAAGCGTCCCCAGTTTTTATATTGAAGCGAAACCTCTTTTGCACTGTCATTCAAATCAGAATAGACACTAAATTCGTCCGTAGTCATCTCCCAAGATATCGGTTGATTTGGATTTGTCACCTCGTCTGTAACCTCATAATTTATAATGAAATTATTATTCTTTGGGTACGCCTTTATAATCTCATTAAGAATAGGATTACTAACATAAATCTCTAAATCTATCGGAATATCTTTTTCTACATCAGGATAATTATAAGAAGAATCAAAAGGTGAATTATCTAAAGATAAAATACTCTGTTCCATTTTATAATTAACTCTACCAACGAGTTTCCCATTTTGTTTCGCAGTTATAAGAACATTTCCGTTATATTTTCTTTTGTCTGCTAATGGGATTCCCAAAACAAAATTCTCGGGCTTAGTAAATAATTTTAATTTACCACCAATAGTAGGTACAATACCACTAATTATATAATTTCCATCTATTTTAGAATAAAAACGATGTCCAATATCAATTTTCCTCATGTTATCTGCTGCAGGAATATTAGCTTCAGCAGGTAAAATCATTGTTCCATCAAAATAGAGTGATTTAACATCTATATTAGTTGGGGACACTAAATTAATGGTTATAAAAGCATTTTCTTCTGTAATAGGAAAACTTAAAGCACTTAAATCAAAGTCTACAGTCTCTGAAGCTAAAAACCGTTTTTCATAAAGAACCGTTTCTGCAATTGTAGCTCCAATTACATTTTGAGTAATTTTTAAAATAACATGATCCGAAGTAACAGCCTTTTTAAAATTACCAGAAAATGCAATTAAACCCGCTTTAGGAACTATGATTGGATTCGCCTGACTAGCAAAAAAATCGATAGATGCCTGAAAACTTTTCAAAGAAATACCATTTGCTTCTTTTGCATCACTTGTAATTGGTACCAATAGATTAGAATTTCCTTTTTTAGTTTCTACTACAGAATATTCGATAGAAGGATCCCAACTTATTTGATCAAAATTACCATCTTTAACAGCGCTTACTCTAAAATACAGACGTTCCCCTTTTTCAACCTGTAAAGTCTGAGTTGGCTTATATTTTACGTTATAATCTGTCGACGTAATTTTATCTTCCCATAATAAAGTATTATTTTTTTGAAAATACAAATGCACTCCATCTGCCTTATCTACACCGTTACGTGTTACATATTCTTTTCTTTCGTTTGATGTATCTTCTATCAACTGATAATTCTGTGTTACCAAAATTGTCCCTTTTACGGGAGCTTGCCACATTCTTACTACATCATGCAATGGATTTTTTTCTAGCAATTCTGCAAGTTCAGCAGTCGTATCTGGCTTTTCTAAAATTATGGAACCTCCTCCTAAAACTGGGGCTGGAGTTTGTAAACTAGAGACTAAAAAGGTAGGAACACCAGCTACAATACGGTTGTAATACACTTTACCGTCTTTTACAAAATCGGGTAGACCATCATTGTTAAAATCCATAAAATAACTGACTGTCCAAGTAGTTGTACGTTGTTCATCGTAACCAATATTTGCTGTTGCCTTTGAAAATCCTACTATAGCATCAACCCCCCAACTAAAAGTTTTACTTTTATTGATTCCTAAATTATCAATTCCTTCTATTTTTTTCGCCTCTCCAAATGTATTAGGTAGCGTTGCATGCAAGTTTTTTCGATAATAAATAGCATTACCTATTTTAAAAACTTTATCAGGATAAGAATCCCCATCTAGGTCTATTAATGAGATTGAAGTTTCAGAGTTCCCCCAACTATTACCCCCGTGGGCACCAATTGTATTATTTTTGTAACTCCCTATTCCAAAACCAACTCCCACACGATAGCTAACTCCTGAACTTGTTGCATTAGTACTTCCCGCTAATGTATGATTACTTTCAAAATCCTTAATTCCAGAAAAACCTTGTTTAATATTATCACTAGGCACATTCCATCGTTGCTCTGGGCCAAACGGATTGTATTTACCCGAGGCATCACGAACATCATCGAAATAATCTAGCGTATTGGTATAAAACAATTTAGATTCGGAATCATACTCTGAAACCGATTTAAGTAATGTTTTCTTAAAGGCACCTTCGGTATATTGCAGCTCGTAACTGCGCACCATTTGGTCTTTATAACGGACTTCTATTTTTCGTAATAATTGATTGTTCAGTTGCTTGAATCCTAATCGTGCCGAAACTTGAACGTCAAGGCGATTGGCTTCTCCTAAGTCTCCGTTTTTTACAAAAGTAATGTTGTAATTTCCTTTTTGAGTGCCAAAACCTGTGTAATATACTTTTTTAAGATAGAGTTCACCATCTTTTTTATCGTATTCATACTCAACCGTATTTCCTTTTAAATCCACCTGAAGACAAAGCGCCCAATGGCCAATATTCCCAGATGCATCCTGTAAAATCCCTGAAGTTGCAAGCCCCGAAGCAGTTCCTCCGTAATAACTCGCCACACCGCTTTTGTCTTTTACAACCCAATAATAGTTTTTAGGCGAATTTCCTTTTCGGATAATCTGCTGAAAAGCGCCTTCGCGTCTTGGATAAAATTGTTTATCGGTTGTTCTTCCAACCCATTCGGCTCTATGCGAATTCGGAATCAAAGCTTCGCCTGCAATCGAATACGTTTCTGTTTCTAGATTTGTATCGTATCGAGGTGCTCCCCAACGGGTTTCAATACTTACGGCCGGCGCCGAAACGTCCCATCCTGTTCCTGCCCAGCTGTGTCCTCCGTCTGAATCGTACTGCAAATTAAACGAAGGTTGCATCCCTCCTCTTCCGTTTGGAATCGCAATTCCGAATCCTGTGCTTGCTGTTCCTCTTCCGTTTGCAGTTGGTGGCGCAATAGACTGTATGCCTATCAACGGACTCGCCGCTTTTAAATCCTTGATACTCGTGGGTGTATAACTCGAAGTTTCTGGAGATTCGGGCATTTTGATAATTCCAGCTATAAAATCTGTAAAGTGGGTCGTTTTTGCCTTAATGATTCCTTGCTTAATTTCTAAGGAATCCCTAGTTACTTTCTGCCACAATCGTTTGTTTTCATCAAAATAAAATACATCAATATCTTTCTCAGTATATCCTTCGGGAATTATTTTTTTATCATATGGTACTGATAAGGTTACCGCTTTTTCAAAAATAGTTCCGTGTGGTAATAGCCTAAATCCAGCATTAGTTCCTGTAACATTTACCATCGCCGAGTTTAGCGGGGCAATATCAATTTTTCGGAGTCCGCTTACCGAAACCGATACATTTTTTTTTAAGGCTCCAATCGGAAAAACAGCTTGGAATTTTTTATAAGCTAATTTATTTTCTGTTTCAAATTGAATCGTTTTGAAGGTACGTTCTTTAGCATTTTCTAATGCCCTGAAACTATTGACTTTTAAAAATTGCTTTGCCTCTATTTTTTCATTTATAAGTACCCCCGAAGTAGTTTCCTTGGTTACTAAAATAGAATTCCCTGTTTCTTTGGCATCGAAAACCAATTCAAATTCTGGCTGATTAACGTCAATTTCGATTCCGCCAATATTCATTCTCTTTATTTGAGACGGAAAATTAGTTCCTTTAATGTATCGTTTATCCTCCGATTGTAGTAAGGTAAAATGACTCGAAGCAATAGCTGTTTTGTAAACAATGCGAACATTTTTTACTTTATACGAATTCGAAATACCTTCGGGAGCAGTAAATAACAATACGTTATCTCCGGCACGCAATGCTTTTTCTGAAAGTAATTCCGATTGTTTGGTCCAGTTTTTATTATGTGATAAAAATTGCCCTCCTATACTGGGCTGGTTATTTAAACTTCTCGAAATTGATGCAGCCTGATCATATCCATATAGTTCATATTCTAAATACGCGTTTTCTTCATTTGATGGTAAAGCATCTACTTTAAGATGAAAAACGTTATCATAAGCATCATCTATATCATCCGCATTTGTAATACCTATAATTCCTTGTGCAATATCTGCGCTAAATGACTTTGTACTCTTAGTTTCGTTTTTAAGAATAGCCATCGAATCTATTGTAGCAACAGTCAATGCTTTTTCTTCAGAAGTATTTTTGGTAAAAAAAGCAACTATTTTGTACGGACCAAAATTGGCAGCAAACAAAAAAGAACCTAGTAAAAATACCAATACTATAATTTTATTTTTCATAAAGTAGGTTAATCTATTATGGGGCAATCGTTTATTTTTAAATTATTTCACAAGCCGTTGGGTGCAATTAATTTCATGATTAGTCACGAGAAATTAGCACTAGCCGTTACATGTCATTTTGCGACCCGAGCGAAGCAAATTGACAAAGTAATTGCACGCAACATACTATTTCACAATAACTTTGAACGTTTTAGTTCCAAATTCTGAATTTACTGTCACCAAATACATACCGCTTGATCCTTTTATCACATCATCATGCAAATACGTTTCTATTTGTTGTAACTGTTGTTGTTTTACAAGCGCACCAGTCGGAGAATATACCGTAATGGTTGCGTTTGTTTTGTGAGGAAACTGCATAGCCACAGAAAAACGACCATCTGGAGTTGGGTTTGGATACAAAATAACGACAGTCGATTCTGTTATTTCTTTTCCATCTGTTGCAACGGCAATTTTTGTCGAAGTCTTACAGCCCTGATCGTTTACTAGTCTTAATTCATAGCTACCCGCTTGATCTAAAAAGATTTTTGGATTATTGTCTATAAAATCTCCTTCATAAAACCATTGGTATTCGTAATTTCCTGCCGGAAGATCCTTGCTCGCATCCAGCGTTAAAGCATTTCCATTGGTTAACAAATAATCTGATTTTAAGTTAGGAACAGTTCCTTGTTTATCAGCTACAAAAACAGTTTCTGTGTAGATATTTCCTCTTGTATCACGTACGATATAATCATACGTACCTGATGAAAGTTGCAATCCTGTTGTACTTTTGGCCGTTTGGCTCCATTGTTTTTCTACAACATCACTTCCTTCTTTTTTTACGGTAACCGTAAATGGAGCTTCTCCTCCCTCAATGGTGTAATTTAACTGACCAGACCCCAAAAGACCACAAGTCGCTTCGGTAATCCAAACTCTGCTGAACATTTTGGGTGCAATTTTTATTGTAAACTTGGTTTTCCCTGTTTTTTGCTTGTCCCAGTTGAAATCTGTCAACGTTAATTTTTCTTTGGAAGACGTACTTCCCAAACGAACATATTCAGAGTCTTTTTCGTCATACGTTCCTTTACCTGAATAATCTACTAACAACCAATAATAAGTATCTGCGGGTAGCGTTCCTTTTATGAAGTTTGGATTTAATGTCCAATTAAGACTAAGATCCCCTGGGTTTGTAAAATCCAATTGCCATTGTCTTGCTATTCCGATTGGTTCGCCCTGCTCCTGTTTTTTTACCAGAAGATTTTTTCCGTTGTCACTCCAAAAAGTAAAATAATTATTAGGGATTTTATTCGATTTGCTTTTGAGTGCTAGGGTCAAAAGTCCTTCATCGATCATATTACTACTTTTTAGTTGCAATAAGCCACTCGCATCATCTCTTCCAACTCCAGTAATTGAACCGTCAAATTTTTTATGTTGGTCAATGTCCCAGATGGTTTCGCCTAAACTGTTAACGTAATTTTTATTCTCGAATTGAGATAGGGAAATTCCGTATTTAATCCCCAAGTAGCTCATTACTTTTTGAGTTTCCCTTCCAGATAAAACTCTATTGTAAACTAGGATTTCACTAATGTTACCTTTAAATTCTTCTGGTGGTAATTTATTTAATTTAGATTTTTGTCCAATGGTTAATAGTGATGATTTTGCTACACTATCGGTTATATTCTGCTGAAAAAAATGAATATTCGCTTTATGCGGTTTTATTTTTTCCTGATACGTCTGGTACGAGTATCTTTTTAAATCGACCAAGCGTTTGTTGGTCGCTACAGAAAGTGTTTTTTGGGGATCGTTTATCGTCCATAAAAATTGTTCTTTCAAACTATCTTTTACTTTATAAACCATAAATAAAGTCTGTTGTCTTTTACGCGCTATACCCAAGGGTAAAATCAGAGAGTCCTGAGCTGTATCAAAAATAATACTGGGATTAAAATTAAAGGTTGTTCCGGTATGTTTTCTACCAGAAATCTTTCCTTCTTTTGTCGTCAGGCTTTCCCAATAATAAGCCTCACCACTATTGCGGGTTTTTATCCAAAAAGACGGATCTTCTACCGCTCCTGGCAACACTTTTTGCTGAGAGAAAACCAGATTACTTTTTGATAACATGATAAAAACCAATGCTAAAAATATCTTTCTGTTCATAATTGCCTATTTTTTAGAATGAAGATGGATTTTTAGAAATTGGCCAAATCATCAAAATTAAAGGAATATCCTATGACCAATGAAAAACTATTGATCTTGTTTTTATTTTCGCTGTAGCGAAATCCGTTTTCTTCTGTAGTCAAAGCATCTGTAAGACCTAAAGTATATCGGGCTCCAATAGATAAATTGGAACTGAATTCATAACCTGCAGAAAGCATCCCGTAAAAATAATTCTTTCCCGTTAATGCTCCTTTCAATCCTTTTTGAACTGTGGCATCTGGCTCAAAATAAACACCAGAATTACCGAATACTTCTTGACTGTTTGAGCTGTATTTTATATTGTCTCCCGTGAGATTAAATCCTACATACGGACCTGCACCTATATAAAATCCTTCAACAGGATAATATTTAAATTGCGCTCCAACATTAAGGTAATTATACCCAAAAGTCATTTTGTATTTCAATCCCTTAGCGTCTTTATAATTCAAATCGGTACTTTGACCCGAATAGGACATTTCTGTTTGGATACTTACTCTCGCATAAGGATATTTCCAATTGATTACCAGTCCTGCCGTGCCTCCAAACTTACCTTCTTCTTTTAAAGTATACCCATTGAAAATTCCTTTTGGAACAATTACATCGGGAAGATTTGACATTTTAGAATAGATACCCCCACCAAAAAAGCCGTACGTTATTTCTCTGTCACCTTGTGCAAATAGCGATGTTGTGCTCACTAATACTAGTAGCAAAATAATTTTTTTCATGTTTTTTATTGAAATTACCATTCGTGAAAACTATAGCCTAACGAAAAAGAAAGAACACCACTTTTGTTTTGATTCTCTATAAACTGAAAAGAGGATGAACTACTGTTAACTACATCTTTTACGCCTAAATAATAGCGCAAATCAAAATGAATACTCTGATGTAATTCATATCCTAATGCAAAACACAATGAGAAATCATCGGTTCCGTCGAGACCATCCTGATAGAATTGTCTGGTAGCAACATCGTACATACCACCTGCCTCGTTAGATTTGTAAGTAACATTATTGGGAGATAAACTGACGCCATAAAAAGCACCAAATCCTAAATTCAGACCTTCGTAGGGATATACTTTATACAAGGCTCCTATTTGCAGATAAGAATAATGCAATCCCAATTCAAACTCCTTGCCCGTAGTGTCGTGATAATTGACTGTTTGAGAAGATTGTCTAAATAACAGTTCCGGCTGAATTGCAACACGGGTATCGCGAAGTTTGAAATTTAAAAAGAATCCACCTTCTACACCATACCCTCCTTTGGTTTCCAATTCACTATTATCAAGTGTGTTATCTCTACCTTTTATACTTTCAGGTAAATTGCTGATTTTAGAAAAGATTCCTCCAAGTTTTAATCCGTAAGTGATATTAGTCTCATTTTGAGCATATATACTAAAATTAAGAAAAGAACTAAATAGTAATAAGCGTAATAGAATTTTCATTCAAAAAATTTTTCTGCGAATATATGTATTAATATTGTTTTTTCTCTTTAAAATATCGATTAAAAGCAAATTAATACGCTAAACGGTTACGAATTTAGTTCTAAAAAATGGCAAATGTCTTTCGTTTTAATAATGTAATAGGCATAAAACAGGCCTGTTTCACAAGAATTATTTGATGTTTTTTCGCTCCTCAAAATGAAAAGATTGCAGATAAAAAACGTTTGAACAGACAAACAAAAAAAACCGTTTCGTTAAAAAAAGGGTTACAAAAAAAGATAAAAAGGACTTTTTACATTCATCTCATCATTTTGAATTAAATCCTAAAAGTGTTATTTTTAGATGCAATAAAACCAATAAGAAGCCATATATAAACAGTTACAAATAATGAAAGTTGAATCCTTAAAAATTAAGCAGTTAACAACCGAAAGATTATTACTTATCCCATTTACAATCCAGATTTGCAAGAATGTATTAAATGATGATTATAGCGATTTGGAGCGTCTGAATTTAAAAAAAGGCAAAAGTTGGCCTGACAATGATGTTATCGAAACGCTACCCAGAATAATTACTAATCTACTAAAGGTTACTGCTCCAACAGGTTTTGAATCTTGGATGATAATTAAAAAAGATACTTCAGAAATAATTGGGGATTTAGGTTTCAAAGGATTTAATCCTAAAGGGAATAATATTGATCTTGGTTACGGAATAATTAAAGAAGAAAGACGAAAAGGATTTGCTGAAGAGGCTGTAAAAGAAATTATAAATTGGGCTTTCTCCAATGAAATTATAAAAGAAATTACTGCAAGCTGTTTGACAGAAAACACAAGCTCAATCAATCTACTTACTAAGTTTAATTTCTCCCAATTAAAGACAGAAAACGGAATGATATACTGGTCTTTAGAAAATAAGGGGCTTTAAAAAGACCAATACAGAAACAGCAGTAAACTTGTCTTTCTAAAAAACGAAGTAATGGCAACTAATTACTAACACAAAACCGTTTTTTCATCGAATCTACTTAACCCGTAATCTTGTAAAGAAAATACTTAAGAAAATCTTGCTAACTAGCAAGGTAATCACAATATGATTGTATTTATTTTATATCAAAAACAACATCTTTTTCTACTAAATTAGATACATTTAAAGTAGGTATGATAAATTTGTTAAAAGAAGTGTTTTCTGTTTTTGCATGTAATATTCCTCTTGCTGTTCCCACTGTAATCACACAAAGATGTTCTAAAAAGTGTTTAGGAAAAGTAACTTTCTTGTTTGAAAGTATGTTTTTATTCCATGATTCTTGCTCAATATCAAAATTACAAATTACGGTTAATACGACAATTGGTTGACCAGAATGAAGAAATTGAAATTTCATTTTGCAAGCAATAATTCTATCATCAGGATTAATTGAAAATTGCAAATCTGATTGTAAATCGTTTTCATTCGGGACATTTTCAACTTCAAATGTTGCGAATTGTTCTGTAACTATGTTTAGTAACCTAAAGGCAATATTTTTTTTTGTCTCCATTTTGTTATTCATAATAATTTACTTCTGGACATTCTTTATCCGTAATATAAGTACCTAAAGGAATTACTTTTGTTTCTTTTTCGCCTTCAATAGTCTTCTCAATTTTATTCAGATGTGAATGAATTTGTCTACTCATTGTTGTCATATTACTACAGTCAATAGTAAGACAATTGTTATTTTCATTAACGTGTATTAATTCAATTCCTAATGCTTTGTCAATTCTTCCTATTGTAAATAAACCAATATTTTCAGAACCTTTAACCCATTTGTTAACTGTCTGTGGTGATACATCAAGGAGATTAGCTAAGTCTTTTTGCGATAATTTTCTCTCTCTAAGTATTCTTAAAATACGAACTGCAACTTGTTGAGAATAACGTAAACCTTCTTTGTCCTCAAATCTTTTGTTGCTTTCTTCTATCCATTTGCTAGGAGCTTTAGAAACTAATACTTCTAATTTGTTACTCAGGTCTTGATTTTTCATAATGGTAGTTTTAGGTAATGATGTCTATGTATCCGAAGTCGTCTTCCTCTAATAGTCCATTTTCTTTTAAATATGATGCTGTAATTTTTAGTTTTGATAATTCTATTTCGGTGTGGTCTTGCTCATCCATTGCTCCCGTGAGCTTTATTGCGCTTCCTGAGACAACGAAGCATTCGGGATTAATACGCACGGCATAAATGCGAAGCCAAGATGAATTTCCCGTTCCATATGCCTTAGATTCTTGTAGTATATAAGTTTGGTCATTTTTGTGTAATGGATAAAAAACTAAATCTTGCAATGAATCATTTGTTTCAAATTTTCCAATTTTTGCAATTCTCCTGATTGTTTCTTCAAAGATTATTGCTTCCTCTATTGTTGAAAAAATAGCTTTTTCAATTGATATAGTTCCGTAAAAACCTGATTGCAAATCAGTTTTATTATTTTCAAAAAAATCTTCTAAATACTCTGTATCGTTCCAATTCCTGAATGCTAACGTAAATTCATCACAGTCATTCTGCCCAAATTGAATGGCTAATAATGTCTTCTCAACGATTGCAAATATATTAACTATTTCCATACAATCAACTTATAGGCTTATTATTTTAACTTTTATTTACGCAAATATTTGTTGCAATAATCCTTTTTTCCAAGCCTACATTTTTTCAATTTGTAACTGACAATTATTAATTTTATCATTAATAATAGAAAGAAAATTGACAATTTTTATTTGCTCTAGAAGACAAGGTAAAGAAATATCAACATTTAAAAGTGTTTTTCCATGAACACGTTTACTATCTGATCCATTTTTTTTTATTCAGATTATCCAATATTTTTGCATAATCCCCAACTTTTGCACCCGATCCTGTAAAATTTGGATTTTGTAAAGTAAGAAAAGTATTGAAATGTAAAAAGCACCTCAATGAGGTGCTTTTCGCGGAGAAAGAGGGATTCGAACCCCCGGACCTGTGACAGTCAACAGTTTTCAAGACTGCCGCATTCGACCGCTCTGCCATTTCTCCAGTATGTCGCTTTCGTTATCGGATTGCGAGTGCAAATATAAGAAGCTTTTTTGGATTATAACAACTTTTTTTTAAACTATTTTAAAATAAAATAATAGCACATAAAAAAGAGACATATATACATGAAACACACCTTTAAACAAATTGTTAAAATTGATTTATTCGATTATACTTACATGAATAACCCAAATTCATTTAGGATTGTTATTTTTTAGTTAATATCACAATCTAGATTTTTTCATACCTACTTAAATATCTATTTTTAAAAAATTACAAACCCCACGTTATAAAAAATGACTAAGAAGTTCTTCAAAAAGGTTGCAATCATTATTCTAACCTTATTTATATTTTTAGTAATTGTTCTCACAATTGTTCCTTATATTTTTAAAGATGAAATCAGAGCTAAAATAGAAAATGTAGCTAATGAAAATCTAAATGCACAACTGCGTTTCGACGAAATCGGACTATCTGCTTTTAAACATTTTCCAGCATTGATTCTTTATGCGAAAAATGTCACTGTGGTAAACAAAGATTTTCAACTAACTGCACAAAATGTTGTCAGCGCCAAAACAGCTGCAGTTGGAGTCAATTTTTATAGTTTATTAAAAGGTAAAATTGTTTTAGATGCTGTTTATCTGGATGACGCCAATTTAAATCTTGAAATCGATACTAAAGGAAAGTCAAATTTTGATATCGTAAAGCCCTCTGACGCTGTTGCAGATACTACCCAGACTGAATTTAAAATTAAACGGGTTATCATAAACAAAACAAACATCTCCTATAACGATAAAAGTGCTGTCTTAAAATTTAAAGTTCAAGACCTAAGCTATAAAGGAACAGGTGATTTAAGTGCTGCTTATTTTGATCTTACTTCTACCGTAAAAATAAAGTCATTTGATTTCAACGTAAACGGCATAGATTATGTCCGAAATAAACCTATAAATGCCGAAATTATTACCGACATAGATACGAAAGCCCTTAAATTCAAATTCGAACGAAATACTGTTCGTATTAAAAATTTCCCTTTTTCTTTTAATGGCCATTTTGCATTCATAAAAGGAGGATATGATTTTGACTTACGAATGCAGTCAAAAAATTCAACATTAGAAGAAATGCTTTCAATCATGCCACCCGCTTACGACAAGTGGCGCGAACAGATGCTCATTACTGGTAATATCAATTTCAGGATTTTTGCTCGAGGAAAATACATGCAAGACCAATCAGAAAAACCAGTTGTTTCTGCAGATTTACAAATCAACAAAGGGACTATTGCTTATAAAAAAATTAAAGAGCCTGTAAAAGACATCAATATCAATGCTAAAGCTTTGATTAGAGATTTAGACATCAATAAATTAAAATTTGATTTAGAAAACTTGTCTTTTAATCTGGACAAAAAGAAAACTGTCATTAATTTTCATTCAGAAGGTTTTAAAAAATTAAAAATTAAAACTGCTGTAAATACTCATTTAGACGCGGCAAAATTTAAAGAAGCTTTAAACCTAAACCAGCACGATATTCGCGGACAAATCGTTGTAGACTTAAAAGCCGATGGTGTGTTTTTTAGAGACTTGGGCTTTAGCACCCGTTTAAATAAAATGGATACCATAATAAAAAGTATTCCGAAATTTGATTTGAAGATCAGTTTAAAAAATGGTTATTTAAAAAATAAAGCCAAAACTGAAGCCATAAAAAACATCAATTTAGATTTAAGCTTAACTGCAAAAGACAGTATTTTACGTAATATCTCAGGTAAAATTGCCAATTTGAACGCTGAGGCTCTTGACAATTTTATTCGTGGCCGCTTTGAATTACGTAAATTATATCCTTTTACGGTAGACACCGAATTAGATTCTAAAATCAACCTAGCTTCAATACACAAATTCTACCCATTAGACAGCCTGGAAGTTAAAGGGGAATTGAATGCAAAAGTAAAACTAAGTGGCGTTTTAAACCGTAAAGAAAAAAAATACCCCTCATCAAAAACAATTATAACTATTAAAAACGGATATTTAAAATCACTTAAATTCCCAAATATTCCCATCGAGAATATAAACGTTAGCACAGCCATAACAAGCATCAAAGGCACTGCACAGGATTTAAACGTAAAAGTACAACCTTTGGAATTCCTTTTAGCAGGCTCCCCTTTTAAAATAGAAGGAGAAATTACTAATCTTAACGATTTAGTTTACAACATCAAAACGCAAGGAACTTTAGATATTGGCAAATTAACTAAAATATTCCCCATTAAAGATGTTAGCATCTCAGGCTTAATCGAAGCTAATCTTATCGCAAAAGGCTCTAAAAAAGATTTAGATGCCAAAAATTACGACAATATTAAAAATGGCGGAAAACTCCAGGCCAAAAACATAACTATAAAGAGCGTTTTGTTCCCAGAGACCTTTCAAATTTCTAAAGGAACATTCAAATTTTTTAAAGATAAGATGCGGTTTGAAGATTTCAATGCCTCATATGGTAAATCCGACATTGTATTGAATGGCTCTATCCATAACGTTTTAAGATATCTTTTTAACAAAAAGTATCTGTATCAAAATAATGAAAAACTGAAAGCTGATATAGATCTTTCTAGTAATCATATCAACGCAAAGGAATTTTTTGATATGATCGCACTCTATACAGATCAAAAAGCCGAAGAAGAAGCAACACAAAAAACGGATTCTACAACCGTAAACAATACCTATAAAAATAACAAAGACAAAAATAAAAACTATGTAATTAGAATTCCAAAGACGGCAGATCTAAAAATCACTGCAAAAGTTAAACAACTTGAATTCGACACCTACAAGATTAATGATTTTAATGGAAACCTAATCGTTAACGACCGAAAGGTTCAAATAACTCAGGCCGCTTTTAATATGGCTGGTACCAAAATAGAGATGACAGGAGATTACAAAGCCCAACATCGTCTTTTAGCTAAATATAATGCTAATTTTAAAGCTAGTAATTTTGATATTCAACGCGCATATGCAGAAATTCCGATTTTTGCAAAAATGGTTAATATGGCCAAAGATGCCTATGGTTTGGTTTCGGTAGACTATCAACTTGCTGGAAGTATTGATCAAAACATGGATATTGATTTTAAATCTATTAACGGTGAAGGAACATTGACGCTTGAAGATATTAAATTTAAAAATTTTAAGCTTTTAAACCATGTTGCAAAAAAAGCTGATGCGGCAGACTTAGAAAAAGCCTCTTTTAATAAAATTGACATTCATTCTACCATCAAAAACAACGTAATGAGCATTACACCTACCATTATGAAAATGGCTGGTTTTAGAGGTAAATTAGAAGGTCAAGTTACTATGGATGGTAAATTGAATATAGGTTTCCGACTAGGGCTACCACCGATGGGTTTTATTAATATTCCGATGAAAATTACAGGTACCGCAGATGATTTTGAAATTTCTACTGGTAAATTCAAAGAGGATACCACTTTTGCCGAAGAAAGCGAACTTAAAAATTTGCAACCAGAACAAAGGAGACCGAGAGTTAGAGACACCTTAAACGTATCAAATCAACATCCACAAAAATAGCAACGCTTATTTTTCATTTCTTAATTATAGTAAATTAAACAAACGCAAGCTTGTCACTCTGAGGAATAAAGCGTCTTCGTGAGAAGCTCAACAATACAGGAATACTTTGTATTAGTTTCTTGCGGAGATTCTCAAACAATCGCAAACTTGTCACTCTGAGGAACGAAGAGTCTTCGTTAGCAGCTCGACAATACAGGAATACTTTGTGTTAGTTTCTTGCGGAGATTCTTCGTGCCTCAGAAAGACAAGATTGTGGTTAAAAAAAAACTTCTTGATAGCACCCTCTTTAGTGGCGCGACAATACAGGAATATTTTACGTTAGTTTCTTGCGGAGATTCTGAAACAAGCGCAAACTTGTCACTCTGAGAAACGAAGAGTCTCCGTTAGTAGCTCGACAATCTAAAATCACTTTGTATTAACTTCTTTTGAAAATGTTCGTTCCTCAGAAAAAACAAAATTGAGGTTAAACAAAAAAAGCACCTCAATGAGGTGCTTTTCGCGGAGAAAGAGGGATTCGAACCCCCGGACCTGTGACAGTCAACAGTTTTCAAGACTGCCGCATTCGACCGCTCTGCCATTTCTCCAGTATGTCGCTTTCGTTATCTGATTGCGAGTGCAAATATAGGACGCTTTTTCGATTATAAAAACTTTTTAAGCGCTTTTTTTATATATTTTTTCACACTTTTTTCAAGTATCTAATTATCAGTATTTACGAGAAAAACCTTTTAACTTTTATACTTCGGAATTATCCAAAATTGATACTGGTTTCTTGTTTTCATCAACAGCAACAAACGAAAAAGTCCCTGAAACCACCGTTTCACGAAGTTCTGAATACATTTGTTCCATGAAGATATCCACGTGAATTTTACAGCTTGTTCTTCCAACACTGATTACTTTGGCAACTAATTCGATTAACGTTCCCGCAGGTATCGCTTTTCTGAAATCAATTTGTCCTGTAGATATTGTTACCACTTTCTTTCGACTGAATCTTGTAGCACAGATAAAAGAAACTTCATCCATAAGTTGTAATGCCGTTCCTCCAAATAATGTATCATAATGATTCGTAGTATTCGGAAAAACTGCTTTAAAAATATGCGTCTCTGATTTTAAAATTCTTTCTTCTAATGTCCCCATATTCATTAGTAACTTACGTATTCTGTTATTTCAAGTCCATAACCTATCATCCCAACACGTTTTGTTTGTTCTGTATTTGATACTAATCGGATTTTAGAAATATCAATATCATGTAAAATCTGCGCTCCTATACCATAATCCTTACTATCAATGATCACTTTTGGTGCTTTCATTATTCCTTGCGATTGCAATACTTTAAGCTCTGTAATTCGACTTAATAAATTCACAGCTTGCATATCTTGATTGATAAACAATACTGCTCCTTTTCCGTTCTCATTAATCACCTTAAACATATCATCTAATTGTTGCTCTGGATTATTAGTTAATGTACCTAATAAATCATTATTTACCTGCGAAGAATTAATTCTCGTAAGGATTGATTCTCCTAAGCTCCAATTTCCTTTTGTTAATGCAATATGAATTTGCTTATTGGTAGTTTGCTCATAAGCTCTTAAACGGAAGGTTCCGAAACGAGTCTCTAGATCAAAATCTTCTTTCTTTACAATTAAACTATCATGCTTCATTCTATAAGCAACTAAATCCTCTATAGAAACCAACTTCAAGTTAAATCTTTTTGCAACTTCTACTAATTGTGGCAAACGAGACATTGTTCCGTCTTCATTTAAAATCTCACAAATTACACCTGCTGGTTTAAACCCTGCTAATCTAGCAAAATCAATAGCTGCTTCTGTATGTCCAGTTCTTCTTAATACGCCACCCTGTTTTGCTACCAATGGAAAAATATGCCCTGGTCTTGCTAACTCATGCGGTTTTGTATTAGAATCTGTTAATGCTAATACCGTTTGCGATCTATCAGAAGCAGAAATACCTGTAGTTACTCCATTCCCTTTTAAATCAATTGAAACCGTAAATGCAGTTTCCATATGATCCGTATTATTAGTAACCATTGGCCTTAAGTCCAATTCTTTACAACGACTTTCTGTTAATGGTGCACAAATTAATCCACGACCATGTGTTGCCATGAAATTAATCATTTCTGGAGTTACTTTTTCTGCCGCGGCAAGAAAATCACCTTCATTTTCACGATCTTCATCATCTACTACAATAATTACTTCACCTTGACGAATAGCTTCAATAGCCTCTTCAATAGTATTAAGTTGTATTTTATTTGTTGACATAGTTAGGTTTTGTTTTGAGAAGAAATAAACCTCTCAGAGAATTTTTTAAATAACTTATTTATTGGCGTCAAAATAGCATCCATGCTTATTAACCCAATATCGTTAGTAGCGCGATACGTTAATAAAACTGCTAATGGCGTAAGTATAAAAGTAGACATCCATGCCCCCATAAAAGGAGTCAGTCCATCTTCTTGTGAGATTCTTTTTCCGAAAGTATTGATAAAGTGGAATGTAATAAATATCAAAACCGCAAAGACTATTGGTAATCCAAGTCCTCCTTTTCTAATAATTGCTCCAAGTGGTGCACCAATAAAAAACATCAAAAAACAAGCAAAAGCAATTACGTATTTCTCGTAAAGCGCCATCAAATGTCGGTTAATATTTCGCTGTTTTTCTTTTAATTCATTCTTTGTACTTTCGATAGAATACATTGTGCTTGTAAGATTGCTATTCGCTACTTTTAGTATTTCTACCTTTTTTTCATTGGTATAAAGCGATAAAAGATCATTTGGCAATGGCTTTTTCTTTTTATCAAGCTTAACCGTTGGTATTCCTTTTGCAATTCCAACCTTTTGATTGATGTTTTCTGAAAAAGAAAGAATTTCGGTATTTAGATTTTTAGTCAAGGAGTCCAAAGTATAGCGTAATTCGCTAGCATTAAGCATTCCATTGGTATTACCTACTTCTTGATTATCCTCAACTTTGTTTAATTCAGATAAATCTATGTTGATGATTTCCTTTTTAAATGACGCTTTAATAAAAGGCATTTTGCTTCTATCTTCGTATTTCTTGGGGGTTACATCTTGGTAATAATATCCATCATTAAGTACTAACTGTAAAATACTAGATTTATCATTACTTATTAATTCACCTGTTTTAGATTTAATAACCGTTTTATTCTCACCGCTATTATTTGCCTTTTCATGAATAGTCACCCCTGTAAGATGATTTCCATTTGGACCAGACTTTTTATTTACTTTAATATTGTAAAACCCAACATCGCTAAATTGTCCTTCGGCTATAGCCATTGCAGGCTTAGCTTGCGCGATACTTTTTCGGAAGTTTATAAACTTATATTCAGCGTACGGAATAACATTGTTTGCAAAAAGGAATGCTACTATACTCAAAAAACATATGAATACAAATAAACCTCTCATGGCTCGCTGTAGCGAAATCCCTGATGCTTTCATTGCAGCAAATTCATAGTTTTCGGCTAAATTCCCAAAGGTCATAATCGAAGCCAATAAAACAGATAACGGCAATACCAACGGAATAATTCGTGGCATCGAAAACAGTAAGAATTTAACAACAAGAATTAAATCCAAATCTTTACCCGCCAATTCGGCTATAAACAGCCAAACGGTTTGAAGAATGAATATAAAAAATAGAATTACAAATACCGTAGTAAATGTAAGAAGGAAAGTCTTTAATAAGTATTTGTCTAATATTTTCAACCCGTAATTAATCTAGTTTATTGATATAATAATTTGGATATTTACTTTGCACAAAGGTAAACTGATTTTTTGATAATGGCTGATTGGTTTTAAAAGAATTAACGGTTAATGTAGTTTTTGTTCCGTTCTTTCCCATTTCGATTAAATTATAAATATGCTTTGTTTGCACATCGATCCCTAAAAGGATTTCTTTACGCTGATCCTTAGCACTTGTTGGGATTAATTTAATGTATTGGATTTTTCTTCCTTTTACATTCTGAACAATATCCATTGTATATTTATAACCTGAATTAAAGAAAGTCAACATTTTTGAAGGCGTAATCGCATTATCATCTTTCTCATTGACTTTAGAAATTGTAATTTCTTCATCTTCTGGAACGATTGTATATGTTTTCTGACCATCAAAAATCTTTGTAACACCCATAAAATTCAGCACAAACTGATTTCCTTTTATGGTAACATTTCCTTTACTATCCTGATTAATATTCTCTTTACTATTATTCAGACTGTATTTAAAATCAATAACAATATTATCGTAGCTTTTTACCTTTGCTGTAACTTGATCCAGTAATTCTTTGGCTTTTTTATCTTGAGCCTGAGTAGAAAAAGTAACAAGGAATAAAAAAACAATTTGAAGAACCCTCTTAGTCAGGCTGTTTACATTGTTCTTTTTAAAGTTTAGAATAGTTGATTTCATGATTTAATTAGTTTTGTTCATTGTTAAAAAATTGATCAAGAGAACTTAAATCTAAAATATTCACACTTCTAGCCTTACTACCTTCAAAAGGACCAACAATCCCTGCCGCTTCTAATTGATCTATCAATCGACCAGCACGGTTGTAGCCAAGTTTTAATTTTCTTTGTAATAATGAAGCCGAACCTTGTTGCGCATTAACAATTATCTCAGCAGCTTCTCTAAATAAAGTATCTCTTTCGGAGATATCCACATCAAGATTAATGCCACTTTCTTCTCCAATAACCTCTGGAAGCAAATAAGCTGTTGCATATGCTTTTTGCGAACCTATAAAATCAGTAATTTTCTCTACTTCGGGTGTATCTACAAATGCACATTGCACACGAATAACATCATTACCATTTGAATACAGTAAATCTCCTCGTCCAATTAACTGATCTGCACCTTGCGTATCCAAAATAGTACGTGAATCTATTTTTGAGGTAACTCTAAAAGCAATTCTCGCAGGGAAATTCGCTTTTATCAAACCTGTAATTACGTTTACCGATGGACGTTGCGTTGCAATAATTAAATGTATTCCAATTGCACGCGCTAATTGTGCCAAACGCGCAATAGGAACCTCTACCTCTTTTCCTGCAGTCATAATTAAATCGGCAAACTCATCGACTACCAAAATAATATAAGGCAAAAATCGGTGTCCTGCTTCTGGATTTAATTTTCTTCCTTTAAATTTATCATTGTATTCTTTGATATTTCGAACCATTGCATCTTTTAACAAAGAGTAACGATTGTCCATTTCAACACAAAGTGAATTTAATGTATTTACAACTTTTGCATTATCTGTAATAATAGCATCTTCAATATCTGGTAATTTAGCCAAATAATGTCTTTCGATTTTATTAAATAGTGTTAACTCTACTTTTTTAGGATCTACTAAAACAAATTTTACTTCGGCTGGGTGTTTTTTGTACAACAAAGAAGTTAAGACCGCATTTAAACCCACCGATTTTCCTTGTCCTGTAGCTCCTGCCATCAATAAGTGAGGCATTTTGGCTAAATCGACAACAAATGTTTCATTTGAAATTGTTTTACCCAAAGCAATTGGCAATTCCATTTCAGCTTCTTGAAACTTAGCTGAACCGATAACGCTTTTCATCGAAACCATTGTTGGGTTCTTATTTGGAACCTCAATACCAATAGTTCCTTTTCCTGGAATTGGCGCAATAATACGAATTCCCAATGCTGATAATGACAAAGCAATATCATCTTCAAGACTTTTAATTTTCGAAATACGAATACCTGCTTCTGGTACAATCTCATACAGTGTTACCGATGGACCTACCGTAGCTTTAATTTGAGCGATTTCGATTTTATAGTTTCGAAGTGTGTCTACAATTTTATTTTTATTCTCTTCTAATTCTTCCTGATTGATTGTAATTCCTCCAGTAGAATATTCTTTTAATAAGTCGATTGTTGGAAACTTATAATTGGATAAATCCAACGTAGGATCAAACAATCCGAAATCTGCAACTAGTCGCGAAGCCAAATTCTCTTCGACTATATCTTCTTCTGGAGCTTGCTCTATTACAAACGACTCTGTATGTGGCACTACAACTTTTGATACAGGAGTAACATCCATTTTTATAGCCTTTGCTCCTGGATCTAAATTAATTTCAGATGAATGAGTAATAGTAGGCTTTAGCGCCTCTTTATTAATTTCAAATTGAGTATCCGGAGTTTTTAAATGAATATCGTCTAATTCTTCATTCTCTTTAATTGCGAATTCTTCTAAATTATAAGCCCCTTTCTCTTTATTTAAAGGATTAGCCGCATTTAAATCTGAGCGAATTTCTTTTTTTGTATTATCAAAGAACGACTGAATCTTGTCTGGAGATATTTTCATTTTAAAAATCAAATAAATAATCAATCCAAAAAGCAAGCTCAATAAAGTTCCTGTTTTACCAATATAATCTTGTAAAAACAAATTTAGCTCATACCCTATCGTTCCACCTAATTCAGGAGCCGATGTGGCAAAAAAGCCAAACAATACAGATATAATAATTATTACAAACAAATCCCAAAACCAGATATTCTTAAGCTTACTTGTGGAAAGCTCCAATATCAAAAACATTCCTGTTAAGAAAAATAGGCGAACAAATATAAATGCTGCTAAACCAAATCCTTGATAAACCAATAAATCTGCCAGATAAGCTCCAAATTTTCCGAGCCAATTTTGCACAGGTTCGCTTCGATCAGTAAGCGCAGCTAAAGCACTCTGATCTGTTTGTCCGTAGATATAAAAGGAAATAAAAGCAACTAATAATGCAACTGAAAATAACACCAAAAGGCATCCCAAAACAAAATTATGCTGTTTGGTCATTTTCCAAGACGCAATAGTCCCAGACTTTGATTTATTTTTATTGTCTACCGTTTCTTTTTTTGTTGTTTTTGCCATTCTTATTTTGGGTGCTAATCGCTTATATATTTTTTATATATGGTATATATATTGTTAATCCGATTGCTATTGCGGTCATTGCTGCAAAAAATACTGCGCCCGCAGCAATATCTTTGATAAAACCGATTCTTTCATGATAATCTGGATGAACAAAATCGGCTACTTTTTCTATAGCCGTATTTAATCCTTCCACACTTAATACTAATCCTATTGCTAAAATTTGAAAAAGCCATTCCGTACTTGTTATTTGAAAATAAAAACCTGCAATAGTCATTATAACTCCTAATGAAAATTGCACCATAACACTATGCTCCGTGCTTATTAACTTTAAAGCACCTTTATAGGCATAAGTAACGCTTTTTAATCTTCCTTTTAAAAAAGTAGTATCTTTTTGAAACTCCATTTCTAGAATTTATAGTGCAGCTAGTGCCGCTTCGTAATTTGGTTCGTTTGCAATTTCAGCTACTTGTTCTGTATGCGTAACTTTTCCGTTTTCATCTACAACAATAATTACTCTTGAGTGTAAACCAGTTAAAGGTCCATCAACGATTTCTAATCCATTTGCTTTACCGAAAGCTCCAGCTTGAAAATCAGATAAATTAACTACATTTTCTAATCCTTCAGCACCACAAAAACGTTTTTGAGCAAAAGGTAAATCTCTAGAAATACATAAAACTGTAGTGTTCTCAAGATTACTTGCATTTTCATTAAATTTTCTAACTGAAGTTGCGCAAGTTCCAGTATCGATACTTGGAAAGATGTTTAAAACTAATTTCTTACCTGCAAAATCACTTAATGAAGCAACTGATAAGTCGCTCTGTACTAATTTAAAATCAGCTAGTTGTGAACCAACTTTTGGTAATTCGCCTGAAGTATGAATTGGATTTCCTCCTAATGTTATTGATGCCATGATGTTTGATTTTTTGTGAGGTTCAAAAGTAATGATTAAAATTCGAATCTAAAAGAATTTTGTTACGGGTTATGGGAAGAATTAGTCGAGTTTTAAAACAACTAATTATTAGGGATTTTATTGTCATAAAATAGATTTCTACAGGCTTTCTGGCTATTTAATACCTTTCTGACAAAAGAAAAAAAATGCTTGTTGGGCAAATTTTATTTTGTTTTTATGTGACGCTTCGACTCCGCTCAGCTTGACAATACTGAGAATGTACCCCATGTAATTTCAACCTTTTTAATCTTGATTGTACCATCTCTTATATGATGCTTCTACTTGGCTAAACATGATAAAATTGGACATAAAAAAAACGCACCCCGTAAAGAATGCGTTTTTAGATAACCACTGTTTTTCTAACTATTTAAGCTAAATCAACTATTTATCGATTGACCCCAAAACACGTTTCATAAACGTATTCAAAGCTTCTTTTTTATCAGTTCCTTGAACTACCATTTTATGTACTTCTAATGCACCGTACATATTAGAAATTAATTCACCAATTACATCTAATTCTTCATCTTTTAAAGATGGAATTTCGGTCATTGCTTCCAAAACCTCAATAGTTTCAATGATGTAATCTTGATCATTTTCTTCTATAAACTGCGTTAATTGTTTTATTACTGGTAATTTCATATTTTATACTTCTTAGATTTTTAGACATTCTTAGACTCTTTAGACTTTCTTGAAAATTTAGACCACTTTACCAGAAGTCCAAAAGTATAAATCAGTCTAACCTATCTTATTTAAGCAATTTCATTTACTAACTCGATTAAAACTTCTTGTTTATTAGTTTGTGTCTCATTAACCAGTTTACCATTTACGAAAGTGGCAAATGTTGGTAAATTTGTAACATTGGCTAATTTTCTTGATTCTGGTGAATTTTCAGCATCAACTAAAACAAAAGTCAAATCTTCTTTTTCTGCCGCTAATTTTTTGAATTTCGGTTTCATTATACGACAATTTCCACACCATGAAGCCGAATATTGCACGACAACTTTCTCATTTTTAGCAACTAAATCTGCTAAAGTATCTTCATTTAATTCGATTAACATATCAATATATTTTTGAGATGCAAAGTTGCAAAGACGCAAAGTTGCAAAGTTTTTATTTCTAGTTTTTATATTAGTTACAAAGGTTCAAAAGGACAAAATTTTACACTGTGTAAATAGTTGCAACAAAAAACTTTGTTACTCTGTACCTATGAACCTTTGTACCTTATATTTAATTAGTTTGCGCTTAAATACTCAGCTGTACTTAATCTATCTGCGCTCATTGCTTCTTTTCCAGCTTCCCAGTTTGCAGGACAAACTTCTCCTTTTTCTTGGATATGAGTGTAAGCATCAACCATACGTAAGTATTCGTTTACGTTACGACCTAATGGCATATCGTTAACACTTTCGTGGAAAATTTTTCCAGTTTCATCAATTAGGTAAGTAGCTCTGTAAGTTACATTAGAACCTTCGATGATAACTGAATCTGTTTCTTCGCTGTACTCTGTAGAATCAATATCTAAAATTCCTAAAATGTTAGATAAATTACGGTTTGTATCAGCTAAGATTGGGTAAGTAACTCCTTCGATTCCACCATTGTTTTTTGGAGTGTTTAACCAAGCAAAGTGTACTTCGTTTGTATCACATGAAGCTCCTATTACAATTGTATTTCTTTTTTCAAATTCTGGTAAAGCAGCTTGAAAAGCATGTAATTCTGTTGGACATACAAAAGTAAAATCTTTTGGGTACCAAAACAAAAGTACTTTTTTGTTATTGTTTACTGCTTCTTCAAAAATATTGATTTTCAAATTGTCTCCCATTTCTGAGATAGCATCTACTGCAATACTTGGGAATTTTTTTCCTACTAAAGACATATCTTTCGCTTTTTAAGTTAATTATTTATTTGGTGCAAAAATAGTGCATAAATCAACCTAGAAGCAATAGGATACGATTATAAAAATTTATCGATCAATAACATTTACCTATATTAAATATTCCAAAATCTGTAACCTATTGTAAGTCAATATTTACAGGTAATTTTCCAACACATTTTTTATTTTCAATAATTTGAATTGCGGCATTTTTTTGAAACTCAACAAAATCTTGATACACTTCAATAAGTCCTAAAGCCTGTTTTCCGTTTGGAATAATTGGCAAAGCATATGGATTTCCAAAAACATAAAGAATACATTTTTTTGAAGTCAACAACTTCCCTAATAATTCCAAAACCGATTCTTCGATATCAAAATTATTTAGTGGTTTTGCTTTTGGCACAAATAAAGAAATGATTATAGTATCAAAAGCAGCTAAGTCTTTTTCAACAGAAGCAATAGTAATATCTCCTGCATTAATTGCAAACTCAGGACTTGACAAATGGGAGTTTAATGTTTTGAAGAAATCATTATCTACATTTTTATACAAACTTAATTTTGCAAGCGTATTGTTTTTATGTGCTTCAAAAACAGTTTCAGAATTGGAGTTATCAATTAGCTTAGTGATACTCTTTTGTGCAATTTTTTCATTTAATAACGCTGTTCTCTCAAAATCTAAAACTCCTGAGCCTATTGCTGCTTCATTAAGAATTCCTGCTTTCTCTTTGCACTTCAATATTCTATTAAAACTTTCTTCGATACGTTCTGGTGTTGCTTTTTCAAGAATTGCCTGAATTCCTTCTGGTACATTTTCTGCAAAACACAAAACATCGTTTCCTGCATTAAAAGCTTCCCATTCTAATTGTCCTTTTACATCATACAGTTTAGACACGCTATGCATGTTCAAAGCATCAGAGATAACTAAACCATCATACCCTAATTGTTCACGCAACAACGTTTGGATAATTGATTTTGATAAGGTTGCCGAGGTATCTTTTCCTGAATTTAAAGCTGGAACTGCTAAGTGACCAATCATAATCGAATCGACATTATCTTCGATTCCTTTTATAAATGGGTATAATTCGTTTTCTAATAATTCTTCTAAAGTTTCTTTTAATACTGGTAATCCTAAATGCGAATCGACATTAGTGTTTCCGTGTCCCGGAAAATGCTTCAAACAACCTAAAACACCAACATCTGACATTCCTCTTAAATATTCTAAAGCAAAATGCGCTACCTTTTCTTTATCCTCTCCAAAGGAACGGTAACCAATAACAGGATTATTAGGATTGTTATTGACGTCTGCCAATGGCGAAAGATTGTATTGAATTCCAACTGATTTTAAATCCAAACCTATTTGCTTCCCTACTTCGTAAACCAAATGTGATTCACTTTCTGGTAAAGCGCCAAGTGTAATTGCATAAGGATATTGTGGTGTTTTTTCGACACGCATTGCCAATCCCCATTCGGCATCGATACTAATTAAAAGCGGCGTCGTTGCACATTTCTGGAATCGCTCGATACGCTCTTTTAACTGTTTATAACTATCATCATTGAACACAATTTTTTTATTGCCTTCGTAATTTGTAGCTGCACTGGCACGACTATGAAAAAAGGTAAGTCCGCCAATATTATATTCTCGAATTAAACGTTCGGTTTCCTGAATATTTTCTTCGGTATCGTTTATAAAAACTGCAGGAAAGAAAAACTGTCCTACTTTTTGTTGTAGTGTTTGTGGTATTTTGTTCATTGGGTTATAGCTTTTTTTTCATGCATACACTATTATCCATCACATCATAAGGTGGATAATTTGGAATTACAGCATAATCTTGTTTTTTATATAATGCAATCGCTTCTGGTTGGTTAACTCCTGTTTCTAATAGGGTATATTTATAATCTACTTCGGTTGCCCATTTTTCTAACTCCTTCAATACAGCTGATGCAATTCCTCTTTTACGATAATCAGGATGCACAAACATACGCTTGATTTCGGCAACGTCATTTTCTTTTTCTCTAAAAGCGCCACAGCCAATAGCTACTTCATCTTCATAAATTACAATTGCATGCTTTATTGTATCTATCCCATTAAATTGATTGTAAAAATCATGATCGGCTCCATCTCTAATTTTTAAATCTTGATTTAATAAAACTACCAAGTTTTTAAAGTCGATATCTTCTGAATTGGTTCTTTTTAGCGTAATCATACGATCAGATACTTATAAATTATTTCACTTAAGCTTGCTCTTCTTCTTTTTCGCTAATAGCGTTTTGGTATGTAAGGCTTTTTCAAGTCTATTTTTAAATCGAAAGAGCTTTGGCATTCCTTCAAGTCTGTCTTCAAGTGTAATTACTTCGTAAATCAGAATCGCTTTTTCTAATATTCGAATTTCGTTGTCAATATCATTCTGATTTTTATAAATGGTAGCCAGACGGTCATAAGAGTGATTTCCTTTAAAACCTTCATTACTATTTTCTTCGTATAACGCAATTGCTTTCTCAATCTCACCTTCTTTTTCAAATTCAATTGCTTTCAGGTTACGTTCAACCTGTATGTTTTCATTGATTTCCATGGGCGTTATATTCTAATTAAATCTTATTCTATCTTCTTACCGAAATCTTGTGGGAAAATTAAAAATCTAGAAAGTATTACTCCAGGAATTGTAGCTAAGAATACCCAAACAAAGAAATTTGCGTATCCTAAATATTCCTGAATATATCCACTTACCATTCCTGGCAACATCATTCCCATAGCCATAAATCCTGTAGCAATGGCATAATGTGACGTTTTTGATTCTCCTTCGGCAACATAAATTAAATACATCATAAAGGCAGCAAAACCAAAACCGTAACCAAACTGTTCAAGAATTACCACAGCATAAATATAATATACAGATGAAGGATGAAAGTAAGACAACAAGACAAAGCCAATAATTGGTAGGTGCATGGTTAAAATCATCGGAAGCATCCATTTAGTAAGACCATGTCTTGAAATAGCGATTCCACCTAAAACTCCTCCGAGCATTAGAGCAATTAATCCAAAGGTTCCGTAAATCAAACCGATATCTTCGGTATCCAATCCCATTCCACCTTTTAGAACCTCTTTTTGAGCTCCTTTGTTTAAAACTAGCTGATCAACAAAGTTAATTCTGGCTTTGTTCAGGTTTTTATATTCTTTTGGATCTTTATTTTCAACCTCTAGCAAAGTTTTTTTAGTATTTGCCATTTGAGCCGCTATAGGCAATTTTGAATAAAGTAATTGCAACTCTAAATCAGATAATTTCTCTCCGTTAGCAACTTTTGAATTATAAACAGCCAATGCTTTCGCTTGACCTTCATCCGAACTTGATTCGACTAATTCATATTTTATCGGATCTACCAAAAATGGGGTTAGCATTTTCATCAGTTGTGATTCACCCAAACGAAACAACAAGATAAAAGCAAGTATTAAAACGATTTGCTTTTTTCTGAAGAAGCTTGCAAAAACAGAACCAAAACTTTGATCTGCAATTTCTTTGGGAGTTCCTGTTGCGGTACTTTCTGTTTTAGGTGTAGAAAAATAATTATAAGTCGTTATAACAGCCATTAGCAAACCAACAAAAATCATGGTATAGGACCACGCTTTGCGATTATCACCATATTTATGCTCTAGATACCCTGCCAAAAGCACGATTAATCCATTTCCGGCAAGCATTGAAATTCTGTAAAATGTACTTCTGATTCCTAAGAAAAAGGACTGTTGCTCTTTTGGTAAAACCAACAAATAGAATCCATCACTGGCAATATCATTCGATGCGGAAGCGAAAGCCGCAACCCAAAATATAGCTAAGGTTAATATGAAGAAATTATGTAGCGGAATTGTAAGTCCAACAATTAAAAAGGCAATTGAAATGACCAATTGCATCGCCAAAAACCATTTTCGCTTCGTACCGTGCAAATCGATAAAAGGGCTCCACAAAGGTTTAATAACCCAAGGCAGATATAATAAACTCGTATAGAGACCAATGTCTTCGTTGGTGATTCCTAAGTTTTTATACATCAATACAGAGACTGAGATAATTACTATATAAGGAAATCCTGATGCGAAATTCAATAATGGTATCCAAAACCAAGGTTTATTATTTTCTGTTTTCATCTGTTATTTCAGCTACGTTTACTTTAAATCCTTTTTTTAAATCGATACTAGTCGGAGCACTTTCGTTTGCATAATAATCAATAAAAGTGATTGCACACGCTTTATATTTTTTCATTGTTTTTTCTGAAAGCACAAAGTAAATAGCACCATCTATTTCGTGAACTGTTAATTTATCAATAATTTGAGAAGGATCATTGATATCAATTTTAGCTTCACTCGTTGCACCATAAACAACCATATAACGTACCTTGGTATTCAATGGATATTTAACATTGAACGAATAATTGATACTATCCTTTGCAAATTCATTTACCACAGGAACATCAACAACCACCTTCTTAAGATTTGGAACTGCTGCCGGAAGTGCTGGGTATTTGTATTGGTTTTCAGCCAAAAGACGCACAACATCTTGATTCTTATTAATCAATAATTTAGCACTAAAATAAGCGCTCCCTGTCACGTTTTTAAATCCTCTGGCAAAATCTACCTGATTTGGAATTTCTGTTGGCAAATTCCAACTTTTATCACTGTCGGCTCTAATTTTATAAGGACTGTGTCCGATGTAAATAGCGGTGTTATTTGAGTTTTCTGACCACCATTTTACTAGTTTTGTATAAGAAGCCCTCGTATTGTTCATACTCCAATACAATTGTGGCAGGATATAATCAATCCATTTTTGATCCATCCACAAAATAGGATCTGCATATAAATCATCATAATTAGATGTCGATTGTGTATCTGAACCTTTAGGATCTTTTGATTTATTACGCCAAACACCAAAAGGGCTAATTCCGAATTGAACCCAAGGTTTACACGCTTTTATAGTAGTCGAAATCGATTCTACAAAATTACTCACATTGGCTCTGCGCCAATCGGCTAAACTAAGACCACTTCCGTATTTTTTATAAGAAGCTGTATCGTTAAATTGTTTTCCTGGTACAGCATAAGGATAAAAATAATCATCAAAATGAATTGCATCAATATCATAATTCTCGACAACCTCTTCAACAATAGATGTTAAATGCTCCTGAACTTCTGGCAAAGCAGGATCGTAATATATTTTCCCTCCATATTCAATCATCCATTCCGGATGCTTAATTGCATCATGATTTGGACTCAAACTATCTTTTTTTAAATCAAATGTGGCTCTGTATGGATTCATCCAAGCATGAAACTCAAATCCTCTGTTATGCGCCTGTTCGATCATCCAAGCCAAAACATCATAATAAGGCTTTGGTTCTTGTCCTTCTTTTCCAGTCACAAAACGTGACCAAGGAGCTAGTTTTGTAGGGTAAATAGCGTCTCCAACACTTCGTATCTGTACAATTACTGCATTAAAATTCAATTTTTTATAAGTCTCTAAAATTTCGAGGTAATCTGCTTTTTCCTTTTCAACATTATCAACTTTGCTTTTTGGCCAGTCAATATTAACAACGGTAGCGATCCAAACGCCTCTAAATTCGTTCTTAGGATATCGTGATTTTTCTTGAGCACTTCCACTCCACCCTAAAAAAATAAAAAATAAAAAAAATAGTATTACGTGCTGATTTTTATGCATTTCAATCTTAATTTATACAGAATTCAAAAATAGTTTTTTTAGTGAAGTATAAAGGATAATTTATTAATAAAAATTTATAACTCACAGAAATATAAGCTTTAATCTACACAAATAGCGTTCCACAATCATTAAACAACTATATATGAACCAGATATACATTATTAATTAAACAATCAAAATTTATAAACACAGTTCCATTATTACAAACTCTTGTCCCGATTTAAAAAAAGTAACCTTCGTATCTATTAAACCCAATTTCTCATAAAATGATTTTTTATTTACTCTTGCATTGCACCAAATTCGCTTTATTCCCTTATCCTTAGCTTGTTGAAAAATATAATTTAGCAATAGTGTTGCAAAACCTTTTCCTTGCTCCTCGGTCAAAGTGGCTAATTTTCTAAATTGCATTTCGTTATGATCATCAAAACAAGAAACAATAGCAACTAGTTTCGATTCATTATATAATCCAAAATGAATCCCTAAATCATCTTCCTCTAACTGTACAAATTCAAAAGGCATCTCAGGCCACATCACTTTATGCCGAATTGCCCAAGTTGCTTCGGCAGGAATTTCTTTGATTGTCATCGTTATTCTTTTTAATTAGCTAAGAAACCAAATTTAGAATTAATTATTTTATCCCTCTTATAACATTACAAACTTCAACTTAAATAGCTCTTTACTTATTTTATTTCACAGAATTAACCTATATAAAATCCAACAACACAATCAACTTTCCCTTTTAAAACTTTCCTAAAGAAATCTCATCCTATTAAAGTCCAAATAAATAAAAATGACACTTCTAAAGTCAATAAAAAATAAACAAAATATGTCTTTCGATTCCGACTAATAATAGTTAATTTTAATAGCTTAATTATATCCCCCCTTAATAATTTACACCCATGAAAAAGATTTTTTTGATTACACTATTATGTATCAGTGCAAATTCATTTGCCCAATTGCTACAATTCGGTCCTATCGTATCAACTAATATAACTTCAATCTCAACAAATGACTACCACTCGGATAGCTCAGGCAATTCAGTAGGTTTTGGAGGTTTTGCAAGAGTAAATCTATTGATGCTTTATGGACAAGCCGAATTTGGATACGCACAATCTAAATTTACGATCTCAGAGACTGGTCTTGTCAATACAGATTATAAATTATCAGGAACCGAAGCGTCATTAATTGTAGGTTACAAAATTGTTCCATTAGGCAAACTCGGAAATGTTAGAATATTTGGCGGTTACAACTGGAAAAATTACTCTAGCATAGACACTAGCAACAATCTAAACTACATAGATATTGTAAAAAACAATAATAGTTTTATAGGTGGTGTAGGCGTTGATCTATGGAAATTAACATTAGATTACAGGTACCTAGGCGGAATAACCGATATTGATGCATCTAACGCAAAAGTAAAAACGGCTGTTTCGAATATTAGCTTAGGATTTAAATTCTAAAAAAAAAATTCATTATATAATAACGAGAACCTAAGTAAAATTAAGTTCTCGTTTTTTTTTGAATATTAGTTTAAAAATTAAATAATTTACTGTTTCCCATTATCTTAAATTCTTTTTCTTTTGTATTTTTATGAAATTAAGTGTCTATTAAAACTATTATTTAATCTTAACCAAAACTAAAATGGGAAAATTTGTTATCACAAAAAGAGCAAACGGAGAATTTCAATTTAATTTAAAAGCAAACAACGGACAAACGATTCTTGCAAGCGAAGGATATTCGGCAAAAGCAGGTTGCTTAAACGGAATCGAATCTGTAAAGACCAACTCACAAGACGATTCTAAATTCGCAAGAGAAACAGCTAAAAACGGAAAACCTTATTTTAATCTAAAAGCAACCAACGGTCAGATTATCGGAACTAGCGAAATGTATGAAAGCGTTGCTGCTAGAGACAACGGAATCGAATCTGTAAAGACAAATGCGCCTACTGCAACTACAGACGATCAAACTGTTTAAAACATATTTTCTAAAAGATCAAAACCACTCTTATCGGGTGGTTTTCTTTTTAGGAGCATTTTCCAGCTCTTCGCTATATCTTTTTATCTTCAAAAAAAGAAGATAAAAAGGATGCCACTACGATCTGGGCTAGGGATTTATAAGTCATTATCAGCTATCTAATACGATTCAAAATTGATTTAGCGTTCAAAATTAAAGGCTAATTCTGACATTCCTTAACGAAACGTTAAAATATATAAAAATATTTTTTAAAATAAAAACTAATAATCAGCAACTTAAATTTATTTTTCTTCTACATTTACTAATAAATTTAAAATAAATTATGAAAACAGGAGTAGTAAAATTTTACAATGAAGCAAAAGGATTTGGATTCATTACTGAAGAAGGTACAGGACAAGACGTATTTGTTCATGCATCAGGCTTAAAAGATCAAATTAGTGAAAATGACTCTGTTCAATTTGAAATAGTTGACGGAAAAAAAGGCAAAAATGCAGTAGAAGTTACAGTAGTTTAATACTAGCAACTTCAAATTTGCACTAACAATGAATGCCTATTGGTTTAATATGAAGATAAAGAATACTATTCGATACACTCCTCTATAATAAAACCCTACAAATCACTCACGACTTAGAAAAATAAAAAATCCTGTAAACAATGTTTACAGGATTTTTTTATGTGAATTACCTGAGATTACAATTAAATGCTCTATTTCTATGTTAACTCGTTGGGTTCAATTCCAAAACCAGATGATTTGACACAGATTAGACAGATTCTTTATCTAGAATACACCGATTCCGATACCGAAAAATAAGCTAAAACGCATCGCATAATTAATCAAGGATATTTTCTATATTCGTCTAAAAAAAACACAAACATATCATATAAAGCTAATCCGATCTATTATTATTGTAGCCATTTTATGCCTAGTTCAAGTATCTTGTGCACTTGCTTACCGCTGAATAAGAGAATCTAACCTAATTTTTAAAATGAAACAAAATATAACAATATTGATTTTGGCAACATTTTGTCTTTTTTCTTGCAATCAAAACAGCAAATCAACACCAGAAAAAATCGGACAAAGTCAAAAAATAAATGATAAAGACATTTATACCAAAAATAAATATACAGATTCTAAAGGTGGAAGCATAACTATACAGAATAATTTACCAAAAGGAGGATTGAAATACACAGATATAAATGGCGAAGTATATAGTTATGCAGTATTTTGGACTCGGATAACAAACGAAACAGATAAATCTCTTGAACTGAAAATTAATTTCCCTTTAGATTCTTATGAAGTTCCGTCATTGCCTAATAAATACTATAAAATATTGATTCCTTCCGATACAATGACAATTGAAAAAGCACCTATGTTTCTTTACGGCATATCGAATTTAAAACCCTTTTTAGACAATAATCTTCATAAAGAATCAACGTTAGAAAGAACAATTAACTCCAAAGAATCAAGTGGTTTTTATATTGTAATGCTTTGCTTGAGTGAAGGAGCGCACGGAACTTTGAGAACAGAACTCAACCTAAATGAGGGAAATCTTTTTTATAGAATAAAAGTGGATGGCACAAATAGCAACCATAAATCAAGTGATAAAGAAATACCTTGTGGAAGCATTAATTTAAAGGATTTGAGTTTACAGAAATAAATATTAGCGAAAAACAATTAGAGTTTTAAGAAGACTTTAAGGAACGGAGTTATACTTTAAGTAACTAAATTTTAAATCCTGCTTCGGTAGGATTTTTTAATTCTAACTTTTAAAGCAACTCTTTTTTGGACTTTTTTATGAATATTTCGTTTTTATCTTTCGTGATAGTTCTACCTGTGCACACTATTAAAAAATGGTTTAATTTAAAAATTATACTATATAAATAATTAGTATAATTTATCTTTACAGTAGTTTTAGAATAAAATAGAATTTATTGATTAAAAAAATATGGAAAATCTGATTGAAAAATATAAAAGTTTAAATCTAGAAGATATTTTAGATTATGAGAAATTTAATATGATTTCCATTAGTCATCATTCTACTCGAATTGAAGGTTCTACTCTTACTGAAATTGAAACACAAGTACTAATAAACAATGGCTTAACTCCTAAAGGAAAACCCCTCATTCACTCTTTAATGCTTACAGATCATTATCAGGCTTTAACTTTTGTTCTTAAAGAAGCACAGAATAAAAGACCTATTTCATTTGAACTTATTAAAGAAATTAATGCTAAAGTGATGAAGAGCACTGGAAACTTATATAATACTATTTTGGGGGAAGTCGATGCTAGTAAAGGAATGCTACGTAAAGGGAATGTATCTGCAGGGATTTCTTATTTCCCTAATTATGATAAAGTTGAAAAGTTAACAAACAATTTGGTAGAACTTCTCAATGAAAAGATTGGTAATAACTTATCTGTTGATGATCAGTTAAATTTATCATTTGATGCACATTTTAATCTTGTTAGTATCCATCCTTTTTATGATGGAAACGGAAGAACATCCCGTTTATTAATGAATTATATTCAAGCTTATTATAATTTACCTCTAGCTATCGTAAATAGTGAAAATAAACAGGATTATATAAATACTTTAGTGGAAACTCGAAAAAATGAAGACATTTCAATTTTTAGAAATTTTATGCAGAATGAGTATAAGCAATTTTTATCAAATGAAATTGATAAATATGAAAAGCAGATTAATCAAAAAAACAGTACAGGATTTTCTTTTCTTTTTTAGAAGTCTTTACAGTTATAATAATTGTTTACGTAGATAAATAACGTGAAAACCTATTCCGGATCTTTTCTGCAGGAACTAAAACAACGTTAAAACAAGAACCAGGGACGAGCTCGAGAGATGTAAAATAACGTGAAAACTTAAAAAAAACATGAGCAAGATAACCCTAATAGAACTGTTCGCTATATTATGTGAAAAAGTTGGAAAAGAAACCGCAGAAAGTTTAACTACTTATATTGAATCAAAAATTGACAAAGAGGTAGAGTATAATACTATGCATATGGCAACAAAAGAAGATTTAGCAAAGGTTTTATCTGATATAAAAACAGATATGCTCAAATGTTTTATTAGCTTGTTTATTGTTTTGGCAATTATGATTCTAGGGTTATACTTTAAGTAACCAAATTTTAAATCCTGCTTCGGTAGGATTTTTTTTGTCGTCAAATTTTTAAAGCAACTCTTTTTCGGACTTTTTAATGAATGTTTCATTTATCGTTTCTTAATTGGTTCTACCTATGTACCATCTAAAAAAATGTGCTTAATTTAATATATACTATATAAATAATTAGTATAATTTATATTTACTATAGTGAATAAATTAATAATGATATTTCCTATATTAGCTTAAAAAAAACACTAACTTAAGGTATAAAGCCTATTAAAAATGGTGTTACTTGAGTCAATGTATAGCTCCAATAAATAAGTTATGCGTCATGCTACCAAAAAACAACCTTATGAAAAACCTATTTTTAATTTTATTTGCACTATTAACTGCATACTGTAATGCTCAAAAAATATCCGAAGACCATATTGACGAGTTTACTAAAAACCACGTTAAAAGAACGAATTGGGAAGGATTAACATTTGAAATGAAAGCAGTTACTAGTTATAGATTCAGTAAAATTGATAATCAATATTTCATACAACTTAAAATAATGCTGGGCGATGTTTACTTTTCCATAAATGAAAATGACGAGTTAATGCTGAAACTTATAAATGAAGAAATCGTAACTCTAAAAAATATTAAATATACAACAACTTGTGTTGGTTGTGGGTCTACTGGTTTTAATGGTTCTCAATCACAAGGTATTAATGTCATTTATAATATTAGTAATGAGCAATATCAATTATTAACACAAAATACTATTTCTAAAATTAGAATTTACACAAGCAAAAATTATATTGATTTAGAAATTAAAAAGAAAAAAGCGGATATTTTACAAAAAGCATTGAAATTGCTTGAATAATTGTAATAAATAAGCATGAACACACAACACTCGTGATACATCATTCTGAAAAAACACACAGAAAATAAAATTTAGTTTTAAAAATGGAAATAATTAAACAAGTGATTTCGATAATATATTTCTTTACATACTTAAAAGTACAAGATTCATTATTATATAATTGTTTGAAAGATTTCATTTTACCAATCATAATAGCAATTTCAGGAGCATACTTTGCTTATTATTATTTTGTTAAACAAAACAGAATTGATAAAGAAAAAGATGAAACCAAAAAAAATGAAGAAAGAATAAATAAACTTTTCTATTTCACTATAATAGTGGAATATGCATTAGAAAATTCTTTAGAGCAATATAATAATCTAAAAAATCTAATTAAACAAACTTCTAAAAGTCCGATTGAACTTGTTCTAATGGTTCAATCTCCTATGCATAATTTAAAAATAATAACTGATGTTTTAAATCTTGAAGAATATCTAATTGCTTATACAAATTACTATCCCGAAAATAGAAAAGCTTCTGTTATACAATTCAAAAATATATTTAATTCATTTACTATGTTGGATGGAATGTTTAAACAAATTCCCGCAGAACTTCAGGAAAAATATGACATTGAAATGGATGGAAAAAAGAGAATTGCCGATATTATTCCTAAAGTCATTGATTTATTGTCGATTGTTTTAGAAGAATTTAGAACAACCGAAATTGAATCTTTTAATGAATTAATGAAACAGATTCATCCATATATGAGCCCAAATATTTCTCAATTCGCATCACCAGATTTAATAGGTCTCAATAATACTTTAATGTTGCCAATTAGTATTTTTTGTGACAACTACAATTTTGTCAAACAAAAGAAAATGAGTGATAATCATGTTGAACTTGGATTATTAACTTCTGAATGTGTAAGTATTTACAACACTATAATAGATAAAACTAAAGAGTTAATTATCTTGTTAAAAGCTCATGAAAAAGAGATATTTGAAACGATTGGATTAATTACTATAAACTCGGAAATTTTAAGAAAAGATTTTGGATTAAATGAGAACATAAGCACGAACGCATAACACTTGCTAAAAGATTTGGGCATTAGGAGAAGATTTGTTTATCTAAAAGAATTTAATCAAAATGATTTATATACTTTTAGAAATGAACTAAACGGAATATTTAGAACTTGGTATTTAAAGTACGAAATATCAATCGAATTTACATCTCAAACAATATACGTGAATATTGACGAAAAATAACTACTAGTAACAGCTGTTTGTATCTATTGTAGAATTTGATTTAATAAAATCAAACTTATGAACAAAGATTAGTTCTTTCTAATAAATATAATTTATAGAGCTTACAGGTAATGCATTTATTACAATAAAAAAAGTTATCAGCAGGTAATAAACGGCAACAAAAACGGCAACTCGAAATAAAAAACCCTGTAAATCAAATACTTACAGGGTTTTTCGTGGAGTCGCCGAGAATCGAACTCGGGTCCAAACAAGCAACTAAAGAGCTTTCTACACGCTTATTTCCTGATTGGATTTTCGATATTGTGCTCGGCCAGGAACAGCCACACAATACTTATCTTCTTAATTTCGAAATCCACTCGAAGCTAATGGAAATCTAGGTTTATTTTTACGGTTCCCCTGTATTGACCGCCACAAACCAAGGCTTTCAAGGAGAATCCAGCTTTCCTATCTGATAGGAACGTGGCTAATCGTACTATAATTCGGATTATGCAGCTAAAGCGTAGTTATTTTCGCCGTGTAAAAGTGTTGAGATCTTATATTTACGAGCAAGGTCTCAATGCTCGACGTGCTTACTGTTCAATTCGACTTGCTGTCAAAACCAGTCGACCCCATTTTTTCAACTAAAAATTGAGATTGCAAAATTACGCTTTTTGAACCATCAATTGAAATAATTTTTCAAAAAATATTCAATTCTATTTTTAACCTTAATTATTTACCGAAAATATTAGTCGATATCTTTAAAAACAAAAGGATAATCTCCAAATAATGGTGCCAATTTACGAACTGCGTATGTGTTACGAGTAAATTTATTTGACAAGGCAATTATAGTAACATTTTCTTTTTGAAGTGTAATATACGCTGACGTATTTCCGTGCCACCAACCGTTATGAAAATAAAAATGCTGACCAGAATACCAATTTATCATTCGGATGCCTAATCCGTAGTTTTTCTCCCCTTTACGCTCATTGCTATATCCTTCATACACTTGCTTAAGCAAATTAGGTTTTAAGAAATCTGGCGCATTTCTGGCTCTATCAAATTTTAATAAATCTCTAGGAGTTGAATAGATATTTTTATCTCCATAAACAGCATCTAGATAATCTATTCCAATTTCAACATTATTTCCTTTATAAGAAGGAACCGCTGTTTTTCTGTCTTTATCGATATCAAAAACGTAAGTATGAGTCATTCCCAAAGGCTTAAAAATCATTTGGCTCATTGCCTCTTTATAACTTAGTCCTGTTATTTTTTCTATAATTAATGCCAACATCGCATAATTGGTATTACAATAGGTAAAACGAGTGTTGGGTTTATACTCTAAACCAATATCTTTTGTAGCCATGATATTTAAAATATCCTGATTTGTTAATTGATTGTGTCTGTCCCAAATTGTTTTGTCCTTATCTGTAAAATAAGCATAATTACGCATTCCACTTCTGTGGTTTAATAACATTCTTACTGTGATATCTTCATAAGGAAATGTTTTTAAAATGGTATTTACTTTCTGATCTAAATCAAATTTGCCTGCATTTACCAATTTTAAAATGGCTGTTGCTGTAAGTACTTTACTAACCGATGCTATGTGCAACGGTGTGTTTACATCAATCTCTGTTTTTTGATTCTTATTCGCATATCCTTCGTATTTTTCATAGATAATCTGGCCGTTTCTTGCTACCAAAAAACTTCCGTTCATAGAATTATTAGGCCAGTTCTTGTTGTAAAAAGAATCAACTTTGTTTTTTATTGTCGCTACATAATTTGCAGGTAGTTTTTTTTCATGAAGCAATGGCTTCATTTTAGGGAGTGTATCTTCTACAGTTTCGCTATCTACTGCATTTGTATTTTTATCTTTTCCACAAGAGCTTAAAACTAAAATAAGGAAAAGGATTTGTGGTATATTTGCTTTTTTAATGAAATTCATGAGTTGGATTCTAGGGAAACAAATATATAGAATTGAATACTTTTGTTTATTTGTCTTTTTGAGATGAATTCTCGTAATTTAACACAGTCTTAAGCTTTACTTTTACCAGACCACTGAACATCAGGTCATAATAAAATCAGCTTTGATATTATTAAAAAAAAACAACAAAACTTTAACTATATTTGTTATATTTAAAACAAATTCGACCGATAAAGTTATATTTATAAAAATCTAAACACCGATAAATGAAATTTGGAATTATAAAAGAAAGAAAAAGCCCACCAGACAGAAGGGTTGTATTTGCTCCTAATGAACTGGCTCGATTGAAACAACTTTATCATGAAGCTACTGTTGCGGTAGAAAGTTCGGATATTCGTATTTTTACCGATATTCAATACAAAAGCTTGGGCATAACTGTAACGGATGATGTTTCGGATTGCGATGTATTATTTGGAGTAAAAGAAGTTCCTATCGAGAATTTAATTTCTGATAAAGCTTATTTTTTCTTTTCTCATACCATCAAGAAACAACCTTATAATCGAAAATTGCTACAAGCAATTTTAGAAAAAAACATCGAGTTATACGATCATGAAACTATTGTAAATTCTCACAACCAAAGACTTATTGGTTTTGGAAGATACGCTGGTATTGTTGGTGTATATAATGGTATTCGTGCTTTCGGAATTAAATTTGAATTGTTTAAATTACCTAAAGCTGAAACTTTATCTGGCAAAGAGGCTTTAATTGCTCATTTAAAACGAATTACGCTTCCTCCATTAAAATTTGTTATTACTGGAACCGGAAAAGTTGGTAGCGGTGCTAAAGAGATTCTTGATGCTATTAAAATAAAAGAGGTAACAATTGACAATTACCTAACTAAAAATTACACTCAAGCGGTTTATGTTCAACTTGATGTTTTGGATTACAACAAACGTAAAGACGGTCAACTTTTAGATTATACTGATTTTTACGAGCATCCTCAAGAATACGTTTCTGATTTTGAAAGATTCACTCGAGTAACTGATGTTTATTTTGCTGGGCACTTTCACGCAAATGATGCACCAATGATTTTGACTAGAGAAATGCTTCAGTCTAAAGATTGCAAAATAAAAGTTGTTGCCGATATTTCATGCGACATTGATGGTCCTATTGCCTGTACGCTTCGCTCATCGACTATCGAAGAGCCTTTATATGGTTATTTCCCTGGCGAGAACAAAGAGGTTGATGTTTTTCATCCTGCTGCAGTTGTAGTTATGGCTGTTGACAATTTACCTTGCGAAATTCCTAAGGATGCCAGCGAAGGTTTTGGAGAACTTTTTATGGAACACGTAATTCCAGCCTTTTTTAACGGCGATAAAGATGGTATCTTACAAAGAGCCAAAATAACAGAAAACGGTAAGCTAACGCCTCGTTTTAGTTATTTACAGGATTATGTTGATGGAAAATAATTAATTCTTAATTATAAATTGTTGATGATTAGTTATTAATGGTTGATTGTTGATGATTGATTGTTGATGATTAATTATTAATACTCTCCGACTGAGACTGTAACTGTAAACTGAGACTGAGACTGAGACTGAGACTGAGACTGTAAACTGAAACTGTAAACTGAAACTGTAAACTAAGACTGAACACTAGATCCATAATCCTTCGACTCCGCTCAGGAAGACAATAGATAGTATATAAAACTAAACCCTGCAACGTTTGTACATTGCAGGGTTTTTCATTTATTATGAATGATTAACAATTAATGGGTGATGCTGAGACTGATTACTGTCACTGCGACTGTTTATTTATTACGCATCATTAACATTTTATAATTAAACAATTAATGAGTGATGGTTAATTATCAATCGCTGATTATGTCACTTTTTTTACTGACAAAACAGACATATAAAACGAAACCCTGCAACGTTTGTACATTACAGGGTTTTTTCATTTATTATGAATGATTAACAATTAATAATTTATAACTAACAATTAACAGTTACTACTCTTCGTATACACTCAGAGAAACACTGCAACTGTGACTATAAACTGTTACTGATTACCGTGACTGAGACTGAGACTGCAAACTGAGACTGAGACTGCAAACTGAGACTGCAAACTGAGACTGTAAACCACGACCGCGACGGTTTTTTATCAAGTATCATTAACAATTAACAATCCATAATTAATAATTAATTATTTAAGAGTTCCAACCATATCTTCTGGTTTTACCCAAGCATCAAAATCTTCTGGTGTTACATAACCTAAACGAACTGCTTCTTCTTTAAGAGTTGTTCCATTTTTGTGTGCTGTTTGAGCTATTTCTGCTGATTTGTAATATCCAATTTTAGTATTTAAAGCTGTTACTAACATTAATGAATTATCTACTAATTCTTTAATACGTTTGTAGTTTGGCTCAATACCTTGTGCACAATGCTCATCAAAAGAAACACAAGCATCTCCTAATAAACGTGCCGATTGCAAGAAGTTTGCTGCCATTACTGGTTTAAAAACATTTAATTCATAATGTCCTTGCATTCCTCCTACTGAAATAGCTACATCGTTACCCATAACCTGAGCACAAACCATTGTTAATGCTTCGCATTGTGTTGGGTTTACTTTTCCTGGCATAATAGATGAACCTGGCTCATTTTCTGGAATAATGATTTCTCCAATTCCAGAACGTGGCCCTGAAGCTAACATACGAACGTCATTTGCAATTTTGTTTAATGAAACTGCTAATTGCTTTAATGCTCCATGTGATTCTACGATTGCATCGTGAGCTGCAAGTGCTTCAAATTTATTTTCAGCTGTTACAAATGGATGTCCTGTGAACTCAGCAATATATGCCGCTACTTTTACATCGTATCCTGCTGGTGTATTTAATCCTGTACCTACTGCTGTTCCTCCTAAAGCAACTTCTGATAAGTGTGCTAAAGTGTTTTTAAGCGCTTTTAAACCATAGGTTAATTGTGCAGCATATCCTGAAAGTTCTTGTCCTAAAGTAAGTGGAGTTGCATCCATAAGGTGCGTACGTCCAATTTTTACAACATTTTTATATTCAACTGCTTTTGCATGAAGTGTGTCTCTTAATTTTTCAACTCCTGGAATTGTAATTTCTACAACTGCTTTGTAAGCTGCAATGTGCATTCCTGTTGGAAATGTATCGTTTGATGATTGCGATTTGTTTACATCATCATTTGCTTTTATGAATTGCTCACCTTCGCCAATTTCAAATCCTTTAAGAACTTGTGCGCGGTTTGCAATTACTTCGTTTACGTTCATGTTACTTTGCGTACCTGAACCTGTTTGCCAAATTACCAACGGGAATTGATCGTCTAATTTACCTGCTAATATTTCGTCGCATACTGCAGCAATAGCATCTCTTTTTTCTACTGGTAAAACACCTAAATCATGGTTTGCAAAAGCTGCTGCTTTTTTTAAGTAAGCAAATCCTTCTACGATCTCTTTTGGCATTGATGCCGAAGCTCCAATTTTGAAATTATTACGAGAACGTTCTGTTTGTGCACCCCAATATTTTTCTGCAGGAACTTGCACCTCTCCCATGGTGTCTTTTTCTATTCTAAATTTCATTTTAGTGTATTTATGTGTGTTATTATATAAAAATCTCCTATTTGGTAACGGTAATCTCTAGCCCAGATGGAAGTGGCATCCTTTTTTTAAGGCTTTTTAGCCAAAAAAAGATATAACGAACAGCTGGAAATAGCTCCAGAGGTAAACTCTAGGCATATTCATTTTAAATTGACCTCAAAAATACGGATAATTACTATTTTATAAAAATTGATTTGGTTTTTTATTGGTAAGAAAAAATATTAGGCATACATTTGTGGCTACATTCAAAAATTCCGGAAAACATGTTTGAATTTTCACAGTATTTAGGCTTTTTACTTTTCTTAACCATTCTTACTATAGGATTTTGGTTAATGTTTTTTCTTGTAGGTTTCGTTCAATATTGGATTGGTGGAGCTTTATGGGAAATGTACAAAGAAAGAAAAGCAAAGAAAGAGCAATCAATTTAAAACTAATTTGATTACTACATAAAAAAGGACTCGTAAATACGAGTCCTTTTTTTTGCTTTTTCAGTAAATTCACTTTTATAACTTCACTTTTCTCCGTAGATCAATTTTTGTGAACTATCATTTAATTATTACAATCTAAGAGCTTAGTTATTATTATTTTTTACACAACAACATTATTTTCCTAGCAGAATAAATCTGATTACTGGATATAAAAAAAGGACTCGTAAATACGAGTCCTTTTCTATATACTGTCATTTCCTTATCCTGGAAATTCTCCTCCACCACCTTCACCATCATTCTTAGGACCTTTTTCTCTTTCGTTTTTAGGCTTATTGAATCTATATGTAAATGAAACATTAAACTGTCGCTTACGGAATTGCATTTCTCCGTATGAAGTTTGATTCTCTAAATAGGTATAAGATCTCATTTTTCTAGAATTGAAAATATCGCTTATATTAAATGCAACCGTAGCTTTATCTTTAAGGATATCTTTACTAAAAGCAGTATTCATACCGAACATATCAAGGTTTTTACCTTGAGCCGTTTTTTGCTCTCCGTTATACATAGCTGTTAACTGCCAATCTATTTTGTATGGTAATGTCAATTTTGAATTGATTCTTGCATACCAAGAATTAGCTTTATTGTCAAGATTTTGTACAACCTCAACATTGTTTGCATCAATATATCTATTTTCTCCTGTAGTTTCTACGTTATAAAAATTGAAGTTACTGTTTATTCTCCACCATTTAAACGGTGTATAATTTAGCGTGAATTCGAAACCAAATTTTTGCTCTTTTCCTAAGTTAATTGGCCTGCTTAAGATAACTGGAATTCCAACTGCTGGATTACCTGGCGTAGGAGTTACGACCTCACCATCTGGAGTTACAACTTCACCTGTAGGAGATCGAACGAAACTAAACACGTCTTTTGTATTTTCAAAATAAGCCGACGTATTAAACGTTACTTTATCCCAACGCTTGATATATCCTATATCATATTTATCAGTTAACGAAGGATCTAAATCTGGATTACCTTGAAAAATATTAATATTACTTGAGTAGTTAGACGCTGGGTTCATAAAACGTCCTCTTGGTCTTGAAACACGTTTACTGTAACTAGCTGTAAAATTACTTTGATCTGATATTTCATAACTTAGAAATGCACTTGGAAACAAGTTGCTGTATTTTTTAGTATTGAAATCTTTTGTATCTAATAAATTGACTTGAATATTAGTATCCTCCCAACGCAATCCTAAAAGATAAGAAAATTTGGAGTCCTTAATTTTAGCCCCAAATTGAGTGTAAAATGCGTTTATATTTTCTTTATATTCTAAAGTATCTATTCTATCACCTAACGCATCTAAAACGAGATATTTATTGTTTAGATCACCAAAGCTCCCTTTGTATCCAGCTTCAAATCTACTTCCTTCACTTATCGGAAGTACATAGTCTGCTTGCAATTGTACTTGCTTTTGAATCTGGTTATTTAACGTATTATTACCTCCTCGAGTTCCTGTAATTACACCATCATTATCATCTGTATTTCGTGAAATCGATGCATCTACAGTAAGTTTATGCCCTTTATCATTAAAATTTTTAATCAAATTAGAGGTGTATTCTATGTTTTCACTAGCTGTAACACCATCATTTAAACGGTATGTTGCATTTGTAAAGTTACGATTAGCATCAAATTCATTATAATTGATTAAATCGGTATCGTCTCCTGAATTCTTTTGGTAATTTATAGCATTTGTCCAAAAAGTGGTTGGATTAATTATCCACTCTACTCCTGCTCTTGCGTTGAAATTTTTTCTAATTCTTTCAGTATCTCTACTTTCATCTAAAAAACTTTTAGTAGTTCCGTCAGGATTAAAATATTGAGTATTTGTTAAACCTCCTCCTTCATTAGTTCTGTAATTGTATCCAGCTGTCGTGAAATAGTTTATTTTTTCGGTTTTATAATTTGCATTTGCGCTTACTCCGTACGTTTCTGGAATTCCTGTTGAAGCAATAAAAGTCCCGTTAAAACCTTGGTTTTTTCCTTTTTTAAGGATAATATTAATTAATCCAGATCCTCCTTCGGCATCATAACGAGCTGAGGGATTTGTAATTACCTCAACTTTATCAATTGCATCGGCAGGAATTTGTCGTAATGCTTCGGCAACGTTTATCGCGTTTGATGGCCTTCCGTCGATCAAGATTCGGATGTTATCACTTCCTCTTAAACTTACATTTCCTTCTGTATCAACAGAAACTGAGGGTACATTATCAAGAACATCACTTACTGTTCCGCCCTTTACAATCATATCCTGACCTACGTTATATACTTTTTTGTCTAGTTTAATTTCAACTGTAGATTTCTCTGCACGAATGACAACTTCGTTAAGTTGATTAGCATCTTCTGATAAAGCAAGTTGCCCTAAATTGGTATTCTCTGTAATTTTCTTTTGTTTAATTTCGATTACCTTAAACGAAATAAATTCAATTTTAATATCATAAACACCTGGGCTAGCATCTACACTAAATTCTCCTTTATTATTGGTAATTCCTCCTGCAAGTGCTTTTGGATTTTTGGTATTCACCAAAGTAATTGTAGCATATTCAAGTGGTTGGTTAGTTGTTTTCTCGACAACCTTACCGGTAACTTTAACTTTCAGTCTTTGTGCTCCAGGTTCTTGGGCAAAACTGAAAATACTTGTAAAAAGTAATACAAGCATGATTAATTGATTCTTTTTCATTTTGGGTAGTTTCTATTTGGCTTTTAGACTGCAAATGTAACTGGAGGTTTAAAATGAAAAATCATAATAATATGTTAATGGGCTTCTTTAGAATGTTTCTAAAAAAGGTTTTACCAATTCTAAATCTCTTCCTATGATTGCTTTGCCATCTTTAACGACAATTGGACGCTCGATTAAAATAGGATTATCGGCCATTGCTTGAATAATTTCGGCATCAGTCATTGTTTTATTTTTAAAATTATCGATCCATATTTTTTCTTTGGTACGAACTAATTCTATTGGCTTTAAACTTAATTTTTGAAGCAATTCTTTTAACGCATCAAATGAAGGCGTGTCAACAAGGTAAGGGATTATCTCAAATTCTTGTTTTGTGTTTTCGATAAAAGCCAGGCAATTTCTTGATTTCCCGCAACGTGGGTTGTGATATATTTGTATCATATTTATTTTTTTAAAGAAGTAAAGCTATTTGAAATAAAAAAAGGTAAATTAGTGCAAGCAAAAATAAGATTTATGCAATAAATCGAAGTACTATTTTAAATTTAAATACATGTTTCTAGAGCAAGGAGTTAAAAACGAAAATAAATTTTGGAAATATTTACTAGGTTCTGTTTTTATAATAACAGCATCCTTTGTTGGTCAAATTCCGCTTACGCTTGCTATAGCATACGAAACTATTGTCAATAAAATGCCATATCCAGCTAGCGAAGCAGGAATAATGACGATTTTTGAGTCTAATATAACTTTGTTTCTAATCTTGATTTCGTTTGTATTTGCTTTGGCAGGTGTTTACTTTGCCGTGCGTTATATACATCATCAAACTTTTTTATCGGTAACAACATCTAGACCAAAAGTCGATTGGAATCGCATCTTGTTTTCATTTGGACTTTGGGGCACTTTTACCGCAGTACTTACTGTTTTGTTTTATTACCTAAGTCCTGACGATTTTGTAATTAATTTCAAGCCTATTCCGTTTGCTATTTTATTTGTTATTGCAACTATTTTAATCCCTATTCAAACGAGTACCGAAGAATATGTTTTTCGTGGTTATTTAATGCAGGGATTTGCAAATTTGGCTCGAAACAAATGGTTTCCGCTCCTAATGACTTCTATTATATTTGGAATGATGCACATTTTTAATCCCGAAGTTTCTAAAATGGGATATATTATTATGATCTACTACATTGGTACGGGCTTATTTTTAGGAATCATCACTTTAATGGACGAAGGAATAGAGCTAGCACTTGGCTTTCATGCTGCCAATAATTTAGTGGGAGCGCTATTGGTTACCTCGGATTGGTCAGTATTCCAAACACATTCTGTTTTTAAAGATATTTCTGAACCTTCTGCGGGTATTGATGTTATTTTACCAGTACTTATCATTTATCCTATCCTGTTATTTGTTTTTAGCAAAAAATATAACTGGACGAATTGGAAAGAAAAACTAACGGGTGAAATCGTAATTAAAAATTAAGTCTAAAAAGAATTAAACTATAACCAAACTCACAATGTCAAAAATAACATATAAAAACGTCCACAATTTCTTCAAATTAAATGGAGATCATTTTAATGGAGAAGACTTATCACAGATAGCGTATAGCTTCGTTAAAGAAGGTCAAGCCTATGAAAGAGCTATTGGAGAATTTATCCTAGATTGGTTTGATAATAAATCTTATATCGAGATAACAACTTCGGGAACTACTGGAGCTCCAAAAGTAATTAAACTTCAAAAACAAGCCATGATTGAGTCGGCTCTTGCTACGGGAGATTTCTTTGATTTACATCCTGGAAACAAAGCATTACATTGCTTACCTACTCAGTATATTGCTGGAAAAATGATGATCGTAAGAAGTTTAGTTCTAGGTTTAGATGTTGACTTTGTTGCGCCTAGTCTTCATCCGCTTACAAATAACAACACCAAATACGATTTTGTTGCAATGGTTCCTTTACAGGTTCAAAACTCTTTAACCGCTCTTAAAAATGTAAAAAAACTTATTGTAGGTGGCGCTGCAATGGATGCTACGCTCATAGAAAGTGTATCAAAACTAAAAACTAAAGTGTATGAAACTTACGGCATGACCGAAACTATTACACACATCGCAGCTAAACAAGTGGGTGAAAAAGCTTTTACGGTTTTACCTCATATAAAAATAACTCAAGACGACAGAAATTGCCTCGTTATTAATGCTCCAACTATTTCTGATGAAACGATCGTCACTAATGATATAGTAGAAATTGTAAACGATAACCAGTTTGTCTTTTTAGGAAGAATTGACAACGTTATTAATAGCGGAGGAATAAAATTGATTCCTGAGCAAATTGAAGAAAAGCTTTCTGGAAAAATTAATGCTCGCTATTTTGTTACTGGTGTTCCTGATACCGCTCTTGGCGAGAAATTAGTTTTGGTTATTGAAGGAGAAAAACAACCTATTGATGATGCTATTTTTGATAGTCTCGATAAATATCAAAAACCTAAAGAAATTATTTTTGTTCCTCAATTTAAAGAAACCGAGAACGGAAAAATTATGCGTAAGAAAAGCTATTTGTATAAGTTATAATGTTGCTTTTAGCCACAGATTAAAATGATTAGAATGATTTTAATCGTAGCTTGACGAAGATTATGGAATTTCTTGTGGAGGTTCTTCGTTCCTCAGAAAGACAAGTTTGGGGTTGTTTTGCGTAGAAGCAATCACGGAGAATAACTAAATAGTAACTTTACAATATTGTGGAATTGCTTGCGAAAAAAAAGCAACACAAATAAAAAACGACATTCGGAAGTAATTTCTGAATGTCGTTTTTTTATTCTAATAATTAAGCGTTAAACCAAATCCCCAGCCCATATCACTATCATAATGTGTGGAGATTCCTGAATTCTTGGTTAGAATATATTTTAATCCTCCCATATATTCTTTGTCTGTATTGACCATAAAAGCCATTCGTATTCTTGGCGAAATTGGAATATCTTCTCTCGATAATTGCATTCTCACTTTTCCGTCTGTAAAAACTTCGGCTTGAGCTATAACTAACCAAGGCAAAGTATAATCGGCACCAATACTTAATACCGAACGATTGTCTTTGGTATTCTTTTGTCCGAACATGTTTTTTTCGACCTCATCATGTCCAAACTTTCTATAGCGCCAATCAAATCCTATAAATGGCATGAACCATTGGTTTTTTCCAATATAACGTCCAATATGAGTTTCGGTTTCATAACCATGTTTGTCATTGTATCCTAATCTCCATTCGGTACCAAAGCTCCAACGTGCGTTTTGAACCATTGCTCTACCGTCATTCCCATTTGTTGCAAAATCATTTTCAGCCATAATATGACTCATATTGCTTTCCTTCTGCAATTCTCTATACGCCCATTCTTTGTCTGGCAATAACGGATTTGGCGCTGCATTTTCATAACTAAAAACTCGGTTCATTCCCGCCATCATATGATACAAAATGTGACAATGAAAAAACCAATCTCCATCGGCATTTGCACTAAACTCAATCGTATCGGTTTCCATTGGCATAATATCTAAAACATTTTTTAGTGGCGAATATTCTCCCTGACCATTTAATACTCTAAAATCATGACCATGCAGATGCATTGGGTGTCGCATCATCGAATTATTATACAGTACAATTCGTAAAGTCTCTCCTTTTTTTATTAAAATCTTATCTGACTCTGACAGTACTTTATTATCCATACTCCACAAATACCGATTCATATTCCCCGTTAATTCAAAACGTAATTCCCTAACTGGAGCATCTTTTGGCAATGTGGTTACGGTTGGTGATTTAAGCATACTGTAATTTAGGGTTACAATATCTGTCGGACTCCCCATTTGATGTTTTGAATGATCCATTTTTTCATCACCTTCCATTTTCATAGGTCCAGCGGCAGTATGTTTCATTTCTTTAGATCCGCCTCCAGTTATTTCAGGATACATCACAGCATTCATGTCCATCTTTTGCAAACTCATTCCCATTCCCATCTCGTTCATGGTTCCATCCATGTTCATCATGCCATTCATCATTTTCATTCCTTCGAAATAATTAAGTTTTGGCAATGGACTGGTTAATTGTTTTATTCCATTTCCTAAATAAATAGAAGTTGATTTTGTTCGGTCTTCAGGTGTTGCCAAAAATTCATAAGCAGTATCATCTCCGGGAATTGTGACAACAACATCATAAGTTTCAGATACACCAATAATTAGTCTATCTACTTCTACAGGAACGACATCGTTTCCGTCATTGGCTACGACCGTTATTTTTCCTCCAGCATAAGTTAACCAAAAATAAGAAGATGCTCCTCCATTAGAAATTCTCAAACGAACTTTATCCCCTGCTTTGAATGGCCCAGGAAATTCACTTTCTTTTTGCCCATTAATTAAAAATGCATCATAATACACATCGCTTACATCCATTGCCAACATACGTTTCCATTCGTTATTGACTTTAGTTTTAAAATGACCTGCTTTTATAGCTTCGGTATAACTTTGGGTTGTTCCTTTTTTTATTGCAAACCAATCCGATGCATTATGCAACATTCGATGCACATTATCAGGATTATAATCGGTCCATTCGCTTAAAATAACTGGAACTGTAGGCAAATCATCAATTCCTTTTCTAAACTCTGGATCGTCTGTTTTTTTCTTCATTATTAAAGATCCATACATTCCGATTTGCTCCTGCATCCCGCTATGGCTATGATACCAATGTGTTCCGTTTTGTATAACAGGGAATTTATACACATGTGTCGTTCCGGGCGCAATTGGCATTTGAGTAAGAAAAGGAACTCCATCTTCTTGATTTGGTAAAAATATACCGTGCCAATGTAAAGATGTCCCTTCCTTTAGTTGATTATGCACATGAATTTCGGCAATATCTCCCTCTGTAAAAGTGAGCGTTGGCATTGGAATCTGTCCATTAACAGCAATTGCTCTTTTGGATTTTCCTGTAAAATTTACCAGCGTATCTTTTACATATAAATCATACCGCACTATTTTTTGTGCGGTTGTACTTATTGCAAAAAGCAATAGTATAAGTATTAAATAATTTTTCATCTCTTAGCTTTTAAAGTTTCAAGCTTCTCAATCGCAATGCATTCACAATAACAGATACAGAACTAAAACTCATTGCCAAAGCAGCAATCATAGGAGAAAGTAATATTCCAAAAAACGGATATAAAACTCCTGCCGCAACTGGCACTCCTAATACGTTGTATATAAAAGCAAAAAATAGGTTTTGTTTGATGTTTGACATTACAGCATGACTCAGGTTTTTTGCTTTTACAATCCCTTGTAAATCCCCTTTTACCAAAGTAATCTTAGCGCTTTCTATTGCAACATCTGTTCCTGTTCCCATTGCAATTCCAATATCTGATTGTGCTAAAGCTGGCGCATCATTTATACCATCTCCTGCCATGGCCACAATTTTTCCTTCGGCTTGCAATTTTTCAATTACTTTTAATTTGTCTTCTGGCAAACAACCTGCTTGAAAAGAGGTTAAATGCAACTCATTGGCAACTGCTTGAGCTGTATTTACATTATCTCCTGTTAGCATTATTACTTCAACTCCTTGACGCATTAATTCTTTTATAGCAGCCGCACTTGTAGCTTTTATAGCATCTGTTATTGTTACAAATCCTACTACACTTTTATCTACAGCGATATAAGAAACTGTTTTTCCAAATTTTTGTTCCGTAATAACTCTATTTTCAATAGCATCAGAAATAACTGCTCCTACTTGCTCCATTAATTTTTTATTCCCTAAAGCTGTTTTCTTATCGACAACAGTACCAACAACTCCTTTTCCAGCAATATTCTCAAAATCATTTACTTTTGTCAAAGAGATATTTTTAGCTTTAGCAAATTTCACTACGGCTTCCGCCAAAGGGTGTTCGCTATACTGATTTAAAGAAGCAATATATTGTAGCAATTCTTGCTCTGAATATTCTAATGCAACAATTTTTTCTACCGATGGTTTCCCCTCTGTAATTGTTCCTGTTTTATCAGTAATTAGAACATCTACTTTATCCATATTCTCCAAAGCTTCGGCATTTTTTATCAAAATTCCTGACTGAGCCCCTTTACCAACTCCTACCATTACAGACATTGGCGTTGCCAAACCTAATGCACACGGACAAGCAATTATCAATACTGCAATAGCATTAATAAATCCGTAAACCATTGCTGGTTCTGGACCAAAATTTGCCCAAATGAAAAAAGTAAGCACAGAGATAATTACAACAATTGGAACGAAATATTTTGCAATACTATCCGCTAATTTCTGAATTGGAGCTCTTGATCGACTAGCATTATTAACCATTTGTATAATTTGCGAAAGCAAGGTTTCTGATCCTACTTTTTCGGCAATCATAATAAATGATTTATTCCCATTTATAGTTCCTGATGAAACTGAATCATCCACTTTTTTATCTACTGGAATTGGTTCGCCAGTAATCATAGATTCATCTATCGTACTTTCTCCGTCGGTAATTTTTCCATCTACAGGAATTTTGTCTCCCGGTTTTACTCGTAATAAATCTCCTTTTTTAATATCATGAATCGAAATCACTTTGTCAACTCCATCAACAACTAAAGTCGCTTCTGTTGGAGCTAATTTTAATAATTCTTTTATCGCTCCACTTGTTTGACTGTGCGCTCTTGCCTCTAACAATTGCCCTAATAAAACGAGCGTGATAATTACTGTTGCTGCTTCAAAATAAAGGTGAATCGTTCCGTGATCTGATTTAAACTCTTCGGGAAACACTTCTGGAAAAAACATTCCAACAATACTAAATAAAAATGCCACTCCTGTACCAATTCCGATAAGGGTAAACATATTTAAGTTCCATGTTACTATTGATTTCCATGCGCGAACAAAGAACATCCAACCTGCATAAAACATAACTGGAAGTGAGAACAACAATTGTACTAAATTCCATTTCCCAACATCCATTATTTTCAACAACGGATTATTATGTGCCATCTCAATCATGGCAATAAAAAAGATAGGAACGGTAAAGAGTATTGCTACTTTCATTTTTTGCAACAGCTCTTTATACACCTTATTCTCTTTTGAATCTGTTGGTTCCATTGGTACTAAATCCATTCCACAAATCGGACATGAACCCGGTCTATTGGTTATCACTTCTGGATGCATCGGACAAGTATATTGTTGTACCTGAACAGGAGCTAGCTCTTGAATTAAATCCATTCCGCAAACTGGACAAAATCCTGCCTTATCATACATTTTATCCCCTTCACAATGCATCGGACAATAATATTTCCCTCCTGCACTGTTATGTGGTACAGCTACTTTTTTATGATCATGACCAGCAACAGTACTACAACATGATTTAGCAGCAGGTTTTTTATGCCCATGATTCATTGTCATTTCAATAGTGTACTTTCCAACAGCAGTTAACGCTTCTTGAAATTGCTCTGTTGGAATATGTTTTTCCATTGCAATAGTTGCCAACGGAGGATCTAAACTAACATTTGCTTCAACTCCTTCAATCGAATTTAGTGCTTTTTCTACTTTAGTACGGCATCCATCACAAGTCATTCCTGTTATTGTATAAGTATGAGTCATTGCTTTATTTTTTATGGGTTTTAACTTAACAAAGTTCTATAATAATGCTCCTATAAAGCTTGTACAATTTTGGTAATGATTTATAAGATTTACAAATCCTCTATTGGCTTACGTTTTCTATCCTTTTGTTGCTTGTAATAACTTGGAGAAAATCCTGTCATCTTTTTAAACTGATTACTCAAATGTGCTACACTACTATATTGAAGCTGAAAAGCAATTTCACTCAGGCTTTGCTCATTGTATATGAGTAGCTCTTTTACCTTTTCTATTTTTTGAGAAATAAAATATTTTTCAATAGTTGTACCTTCTACTTCCGTAAAAAGGTTACTTAACGAATTATAATCGTGTTGCAATTCACTTGCTAAATAATCAGATAAATTGGTAGTAAGTTCATTGTTTTTGTGGTGGACCAAATCGATAATCAAGGTTTTAGTTTTCTCGATAATCTTATTTTTTTTATCCCCAATAAGTTCAAAGCCTAGAGACTCCAAAACATTTACCAAATCCTCTTTTATGAGAGCTATTGTTGCTTCTTGTATTTCTACCTCTCCTAGTTCAACTGAAATAGGATGAAGCCCGAGTTTTTCCAACTCTGACTTCACTACCATTTTACAGCGACTGCAAACCATGTTTTTAATGTATAACTTCATTTATTTAATCGTTTCTACAGTACTTCCACAGCTCATCATTTTTGAACCATAATACGGGTTTTTAATTGTATTTTCTTTACTCAACCAGTTGGCTCCTTTTCCATTATTTGCCATTGGACAAAATTGATAATAGGTTGTCTCTCCTGTTTTTGAAACTTTTAATAAAGCATATATGTTTTTAGATAATGTTCCAAAATGGTCCCTTTGGTGCGTCGCATCTTTTGTATCAGCAATATGTTGTGCATCCTCTTTTAAGTTTTTTAGAACTTTCATCCAAACCATATGTACATCCATTGGCAAACTTTCCATTTTCACTGCATTAATAGCGGTTACTAATATTTTGGCTTTCGCCGAAGCAGTAGCTCCATCTGTTTTAACCAATGCATCTTTGATTCCGAAATAAGCATCAAAAACAGGATTTAAAACATTGTCTTTCTTATCAACATCCGAAGAAGATACTTTATGATTTGAATGCGCATCATGATTCATTTTCTCCGCAGGAAGAACCATTGCCATTTTTTTGTTATTTCGCTCATATTGGCAACATTCAGGAAGCTTTGCATAAGCATCATTTGGCGCTAGAAACTCATTACTATCATATCCCGCTAATGCAATACGTTTTAAGATCTCGTCTTTATTTGTTTTTGTTGCATCGTAAGTAAGCGTTGCCATTTTAGTTTTTTCATTCCAATCTACTTCAGCACTATTTTTTACGTTTCCTGCTTTTTCAATTACTTTTTTACACATTTCGCAGTTGCCAAATATTTTTACTGTCTCCGTTTTTGCATTTTTTATTTTTGCATCGCATGAAGTAATTGATAGCAATACAACGACTGCTATCAATAAAATTTTTATTGATTTCATTTTTTTATGTTTTATAGCTCAAGAATTGAAAAATCCTTGAACATTATTAATGTTATTTTTTTTGAATACCTAAAGTTACCATTTTTCTATTAGACGCACTTATGGCTGTAACAGAAACATTTAGCTTATTTTTGGAGGAGACCAGATGGTATAAAAGCCTGAAGATAAACTGGCTGTTTGAATATAAAAAGATTCTTCTTTATCCGAAAAGTTGAAACAATTCAATGCGCCATCATCCCATTTTTCTGGAGTCAGTAATGAAATAATCGTAACGCAACGACAATTAGAATGGCTACACTTGTCGCCACAATTTTTCTTGCCTTTTTGATTTGCATTAGAATTACAACAATTATCAGCTGTTTTTGAGTGCGCCTTTTCGGTGGTATGCTTCTTTTTTTCAGATTTCATATTACATGCTTCTACTTGCGTTGGCGTAAAAAAGAAGCCAAGCAAGAAAATAAAAAGCAATATGTGCGTTTTTGAAATCATCTGATATTTTGAAGTATCAAAGATACACTATATTTTTTTCACTGATAATTTTATATGTACTGAACAGTAATACTTGAAAACGGAACGCGGATGACGCGGATTTTCCTTAAAGGAATTAACCATAATATTGTCTTTCTGACGAAGAAAGACCCGAGCCTTAGCGAATAGACGAAGTAATCTCCATTTATAGCTCGACAATCTGGAGTTACTTTGCGTTAGTTTCTTGCGAAGATTCTTCCTTCGTCAGAAAGACAAGTTTGTGATGAAACGGAACGCAGATGACGCGGATAAAAACGGATTTTCCTCTTTTATAAATAACTTTTAGAGATCCGCGTCATCCGCGTCCCCTTTAGATAAACAAGAAATCCCTGTTAGACTTCTATCGTAATAACTTCTTTAAGTTTAGTTGAAAATTTTGGAGATAATCGCTCTTGCTTCATCTTCCATTGTCTGCCTAATGATTGCACTCCAAATTTAACTTTGTTATCTCCGTAGCTTAAATTCATTTTGTCGATAACACTCATTAAGGGCTGGTGTTTTGGATTGGATGTACTGAATAAATTAAGTTGCGTTTCGTTATTTGGCGTTAAGCCCATAACAACGACTCCTGCCTTTTTATATGAATATCCTGCTTTGTAAATTTCTTTTAATCCTTTTTGTGCAGCTTGATTCAGTTCAATAGTTGAGTTGGTGGGAAAATCTGTATTTATGGTAATACTACGTGAATATTGCGATTGATCGTTTGCTAAATAGTTGGTTTGAATAAAAACTGTGACCATATTGCAATGACAATTCTGCCGTCTTAATTTCTCGGCACATGAAGCAGTAAAAGTGCTTACCCTTTCTGAAATTTCATCATAAGTCGTATATTTTGTTTCAAATGAACGAGTAGTCGATATCATCTTTTTACTTCTAGGTCCTTCTAAATCTAGTGTTGGTTTCCCTTCTAAATCATGTTTTAACCGAAGTCCAACTACTGCCATTTCTTTACGCACCCAAGCATCTGACAGTTGTGTAAACTGATACGCTGTTAAGATGTTTTTTTCTTTTAAACGTTTTGCATGCTTTCTCCCTATTCCCCAAACATCTTCTATTTTTGTCCACTTTAGCGCTTTGATTCTTTTTTCGTCCGTATCGATTATGTAAACATTCTGAGTTCTTTCGGCAAATTTTCTAGCAATTTTATTCGCTACTTTTGCCAAAGCTTTTGTTGGCGCAAAGCCTACACTTACTGGGATTCCAGTTCCTTTTGTAACTTTTTTTCGAATATCAATTCCCATTGCATTGAAATCGAATAACTCAAAACCAGTAAATTTTAAGAAAGCTTCATCGATGCTATATAATTCGATATCGGGAGTATACGTTCTAAGCAAATTCATTACTCGATTACTCATATCTCCATACAATGCATAATTGGAAGAATACACAAAAATATTTTTCTCTTTAAACAGTGCTTCAAATTTAAATGCGGGTGCTCCCATTGGGACTCCTGCCAATTTAGCTTCATCAGAACGCGCAATAACACAACCATCATTATTAGATAGAACAACAACTGGTTTTCCTATCAAGTGAGGTTCAAATACCCTTTGGCAAGAAGCATAAAAATTATTACAATCTACTAAAGCAAACATTGTATCGCATTTGAAATTAAAACTATATCACTAAATTGTAAGCAGCTTACATGGATTTACTCCGTAAAACACGGATATATCTAAAAAGATTTTATCGAATGAATTACAATTCCCCAGATTAGAAGTTCATTTTCAGAGGTTACTCTTATGGGGGCATAATCATCATTCTCGGCAATAAGCCAAACTGTATCTTTTTCTATTTTGATACGTTTTACTGTAAATTTTCCATCAACTTGGCAGACTGCAATTTTATTGTTTTGAGGTTCTAGGCTTTTATCTATAATCAACAAATCGCCATCATTTATTCCAACATCTTTCATAGAATGCCCTTTTACTTTTGCAAAAAAAGTGCTATCTCTATTTTTAACAAATTCTTTATTAAGATCTATTGTTAACTCAATAAAATCATCGGCAGGTGATGGAAATCCAGCACTAATTCCCACATCAAAAAAAGGAATTTCTAATTTTGAGGAATAATCTGGAATGTAAAATTCTAAGGTCGTACCGTCGTTATTTAAACTTCGTAATTTCATAGTTCTGCAAAATTACGGAAGTTATATTTTCGCTGTTATTATTTAACAATAAATAGTTATTAACGATGCCGAATTAAGTATCTAAAGTTGTTTTTTTACTTAACCTTTTTCTGAATTTATGGTAGGTATTATGGTATTTGTTATGACTCGGATATTTACGATATGAAGTAAGATTATTAAAAATTAGGGCGACGACAAGTAATATTATAACTCCTGTTAATACTGGTGAGATAACATACCAATATCCCATTTCTTTCATCTGGGTAGAGCCTGTTACTGCTATAAGTGCGGTTGCTCCTCCTGGTGGATGCAATGTTTTGGTTATTTGCATGCAAATAATAGAAAGCGACACTGCCAAAGGTGCTGTAATCCAGATAATATCTGGCGCTAGTTGTTGCACTGTAACTCCTATAATCGCAGAAACAACATGTCCTCCAACAAGATTACGAGGTTGCGAAAACGGACTTCTAACTTCTCCATAAACTAAAACACTCGAAGCTCCAAATGATCCAATTAAATATACTAAATCTGAACCTGAAAATTGTTGTGTTTGTATAAAGGCAATTAATCCTATTCCAACAAAAGAACCTATAAACGACCAGAATATTTCTTTAGAGTTGATTAAAGTTTCTTTGTAAAGAATGTATCTCGTTTTACGATAGCTTCTCTTTATCTTGTTTTCTCCCATAAATTATTTATTTTGCTATGCTTGGTAAGAATGTATAAACGGTATGTGGATAAATCATTTTTGCGGTATATTTAGAAATCAAGCAAACAACTAATATTGGCAAAAATAAAGTGTAATCATTTGTTAGTCCACAAACTAAAAAAATCGCTGTAAATGGAGCATGAATACTAGCACTTAAAACAGCTGCCATTCCGATTACCATAAAATTCAACGGGATGACCTGTGCGTTAAAAAAAGTATTTAATACTGATGCAAGCAACAATCCCAAAAAAGCTCCTATAAAAAGACTCGGTGCAAAAACACCTCCATCACCACCCGAAGCTAAGGTTATAGAAGTAACTATAGGTTTTAAGATTAAAATACCAATAAAACTAATCGCTAGGGTAAGCGTTAACGGAACAGCCGAATTACTAAAAATTTCTTTTATTGCATGATATCCTTCTCCATAAAGTTGAGGAAACACAAACAATGAAACACTCAATACAATGGAACCTAAAATGATTTTATAATAATGTGTTTCTATCTTCGAAAACTGTCCTTTAAAGAATAAGACACAACGAGTTAGATATACAGAGTTGATTCCTGCCAAAATACCTAAAAGAATAAAATACGGAATGGCTTTTAAATGCCAAGTTGTAATTGTAATAGCAAATAAAGGACCCTCATTTAAAATTGTAATTAATCCAAAGGCTATAGAAACTGCAATTAAATTCGAAATTATAAATGCTCGTGTAACTTTTCTCGAAATTACTTCGATTGCAAATAAAATCCCTGCAATTGGGCTACTAAATAATGCTGTAACTCCTGCTGCAACTCCCGCACAGATTAATTCGGTTTTATACTGGCGAAAAATATTTTCTTTTTGATGTGCCACCGAACCAATTGTTGCCGTTGCCACAACTGTAGAAACTTCAATTCCTGTTGATCCTCCAAAAATAACTGTCAACAAACCATTAATGAAATGTGATGGTATTTTGTAAATCGGTAAATTTTTAGATTTTGATTGTGTGCTTTCGAAAACTTCTTTGATTCCTTTATTTTCTTTTTTCTTGAATAGATATTGACGTAAAAAATAAATTATTGAAAGTCCAAAAACTGGAAAAACAACATAATAAATTGGATTAATTGTGGCTTGGTGAAAGAATATTTCTTCGTAATACTCTGTTATTTTCTTGAGAGAAATCCCTAAAAATGCCGAGAGAAAACCAATTAAAACAGATACAATAACTAATTTTTGAAATTTAATAAATTGGTGGTTTTTTTTAATTTTCGCTGTTTTGTTCATCAGAAGTTTGAAGTTTTAAAACTCACTTTTCATAAGTGGTCTGCAAATTTAAAGAAACATAGCCGTATTTATTCTCAAATACCCGAATATTACATTTATTTAACAGCAAAGTAAGAAATTAACCCTCGTAAAACTCTATTGGTAAATCGTCTGGATCTGCAATAAAAGTAAAACGTTTATCTGTAAATTCGTCAACCCGAATGGCTTCGCAAACAACATTCTTAGACTCTAAAAATGAGACTGTTTGATCTAAATCAGATACCTCAAAAGCCAAATGTCGCAAACCTGTTGCCTCAGGTCTAGAAGTTCTTTCGGGTGGACTTGGAAACGAAAATAATTCGATAATATAGTTTCCGTTTAAGGCCAAATCTAACTTATACGATTGGCGTTCTTCACGATAAACTTCTCTAATTATAGTTAGGCCTAAAACGGCTGTATAAAACATTTTAGACCTATCATAATCACTACAAATAATGGCAATATGATGCACTTTATTTAATGAAAGCATTATTTATTATTTTCTGGTTCTTGATTTAATTTTCGGATTACTTTAGCTGGATTTCCAACTGCTAGTGAATTGTCTGGAATATCTTTTGTTACAACCGATCCCGCTCCTATTACACAACCATTTCCTATAGTTACTCCCGGACATATTACTGAGTTTCCTCCTATCCAACAATCATCTCCTATTGAAACTGGTAATGTACTTTGAACTGTTTTTCTTAATTCTGCCTCAAGCGGATGCGTAGCTGTATAAATCTGAACATTGGGTGCAAACATCACATTCGATCCAATTGTAACTGGGCCACAATCTAAAACTACACAGTTTACGTTAAAATACACATTGTCACCACAATGAATATTATATCCGTAATCACAATGAAATGGTGGCTCTATATAAAATCCCTTACCTACATTTGGGATTAATTCTTCTAAAATTAGCTTGGCTTTTTTAGTTATACAGTATTCTGTAACATTTAAACGATGCAATAGATTTTTAGCTTTTCTACGTTCTTTTGCTAAATCTGAACTACCTGCTATGTAGTTATCTCCTGCAATCATTTTTTCTTTTTCAGTTTTCATAAATGTAATTATATCTTTTTCTTGACGTGTTTTATAAATTTTAAAGTAACTTTTTAAGAATAACAATTTGTCCTAAATGATAAATATCGTGTTGGATAATTCCGTGGATATGTTCATAATAGGTATGTCCGTTATTAACATATATTTTATCTAAATCGGCATCATCGAAATTTTCAAAAAAAGAATTCCATGCTTCTTGTGATTTTGCCAAATTTTGAAGTGATTGCTCCCAAGCTGCTTCAGATGAATCTAGGACAGGCACAAAATAATTATGATCAGGCGTCGTGATGGTTTCTCCCTCTACGCGTTTCAAAATATTTCTTCTCCATTGTATAAGATGATTGGTAATTTCCCAAATCGTATTTAAATTAGGATTTACCTTCTTATACGCTTGCCCTGCACTTACATCTTTTAACGTATTTATTAACGTAACTTCTAGCCACGGATTTCCATTGTAAATGGATTGATATAGATTCGAAATTCTTCTATTTTCTGACATAATAAATCATTTTTAAAACACAGAAGCTAAGATACAAATAAGTATTTTACAACTCGTCCTTGAAATTCCACAATTGGGTTATTTAATATTTTTTAACTAAAACTGTTAAAATACTTTTGTTCTATCAAAATCAAAAAACATGAAAACCAAGTTTCAAGAATTAAGTAAAAACGAGTTTCCATTAAAAAAACAATCGTTTTTCATAATAGCTTTTTTACTACTGAGCTCGATACTATTTGCTCAAAATACTCTTTCGGGAAAAGTAGTAGATACAAAAGGAAAGCCAATTGCTGGTGCTAACATTTATATAGATGGCACTTATGATGGGGCTACAAGTGCAGAAAATGGGGAATTTTCTTTTACTACTGAAACTAAAGGAAATCAGATCTTAATCGTGAGTTTTTTAATTTATGAAACGTCAACCACATCAATAGATGTTGCCAATTATAAAAATCAAACGATCAAACTTAAAGAAAATGTAAACTCATTAGACGCTGTTGTTATCACTGCAGGAACTATGGAATCTGGAGATAAGGCTAGGGTTTCTGTTTTAAAACCTTTGGACATTGTTACTACTGCTGGATCTGCTGGGAATATCATTGCTGCATTACAAACTTTACCCGGAACTCAAAATGTCGGAGAAGATGGGCGTTTGTTCGTTCGTGGTGGCGAAGCAAGCGAAACCCAAACATTTGTAGATGGTATTCGTGTTTCCCAACCTTATGGTGCATCTGTGCAAAATTTACCTACTCGCGGTCGTTTTTCTCCTTTCTTATTTAGTGGAATCGCTTTTTCTACAGGAGGTTATTCGGCTGAATACGGAGAGGCTTTGTCTAGTGTACTATTATTAAATACCCAAGACGAACCAGACCAAAATAAAACTGATATTGCTATGATGACGGTAGGATTGGGAGTTGGAAATACTCAAAAATGGAAAAAAAGTTCGTTGAGTGTAAATGTTAGTTATATCAATCTAGCTCCTTATCAGGCTGTAATAAAACAAGATGTTGATTGGAACAGACCTTATCAATCCCTATCTGGTGAAAGTGTATATCGCTATCATTTTAATAATGGTATTTTAAAATTATATGCTGCTTTTGATACGTCTAAAATAGATCTTAATCAGAAAAATATAAATTTCGAAAATCCAATTCGAGTGAATTTAGTTAATAATAATTTCTACCTAAACACGGTTTATAATGGAACTTTTGGTAGTAACTGGCAAATTACCTCAGGATTGAGTTATGGATATAGCAACAATAAAAAGGATATTGATGTGGCTAATATCAATGATGATGAAAACGCAGCTCATCTTAAATTAAAACTAAGAAAAAGTCTTTCGAACAAAATAAAATTATCTTTTGGAGCCGATTATTTCGTTACAAAGTATAGCGAAGATTTTCAGGACAATTTAACTTCAACTATCAATAATGGTTACGATTCGAATATTGGTGCCGTTTATGCCGAAACTGAATTTTTGTTTTCTAGTAAACTAGCTGCGAAAGTTGGACTTAGAGGTTCTTATAACAATTTGTTAGATGAATCTACTTTAGCACCAAGAGTTTCATTGGCATACAAAGTGGCAAAAAATAGCCAGTTTTCACTTGCTTACGGAGACTTTACACAAACTCCTGTTGTGGATTACATTAAATATTCAAAATACCATCAGTTTGAAAGTGAAAAAGCAGCTCATTACATTTTAAACTTTCAATACAATAAAACGGGACGCACTTTTAGAGCTGAAGCGTATTACAAAGATTACAGCAATCTCGTAAAATATGACACTCAAACTATTCAATATAATTCTGTTTTCAGTAACAATGGTTCTGGATATGCTAAGGGATTAGATCTTTTTTGGAGAGACAGCAAATTATACAAAAATCTAGAATACTGGATTTCATATTCTTATATTGACACGGAAAGGGATTATAAAAATTTCCCAACTAGCGCAACTCCCGATTTTGTTGCTGACCAAACTTTATCTGTGGTGACCAAATATTTTCTTACTGATTGGAAATCTCAAATTAGCTTAACAAACAGTTTTAGCACCGGAAGACCTTACAACAACCCAAATGAAACAAAATTCATGAATGGAAAAACAAAATCATATAATAGCTTGAGTCTTAGCTGGGCTTATTTATTAACGACTCAAAAGATTTTATACTTCTCTGTTTCGAATGTTTTAGGAACTCAAAATATATTTGGCTATGATTATGCTAGAAATCCTGATGCAACTGGAACATACAACAGACAAGCGGTTACTCCTACTGCCGATCGCTTTTTCTTTGTTGGTTTCTTCTGGACTATTAGCCAAAATAAAAATGAAAATCAGTTGAAGAATCTTTAGAGGAGAGGTGCTTGCTAAGGCACAAAGGTTCAGAGTTGCAGAGGTACAGAGGTACAAAGGTACAGAGGTTTTGCCTAGATAACCTAAAAAAGGTACTAAGAAAAAAACTTAGAACCTCAGAATCTTAGAGTCTTGGAACCTTTGAAAAAATCTTTGAACCTTTGAGCCTCTGCAACTCTGAACTTCCAAAAAAAAGAAACCTTTGAACCTCTGCAACTCTGAACTTCAAAAAAAAACTTAGAACCTCAGAGTCTTTGAACCTTTGAACCTTTGAACCTCAAGAAGGAAACCTTTGAACCTCTGTAACTCTGAACCTCAAAAAAAAACCAATTCATCCCTAAAATTCAACAACTCAGTAACATTAAATTTAAAGAGAATAAAATCTATAATACTTTTGAAGTATAAATTAACTAGCGTTTCAATCATCAAAAAATAACTAAACCTTAAACAAGAAATCATGATACGATTAATTACAGCAATCACGTTATTTATTTGCAGCCTTTTATCTGCACAGACACAATTTGAACAAGGAATGGGAAAAGCTTTTGGGCTTTGGAAAGAAGGAAAAAATACGGAAGCATCTGATTTATTTGAAAGAATTGCCGCTGCTGAAAAAACTAGCTGGTTACCTAATTATTATGTTGCTTTGGTAAATACAACATCAGCTTTTAAAACGCAAGACAAAACACAAATAGATTTACTACTCAATAAAGCTCAAAATGCATTGAATGTTGAAATGGCGAAAGATTCTAATAATGCTGAACTTTATGTGCTACAAGCTTTAATTTATACTGCCTGGGTTGTAGCTGACCCTATGACTAACGGAATGAAATATTCTGCAAAAACAATGGAAATGTATGATAAGGCCGAGGCTTTAGCTCCTGACAATCCTAGGGCTGTTTTTGGTAAAGCTGATTTTCAATTGGGTGGTGCTAAATGGACAGGAATCGATACTAAACCTTTGTGTGCAGAAGTTGATAAAGCTATTGGTCTTTTTGCTACTTTTAAACCTGAAACTCCTTTTTCTCCAAAATGGGGACTAGAAAGGGCTCTTGAAGTCCAAAAGACTTGTAAATAATCGTTTAAAACTAATAATCTCTAAAAATCAAATAATGCATTTAAAACCACATATAGTTAAAGCCTTATTTATTGGTGTAATAATCTTTCTTGTATCCTTCTTGATTAAATTTATATCATTTGGAACTGAAGTGTTTACTCCCAATTTATTTACTGCTTTTTTATACTGCATGTTATACAGCACGACATTATATATTGTTAATGCTTCATTATTTGCTTTTTTAGACAACGTATTTAAAGCCAATCCTTATTCATTAAAGCGCATAATCATTGGCTTTATCAGTTCTTTTTTCTGTTCGATAATAGCCATATTTATACTTCGTGTTTTTTTAAAAGTTGTTATAGACAAAGAACCAATAACGGAGTTTTTAGCTAAGGAAGATGCTGCGAATTACATAGAATCTGCTATTATTACTTTTATTGTATTAGCCGTATTTCATGCTTTACACTTTTATAAAGTATATAACGAGAACCGAGTTAAGGAACAAAAAATAATTGCTGGAACTGCTTCGGCTAAATTTGAAACTTTAAAAAATCAGATTGATCCACATTTCCTATTTAATAGCTTGAATGTACTAAGTTCATTGATCGAAGAGAATCCTGAAAATGCACAACGATTCACAACTTCATTGTCTAAAATTTATCGCTATGTCTTAGAACAAAAAGACAAAGAACTTGTATCGGTTGAAGATGAATTAGCTTTTGCTAAAACGTATATGAATTTATTAAAAATGCGTTTCGAAAATAGTTTATTCTACGAATTACCAACTGAAGGCATCAATCCAGAAGCAAAAGTAGTACCGCTATCATTGCAGCTTTTACTTGAAAACACGGTAAAGCACAATGTGGTCAGTGAACAAAAACCACTTCATATTCGAATATTTATCAAAGGAGATTATTTAGCAGTTCAAAATGATTTTCAGAAAAAAGAAGTATTGCAAGATCGTCAAGGTGTAGGACTACAAAATATAGTAAGTCGCTACGGTATTATCACCAATAGAAAGGTGTTGATTGAGCAAAATGCATCAACATTTACTGTCAAAATACCTATTTTAACTAAACAAATTAGTGTCATGGAAACAACAACTGATTATAATGAAAATACTGCTTATTATAGAGCAAAAAAACGAGTAGAAGAGCTTAAAGGTTTTTATGGAAATTTGATTTCATATTGCTGTGTAGTACCATTTTTAGTTTTCATCAATTTAAAATTCTCACCTGGATTTCAATGGTTTTGGTTTTCTGCTTTAGGATGGGGTTTTGGATTAGCGATGCATGCTTTTAAAGTATTTGGATATAGCTCAAATTGGGAAGAAAGAAAAATTCAGGAAATCCTAAGAAAAGAAGAGAACAAACAAAATTGGAAATAGTCATGGAAACATATCGAAATGAACTTGACAAAAATGAGCTACGTGAACTGGCTCGTAAAAAAGTAAAAAAAATCAAAGGATTTTATGTGCATCTCTTTTTTTATGCCCTTGGTATTATAATCTACTTTTTAAAAGTATATGCTGGAATACGATTTGATTTTTTCCCTTTTAAATTTATCAATGGTTTTGTAATGACAATATGGACAATTGTATTTCTATCATTGGCGGTTGATTTATTTCTTTCTTATAAAATGTTTGGAATAAAATGGGAAGAACAGAAATTGAATTCTATTCTAGAAAAAAAACAATCTATAAAAAGTCCCCGTTCAGAGGAGACCTATTATAGTAAATATGATGATCGCTATCTTGAAGCAAAAAAGACTATAGAAAACATTAAAGGCTTTTACGGCAACCTCATCTCTTATATAATAGTTAATCTATTTTTACTTTTTATTAATTTGGTTTACTCTCCCGAACATCTGTGGTTTTACTGGCCTTTATTGTGGTGGGGATTGGGAGTTGTAATTCATGGTTTAAAAGTTTTTAATGCCTTTCCTGTTTTTGCAAAAGACTGGCAGGAAAAAAAGATAAAAGAATTAATGGATAAAGAAAAATCCAAAGGGGAAAAATGGCAATAATTTTTTAAAATTAAATAAAACAAAATGGGACGATTTAGAAGACAGCTATTTGATAATTATAACGACAACACTACAAATGATGAACGTTATAACTTGGCTTATAAAAGAGTAAAGAGAATAAAAGGTTTCTATACACACTTAGCTGTATATATCCTGGTAAACATATTCATTCTGATTCCAGACACAAACCATGGAATATTTGGGAATGAAGAATTCTGGAGATGGGAAAATTTCTCAACAACTTTGTTTTGGGGAATTGGTCTAGTTATACATGCAATATCCGTTTTTGGAAAAGATTTATTTTTTAGCATGAATTGGGAAGAAAGAAAAATAAAAGAATACATGGAAAAAGAAGCCAATACTAAATGGGAATAATTTATCGCATTTAGAACTAAATAAAAAGATTGAAATTCATTTCCAATTAAATTTTAACTACTACTTTTAGCCAACCAAACCTATTGCCAAACCAAAATGAAAACAATAATTATAGAAGACGAAAAACCAGCTGCTCGGTTATTACAACGCAAACTTGATAAAATAGACGTTCCAGTAACTGTAATGCTTCATTCTGTTGTAGAAGCGATTGATTGGTTTTCTAAAAATGAACATCCAGATTTAATTTTTCTTGACATTCAATTATCTGATGGATTGTCATTTGAAATTTTTGAAAAAATCGATATTAAAAGCGCTATCATTTTTACAACTGCTTATGATGAATATGCTTTAAAAGCTTTTAAACTCAACAGCATCGATTATCTTTTAAAACCTATAGATGAGGATGATTTAGATGTAGCAGTTACTAAATTCAAATCTCGTTTGCCAAAAACAGAAGCGCCTAGTCAAAATATTGGAATTGATTTTGAACAGATCAAAAAAATGCTTTCAAATCCTTTTGAGAAAGTTTACAAAAAAAGATTTACTGTTAAAATTGGACAACATCTAAAAGTTATTGGAACGGATGAAATAGAATGTTTTTTTAGTGAAAACAAAGGAACTTATTTACACACTTTTGATAATCGAAATTACTTAATAGATACAACCTTAGAAATTTTGGAGCAAGAGCTTGATCCAAAAGATTTTTATCGTGTGAGTCGAAAGTTTATTGTTCCGCTTCCTGCCATTAAAGAGATTGTACTATACAGTAATTCTCGTTTAAAAATAATCTTACCTACTTATAAGGAAGATGAAGTAATTGTAAGTCGTGAGAAAGTTTCTGATTTTAAAAACTGGATTGGATAATATTACTTTTGAATAGGATAGAAATATTTTCTAATTCCTATCATCACAAATATTAAAACGGAGTAACCAATAAAAAAAGGAGCAATATATTCGATACCATCCATTGCCAACATAAGTGCAATAAGTAACAACTGAAAGCCTAAACCGTATAAAGAAACAAAGGTCATAAACCAATGTGGAAACGTTTTTGCTTTATAAGCGTCGCTATCGAGTGCGTGAATTATTTTATCAAAAAGACCATAAACAATCATATAAACTTGATGTAAAAAAGTCACTATTTTTTGATCTTCACCAGGTAAGGCCCTTGGAATTTTATTTTCAAAAATCTTACTCGTTGTATCTCCTCCCACTGATTTATTTCGTAAAATCACATAATAGTAATTATACAAAGTACCTTGTAACTGAATGCAGAAAAAGGCAAGTAATGTAATCGGTAAACTTGTTTTAGAAACATGACATATACTTATCAAAAACAAGAAGTTCAAGATGATATCAAATATACTATCAAGATATCTTCCTGTATAGGATGGAGTATTTTTTATACGTGCCAATTCTCCATCGGCTGCATCTATAATTGATTTTAATATTATAAAGCAACCAGCTAAATAAAAGTAATTTTCCAGAATACAATAAATCGCAACTAGTCCAGAGATTCCAAAAAGCAATGTTACATCAATTGGTGTAAACCGTGTATTTTGTAACTTTTTTGCAAAAAACCTTCCTAAAGGTCTTCCGTAATCTGATAAATCATAAAATTTATCTTGTGCAGCAAGTTTTGACATCTATGTTCTTATAAACAAAAGAGTTGCGACAATATAGTCAGTTGTAATTTACGAATAAAATTAATATTTATTTAACTCGTTTTGCGTAATTATTTTCGCACATAGTTCCTATAGCTATCGGAACTATGTGTTTATGTATTAAATGCTATTTTGCGACCCGAGCGAATCTAATTACCGAAGTAATTGCACCAACAGGTTCTATTTGCTTAATCTGTGTAATGTGTATGTCATTGCACTCAAAAGGAAAAACGCCATTATTTGGTGAATTAATCCTAATGCAAGTGGTACATGATATAAAAGTGTAAAAACGCCTAAAATAAACTGTAAGAACACACAAATAACTAATACTTTAATCCCAATAGCTTGAGTTTTGTTGAGCGCAAACTGGGTACTTTTAAAATATAAGAAAAGTATAATAGCCACAACAACATAAGCAAATGTTCTGTGTACAAACTGCACACCACTTTTACCTTCTATTAAATTCTTGATAAGTGTGGGTTGCTCTATAAAAACTGATTCATGAATAAACTCTCCATCACTCATTAATGGCCAATGATTATGAATTAATCCCGCATTTAAACCCGCTACAAATCCTCCATAAATAATTTGTATTAAAAGAAAAACTAATGCTATTCTAGCAATATTACGAAGTGTCACATTAACGGTGATTTTATTTCTCTCTGGATAAATTAAATCCAATGCCACCCATAATGTGTAAGCAAAGGTTACAAAAGCAAAAGTTAAGTGCAATGAAAGTCTAAAATGACTTACATCTGGATTGTCTATTAAACCACTTCTCACCATGAACCATCCTAAGAAACCTTGAAAAGCTCCCATTGCCAAAAGAACAATCGATTTTTTTATTGTAGCCCTATCTAATTTTTTCTTAATTAAGAAATAAACAAATGGAATAAAGAAAACCAAACCAATAATACGCCCTATGAAACGGTGAAACCATTCCCAGAAATAAATCATTTTATAATCTGAAAGCTGGAAATCGTTATGAATATTAATTTTTTGATATTCTGGAAACTTTTTATATTGTTCAAAAGCCTCATGCCATTTTTCCTCACTCATAGGCGGAAAAGTATCTGTTACCAAATGCCAATCGGTCATTGATAAACCTGAGTTTGTTAATCGGGTAATCCCTCCTACAACAACCATTAAAAACAATAAAAAACATCCTGACAAAAGCCAAATGATTACTGATTTATTTTCTCTTTTCATTTTTTTCACTTGAGATGTAGCATTAGTACATCTCCATTTTGGGTTAATAAATGAACTTTAAAAGTCCGCTACCTATATTTTCACACATCAGTCTTTAGTCTTTACAACTTAGAACCTCGGTTACTTTAAACTTTTTTCAATCCCAACTTCTCTCCTTTTTTCAGCATAAATTCATATGCTGCTTCGTATTCATTTGGAATTTCACCTTCAAGGATAGCTTCCTTAATAGCTTCTTTTAACATTCCGATTTCTTTAGAAGGCTTTAGATTATAGATCTCCATAATCTCTTCTCCCGAAATTGGTGGTTGAAAATTACGAACATGATCGCGCTCTTCTACCTCAACGATTTTTCTTCGTACAATTTCAAAGTTTTTATGGTATTTCTTAAACTTATTTGGATTCTTGGTTGTAATATCAGCTTCGCATAGAATCATTAAACTCTCTACATCTTCACCAGCATCAAAAACCAAACGACGCACAGCACTATCTGTTACAATGTCTTGTGATAATACAATTGGTCGTGAACTCATGATTACCATCTTTTGCACAAACTTCATTTTGTTATTCAATGGCATATGCAAACGCTCAAATATTTTTTTGACCATTTTACCACCTAAAAACTCATGTCCGTGAAAGGTCCATCCTTGTTTTTTGTTAAAACGTTTCGTTGGTGCTTTTCCAATATCGTGCAATAAAGCAGACCAACGCAACCAAACATCATCGGTATTTGGACAAATATTATCAACAACCTCAAGTGAATGGTAAAAGTTATTTTTATGTGTATGTCCTTCTATTTCTTCAACCTGATTCAAAGCTGTCAATTCAGGCAAAATAATATCTAGAAGTCCTGTTTGAAACAACAATAAAAAACCAATTGAAGGTTTATCTGTAGAAAGGATTTTATTTAATTCATCGACAATTCGCTCTCCCGAAATGATATTGATTCGTTCTGCGTTTTTAGTAATTGAATTTAATGAGTTTTCTTCAATTTCAAATCCTAGTTGATTTGCAAATCGAATGGCACGTAACATACGTAATGGATCATCAGAGAAAGTAATATCTGGATCAAGAGGAGTTTTGACAACTTTATTTTCTAAATCGGTTAATCCATCAAAAGGATCTGATAAATCTCCGAAAGTAGCTGCGTTTAATGATAATGCTAATGCATTTATAGTCAAATCACGGCGATTTTGGTCGTCTTGAAGTGTCCCGTTCTCTACAACAGGATTTCGACTATCAAAATGGTAGGATTCTTTTCGTGCTCCAACAAATTCAATTTCGGTATCTTCAAAACGCAACATTGCTGTTCCGTATGTTTTAAAAACCTGAACTTTTGGTTTCTTTGGTAGTAATTCTGAAACTTTTAATGCCAATTCAATTCCACTTCCTACTGCAACTATATCAATGTCTTTTTTGGAATCTCGATTTAAAAGCAAGTCTCTTACAAACCCTCCGATTACATAACTCTCTACATTAAGTTCTTGAGAAGCTTGCGAGATAATTTCGAAAATTTTATTCTGCAGAGCATCTTTATAATTTATTTTTTTAGCCACGAATTCTCTAATTTTTATAAAATAACAGTAAAATAATATATAGATAATTTTACCACGCGCAAATTTACAACATACTATACGCCTTTTATAATCTAAAGCATACTTTTTTTGTTTTTTAGCATTTCAAACTACATAATTCCTTCAAAAAAGAAACATTTCTAAAAAACAAGACCTTCATAAAACTATTTTTCTCATTTATTCAACCCTTTTCATATTCAATGCATTTAATGATTCTATAATACTATCAAACAAATCAATCTATAATCTGTTATTTTTTTGATTTCTATTTGTACTTTTGAGACCATACAAAAAAGTAGAAAATGAAAATTGTTATATCGCCTGCAAAATCTTTAAATTTCGAAAAAGAGTTACCAACTTCTCATTATACTGAACCTAGTTTACTAAAAGAAGCTAGACAAGTTCATAAAGTTTTAAAACAAAAAAATCCTGCCGAATTATCTGAACTAATGCACATTTCTGATAAATTGGCACAACTAAATTGGGAACGTAATCAGGAATGGAAAACTCCATTTACTCCCGATAACGCTCGCCCTGCAATATTCACTTTTGATGGTGATGTCTATACAGGTTTAGATGCTTATACGATTCCTGTAGAAAAACTTGATATTTTACAAGATAAACTACGCATATTATCTGGTTTATACGGAATCTTAAAACCATTGGATTTAATTCAAGCCTACCGATTAGAAATGGGAACTAAATTACCTATTGGTGAAGCAAAAAACCTATATGAATACTGGAAAGAAACGGTTACAAAAACATTAAACAAAGAGCTTAAAAAAGATGAACTTTTTGTAAATCTTGCTAGTACTGAATATTTCTCGGCTGTTGATGTTAAAGCGTTAAAAGTTCCTGTAATCACTCCGGATTTTAAAGATTATAAAGATGGTAAACTTAAGATAATTAGCTTCTTTGCCAAGAAAGCAAGAGGAATGATGGTGCGCTATATTATAGATACCAATGCAGAAACTGTTGATGACTTAAAAGGCTTTAATTATGAAGGCTACCAATTTGATAGTAATCTTTCTAAAGGAAATCACTTAGTTTTTACACGATAAAAGAAAACTTACTATAACAACAAAACCCGACAAGTCCTTGAAAACTGTCGGGTTTTGTTGTTTTTAATCTAAGATTAATTCGTTGGGCGTAATTATTTTTCACGCATAGTTCCGATAGTTATCGGAACATAGCTTAACATAGTCTAGAAAAGGCGTTTCACTTAAAATAAAACACATAAGACTATGCGAAAAAAATATTTTTCTTAAACCATCTTTGGTTATCACTTCTATTCCGATAGCTATCGGAACTATGTCTCTATGTGTTAAATACCATTTTTACGATCCGAGCGATGCGAATTGACGAAGTAATTACACTCAAGGGTTAAAATTATTATTTAGCCATCCAAGTATTATCCTGAGGTGTCGCATCTACAAAAATCCCACCATCAACTGTTATCGATTTAATTTTTTTGGTAGCATTAAGAGTAACTCTAGCATTTTTCTGATCAGCTTCCCATATAGCAGGCGTTTGATGAATTGTTTCTTTTGTATTATCTGCATAAATAATAGTTACATCAAAAGGAATTGCAAAACCTCCTTTATTCTTAATAGATACAACCGTTTTTTTAGCTTTCGTATCTACTTTATCTAAAACAACATCAATATAATTATTAGTGAAGAACCAATTGTTAAAAAACCAATTCAGATTTTTTCCAGAAGCACTATTGAATGAGTTGAAAAAATCCCAAGGAATCGGGTGCTTACCATTCCAGTTATCCATATAAGCATGTAATGTTTTTTTAAAAAGATCATCACCAAGCAAATCTTTTAAAGCTAAATAAGACAATGATGATTTACCATACGCGTTATTGCTATATCCTGCACCCGAAACTTGCGTTGACATTGCTATTATTGGCTGATCTTGTTCTGCTGACGGATCATTAATGTACCTATTTACTCGGAACTTTTTATAAAATTCATCTGCGGCTTCCTTCCCTCGCTGCGATATACCAATTAAATATTCAAATGTAGTAGCCCAACCTTCATCCATAAACGCATAACGCGTTTCGTTTGTTCCCATATAAAAAGGAAAATAAGAATGTGCTACTTCATGATCTTGAACTAATTGTGCAAAAACAGGATCTCCCATCTGAGAATCATTACACATCATTGGATATTCCATATCTGCAAACCCTTGGAAAGCTGTCATTTTAGAAAACGGATAAGGAATTCCAGGCCAATTATTAGAAAACCAATCTAATGCATATCTGTTATTTTTTACAGAAACAACAAAATCAGTTCCTTTTACATCATAAGCAGCTTGAACACTCGCACGACGATTCGTTTTATTATCTACAACAACACTGCTTGCATCCCATAGATAATGATCACTTAAACCAAAACAAACATCCGAAATATTTTTGGCCTCAAATTTCCAAGTATTCCAATCGGCTTGCTTCGTAACAATACCGCTTTTCATTTCTTGCTCATTTGCTATATGCAAAATGGCATCTGTAGTATATGATTCTTTTAATCGTGCTGCAAATTCTGGTTGTAAAACCTCATCTGGATTCAATAAATCTCCTGTTCCATAAACCACATAATTTTTAGGTGCTTTTACAGAATACACATAATCATTAAAATCATTATAAAATTCTTGACGGTCTGTATGTGGTAACATATCCCAACCATAATAATCATCAAAAACCGTAACACGAGGATAGCTATACGCTACAAAAAATGTTGAGTTATCTATTTGTCCTTCTCTGCCACTTTCTTTAGATAATGGATAATACCAATCAATATTAATTGTGATTTTAGAGTGAGGAAGCATTGGCTTATTCATTTTCACTCGCCCTATTGTTTCCCAACTTCTACCATCTTCTTTATACGTTTCGCCTTCAATTTTTAAAGATGTAATTGTTAACCCATCACTTAAGAAATCATCACTAACATTTCCTCCTCTTGGCGAAGAGGGCTTATGAAGATTATTTACAAATCGAATGGGTAAATACCGTAACGTATCGCTACTATTGTTTTCATAAATGATAGTTTCTGTTCCGCTTACAATTTTAGTATCTGGATTAACCGTTAGATCTATTGTGTATTTCCCATGATTTTGCCAATAGTTTTTACCCGGTTTTCCATCCATAGAACGAGTCCCTTTTGTGTAGGCTTCTTTTACATTTCTTGGCATATATAATTCTTGTGCAAAACTATATTGTGCCATGCATATAAATGCAAACAATAGCAATTGAGGTATTTTTCTTTTCATAATTGGTTATTTGGTTTTGATAATTATAAATCGCATTCTTATATTAGTTCTGAATGTGATTAGATTGTTACAACTATTCTTCAAATTTATCCTATTATCTTATATTTTCATCAAAAGAAACAACTTGATTACACAAACAGAATCATTTTCTAAATCAAACAAAAAAAACCGCCTTATTCCAAAAGGATCAAGGCGGCTTTAAACATTAAAAAATAGCTACTACAAGATATAATCGGTATTTATAAAATTCGATTCTTTACTATTTAATAATTCTTGCAAAATGGCATTATTGTAATCATTATCTTTTGATGCTACGAAGGTTCTAATAGAGAACGAACGCAAGGCATCGTGAATACTTAAGGTTCCTACAGCCGAATCTTTACGACCTGTAAACGGAAAAACATCTGGCCCTCTTTGACAAGAACTATTCAAGTTTACTCTGCACACTAAATTTACCAATGTATCGATAAGCGGTGCAATAGTTTTGATGTCTTTACCAAACAAACTTACTTGTTGTCCGTAATTAGACTCAGCCATATCGTTTAAAGGTTCTTGAATATCCTTAAAAGTTAAGATTGGTACAACTGGTCCAAATTGTTCTTCGTGATAAACACGCATTTTTTTATTTATAGGAAATAAAACGGCAGGGAATATAAAATTCTCTGTATGTAATCCTCCTTTTTCATTAATTACTTTTGCTCCCTTATGCGTTGCATCATGAATTAATTCTTGTATATAATGTGGCTTTTCTGGCTCTGGAAGCGGTGTTAGCGAAACCGATTTATCCCACGGATTTCCAAATACCAAAGCATCGACTTTTGCTGCAAAGCGTTTATTAAATTCTTCGGCTATAGATTCGTGCACATATAAAATCTTCAATGCTGTGCAACGTTGACCATTAAATGACAATGTTCCTGTTATGCATTCCTGAATTGCCAAATCTAAATCGGCATCTGGTAAAATTATTGCAGGATTTTTTGCTTCCAATCCTAACACTAAACGCAATCTATTTTTATTCGGATGCTGATCTTGTAAAGCAATAGCCGATTTACTATTCCCTATTAAGGCTAGAATATCAACTTTTCCAGATTTCATTATAGGCGAAGCTACTTCTCTACCTCTACCATAAACAATATTGATGACTCCTTTTGGAAAACTATTTCTAAAAGCTTCTAACAAAGGTGATATTAATAAAACACCATGTTTTGCTGGTTTAAAGATTACAGGATTTCCCATAATCAATGCTGGAATAAGTAAAGAGAACGTTTCGTTTAATGGATAATTATAAGGCCCAAGACACAATACAACTCCAAGTGGCCCTCTTCGAACCATGGCATTTATTCCTTGCACTTTAGAGAAACTTGCTCCACGCGTATTTAACTCCTTATAACTTTCGATTGTATCGTAAATATACTCCACAGTTCTATCAAATTCCTTCTCTGAATCTCCTAATGATTTTCCTATTTCCCACATCAATAGTTTTACAACTTCGGCACGGGTAGTCTTCATTTGAGAGACAAAATTCTCCATACATTTTATACGATCTACAACTTTCATTGTAGGCCATAAACCTTGTCCTTTATTATAAGCCGCAGTTGCAGATTCAACAACTTCCATGGCCTCATGTTCTCCCATAAAAGGAATAGAACCCAATAGAGTCGGTGTATATTTTTCTGTAGAAGAGATTGCGGAAAATACAGGTGTGGTTTGTCCTGTCCATTTTTTTAACTCTCCATTTACAAGATAGGTATCCTGTACCAATGGAGTATTTATTTGGTATTCCTCTGGTATAAAATTCATTATTTGGTTATTTTAGTTTTTGGTTGTTAGTTGGTATAAAACAAAAAAGAGGCACGCGCCTCTTTTTTGTTTATGGTGTAACAGTATCTCCTTCCCAGGCCAATATCCCTCCTAATAAATTAAAGGCGTTATCAAACCCCATTTCATTCATTATTTGGCATGCTTTAGCACTTCTGGCTCCAGAACGACAATACACATAATAGTTTTTATTTTTATCTAATTCTTCTAGCTCATATATAAAAGCCTGTCCTTTATTGATATCAATATTAAGAGCATTCTCTATATAGCCATCATTATATTCGTCTTCAGTTCTTACATCAAGTATAACTGCATTTTCGTCAGCTCCAAATTTAGCTATCCAATCTTCTTGTGATAAATTCATGATATCGTATTTTTAGGTAAAATTACAACGTTTTTAGCAAACAATAAACCCTGTATTTGCAAATTGTATTATAATTTAGAGAAAACGTTTTAGCAAACATATAATAATCAATGAATTCTAGCTTCTACAAATTATTTTCAAAAATATAGTCTACAAAACCCATAGAAAATAGGATATTGTTATTTGCAAAATTTAGCTGTTAAACATAAAGCCTAACTAATTAATACAACAATAATCGGCTATATTTGTAATAAATTATAATTTTAAAAATCAATTTGATAAAATTACATGATTTTAAAATCGGGTCTATTTAAGAAATTATATCTCAAATTTCAGATATTCTTAATTTCGAAATGGTGCAATTATTATTTCTCTTAGTGTTTAAAAAATAGCTCATGCAAACTCCTTTAAAAAATATTTTTCCTAATTTCTCCAACGAATTAATTTCTGCTATAGAAAGTAATGCTACTTTTCAGGATTACGAAACTGGAACAATCTTAATGCGTACAGGACAATACATAAAAAATACTGTACTGATAACTAAAGGTAAGATTAAAATATATCGCGAAGGCGAAGATGGTGGCGAGTTTTTCATGTACTACCTACAGCCCGGACAAGCATGTGCCATATCAATGATTTGTGCCACCAAAAGTGAGAAAAGCCAAATTATGGCAAAAGTTGTCGAAGATGTTTCGGTAGTTATGATTCCATTAAACTTAATGGATAAATGGATGATGGAACACCGTAGTTGGTATGAATTTGTTATAGAAACATATAGAAACCGCTTTGAAGAAGTCCTAGAAGTGGTTGATAGTATTGCTTTCCGCTCTATGGACGAACGATTGGAATTTTATCTTAAACGCCATAAGGATGCCTGCGGCTGTAACGAATTAAAAGCATCTCATCAGGAAATTGCAACGGAACTTAACACATCTAGAGAAGTGATTTCTAGATTGCTAAAAAAAATGGAACAACGCGGATTAGTAAAATTAAACCGAAACCAAATCGAGTTGTTGCAATAAAACTGTTATTACTAAATCCCTTACATCTATCACATAAACGACCAGATAAAGATAGATTAGCACAATTTAACAGCATATTATATTTTTGAAGAAACACTAAAATACTTTTACAAATCATCAAACAAACGCAATTGTACTCAAAAAAAGAGGGTTCCAAATGCTCTTGAAATCCTCCTAAATCTTTTACAACAATCCCACAGTTGTGGAATCTCAGCGACTCCGTTCTACAGGAGTTTCGTTGCTGGATTTTCAAACCCAACGAACCCTAGCCGTTGGCGTTTTTTATCTCAAGTTATATTTCTTATCCAATCTAGTAAACGTTTTTTTGAAAACAATAAAAACAATTAAACTTGCAATAATTAATGATATTAAACATATTACCCACTCTAAATCATATTTAATTGAATTTACTTGAACGAATAATATTAAATACCCAATAAAAAAAAATATTATTGAAATTATATATGACTTAAATATTTTGATTTTTTTATATTCAATAAGTACAATCATCAATATAATAGCAAAAAAAATTGGACAATACAACCCCAATAATGCAGAAAAAATTGGAATCCCCACTAAAAACAGTAAGCTATTTTTAAAATCATAAAAAGTAGCATCTAATGTACCTGATTGATAGTTCATGTAAGAAACTATTAATCCATAAAAAATGTAAAAATGTAATACCCAAATTAACAGTATAGTGTAAGTTTTATTTAACCACATATGGACGCATTATTTATTTTTAGTCTTCTTTTAAAACCCCTTTACTATCTACTTTGCCTTTAAAAGGTACAGAAGTAGGTTTGTGCCTATGTAACCAAAGCATAAGCATTGCTAAATCTATTCTAAAACCAGCATCAGTTACGTTTCCCATCCATGGGTCATCAAATTCAGGCGTAACACCTAAAAAACCACCAAAACCATGTCTTATATTATTTTGAGACTCTTTGTCAGCCATAGCTCTAAATGTTTCAATAGTTTTCTTTGATGTTTTTGTATAAATTGGCAAGGTAACTACGCCTTGTTCGTATTTTACAAATGCTAAATACCCTAAACCCTCAATCTTTCCAAGATCTTACTTTTAGCAGACGTTTTTTTATCTCAAGTTATATTTTTTATCCAATCGAGTAAATGTTTTTTTGAAAACAATAAAAATAATTAGACCTGCAATAATTAATGATATTAAACATATTATCCACTCTAAATCATATTTAATTGAATTTACTTGGACGAATAATATTAAATACCCAATAAAAAAAAATATTATTGAAATTAAGTATGACTTAAATATTTTGATTTTTTTATATTCAATAAGTATAATCATCAATGTAATTGCAAAAAAAACAGGATAATATACACCTAATAATATTGAAACAATAGGAATAAATAAGACAAATCCCGTAATGCTTTTAAAATCATAAAATGTAGCTTCCAATGTATTTAACTGATATTGCGAACATGCAGTTGTTAGTCCATAAAAAATGTAAAAATGTAATACCCAAATTAACAATATGGTGTAAGTTTTATTTAACCACATAAGGACGTATTATTTTTTTGTATTCTTCTTTTAAAAACCCTTTACTATCTACTTTATCTTTAAAAGGTAAAGAAGTCGGTTTGTGTCTATCAAGCCAAAGCATTAACATAGGTAAATCAATTCTAAACCCTGCATCGGTTACATTTCCCATCCATGGGTCATCAAATTCAGGTGTAACACCTAAAAAGCCACCAAAGCCATGTCTTATATTATTTTGAAGATCTTTGTCTGCCATAACTTGAAATGTTTCAATAGTTTTCTTTGATGTTTTTGTATAAATTGGCACAGCAACAACTCCTTGTTCGTGTTTTACAAATGCTAAATCCCATTGATATGCTTTCTCCATCGTATCTAAAGGTATATTTTTATATTCCCCATAAAACAATTCATAAAATTGAGTAATCGCATAATCACAAATGCCAATATTTAGTTCACTTAAAATTACTTCAACATCATTATCTACAAAAGCAAATCCACCATCCATAATTTTCAGTTTATCAACTAATGTATATGCTCCTTTCAACCATCTCGTTTTGTGTCTAGTTTTATTAATGATTAGTTCTTGTTCTAAAAATTGATAAAAATCGGCGATTTGTCCAAATGGACCAAGAAGACCTTGGTATTTATGTTCTACGATGTACATACAAGCATCTTTCCAAGTGTCATTTTTATTTTTTCGATCTTTTTTAAGCCAACAAGCTTTTTGTAAATTTACCTTACCTGTTGCCATTTTATAAAACTCCATATTAGGAAATTCTCCATTTGCTGCTACAATTTTAGTCTTTTCTCCATTGGTTAGAAAATCTATTAATAAATCACAGTAATGAATCCCTATACTTGAATATTTTGGTAAATAAATCCGTATATTATCATTATCTATACTGATGTAATTTATTTCAAATTCTTTGTATTCACTAAATGTTTCTCCAAATAAAAGTCTTAGTTCATAAGTAGAAACTGATTTGGTTTGTATTTTTGATGACGAACAATCAATATCTTTTCCACTGTATGATATACTCATTACAGGAAATATTTTTCCTGCAATAAAAACCCTTTCTCTTCTTATTAACCTATTTGGACCAGATACACGCGTGTATTCTAACTTGGTTTTGTTTCTATTTGCTTGTCTTATTTTATATAGATATTCAACAAAATCTGTTTCTACATCATTTATTCCTTCTACTATTTCCTCAGAATTTATATTGTCTTCTTTAAGAAAATAAAATCCATTTTCCATAAATGGCATAAGTGCTACACCGATATTCATACAAATTGGTTCGTCTAAAATGTCTAATGTTGCATTTAAATGTCGGACATCCATTCCATCAACTTCTGTTACAATTAAAGTTCTTGCCATTCTTGTGTTTTATTAAGTTAAGTTATTGTTGTTTTTTTAATATGATTTTCATGTACATATATGGTTTATTTTAAAATAACATATGCTTTATCATCTACAAATCCTGTCAATTGGATTTCATTTTATTATCTTGAATATCCAGCTCTTCTTGTTCTTTATGGAAAGATCGATAATTTCTCCTATTTTATAATTTTCTGTTTTAACTTTTATACTTGGTGATTCTCTAACACGAGCATTATTTATCTTTTTTTTCCATTATAGAATTTATCCAAATAATTTCTGTGATTATTTTTTCTGCTAATTGCGGTAATGTATATTCTCAAAATTTAACGCCACCATAAGACCTTTTATAATTACTTTTTTATTTAAGCCAAGGTCAAGTTTCCTTTGTTTGTCGTAATAGTATTTTATCAGTAACTTAGGTAAAAGTTCCTGCAATCATTGTACATTGTCCTTTTACGTTTGTTACAATATTTTCACTTCTTTATTATTACCATAATTTTTGTTTAAGATGTCTACTAAATTCCTTATCCACAATAAAACAGCATAAATGCAACTATATAAGAGTAGATTCATGTCATTTAATGGCATCTTGTTTTTGTAAAAATAATAAAAAAATTTTAAAATAGTAAAATTATTCTTTCTTTTTATTATCAAAAAATATATAATTTCTGTAATATAACTACAAAACCAAAAGATCATAAGGAGATCTTTCTTAATTTTTTAAAAAGTGATAAATCAAAAAAACCTTTAATTGAAATATTAACCATAATGCAGAAATATTAATTGTATAGATAGTTATACCTCTAGTTCCTTCAGTACTTTCACATCTCCCTACCGCTTCACTCTATGGACGAACGCTTGGAATTTTATCTTAAACGTCATAAAGATGCTTGTGGCTGTAACGAATTAAAAGCATCACATCAGGAAATAGCAACGGAACTCAACACATCTAGAGAAGTGATTTCGCGATTGCTAAAAAAAATGGAACAACGCGGATTAGTAAAGTTAAACCGAAACCAAATCGAGTTGTTGCAATAAAATTATTTGTCGCAGATAATTTCACCACTTAACTTCATGACACAAACACTTTCTAAATCAAAAAGAAATCTGTAGCAAAGAGAATAAAAACCTTATGTGATAAATGTTACTGTGCCTTACAATATAAGGAACAACCTTTGTATCAAAACAAACATCAATGGAATATTTCGGTTATTTTGCTTCAATCATCATAGGAATCTCATTAGGTTTAATTGGCGGCGGGGGATCTATACTAACTATTCCGATTTTAGTTTATTTATTTAATATAAATCCAGGGCAAGCAACCACCTATTCTTTATTTATTGTTGGTCTCACGGCTTTATTCGGCAGTTATAGCCATTATAAAATGGGAAATCTCAAACTAAAATCGGCGCTTTATTTTGCCATTCCATCAGTTATTTCCATTTTAATCATACGAGAAGTAATCTTTCCACAAATTGCTTCAACGCTATTCTCTGTAGCTTCATACACCGTTTCCAAAGATTTTCTGATTATGCTAATTTTTTCGGTATTGATGATAACTGCAGCTATCTCAATGATTCGAAGAAACAAACCAGAGCTAAAAACAACCGCAACTAATTACACGCAACTAAGTATAATTGGATTTATAGTTGGAATCGTAACCGGATTTCTAGGTGCAGGTGGTGGTTTTTTAATTATTCCAGCCTTGATATTCTTTGCTAATCTACCAATGAAGCAAGCTGTTGGAACCTCATTGCTTATTATTTTTATCAATTCTTCTATTGGATTCGGTGGTGATTTATATATAGGAACTCCTGTAGATTATATTTTCTTATTAGAAATCTCAGGTATCGCCCTTTTAGGAATGCTGATAGGAACTCAACTTTCTAAGAAAATTGATGGTGCTAAACTAAAACCACTCTTCGGCTGGTTTGTACTTATTATGGGATTTTATATCATTACAAAAGAGGTTTTCTTTTAAAATCTAAAAATTCATGGGAAAATTTCAAATAATATAGATAAAACGTTCCAATGGATTCATAAATATTTTGCTCCGCTGGAGACTATAAATATTTTGCTCCACTGGAGCAACATAACTTATTTATCCAATATTGTTGTTTTATAAATCTACACAATAGCTATAAATATTTTGCTCCGCTGGAGCAACATAACTTATTTATTCAATATTGTTGTTTTATAAATCTACACAATAGCTATAAATATTCTGCTCCGCTGGAGCAACATAACTTATTTATCCAATATTGTTGTTTTATAAATCTACAAAAAAGCTATAAATATTCTGCTCCGCTGGAGCAACATACCTTATTATTCAATATTGTTGTTTTATAAATCTACACAATAATTTTTTGCATCAAAACAATATCCCAGCGGGATACTATATTTCTAGATTTTTTATTATTAAAAAAAAGAAACCCCAGCGGGGTGAAATTTGATTATCCTAATTTCTCAATTGCCTACAGCTTTAACGGGAGATTAACGCAATCCCAAGCAATAAGAGATTTTCATTTTTGAGACTTTAGTTTTAATACAGTATTTACCGCATTAATCAATCCTATTGATGCTTTTCCTGTTTCAATTTGAAAATCGTGTACTTCTCCAAAAACATCTATTATTCTAAATGTCGATAACTCTATTTTTTTTATATTAGTTCCCTTAAAATTTCCGTAGAAAACTTTTCTAATATTTTCAAATTTTAAAGACTTGACATTACTTTCATTTTTTTCAATTATACGACAAGTTGTAACAATTGTTTTTATCTCAAAGCTACTTATCTCAAAAATGGATAATTCATTCTCTTCAAAAATAAACTCAACCGATTTATCCTCCACACAAATTCTAGAATAAATCCATTCCTCTGGATTCATTACTTTTCTATTAATAGCTGCTATCGTAATATTCTTTATAGAATTATCAGTTTTCATATTTTAAATAATAGTTTCTCTTTAATAAATAAAATTATATCCATTTATAAACTTTACATTCCCTCTAACTAAAGCAGAAAGCAATGTACAAATTAACACTCCTTATATCTATTTTACAACTAAACATTTTTATTGAATAACAAAATACATAATTACCTGATAAATAAACTCCATTATCATCAATTTGAATTTCTCATTTCTTAATTGCTTCCAACTTTAGCTGGAGCTAAAAAAAGGCTTTAGCCAAAATTATCATTTTGCTAAAGCCTTAAATTAAAATCTTTGTATTTTCCCTTCAACCAAAGCTGGTGGCAATTTACAAATTAATGTTCTCCATACCCAATATCATCCATTTTACCACTAAAGACTTTATATTGGATAACAAAATATACAATTACTAAAGCCAAAGCAATAAAAAACCAACTCATCCCAACAGACAACCCGTATTCGTGTGCGGCAGTATTATAAATTGTCAATGAAGGATTTACTTTGTTGGTTGATGGTAATACATTTGGAAAAATCGAAACTGCCGTTGAGGCAAATCCTCCAACAAGAAAAAAGGTAGAAAAGATGAATCCAGTACCGTCTTTCTTATACGTACGTACTTTAAATAATCCGATTATTCCAATAAATGCAATGATAGGAAATATCCATAATATTGGTGTTTCAATAAAATTATGAAATGGCTTTGGTTCAATAAAATGCCAAATCTGCAAGGATATAAATACCAAAATCAATAATACAATATTGAGTTTAAAAACTACATTTTTAAGTTTTTCGTTTAATGACGAATTAGTTTTGAAGATAATCCAGTTGGCACCATGAATCGTCAAAGCTACAACGCTCACAATTCCGAGAAATAAAGTAAACCAATCAATAATTCCTAATTCATTGGCTTGCGGACTAAAAGTAGAATTCCATAAAGGCAGAAAGAAAAAATGTGCTTCTTGAGTAGAAACTCCATTTACAACCATACCTAAATTTACTCCACGAACTATATTCCCCAAAGCAATTCCGAAGAATAAAGCCAAAAGCAAACTTGCAATTCCAAATGCTTTATCCCAAATTACCTCCCACATTGGGTGATGAATTTGCCCACGCATTTCTAATCCGATAGCTCTAAAAATAAGTAACCAAAGAATCATGATTAAAGGCAAATAAAATCCACTGAATGAAGAAGCATATAAAATTGGAAAGGCAAAAAACAAAACACCACCCGCAGCAATAATCCATACTTCATTAGCATCCCAAAAAGGACCAATTGCACTGGTTATTGCTTTTTTATCTTTTTCTGTTTTAGCAAAGAATAAATGAATAATTCCTGCACCAAAATCATAACCGTCTAATACAATGTATACGGCTAGGATTCCCATTAAAACTACGTACCAAAAAAATTCCATAATTATATATTTTCTATATTATCTGTGTGAGGTCCTTTATTGATGATTTTACCAATCAATAGCAAAAACAACATACCCAATAAAAGGTACAATCCTATAAATCCTAATAATGTAAACAGTGTATTCCCAGAGGAAACTGTTGGCGAAGCTCCATCGGCAGTGCGTAATAAATTATAAACCAACCACGGCTGACGTCCTAATTCGGCAGTATACCATCCGGCAGTATTGGCTATATATGGAAACGGAAGCATAAAAAGTAGCGACCATAAAATCCATTTGGTTTCGAATAATTTTTTTCTGCAAAGTTGAAAAACTGCAAAAGCCATTAATCCTATAAATATAGTTCCCAATCCTACCATAACATGGTAAGCATAATAGAGTCCAGAAATATTAGTAGGATGAACACTTTCATCAAACTGATCCAATCCTTTTATTTCTTCATGCCAACTTCCGTAAGTCAAGAAACTCAATATATTAGGAACAGCAATTTTATTATCAAGTTTTTTATCTTTTACATCTGGTTGTCCTATAAGAACAATTTCGGCTCCTTTTTTCTCTGTATGAAAAATTCCTTCCATAGCAGCAAAAGTTACAGGTTGGTATTTTACAACATTTTTAGCAAGCAAATCACCTGTTGGAACAGCTACAATTACACAAGAAATCAATCCAAAAATAACTCCCGTTTTCACGAATAGCTTCCCATAAGCAACATTCTTCTTACTTAAAAGGTAAAAAGCCCCAATTCCTGCAACAACAAATGAACTTGTTACCATAGATGCTGCCTGATTATGCAAATAAGAAGGCCATAACCAAGGATTAAGAAACAACGCTTTAAAATTGGTTAATACAAATCTTCCGTTTTCAAGAATTTCATATCCTACAGGGTTTTGCATCCACGAATGTGTTGCAATAATTAGATATCCACTTGCCCACGAGCCAATACATATGAGTAATCCCGTGACAAAGTGCCATTTATGTCCGAGAAGTTTTTCACCAAATAAAAACAAGCCTAAAAATGAGGATTCTAAAAAGAAAGAGAACATTCCTTCCATGGCGAGCGTTTGTCCTATAATACCACCTGTTAATTCAGAGAACTTAGCCCAATTGGTTCCAAACTGAAACTCCATCGGAATTCCTGTAACAACCCCCATTGCAAAATTTAAAGCAAAAACTTTCATCCAAAACTTAGTGGCATGATTGTATTCTTCGATATTCGTTCGTAGATATTTCCATTTAAAATATACAATGATTAAGGAAAGTCCCATTGTAAGTTGAGGAAATAGGTAGTGAAAGGTAATTGTAAATGCAAATTGCATTCGATCATAAAAAAGCATTTCTTCCATACTAGCGTATATTTTTCAATTATGAAGTCTCACAAATTTACCTATTAAAACTAACATATTATGTCATAAAAAAAACTTTATCACTCTACAATTATAAAAAACTCTAGCTACCGCAAAACCTTCAATTCTTATTTAAACCATTTGAGTTATATTAAATTATTTAAGGCATACACAAATTAAACACTAACAGACATCACTGTACACAACCTATACCACTGCTATTCAATTCATTTAAACTATACCAAATTTGTGTAACATTAGTCACGTTGTAAACAAAAAAACTAACTTATCTTTGCCAAACATTATTTAAGATTACACAACAATGAAAATTGAACAAATTTATACTGGATGTTTAGCACAAGGCGCTTACTACATTACCTCAAATGGAGAAGCTGCTATTATAGATCCACTGAGAGAAATACAACCCTATTTGGACCGTTTAGATCGTGATCAGGTAAAACTAAAATACATTTTTGAAACTCATTTTCATGCCGATTTCGTTTCGGGTCATGTTGATTTAAGTAAAGAAACTGGCGCACCTATTATATATGGTCCAAATGCTGAATGTGGCTATGATTGCGTTTCGGCAACCGACGAGCAAGAGTTTAAACTGGGAAACATAACGATAAAAGCGTTGCATACTCCTGGTCATACAATGGAAAGCACCTCTTATTTATTAATAGATGAAAACGGAAAAGACTATGCTGTTTTCTCTGGAGATACTTTATTCATTGGAGATGTAGGACGTCCTGACTTAGCTCAAAAAGCAGCAGGAATGACACAAGATCAATTGGCTGCAATATTATTTAATTCGCTACGAACAAAAATAATGACTTTGGCTGATGATGTTATCGTATATCCGGCACATGGAGCAGGAAGTGCTTGTGGGAAAAACATGAGTAAAGAAACGGTATCAACGATTGGAAATCAAAAAGCAACCAATTATGCTTTGCGTGCTGATATGACTGAAGCCGAATTTATTACTGAAGTAACCGATGGTTTATTGCCTCCTCCTGCTTATTTTAGCATGAATGTAGCTATGAACAAAAGTGGCTATGAAAGCTTTGAAACTGTTTTACATAATGGAATGAAAGCTATAAAAGTTGATGAATTTGAAGCTGTAGTCGAAGAAACTGGTGCTTTAATTTTGGATACTAGAGATAATAGTGTTTTTAGCAAAGGATTTATTCCGCAATCTGTGAATATCGGTATCAATGGTGATTTTGCTCCTTGGGTGGGTACTTTAATTGCCGATGTAAAACAACCTATTATATTAGTAACCGAAAATGGATTAGAAGAAGAAACTGTAACTCGATTGAGTCGTGTAGGTTTCGATTCGATTATCGGACATCTAGAAGGTGGATTTGATGCATGGAAAAATGCAGCTTATGAAATTGATACCGTAAATAGAATTACTGCAGCTCAATTTGCAAATGAATTTAAACTTGAAGAAAGCAAAGTAATCGACATTCGTAAAGAAACGGAATACAGTGCTGAACATATTGAAGAGGCTTACAATAAACCATTGGCTTTTATTAATGAATGGGTAAAAGATATTGACCCAAAAGAACATTTTTATTTACATTGTGCTGCTGGATACAGAAGTATGATTGCTGCATCAATATTACAAGCACGCGGATTTAGAAATTTCACCGAAGTTGAAGGTGGTTTTAATGCTATTGCAAAAACTACAATTCCGAAATCTGATTTTGTATGTCAAAGTAAAGTTTTAAAATAAAGTAAAAAAGAAAAAGAGGCACAAAGTAACAAAGGTTTTTATCCTTTTGAGTCTCTAGTCCTAAATCTCTAAAACCCTAAAAGAAATGAATTTAATTGAAATGATAAGAGAACCGTGGCCATGGTATGTTTCAGGTCCACTAATCGGTTTAACCGTTCCTATATTATTAATTTTTGGAAACAAAGCATTCGGAATCAGTTCGTCTTTGCGCCATATCTGTGCAATGTGCATTCCTGCAAACATTTCATTCTTTAAATACGATTGGAAAAAGGAAAGTTGGAATTTATTTTTTGTCTTCGGTATATTCTTAGGTGGTGTTATAGCAACTGCTTTCTTATCAAATCCAAATCCTATCGAAATAAACCCAAACCTAGCTACTGAATTAGCGACTTACGGTATTACCGATAATTCGGGATTAATGCCTGCGCAACTTTTTTCATGGGAAAGTTTATTAACGCTACGTGGATTTATAATGATTGTAATTGGAGGTTTTCTTGTAGGCTTCGGAACGCGTTATGCTGGCGGATGCACAAGCGGACATTCAATTATGGGGATTTCTAATTTACAATGGCCTTCACTTGTGGCAACTATTTGCTTCATGGTTGGTGGTTTTGTTATGGCAAACCTGATTCTTCCTTATATACTTTCACTTTAAATCTTTAAAAATGAAAATTTCAAACTTAAAATATATGCTTGTCGGAATTGTATTCGGCATAGTATTCGTAAAAGCCGAAATCATTAGCTGGTACCGTATTCAAGAAATGTTTCGCTTACAATCCTTCTTTATGTATGGTGTAATCGGAAGCGCAGTTGCTGTAGGAATGTTATCTGTTTTTTTGATAAAAAAATTCAAAGTAAAAACTATTCAAGGAGAAGAAATCAAAATTGAACCTAAAACCTTTAACAAAGGACAAATTTACGGTGGTCTATTATTTGGTTTTGGTTGGGCAATAACTGGAGCCTGCCCTGGTCCTCTTTTTGCACAAATAGGAACTGGAGTTACTGTAGTTGCAGTAACATTGGTAAGTGCAATACTAGGAACTTGGGTTTATGGTTACTTTAAAGATAACTTACCTCATTAATATTCAGCCTACCTAATATTATATAGAGCCTCATATGAAATAGCATATGAGGTTTTTTTATTCAAACAAAACAACCACAAACACATAAAAATCAGCGAATTATAAAACAAAATTCATTAATTTTAAACTCGATTTCTAACCACGAAAACTTACATTAAATAATATTAACGAAATTTTAACGGTACATTTGTATATACAACTATAAAACATATTACATTTGTATATACAAATTATACACTGACGACTATGACAATTGAAGATGTAATAAAAAGTACCGTTAAGATGGATAATCCAAAAAAAGTTATTCTGAATATCATGTACACACAAAATGTGCTTCAAGATAAATTTAATGAGGTCTTAAAACCTTATGACTTATCAGGAGAGCAATATAATGTGTTACGCATATTAAGAGGGCAAAAAGGAAATCCTGCTAACATGTGTGTTATACAAGACCGCATGCTCGCAAAAACAAGTAATACAACTCGTCTAGTTGATAAGTTATTACTGAAGGATTTTGTTACCAGAAATGTGTGTCCAAATAATAGACGTAAAATAGAAGTATCTATTACCGAAAAGGGATTAGGTGTTTTAACAGAATTAGATCCAAAAGTAGTGGAGCATGAAAATGTTTTTTCGGACAACTTGACTACAGAAGAACTAGAATTATTAAATGGGTTATTAGAAAAATTTAGAAATCAAAAAAATTAATACAAATAAATAGAATGAATACTTTCCTAGAAAATCAAAATTGGAGATACGCAACCAAAAAATTTGATGCGACCAAAAAAATAACAGCAGAAGATATAAACACATTAAAAGAAGCAATCCGTTTAAGTTCATCTTCATATGGATTACAGCCTTACAAAGTGATTATTGTTGAATCTCCAGAGCTAAGAGCTAAATTGCAACCAGTTGCTTGGGGACAATCACAAATTGTTGAAGCTTCACATTTAATTGTTTTTGCAAATGACACAAATATCGGCGATGTTGAAATTGATAATTTTGTCAAAAACATTAGCGAAACAAGACAAATTCCAAATGAATCATTAACAGGATATAGTGATTTTATGAAATCTAAAATATCTACTCTTCCTAATGATGTAAAAAACGTTTGGGCATCAAAACAAACCTATTTGGCTTTAGGTAATTTATTAAATGCTGCTGCCGAATTAAAAATTGACGTTACACCAATGGAAGGATTTGATCCAATTGCATTTAACGAAATACTAGGCCTAGATGCTTTACATTTAAATGCTTCAGTAATTGCTACTGTAGGATACAGACATGATGATGATGCAACTCAACATCATAAAAAAGTTAGAAAATCTCAAGAAGAATTATTTATCACACTATAATTATTAATCCAAATTTATTAAAATCAAACAAAATGAAAAATTTAAAAACAATTGCTTTAGCCCTAGTGGTAGCTTTATCTTCAGTTTCAATGAACGCTCAAACTAAAAAAGTTGACGTTAAATCAAGTACAGTTAAATGGGTAGGTAAAAAAGTAACTGGAGAGCACTCTGGAACTGTTAACCTAAAAGATGGTGCTTTAGTATTTAAAGGAAAAAAATTAGCTGGTGGAACTTTCACTGTAGATATGACATCTATCAACGCTACTGACCTTTCTGGTGAATACCAAGGAAAATTAAACGGTCACTTAAAAGCTGATGATTTCTTTGGAACTGAAAAATTCCCAACTGCTAAATTAGTTTTCAAAACTATCGGAGCAAAAGCAACTGACGTATATACTGTAACTGCAGATTTAACTATCAAAGGAATTACTAAACCAGTAACTTTTGATATAACTGTAAAAGGTAACACTGCTACAGCTGATTTAAAAGTTGACAGAACTAAATACGATATCAAATACAACTCTGGTAACTTCTTTGAAAACTTAGGAGACAAAACTATCAATGATGATTTTGAATTATCTGTATCTTTAAAGTTCTAATATCTTAGACTTACTAATTCAGAAATCCCAACAATTTAATTGTTGGGATTTTTTTTTACACCAATTTTTTGCTTTAAAAAACACATCATGAACAAATAAAATAACGTTCATAAACTTATGATAACACTTTCATAATCTCTTGTCATTCATCAATTAACAAACTGATTTTATTTTTGGACTAGTTAAAAACTAAAAGCTTTTATCCAAAAAATCACTTTTTGAAAAAGACAACACTATGAAAAAAAAATTACACCTTGTAATCATTTGTTTAATAAGTAACATCATAACCACCAATGCTCAACAACAAAAAGGTATTGTTGGCGCTTCAAACTGGATGAATAAATGGACCAATTTTAAGCCTGCTACTACAGATTATAATGAAGCTACAAATATTATTACTGGGACTATAGATATAGATACCAAATTATATAAGCGAAATACATATCAATTAATTGGTGTAGTTTATGTGACAAAAAATGCCGTTTTAACAATAGAACCCGGAACTGTTATAAGAGGAGATGATAAAACTTGTGGCACTTTAGTAATAACAAATGGTGCTAAAATAATAGCCGAAGGTTTAGAAACTGATCCAATCATCTTTACATCTAATAAAAACATTGCCGAAAGAAAACCAGGCGATTGGGGCGGGATAATCCTTCTTGGTAAAGCGCCTATTAATAAAATGGGAGGAGTTAATTTCTTAGATTTTAATCTAGATCCTGGTGTAAACCTTTACGGAGGACAAGATGCTGAGGATAATTCAGGTATTTTAAAATATGTTAGAATAGAATATTCTGGTAGAAAATTAAATGCCCTCAAAGAAATTAACGGATTGTCTTTGGCTGGAGTTGGCCGAAAAACAAAACTTGAATACATACAAATAAGCTATTCAAACGATGACTCATTTGAAGCTTACGGTGGCGATGTCATTATGAATAACCTAATTTCATATCGAGCTACCGATGATGATTTTGATTTTACTCAAGGAGTACAATGCACAATTAATAATAGCATTGCCATACGTCACCCCTACTCTTCGGACATTTCAGGTTCTAGATGCTTTGAAATTGACTCTTACGATAAAATCGAAAATAGTGATTCAACCAAAAAACTAACTAAGGTAATAGCAAATAATATCACCTTAGTAAATCTAGAAGAAAACAATCAAGGGCTCGTTCGCGAAGCTGCACATATCGGAGAAAATAGTTATTTTACATTAAGTAATAGTGTAATCTCTGGCTTTAGTCCTTTTGTTATTCTTCAAAATAAAATTGGAGACGGAACAGTAAATCTTGAAAAAATAAATTTAAACGGATTAATAATTAATAGCTGTCAAGGTGGAATTTTAAGTGAGAATACAAACTTTGATTCAGGTATTAAAAACTGGTACCAAAATCCCTCTTTTAGTTTAGAATACACTAACAAAAAAAATATTGAACTATTTACAGACATAAATATTAAAGGAAATCCAGATTTTAGAACAAATACAAACAACACTTTAGTAAGTGGAAATTAGACTGTTAAAAAGGGACTCGTAAATAAATTTAACAAAAAACTGAAAAAAATATATATTTTTTTTAAAACAATGTACACGAATACTCAAATTACATTTATATATTTGTACCAACAAAAACAGTTATGAAAACAATTACAAATAATACTTGGTGGTGGAACAATTTACGTCAGACGTCGTGAACTAAGCTTCCTATAGTATTATTCGAACTATAAATATGAAAGGCTTGTCATCACGACAGGCCTTTTTTTTTGGGCTAAACTTTTTTAAAAAACAATATACTAAACTTAAAAAAACAACACATTGAAACCTTTTATACTCAACACACACTACAAACAAATCCTTGCTGACACAGTAACACCGGTGAGCATTTATTTCAAAATTAGAGACAAATTTCCTAATAGCTTGCTTTTGGAAAGTAGCGATTATCACGGAAACGATAATAGTTTCTCGTATATCTGCTGTAACCCTATTGCAAGCATTAAAATCGAGAACGAAACTATTTCTAAAATCTATCCCGATGGAACTTCAGAAAAAATAGCTGTTGATAGTTCTACTAACATTCCAGAGGTTATTCAGGAATTTTCAGGACAATTCAAGTCGGAGAAAAATGATTTTAAATTCATCAACAACGGATTATTCGGCTATATTTCATACGATGCCGTTCGTTATTTTGAAAAAGTATCCATTGCAAAAAAAGACAATAGTATTTCTATTCCAGATGTATATTATGCTGTATACCAAAACATAATAGCAATAAATCACTTTAAAAACGAGGCATACATTTTTTGTCATAGTGTAGATGGAAGAAATAACATCTCGGAAATTGAACAATTATTACAGTCTAGAAACATTGCTTCTTACCAATTTACAAAAGAAGGAGAAGGATTCTCTAACTTAACCGATGAAGAATTTAAGCACAATGTAGCATTAGCAAAAAAACATTGTTTCCGTGGTGATGTATTCCAATTGGTTTTGTCTCGCAGATTTACACAAGGATTTAAAGGAGATGAATTTAATGTGTATAGAGCCTTAAGAAGTATCAACCCTTCTCCTTATTTATTCTTCTTTGATTACGGAGATTTTAAAATATTTGGGTCTTCGCCCGAAGCACAAATTATTGTAAAAGATAGAAAAGCAGAAATCCATCCTATTGCTGGAACTTTCAAAAGAACTGGTAACGACGAACAAGATGCTGTCTTGGCAAAACAATTATCAGAAGATAAAAAAGAAAATAGCGAACACGTTATGTTAGTTGATTTAGCTAGAAATGATTTAAGTCGTAACGGACATGATGTAAACGTAGAGAAATATCGTGAAGTTCAGTTTTTCTCTCATGTCATTCACTTAGTATCTAAAGTTACTGGACAACTACATGAAAAAGCCACTACAATGCAAGTTGTTGCCGATACTTTTCCTGCTGGAACATTAAGCGGAGCACCAAAACACAGAGCGATGCAACTTATAGAAGAGTACGAAAAAACCAATCGTAATTTTTATGGTGGCGCTATTGGTGTAATGGACTTTGAAGGTAATTTTAATCACGCTATTATGATTCGAACTTTCTTAAGTAAAAACCATCAATTGCACTGTCAAGCAGGAGCTGGAATTGTTGCAAGCTCTGACGAAGAAAGCGAAATGCAAGAAGTATATAACAAATTAAGAGCATTAAATACTGCTTTAGAAATGGCAGAGAAAATCTAGTATTCAGTCACAGTTTTCAGTTATCAGTTACGAACGAAATGCTAAAAAAAAATATTCAGTCGCAGTTTATAGTCATCAGTTTGAAACGTGATGCTGAAAAAAAGTATTCAGTCTCGGTTTGCAGTCATCAGTTCGAAACGAGATGCTGAAAAAGTATCCAGTCTCGGTTTGCAAACTTGAAACAAAATAAAACTTGAAACGAAAAATTAAACAACCTAAAAACTAAACCAAAAAAACCTAAAAAAATGAAAAACGCTATCGCATTATTATTGGTTATGACTTTTTTAAGCTCTTGTAATGATAAAAACAAGCAAGAATCTGCAACAGCTAAAAAAGATATCGAAGGAACCTGGCGACTTATTTCGGCAGAGACAACCGAAAAGGATTCCACTTTTTCAACATTCGACCCAAAAACCAAAATGATTAAAATTATAAATGACTCTCACTTTGCATTCTTTAATCATGACCTAAATAATGGTAAAAAAGAAGATGCCCTTTTCTTCGGAGGTGGAGGAAAATATACTTTAAAAGATAGTACATACACAGAGAATTTAGAATATTTCAATAATAGAGATTGGGAAAACAGCAAATTTGAATTTACAGTAAAAATTAAAAATGATACTTTAATTCAAAAAGGAGTTGAAAAAATTGAAAAACTAGGAATAAATAGAATAATAGTCGAAAAATACGTTCGAGAAAAATAAAATAAATCAGCTGCCAGTTTCAGTATTCAGACACAGTTTAAAAACTTAGTAACTCAGAATCTTAGCAACTTAGAACCTTAAAAAAATGAAAAAAATATTAGTAATAGACAACTACGATAGCTTCACTTACAATCTTGTACATTATCTAGAAGATTTAGATTGTGAAGTAACCGTATATAGAAATGATGAGTTTGATATTGATGAAATTGCAATTTTCGATAAAATATTACTTTCACCTGGCCCAGGAGTTCCAGACGAAGCTGGTTTATTAAAAGCTGTTATTCAAAAATACGCACCTACAAAAAGTATTCTTGGCGTTTGCTTAGGACAACAAGCAATTGGTGAAGTTTTTGGCGGAACACTTTCAAACCTTGACAAAGTTTATCATGGCGTTGCTACAAATGTAAAAACTGTCGTAGACGACGAGCTTTTATTTGAAGGCTTAGAAAAAGAATTTGAAGTTGGTCGTTATCATTCATGGGTTGTCGACGCAAGTTTACCTGATGTTCTTGAAGCAACTTCTTACGATGAAAACGGTCAAGTAATGTCATTAAGACACAGAACCTATGATGTTCGCGGCGTTCAATTTCATCCAGAAAGTGTACTAACACCAAACGGAAAGAAAATGCTAGAGAATTGGATTAAGAGCTAGTTTTACTTTTAGTCACAGTAATCAATTTTCAGTCGCAGCTTTCAGTCACAGTTAAGACTGTAAACTGAGACTGAATACTAAAATTATAAGAACCTTAGTAATTCAAAAAAAATGGAAGTATCAATTTTAGAAACAAAAGAAATTAATATTGAAGATATATTACCGTTGTATATAGCAAACGAATGGAGTTCGGCTGAAAAACCAGACTTATTATACAAAGGCCTTTTAAATTCTGAAACTTTAATTACAGCTTGGGAAGGAAAAAAATTAATTGGACTAGGAAATGCAATTTCAGACGGTTATTTAACTGTTTATTATCCACATTTATTAATTCTTCCAGAATATCAAGGAAAAGGAATCGGTAAAATGATCTGTGATAAAATGCAGGAAAAATATAGTCATTTCCATATGCAAATGCTTACTGCTGATGGAAAGTCAATTGATTTTTACAAAAAAAATGGATTTGAACGCGCAGGGAATACAGAACCTATGTGGATTTATCAAGGTTATGAACATTAAGAAAGTATTCAGTCGCAGTTTACAGTAAAAAACTTAGAAACTTAGAGTCTGAGTCGCTAAGAAACTTAAAAATAAAAAATGAAAAATATATTAAATAAATTAATCAATCATGAAGTCCTTACGAAAGAAGAGGCTAAAAATGTATTGATTAACATATCAAATGGAGCTTATAATCCGAGCCAGATATCGGCTTTCCTAACCATATTTATGATGCGAAGCATTAGCATCGATGAATTGGCAGGTTTTCGTGAAGCCTTATTGGACTTATGTATCCGTGTAGATTTATCTGCTTACAATACTATCGACTTATGCGGAACTGGTGGTGACGGAAAAGACACTTTCAATATCTCAACTTTAGCCTCTTTTGTTGCTGCTGGAGCTGGAATAAAAGTAGCCAAACATGGTAATTACGGAGTTTCTTCTATTTCTGGATCTAGCAACGTGATGGAAAAAATGGGAATCAAATTTACAAATGATGCCGATTTCATTGAAAAATGTATCGATAAAGCTGGAATTTGTGTACTCCACGCTCCATTGTTTCACCCAGCAATGAAAAACGTAGGTCCGATAAGAAAAGAACTAGCTGTTAAAACTTTCTTTAATATGTTGGGACCAATGGTAAATCCATCATTTCCAAACAATCAATTGGTAGGGGTATTTAATCTAGAATTGGCTAGAATGTATGCTTATTTATATCAAAATACAAATGTGAATTTTACTATTCTACATTCGCTTGACGGTTATGATGAAGTTTCATTAACTGGCCCAACAAAGATTATTACTAGCACAATGGAAGGAATGCTAAACCCAAGTGATTTTGGCGTTCGTCTTTTAGCGCAAAGCGAAATTGAAGGAGGAAAAACAATCGAAGAATCAGCTGAAATGTTCTCAACTATCATTTCTGGAAAAGGAACTGAAGCACAGAATAATGTCGTTTGTGCTAACGCCGCAATGGCAATTGCAACAGTCACAAAATGCTCACCTCAAGAAGGTTTTGAATTGGCAAAAGAAAGTTTATTTTCTGGAAAAGGATATAAAGCATTACAAACATTACAAGAATTAAGCAAATAGAAATTTGATTGAAAAATTGAAAGATTTAGTAATTTAATGATTAGAGCACAGATAGTTTTGAGTCATCAAATAAAAATTTCAAGACCTATCCAATTTCATAAAATACTTAAGTACTAAAATTAAAAATTAATTTATTGACATACAGAATTTTTAAATTTTTCAATCTTTTAATTTTTAAATATTAAACAACAAAACATGAACATACTCGATAAAATAATATTCGACAAGCAAAGAGAAGTTGTACTCAAGAAATCAATCATTCCTGTTTCACAACTTGAGGCTTCGGTTTTCTTTGAAAGAAAAACAATTTCATTACGTCAGAGATTGAGCAAAAGCAGTACTGGAATCATAGCAGAGCACAAACGTCGTTCGCCATCAAAATCGATAATAAATCAAAATTTTACGGTAGAAGAAGTCGTAAAAGGATATGAAAATGCTGGCGCTTGTGGAATTTCTGTTTTAACCGATGGGAAATATTTTGGTGGTTCGATTGACGATTTACTTTTAGCGAGAGCATCCGTGAATATTCCGCTATTGCGAAAAGAATTCATTGTAGATGAATACCAGATATTAGAAGCCAAAGCATTTGGAGCCGATTTAATTTTGCTTATCGCTGCAGTTTTAACAAGAGAAGAAATCAAATCACTATCTTCATTTGCTAAACAATTAGGATTAGAAGTTTTACTAGAAGTTCACAATCAAGAAGAGCTAGAAAAATCAATCATGCCAACATTAGACATGATTGGGGTTAATAACAGAAACCTAAAAACATTTGAAGTAAGCTTGGATTTCAGTAAACAACTTGCTGCACAGATTCCTGATGAATTTGTAAAAGTTTCAGAAAGCGGAATTTCATCTATCGAAGCCATTACCGAATTAAAACCTTACGGTTACAAAGGATTCTTGATTGGTGAGAATTTCATGAAAACTGATAATGCTGGACAAGCAGCAAAAGAATTTATAAAGCAACTATAATGTCCTAACCACCAAAGGGGGAATTATAAACTATCGGATAAAATGAAAAAAGAAGATACAACTAACGAATCAACTCCCTTCCCTTTGGGGAGGGCTGGGGTGGGGATAAAAATCTGCGGTATGAAATATCCCGAAAACATAATCGAAGTAGGCTCGCTCCTACCCGATTATATGGGATTTATCTTCTGGGAAAAATCAGCTCGGTATTTTAACGGAATCCTTCCTGATTTACCAAAATCAATAAAAAAAGTTGGGGTTTTTGTAAATCAAAGTCAGGAAGAGATTAGCAGTAAAATTTTGAAATACGATTTGCAAGCCATACAATTACATGGTCATGAATCGGTTGAATTTTGCCAAGGGCTAAGAAATAAAATAGATCCTAAAATCGAACTTATCAAAGTCTTTTCTGCCGATGATAATTTTGATTTTGGAGTATTAAAATCATACGAATCGGTTTGTGATTATTTCCTTTTTGATACTAAAGGAAAATTACCCGGCGGTAACGGAACCACTTTCGATTGGAGAATATTAAACAAATACAATTCAACAAAACCATTCTTCCTTAGCGGCGGTATTGGAATTGAAGAATTAGAAGCTATAAAAGAAATCTCGAAAACCAATTTACCCATTTATGCCATCGATGTAAATAGTAAGTTTGAAATCGAACCCGGATTAAAAAATGTAGATGCATTGCGATGCGTTTCAACACATAACATCATAAAAAAATAAATCATGTCATACAACGTTAATGAAAAAGGTTATTACGGCGAATTTGGTGGAGCTTACATTCCCGAAATGCTATATCCTAATGTAGAAGAACTACGTCAGAATTATTTAAAAATAACCGAAGAACCAAGCTTTAAAGCTGAGTTTGATGCTTTGCTAAAAGATTACGTAGGTCGCCCTACTCCATTGTATTTTGCAAAAAGACTTTCAGAAAAATACAATACCAAAATATATTTAAAAAGAGAAGACTTATGCCACACAGGAGCGCATAAAGTAAACAATACCATTGGACAAATTTTACTCGCAAAACGTTTGGGTAAAAACCGAATTATTGCCGAAACTGGAGCAGGACAGCACGGTGTTGCAACAGCTACCGTTTGTGCTTTAATGGGAATGCAATGTATCGTGTATATGGGAGAAATCGACATTAAGCGTCAGGCTCCAAATGTGGCACGTATGAAAATGCTAGGAGCCGAAGTTCGTCCAGCACTTTCTGGTTCAAAAACCTTAAAAGATGCTACAAACGAAGCCATTCGTGATTGGATTAATAATCCTGTTGACACCTATTACATCATTGGTTCAGTAGTTGGCCCACATCCTTATCCTGATATGGTAGCTCGTTTTCAAAGTGTAATTTCTGCCGAAATAAAAGCACAATTATTAGAAAAAGAAGGTCGAGAAAACCCAGATCACGTTATTGCTTGCGTAGGTGGAGGAAGTAATGCTGCTGGAGCATTTTATCATTTCCTTGACGAAAAAGACGTAAACATCATTGCAGTTGAAGCAGCTGGTTTAGGTGTTAATTCTGGCGAAAGTGCAGCAACATCTGCATTAGGAAAAATAGGAATCATTCACGGTAGTAAAACATTATTAATGCAAACTCCCGACGGTCAAATTACCGAGCCTTATTCAATATCTGCAGGATTAGATTACCCAGGAGTTGGTCCAATGCACGCCCATTTATTTGCTTCTGGTAGAGCCGAATTTATTTCGATTACCGACGATGAAGCAATGCAATTTGGTTTACAATTATCTAAAACGGAAGGAATAATTCCAGCAATCGAAAGTGCGCATGCATTTGCAGTTCTAGAGCAAAAGAAATTTGGTCCTGACGAGATTGTGGTTATCAATTTATCAGGCCGTGGAGATAAAGATCTAAATACTTATATCGATTATTTCAAATTATAATAAGAAAGACAACAAAACAAGAATGATTCTAGCAGCAGCACAGACAAAACCAAAACGAGGAGATATAAATTCAAATTTATTGGATCATTATCGTCTTATAAAATTAGCAGTAACTAACGGAGCTGACCTAATTGTGTTTCCAGAGCTATCAATTACGGGTTACGAAAGAGAAGAAGCTCACAACCTCGTTTTCATAGAAAATGATTCTCGTTTAGATTCTTTAAAGAAATTGGCTGTAGAAAATAAAATTGTCATCGTTGCAGGAGCACCAATAAAAATTAAAGACCAATTATTCATTGGTGAATTTATTATAGCACCCGATAATTCCGTTTCAATTTACACCAAACAATTTCTTCATGAAGGTGAAGATGTTTACTATCAATCTTCATTTGATTATAACCCAACTATTGAAATAGAAAACAAAAAGATTTCGTTTGCCATTTGTGCTGACATCGATAACCCTTTGCATCCTGAAAATGCAAGCAAAAACAAAACTGCAATTTATATCGCAAGTATTTTCTTTTCACCAAACGGGATACCTGTTGCTCATAAGGCATTACAAAAATATGCTAGCATTCATAACATGAATGTACTTATGGCTAACTTTAGCGGAGAATCATGGGGATATCCTTCTGGTGGAAAAAGTGCATTTTGGAATAAGCAAGGGGAATTAATCGCTCAAATGAATGACTCTGATTCTGGTTTGTTATTGGTTAAAAACGAAAATGAGTCTTGGACAAGCCAGCTTATAATTGATTAGACACAACTTAAATAAAAACACCTAGAAAGTTTTAAAACTTATAGGAATAAAATACAAAAAGCAATGAACAGAATAAATCAAAAATTACAGGAAGACAAAAAGATACTCTCTATCTATTTTTCTGCAGGATATCCAAATCTTAATGACACAGTACAAATCATTCAGGATTTAGAAAAAAATGGAATCGATATGATTGAAATTGGATTGCCATTTAGTGATCCTTTGGCTGATGGACCAACTATTCAAGCTAGTTCAACTCAGGCGTTGCATAACGGAATGACAACTAAAGTTTTATTTGACCAACTGGAGAATATCCGCGAAAGCGTAAAAATTCCGTTGATTATAATGGGTTACTTTAATCCTATATTACAATACGGTGTCGAAGAGTTTTGCAAAAAATGTGCTTCAATTGGTATTGATGGGTTAATTATTCCAGATCTTCCCGTAGATGTCTACGCAGAACAATACAAAGCTATTTTTGAGAAATACGGAATCATAAATGTATTCTTGATTACGCCACAAACATCTGATGAACGTATCCAGTTTATTGATAGTGTTTCAAACGGATTCATTTATATGGTAAGTTCTGCGAGCGTAACTGGTTCTCAATCTGGTTTTGGTAATACAGAGGAAAGTTATTTTGAAAGAATTGCAAAAATGAATCTTAAAAGTCCGCAGGTTATTGGTTTCGGAATTTCGAATAAAGAAACATTCAATCAAGCTACTAAATTTGCAAAAGGAGCCATTATTGGAAGTGCTTTTATAAAACACTTATCTGAAAAAGGAACACAACATATTGCCGATTTTGTAAAAGCAATAAAATAATTATATAGTTAGGTCTATTCAAAAAATAGCATCAACTTTTTTTAAATGAGTTAAAAGAAGTTGATGCTTCTTAATATTATTACCCAAACTCTGATATCCACATTACAGTAATGTTCATTATATCTTGTTATGATGGTTTCAACATAAACAACATTTCACTACAAGATTATGTTGCTGTAATAGATAAATGCATTACTGGTTTAATAAATCAGTAATTAATCTACAAGGAATTACTGCTTCTCCTTCGGCAGTTATGATTCAAAGATTTCCAAGCGATGCAATCATAAACAATTTACGAGATACTCTTCGTAGATTATTTAAACAAACTACACTCGAACAAAGTATCGACAAACACTATCCGTTATCGACTACACATTTAACAATTGTACGGTTTAAAAACCAATAAAAAACACGGATTTATTCTTAAAAAAACTGCACAAATACCGTGGCTATAACTTTGGAGAATTTGAAATAAAGAACATCGAATTAATGTATTATGATTGGTTTCAAAAAGAACAATTTGTGAAAAAATATTTTATTTCAATACCAAATAATACCTTAAAACCAAAACAAACTATATCGTTATAACCAACACAAAAAACTAAAAATCAACAAACTATAACAAAACGAACATTCACTTACAAAGCGAAATTTTAGTTAATATTGTGTTAAATAAAAACTAAACAGCTGTTTAAATTAAACACTTGTTTAATTTTGTACCCGATTAGAAACTCAGTCATGTCAAACATTGAATTAAACGAGAAAAAAATTCAAATTCTCAAGGTAGCAGAAAAACTTTTTTCTGATAAAGGATTTGAGGGAACCTCGATACGAAACATAGCCAAAGAAGCAAAAATTAACATTGCCATGGTGTCGTATTATTTTGGTTCTAAAGAACGATTACTCGAATCGTTAATTATATACAGAACATCAGATCTAAAATTACAATTAGAGAACTTATTACAAGAAAATTTAGAGCCTATTGAGAAAGTAAATAAATTGATCGAGCTTTATATTAATAAGATCAATTGTAATGGAGGTATTTTCAGAATTATGCATTTTGAATTAACATCTAAAAAAAGGGAAAAGACATTAATTCACTTTACCGAATTAAAAAAAGGCAATCTTAAATCATTAGAAACAATTATTAAAGAAGGTCAAGAAAAAGGAGTCTTCCGAAAAGATGTGATCATCCCATTAATAACTCCTACCATTCTAGGAACATTTTTTCATTTCCATATGAACAAAGTTTTCTTCGAGAATATCTTGGACTTAAATACTGAAGCTTTATATACAGATTACATAAAAACACATTTAACAAAACACATTCAACAAACTATAAAAGCCTTACTTGTTTATGAAAATTAATCCAATTATGCTCTTTGGGGTTTTCCTAATCGGAATATCCTCATTAGAAGCTCAAGAAAAAACGAGTCTTACCCTAGATGATGCCGTAAAAATGGCTTGGGAGAAGAGTGACGAAGTCACGTTGGCAAACACAAAAGTCAACACTAAAAAGTACGAACTTAGATCTACAAAAAACAACCAGTACCCTGATTTAAAAGCCTCAGGACAATTTCAAAGACTGGCTGGTGCAGATGTAAATTTAAAAATGAATCAAGATAATGGTTCTGGGTCAGCACCAAATGTCGATCAATTAATGCTAGGACAGCTTAGTGCAAGCTTACCAGTATTTGCAGGTTTTAAAATTCAGAACAGCATTAAATTGTCTGAAAATTTATACCAAGCTGAAGTTGCAAATTCATTGAAAACCAAAGAAGACATTGCATTAAGAGTTGTGAAAAATTATTCTGATTTATACAAAACTCAAAAAACAATTGAACTTTTAAATGAAAATCAAAAACAAGCAAAACAGCGTGTAGCCGATTTTATCGAATTAGAGAAAAACGGAATCATTCCGAGAAATGATTTATTGAAATCGCAATTGTTAGTTTCTAAAATACAGCTCTCAATCGATCAGGCTAATAAAAATTTAAACATTCTGAATTACCAGTTAACAACATTACTAAAATTAGATTCTTCTGCTAAAATAACTGTTGGAGAGAATGATTTTATTAATTATAAAACGGATAATATTCCATCGAATGAGCAACCTGCTTTACAGAATCGTAAAGATTTAGAAGCATTACGCTATCAAGAAAAAGCGAGTGAATCTAGCATAAAAATGGCTAAAAGCGCTTACTACCCTACTGTTTCTTTATTAGGTGGTTATGCTGCTGTTGATGTTAGAAACATACTAACGGTACAAAATGCAATGAATTTTGGAGTTGGCGTTTCATACGACCTTAGCGGAATATTAAAAAAAGGAGCTGATATAAAACATGCTCAAAGTAAAGCTGATGAGGTAAAAAGTTCAGAAGAAATTCTAACAAACTACATTAAAATTGAAGTGCAACAAGCAATAGAAAATTATAATTTAGCTTTAAAACAAAGTTCAGTTTATGATTTAGCATTAGAACAAGCATCAGAAAATTACAGAATCTTAAAAGATAAATTCGACAATGGCCTTGCTGACACTAATGATTTACTTGAGGCAGATGTAGAACAACTTAGTGCTAAAGTAAACACTGCTACATCTAAAGCCGATATAATACAGAGCTATTACGAAATGCTTTCGGCAACAGGACAATTATCACAATCATTCAATCTTACAAAAATATAATCGATAGCCCACATGGAAAATAAAAAAACAAATACCAAATTTACAATTATACTAGTTATTTTGGTTCTGGTTGGTGGATCTTACGGAATCTACAAATACTTACATTCTCTTGCTCATGAACAAACGGATGATGCACAAATAGAGAAAAAAATGAACCCAATTATTCCAAGAGTTTCAGGATATATTAGTAAGGTTTATGTAAAAGATAATGACTTTGTAAAAAAAGGAGATACTTTATTTACAATAGATAAAAGAGATTATCAATTAAAAATTGATGAAGCCAATGCTGCTTTATTAGGCGCAGAAAGTTCATACGAAGCTGCTAAAGCTGATATTGGAAGTGCGATTGCAAATATCTCGGTTTCGGATGCAAATGTAAGATCTGCAAGTGGAAACATAGAAAGTGCAAAAATTAGATTAGTACAAATAACGAATGATTACAATCGTTACAACAATTTGTATAAAAGCCATACAATTACAAAACAACAATACGAGAAAGCATTAACTGCAAAAGAAGAAGCAGAAAGTCAAGTACGCGTTTTGCAACAACAAGAAAGAGCAAGTTCTTACCAAAAATCGGTTATTCAGGCAAAATCTAAAGCTACAGACAAACAAACAGAAGTAGCTGCAGCAAACATCAAAAAAGCAAAAACATTATTAGATGTAGCAAATTTAAACTTGTCATACACAGTAGTTACTGCTGCAATCGATGGTCAGGTTTCTAAAGTTGATATTCAACCAGGACAATTGGTACAACCAGGACAATCTTTATTTTACATCATCAATAACTCAGAAGCTTGGGTTGTTGCAAATTTTAAAGAAACGCAACTTGACAAAATGGTTATTGGTCAAAAGGTAACTCTTAAAGTAGATGCTTATCCTAACTATGACTTTCAAGGAACTATCACCTCATTCTCACCTGCAACTGGAGCACGTTTTTCATTACTTCCACCTGACAATGCAACTGGAAACTTTGTAAAAACAATTCAAAGATTACCGGTAAAAATTAACTTGGACGAAAGCAATGATGTTGAAAAAATAAAATTATTAAGACCAGGAATGAATGTAGATGTAGATGTACATTTAAAATAAAATCTCACTAATTAGGGATTATTTCTCTAAAACTAGAATTACACATTCATTTTTGAAAAGCATTCTAATAGAACAAAATGGTACAAGCACAAGATGATTTAGTAGAATATGGCTACAGACGAGTTTTAATTACAATAACAGCAGTGCTTTGTGCTTTGCTAGAAATTGTAGATACAACTATCGTAAACGTAGCATTGACAGACATGAGAGGAAGCCTTGGTGCCACATTAACAGATGTTGCATGGGTAATTACTGCTTATGCTATTGCAAATGTTATAGTAATACCAATGACAAGCTGGTTGTCACAACAATTTGGAAGACGAAATTATTTTGTAACATCAATAATAATTTTCACCATATCTTCTTTTTTATGTGGTAATGCCACAAACATATGGGAACTTATCGCATTTAGATTTATTCAGGGACTCGGTGGTGGTGCCTTATTAGTTACAGCTCAAACCATCATAACAGAGAGTTATCCCGTTGCAAAACGAGGAATGGCTCAAGCTATTTACGGAATGGGGGTTATTGTAGGTCCAACTTTAGGTCCGCCTTTAGGAGGATATTTAGTAGATAATTACTCTTGGCCTTACATTTTTTATATCAATATTCCACTTGGTATTATCGCTACAATTTTGGCTATCTCATTTGTTAGAAGTCCAAAATATGGTGAGAAACTAAAAGCCAAACAAGTTGATTGGTGGGGTATTTTTTTCCTAGCATCGTTTATTGGTTCATTACAATTTGTATTAGAACACGGACAACAAGACGATTGGTTTAATGATTCATTAATTGTAACATTAAGTGTCGTAACAGTCTTGGGATTGGTACTATTTATATGGCGAGAACTCACCTATAAACATCCGATTGTAAACCTAAGTGTTCTTAAAGATGGTAACTTACGTATCGGAACTATAATGTGTTTCATTCTTGGTTTCGGACTTTATGGATCAACATTAATCATTCCGATTTACACCCAATCTATCTTAGGATGGACAGCTACCGATGCAGGTTTATTACTTATTCCGGGATCTATAACAACCGCTTTTATGATGCCGATTATTGGTAAATTAATTCAGCGAGGAGTTCCACAAGGGTATATGGTAGGAGTTGGATTTTTGATCTTCTTTTTCTTTACCTTAATGATGTATAATAATATGACGCCCGATACTGGCGTTGAACATTTATTCTGGCCATTAATTTTAAGAGGTATTGGTTTAGGATTACTATTTGTACCAATTACAACATTATCTCTTTCTACCTTACAAGGTAAGAATATTGGTGAAGGAGCTGCTTTTACTGGAATGATGAGACAATTAGGAGGTTCATTTGGTATTGCAATCATTACTACCTTCATTACAAGATTCAGCCAGAAACATCGTGTTGATTTAGTAGCGCATCTAGATGTCACTAAAGTAGAAGTACAACAAAGAGTTGAATTACTTCAAAAAGGTTTTATGTCCAAAGGTTTTAGTAGCAATGAAGCATTAGCCAAAGCACATCAAGTACTCGATTTTACGATAATGAAACAAAGTACAGTTTTAGCATATATGGATATCTTTTTATATCTAGGTATTATGTTTTTAGTCTGTATTCCGATAATATTCTTAATCAAAAAAGGAAAAAACAAAATTAATCCTGCAGATGCGATGCACTAATATAGCAACCATCTAATAAACAGATTAAACCTATATTTTAAACCATTGTGAAAGAAACTTTCACAATGGTTTTTTATTTATACAAACCAGTTTTCGAATAAAAAAATGCTGTTATTATTGAACAAAAACAAAATAATATCCGACTCCCATAATAAAAATTTAGCGGTAATCTGAAACACAATAAAAATTTATTTCATTGTGAAATAATATTTATCGAGTATATTTGCACTTGCTTTTCAACAGCAATAAAAAACAAAAAAATAGTTAAGTTATGGTTTATAAATTTAGAGTAATTCTAGATGCAGAAGAAGATATTTTTAGAGATATAGCAATTCTTGAAGAAGACACTTTAGAAGATTTACACAATGCCATCTTCAATTCTTTTGGTTTTGACGGGATGGAAGTAGCTTCGTTTTATACCTGCGATGAAACTTGGAATCAAGAAGAAGAAATTCCTCTTTTTGATACTGGGGATGTTCTTGGTGAACAAAAAACAATGAGCAGTTATACTTTATCTGATATACTAGATAAAGAGAATACTAAAATTATTTACGTCTACGATTTCATACATATGTGGACCTTTTTAGTTGAATTAGCTGCAATAGAAGATCAAGCTATTGGAAATACTTATCCAGAAACTCTTTTCTCTCATGGAGAAATGCCAGACGATTCAGGTGAGAAAAATTTCGAAGCAGATATGCATGACGATATCTATGGCGAATTTGAAGATGATCTAGACGAAGACGATTTAGACATGTTCGAAGGAGACGATAGTTTCGAAGATTATGGATTTGAAGAGAATTGGAATTAGTTATTTTATAGGTTCAAAGCTACATAGCAAAAAAAGGTTCAGAGGATTTTATTTAAAATCTTACGATTTTAAATAAACAAGAAAATTCTTTCTTTATATTTATGGTTTTTAAATATAAAATATGAATACTTTTAGACAGCTTTTGATTTGGCAAAAATCAATGAACTTAGTTACCGAAATATATCAAGTTACAAATTCATTTCCCAAAGAAGAGGTTTATGGATTAACTTCACAAATAAGACGAAGTTCAATATCAATACCTAGCAACATAGCTGAAGGATATGGTAGAAACGGGAATAATGATTATTTACGTTTTTTAAATATCTCGATTTCGTCATTATTCGAAATGCAAACTCAACTTGAAATTTCATTCAATCTAAAATACATAAACGAAATTCAATTTAATAAAATAAATGAAGATAGTAAGGAAATCGAACGAATGTTAAGTTCATTTATTCGAAAAATAAAGCAAAGAAACTAAAGCTTTGTCCCTTTGTTCCTTCCTATCTAAAAATACCTTAGTTACTTAGCACCTTAATATTTATATGATAAACCTTTTCAACACCCACATCGACACGCTTGCGATTCACCGCGTAGGAAACAAGAGCAGAAACGAAGCAATTTTTTTATCAGATCAACCTTTTAACTTAAATGATGAGATTGTTCCTTTGATAAAAGAATACTTTTTTAAGCCTTTTAGAGAGAAAGAGGAAAACTATTATCAGTTTGCACACGAAGTCGATTTGGATTATAACGACATGTTTAAATATGCTACTGAGATTTTTGACAATCCAGGAAATTTACAGGAAGTTTCAAAAAGAATTACTACACATTTATACGAGCAATCTAACCACCCACACATTAAAAACGGAGAGGTTTATGTAACGTATTTAACCAACTTAAGTATCGACAACAATGTTGTTGATGCAATTGGAATTTTTAAAAGCGAATTACAAGCAGACTTTTTACAATTTGAAGAGAAAGACAGCAACCTTGAAATGATCTTGCAACAAGGTATCAACCTTAACAAACTAGACAAAGGATGTTTAATCTTTAATTATAAAAAAGAAGAAGGATACAAAATCTTAACTGTAGATAGTAACCGCTATGATGCACGTTACTGGTTAGAGCATTTCCTATCAGTTGATGCTTTTGAAGATGAAAACTTTATCACCAAAAAATACTTAAAATTCTGTCAGAATTTCGCCAAAGATGTGGTATTACCTGCTGAAGACAAAAAAGAAGAAGTAATGTTTATGAACCGTTCTGTAAACTATTTTGCAAAGAACGATCAATTCGAAGAAACTAACTTTCTAAACGAAGTATTAGACAATCCTGATTTAATTCCAGAATTTAAAAACTACAAAGTTGATAAAGGTGAAAAATATAGTATCGAAGATATTACAACCTTCCCTATTGCCAACGCTGCAGTTTCTGACGCAAGAAAATCAATCAAAAACGTTATCAACCTAGATACACATATACAAATTAAAATGGATTTTATCAATCCTGAAAGTGCTGAAAAATTTGTAGAAAAAGGTTGGGATGAAGAAAAACAAATGTATTATTATTTAGTTTACTTCAACAAAGAAGAGAAAAGCTAGTTTATATTCTTTTCAATTTCACTTTTACTTAAAATTAAGGCCTCAACTATTGCAGTTGAGGCTTTTTTTTGTAAAATAAAACCAAGAAATAGAACTTAAATTATTGAATATTAGTAATTTTGTATCCCTATAAATTATGGTGCCATGAAATATCAATTATTCCAAGAAAGTCCTTTTAAAACTCTAATTTCCTTTCATAAACTCATTGAAGCTTTAGAGAAAATTGCACAATCTGATGTTGATTATAGATCTAATTATGCCAAAGCACTATTAAAAGAGGTAAAGAACATTCCAGAATTTCATGAAGGTATTGAAGATTTTTCTTTAATTAAAAAACATGAAATTGTAATCAATCATTTATTAGCAGATTTATTCCCTACTGCACTTACAAATAACGAAATTAAGGCAGTTACAGTTCCGTTTCAAAATTTCACATTCAATTATACCGAAAGATTCAAAAAAATACTCACCGATGCAGGTACTGACTTTGATGTAACCATTCGCGATTTTAATGATGAACAATTCTATATTGCCAATTGTTGCTTAATACTTAGCGCTTACTACAAACAAAATATAGATTTTAACAGACCCTTTTTTTATGACATTCCAGATTCAAATGGAATCATCAATCATTACCGTATTTTATATAATGCAGATTTTTTAGAAATACTGCCTTCAAACAATTCACCAAAACTAACACAAGAAGATATAGACTTATTGATTGATAATTATGATGATATTGATCTATGGAAAGAGAAATTCCCTGTTGGAAGTTGGACGCTAAAGGGATTTGGTATTGTAGTTTTGTTTGATGCTACTACAGAAAATGCTATTTCAAATTTAAAAACCAATTTATTAAAATCAGATACCAAAAAAATAACTTCAAGCAAAAACATTGAAGACATATTTAGATCAATTTTTAAAATCCCAAATCTTAGAGTCGGTTTTTTAATTTACAACTCAGAACAGGGGAAATTTATAAAACCGCCTCAGCTAGATAAAAACAGTGAAATTTCTAGCTTTTTATTACCTTACAATCATGAAATGGATTGTAAAAATGCCCTTTTTGGTTGTTCCTTTGAAAAGCTATTAGAACACAAAGAGCAAGTTATAATTTCGAATGTTGAAAAATTCATACAACATAATGAAAATATAAAACTCGGTGAACTTTTGCGCAATCAAAACATTTATAGTTGCGTTTTTGCTCCAGTAATAAAAGACGACAAACTGCTAGGGGTTGTCGAATTAGTTTCGGCTACACCAAGAGCTCTGAACACCATAAATGCACAAAAATTAGATCTCGTTCTGCCCTATCTCGTTGATACATTAGAGAGATACAATACCGATATGCAACACCAGATAGAAGCAGTAATTCAAAGAGAATATACTACAATTCATCCGAGTGTATATTGGAAATTTAGAGAAGAATCAGAAAAATACTTTCAGAATAGCAATCAAGCAAAAGACTTCATCTTTAAAGAAATTGTCTTTAAAGAGGTTTTTCCATTATATGGACAAATTGATGTTAAAGGCTCATCTGAACATCGAAATGAAACTGTAAAAAAAGATTTAAAAAATCAGTTAGAGCTCTTATTACAAATTTTTACAAGCCAAAAAGAAAATTCAAACTTAATACTGATTGAGCAACGCAAATTTGAATTACAATCGCTTCTTGAAGAACTTGATTTTCCACTAAAGGCAGATTCAGAACAACAAATACAGCGCTATATTGAAAATGAAATTCATCCAATTTTAAAAAATACAAAAAGCAATTCTGAAGCAGAAAATCTAGAACAAAAATACTTTGAAGGTCTAGACCAAAAAACAGGTTTATTTTATCACGAAAGAAAGAAGTTTGACAATGCAATGTCAATTATAAATAAAAAACTTGCTATTATTCTTGATAAAAAACAAATAGAAGCGCAACAAATATACCCTCATTATTACGAACGATTCAAAACGGATGGTATAGAACATAATTTATACATCGGGGCCTCTATTGCTCCAACAAAACCATTTGACGTAATGTACCTCCATAATTTAAGATTGTGGCAGTTACAGACATTATGCGAAATGGAACTAGAACACCATCATCTAAAAGCCTCATTACCATACGAACTTGATGTAACATCACTAATTTTAGTATTTAGCTCCCCTATTTCTATCCGTTTCCGAATGGATGAAAAACGCTTTGATGTAGACGGAACTTACAATGCACGATACGAAGTAATAAAGAAACGTATCGATAAGGCACATATCAAAAATACTACAGAACGCATTACAGAAAAAGAAAAAATTACAATCGTATATTCACATGTAAGTGAAGAAGCCGAATATTTAAAATATATAAAATATTTACAATTTAAGAAAATACTAGAACCTCAAACGGAACAATTTGAAGTAGAAGATTTACAAGGCGTATCGGGATTAAAAGCTATCCGTGTAAAAGTTATAAACAACACTAAAGCAGCTAAAAAAATTACATATCAGGATTTATTAGATGAATTAAACTAGTCCTAAAGGTTTGTAAATGCAATTATAAAAGCAAGTACTGTTACAATAATACCAACCATAAAAAGATTATAAGCAACCCTCAATAATCTATATTTTCTTTCGAGAACAACACCAAGAAAGTATAAATCTTTAATCATGGTACCGTATAAATAGTCCTTGTCTTTCATCATCTCGTTCATAGCCCATTCATACTCATGCAAAGGCATCTTATAAAAATTTCCAAAGAACAATAAGTTTATTTTCTTTGCTTCGATGTCTTCTCTTGTAAATATACCTGTAGTAACTTTTGGTCTCGTCGAAAGAATCGCAAAAATTATAGTAATAACACTCGATATCAACATTATAAATGTTGGAATAACTAAATGAGCATTCTTTGGACTATCTAATTTTGGAATAATTGTAGAAAGAGCAATCGAAATGATAATAGCATTTACAGACAAAAGAATATTAGCTTTACTATCCGCAATACCACTTAATCGAGTATGATTCCCTAATGTCACTCTAAATAAAGTATCAATACCACGATCAGGCTTCTCAGTCTTATCCTTCTTTTTTTTACCTACTTCAGTAAATTCATTAGTGCTTTTTGACTCTATCTTTTCCATTTTTTTATGAATCTTTTTTATGTTTTTTTCTTTTAAAGGCTGCCAATTTTCCTTAGCATAATTAGTGTAAAAACGATGTGAATTTTCTAAAAAATTTAAATTTTCTGTAGCCCATTCCTCATCAGAAAACTCCATCTTCAATGTATGTTTCAACTCGATTCTTAAGCGTTCGCAACTTACAACATACTCACTAGTAGCAATGTGTATAAAGTCAGCATCTTTAATAATTTCTTCTAAATGATTCTGAGGCTCATAGCTTTTTACTGTCGCAGCAATTAAACTAGAGATTATTTCAATAAACTCTGCAGACTTATTCTTATCCCTTAAAAATTCAGTTACAATTTTTATACTCTCATTCTCATGATTTTCAAAACCTTCAATATACCCTGTATCATGAAACCATGCAGCTATCAAAAGTTTCTCTCTATCTTCCCCTTCTATATTTTCATTATCACATAATACTTTAACTGCATTAACAACACTGGTTGTATGGAAAAAATTATGGTAAGAATATAGAATAGAAAGTTTATCTTTGAGTAAGTTATAAACAAAATCTTCGGACTGCTCTAATAGGTTCATAAACTTCTTTTTATACGACTAAATTATGAAAATGTTTTCGGAAAATCATTTTACAAATAAGATTAATACTTTTTTTATTGGATTTTTAGGTTTCTTTTTAATTCAATCTTGTGCAACACACCATGCTCAATTTGGAAAAGAAGTTCAAAATCCTATTTCTCAAAACGCATTAGACACAACAAAAATTGCACACACTTTGTATTTACTTGGGGATGCAGGAAATGCCGATGAAGAACAAGCACAACAAACCCTTGAACTGTTGCACAAAAGACTACAAAACTCGGATAAAAATGCTACCCTTTTATTTTTAGGAGACAACATCTATCCTTACGGTTTTCCAAACCCGAAAGATAAAGATGCTACAGCACTTGCAGAAAAAAAACTAACGAATCAGTTAGAATTGACTAAAGGATTTAACGGAAAAACCATTTTTATTCCAGGTAATCACGATTGGTATAGCGGAATTGAAGGAATAGAACGTCAATCAAAATTTGTTACAACATACCTAAAAGATAAAAAAGCATTCTTACCACAAAAGAGTTGCGCTATCGAACAATTAAAAATCAACAAACAAACCATATTAATCGCTATTGATAGCCAGTGGTTTCTGGAAGATTGGGACGAAAATCCTACTATGAATGACAATTGTGATATTAAAACACGTGAAGGTTTCTTTGAAGAATTGGAAAGCATTTTAAATAAAAACAGAGAGAAAACTGTACTGATGGCAATTCACCATCCTTTAATGAGTAATGGAACACATGGAGGTCAATTTTCTTTAGAAAAACAATTATTCCCTTTAGAGCAAAAAATCCCACTTCCAGTTATTGGTTCAGTAATCAATTTACTCCGAAAAACATCTGGGATAAGTCCGCAAGACATACAGAACAAAGTCTATACAGAGTATGTAAAAAGAATAAAAACACTTTTACAAAGTCAAGACAATGTCATCGTTATTTCAGGTCACGATCATAACTTACAATACATAAATAAAAGTAATATTAAACAAATCATAAGTGGCGCAGGCTCAAAATCTGAGGCTGCAAGAGCTGTATATCCAAATGATTTTTCATATGGAGGTAATGGATACGCTTCATTAACACTTTATAAAAATGGAGACACAAGACTTGCTTTTTATGGTAATGAAAATAAAAAAGAAAAACTGTTATTTGATCAAAACATAATCACAGTAAAAGATACTGTCTATCATGAAAACTTACCAACTAAGTTTAACCCAACCACAAAGGCATCCATTTATTCAAGTAATATGACCAAGAAAAGTGTTATTCATAACTTTTTATTTGGAAAACATTACAGAAAATATTACAGCATGCCAATTGAAGCCAAAACGCTTTCTTTAGACACACTTTTCGGAGGTGTCACTCCAAAACGAGAAGGTGGTGGCCATCAATCTAAATCATTACGAATTGTAGACAAAAACGGAAAAGAATATGTCATGCGTGCATTAAAAAAAAGTGCATCTCGTTTTCTTCAATCAGTCGCTTTTAAAAATCAGTTCGTAGAAGATCAATTTGACAATACGTATGCAGAAAATTTTTTATTTGATTTTTATACAACTTCACATCCATACGCACCATTTGCTGTAGGTAATCTAGCAGATAAAATAGAACTATCTCATACCAACCCCATTTTGTATTATATTCCTAAGCAAGAAACTCTTAAAGGCTATAATTATAATTTTGGTGACGAATTGTACATGGTAGAAGAGCGTCCATCTAGTAGCCAGATAAGTTTAAAAAGTTTCGGAAAACCATTGGATATTATCAGTACAGATGATGTGATGAAAAACCTTCATAAAGATGAAAAATATACCATTGACGAAAAAGAATATATAAAAGCACGCTTATTTGATATGCTTATTGGAGATTGGGATAGGCATAGTGATCAATGGCGTTGGGGAGAATATCATGTAGGAGACAAAATTGTATACAAACCAATACCTAGAGATAGAGATCAGGCTTTTACGAAGTACGATGGCGCATTACTTTCTCTTTTAATGCAAATGCCAGCACTACGTCATATGCAATCGTTTAAAGATGACATTAGAAATGTAAAATGGTTCAATCGTGAGCCATATCCTCAAGATATTGCTTTCTTAAAAACAGCTCATGAAAATGATTGGCTAGAACAAGCCAAATTTATACAAGACAATCTAACTGATGCCGCTATTGATGCTTCTTTTAATAATTTACCAAAAGAAGTACAAGATGGAACTATTGAAGATATCAAACGTAAATTAAAACTACGAAAAAAAGAGCTCCAAAAATATGCTACCGAATATTATAGAGTACTACAAAAGACAGTTTTAATAGTTGGAACAGATAAAAAGGATAAATTTATAATTACACATAAAGCAAAAAACAAACTTGACGTTGAAGTATATCGCATTAAAAAAAGCGGTGAAGAATTAATTTACACAAAAAATTTCTCAGCTGGTAAAACCAAAAACATTTGGGTTTATGGACTGGATGACGATGATGTTTTTGAAGTTAAAGGTGATTTTAATTCTCGAATAAACATTCGTTTGATTGGTGGTCAAAACAATGATACCTACTTAGTTTCTAACGGAAAAAGAGTAAAGATTAACGATTTTAAATCAAAAAAGAATACTTACGATATAGATTCTAGAACCAAAACAACACTTACTGATGATTACGAAAAAAATCTATATGACTATGAAAAACCAAAATATAATGCTTTCTCAGGCCTACCTTATGGTGGTTTTAATCCAGACGATGGAGTAAAATTAGGTTTCATTGCCAATTACACTGTAAACAAATTCAACCAAAATCCATATACTCAAAAACACATCTTAAAAGCCAATTACTTTTTTGCAACCGATGGGTATGAACTTATTTACGACGGACATTTTCCTAAAGTTTTAGGCAAATGGGATTTTGATGTACAATCAATCTTAACCAGCCCAAATTTTACGATAAACTATTTTGGCTATGGTAATGAGACAGTGAACAACGATGAAGATTTAGGAATGAATTACAACCGTGTTCGTATGCGTGCTATAAAAGTAGCCCCATCTATTAAGAAAGTAGGCAAATATGGAAGTGAAATAAATTTCGCTACGTCTTTTGAGAAAATTAGAATCGAAGAAACTTCAGGCAGATACATAAATATGCCAGGAGTTGCCAATCCTGATGTATTTAAAAGTCAGCAATACGCAGGAGCAACAGTAAAATACAGCTATGAGAATTACGATCTTCCGTCATTCCCATCAATGGGATTTGGATTTTCGATAGCAGGAAATTGGAAAATCAATTTAGATGATAACAAACAAAATTTTCCATCATTAGAAAGTAAAATTAATTTCAATCATAAAATTGATTCAAATGGTAAACTTGTTTTTGCAACCATAATCAAGTCAAAAATATTGTTCAATAATAATTTCGACTTTTTTCAAGGAGCAACTTTGGGTGGTGACTACGATTTAAGAGGATATAGAAATCAACGTTTTCTAGGTAATCAATCGTTCTATCAAAGTAGTGATGTCCGTTGGAATTTAGGAAAAATAAGAAAAAGTATCTTACCGATGTCATACGGAATTCTAGGTGGATTTGATTATGGTCGTGTTTGGGTTACAGGAGAAAACTCAAACAAATGGCATCAATCCGTTGGAGGCGGTTTATGGCTCAACGGATTAGATGTAATCACTGCTAGACTTACTTACTTTAAAAGTGTTGACGAAGAAGCTAGAATTGCGTTTGGTATAGGATTTGGTTTTTAATTATTTTTTAAAACTAAATTCATATACATTACCACCAATTTTTTTGGCTTTTTCATCAACTATTAACAATGTCTTATTGTCTTTAAAAACAACAGCTTCTTTTTGAGAAAAGTGATCTAAATCAATTTCCGTTTGCGTCCCTTTATGAAAATTGTCGCCTTTAAAACCTTGAAAAACTATTAATTTATCATGACATAAAGCAACCACTTTTTTCATATCTGGACTAATTGCAGCACTAGTAATTGCACAATGATTGTAATTACTACATGTCTTAAAAGTTCCTATTAAAGTAGCTTTTTGAGTCCCTGCAGCATTAGGGATTTTATAAATAGATGCAGTACCATCAAAATTCTTACTTCTGTTTTTTGTAAATAAATAGAAATTATTTTTAAACTCAAAGAATCCCTCAACATCATAAAATAGTTGGGTTTTCTTTGGGGGAAAATCTTTTTGCTCAGGATATGCAAACGAAATTTTATAACTAGAAACAGCATTTTCATGTCCTAAAGCTGATTTATCTATTTTATAAATACATAAATCTTTACGGATATTATCATTGTTTCCAAAATCACCAATGTATAAATTGCCCGCTTTGTCTTTAGTAATATCTTCCCAATCAATATTCGTAGCGTTTGTAATAGTAATTGTTTTAGCAATTTTGCCTTGGGTGTTTAACCCATAAATTTTATTAGCATTACCACTATCCTCCAATGCCCAAAGGATATTTGTTTCTGGAAAATAAGTAATTCCAGAAACCTCTTTTAGTTTTTTTGGTAATGGATATAACGTTTTCAACACACTAGAATCTTGCTGGCAAGCCAACAAAATAAATGCAACAACAAGAGCGATATAATTTTTCATATAATAATTTTAAGAGTCTATATTAGATTAGTGTTTTTGAAATTTCTAGTAATAAAACCAAATGCAGCCGACATAACATGCCCCATTGATCTAGCATTTTTAAAATTCAAATCATTAGTATAACGGTATAATTCCATTTTTAGTTGATTTAAATTTGCTTCTGGCGAAATAGAGTCTTCACTCATAATAAGCAATAACTTTTTAATTCTGTTATCAGCAGAGTGAATTCGTTTTGCTAAAATAGCACGCTCCTCATCTTTATATTGCACAATTGATCGGTCTTCTAGCTTATCCTTAACCAGTTCAATCATTGGGTAATTTTCTTTAAAAAACTGCGGACGGTATACTTTAAAATTCCCTTCATAACACTGCTGATCAAAATCGATTGGTCGAATCTTATATACTACTTGATCAAAATCATGAATCGGAACAATTACATAATTATACGCACGCATATCTCCCAAAAGCCTAATCATACAGCGTTCATTAAACTTTACAAATTCTTTAGCAATCTGAGACTTTTCCATTTCAGTACAGTTCTTAAGTAATGTACTCATAAAAATATCTCCCGGAATACCAATTATATGTTCTTCGATTAAAGTATCCTTATACACCAGAAAGTTAATTTTATCTGGAGATAAAATTTCCTCTAATTCCAAACCATAAATTCGGGAAGCATCGGCCTTTTTAATATAAAAATGGACATAATTGTCATTCAAAATATTTCTAACTTTAATTCTAAAAGGCTTAGAATTTCCAAACGTACAATAATCAATTGCATCAACATTTAAATATTGAATAATATCAGAGTTACCATCAGAATGCAAAAGGGAATAGATTTTTTTTAGATTCAAATCAATTTCATTTCTTTCAAACTCGCTATAATAAACTCGGATCCATAAAGTGTCTTTATCATTTTTATCATATACATTTATAGCACCCGAAAACCGCAATAAATCATCATAAAAAACCGAAACTTTAGAGATTCGTTCGTAACGTTCCAAATAATCTAAAAGTGGATTCGTTAATGGATACGATGGCTTTTTGAAAAACATTAAAGGTTCACTCATTTTGAATATATTTGATACAAATTTATACTAAATATAAACCAATCGGTAACAAAAACCAAACTGACACGTCTTACTAAAAACTAAAACTACTAATTAATTTGGAAACAATACTTACAATACAGAACCTAAGCAAAAGATATGGGCGGGTTCAAGCTCTGAAAGATATTTCTTTCGAAATACAAAAAGGTCGCGTTTATGGAATTCTAGGTCCTAATGGAAGCGGGAAATCAACAACATTAGGAATCGTTTTAAATGTAGTAAACAAAACTTCTGGACAATACAGTTGGTTTGGAGGAAAAATAGAAACACACGATGCATTAAAAAAAGTAGGCGCTATTATCGAGCGACCTAACTTTTACCCCTACATGACTGCCGAAGAAAACCTGCAACTAGTTTGTAAAATCAAAAACATTGGTTATTCTAAGATAAATGAAAAATTAGAATTAGTAGGCTTAGATGAACGAAGAAAAAGCAAGTTTAGTACTTTTTCTTTAGGGATGAAACAGCGTTTAGCCATTGCATCTGCCTTACTAAACGATCCCGAGATATTAATTCTTGATGAACCTACAAACGGATTAGATCCTCAAGGAATTCATCAGATTCGTGATATCATAAAAAAAATAGCCTCACAAGGAACAACCATATTACTAGCCTCTCATTTATTAGATGAAGTCGAAAAAGTATGCACCGATGTAGTGGTTTTAAGGAAAGGTGAAATTTTATATTCTGGCCCTGTTGGAGGCATGTCTGCAAATGAAGGCTTCTTCGAAATACAAGCCGATGACACTGAAAAATTAATTTCAGTAACTGAGACTCACCCTGCAGTAGAACGCGTTGTAAAAAACAAAGAAATGGTATTAGTGTATTTAAAAAACGATTTAAGTGCTACAGATTTAAACCGCTTTTTATTTTCTCAAAACATCACCTTAAACCATTTAGTAAAACGTAAAAATAGTTTAGAAGAACAATTTCTTGAGCTAACCAATAACGCTTCTATAAAAAACTAATAACCATGAACAGACTACTCTCTATAGAACTACAAAAAATTTGGAAAAATAAAGCCAGCCGAGCATTAACATTAGCCTATTTTATCCTACTTACTTTTATCGCTTTAATTGCCTCTATAAAATTTGACTTAGGTGCTTTTAAATTTCATTTAGCCGAAATGGGGATTTTTAATTTTCCTTTTATTTGGCATTTCAATACCTACATAGCCGCTTGGTTAAAATTTTTCCTAGCAATTGTAATTGTCTCTATGATGGCAAATGAATATAGTTATGGCACTTTAAAACAAAACCTAATTGATGGTTTAAGTAAAAAAGAGTTTGTATTATCGAAGTTCTACACCGTAATCTTATTTGCTTTATGCTCTACTGTGTTTGTGTTTATAATGAGCTTACTATTAGGATTGAGTTTTTCTTCTTACACAGAAATTGATATAATTTTTTCGGGGATGGAATATCTTTTTGCTTTTTTTATAAAACTAATCGGATTCTTTTCATTCTGTCTATTCTTAGGGATATTAGTCAAACGCTCCGCATTCGCATTGGGATTCCTACTTGTTTGGAGTATCCTTGAAGGTATCATAAAAACCGTTCTTGTTTTTGTCATTTTCCCTGAAAGCAAAATTGCAGATTATTTCATTCGATTACTTCCTCTTGAAGCCATGTCAAACTTAATTATTGAACCATTTTCAAGATTATCCGTAATAAAAAATATTGGAATGCAAATAGGAGTTGAAAACACAAAAAACTATGCAGTTGATTACACTTCAGTTGTAATTGTTTTAATTTGGACATTTCTATTCATTTTCTTCTCTTATAAATTACTAAAAAACCGAGATCTATAGTATATTTGTTCTTACTCATTTTTAGTCAATAATGAAGGAATCAAAAATAATCATATCGCTAATTCTCCTCATTTGTCTTGGCACAAAAACCAATGCACAATCTATAATTGTTGATGACACAAAAAATGCTCAATTTTTAATTGAAAAAGTACTGGCCAATAGCTCCTGCGCTACTGTAGCAAACCCTATTGCAAAAGGAGACGAATATACTTCTGGAAGAAATAGCTTTGCTTATTTTAATGCTGGAACGAGTAATTTTCCATTTAAAGAAGGTGTAGTACTTAGTACAGGAAGCAGTCGCAATTCGATTGGACCCGTAATAAAAGATGACGGTGGTGGTGGAAGTGAATCTTGGTTAGGCGATCCTGATTTAGATCAAATTTTAGGTATCCATTCTATAAATGCAACCATTTTAGAATTTGATTTTTCACCATTGACAAATCTAATAAGTTTCAATTATATTTTTGCTTCTAACGAATACCAAAATGTATATCCATGCAGCTATTCAGATGGGTTTGCTTTTCTCATAAAAGAAAAAAATAGCACAGAGCCCTATAGAAATTTAGCTGTGTTGCCAAACACGAATACACCTGTTTCATCTATGACTGTTCGTCCAAAAATCGAACCTATTCTTGACAACAAAGGTAACATACTCCCGGGTTGCGAGGCCGTAAATGAAATTTACTTTAACGGAACAAACGTGGCAGGAACAGGCGCAATAAACTACACTGGCCAAACCGTTGTAATGAAATCCGAAACCAATGTAGTTGCAGGCAAAATATACCACATAAAATTAGTTATAGCCGATGATGGACCTGTTTATTACGATTCGGCTATTTTCTTTGAAGCAGGAAGCTTTTCTTCAGAAATAAATTTAGGAGAAGACCGAGAAGCAAATACCAACAATCCGTTATGCCATGGAGACGAATTAACACTAGACACAAAGCTATATTCCCCTCCAGGGTCGAATTACGTATATGAATGGTACAAAGACGGAATTAAAAACGATGCAGAAACAGAACCAACATATACGGTTAAAGAAGCTGGAACATACAAAGTAAACGTTTTGATGACACCTTCTTCCTGCACTGCTTCTGATGAAATAAAAATTGAATATGCGCCAGAAATTATTGTAACAAATACCACATTAATTCAATGTGATATTGACTCCGATAATAGTACTACGTTTAATCTAACCAAAGTTGATGCAATAATAAAAAACAATAATCCAGATTTAAGCATCATCTATTATAAATCATTAACAGATGCTAAAGCAAAATTAAATCCAATTATTGACCCAAAAAAATATATCAACAGCACTCCTACAGAAACAATCCATGCAAGAGTTGAAAACAAATATGGCTGTGCAAACTATGCAACCCTTGAATTAAAAATAGCAAACAATACCATCCTCACACAAAACCCTATTGCTGTTTGTGACGAAGATACAGATGGATTTTATGAATTCAATTTGAATACCGAAGTTACTCCACAACTTTTGAATGGGTTACCATCAGACTTACTAGTAAATTATTATCTAAATGAAAATGATGCAATTACCGAAACTAACCCTGTAGCCAATAATTTCAAAAATACAAATGCTTTCAATCAAACCATTTATGCTCGCATCATTAATGGTCCCGACTGTTACGCTATTACCCCAATAGAATTAATAATCAATGTATTTGATCCTCCAAATTTTAATACTGAAACGGTATTTTTATGCAAAAATTCAACAATTGATTTATCCGTTGCAATTGGATTCGAAAGTTATAATTGGAGTAACGGATCTACTCTAAACACAACTACTGTAAATAGCATAGGTACTTATTCAATTAAAGTTTCAGATATAAATGGTTGCGAGAAAACCAAAATTTTCAATGTAGTTGCCTCAGATGTAGCTATAATTACTGGCACAAAAATAAAAGATTTTTCGTCAAATGAGAATTCAGTTTTAGTAGAATATACTGGGATTGGAAATTATGAATTTTCATTGGATGGAGTAAACTATCAAGACAATCCATTATTTAAAGGTATACTTCCTGGAATTTACAAAGCATCTGTTAGAGATAAAAATGGTTGCGGAACAACATTATCCTCACTATTTTATGTTCTTGATTACCCAAGATTCTTTACCCCTAACGGAGATGGATATAATGATACTTGGAAAGTCAAAAATCTTGATCAAATGCCAGATTACTCTATCTCAATATTCGATCGCTACGGAAAATTACTTAAACAAATGAATACTACAAATATAGGATGGGACGGAACTTTTATAGGTCGTGAACTTCCCGCAGATGATTATTGGTTTACTTTGATATTTCAAGATGGAAAAGAAGTCAAAGGCCACTTTAGTCTAAAAAGATAAACAATTAATTATCAGGAAGAGCTTTTAACTTTCAAACTCATACTTCATTCAAAAAACATAAGGCATAAAAAAAGCCATTCACAAAGTGAATGGCTTTTTTAGTATACTATATCTGATTAGATTTTAAATCTTTTTCTATCAGTTTCTGTCAAATAGATTTTTCTCAAACGAATAGATTTCGGAGTAACCTCTACATATTCATCTTTTTGAATGTACTCTAAAGCTTCTTCTAAAGAGAAAATGATTGGAGGAATAATTCTCGCTTTTTCATCATTTCCAGAAGAACGAACGTTAGATTGTTTTTTCTCTTTGGTTACGTTTACACACATATCATCAGCACGAGAGTTTTCTCCAATTACCTGACCTTCGTAAATTTCAGTATTTGGTTCAACGAAGAACTTACCACGATCTTGTAATTTATCGATAGAATAAGGAATAGCTTTACCTTTTTCCATAGAAATTAATGAACCTTTGTTACGTCCAGAAATTTCACCTTTGTAAGGCTCATATCCAATAAAACGGTGTGCCATAATAGCCTCACCAGCAGTTGCAGTAAGCAATTGGTTACGCAATCCAATAATTCCACGAGATGGAATATTGAATTTAATGATCATACGTTCACCTTTAGTTTCCATACTCAACATTTCTCCTTTACGAAGTGTAACGAATTCAACCGCTCTACCTGAAAGATTTTCTGGTAAGTCGATTGTTAATTCCTCAATTGGCTCACATTTTTTACCATCAACTTCTTTGATGATAACTTGTGGTTGACCAATTTGTAACTCATATCCTTCTCTTCTCATTGTTTCAATAAGAACAGATAAGTGAAGTACTCCACGACCAAAAACCATGAATTTATCAGCAGAATCAGTTTCACCTAACTTCATAGCTAAGTTTTTCTCTAATTCTTTTGTTAATCTTTCTCTAATGTGACGAGAAGTTACAAATTTACCCTCTTTACCAAAGAAAGGAGAGTCATTAATTGTAAACAACATACTCATTGTAGGTTCATCAATAGCGATAGAAGCTAAACCTTCTGGATTTTCGTTATCGGCAATAGTGTCACCAATTTCAAAACCATCAACTCCAACTATAGCACAAATATCACCTGCAATAACTTGTTCTACTTTTTTACGTCCAAGACCTTCAAAAGTATGTAGTTCTTTAATTCTTGATTTTGTTACAGTACCGTCTCTTTTTACTAAAGATATTGGCATACCTTCTTTTAAAACTCCTCTTTCAAGACGACCAATAGCGATACGACCTGTAAATGCAGAGAAATCTAAAGATGTAATTAACATTTGTGGAGTTCCTTCAGAAACTTTAGGAGCAGGAACATTAGCAATTACCATATCAAGTAAAGGCTCTATGTTTTCTGTTTGATTTCTAAAATCATCAGACATCCAGTTATTTTTAGCTGAACCATAAACAGTTGGAAAATCCAATTGCTCTTCTGTAGCACCTAATTCAAACATTAAGTCAAAAACTTTTTCATGTACTTCTTCTGGAGTACAGTTTTCTTTATCAACTTTATTGATAACAACACAAGGCTTCAAGCCTAAGTCGATAGCTTTTTGTAATACAAAACGAGTTTGTGGCATTGGTCCTTCAAAAGCATCTACTAGCAAACATACACCATCGGCCATGTTTAGTACACGTTCTACTTCACCACCAAAATCGGCGTGACCAGGAGTGTCAATAATATTGATTTTAGTTCCTTTATATTGAACTGAAACGTTCTTAGAAGTAATAGTAATACCTCTCTCGCGTTCTAAATCATTATTATCAAGTATTAAATCACCTGTGTTTTCGTTGTCACGAAATAACTGACAGTGATACATAATTTTATCAACCAAAGTGGTTTTACCGTGATCGACGTGGGCAATAATTGCAATATTTCTAATAGATTCCATCTGAGATTTTTAATGGGTGCAAAGGTACACTTTATTTTTATAAAAACATTATTTTTAAACAATAGTTTACATATTGTTAACTGATTACACCTAAAAACTACATTAAAATCAAGTGTTTTAAATATCTTATAATCGATGTTTAATAATTTGGTAATTATTAATTATATTTGAGTAATGAAAAACAAAACCAATCAAATTACATTAATTTACTTTGTCATTTCCTTATTTCTGGCAATACTTTGCCATAAATACCTACTTAACAATATTTCAAATACCCAATACTATTACTTCAGCTTCGTAAAAGACCTAGTATTCATTATTTTAACTGGTCTTTTGTACCGATATGTACTATCAAAAAACGACACTAGAAACATCTCTGTATTAGAAAAACTAAAAAAATACAATGACGAAATTAAAGAATCAAACGAAAAATATAACATAGTAGCAAAGGCAACTAGCGACACAATTTGGGACTGGAAAATTCAAGAAGACAGCATTACCTGGAACAAAGGAATTGAAAATGTTTTTGGATACAAACAAGAAGAAATTGACAACAGCTCGAAATGGTGGTTTGACAAAATTCACCCCGAAGACAGCATCAAAATGTCAGTAAAACTATATTCATTTATAGAACAAAAAACAGAAAAATGGCAAGATCAATACCGATTTAGATGTGCCGATGCTACCTATAAATACATACTTCACCGTAGTTTCCTCTTAAAAGACGAAAACGGAAGAGCAATAAGAATGATTGGTGCTATACAAGATATAACTAAACAAAAAGAAGAAGAACAGCGACTAAAATTACTCGAAACCGTAATTACCCAATCTCGAGACTCCATCTTAATCACAGAAGCCGATTACAGTGATGGAAAAATCCCTCAAATCGTATACGTAAACCCTTCTTTTTCAAAAATGTCTGGTTACCAATCTGAAGAAATAATAGGAAAATCCCCTAATATATTCAAAGGCCCAAAATCAGATTCTCGCGAACTTAGAAAACTAATTAAAGCCATAAAAAATGAAGAAGAATGTCTAATAGAAACTATTAGCTATACAAAAAGCAAAGAAGAATACTGGGTTCGCTACTCTATGATACCCATCTTCAATTCTGAAAACAAAGTATCACACTGGATATCAATCCAAAGAGACATTACAGAAGAGAAAAAACTTGAAAAAGAAAAAGAACACCTTATTAGAGAACTAACTCAAAACAATAAAGATCTAAAACAATTCTCCTATATAACATCACACAATCTTAGATCTCCCCTATCTAACCTAACAGGATTGCTAAACCTCATAGAAGACATCCCTATTGAGAACGAAGAACTAAAGGAAATACTTAACGGTTTCAATAAATCAACACACTTACTAAACGAAACAATCAACGACTTAGTAAAAGTTATCATAATCAAAGACAACCCATCAATCCAAAAAGAAGAAGTTCTACTAAATGAAGTTTTCGAAAATGTATTCAATCAACTAAGTTTCCAGATCGAACTACACAAACCAATAATAAAACTAAATTTTGAAAAAGTAGCAGTATTAAACATCAACAAAGCATACATAGAAAGCATATTACTAAACCTATTAACCAACTCCATTAAATACAGATCAGAAGATCGCAAATTAAAAATCACTATTTCAGCCAATCAAACCGAAGACAACATCACACTAACTTTTAAAGACAACGGAATTGGAATCGACCTAGAGCGAAACAGAGATAAAGTTTTCGGGCTTTACCAAAGATTTCACAACTACCCAGACAGTAAAGGACTTGGATTATACTTAGTAAAATCCCAAGTAGAAACAATGGGAGGAACAATTAGTATAGACAGCGAGGTTAACAAAGGAACCTCATTTACTCTAATATTTAAAAACAAATAAAATGTTTGATCAAATTTTATGCATAGACGACGACCCCATAGCACTAATGTTATGCAAAAAAGTAATCACAAAAGCTGAATTTTCCAAAGAACTAATTACAGCTCAAAACGGAGAAGAAGCCTTATCATACTTCAACACTCTTAAAAACACTACACCTGCAGACCTCAATAATAAAAAACCAAGCCTTATTTTCTTAGATCTAAACATGCCCGTAATGGGAGGCTGGGAATTCTTAGATCTTTTTTCAACACCAAACTACTCCGACTTCAATAGTACAAACGTAATCATACTCTCCTCTACAATTGACCCTGATGACTTAGAGAAAGCAAAAACCTACCCAATGATCCTCGACTTCCTTTCAAAACCAGTAACAACACAAATGCTAGAATACATAAAAAACAAAATGAGTACCTAGAAACAAAAAAAAGCTCCTTAAATTATTAAGGAGCTTTTTTTTAGGGCATAAAAAAAGTCCTCTGAAAGAGAACTTTTATATATTTTTAGCAAATTGTAAATTACAATTTAGCAACCAATTTAGTTAATTTAGATTTTAAATTAGAAGCTTTGTTATCATGAATGATATTTTTCTTAGCTAATTTATCAATCATAGAAATTACACTTGATAATTTTGAAGTAGCATCTTGCTTATCAGTAGCTATTCTTAATGCTTTTATAGCGTTACGAGTAGTCTTGTGTTGGTATCTGTTAAGAACTCTTCTTTTTTCGTTACTTCTTATTCTTTTTAATGCTGACTTATGATTTGCCATTTTTCTTAATTTTTAGATATAATAATTATAAATACTAGTTAAAAAAGAAAAGCCTCCCACAATTGTAAAACAATCACTTTAGCTTTAACTAATAAAATAAAAACCGAGACACCAGCTCCTATTCTACAAAACTTATTCACAACTAATTCTTGTAGTCCGTAAGGGAATCGAACCCCTGTTACCAGGACGAAATCCTGAAGTCCTAACCCCTAGACGAACGGACCGTATTCTTCTAAGTTTTTTTTTCAATGCTAATGAAAATTGAATTTTGTAGCCCGTAGCGGAATCGAACCGCTCTTACATGGATGAAAACCATGCGTCCTAACCGATAGACGAACGGGCCATTTTATTCTTCAATCTTCAAATAACTTTTAACACGCAAAAAAAGTAGTAGCCCGTAGCGGAATCGAACCGCTCTTACATGGATGAAAACCATGCGTCCTAACCGATAGACGAACGGGCCTGCTTCCCTAATGCGGATGCAAAGATACATCTATTTTTGAGTTCCACAATAGCTAATGCAAAAAAAATTATTTTTTTTAATATGCCTTAGCAAAAAGCACTCTTCTAGAAGAAGGATTACCAGTAAACACACAGCTTCCCGCCTCCTCTACACCATCCAATGGAATACATCTAATAGTCGCCTTTACCAAGTCTTTAATTTTCTCTTCCGTAGCTATAGTTCCATCCCAATGTGCTGATACAAAACCACCTTTATTCTCCAAGACATCTTTAAATTCTTCAAAATTACTTACTTCAGTAATATGCGAATTACGATAATCTAATGCTTTATTAAATAAATCAACTTGAATTTGCGCTAATAAATCATTCACATAAGTCACAATTCCATCTTTCGAAACTATTTCTTTTGTCAAAGTATCTCTTCTTGCAACCTCAAAAGTTCCGTTTTCTAAATCCTTAGGACCTACCGCAATTCTAATTGGCACTCCTTTCAATTCGTATTCATTAAATTTAAACCCTGGCTTCTGCGTTGTTCTATCATCATATTTCACAGCAACATTAAGCTTTCTCAATTGAGAAACCAATTCATTTACCACAACTGAAATCTCTGCCAATTGCTCATCTGTTTTATGAATAGGAACAATCACCACTTGTATAGGAGCCAAGTTTGGAGGCAAAACCAATCCTTTATCATCTGAGTGCGTCATCACCAAAGCCCCCATTAGTCGAGTAGATACTCCCCAAGAAGTTCCCCAAACATATTCTTGCTTTCCTTCGGCATTAGCAAACTTCACATCAAATGCTTTAGCAAAATTCTGCCCTAAGAAATGTGACGTTCCTGCTTGCAATGCTTTTCCGTCCTGCATCAACGCTTCAATACAATAGGTTTCTTCTGCACCTGCAAATCGCTCTGACTCTGTTTTAAGTCCTTTCACAACAGGAATTGCCATAAAACCCTCAGCGAATTCCGCATATACATTCATCATTTTCTCAGACTCTTCGATAGCTTCACTTCTTGTAGCATGAGCAGTATGCCCTTCTTGCCATAAAAATTCTGCCGTTCTTAAAAATAGTCGAGTTCTCATTTCCCAACGAACAACATTCGCCCACTGATTAATCAATAAAGGCAAATCACGGTATGATTGCACCCAACCTTTATAAGTAGACCATATAATAGCTTCACTTGTTGGACGAACAATTAATTCTTCCTCTAACTTAGCATTAGGGTCAACCATTAATTTTCCGGGTTTATCCGGATCATTCTTTAATCTATAATGCGTAACAATAGCACATTCTTTCGCAAATCCTTCAGCATTTTTCTCTTCTGCTTCAAACATGCTCTTAGGAACGAATAACGGGAAATAAGCATTCTGATGTCCTGTTTCTTTAAATTTTCGATCTAATTCAGCTTGCATTTTTTCCCAAATAGCATATCCGTACGGCTTAATAACCATACATCCTCTAACTCCTGAATTCTCGGCTAAATCCGCTTTTACAACCAGCTCGTTATACCATTTCGAATAATCTTCTGATCTTGTAGTAAGGTTCTTACTCATATTGAATAGTTTGGCACAAATTTTGTTTAACTTATTTTAACTAAATAGTTCCACAAAACTAACTATTTTTGTATTGTCCAACAATAAAAAACCCACAGATATGAAAACTAATATTTTTTTCAAAAAAAACACAGCCCTTTTCTCAACTATAGGTGTACTGTGTTTGCTAGTAACTTCGTGTGGTTCTTATCAAAATAGCTCTTATTACGACAATGACGGAATATACGGAGCTTCTTCAAATAATTACACTGAAAGAGTTACTACAACAGGTACTAATAATCAATACAAAGAGTATTTTAGTTCCCTACAAAACAATGATGAACCTACAGAAATCTTCACAAATGTTGATAACTATAGTTCATACAATGGAATAGACGACAGCATAACAAGCTCAAGTATAAGCTACCCAGCTTGGGGAAGCAATGTACAAGATGTATCTGTAAACATATATCCTAACACTTGGGGATTATCATTTGGCCTAGGATTTGGCTACCCTTATTACGGTGGCTTCGGATACGGATATAACGGATGGGGCTATCCTTATTATGGTGGAGGATTTGGATGGAGCTACCCTTCATACTACCCTTACTATGGATACAGACCCTATTATGGACATAGACCCTACTATGGCTACCGCAACAGCTACGACTATTCATACAATGCCGGCCGAAGAGGAGCTATTTACAACAATAGCATAAATAGAAATAATTACTCAAATAGAAGTTACTCTAACAGAAATTCAGATTACTCTGTAAATAGAAGAAGCAGTAACAACACCAACTATACAAACAGAAGATACGATAGCCAGAACTCAACTTTCACTAACAGAAGAGGAAGCAGTAATACAAACTATACTGACTACAGAAGAAACGATTCGTATAACTCAACAAGAAATAACAACAGTAATTACACAAGAAGAGACCAATCTTCTAATAGCACATACAACCCGACTCGTAGAAATGCAGCTTCAGGTTCACAAAACAACAGCTATACACCAACTCGTAGAGACAACAATAGTAGCTCACCAAGCAGAACATACAGCCCAAGCTCTAACAATACTCCATCAAGATCTTACACTCCAAGTTCATCAGGTCGTTCATACGATGGCGGTGGCGGAGCAAGAAGTTCTGGCGGTGGCGGTGGCACAAGATCTTCTAGTGGCGGAAGAAGATAACCCACTTCTTCCATAAATGAACTAAAATTTACCTGAATTATGAAAAAGTATATATTCCTAGTACTTACTGGACTATCTATAAGTGCTGCACATGCGCAAGATATATCTGACGCAATGCGCTATTCTCAAGACAATTTAAACGGAACTGCTCGTTTTCGTGCTATGGGAGGTGCCTTTGGAGCACTTGGCGGAGACTTATCTTCTTTAAACATTAACCCAGCTGGTTCTGCAATATTTGCAAACAATCAATTTGGGGTAACTTTAAGCAATTATAACACTAAGAATAACTCTAATTATTTCGGAACAAAAACCAAGGATAGCGAAAATTCATTCATCTTAAATCAGGCTGGTGGTGTTATGGTTTTTAAAGACACGCGTCCTAGTAGCAACTGGAAAAAACTATCTATAGCTGTTAATTACGAAAACACTAACAACTATAATAATAATATTTTTTCTTCAGGCGTAAATCCAACAAATTCTGTAGATAAATATTTTTTAAGCTACGCTAATGAAGGTAATAATGGCAAACCAGTACCACAAGAATATGTTATTAAACAAGATGGAGAATCCATAAGAAACCTATACCGTTTTCTCGGTAGCTATTTCCCAGTCAAAGAATACCCAGGATTAACGGGTTATGCCGCTCAACAAGCAATGTTAGGAAATGAAGGAGCTATAATCAGACGCATTGACGAAAATGATCCAAACACCGCATACAGAACACTTGTTCCTGATGGAGGGAATTATTACCAAGAAAACGAAATTCATACCAACGGTTACAACGGAAAACTTTCTTTTAATGCAGCAACTTCATATAAAGACAAATTATTCATTGGTATAAACCTGAACTCTCATTTTGCAGACTATACAAGAAACACAAGTTTTTATGAAGATAACATCAATAATAACAGTTCATCTTATCAAATAAACAGATTACGTTTTGACAACCAACTATACACTTACGGAAATGGATTTTCTTTTCAAATAGGTGCTATCGCAAAAGTAACCGATCAAGTAAGACTAGGACTTGCATACGAATCTAATACATGGTACAAACTTTACGATGAAACCACTCAAAAATTAGTAACCGTAAGCAGTAATAACACAGGCGAACTTCCTTCTAATATAGTTGATCCGCTAATTATCAATGTTTATGAATCATACAAACTGCAAACTCCTGGAAAATGGACTGCCAGTTTCGCATATATTTTTGGAAAAACTGGATTATTAAGCGTTGATTATGCAATAAAAGATTACGGGAACACTAAATTCAAACCTACTAACGATATCATTTTTAGAAGCGTAAATAAAACAATGAGCAATGAATTAACTAGCAGTAGCGAAGTACGAGTTGGAGCTGAATACAAAATCAAACTGCTTAGCTTAAGAGCAGGTTACAGATACGAACAAAGCCCGTACAAAAATGGCACTACAATTGGTGACTTAAACAGCTATTCTGGAGGTTTAGGATATAATTTCGGAGCAACTAAAGTAGACTTAGCCTACTCTTACGCAAAAAGAGACTCGCAACAAGCATTCTTTAATCAAGGACTTATAGACACTGCTAAAATCAATTCGAAATTCAACAATGTTTCATTAACAATGTTATTTGAATTATAACAGACTATCGGCACACGTATAAAATCCGTCTGATCTTTATCAAGACGGATTTTTTTTGCCCTGACGAAAGCAACATCTTTTTACGTTCATAATATGAATAGAAAAAGAGGAAATAAAAATAAGAGCCCGAAAACTACCAAAAAATACTTAAATCCAACAACACCAACTTCAGAAAAAACAAGGAATCATGGTGTTTCTAGGAATAAAAAATGTAATTTTGCACTCCAATTTATAAAAGTATGAGAACCAAGTCTTTAAAAAAGAATAAAATCAACGTAATCACTCTTGGGTGTTCGAAAAATGTATATGATAGTGAAGTACTTATGGGTCAACTTCGCGCTAACGGAAAAGAAGTAACACATGAAGCTCCTGCTGCCGAAGAAGGCAATATTATTGTTATAAATACTTGTGGCTTTATTGATAACGCTAAAGCGGAGTCAGTAAACATGATTTTAGAGTACGCAGACAAAAAAGAAAAAGGACTAGTCGATAAAGTTTTCGTTACAGGATGCTTATCTGAACGTTATAGACCTGATTTAGAAAAAGAAATCCCAAATGTAGATCAGTTTTTCGGAACTACTGAGTTACCTCAATTATTAAAAGCATTGGGTGCCGATTATAAACATGAATTATTAGGAGAGCGTTTAACAACTACTCCAAAAAATTACGCTTATTTAAAAATCGCAGAAGGTTGCGACAGACCTTGTAGCTTTTGCGCGATTCCTCTTATGCGTGGAAAACACGTCTCTCAAACCATTGAAAAATTGGTTAAAGAAACGGAAGGATTAGCCAAAAATGGTGTAAAAGAATTAATTTTGATTGCTCAAGATTTAACTTATTACGGTCTTGATATATATAAGAAAAGAAATTTAGCTGAATTACTTGAAGCACTAGTAAAAGTAGAAGGTATTGAATGGATTCGTTTACATTACGCTTTCCCATCTGGTTTCCCAATGGATGTACTAGAAGTTATGAAACGTGAGCCTAAGATCTGTAACTATATTGATATACCGTTGCAACACATTTCTGATTCAGTTTTAAAATCTATGCGTCGTGGTACAACTCAAGAAAAAACAACTCAATTACTAAAAGATTTCCGTAAAGCTGTTCCTGGAATGGCTATCAGAACTACTTTAATCGTTGGATACCCAGGGGAAACTCAAGAAGATTTCAATATCCTTAAAGACTTTGTTCAGGAAATGAAATTCGACAGAATGGGATGCTTCGCTTATTCGCATGAAGAAAACACACATGCTTATTTACTAGAAGACGATGTTCCAGACGAAGTAAAGCAAGATCGTGCTAACGAAATCATGGAATTACAATCTCAGATTTCATGGGATTTAAACCAAGAGAAAGTTGGACAAACTTTTAAATGTATTATAGACAGAAAAGAAGGTGCTCATTTTGTTGGAAGAACAGAATTTGACAGCCCAGATGTTGATAACGAAGTGCTAATCGATGCCTCTAAACATTATGTAAAAACTGGAGAATTTGTTAATATTAAAATAATAGAAGCTACAGAATTTGATTTATACGGTGAACCTGTTTAAATTTACAATACATTTTTTTGATTTTTTGATTTTAAAAATATAAAACATGAAAACAATTCAAGCTGCAATACTATTTGCATTTATTTTATTTTTCGCTAACCCTATTTCTGCTCAATACGGAAATGGATATGGAAATGGCTACGGTAATGGATATGGTGGCCGTGGTGGCTACGGAGGAGGAATGAACGGTGGAATGAGTCAAGGCATGGGTGGCATGGGACCATCTGCCAATACTTCTAAACCAAAAGAGATCCCTGTTGAAGTAACCGTTGCTAAAATAATGGAAACAATGAAGCCTGAACTAAATCTTGATGCGCTTCAGGAAATTGCAGTATCGAATGTTCTTATCGAAAGTATAAAAGAACAAGGCATACTTTTGAAAAATGAAAGCAGTAATCAAGACGAAAAAATAAAACAAATTCAAGCGCTCTCTGACGCTACAGATAAAAGAGTGTCCGAATTTCTAAGCAAAGATCAAAGGGAAAAATACACCCTTTATATGGAACAACTAAAAGATCAAAGTAGTTCTAAAAAAGCAAAGAAAAAGAAAAAAGAAAAGGAAAAGAACAAGGATAAGGATAAGGATAAGGAAAAAGAATAGTAATTGTTAGAACAAAACATAAAACAATTTTTAAAGTATGAGAAAGTATTTTTACTGTTTAACTATAGCGATTGCAATTACATCTTGCTCTACAAATCCATATAAATCGAGTGAAAAGGTATACGATCAGCAACTTAAATCTCTTGAAAATAAAATCACAAGCAAAGATGCACAACCTATACCTCCTCCTATTGCAACTATAAGCATAGATACGTCATATGCAAATCAGTTACATATTTACAAGGACTCCCTTTCGCAAACTGGATCTACTTCGCTACAAAATGGAATTAATACACAATGGATAGGTACCGTAAACTTTAATTTACGTAAACCTAACTTTATTATTATCCATCATACAGCTCAGGATTCTTTACAACAAACTGTAAATACATTTACTAAAACAAAAACACAAGTAAGTGCTCATTACATTATCTCGAGAGATGGTAAAGTGGTCCAAATGTTAAATGATTATTTACGTGCGTGGCATGCTGGTAATGCTACATGGGGAAAAAATACCGACCTCAACTCCTCTTCACTAGGTATTGAGCTTGACAATAACGGAGTTGAACCTTTCTCGGAAACACAAATGAATAGTTTAATTGCTCTTTTGACAAGGTTAAAAAAGGAATATAATGTACCAACACAAAATATATTAGGTCATGCCGATATTGCTCCAGGAAGAAAACAAGACCCAAGTAAGTTGTTTCCTTGGAAAACGCTAGCTGGACTAGGATTTGGAATCTGGCAAGATGAGATACTGGAAGAAGCTCCATTCGATTTTAGAATTGAGCCTGCTTTGCGAATTATTGGCTACAATACTAAAAATCTTACAGCCGCAATAACAGCTTTTAAACTACATTATATCCAAACAGAAGTTGATAATGTATTAGACAGAAAAACAATAAATACGATTTATTCTATTTACAAAAAACAATAAAAAGACATAATTCATACTAGATAAAAACACGCTTTAGTCAATTCTAAAGCGTGTTTTATCTTTATAACAAACTGTAAATAAAAAACTGCCAAAACACACTAATGTTTTGACAGTTCAAAAAAAAAAAAAAAAAATATCAATCTTAATATCTTAAAAAGAATAGGTAGCAGCAACTAATGCAAAGGCCATCTTTCCAGTTGGGGCAGAATTACTATCAAGAAAAACATCTGCAGAAGCACTATCCAATCTTATCTCTGGAATTATCGTCATATTTCCAACTTTATAATTAAGTGATACGGTATTTGCAAAAACATTTGAACCAGCAACTGTTCCTAAACTCAGTGCAGCATCTTTTGCATTAAAATATTCCATCCTGTACGCTAATCCAAGATTTTCTTTAAACTTATAATAAGCATACCCTACTACTGAAAACCATTCTCCATCAAGATTACTATCATAATCATTTGTCGTTTTAGCGTACGCTGCATTAAACCCTAAAGAAAAAATATCATTAACCGCCTTTGTTCCCACAATATCAAATTGCGTTTTATTTTCCCCCGTTGGCACAACTGTAGCTCCTGGAGTTGGATTTGTACTTCCTGATGTAAAATTCAAATAAGCACTTCCTTTATCGGTAATATATCCAAATTGCCCGACATAAGTCTTTTGACTAGAACCAGCGTCCATCGCTGATTTAAAATCGGTTGGATTAGTAACACCTAACATAAAACTAAATTCTTCTGTTGTGTATTGTACCTTAACTCCTGTATTAAAAAAAGGCCCGTACGAAAATGCATATGATGTACTATAATTTTTATTATCGACAGCATCCAATAATTCATATCCCATATGTGTTCCAAAACTACCTGCTGTTATAGAAAAACTATCGGATAAATCATACTTAAGAAACAATTGTTTTATCAAAAAAGAAGCCTTACTATTATCTTCATACTCATTATAAGAAAACTCAGTCACTCTTGTTCCAAATCCTAAATCTACAAAGACAGAAGCTTTTCCAAACTTGTGCGAAGCCTCAATAGAAGCCATCCCTAATTCGAATGAATCCTGTGAATTTGTAAAACTAGTTAAACCGTTTTGTTGTTTAGAAAAATCATATTTATAATAAAGGTCTGCCGACCCTCCAAATACTGTCGCGGGATTAGTCGTTTCTTTATCATCTTGGGCAAAAGCAAAAGAACTTGTTAACATTAAAGCTAAAATATGCAATACTCTTTTCATGTTTTAAATGATTTTGGTTAATAATTTGGTTTCAGTTATTAATTGGTTTGGTTATTTTTTTCATGAATGCCATTTATATTCTAATATAATATCAAAGAACTGCAGTGCTGATTTATACCAATAAATAGCCTTAGTAAAACATGTTTCTAAGGCGAATTTATCAACTTTTACATTAGATAATCTTATAAAATTTATTTTTTTGACCTGTTTTAGGAAGAATTACGGATTACAAAAATTACGATACCTAATTATCATTATTTGACATTTTAGAACTATGTTTTAAAAAAAATCAACAATAGAAAAAACAACAAAAATCAATGAAAATTAAAAACAATCAAAACACACCCCCCATAAAAAAGAACAAAAAACCAATAAAAAACAAAAAACAAAAACATATACCCCATAAAAAAATAGGGTATTTGTCATTTCGAGCGAAAATACAAAAAGCAAACGATACCCAAAAACAAACCACACTCAAAAAGCACAATTCAGAAACATTCTAAAAAACAACTAAGTTCTTACAAAGAAAAAACAAATAAAAAGTATAAACCTACAATAATAAAAACTTGTTTAAAAGAAATAATCTGGCCAAAAAAACTCAAAAACTATAGTCGCAAGAAAACACCATAACACCATAGCAACAAATAAAAGAACTAGAAAACTGCACAGCTACACAAAGCATAGAATTAACCTCAAGAGCAATACTACAACTATTAAAAAGAAACAACTACTAAGACCAGAAGAAAGCAGTCTTAAATTGCAGACAAAAAAAAATCCCAATCCGAAATTTCGGATTGGGACTTTAATAGATTACTAAAAGTATACTATTTCTTAGCTAAAGCTGCGCTCATTTCCATAGAAATTGCAGAACGCTCCATCTTTAACTTTCCAGACATTGTTTCGATAACTACAGTTGTTTCTGCAAGCTCTGAAACTTTTCCGTGAAGACCACTTTTTGTTATAATTTTATCACCTACTTTTAGGCTACTTTCAAATTCTTTTTCATTTTTCGCACGTTTTTGTTGCGGTCTAATCATAAAGAAATAGATCACTACAAACATTAATAGAAACGGTGCAAATTGAGTTAATTGTTCCATAATTTAAATTCTGTTTTTATTTAATAATTATTACATTAAACCACGACCAGCTTTAATTAACTTTTTGCTAGCCTCCAGTTCTTTTACAAGATTATCTAAAATCCCGTTGATAAAAATACTACTTTTTGGCGTAGAATACTCTTTTGCAATTTCTAAATATTCATTAAGAGTTACTTTTACAGGAATCGATGGGAATTTTAAAAATTCACAAATTGCCATTTTTAAGATAATAGTATCTATTTCAGCAATACGATCACTATCCCAGTTTGGAGTTTTATCTACATATTCTTTAGCAAATTCAGATTCGTTTAAAACTGTTTTTCTAAACAAGTCTTTTACAAAATCTCTATCCTCATTGTCTTTATACAATTTAGGAACTCTAAAATTATCGTCTTCTCCATCTGTAATATTCTTTAATTGCTTGATAATATGTGTATTTACCACAGGAATATCATCTACCCAAGTAAGCTTATCATCTTCTAAATACTCGTATAATTTTTCATTAGGAACGATTACTTCTGTAAATAAATCAACAATAAACTGTTTATCTTCTTCAAACGTGTTTACTGAATTACTCATGTATTTCGCATACAGGCTACTTGCCTTAATATCATTAAGAAGCAATATAATATAATCATCATTTAATGACCAATTAGTGATTTTACGATTTTCTAAAGCTATACTAAGAGAATTGTTCTCAGCTAGGATTTGAAAAATGGCATTCTTAATAAATTTTTCGTTTGGATTACGCTCTTCAGCAGTTGCAAGATGTTTTTTGCTTGATAGGTGTAAAAAGATTGTCTCTTTTTTACAAATTTCGATTAACGAAGAAACCATTACAAGATATAAATCCTGAATATTATCAATACTATAAAAAAGAAATTTCTCTTCTTTTTCAAGATTATCAGAACCGTTTTGATGCATTGCATAAATGGATTGCATTACTTTAACGCGTATGTGTCTTCTATTTACCACCTTGTAAGAACATTTAAAAATTAATTTGCAAAAATAAGAATTTCATATCTTATAATGAAATTAATACTTAGTTAATTTAAGAATAATTTCAAGCTAATAAACATTGCCTTTTATGCATAAAAAAAGTCTCAGTTTCCAATCTCAATGAACACTTAAGAGCCGAGATAGAAACTGAGACAAAAATTAAGCTCGTTTTTTACTTTTTACTATTCTCGATTTTTCTTAAATCGATACGATTTTGAGCAATCGTTAAGGCTGCCTGATGTGTAGTCATACCATTCTTAATAGCAAAATCAAAAATTTCAAGCGTTGTATTGTAGATATTTTCTGTTTTACGCATGATTTCAGCTTTATCATAATGCTCTAATTCTGCATAAACATTTATGATTCCACCTGCATTAATTAAGAAATCTGGAGCATATAAAATCCCTCTTTCTTGTAATATAGCACCATGAACATTTTCATTTGCCAATTGATTATTAGCTGCACCAGCAATAACCTTAGCTTTTATTTTATTTACAGTCACATCATTTAATGTTGCTCCCATTGCACATGGAGCATAAACATCAACATCTGCACTGTAGATATCATCGCCTGCAAAAATAGTAGCACCATATTTTTTAGCAACTTCAAATAACTTTTCTTCGTTGATATCTGTAATAGTAACGATTGCACCTTCTTTAGTTAAATACTCAACCAAAGCTTCACCTACGTGACCAATTCCTTGTACTAATACTTTTTTACCCTCTAAATTATCTGATCCAAATTGTTGTTTCACAGCTGCCTTCATTCCTAAAAACACACCGTAAGCAGTAACTGGAGATGGATTACCAGAACCACCTCTTTCTTCAGAAATCCCAGTAACATAAGGAGTAACATCTCTTACAATGTCCATATCTTTAGTTTCCATTCCAACATCTTCAGCAGTAATATATCTTCCGCTTAAAGAATTTACAAACTCTCCAAACTTACGCATCAATTCAGGTGTTTTTTGTGTTTTAGCATCTCCAATAATAACGGCTTTACCTCCACCAATATTCAATCCTGTGATAGCAGATTTATATGTCATACCTCTAGAAAGTCGTAAAACATCGTTTAGCGCCTCCCATTCGTTTGCATAATTAAACATTCTTGTCCCTCCTAAAGCAGGCCCCATAACTGAATTATGAATACCAATAATTGCTTTTAAACCTGTATCTTTGTCATTACAAAATACAATTTGTTCGTGATCATCAAACGATAGTTGACCAAAAACGGGATCCATTTTTTGAAGTTCCTTACCTGTTGCAAAAGCTGCATTCATAGCAAATAATTTTTGTTAGTTAAAATTATGAATTTGTCAAAAAGACATTTCAAATTTATACAAAAAATATACATACAGCATTTTTTTAATTAAAAAATAGCAATCCAACAATTGAACGCTCTTTAACAAACACATTGAAAATTATCTAAAATAGATGCTTTCCAATAAAACAAAATCATTTCAACACAGAATATCTTAAAAAAATGAAAGAATTACGTTATTTAAACAAATATTTTATTAAATATAAATACAGCTTTTCCTTAGGGGTTTTCATAACAATAATCGCACAAATATTCTCGCTATTTACTCCTAAACTGATCAGTAAGTCATTAAGTGCTATTGAAACGTTTGATAAACTCCCAGAATCACAGAAAGCATCAGAGGCCGTTTTATCATTTTACAGAGAAGGACTAATACACAATGTTTTACTAATTATCGCCACAACTATAGTTGCTGGATTCCTAACCTTCTTAATGCGCCAAACCTTAATCGTAATGTCTCGTCACATTGAATTTGACTTAAAGAATGAGGTTTTTCAGCAGTATGAAAGGTTATCTCAAAATTTTTACAAACAAAATCGTACCGGTGATTTAATGAACCGTATAAGCGAAGACGTTTCTAAGGTTCGTATGTATGTAGGTCCAGCGGTAATGTACACAATTAACACCTTTATTCGTTTTACAATAGTAATCATATATATGTATAGCGTTTCGCCACTTTTAACTTTATACACCATATTACCATTACCAATATTATCCTTCTGCATTTTTAAATTAAGCACCGAAATAAATAAACGAAGTACCGTTTTTCAGCAATATTTATCTAAAGTATCAAGCTTTACTCAAGAGATTTTTTCAGGAATCCGAGTTATTAAAGCCAATTCATTAGAGAATCAACATCAGAATAACATGATTGATCTAGCAAACGAAAGCAAAAGCAAAAGCTTGAATCTTGCCAAAGTGCAATCTTTATTTGGCCCTTTAATGATTGCCTTAATCGGAATAAGTAATCTTGTAGTAATTTATTTTGGAGGTGTAATGTACATTAACGGAAGTATTAAAAGTCTTGGAACAATAGCCGAATTTATTCTATATGTAAATATGCTTACGTGGCCAGTTGCTTCTCTTGGCTGGGTTTCATCAATGGTACAAGAAGCCGAAGCATCTCAAAAAAGACTTAATGAGTTCTTGAAAATTGAACCTGAAATAAAAAACAACAATCCAAACCACTCTACTATAGAAGGAACAATTTCTTTTGAAAATGTGACTTATACTTACGAAGATACCAATATAACAGCTCTTGAGAATGTAACTTTTACAGTAAAAAAAGGAGAAACTTTGGCTATTCTAGGCAAAACTGGTTCTGGAAAATCAACTATACTATCATTAATCACACGCTTATATGATGCATCTCAAGGACAAATTACCATAGATGGGATCGAAATAAGCAAAGTAAACCTCAATGATTTACGTAACAGTATTGGTATTGTACCACAAGATGCATTTTTATTTTCTGACAGTATTAAAAACAATATTAAGTTTGGCAACCAAAATGCAACTGACGAAGAAGTAATCGAGGCCGCAAAAAATGCTGTTGTTCACGACAACATTATTAGCTTCAACAAACAGTACGACACTGTCTTAGGAGAAAGAGGAATCACTCTTTCTGGTGGGCAAAAACAACGTGTTTCTATCGCCAGAGCCATAATTAAAAACCCTGCTATTTTACTTTTTGATGACTGCTTATCTGCTGTAGACACAGAGACTGAGGAAACAATTTTGAATAACTTATTTGAAATTTGTAAAGACAAAACCACCATCATTGTTAGCCACCGTGTATCATCAGCTAAAAACGCAGATCGAATCATTATACTTGAAGAAGGAAAAATCATCCAACAAGGTTCTCATAATCAATTGATAAATCAAGAAGGGTATTATTCAGCACTATATTTAAAACAACTTTCCGAAAAAGAATCACTTTAATTGTTGTATAATAAATAAATTTTTATGATTTTTGATTGCTATTAAATAAAAAAATCGATAGAACGGATTATGAGAGAAAATGACATGTTAGAAAAAGAAGAGATTTTTTCTAAAGTACTACGAGCAGGAAGAAGAACCTATTTCTTTGATGTAAGAGCTACAAAAGCAGACGATTACTACATCACGATTACCGAAAGCAAGAAATTCACAGAAGAAGATGGTTCATTCCATTTTAAGAAACATAAAATTTACTTGTACAAAGAAGACTTTAGTGCTTTTGCTGAAATTTTAGGAGAAATGACATCTTATGTTTTAAACCACAAAGGAGAGGAAGTAATCTCTGAAAGACATCAGAAAGATTTCAAGAAAGAATACAGTTCAGACAAAGAAGAGCCTGTATTATCACACAGATCTAGTTTCACAGATATTGATTTTGACGATATCTAATCAATTCTCTATCAAGAAGTAGAAAGTCCAAAATGTAGTCAATTTTTGGACTTTTTTTATATCTTTAAATTCTCAAAAGAAAACCAATAATGGAAGCAAATTTACTAATACTACCTGGTTTAGGAAATTCAGGTGATAAACACTGGCAAACATATTGGCATGAAAAATTTAAGAATTCCATTCGTTTGGTTCAAGACAATTGGGACGAACCTATTCGCGAAGAATGGATTAAAAGACTAAATGAAGAAATCTCTAAACTAGATAAACCAACTATTTTAATAGCCCATAGTTTAGCCGTTTCTTTAGTATTGCATTGGTCAACATCCAATATTAATAAAAATATTATTGGAGCTTTATTAGTAGCACCTGCCGATGTAGACTCACCCCAACACACTCCTGAATGTATCAGGAACTTTTCGCCAATGCCACTTGTCAACTTACCGTTTCCTTCAATAGTTGTAGCGAGCGAAAATGATCCTTACGCTTCTTTTGAAAGAAAAGAATATTTTGCTAAAATGTGGGGAAGTGATTTTGTTAACGTTGGCCTACAAGGGCACATCAATTCCGATTCCGATCTAAAATACTGGGAAGAAGGTCAATTAATATTAGAGCAATTAATTCAGAAAATTAAAATGTAAAAAAATGATTGAAAACAACAAAAACCAACCAGAAGAATTAATTACACCTAAAAACATATTATTAAAGATATGGTTATCTCCAAAAGAATCCTTCAAATTCATTGATAACTACAAATATGATAAACATGTAATTCTACTTTTAATCCTTTCGGGAATCGTTCAAGCATTTGACAAAGCAATATCTAAAAACATGGGAGATGATTTCTCTATCTGGGGAGTCATTATTTTCAGCATACTAATAGGTACAACATGCGGATGGATAATTAATTATCTGTATGCCACCACAATAAGTTTGACAGGAAAATGGTTTAATGCAAAAGGAGACACACGATCAATTTTAAGAGTTATTGCCTATGCTTTGACACCCTCAATTATTTCACTTATATTACTTTTAGTACGAATTTCAATTTATGGAAACGCAGTTTTTCAATCCCCTGACAACTATTTTAATGGACAATTTGACGAAATAATCTATTATCTTTTTTATTTCATTGAGTTGATTCTGGTGATCTGGACAATGGTTCTTTTTGCTATTGGAGTGTCAGTAGCGCAGAAAATATCAATTGGAAAAGCTATTCTAAACATAATACTTCCTGCATTTTTAATAATACTAAGTGCATTGACGCTTTTTGTAATTTCAGATTTACTCCTCAACTAAAATAGTGATCACCCTATTCTTAACCCATTTTCTATTTTAAAATCGGGTGCCAATAAAACAACATCGCCCTCATCCCCTACTGCTCCAATTACGAGACATTCGCTCATAAATTTCCCTATTTGTTTTCTAGGAAAATTAACTACACCAACAACCTGTCTGTCTTTTAGCTCTTCTTTTGTATAACGTTTAGTAATTTGTGCTGATGATTTACGAACTCCAATTTCCTTTCCGAAATCAATCGTAAGTTGAAAAGCTGGTTTACGTGCCTCTGGAAAATCATCTACTTGTGTAATTGTTCCCACTCTCATTTCTACTCTTTCAAATTCTGACCAAGTTAAATCCATTTCTTTATTTTATTAAATTATTTATTTACAACCCTTTAATATTATAAGTATTACGATTAATTCTATAACACATGTTTTTCTCTTAGCTGGTACTTTTACAGAAGTAAATTATAAAATTATAAAAATGGAAAAGATTCAAAACAATACTAATCAATCTCTTAGGGACTCCAAGTTTGATATCACACAGCCATCTACAGACAAATATATAGAAACAGCACCGAATGTAAAACTATATGTAAAAGATTACGGTCAAGGAAAACCCGTTATTCTTATTCATGGTTGGCCACTTTCTAATGAAATGTGGGAATACCAAATCGATTTTTTAGTTCAAAATAATTTTAGAGTAATTGCCTATGATCGCCGTGGATTTGGTAAATCATCACAACCTTGGGATGGATACGATTATGACAGCCTAACTGATGATCTTAAACAAATTATCGAGCAACTGGAACTAGAAGATGCTACACTAGTAGGATTTTCGATGGGTGGTGGCGAAGTAGTTCGCTATTTTAGCCGTCATGGTGGAAAAGGCGTAACAAAAGCTGCTCTAATTTCTTCAATTATTCCTTTTTTACTAAAAACGGAAGATAATCCTGATGGACATCCTAAAGAAAAGAATGATGCTACTGCAAATGCAATTAAAGAAGACAGAATTGAATTTATAAACACTTTTGGAAAAACTTTCTTTGGAGTAACCATCATAAACCGACCATTAAGCAATTCGTTGATGGAATATTATAACTCCCTATGCGCAGTTGCCTCACCAAGGGCTACATTAAAATGCGCTGAATCATTTTCTACAACAGATTTTAGAGATGAACTGAACGCAGTAAATGTACCAACCTTAATTATTCATGGAGATGCCGACAGAATAGTTCCTATTGAACTTACCTCTAAAAAAGCCGCTCAGATAATTAAAGACAATACTTATATCGTTTATGAAGGGGAACCTCATGGTTTATTTTACACAGAAAGAGACAGACTGAATGCCGATTTACTAAATTTTATAAATTCATAAATCACTAATAAATATCCAAAGAGCTGAATCCATTTCCCTAAAAGCTTCTTTGGATATTTTTTTGCACTTATACCCTCTTTTGCAGATTTTTAAAGTTAAATTTGAATAATCAATTTACTTATAAAAAATGGCAAAGACTCTTTCAAACATGTTACCACTAGGTACTTTGGCTCCGAAATTTAAATTAAAGGACACTAATTCTAATTTTGAATATTCTTATGACGATATAAAAGGTACAAAAGGAACTCTTGTTATGTTTATATGCAATCATTGTCCCTATGTATTACATGTAATAGAAGAAATTGTCATGATTGCCAACGATTATCGCGTACAGGGAATAGGAGTTGTTGCAATTTCTAGTAATGATGTAACAAAATATCCTGAAGATAGTCCCGAATTAATGACAGAGTTTGCATTTACCCATAAAATGGACTTCCCTTATTTATATGATGAGAGTCAAGAAGTAGCCAAAGCTTACGATGCTGCGTGCACTCCTGATTTTTTCTTATTTGATAATCAAGACAAATTATTTTATCGAGGACAACTTGACGATTCAAGACCTGGCAATGGAATTACCCTTAGCGGAAGCGACTTAAGAAATGCTATAGACTCCTTAATTTACAACCGAAATATCAAGAATCCTCAGAAACCAAGTATGGGTTGCAATATTAAATGGAAATAAAGTCTATTGATTAAAAAACTTTGATTAACTTTGTAAATCATAATAAATCATCCTCATGTTGAGCATTATACAATTGACGGTTATTACGTTGTTGTTTTCTTTTACAAGAAAACCACGTGTCGTTGTATTAAATTCGCACACCAAGGCCTTCGTTAATTAGGCCTCCGTCTATTTCAATTTTTTCTTTCAGGCGGAGGATTACACTTTAAAATTTAATTATTTGTTTTACTTACAAAGATTCCTCTTTGTATTAAAGCATACAATTTACTTCTCATTTTAGAGTTTCTCAAATTTCGCATTTACAATATAAATAAATCTGTATTTCAATTTAAAACAAATACTAGGCTTTTGAGATTGCCTAAAATAAAATCTTATTCAAATAAACACACACAATAGATATGAAACCAATACCTACTTTCTGTACAACAGATTATCAACTCTTAAGAGAATTGATCTTAAAGAGTAAAAACTCAACAAACTCTAAAGAAGCTGGTCAACTTGCTCAAGAATTAGACAGAGCTATTGTTAGCAAAGGAGACACGCTAGACAATTCGATAATAAGAATCAATTCACACGTTACCATCGAAGATGTTAAAGCAAACAAACAAATGAAAATTCAAATTGTTTTACCTTCAAATGCTGACGTAAAAGAAGGAAGAATTTCTATCCTAGCACCTTTAAGTGTTGCTATAATTGGCTTTAAAGAAAATGACGAAGTTGATTGGGAATTACCTGCTGGAATAAAAACTTTGAAAATAATTACTGTATCTAACGCGCTACCTGTAAGCAATCAATAATTTTTAAACACCTCATTCGTGAAGGTGTTTTTTTATGTCTTATTTAAAATAAAAAAACTACCCAGTTACTCACTGAATAGTTAATAATATGGATTATAATATATCTTTTTTTTACAATTGAGAAGAAATATAATCTGAAATCAAAGCCATATCTACATCGTCAAGATGCGCTTTCTTTTGCATACGTACTAAGATAGGTTTCCAATCTTCTTTTGAAAACGCAGTAGGCTTGTATAGCTTATGACAACCACCACAATTTTTATCATAAAGACTCTGCCCTGAAGCGACTACAGGAATTGATTCTACAGATTTTACGGGTTCAACAACATCTACAACTTTAGGAGCTTCTTTTTTCGTAGCACACGAAAACACAATAACAACTAAGACTGCTACAGTTAAAATTCTTGATTTCATTTTTAGTTTTTTTGGAGTAAATATAAAAAAAATCCCAAAACTCTCGCTTTGGGATTCCAATGTTATAAAATATAATTTTATGTATTTTTTATTACTTAACGTCCATTAATTCAACGTCGAAAATTAAAGTTGCGTTTGGTGGAATAACTCCACCTGCTCCAGATGGGCCGTATCCTAAATGAGATGGAATTACGAAACGTGCTTTGTCTCCAACTTTCAATAAAGCAATTCCTTCATCCCAACCTTCGATAACTTGACCTTGACCTAGTCTAAACTCGATTGGTTTTTTTCTTGGGTAAGAAGAATCAAATACTTTACCATTCTCTAATGAACCTTCGTAGTGAACAGCTACAGTTTTACCGTTTTCTGCTTGTTTACCATCCCCTTTTTGGATAAATTGGTAACGTAAACCGCTATCTGTTTTTGCAAAACCAGCAGCCAATTTTTCCATTGCAGCTTCAGCCTCAGCTTTCATAGCAGCATCACGCTTATTACGAGCTCCTTTAAAAGTAATAAAAGCTTCGATAGCATTCCATTTTTCAGCTTCTTCACCTACTCTTACGATTTCAACATTAGTTAATTCATCACCTTGAGCAATTGAATCAACAATATCTTGACCTTCTACAACGTGACCAAAAACAGTATGTTTCCCGTCTAACCAAGAAGTAGGAACGTGAGTAATGTAAAATTGAGAACCATTAGTCCCAGGTCCAGAATTTGCCATTGCCAAAACTCCTGGACGATCGTGTTTTAAACTTGGGTGAAATTCATCATCAAATTTGTATCCTGGATCTCCTGTACCTGTTCCTTTAGGACAACCACCTTGAATCATAAAATCTGGAATAACTCTATGGAATGTTAATCCATCATAAAATTTAGTTCCTTGTGGCTTTACCTTATTTTCCATATTTCCTTCTGCAAGAGCTACAAAATTCCCTACGGTTCCTGGTGTTAAATCGTGAGCTAATTTTACTAAAATCGCACCTTTTGAGGTATTGAATTTAGCGTATATTCCGTTTTCCATTGTTTCTATTTTTTATTGATTTGCAAATTTACGAATTAATTTGATATTCGTTTATTCTTTCTATTTTTTAGATTTGTATGTTAAGCCATAAACTGTTAATGCCAATAATGCTAAAACAGCACATCCTATAGTTACCGCATGCCAGCCTCCTAATTTCCATAAAAACAATCCATAAGCTGAACCTGCCGCTGTTCCTAGAAAGCTAAATGACATAAATACTGTATTTAATCTATTTCTAGCTTCTGGTAGCAATGAATAAACTCTTGTTTGGTTTGAAATATGAACTCCTTGAATTCCTATATCGATACAAACGATTCCGATAATGATCCCTACTATGCTGCTTCCTGAAAAGTAGAAAATAATAAAACTAATTAACATCATTAAACAACCGTATCCTACAGCAATTCTTGAATTTCCTTTATCTCCTAACCTTCCAACTAATGGAGCTGCTAAAGCCCCTGTGGCACCAACTATACCAAAAAGACCAATTGTTGAGCTAGTAAAATGAAAAGGAGCATCGGATAATAACAATACCATTGTTGTCCAAAAAGCTCCAAATTGCGCAAAACAAAATGCGTTAATTAAAGTTGCTTCTCTTAATAAAGGTTGTGTCTTAATAAGTGTAAAAAGTGATTGTAGTAATTGCCCGTATGAACCATGAAATACTGGTTTGTTGTACGGAAATTGTTTTTGCATAACAAAAAAGAGAAGTAAACATATCCCTGCTGCGATCCAAAACATTGATCTCCACCCCATAAACTCTCCTATAATTCCGCTTAAAGTTCTCGATAATAAAATTCCAACTAGCAAACCGCTCATAATTGTTCCTATTACTTTACCTCGTTCACCAGGATCACTCAATGAAGCTGCCAAAGGCAAAATTAACTGCGGAACTATTGATGTGATTCCGATAAGAAGGGAAGCAATTTCTAAAACTAAAAAGCTTTGGGCAGTTGCCGCAATAACTAAAGCAACAACAGTTGCAAGCGTGGTAATCAAAATTTGTTTTTTACGCTCAATTTTATCACCAAGTGGCACCATAAAAAAGAGGCCAATAGCGTAACCTGCTTGGGTAAGATAAGTTATTGTTCCTGCATCGGCTTCAGGAATCTTAAATTCATTGGCAATTAAAACAATTAAAGGCTGACAATAATAAAGGTTTGCAACTATAAGTCCAGTGCAAACTGCCATAAACATGACACTAGTTTTGGATAAATTCATTTTGCAAAAATACTACTCTAATTTTTAACAAAACTTTAAAAAAAGCATAAAATTCCCCAAAAGGACTTCTACCAACCTTAACTTTCTATGCTTCAAAAGCCTAAATTAGCTCTTTTACTATAAATTCACAGCTCGTTTTTATTGACGCAATTTCATTCGGCATATAATTTGTTTCTTGTTCTACGAAAAAGTGCTTCATTCCTGAAAGCTTGGCTTCTTCAAAAATAGATTTAAAATCTATGCTTCCTGAACCAATCTCTGTATTTAAAGTGGCATCGCTTTTATCCATATCTTTTACATGCCACATCGCAAAGCGGCCGGGATTTTGCCGAAACAGTTCTATCTGATTAATTTTAGAATATACTACCCAATATAAATCCATTTCAAAATAAACTAAATTTCTATCCGTCTCTTTTAGTAGAATTTCATAACCTGTTATATTATCATATTTTTTAAACTCAAAATCATGATTGTGATAGGCTAATTTCAAACCTGCTTTTTTACAAATTCCTCCAGCCTTATTTAGCAATGAAGCTATTTTTTTATAATCGTCAACACTTCTTCTTAAGCTTTCGTCTAACCAAGGAACTGTTATATATTCACTTTTTAAAACTTTTGCTGCTTTTATAGCCGCTTCAAGTTCTGTGGTGTTGCCGTCATAGAAAAAAGTTCCTAAACTGTAATGTCCACTTACTGCTTTTAATCCATTTGCATCTAATAGTTTTTTTAATTCTTCAGATGACAATCCCCAAAACTGATCTTTAATTGAGAAACCATATAGTTCAACTGCTGTATATCCAGCTTGTGCCACTTTCTCTAAAGTTCCTTTTACATCATTTGGTAATTCATTCCGCAAAGTATATAACTGTAATCCAATTGCCCTTTTATTTAAAGCAAACGCAAATGAAGGAATTAAACAAACTGTGGCCGTAGCCATTCCTGTATTGATTATAAAGTTTCTTCTTGAAATCATATTTTTAGATGATTAATTAGCCTTTCATAAAGTCTTCCCGAATAGGACTGAAAACATCTGTTAGTAAACCGCTTTCTAGACAAACAACTCCATGTATGGCGTGTGGCGGAATATAAAAACTATCTCCCGCTTTTAGCGTTTTAGTTTCGTTATCAATTGTCACTTCAAATTTTCCGCTTGCCACATAGGTAACCTGTGAGTGATAATGTTCGTGCAACACTCCAATACCTCCTTTTTCAAAATGAACATTAACTAACATTACTCTGTCATCATATGCCATTATTTTACGCTTGATTCCTTCACCAACAACTTCCCATTCAATTTCATCATTAAAAAGAAATTTTTCACTTGTTCCAAAACTTTCCATAACTTCTGTATTTTAGTCTAACTTTTCTGTCTGTTACTACCTCAACATTAATCTAATGACAGCGCAAATTTCACTGCTGCATCTGAATGAATTTTTGTTGTATCAAAAACTGGAACTGAAATATCATCCTGACTTATAAGCATTGGAATTTCGGTACAACCCAAAATAATTCCTTCGGCACCGTTTTCAATTAATTTATTAATCACCATAATATAAGCTCTTTTGGTTTGCTCATTGATAATTCCTCTTCCTAATTCTTCTTTTAATGTCTTCTGAATATAATCTCGTTCATCCTGAAGAAAAGGTACAACTGTCTCAATATTATATTCTGCAAGTTTGTCTTTATAAAAATCCATTTCCATGGTGAATTTTGTTCCCAACAAACCAACCTTTTTTAATCCTATCTTATTTATTGCTGTCGCCGTAGCAGTTGCAACATGAATAATTGGCAGCGAAATTTCTTTCTCAACTCTTTCTACAACTGCATGTGCTGTATTAGCACATAAAACAATTGCTTCGGCACCACTTTTCTCAAGGCTTTTACACGCATTTGTTATTAGCTCGAATGTTACATCCCAATTATTGGCTGTATTGTTTCGTTGAAAATCATCAAAATTTAAAGAATAAATGATGCATTCTGCAAAATTAAGTCCTCCTAATTTTTCATTTATTCCTTCATTAATAAAACGGTAATAATCAATGGTAGAAACCCAACTAATACCTCCAACAAGCCCAATTTTTCTCATAACTAAGATTTTTTTTTAGATTTAAAGTTTTTCGCAAAAGCAAAACGGTTTCAAACGATTATAAAATAAGTCTATGACTCAAATCGTTTGAAACCGCTATTGTAAATGTATTTTTTTTATTCTTTAATAACTAAATTATCTCTAGTGTTTTTTTGAACTGCAATTGCACCAAAAATCCCTAATAAAAATGCAAAAGCATAAAATCCTTTTTCACTAGGCAAAATCGTAGCATTCCACAATCCAGCTGTCAATAAAGCAATTGACAGAATTGTGCCAAACCAACAAATTCCATAATAAATATCCGTTACAGGAAATCCTTCTAATTTATCTCTTACACTTTTTTGCAATGATATTACTGCAAACAATCCGAACATTAAAACCGTGAAGTAATATCCTTTTTCATTTAATAACATTTCAGCTCTTGCAAGTCCTACTAAATAACCAATAATTCCTGCTCCCATAGCAATCCAAGATGCTGCAACAAATGCATTCGACGTTTTTTGTACCATTTTTTAATTCAATTTTATATAGGTTAATTAATTTGTTTCGTATTTTGAAAAGATTGCCGAATCTATAGGTGTCCAGAAACAACACTTTTGTCCACTTACTTTTAGTGCATTATTTGCCCATGTATTGCAAGTATGAAGTAAACTGTAACTTCCAGTTCCTTCATAAAAAGCATCTCTTTTACCGTAGTTCTGGTCTGTTTTGATGTGTATAAATTGTCCCTTTTCATCTTTCTTGAAACTGCTTTTAATATAATCTACCAAGCGACTGTATTGCTCTTTGCTGATTACAATTTTTTTACAGCTTTCATTTTCTTTTATGTTCGAAAAATAGGTTGCATGTATTGCCGTATTACTCAATCCTGAAGCTGCTTTAAGCGCAGTCGAAATTTTAAGATCTGACCAGTTTGGCGTTTCTAAATAAAATCCTTTATCTCCCCAGCCCATTGCTAGATATTGATATGTTGTGTCTTTAGATATTGTATTTTCATACTTTACCATTTTGCTCCAATCCATAAATTCGTTTCGAGTAGGAACTACAATATCAGTATGAACTCCATTAGTCATGATATAAATCGTAACTTCTTCTTTCGTATTTGGTTCTCTCTCAACTGTAATTCTTGAAATAGAATAAGCAAGAATAACATACAGCAAGATAAAGGCAACAAATCCAAGTAGGATTTTGCCAATAATTTTTAAAGCTTTTTTCAATGAATTTTTTTGATTAGTTAGTTTTTTGGCTTTGGCAAAAATAGTAGTATTTTATTTAATAAAAATACATTACAACAATTTAAAATAATAAATTTCTTATTTAAAATATAACTATTTGTAAAGAAGTGCGTTACGAAAATTACATTTTTTGAAGATTCTTCAATGCTACTTTAGTCGCATTCAATCGCATTGCTATAAATTCATCTTGATTGATATCTTTTGTTGGTTCTATATTCGTTGCAAAAAAGTAAACTCCATTTTTATTTTCCAGATAACCTACAAACCAACCATTACGTTTTTCATCTTCTATAGACAAACCTGTTTTTCCTCTTAAAACATAATCATCCTTTTTTTCAACTTCCATAATATCTTTCATTATCGATTCGGTTCTTTTTGAAATAGGTAATTCTGAGAAATACAATCTTTTTAAGAAATCAACTTGTTGCATTTGCGATATTCTTGATTTCCCTTTTAACCAAAAATCATCTAAGGTTAATGTATCAAAAACCATTGAATTGTAATTGAGTTTTTTCAGATACGATTTCATTCGCTTCACTCCCACTTTCCTTGCGATTTCCTGATAACAAGGCACGCATGAAACTTTAAATGCTTGTTTGAGTGTTAAATCTTGCTCCCATGCTTTCATCCATCTTTTTTCTCCATCCCATTTAAAAATAGTTGAATCACTTTTTACGACTCCTGTCTCTAATGCAATAATAGAATTTGGAATTTTAAATGTTGATGCAGGAAGGTTTCCTCTCTTTGCCCAAGCAAAATCATTAGAATAATAAGTATTCTTATTTGCATCATAAATCAGTATTGATCCTTTAACTTTTAGGCTATCCAAAATTTCACCAAACTGAGAAACTACAATTTGTGTTTCTTTTTCAGCTTCTTTTTTAGTTTCAATTTTACCTTCTTTATTTTTTGATTGACAACTTACGTTTAAAATTATCGTTAAAAATAGGAAGATAGATAGCTTTTGATTTTTCATGTTGTTTGTTTTACTTTTAGCATGCAAGTTAATAAATAAGCTTTTGTTTCTACTAAATCTTTTTCGATTCGTTTCTTCTTGCATCTTTTCTCTTTTCTCTTTTCTCTTTTCTCTTTTCTCTTTTCTCTTTTCTCTTTTCTCTTTAAACCTAAAATCCATCATTCACTGCTTCGCGAAAAAAACTTTGTATCTTTGCAGACTAGAACCTTTTGAATAAAAAAAATGCGCATAGATATTATTACTGTTTTACCAGAGTTATTACGCAGTCCATTTGAGGCTTCAATTATGAAACGTGCTATTGACAAGGGTATTGTTGAAGTTCATTTTCATAATTTACGTGACTATACAACCAACAAACAGAAGAGTGTTGATGACTATCCTTTTGGCGGTGGTGCCGGAATGGTAATGACTGTTCAGCCTATTGATGCTTGTATTACTCATTTAAAAAGTGAAAGAACCTACGACGAGATTATATATATGTCGCCTGATGGTGAAACGCTGAACCAAAAAATGGCTAACACTATGTCGATGTACGAAAACATTATCATTTTGTGCGGACATTACAAAGGTGTTGACCAACGAGTTCGCGATCATTTTATTACGAAAGAAATATCAATTGGTGATTATGTTTTATCTGGTGGTGAATTAGGCGCTTTGGTGTTATCAGATGCTTTAATTCGATTAATCCCTGGCGTTTTAAGCGACGAAACTTCTGCTTTGACTGATAGTTTTCAAGATAACTTATTATCTGGACCTATATATACTCGCCCTGCTGATTACAAAGGATGGAAAGTTCCTGATGTTTTAACCAGCGGTCACTTTGCTAAAATTGACAAATGGAGAGAAGATATGGCTTACGAACATACTAAAAACAGAAGACCTGATTTACTTGAAGATAATTAGTATTCAGTATTCAGTCGAAGTATTCAGTCTTAGTTTGTGGTTATCATAGTCGCAGAGTTCAGTCTCGGTATTCAGTTTACAGTCGCAGTATTCAGTCTTAGTTTGTGGTTATCATAGTCGCAGAGTTCAGTCTCGGTATTCAGTTTACAGTCGCAGTTTACAGTATTCAGTCTTAGTTTATCGTTAATAGTCGCAGAGTTCAGTCTCGGTATTCAGTTTACAGTCGCAGTTTACAGTATTCAGTCTTAGTTTGTCGTTAATAGTCGCAGAGTTCAGTCTCGGTATTCAGTTTACAGTCGCAGTTTACAGTATTCAGTCTTAGTTTGTCGTTAATAGTCGCAGAGTTCAGTCTCGGTATTCAGTTTACAGTCGCAGTTTACAGTATTCAATCTTAGTTTGTCGTTAATAGTCGCAGAGTTCAGTCTCGGTATTCAGTTTACAGTCTAAGTGTCATCCTGAGCGGAGTCGAAGGACAGTCTCGGTTTGCGGTTACAGTCACAATATTCAGTTTGTAGTTTACTACCCCTTAATTAAAAATTGAGAGCATGTACGCTACACATAAAATAAAAAAAGTTGCAAATTAAAACTAAAGTTGTACTTTTGCATCCAAATTAGACCAACCTCTGGCGAAATCCGTGTATGTTGCTCTATCACAAAACCATAATTAAAGATATCATGGCAGATTTAATGAAATTCGTTCAAACCGAATTTGTTGCAAAAAAAGATTTCCCAGTTTTCGGAGCTGGAGATACTATCACAGTTTTCTACGAAATTAGAGAGGGTGAAAAAACAAGAACTCAGTTTTTCAAAGGAGTTGTTATTCAAAGAAGAGGTTCTGGAAACACAGAGACTTTTACAATTCGTAAAATGTCTGGTGCTGTTGGTGTAGAGCGTATCTTCCCAGTTAACTTACCAGCTTTACAAAAAGTTGAAGTTAACAAAAGAGGAGCTGTACGTAGAGCTAGAATTTTCTACTTCAGAGAACTTACTGGTAAAAAAGCTAAGATTAGAGACAAAAGAAGATAATTTTTTATCTCTTTACCATAAAGATCCCGATTCATTATTTATGAATCGGGATTTTTTTTGTTCTAAACAAAATATCAAAACAGTAATTCTTTGGCTTGAAAACCATCGATTTGTCAATTATTGCTACTAAAAATAGTAATCTGTTAATTTAAGGAATTCTATAAAAAACGCAACCGTTTTCGGACTGTTTTACTTATATTTGCTTCGCTCATTTTTGAGCCGACCATTCCTTTACATCGTCATTTTTTTGACGATACGATTATATTAAAAAAGAAAAAAAATGACACAGAATTCAAAAATTGTTTACACCTTAACAGATGAGGCGCCGTTATTAGCGACTTATTCTTTCTTGCCTATTGTACAAGAATTTACTGCTACAGCGGGTATTACTATTGAAACTAGAGACATTTCGTTGGTGTCTCGAATTTTATCTAATTTCCCAGAGTACTTGACCGATTCTCAAAAAACAGGGGACGCCTTGGCTGAGCTAGGACAACTTGCTACTAAACCGGAAGCAAACATTATTAAGTTACCAAACATCTCGGCTTCAGTTCCACAATTAAAAGCGGCTATTGCTGAATTGCAATCTCACGGATATAAAATCCCTAATTTCCCTGAAGATCCACAAAACGATACTGAAAAAGAAATTAAGGCTAAATACTCTAAAGTATTAGGTTCTGCAGTAAACCCAGTTTTACGTGAAGGAAACTCTGATCGTAGAGCACCAAGAGCAGTGAAGAATTTTGCAAAAGCAAATCCTCACTCAATGGGAGCTTGGTCACCAGACTCAAAAACTCATGTTGCATCAATGTCTAAAGGTGACTTTTACGGAAGTGAAAAATCACTTACTGTTCCTAATGCTACTGATGTAAAAATTGAATTTGTTGCTGAAGATGGGACTACTACTGTTTTAAAAGAAAGTACTCCACTAAAAGCAGGAGAGATTATCGATAGTGCTGTATTAAACTTAAATGCTTTAAAAAGCTTTGTTGAAACAACGATCGAAGAAGCAAAAAAAGAAAACATATTACTTTCAGTTCACTTGAAAGCTACAATGATGAAAGTTTCTGATCCAATTATTTTTGGAGCTATTGTAGAAGTTTACTTTAAAGATGTATTTGAAAAATACGCTACTTTATTTAGCGAATTAAATATTGATACAAGAAACGGATTGGGTGATGTTTATGCAAAAATTGCAGGAACACCTCAACAAGCTGAAGTTGAAGCAGCATTAGATGCAGCTATAGCTAAAGGTCCAGCTCTTGCAATGGTAAACTCTGACAAAGGGATTACTAACTTACACGTTCCATCAGATGTGATTGTTGATGCTTCTATGCCTGCAATGATTCGTACTTCTGGACAGATGTATAACAAAGAAGGAAAACAACAAGATACAGTTGCAATTATCCCAGACCGTTCTTATGCTGGTGTTTATACTGCAACAATCGATTTCTGTAAAAAACATGGTGCTTTTGACCCAACTACAATGGGAAGTGTACCAAACGTAGGTTTGATGGCTCAAAAAGCAGAAGAATACGGATCTCATGACAAAACTTTCCAAATAAAAGGAAATGGTGTTGTGCGTGTAGTTGATACTAACGGAACTGTATTAATGGAACAAGCTGTTGAAGATAAAGATATCTTTAGAATGTGTCAGGCAAAAGACGCTCCTATTCAAGACTGGGTAAAACTAGCTGTAAATAGAGCTCGTTTATCTAATACTCCAGCAGTTTTCTGGTTAGACGAAAACAGAGCACACGATAGAGAATTAATCGAAAAAGTAAATACGTACCTTAAAGATTACGATACTACAGGTTTAGATATTCGTATTTTAAATCCAATCGAAGCTACAAACTTTACTCTAGAAAGAATCATTAAAGGATTAGATACTATTTCTGTAACTGGAAACGTATTACGTGATTACCTAACAGATTTATTCCCAATTCTTGAAGTTGGAACTTCTGCTAAGATGCTTTCTATTGTTCCTTTAATGAATGGTGGCGGATTGTTTGAAACTGGTGCTGGAGGTTCTGCTCCTAAACACGTTGAGCAATTTACTCAAGAAGGATATTTACGTTGGGATTCTTTAGGAGAATTTTTAGCTCTTGGTGCTTCATTAGAGCATTTAGGTCAAACTTTAAACAACTCTAAAGCAATTGTACTAGCTGAAACTCTAGATGAGGCAAATGACAAATTCCTTGCAAACGATAAATCTCCAGCTCGTAAGATTGGTCAAATCGATAATCGTGGTTCACACTTTTATTTAGCATTTTATTGGGCTCAAGCTTTGGCTGCTCAAGATAAAGATGCTGAATTAAAAGCAATCTTCACTCCGATCGCTGCTGAGTTTGCTGAGAATGAAGCTAAAATAAATGCAGAATTAATTGCAGCACAAGGAAAACCTCAAGATATTGGTGGTTACTACCAACCAAATCCTGAATTAACTAGCAAAGCAATGCGTCCTAGCCCTACATTTAATTCAATTTTGGCTAAAATAGCTTAAGCTATTATACATAACGATGTATTTAAGTACATCACTACAAATGCATATAAAAAGACAACCAGAAACGGTTGTCTTTTTTTTAACGCATATTTAACGTTGGTTTTGTAATATTTTTCTCTTTACAACGTCTTAATAAAGTAATTCAAAAATTAAACAATGATTTTAAAAAAAGTTAGTTTATTACTTATTGTATTTTTCGCTACTTTTTCTTCTATAGCACAAGAAAAATTCACTCTCAGTGGTACCATCTCAGACTCAAAAAATAATGAAACCTTAATTGGTGTCAATATTTACATCCCATCATTAAAAATAGGCGCAACAACCAACGAATATGGTTTTTATTCTATTACAGCCCCAAAGGGAGAATATCAGATAGAAATCAGTTATGTTGGATACCAATCTTTTGAACAAACTATTTCTTTGACAAAAAACATTAAAATCAATTTCTCATTAAAGGAAGGTGGTGAAGAGCTTCAAGAAGTAATCATAACCGACAATAGAGGAAGAGCCAATACGCGTACACCTGAAATGAGTGTAAACAAACTTTCTATAACATCCATAAAAAAAATGCCAGTTGTTATGGGAGAAGTCGATGTATTAAAATCGATTTTATTACTCCCAGGTGTTACCAATGCTGGAGAAGGAGCTTCTGGATTTAATGTTCGTGGTGGTGGTGCAGATCAGAATTTAATACTTCTTGATGAAGCTACTATTTTCAACTCTTCACATGTTTTTGGTTTCTTCTCTGTATTTAATCCAGATGCCATCAAAGATTTAAAACTATATAAAGGTGGAATCCCTGCTCGTTACGGCGGTAGAGCTTCTTCTGTTTTGGATATTTATCAAAAAGATGGAAATAGTAAAGATTTCCATATGAATGGTGGAATCGGTTTAATTTCTAGCCGACTTCTAGCCGAAGGCCCATTAGTAAAAGACAAAGGATCGTTTTTAATTGGAGGAAGAGCTTCATACGGACATTTATTCCTAAAACTTACCGATGATATGAAAGACAATTCCGTTTATTTTTATGACTTAAATGCAAAATTCAGTTATAAACTAAACGACAATAACAGTTTATATCTATCTGGTTATTTTGGTCGTGATGTATTTAGTATCGCCAAAAGCTTTGCAAATACTTATGGAAACACAACTTTAAACTTGCGTTGGAATCATTTATTTTCTGATAAACTATTCACAAATCTATCTTTAATTTATAGTGATTATTATTACGGTCTTGATTTAGATTTAGTAGGTTTCAAATGGGATTCTGGAATTAAGAATTACAATATCAAATATGATTTCAAGAATTATATTTCAGATAAGTTCAAATTAAATTATGGTGTAAATGCAATTTATTATGAATTTAATCCCGGAAATATAAAACCAACAGATGGCAAAATTGGAATTAATCCAGAGCAATTAGATAAGAAATATGCATTTGAACCTGCAATTTATATTGAGGCTGAAAATCAAATCGCTAAAAAACTAACCCTTTCTTACGGACTTCGTTTTAGCATGTTTTCTCGTTTAGGCTCTTCAACAGTTAACTTGTATGAGAAAAACAATCCTGTTGTTTTTGACCCAGTACGTCAAATCTATGAAAAAGCAACTCCAGTAGGAACACAATATTACAGCAAAAACAAATCTATCGCCGATTATAAAAATTTAGAACCACGTTTTTCTATTGGCTATCAAATTAACGAAGACCAAGCCATTAAAGCTAGTTATAACAGAATGGCGCAGTACTTACAATTAATATCAAACACCTCATCTCCTACACCGCTTGATGTATGGATGCCAAGCGACCAGTTCATCAAACCTCAACTTGCAGATCAGGTAGCTTTAGGTTATTTCAGAAATTTCCAAGATGGAGATTACTCTCTTGAAGCAGAAACCTACTACAAGAAAATTAAAAACCGACTAGATTATATTGATGGTGCCGATTTAATAGCAAATAACGCTATCGAACAAGTACTTTTAAATGGACGTATGCGTTCTTATGGTATCGAATTAATGTTTAAGAAGAATACTGGAAAACTAACTGGATGGGTTTCTTATACATTATCTAAATCAGAACAACAAACTCCTGGAAGAACTCCAGAAGAAACAGGAATTAACAACGGACAGTGGTACAATTCCGTGTACGACAAACTACATAATTTAGCTGTGACAACTTCGTATGCACTAAACGAAAAATGGTCATTTGGTGCTAATTTCGCCTTACAATCGGGGCAACCAGTATCCTATCCAAATAGTTATTATGAATACTTAGTTCAGGTTCCTAATTATGGTTTACGTAACGAAAATAGATTACCTGCATATCATCACTTAGATGTTTCTGCAACATTAACACCAAGATCAAATAAAGATAGAAATTGGAAAGGAGAATGGGTTTTTAGTATTTACAATCTTTATAACAGACATAATGCTGCGTCGATTAATTTTAGACAAAATACCGATACAGGATACAATGAAGCTGTAAAAACTTCTATATTCGGAATGGTGCCTGCAGTTAGCTATAATTTTAAATTTTAATTCACTTCTCTCAGAGAAAAATAAAAATATATTCAGATGAAAAAAATAAATATATTAATCCTTTTTATAACAACCTTGTTTATTACAAGTTGTGAAGAAGTTGTAGATGTTGATTTAAAAACAGCCCCACCTAAATTAGTGGTCGAAGCAGTTATCAATTGGACCAAAGGAACAACTGGAAATCAGCAAAAAATAAAATTAACTACAACAACAGATTATTACAATCCCGTAATTCCTGTTGTTTCTGGAGCGACAGTGTTTATACAAAATAGTACAAACAAAGTATATACTTTTTTAGAAATTCCTAAAACGGGACAATACGTTTGTACCAATTTTGAACCTGTAATTAATGAAACTTACGTTTTAACTATTATTAGCGGAGGAAACACATATTCCGCAACCGAAACTTTAAAATCGGTAGCGCCTATTACTAGAATAGAACAAAAAAACGATGGTGGTATCATGAAAGATGAAATTGAAGTAAAAGCCTACTTTAATGATCCTGCTAATGAACCTAATTATTATTTATACCACTATACATATTCTAATAAAATACTAACAAACTATTCGGCGGCTGAAGATAGATTCTTTAACGGAAATGAATTTTTCAGTTCCTCAAATAACGATGATTTAAAACCAGGTGACCAAGTTGAAATAAGCCATATCGGTATCTCAAAAAGTTATTATAACTTTATGAATATTTTAATAAGCATTGCTGGTAATAATAGTGGCGGACCGTTTCAATCTCCTCCTGCTACTGTAAGAGGTAATGTTATAAATAAAACAAATGTAAGTGACTATCCTTTAGGTTATTTTTCTCTTGGAGAAATCGAAACTAAAAAATACATAATCCAGTAACATTTAGAATGGAACCAAGAATAGAAAAATTAACAGAAAAGAAAATCGTTGGAAAACGAATTACAACTTCTTTTTCTATTAATAGGACAAAAGAACTATGGCAAAGTTTTATGCCAAACCGAAAAGAAATAAAAAACAATGTCAGTTTAAAACTACATTCTATTGAAGTATATCCAGAATCCCATTTTGTCAATTTCAACCCTAAAAATGAATTCGAAAAGTGGGCTGGCGTAGAAGTAACCGATTTTCATTCAGTTCCTGCCGATATGGAAACGATTACAATTCCAAGTGGATTATATGTCGTTTTTATTCATAAGGGACCAGCAAGTAACGGACATAAAACATATCAATATATTTTTGCCGATTGGTTGCCTAAGTCAGAATATCTATTAGAAAACAGGCCTCATTTTGCAGTAATGGGCGAAAAATACAAACATGAAGATCCAACATCCGAAGAAGAAATCTGGATTCCGATAAAACAAAAAAATTAATACCCCGAAAATGCTCTCAGTTGTGAGAGCATTTTTTTATATCAAAACTTAAAAAATACTGACTCTCAACATATGTAAATGTGCAAGGAATAGAATTAAATGACCTTTGTAAAATCATAAATTCAAAACTTAAAAAAACATGAAACATTTACTTCTCTCCCTATTTTCTCTATTTGCATTTAATACAAAAGCGCAAACTTTTAAAAATCCAGAAGCCTTATTCGATCCTACTCCTTATGGTTTTAGCCATGCCTCATCTGTAAAAACAGCAGGCGAACTTATTTTTATATCAGGTCAAAGCGGCGGATTAGGAAAAGAGCACAAACTAAGTCCCGATTTTAGAGAACAAACACAAGTAGCATTAAAAAATATTGTGACAGTATTAGACAGCTACAAGTTAAAGCCAGAGAATATTATGAAAATCACGATTCTAATTGTTGACCATAATCAAGAAAAACTAAAAATCTGGAACGAAGAAATTAACAAAGTTTGGAAAAACAAACCATTTCCTGCCAGCACCTTAATTCCTGTTCCGAGATTAGCCATCGACGGAATGCAGATTGAAGTTGACGCTACTGTTTTCAAAACATCAAAGTAATTCCACTAAAAAAGCTAAACCAATAAGTCACAAAGATTCAAAAAATCCGTTCTTATGTTTCGGCATCAGAACGGAATTAGCATAAAATCCTTTCAACCATAATATTCTTTGATTAAAAAAACTTTATTTCCTTAATCCCTTAATAGTAGAAAAATAGTTACTTTTTACTTTCGTACATTTACGGCACATTTTAAATCTAAACCATAAATGTCATCACATCATATCGTACGCGACGACCAAGAACCTGCATTAATCATAGCAAACGGAGCAGCCTGCAATCCTGAATTATTAGGACAATTATTAGAATGGTCTCCTTTGATAATCGTATTGGATTCGGCCATGGAACGCGTAGTCGATTTAGGCATAAAAGTCGATGTCTTATTAGGTGATTTCGATCGTGGATTTGACCCCGAAATATACAAACCCACACAATATCCAATCGAAATTGTACATACTCCAGATCAAGACAAAACTGATTTAGAAAAAGCATTCGATTATTTAATCGAACGAAAAATACCCGCAGTAAATGTAATTTGGGCAACCGGAAAAAGAGCCGATCATACCATTGCAAACATAACCAATATTGTTCGCTACCGAAATTTGTTGAAGATTGTAATCCTCGACGATCATTCCAAAATATTTTTATTGCCAAATAAATTCGAAAAATGGTACACTGCTAACACCCCAATATCACTTATCCCAATTGGAGTAGCAAACGGTGTTTTTTCAGATAATTTAGTATATCCTCTACACAACGACACGCTCACAATAGGCTATAGAACCAGCAGTAGCAATGCCGTTTCTAAAGATGGAATCGTAAAAATCACTTATACCGATGGCGATTTATTACTAATGGAATGCTTTGATTAATTCTTTTTTCAGGAGCCAATTCCCGCTTTTGCCTCAATCTTTTTGGGCAAAAAAAGCCCAAAAAGGATACCAGCTCAATCGGGGCTAAACCAAACAATTTCATTACAACACTATAAGTATCCTCTCTATTTTAAAACATACATGAAAACTAAACTACTTATTACATTATTATTTATTATCAATTTTTCATTCAGTCAAAATAAAACCTTCAAAAGCAGTCAATTTAATTGGAAAATTGAAATACCCGAACAATGTGAATTAATTGAAAGTGAGAATTGGTTAAAAGAAAAAAATAAAGAAAATACAAAAAAAGGATACAAATTAGAAACTGACGAAAATTCTAAAATACTAATTGCTATAAAAATAGATAGCTTAAATTATTTTGTAGCCTACAATGATAACGATTTTAAAACCAATTCAAATGCTTTTATGGACTTCCAAAAAGCCATGTACGAAGTAAGTCTGAAAAATGTAAAAATAGAAGTAAATAAATCAGATGAAAAATTAAAAATAAGTAACATCGAATTTAACCACCTCAAACACGAATACATCTTCCCAGATAAGTCTTATTTAATTACCGAAGTTTATGGTACATCCATCAAAAAGAAAGTTTTCTCAGTATTTCTTATTTATAATGATAAAGAAAAAGGGGCAGTGCTATTAGAAAATTTCAAAAATTCGATATTTAAGTAGACTATTCATGGTTCCTTCAAATTAATTAAAAATCAATATTTAATTAAGGGAAAATTAAACCCTAATTTTAATAACAATCGATCTAAGATTTTCACAAAAAAGTAATGACTATCTTTGCACGGAAATTAAGAATAATGAAAGCTACAAATAACGCCGAGAAAACGAGTCTACATCCTAGAAACCCACATCGTTCACGCTACGATTTTGAACAACTAATTACGGATTATCCCGAATTAAAAAAATTCGTGGGGATAAACGAACACGGAATCGAAACGATTGATTTTAGTGATCCCGAAGCAGTAAAGGCACTTAATAAAGCCTTGTTGATTCATTATTACGACATCCAAAACTGGGACATTCCTAAAAATTTTCTTTGCCCTCCAATTCCTGGAAGAGCAGATTACATACATTACTTAGCCGATTTATTAGCAACAACAAATAACGGAGTAATTCCTGAAGGTGAAGGTGTTTTAGGTTTAGATATAGGTATTGGTGCCAATTGCATTTATCCAATATTAGGAAATGCAGTTTATGGCTGGAGTTTTGTTGGAACTGATATCGATGAAAGAGCAATCCAAAATTGCAGTAAAATAATCGAAGCCAATCCTAAACTAATTGACGCTATCAGTTTGCAACAGCAAACAGAGTCTCGTTTTATATTCAAAAATATAATTACGCCAGAAGACAGATTTACATTTACGATTTGCAATCCTCCATTTCACTCTTCATCAGAAGAAGCAAATAAAAGTGCCGTTCGAAAAGCAACAAGTCTAGATCCAAAAGCCAATAGAAAAGCAGCTCCTGTTTTAAACTTTGGAGGCCATAATGCCGAATTATGGTGCGATGGTGGAGAAATAGGATTTGTTACACAAATGATATATGAAAGTGCCAAATACCCAATGCAATGTTTGTGGTTTACTACATTAGTTTCTAAAAAAGAGAATCTATCTAGCATCTACAAAACATTGAACAAAGTAAATGCTTCAATTGTAAAAACAATAGATATGGCACAAGGTCAGAAAACTAGTCGTATCGTCGCTTGGTCATTTCTTACCGAAGCACAACAAGCTAAATGGAATTTTAAAACCGAACTTTAAATTATTTCTATAATAAAATATCGCTTCTAACATATAGAAACATTGATATGCTTTCTCTGTATAACTTTCAGTATTAATTCGATAAAATATTCCTGAGACTTTGACAAAGAGAAGCTAGCAAACTATTCCATAAAAAATTCAACGATAAATCAAGATAAAATTATATTAGCTCCAAAATAGCTCCAAAAGCTACAGCGGAGCGATATATTTATACATCTTCTAATTACTAAGTTAGATAGAATTATACCGATTTTAATCTTGTCACAACTTTCAAATCAAAAACAAGAATCCTAATTTCTATTTTTGTTTTGTAACTTTACATTCCAACAATTCTAATATATAGAAATGAATTTTCAAGTAGCCTCAGATTACAGTCCAAAAGGAGATCAACCGCAAGCAATTGAAAAATTAACCCAAGGTATAATCGATGGCGAAAAATACCAAACGCTACTTGGGGTAACAGGTTCAGGAAAAACATTTACAGTTGCCAACGTTATTCAAGAAGTGCAAAGACCAACTTTGGTTTTGGCACACAACAAAACATTGGCGGCACAATTATATTCAGAATTCAAACAGTTTTTTCCAAACAACGCCGTAGAATATTTCGTTTCCTACTATGATTACTATCAGCCAGAAGCTTTTATGCCCGTTACTGGAGTATTTATAGAGAAAGATTTATCTATAAACGAAGAGTTGGAGAAAATGCGTTTAAGCACAACATCATCCCTACTTTCAGGACGACGCGATATATTAGTCGTAGCTTCTGTTTCTTGTTTGTATGGTATCGGAAATCCAGTAGAATTCCAAAAAAATGTTATTGCAATAGAAAGAGATCAGGTTATTTCGAGAACCAAATTATTACATAGTCTTGTACAAAGTTTATATTCAAGAACCGAAGCCGATTTTATCCCCGGAAGTTTCAGAATAAAAGGAGACACTGTAGAGGTATATCCTAGCTATGCAGATGATGGATATAGAATTCACTTTTTTGGAGATGAAATAGAAGAAATAGAATCTTTTGATATAAAAACGTCTCAAGTAATTGAGAAATTCAACAAACTTACAATCTACCCTGCCAATATGTTTGTAACATCACCAGATGTATTACAAGGAGCAATTTGGCAAATACAACAAGACTTGGTTAAACAAGTTGATTATTTTAAAGAAATAGGAAAACACCTAGAAGCAAAACGGCTAGAAGAACGTACCAATTTTGATTTAGAAATGATTCGTGAGCTAGGGTATTGTTCAGGTATCGAAAACTATTCTCGTTATCTAGACGGAAGAGAAGCAGGAACAAGACCATTCTGTTTGCTTGATTATTTTCCAGATGATTATTTAATGGTAGTAGATGAAAGTCACGTTACACTATCACAAGTTCATGCCATGTATGGAGGAGATAGAAGTCGTAAGGAGAATCTTGTTGAATATGGTTTCCGCTTACCTGCTGCAATGGACAATCGTCCTTTAAAATTTGAAGAATTTGAAGCCATGCAAAACCAAGTAATTTATGTTTCGGCTACTCCAGCAGATTATGAATTACAAAAAACAGACGGTGTGTATGTAGAGCAAGTAATTCGTCCAACTGGGTTATTAGATCCAATTATCGAAGTACGCCCAAGTTTGAATCAGATTGATGATTTAATCGAAGAAATTCAAATCCGTTGCGAATTAGACGAACGTGTTTTAGTCACTACTTTAACAAAAAGAATGGCTGAAGAATTAGCCAAATACTTAACCAAAGTTAGTATTCGATGTCGTTACATTCACTCAGATGTAGATACTCTAGAACGTATCGAAATTATGCAGGATTTACGAAAAGGAATTTTTGATGTCCTAATTGGAGTAAATTTACTCCGTGAAGGTTTGGATTTACCCGAAGTTTCACTTGTTGCAATTCTTGATGCTGATAAAGAAGGTTTCTTACGTAGTCATAGATCATTAACACAAACCATTGGTCGTGCTGCGAGAAACATCAACGGAAAAGCAATTATGTATGCTGATAAAATTACGGCAAGCATGCAAAAAACTATCGATGAAACCAATTATCGCCGTACAAAACAAATTAATTTTAACCTCGAACACAACCAAGTTCCACAGGCATTAAATAAAAAAATCGAAAGTGCATTTGTCAAAAATCCATTAGTAGAATATGAATTAGGTCACACTTTAAGCGAAGCAGCTGAACCTGAAACTGCTTATTTATCTAAAGCAGAACTAGAAAAATTGATTCGTGAAAAACGTAAATCAATGGAAAAAGCTGCAAAAGAGCTTGACTTTCTTCAGGCAGCAAAATTGCGTGACGATATTAAAAAACTACAAGAACAATTGCCTTAATTATGTTGCTCCTGAAAAATTTTCAATAATAACTCAGGATCAATCATTGCATTTGGTGCATCCTTCATTAAATTAAGAATACGCTTCGTTGCTATAGGATTTAATCCCATATCGATAGCGATTTGTTGTATTGCTGCAGCTTCTCTAGTATGCAATATACCATCGCAATGCATAATTAAAGCCAATCTGTAAAATTGCTGAATACGTTGGAATTCGGATTTAATAACCAATGAAGGGATTTCCTGATGAAATAAATCTTTAAAAGTCACTTCGTCAATATTTAATTCCTGAGCAACCAACGACAAAAAATCATACTCTCTCTTATGCAATTCACCATCGACAGTTGAGAAAGATATTAGTTCTAAAAGTAAACTTATTTTTTCGGCATTAGTATTCATCAAATTCATATTTTTAGCTAAAATATTGCTTTTAAACTTAAAATACAAAAATGACAGCTATGCAATTAATTATCAGAGCATACAATTTAAAATTAAAACATACTTTTAGGATTTCAAGAAAAACGATCGATTTTCAACCAACAGTAATCGTAGAATTAAAAAAAGAGGGGTATTCGGGTTTTGGTGAAGCAACATCTAATCCTTATTATAATATTACCATTCCGATATTAGAAAATGATATCGAAAAAATTCGTCCAATAATTGAAGCAATAGAAGATGAAACTCCAGAAGAGTTTTGGTCAAAAATAAATCCATTATTACAAGACAATAAATTTGCTTTATGCGCTTTAGACAATGCATACAACGATTGGTATGCTAGAAAAAAAGGCTTAAAATTATATCAGCTATGGGATTATTCTATCCAGAACAATCCATTAACCAATTATACCATCGGAATTGATTCTATAGAAAAAATGGTTTCTAAAATGGAAGAATTACCTTGGCCTATTTATAAAATAAAACTTGGAACTCCCGAAGACATAGCTATTGTAACCGAATTAAGAAAACATAGTAATGCCGTTTTTAGGATTGATGCCAATTGTGGATGGAGCGTTGAGGAAACGATTAAGAATGCTATCGAACTAAAAAAACTTGGAGTCGAATTTCTAGAACAACCTCTCAAAGCTGATGATTGGGAAGGACATCGTGAAGTTTTTAAACATTCGGTTTTACCAATTGTTGCCGATGAAAGTTGCATCATCGAAAGCGATATTGCTAAATGCCATAATCATTTTCATGGAGTAAACATAAAATTAATGAAATGTGGCGGAATCACTCCCGGACGTCGAATGTTGCAGGAAGCAAAACAATTGGGATTAAAAACAATGATTGGTTGCATGACAGAATCTACAGTCGGAATTTCGGCTATCGCCCACCTTTTACCTGAGCTTGATTATGTCGACATGGATGGGCCTTTGCTATTAGAAAAAGACATTGCAAGTGGCGTTATTATACAAAATGGAGCGATAAAATATGCTGAAGGAAATGGAACTGGAGTAATCTTGTATTAATCACCATTTCAATATTAGGAAAGTAACGATTCAATTACATTTAAAACGTACCTTTGTAAAAAATTAAACGATGACAAATAACGATATCCTAAAAAAACTACGCGTAGCCTTGATGCTCCGTGACGACCAAATAGTTGAAATATTAGAATTGGTAGATTTTAGAATTTCAAAATCAGAGTTGGGTGCTTTTTTTAGAGCCGAAGACCATGAAAACTATATGGAATGTGGAGATCAGGTATTGCGTAACTTCTTAAACGGATTGGTAATTCATTTAAGAGGAACAAAAGAAAATCCTAAAAACCCTAATGATGTTTTAGCAAAACACAAAGCAGAAATTCCCGCTAAAGGTAGCACAAAGGAAAGACCTGAGTTTAAAGCTAAATCAAAAGATGAAGAAAGAGCTAGAGGAGATCAAGCACCATCTAATAAATCTGGAGCTCCTGCAAAAAAACCTTTCAAAAAGAACAATAGCAAATCTGCTCCAAAAATACAAATAGTTGAAAAAGTAAAATTCAACTTCGGTAAAAACAAAAAATCCTAAGCTAACACTTAGGATTTTTTTTTATGCCAGTTATGTTAAAGTAAAATCATTTTTGCTTTTCAATCTCAATTTTGAATTTTTTCTGAATTCGAATCAGTATTTTTGTGTAAAATTAGACTTTAAAAACAATGAAAAAACTTATTTTATTTTTAGCATTTGTGTTCGTTACCCAAATAAATGCTCAAGAACGCCCAAAACTAGTAGTTGGTATTGTTGTAGATCAGATGAAGATGGAATATCTATATCGCTTTTCTGATGATTTTACAGCAAATGGTTTCAAAAGGCTTATGAATAATGGATACACTTTCCAAAACATGCATTACAACTACATGCCTACTTATACCGCTCCTGGTCATGCTTCTATTTATACAGGAACAACTCCAGCAACACATGGAATTGTAGGTAACGAATGGTTTAGCCGAAAATTAGGAAGACAAATGTATTGTACTGAAGATGCAGATGTAGCAACAATAGGTGATGGTACTAAAGAAGAAGGCGAAATGTCTCCTAAAAACTTATTAAGTACAACTATCACTGACGAACTAAGAATGTCAACCAATTTTCAAGGAAAAGTAATTGGAGTAAGTCTTAAAGATCGTGGAGCAATTTTACCAGCAGGACACTTTGCAAACTGGGCTTTTTGGTATAGCAAAACAGGATCTTTTGTTTCTAGTACGTTTTACGGAAATAAATTACCTGATTGGGTTACCGAATTTAATAGCGAAAAAAATTATTTACCATACATAAACAAAGGTTGGGATTTATATAAGCCACTTGCTACATACAACAAAAGTTTACCAGACAACAACCCATACGAAGGAAAATTATACAACAGTGCAGCTCCTATTTTTCCATACAACTTAAAAGATATGTATGAAAAAAATGATGCTGGAGTTATCCGATCTACTCCTTTTGGAAATGACTTATTAGCTGATTTTGCTAAAAAAGCAATCGAAAAAGAAGAATTAGGAAAAGATGATATTACTGACTTCTTAACAGTTAGTTTTTCTTCTACAGATTACGTTGGGCATTTATTAGGACCACGATCTATGGAGTTACAAGATACTTATTTACGTTTAGATCAAACTATTGCAGACTTTTTAACTTACCTTGATAAAACTGTTGGTAAAGATAATTACTTATTGTTCTTAACTGCAGATCATGCTGGGGCAGAGAATGTAAATTACCTTAAAGACAATAAATACAACGTAAACAATATTAGTCCTAAGGACATACGCAAAAACTTAAAAGAATTTTCAACAAAAACTTTTGGTGATGATTTAGTTTTAAACTACTCAAGCTTTAACTTATTCTTGAATAAAGAAAAAATCAAAAAGAAAGCTTTAGATTTAGTAAAAGTAAAACAAGCTTTCAAAGAGTATTTAATGGCTCAGGATTACGTAAAAAGAGTCTATACTGAAGAAGAAATTGCAAATGCTACTGGTAATGATTACTATCTAAATTTCATTGTAAAAGGATATGATTTTACTCAAAATGGTGATTTAATTATATTAGACAAACCTGGTTATATCGAATTTGCTGGAACAGGAACTTCTCATGGAACTCCTTATTCTTACGACACACATGTACCAGCAATTTTTTACGGATGGCATATTAAAAAAGGAGAATCATACAATAAAAAAGTAATTACACAAATTGCTCCAACTATTGCTCAAAAATTAAAAATAACTTTTCCGAACGGAACAGAAGCCAATGTACTTGAAGAGGTTTTAGATACTAAAAAATAATTCATTCATTGCATAAAACAAAAACGACTGTATTAAATACAGTCGTTTTTGTTTATAGTAGATTTACTAATTCATCTAAATCTATTTCGGATAATGATATCTTTAAGCTTGGCTTTTAAATCTTCACCAGTATCATAAACCATTTGTTCATTATTAGGAAATGGCACAGCACGTTTATTAAAATAAGACAAATAACTATCTTCGCAAGCACTTTTATCTCCCTTGTAGGTTGCATAAACATAATCAAAAATAAAATCGCTAGTTATAGGAAACGATTGCATTAGCTGATTCGTTTTTAAGTCGACATAATCAACCTTTGCTGTTACCTGACAAGATTTAAATTGTCTGAATTCATAGATATTTGCTCGAAGCGTTCTAAAATTATCTACCTTAATTTCTCGACCTAAACTATCTTTAACAGGCTTACCTCTACTATCCAAAAGAGTTCTTACCCCATCTTTAACCTGTCTTTCTTTAATAAACTCTTTTTCTTTAATTTGTTCAGGAGAAATTAAAATCTCTCTAAAATTTAAAATCAGACTATAATCATAAGAAACTTTTTTTTGTCTGACACTATGATAAACCGTCCATTTATCATTTAATCCATAAGTACTAAAATCCAATAGATCATTTTGAAGTTGTTTCGGAATAATCATATTGGTTTCATTTTTAGCATAAACATCTACAAAATCTGTTCCTTTAAATAAGGCTTCATCCATAAGTATTTTTGTATTCTTATATCCTGGATTAATACTTTCCAAATAAGCGAAGTCATCATAAGCTTTTCTAAAATCCAATTTATTTTTAGATTTCAAAAGAGCCGAAGCATTCTCATATAAATATTTAGATAGTGCGTTTTTACTTTTTACAATCTGCTCAGAATAATTATCAAACGGGAAATAAGCATTCTTACCCTGCTTCAATAATTGCAACGGCAACAAAGGTCTAATTTTTTCTTGGCGATTGTTTAACTGAATATAAGTATTGTAGATACGCTCAATATTAGCAGGATTTGATTCTCTTGACATCATATCAAGATTTCGTAAATCTCTATCTTTTGCCTTCGCAAAAGCTTCTTCAAGCAAGTAAACATAATCTTGTTTTCCCTTTGAATCTTTCTTAGTTCTCAATCCTTCGATTGCTCGATCTATTGCTCCATCATAATTCCCATCACTCAACATCGATTGAGTATTTTTTACACCACACGAAGAAAGTGCCAAAAAGAGAATTGTAAAGAGTATTGTAATTTTTTGCATCAGTATTTATTTAATGATGCAAAGATATCTGTTTTACATTAATTCAGATAAGTATTACTTTATTTTAAATTTAAGAAGCAGCAACTCTCATTTTAATGAAAGCCAAAAAAAATGTGCAAAGCCAAAAGACATTTGCACATTTTTTTAATTAAGAAACTCTCTTTAGAGAATATTATTTTCCTTTTAGTAATTTTTCTAAATACTCTACCTTTTCTTTTTCAGCTTGAACTAAACGTTCGTAAAGTTCAACAACTTTATCAAGAGGATTAAATGTACAAGAATTATTGGTTATAAAGCTTCCTGACACAGATTCATTAAAAGTATTAAAATAATTGAAGACATTTTCCTCTGAAAAGTTGTTAATTGCTTCAACTGTCACACCTAGTGCTTTTGCTATTTCCGCAAGTTTTTCTTTCTCAATAGTTTCACTTCCTTCAATATTTGAAACAGATTGTTGCGTTACACCAATAGCCTCAGCAAGTGCTTCCTGTTTCATCCCTTTAAGCTCTCTGATTCGGCTTATATTTCTTCCAATATGTTTGGGTTTTGTTACTGTACTCATAATTCAAAGATATTTAAAATTATTTTAAAAAATACTTATTGGTAAAAAACAAGTTTTTTTGGTACGATACTATTTTTAGTTGCTTTTTCTGAGTGAAACAAAAAAACTACTCTGTAACATCAAATCTACATATTTTTAGATTGTCTCTTCAGTTTTATCTGATAAGCAATTTCCCAAAAAAGAACCGACAAAATAGCGTAAGCCATTAATCCTGTTTTAATTCCTTGTGCATCAAATTTTCGAAAAAAGTGCAAATCGCCAATCTGCAATGCTAAGTATAAAGCCAAAAAAGCAATAATAGCAGAACAAACTATATTTAATGAAGGAGCCCATTTAAATACCAAAAAAGAGAAAATCAAATTGATTAACAGAAAACCACAACCCAAAGTTATAAATCTATGATCTTTTAGTTTCTCACCCAATGTCAGTAAAAATGAAGTTGAAAAACTATACGTAAAGAATAATATTGAATAGGTAAGAATTCGTACTTGTAATTTCATTGTTATATTATGTTTTTAATTCTCCGAAATTACGAATTAAAAATGAAGCTTAGATTAGGATGCTATAATATGGACAAAAAAAATGCGCAAAATCAAAAAGACATTTGCGCATTTTTCTTTATAAAAAACTCTATTTAGAGACTATTATTTTCCTTTTAGTAATTTTTCCAAATACTCTACCTTTTCTTTTTCAGCTTGAACTAAACGTTCGTAAAGTTCAACAACTTTATCTAAAGGATTAAAAGTAGCAAACATTCCTTGATTAAAACTATTTCCTTGGCTTGAACTACTATCGTAGAAGTTGTTAAAGAAATTAAAAACTGATTCTTCCGAGAAATTTTCAATCGCTTCTACAGTCACTCCAAGTGCTTTTGCAATTTCAATAAGTTTATCTTTGTCAATAGTTTCGCTTGCTTCTATATTAGAAACTGATTGTTGACTCACTCCAATAGCATCCGCAAGCATTTCTTGTTTAATACCACGAAGCTCTCTGATTCGGCTTATATTTCTGCCAACATGTTTTGTTTTTGTTGCTGTGCTCATAATTCAAAGATATTTAAAATAATTTTAAAAAATACTTATTGGTAAAAAACAAGTTTTTTTGGTACGATACTATTTTTAGTTGCTTTTTCTGAGTGAAACAAAAAAACTACTCTGTAACATCAAATCTACATATTTTTAGATTGTCTCTTCGTTTTTATCTGATAAGCAATTTCCCAAAAAAGGACCGACAAAATAGCGTAAGCCATTAATGCTGTTTTAATTCCTTGTGCATCAAATTTTCGAAAAAAGTGCAAATCGCCAATCTGCAATGCTAAGTATAAAGCCAAAGATGCAATAATAGCAGAACAAACTATATTTAATGAAGGAGTCCATTTAAATACCAAAAAAGAAAAAATTAGATTTATTAACAGAAAACCACAACCCAAAGTTATAAATCTATGATCTTTTAGTTTCTCACCTAATGTCAGTAAAATTGAAGTTGAAAAACTATAGGCAAAGAATAATATTGAATAGGTAAGAATTCGGATTTGTAATTTCATTGTTATATTATGTTTTTAATTCTCCGAAATTACGAATTAAAAATGAAGCTTAGATTAGCAAGAGGCTCATAAATGATTGTTAAAAACCTCATCCCGTTTAAGAACATGCATTACAAAATTTATTCGGTCGACTCACTACAAACTTGTCATTCCGAAGAATGAGGAATCTCATAAACCGAACACACAATCTTGTCAAATACTAGATGTGATTTCTGATCAATACGAAAACCTATGGGCGAGCAAGAACTTCTTTTTTGCACTTTTTTTTAACCACAATCTTGTCACACTGACGAAGGAAGTGTCTCCGCAAGAAACTAATGCAAAGTATTCTTAGATTGTCGAGCTCCTTGCGGAGATTCTTCGTTCCTCAGAAAGACAACTTTGGGGTAATGCAGGGTTCTATGAAAAAAAACTGTTTTTATGTTAGCTCCTTGCGGAGATTCTTCGTTCCTCAGAAGGACAAGTTTGGGGTAAGGCAGGATTCTTAAAAAAAATATTTTATGTTAGCTTCTTGGTCTAATTACTTCGCCTATTCGCTAGGCTCGGGTCTTCGTTCCTCAGAATAACAAAACTGAGAAGAGAAAAGCATCATTGTAATTACGTAAAATAGTCACAATCTTGTCTCACTGACGAAGGAAGTGTCTCCTAAAGTAACTCGATTTAGTTTGAGCTTGGTTAGTACCTAGAATTTTATTCTCAATCTTGTAGACCTAACAGGTTTTTGAAACCTGTTAGGTCTGATATAGTAATCCGATTTAGTTTGGAGAGTTACTTGATGAGATTTCTCCTATGTCGAAATTGACAAGATTATACTCCTAAATTATCAATTAGTTTTCTATTACGCGTGAAGGATTGAGGCGATATCCTTTTATGGGCGAAGCAAAATAAAAGATAAAGCCGAAAGCCTGACCCGAAGGGACACGCCCAAACTATTAAGCTTCAATTTATTCTCTATATTGTCATTCCAAAAATGAGATAGTATGAAAGGACTTCGACTCCGCTCTGTCTGACAATCGAATTCTAAAACAAAAAATCCCATTTCAATCAAGAAATGGGATTTTTTGTGTAGTATTCTTTTTATTTTAAACTGCTGCAGCAACTTCTTGTGGCAACGGAATTTGATTTTTAAGAAGATCATCAAATGTTTCGGCTTGACGAATTAAGATTCCCTGACCGTTCATCCATAAAACTTCGGCTGGTTTGTATCTTGAATTGTAGTTTGATGCCATTGAAAAACAATATGCTCCTGCATTTCTGAAAGATAAAATATCTCCTTCGGTAATTTGTGATATTCTACGGTTGTTTGCAAATGTATCTGTTTCGCAAATATATCCTACTACGGAGTAAAAACGCTCTTTCCCTTTTGGGTTTGAGATGTTCTCGATATGGTGAGAAGAACCGTAAAGCATTGGACGAATTAAGTGATTGAATCCACTATCGATTCCAGCAAAAACTGTTGAAGTAGTTTGTTTTACTACGTTTACTTTTGCTAAAAAGAATCCTGCTTCACTTACTAAGAATTTACCTGGTTCGAAAATCAAGGTTAAATCTTTACCATATTCTGCACAGAAAGAATTAAATCTTTTTGATAATTTTTTTCCTAATTCTTCAATATCAGTTTCGATATCGTCTTTCTTGTAAGGTACTTTGAAACCACTTCCGAAATCTAAGAACTCTAAGTTTTTGAAGTTTTTAGCGGTATCGAATAAGATTTCAGCAGCGTACAAGAATACTTCGATATCTAGAATATCTGATCCTGTATGCATGTGAATACCTACGATATGCATTTTTGTGTTTTCAACTATTCGCAATATATGCGGTATTTGATGTACCGAAATTCCGAATTTACTATCGATATGCCCTACTGAGATATTTGCATTTCCTCCTGCCATTACGTGTGGATTAATACGAATACAAACTGGTGTATTAGGATATTTTGTTCCGAATTGCTCCAGAATTGATAGATTGTCGATGTTGATTTGCACACCCATTGCAGCTACTTCTTCAATTTCTTCAAGAGAAACTCCGTTTGGTGTGTAAAAAATTCTTTCTGGTTCATATCCAGCATGAAGTCCTAATAATACTTCTTGAATAGATACTGTGTCTAATCCAGATCCCATCTCCTTTAACAACTGAAGTATTGCAACATTAGACAATGCCTTCATGGCATAGTTAATTCTAAGATTCTCTACTTTAGAGAACGCTTTAGTTAACCTGTTGTATTGTGATTGGATTTTTTCAGCATCATACACATATAATGGACTTCCAAATTGGTCTGCTAATTGCAGTAAATCTTTTGATTGCATTGTTAAACTATTTTTGACAAATTTATTACTCTTTTGAATACCTACCAATAAAATGTAAAATAATAACAAATTATAACAAATTGTTTAAAATTAAACAATTTGTATGTTATTTTAAATTTATATAAAATTCCTATAGGTCTTAAAATACTAAGGCTCTAAGATACTACGTTTTTTATCGCAATTTTCTCAAATTTTTATTTTTTAAATTTTTCTAAACACCAGTTTAATAAGCATAATTCATGAAATTGGTCTCCTATTCGCTTTTGCTCTGCTTTGGAAAAACCAAAAAAAATCTTTTAATCCTAGAAATTCTAGTCAAAAAAACTGCTAAGATTTTAAACTACTAAGGAATCAAGTAAAAACTTAGAATCTTAGTTGCTTAGTGTCTTAGCAGCTTACAGAAGTGTGTTGTTTGTTGGTTTATAGACTTGGTAAGTCCCCGCTTCCTTTTGTTGGTAAATTTGTAGATCCCATTAAATATAAATCTACTTCTCTTGCTGCCTCACGGCCTTCTGAGATTGCCCAAACAATTAAGGATTGTCCTCTTCTCATATCACCAGCTGTAAAAATGTGTGGAACATTTGTTTGATAATTTGTGGCTTTGTAATTGCTTCGCATATCTAACTGTAATCCTAATTGATCGCTTAATGTTTTTTCTGGCCCAGTAAATCCAAGTGCCAATAAGGCTAAATCACATGGCCATATTTTCTCTGAACCTTCTTTTTCTATTAATTCTGGTCGTTGACCTGGAGTCATTTTCCATGCTACTTCGACAGTTTTTAAACCTACCAATTGGCCGCTTTCGTTTGCAAGAAACTCTTTGGTGTTAATCAGCCAGTTTCTATCACAACCTTCTTCGTGAGAAGATGATGTTTTAAGTTGCAAAGGCCAAAACGGCCAAGGTGTTGTTTCGCTTCTTCCAACTGGTGGTTTTGGCAAAATCTCAAAATTAGTAACTGATTTTGCTCCATGTCTGTTTGAAGTTCCGATACAATCTGATCCTGTATCTCCTCCACCAATAACAATTACATCTTTACCAGTTGCTTTTATTTGATTTGGAATTTCTTCACCAAATAAAACTTTTGTTTGCTGTGTTAAGAAATCCATTGCTTGAACAACTCCCTTGCTTTCGATTCCTTTTGTTGGTAAGCTTCTTCTTTCAGTAGCTCCACCACATAAAACGATTGAATCGAATGCGTTTAATTCTTCAATGCTGTAATTTACTCCAACATTTACATTTGTTTTAAAAACAATTCCTTCCGCTTCTAGTATTACAACACGTCTGTCGATGATTCCTTTTTCTAATTTAAAATTAGGAATTCCGTAGCGTAATAATCCACCAATTGCATTGTCTCTTTCAAAAACTGTAACCGTATGACCAGCTCTGTTTAATTGTTGCGCTGCTGCTAAACCTGCAGGACCTGATCCAATAACTGCAACTGTTTTTCCTGTTCTCTTTTTTGGCGGTTGTGGTTTAATCCATCCTTCGGCAAAACCTCTTTCGATAATATTTTTTTCAATATTTTCAATAGCAATTGGTTCTTTTATAATTCCGAGTACACATGATTTCTCACATGGAGCTGGACATAAACGACCTGTAAACTCTGGAAAATTATTTGTTGATTGCAAAATTTTCAATGCACTCTCCCACTCTTCCTGATGCACCATGTCGTTAAAATCAGGAATTAAATTCCCTAACGGACACGCACTGTGGCAAAAAGGAATACCACAATCCATACATCTTGAACCTTGTTCTTTAATCTTATCTTTTTCTAAGGTAATCGTAAACTCATTATAGTTTGATACACGTTCCTTAACAGCAATATTACTTTCGTCTGCTCTTTTATATTCTTTAAATCCACCTATTTTACCCATGACATTTTAATTAAAATTTCAATTTCTTTAAATTCCAATTTTTTAAAATTGAAATTGATTTTTGATTTTTGAAATTGATTTTTGATTAAGCTATTAGTTCTTCGATTTTCTTTTCTTCTGCTATTCTTTGTAATGCCTTTTTATAATCTGTAGGCATTACTTTGATGAAATGTTCCTGTTCGTCTTCCCAGTTTGCCAAAAGTCTTTTTGCTAATGGACTGTTGGTGTACAACGAGTGGTTTTTGATTAAACGTCTTAACTTGATAAAATCATCTTCTTCTAATGGATCAAATGCTACCATCTCCATATTACATAAAGTCGAATCGAATTTTTTATCCTTGTCATAAACATAAGCAACACCACCGCTCATTCCAGCAGCAAAATTTCTTCCTGTTTTACCTAAAATAACAACAGTTCCGCCGGTCATATATTCGCAACCATGATCTCCAATTCCTTCTACAACTGCTGTTGCTCCAGAATTTCTCACACAGAAACGTTCTCCCGCCATACCATTAATGTATGCTTCACCAGTAATAGCTCCGTAAAGAGCAACGTTACCAATAATAATATTCTCCTCAGGTTTAAAAGTAGCCGTTGGTGGAACTTTAATGATTAATTTTCCTCCCGAAAGTCCTTTTCCTAAGTAGTCATTGCAATTCCCATGAATCTTAAATGACAATCCATTTGTAGCAAATGCTCCAAAACTTTGTCCTGCAGATCCTTCAAAATCAACTAAAATAGTATCTTCTGGCAACCCTTGAGCTCCATATATTTTTGAGATTTCATTACTCAAAATTGCTCCTACAGAACGGTCTGTATTTTTAATTTTGAAATTAACTCTTGTTTTCTCTTTTCTATAAATAGAAGGAATTGCTTCTTTTATAATTGCAAAATCCAATACGTTTTCTAATGCGTGATCTTGTGTCGTTGTATTGTGATTTGGAACTGTTTTTGCTTTCTCGGGTTTGTAAAGAATTGAAGATAAATCCAATCCATTTGCTTTATAATGCTTGATTGCTTTATTCACATTTAATTTTTGTGATTGCCCAACCATTTCTTTTAAAGTTCTGAATCCTAATTGCGCCATGATTTCTCTTAACTCTTCTGCAATAAAATACATAAAGTTGATTACATGCTCAGGTGTTCCTTTAAAGTTTTTTCTTAATTCTGGATCCTGCGTAGCAATTCCAACTGGACATGTATTTAAGTGACAAGCTCTCATCATAATACAACCTGAAGCTACAAGTGGTGCAGTTGCAAAACCAAATTCTTCTGCTCCTAATAAAGCTGCAATAGCAACATCACGACCTGTTTTTAATTGTCCATCACATTCTAAAACAACACGACTTCTTAAATCATTTAAGATTAAAGTTTGTTGCGCTTCTGCTAAACCAAGTTCCCAAGGAATACCTGTATGTTGCAAAGATGTTAATGGTGCAGCTCCTGTTCCTCCATCATAACCTGAAATTAAAATCACATCGGCTTTAGCTTTTGCAACACCAGCAGCGATTGTTCCAACTCCAACTTCTGAAACTAATTTTACGTTTACACGCGCATCACGATTGGCATTTTTTAAATCAAAAATCAATTGAGATAAATCTTCAATAGAATAAATATCGTGGTGCGGTGGTGGTGAAATAAGTCCTACATAAGGTGTTGAATTTCTTGTTTCTGCAATCCAAGGCACTACTTTTTCACCTGGCAATTGTCCTCCCTCTCCAGGTTTAGCACCTTGAGCCATTTTAATTTGAATCTCTTTGGCATTTGTCAAATAATTGATAGAAACACCAAATCTTCCTGAAGCAACTTGCTTGATAGCACTATTTCTAGAATCTCCGTTAATTTCTTTCTGGAAACGTTTTGGATCTTCTCCTCCTTCTCCTGAATTACTTTTTCCTCCAATTCTATTCATCGCAATTGCTAAGTTCTCATGTGCTTCTCTACTGATTGACCCATAAGACATTGCTCCTGTTTTGAATTTTTTCACAATCTCTGTCCAAGGCTCTACTTCATCAATAGAAATTGGATCTAGATTATTAAATTCAAATAAACCTCTAATTGTCATTAGGTTTGAGCTTTGCTCATTAACCATGTCAGAGTATTCTTTGTAACTTTCTGGGCTGTTTAAACGAACTGCTTGCTGTAATTTAGCAATTGTCGTTGGGTTAAACATATGTTTTTCACCCGATCTTCTCCATCTGTAAATACCTCCAATTTCCAATGGCAATAAATTGGCAATTTTAGAATTTGGAAATGCTTTTTGGTATCTTTTCTTAACTTCTTTTTCTATTTCCATCAAACCAATTCCCTCAATTCGAGATGGTGTATATGGGAAATATTTAGAAGAGAATGTTTTATTTAATCCTAAGATTTCAAAAATTTGCGCAGCTCTATAAGAATGTAATGTAGAGATACCTATTTTATTCATAATCTTAAGAATACCTTTTGCAATAGCTTTATTATAATTTGCAATAGCATAATCTGCTTTTATTCCTTTAATAAAACCTTGTTCTACCTGATTATGAATAATTTCATTTACCATATAAGGATTAATCGCACTTGCTCCATAACCAAATAATAAGGCAAAATGATGTGGCTCACGAGGTTCTGCCGATTCGATTATAATTCCGAATTTAGAACGAACCTGTAAAATATTCAATGAATGGTGAACATATGAACAAGCTAACAACATTGGTATTGGCGCCAACTCTTTGCTTACTCCTCTATCTGAAAGAATAATGATATTGTGTCCTTCATTTACCGCTTTGTAAGTTGCTTGGACACATTTTTCTAAAGCACGCTCTAAACCATTTACTCCTTTTTCTATTTTATATAAAGTAGAAATAGTTGCTGTTTTAAAATCGGCGTGATCTATATTCTTAATTTTATCTAAATCCTCTTTTGAGATAACTGGATTTTGGATTTTTAATTTTTTACATTGTTTTGATTCAATTTCAAAAATATTAAAATCTCCTCCTACCGCTAAACTGATATCTGTGATAATTTCTTCACGAATACCATCTAAAGGTGGATTAGTTACCTGTGCAAACAGTTGCTTGAAATAATTATACAATAATTGAGGTTGCTCTGATAAAACTGCCAATGGTGTATCATTACCCATTGAACTAATCGCTTCAGCTCCTTGAGCTCCCATCGGATTAATTATTGTTTTTAAATCTTCAATTGTATAACCAAATAATCGTTGTCTTGTTTCAAAATCAATCTTTTCAACAGGCGTTGGATTATTTGTATAAGGCACTTTTGCTAATGGTAATAAGTTATCATTAAGCCATTCTCTATAAGGACGCTTAGTTACAATAGCATTTTTAATCTCATCATCTTCTATAATACGACCTTCGTTCATATCTACCAAGAACATTTTTCCTGGCTCTAAACGACCGTGTTGAATTACATCTTCGGGATTAACATCAAGAACACCAATTTCTGATGACATGATTACAAAACCGCTTTTTGTTAATGTATAACGAGAAGGACGTAATCCATTTCTATCAAGTAATGCACCAATTACATTTCCATCAGTAAACGGAATCGAAGCTGGTCCATCCCAAGGCTCCATGATGCATGCATTATATTCATAAAATGCTTTTTTATCTTCCGACATCGTTTGGTGTTTCTCCCAAGCTTCTGGAACTACCATCATCATAGCTTCTGGCAATGATCTACCTGTCATTAACAATAATTCAACGACCATATCCATAGAAGCTGAATCTGACTTTCCTTCAAGGATAATAGGAAACAACTTTTTTATGTCTTCGCCAAAAATATCACTTTGCATCAATTCTTCTCGAGCTCTCATTCTGCTAATGTTCCCGCGAAGTGTATTGATTTCTCCATTGTGACACATATACCTAAAAGGTTGAGCCAACTCCCAAGAAGGGAATGTATTTGTAGAAAAACGTTGGTGAACTAATGCCAAACGTGTTACTAAATCAGTATCTTTTAAATCTATAAAATAACCACTAATATCTTCAGGCATCAACAAACCTTTATATATTATGGTTGTTGTAGATAAACTAGAGAAATAAAACATGTGACTTTCAGAAGTTTTAGAATTTCTGACAGCATGTTCTGCTATTTTTCTTGCTGCAAATAACTTAGCATTAAATTGTTGTTCTGTTAGATTCTGCCCATTTTTTCCAACAAAAACCTGTTTAACGGTTGGTTCTTTTTCTGCCGCAATCTCACCTAAACTATTTACATCAACTGGGACGTCTCTCCAGCCAAGAATAGATAGGTTTTGCTCTTTAATGTTTGTTTCGAATGCATTAATACAAAATGCAACTTGATTTTTACTTTTTGGTAAAAAAACCATTCCTACTCCATACTCACGTGTTTCAGGAATTTCAAAATCACAAACTTTCTTAAAAAAATCATGTGGGATATCAAATAAAATTCCAGCACCGTCTCCAGTTCTTCCATCAGAACTAACTGCACCACGATGTTCCAATTTTATTAAGATATCCAATGCTTTGTGAATGATGTCGTTAGACTTAATACCATTCAGATTACAAATAAATCCTGCACCACAATTGTCGTGTTCAAATTCGGGCAGATATAGCCCTTGTTCTTTAACTTTCATTCTTGATATTTTTTTTACAAAAATAAAGATTCCGTTAAACATAATGTATCGAATAAAGCGTATCGCTTACATTTTTATAGTAATAATAGAAAAACAATCCTAAATTGTCAAAAACACTTTTTAACCCACCCCGAATTGACAAAATCATAATCCACTTTTCATTTTTACATGCAAAAACCCAATTACACACCGAAATTCGCACTATTTTATGTTAAATCTCAAACGATATAGTGTCATAAAATTAACATTAGTTACACAATTATTTAACTCAAATTTCTAATTAATTTTGAAGAAATGGAGAAGTAAAATAAGTCTTGGTTTTTATTCCAAAAAGATTTCTTTTTAAAGCTGATTTTTGTTATTTTTGTCCCACTTTTATTCTGAAATAAATTCAGAACCAGACAAATTCTATATTATGAACATACACGAATATCAAGGAAAAGAAATTTTAGCTAGTTACGGAGTACGCATTCAACGCGGAATTGTAGCTAATAATGCGGTTGAAGCTGTAGCTGCTGCAAAACAATTAACTGCTGAGACTGGAACAGGATGGCATGTTATTAAAGCACAAATTCACGCAGGTGGACGTGGAAAAGGTGGTGGAGTTAAGTTAGCTAAAAACTTACAACAAGTTGAAGAAATAGCTGAACAAATCATCGGAATGCAATTGATTACTCCTCAAACTTCTGCTGAGGGTAAAAAAGTGAATAAAATTTTAGTTGCTGAAGATGTTTACTATCCTGGTGAAAGTGAAACTTCTGAATTCTATGTTTCTGTTTTATTGAATAGAGGTACAGGACGTAACATGATCATGTATTCTACTGAAGGTGGAATGGATATTGAAGAAGTTGCTGAGCACACACCACACTTAATCTTTACTGAAGAAGTTGATCCATCTGTAGGATTACAAGGTTTTCAAGCAAGAAGAATTGCCTTTAACTTAGGTCTTTCTGGAAATGCTTTTAAAGAAATGGTTAAATTCATTGACTCTTTATACAATGCATATATTGGTTCTGATGCTTCTATGTTTGAAATCAACCCAGTATTAAAAACTTCTGATAATAAAATTTTAGCTGTTGATGCTAAAGTTAATATCGATGATAATGCATTATACAGACAACCTAAATATGCTGAAATGCGTGATATCCGTGAGGAGAATCCAATTGAAGTTGAAGCTAAAGAAGTTGGATTAAACTATGTAGATCTTGACGGTACTGTAGGATGTATGGTAAACGGAGCTGGATTAGCAATGGCAACTATGGACTTAATTAAGTATGCTGGTTTTGAGCCTGCAAACTTCCTTGACGTAGGTGGAACTGCTGATGCAAAACGTGTTGAAACTGCTTTCCGTATTATCTTAAAAGATCCTAACGTAAAAGCTATCTTAATCAACATCTTCGGAGGAATCGTTCGTTGCGACCGTGTTGCTCAAGGAGTTGTAGACGCTTACAAAAACATGGGAGACGCTATTAAAGTGCCTATCATTGTTCGTTTACAAGGTACAAATGCTGCTATTGCAAAAGAATTAATTGATAACTCTGGAATGCCAATTTTATCAGCTGTAGAATTTCAAGAAGCCGCTGACCAAGTTAAAGCTGCACTTTCTTAATTATTTAAGAAAATAATTATACATAAAAAATCCTAAGCAATGCTTAGGATTTTTTTTTGCTTTGAATTTACAGTTATTTTAAAATCGTCTCCAACTCTATTACTTCAAAATTTGGATCATATTTTATAAATTCTCTCATCATTGCCGCATGACTGGCACCTAACAAAACCATAATCTTATTATCCTTAGCTTCTGTAAGCTTTTGAATTAAAGAATACATATAAAGATTTCTACGATACCATTCTGACACCAAAAAAGCGCCAACAAAATTATCTATTTTTCCTGCAACATTACCAATTCCAAGATACCATCCTAAATCCTCAGCAACTGATTCTTTAGAATTATAATCCAACAGAAGCTTAGTTAAACTATATTTCGATATTTTTTCATTTTGAGATTTCTCATAACTAGCCATAAGACCTTCATTCCTTTTTAATAGTTCCAACTGATTGGCTTCTTTCATTCCTTTTAACAAACTATCATAAGGAAAACTTGCCTGATTATAATCAATCGCTAAAAGTCGCTTACGACCTAATTTCTTAGCCGTTCTTAATGCTAATTGTATTCTTTCGTCAGCATTACTACGGAGTAAACTATCAGTGTTACTAGCAAATAATTTATCTAGCTTATCTTGTTTCTTATAATTCCATTCTACAAAAAATTTATCAGGAGCAAAATCTTTAATCTTATTTGTTATATCCTCAAGTTCTTTCTGGCTTTTATCAGACATAACATCAAAAGTATTCACTTTAGCAACATCTAATCCGGGATTTGAAAAATGAAACGTTCCAATTAATAAAATTTGCTTTTTCTTTGTTTGAGCAAAAGCATTACTAAACGCAATAATTAATACAAGTAATAAAAAGATTTTTTTCATGAATGGTTTTTTAAATTCGAAACAAAAGAATACGAGCATTCAATAAAATCATTTAATATTTGACATACACCAAATTTATAAGTATAAACGATTGAAATTGCACCCTAAAAACATACATATACCATTTCTAACAGTTCATCCCAAGAAATAAAGGTTTTATATAAAAATGATTTTCATTCGAAGTCATAATCGTACTTTTGAAAATATTTAAGACTTAATTATGAAGTTAAAAATCCCGTTTTACTATCACATTATTTTATTTTTAGGATTATTTCTAATATTTAACTTATGGACTATCGGAGTAAACAACCAAAAATTAGAATCCCTTTTTAATAAAACTTACTTCTTATTTAACATTGGATACATACTAGCAATATTTATTGTTTATCTTCTTAATTTTTACTTTTTTTGTAGCTGGTTTTTAAATAAGAAAAAATTATTATTATACATTATAAGTATCCCAATCTCATTAATAATCTTTTCAGGATTACGTTACTTTTTTCAAGAGGTTATTGTATATGAAATTACAGGAATACATAATTATGTAGAAACATCAAGAAATACAGCATACTACATAAGGGATAACTTTTTCTTTGGATTACCTTCAATATTCCTTAGTTCTTTAAGTTTTTTATTTTGGCAGTTTCAAGAAACACAAAAACAAAATCAAAAATTACTATTCGAGAATAAGAAAGCCGAATTTCAGATGCTAAAATCACAAGTAAGTCCACATTTCCTATTCAATACATTAAACTCATTTTACAGCCAGTTAATAGGAAAAGATGACAACATTGCCTCCGACATCTTAACACTATCAGATTTACTTCGTTATGTGATTACAGAAACCGATAAAGAAGAAGTTTTACTCACAAAAGAAATTCAATTTATAAATAACTACATTCATTTACAGCAAAAAAGATTTGAAGATCAACTTAATTTAGATTTCGCGATTAAAGGAGATTATACATCCGAAACAATTCTTCCATCTGTATTAATTCATTTTATAGAAAATGTTTTTAAACACGGAAAACTAAACGATATAAATAAGAAAGCAATTATATTGATACTCATTAAAAAAGAATCCTTAGAGATAACTACCTTTAATTACTTTATTGAAAGCGAAAATTATTCTTCAACTGGGATTGGCTTTAAAAATCTAATCAAGCGATTAGAATACACCTATAGCGATAAATTTACCTTAAATAAAACATCAGAAAACAATACCTTTAAAACTTACCTAAGAATACCTTTAAAAAACAGTCTATGAAATTCAAATGCATAATTGTTGATGACGAACCACCTGCAACACGTATTTTAAAAAACTATATTGAGAAAGTGTCTTTCCTCGAAGAAATCGGAATTTTTAATGATTCATTAAAAGCTTTAGAATTTATAAACTCCAATAAAATTGATGTAGTTTTTTTAGACATACAAATGCCTCAATTAACAGGCTTGCAACTTTCTAAAATTATTTCTAAAGATGTCAAAATCATTTTCACAACCGCTTACCCTGATTTCGCATTAGAAGGCTATGAAATAAATGCAGTTGACTATTTACTAAAACCAATTGCCTTTGAACGTTTTTATCAAGCCGTATCAAAATTAAAACCTGATTCTAAAACTGAGCCTACAAATACCAATACTACGCCTGAATTTGCTTTTATAAAAACTGATGGTAAAAATAAATTTCAAAAAATGCTTCTAAGCGAAATACTTTATATCGAAAGTCTACAGAATTACGTTTGCATTCATACTTCAAAACAACAAATTATTACTCACTCTTCTTTAAAAAACATAATTAAGTCTTTACCCGAAAATGATTTTATTCAAATTCACAAATCTTACGTAGTTGCTTTTAAACAAATTGAATCTACTGATAGTTTTTCTGTTTTTATAAACACGAAAGAACTACCGATTGGAGCTACCTATAAAGATGCTTTTTTCAGTCATATTGATAAAAATAAGATATAAAAAAGGATAGACATTTGCAGAAGATTCTTTACATGTTAGCCGTTGATGTGAATACTGCGTCTATTCGCTATCACTCAGCCCTTCATTCCTCAGAAAGATAAGATTGTGGATAAGGCATTATACAAAACTACTGAAATAGCTACAAAAACAAAAAAAATAGTAAAAAAACTTAAAGACCTGAAGACAAAACTTCAAGAGTTTAAGTTTTTTCACATTACCTCATTTCTACTTTATTTTATTCATGGAAACAGACATCTACAAAAATTTAGTAATAAAATCTTGTTTAGTTATTAGTTTTATTTATAAACGACCTATCAAAATAAAAAACTAAGTAAAAAAAAAATTACCTTTTCCAAAACCTAAACATAAGGAAGGATTCATATTAGTAGAAGCTATATGTTTCATTTAATTAAATAATCAAAAAAAGCAACACACAGATTATATTAAAATATAACCCGTAAATCATGTCTACATATAATCATAAGAGATAACATTAATACCATGCAATATTTGTGGTAAACCAGCCTCCATTTGCTCCGCCAGAAACAGAACCAGAGACAGCAAAGTTAGGAAATCGCTCAACAAGAACATTTGACAGTGTCCAATTGGCAAGCAAAAAAGTTTGCGTACCCGATAAACCAACAGCACTAATCGGAATTTCTAGCTTCCAAGGACTAAAAACATCACTATTTTGACAAACATTACAAAATAAATTTATTGCTTGAAAACTCCTTAAATCCGAAGCATCCTTCCAAGTACATCTCCAAGTTGAACAAGATCTATATTGCAATGTACTTCTTAAATACATCTTACTAGATTTTATAACATCATTAATAACAATCGTCTCGTTAAACAAATCTAGCACATGTCTTAACCTACTTCCTTGCTCTCCTTCCAACTCTGTAACAAATGTTCTACTTCTATTTTCATTAGGAAAAGTATTTCTACTTGTTGAATTATCATCCGGTTTAATACTACCTAATAATTGACCATAAACTTGTAAATCATCTTGGATTGCTATAAGATCTTTAGATCTTTTATTTTGTAAGTTTCGTGGCAACAAATAAAAACTACGTTCATTAAGCCATAATGTATTATTCCCAATTTTAACTTTTGAATCATAGTTTAAAATAGATTTTAAAGCATCTGAATAAATAACTCTAGATTTAGATATAACATCTTCTTGCATTTCTAAAGAATCACTAGCAATATTTAGTAACGCTATTAACTTTTTATCAGAAATCCATTTATTAAGCCCATCAGTATCAAATGTTGATAAATTAGAATACAAACCCAAAAAGGATTCCTCAGTTTTAAACTCTAAGATCTCATTAACTAATACTGGTTCATCAAAAATTTCAGCAACTACAGATTGATCCATTTGATCATCAGCATTACAGGAAATAAGAGCCATAAATACAATTAAAACAAGCTTTCTTTTCATTTTATTTATTTTTTTTAAATTAATAATCTTACAAATATAGCGTTTTACTTGCGTAAAATACAACATTACTTACAAATAGTTAATTATTAAAAACTAGAAATACTATTATTGACAATTATAATACTACTTCCGTAAAAGAGATAACATATACTAAACTAGTTCACTAGTATAATTGATCAAAATGAAAATTATAAATCTTTCAATACCGTTGTAAATACAATACAGCTTAATTATTAAACCATTTTAAACTACTTTGATAACAGTAGTACAAATGCCTCGGCTGAATCTTTTAATGCCAAAACAAAGGCATGGATCAATCCTAAAACCTAAGGACTAGCATTCATTTTAGTACGCTTTTTCAATTCATTTTTCAATTCATTTTTTTTATCCGCAATATTATCCTTCTGAGGAACGAAGAACCTCCGCAAATAACTAACGTAAAGTATACCTAGATTATACTAGTCCCCAAAAATAACGCTTGATCCCAGGTTTTCCTATTGATCTCTGGTTTTAGTGTTGATCCGGTAATACAGCATTCTTTAAAAACTATTTTGTGTAAGCTACTTGCGGATATTCTTCGTTCCTCAGAAAGACACGATTGTGGTCAAGATAGGGGTAACGGGATTCTATAAAAACTACTTTGTGTAAGCTACTTGTGGAGATTCTTCGTTCCTCAGAAAGACAAGATTGTAGCGAAAGGATTTCGGTTAAAAAAAGGGCAAAAAAAAACCCTGTTTCGTTAGAAACAGGGTTTTAAAAGAAAGGCGACGACATACTCTCCCACATAACTGCAGTACCATCTGCGCAGGCGGGCTTAACTACTCTGTTCGGGATGGGAAGAGGTGAGCCCCGCCGCAATAACCACCTTAAGGTCGTTAGTTGCTTTGGACAACTTATCAATTGTTAATTATTAATTGTTGATTATTAATTATCAAGTGAACAATATCTTAACACACTGAGATAAAGAAAAAATATAATTTATTTAGAAAGTTTCTCCCCCACACCGTAGTGTGGGGAAAAGGTGTACATAAGCTTACGGATTATTAGTACTACTCGACTATGACATTACTGCCTTTACATCTATAGCCTATCAACGTGGTCATCTCCCACGATCCTTAAAAGAAATCTCATCTTGTGGTGGGTTTCGCGCTTATATGCTTTCAGCGCTTATCCCTTCCAAACGTAGCTACTCTGCGGTGCTCCTGGCGGAACAACAGATACACTAGAGGTTTGTCCAATTCGGTCCTCTCGTACTAGAATCAGATCCACTCAAATTTCTTGCGCCCACAGTAGATAGAGACCGAACTGTCTCACGACGTTCTGAACCCAGCTCGCGTGCCACTTTAATGGGCGAACAGCCCAACCCTTGGGACCTTCTCCAGCCCCAGGATGTGACGAGCCGACATCGAGGTGCCAAACCCCCCCGTCGATATGAGCTCTTGGGGGAGATCAGCCTGTTATCCCCGGCGTACCTTTTATCCTTTGAGCGATGGCCCTTCCATGCGGAACCACCGGATCACTATGCTCTACTTTCGTACCTGATCGACCTGTATGTCTCTCAGTCAAGCTCCCTTATGCCATTGCACTCTACGCACGGTTACCAAGCGTACTGAGGGAACCTTTAGAAGCCTCCGTTACTCTTTTGGAGGCGACCACCCCAGTCAAACTACCCACCAAGCAATGTCCCCCGCAATCACGGGGTTAGGCCTCAGATAAACAAAGGGTTGTATTTCAACAATGACTCCACAACGCCTAGCGACGCCACTTCACAGTCTCCAACCTATCCTACACATCATTTATCCAAGGTCAATACTAAGCTATAGTAAAGGTGCACAGGGTCTTTTCGTCCCACTGCGGGTAAGCGGCATCTTCACCGCTACTACAATTTCACCGAGCTCATGGCTGAGACAGTGTCCAGATCGTTACACCATTCGTGCAGGTCGGAACTTACCCGACAAGGAATTTCGCTACCTTAGGACCGTTATAGTTACGGCCGCCGTTTACTGGGGCTTCAATTCAATGCTTCTCCGAAGATAACATCTCCTCTTAACCTTCCAGCACCGGGCAGGTGTCAGGCCCTATACTTCATCTTACGATTTTGCAGAGCCCTGTGTTTTTGATAAACAGTCGCCTGGACCTCTTCACTGCGGCCAGCATTGCTGCTGGCGACCTTTCTCCCGAAGTTACAGGTCTATTTTGCCTAATTCCTTAGCCATGAATCTCTCGAGCACCTTAGGATTCTCTCCTCAACTACCTGTGTCGGTTTACGGTACTGGTACTAATTACCTGAAGTTTAGAGGTTTTTCTTGGAAGCCCTTAGGCGCACTATCTCTTCAACCGAAGTCTCCGAGTACTATCGTATTTCCCCAAGCCGTGTGGATTTGCCTGCACAGCTTATAGGTAGGTACTTCAACGAACTATTCCGTCAGTTCGCGGCGCTTTCATCACTCCGTCACCCCATCACAGTAATTAGTAGTACGGGAATATTAACCCGTTAGCCATCGACTGTCCCTTTCGGGTTCGCCTTAGGACCAGACTAACCCACAGCTGATTAGCATAGCTGTGGAAACCTTAGTTTTTCGGTGTGCGGGTTTCTCGCCCGCATTATCGTTACTTATGCCTACATTTTCTTTTCTAACCAGTCCAGCATACCTTACGATACACCTTCAACCCTGTTAGAATGCTCCCCTACCACTTACAGTAAACTGTAAATCCATAGCTTCGGTAATATGTTTATGCCCGATTATTATCCATGCTCGTCCGCTCGACTAGTGAGCTGTTACGCACTCTTTAAATGAATGGCTGCTTCCAAGCCAACATCCTAGCTGTCTGGGCAGACAAACCTCGTTCTTTCAACTTAACATATATTTGGGGACCTTAGCTGATGGTCTGGGTTCTTTCCCTCTCGGACTTGGACCTTAGCACCCAAGCCCTCACTGTTGTGAAACATTATATAGCATTCGGAGTTTGTCAGGAATTGGTAGGCGGTGAAGCCCCCGCATCCAATCAGTAGCTCTACCTCTATATAACTTTATGCACAACGCTGCACCTAAATGCATTTCGGGGAGTACGAGCTATTTCCGAGTTTGATTGGCCTTTCACCCCTACCCACAGGTCATCCGAAGACTTTTCAACGTCAACCGGTTCGGTCCTCCACTGTGTGTTACCACAGCTTCAACCTGCCCATGGGTAGATCACACGGTTTCGCGTCTAACACTACTGACTAAAGCGCCCTATTCAGACTCGCTTTCGCTACGGATCCGTGGCTTAACCACTTATCCTTGCCAGCAACGTTAACTCGTAGGCTCATTATGCAAAAGGCACGCCGTCACCCCACGAAAGGGCTCCGACCGCTTGTAAGCGTATGGTTTCAGGATCTATTTCACTCCGTTATTCACGGTTCTTTTCACCTTTCCCTCACGGTACTGGTTCACTATCGGTCTCTCAGGAGTATTTAGCCTTAGCGGATGGTCCCGCCAAATTCAGACAGGGTTTCACGTGCCCCGCCCTACTCAGGATACCACTATCCTTTACACTCATTACCTATACGGGACTATCACCCTCTATGGTTCTACTTTCCAGTAGATTCTAATTCTTTGTGCAAGAAATCTCGTGGTCCTACAACCCCAATCATGCCGTAACATGGTTGGTTTGGGCTAATCCGCGTTCGCTCGCCACTACTTACGGAATCACTTTTGTTTTCTTCTCCTCCGCCTACTTAGATGTTTCAGTTCAGCGGGTTTGCCCACCTATCGGTGTACTATGTCTTCAACATAGTGGGTTGCCCCATTCAGGTATCTACGGATCAATTCGTGTGTGCCGATCCCCGTAGCTTTTCGCAGCTTATCACGCCTTTCATCGCCTCTGAGAGCCAAGGCATCCCCCATACGCCCTTATTTTGCTTATTGTACCAATCATAATTTAATATGACCGTTTTTTTTTGTTTTTATATTTTGTATTGTTACTCAATAAAAACGCTTTCTACTTTTTATTATTTTCTTATCTCAATATGTCAATGAACTTTTTCTTTTTAGATTAAGAAAATAGAGATTAGAGTATAGACTTAATCTATATTCTTTTTTTCTATATTCTATCTTCTTAAAGATAGTGGAGAATAACGGAGTCGAACCGTTGACCTCCTGCGTGCAAGGCAGGCGCTCTAGCCAGCTGAGCTAATCCCCCATTTTTAAAATGATGATGAATTATGAGTTATGAATTCGCTCATAAATGCTCAACTTCTAAAATTTCCTTTTATTTAAGTTTTAAATAGTAGTCCCGGGCAGACTCGAACTGCCGACCCCTACATTATCAGTGTAGTACTCTAACCAGCTGAGCTACGAGACTCTGTTTTACTTAAATTTATTATTTGAACTAACAGCAGAGTAATATAATCTTTAGAGATGAACCTTTAGTATCTTTCGTCTTCATTCCCTAGCGTGCATATAGCTAACACTAAGGCTCTAGAAAGGAGGTGTTCCAGCCGCACCTTCCGGTACGGCTACCTTGTTACGACTTAGCCCTAGTTACCAGTTTTACCCTAGGCAGCTCCTTGCGGTCACCGACTTCAGGCACCCCCAGCTTCCATGGCTTGACGGGCGGTGTGTACAAGGCCCGGGAACGTATTCACCGGATCATGGCTGATATCCGATTACTAGCGATTCCAGCTTCACGGAGTCGAGTTGCAGACTCCGATCCGAACTGTGACCGGTTTTATAGATTCGCTCCTGGTCGCCCAGTGGCTGCTCTCTGTACCGGCCATTGTAGCACGTGTGTAGCCCAAGGCGTAAGGGCCGTGATGATTTGACGTCATCCCCACCTTCCTCACAGTTTGCACTGGCAGTCTTGTTAGAGTTCCCGACATGACTCGCTGGCAACTAACAACAGGGGTTGCGCTCGTTATAGGACTTAACCTGACACCTCACGGCACGAGCTGACGACAACCATGCAGCACCTTGTAATTTGTCTTGCGAAAAATCTGTTTCCAAATCGGTCAAACTACATTTAAGCCTTGGTAAGGTTCCTCGCGTATCATCGAATTAAACCACATGCTCCACCGCTTGTGCGGGCCCCCGTCAATTCCTTTGAGTTTCATTCTTGCGAACGTACTCCCCAGGTGGGATACTTATCACTTTCGCTTAGCCACTGAGATTGCTCCCAACAGCTAGTATCCATCGTTTACGGCGTGGACTACCAGGGTATCTAATCCTGTTCGCTACCCACGCTTTCGTCCATCAGCGTCAATCAATTAGTAGTAACCTGCCTTCGCAATTGGTATTCCATGTAATCTCTAAGCATTTCACCGCTACACTACATATTCTAGTTACTTCCTAATAATTCAAGTTTAGCAGTATCAATGGCCGTTCCACCGTTGAGCGATGGGCTTTCACCACTGACTTACTAAACCGCCTACGGACCCTTTAAACCCAATGATTCCGGATAACGCTTGGATCCTCCGTATTACCGCGGCTGCTGGCACGGAGTTAGCCGATCCTTATTCTTACAGTACCGTCAAGCTGGTTCACGAACCAGGGTTTCTTCCTGTATAAAAGCAGTTTACAATCCATAGGACCGTCATCCTGCACGCGGCATGGCTGGATCAGGCTTGCGCCCATTGTCCAATATTCCTCACTGCTGCCTCCCGTAGGAGTCTGGTCCGTGTCTCAGTACCAGTGTGGGGGATCTCCCTCTCAGGACCCCTACCCATCGTAGCCTTGGTAAGCCGTTACCTTACCAACTAGCTAATGGGACGCATGCTCATCTTTTACCGTTGTGACTTTAATTGCTGAATGATGCCATTCTGCAATGCTATGAGGTATTAATCCAAATTTCTCTGGGCTATCCCTCTGTAAAAGGTAGATTGCATACGCGTTACGCACCCGTGCGCCGGTCTCTGCTCCCGAAGAAGCATACCCCTCGACTTGCATGTGTTAAGCCTGCCGCTAGCGTTCATCCTGAGCCAGGATCAAACTCTTCATCGTATATTTTTTATATTATATTGCGACTCAGATTCTATCGGTTATATTCAAATCTTGCGATTCTATTACTCTTTATTATTTGTTTCGAAATCTCTTTCGAAACGGCTGTCAATTCAATATGTCTAAGAACTTTCTCTTTATTTTTGTGTCGCTTGTTTCTCAAAGCGAGTGCAAAAGTAATGAACTCCTTTTTAACTGGCAAGATATTTTTGAAGTTTTTTTTAGAAATTTTTATTTCTAATTTCACTTCTTATCTTAGCAGTATTTCAAGGAACTTCGCTTCTTTTGCGGGGTGCAAATGTAACTTTCGTTTTCCAAACTCACAAGCTTTTTTTAATCTTTATTTTTAAAACTTTCGTTTCTAATTTTAATTGTTTGCTTGTCAGTATTTCAGTGAACGTCTTGTTTGTTGCGGGTGCAAAACTACCACCTTTTTATAGATAAACAATACTTTCCGCTTGTGTTTTTGCGTTTATTTTTTGATTATTTCTTAATGTATTGATAACGTTAATTTTAACATTTGGGTGTTTTTGCGTTTTATGAGGTTTTTCTGTGGGGTAGCATTCTCTTTCCTTGTTTTCACTCGCTTTTACTGGGGTTCTCGCGAAGACGCAAAGACACAAGCTTATTATATTGTCGTTAAATATGTCGTTTATCCTCTATTTTACCCCTCCTAGCCCTGATAGAAGCGGAAATCCTTGCCCTTTTTTCTTTAAAAAGGACAAGATTGAAGCGCATAGCAGGTAAAAGCTCCTGAAAATCGGTATCTGCGCTTCTTTTGATTACTGTCTCCTATATATAATGAGTAATCACACCTATATATAAGCACAAAAAAAAGCGACTACTATAACATAGTAGTCGCTTGAGTTTTTTTTCATCCTAATTATTTACTACCAGGATAACAAGAAGGATCTAAATAATTTTTAAACCCTGAAGGAGTACATACTGGAATAAGATCAAACGGATAAGGCTCACCCGTATTCGGATTTTTAATTTCAACTTTCGTTGCGATACCATCTCCATCATCATCGATATCTAAGAAGTCTGGAATCCCATCCTTATCTGTATCATCAGGATTCATATCATTACCCGGATAATCTGTCTTATTACGCATATCTCTTAAATACCCATCTCCATCATCCTCTAGATAAGACAAGATTCCATCACCATCATGATCCAAACGCTTTATCGCATACAATTTAAAACTAAAAATCAAAGGAGCATAAGCTGGTATCGCAGCACTACCACTCCCGTAATAAGCTAAACCAGAAGGCAAAAACATAACTCCTGCACCAAAATCATTATACTGAGGAACTCCATTTACAACCCCACCTATAGTACCAGCTTTAAAATTTGGAAAAGTCTCCCCCCATCCTTTAACAGCTAAAGTATACATATTAAAAAAATCTTGCGGAAAAACCACTTCTTCAAACGGAAAAGCCGTAACAACAGAAGGTTCTGTTTCTGACACAGCAGGTTTTCTATACAAATATGTTCCTTTATAAGAAGTCAAAACCCCATCAACACTACATGGTGATTCTCCAACCCCTTCACGAAGCATCAAAAAATACATCGTATATTCGATACCATGTAACTTTACGATCTTAGATCTCAAACTTGGAAAAGTCGGACTATCCAAATAAGACATTATACTTTTCTCTTCTGGCTTTGTTTTCGGTACAATTTTTATATCCTGATCTTCTGGAGTACCAGGCGCATCAGTAACTGTAAAAGTATTTGCTTCTAAATAATCTTTAATATCAGCAATATCCGCCTTATACTGCACTGTATAATCCCTCAGAGGCTCTACAGATGCAGAATCGCTTTTCGAACAAGAAAATAAAGAGACTGACGCAACTGTTAAAATAAAATAATATTTAATTTTGTTCATTATTGTTGATTTTTAGGTGCGCAAGATACAATATTGATTTATTTTTGTAAACAATTTAACTCCGATTTTTGAAAATTTATGAGAATAGATAAATACCTATGGTGCGTGCGCTATTACAAGACTCGAAATTTGGTCACCGAGGCATGCAAGAAGAACCACGTTACTGTGAATGGCCAAGTTGCGAAACCTTCGAAGGAGGTTTTTCCGACTGATAAAATTACATTTCGAAAAGATCAAATTACTCAAATCATAACTGTGCTAGATATTCCCGAAAACAGAGTTGGCGCAAAACTTGTTGACATATATAGAAAGAACGAAACTCCAGCCGAAGCATATGCTCATTTGGAATTGCTAAAACTATCTAAAGAACATTACCGAAAAAACGGAACCGGAAGACCTACCAAAAAAGACCGTAGAGATATTGACGAATTCGGAAATGACATTTCTAGCGACGAAGACGAATCTGAATAACATTCAATTTCACATTATTCAACTTTTATTACTTTAAAACAACTACAATGAGCAAGAACATCATCTTAACAAACCAAGAAATAGAACATAAAATTAAACGTATCGCCTATCAAATATATGAAACCTTTGTAGAGGACGATGAAATTGTAATTGCTGGAATTGCAACTAACGGATTTATTTTTGCTGAAAAACTAGCAAAAGCACTTGAATCTATCTCTTCTATTAAAGTATCTCTTTGCGAAGTACAAGTAAACAAACAAAAACCCGAGTCTCCTATAAACACTTCACTAACCAAAGATCAATACACAAACAAAGGATTAGTTCTTGTTGATGACGTATTAAACTCTGGCACTACATTAATATACGCTGTTCGTCATTTTCTGGACGTTCCGCTAAAGAAATTCAAAACAGCTGTTCTTGTAGACAGAAATCACAAAAAATACCCGGTAAAAGCAGATTTCAAAGGCATATCCCTTTCAACTTCGTTACTAGAACACGTACAGGTTGTATTTGATGACAACAATAACAATTATGCCTTCCTAAGCTAAAACCTTAAGGATATCAGAAACTGTTTCCTCTATTGTTCTCTCATCTACACTTACCTTATATTTAGCTTGATTGTAATAGAAACTTCTTTCAAAAAGATGTGTTGCTATAAATTCTCTCATCTCCGCTTCATTTTTATCAGCAATAAGTGGACGTTTACTTTTATTATTAAGCAGGCGTCCATATAAAGTATCGATTGATGCTTTTAAATAAACAGATAACACACCTTCTTTATTTAGCAATTCATGATTATTAGCATAACAAGGTGTCCCTCCTCCTAGACCTATAATCATTTCTTCGGGAGATTGAAGCAATTCTACAAATGTTTCATGCTCTAATTTTCTAAAATAAATCTCTCCATGGGTCTCAAAAATTTCATTTATGGTTAAATCAACCTTATTTTCGATGCATTTATCTAAATCCAAAAAAGGGATTTCTACGATTTTTGATAATTTCTGAGCAATTGTTGACTTACCGCAACCCATATACCCTAATAACACTATTTTTTTCATACTAATAAAACCTTATAAACTAAGCTATTGGAAATTTTTCCAAAAAAAAGACAAATTTATAATAAAAATGCTTGGAAACTTCGAAAATAACTCCTTATATTTGCACCCGCATTCAAGGAAAGAATATGACTCGATAGCTCAGTTGGTAGAGCACATCACTTTTAATGATGGGGTCCTGGGTTCGAGCCCCAGTCGGGTCACAAGATTTGTGATCAAACATAAAAACTTTCCTTGACAGCAGACTCGATAGCTCAGTTGGTAGAGCACATCACTTTTAATGATGGGGTCCTGGGTTCGAGCCCCAGTCGGGTCACAGAAGGTTGAGTAAACTTTTACTTGGCCTTTTTTTTTTGGCCACGTGGAGAAACGGTAGACTTGCCATCTTGAGGGGGTGGTGCTCGAAAGGGCGTGTGGGTTCAAATCCCACCGTGGTCACAAAATTTGTGATCAAATATAATAAATTATTGAAAAATAATGACTCGATAGCTCAGTTGGTAGAGCACATCACTTTTAATGATGGGGTCCTGGGTTCGAGCCCCAGTCGGGTCACATTTTTTTTTACATACATACTATTGCAATGATAGCAATGACTCGATAGCTCAGTTGGTAGAGCACATCACTTTTAATGATGGGGTCCTGGGTTCGAGCCCCAGTCGGGTCACAAATTTTGTGACTAAACAAAATATATCATTACCAATAACGACTCGATAGCTCAGTTGGTAGAGCACATCACTTTTAATGATGGGGTCCTGGGTTCGAGCCCCAGTCGGGTCACAAAGGGTCAAGTAATTTTACTTGGCCCTTTTTTTATTTCCATAAATCTTATAAAGAGAATAAATAAACTAATAACAAAAAGGAAAATATCAAATGATGTTTCCCTTTTTTGTTACAATAAACCATACCAAATCACGTTAAACATAAACCTACTAATTTTTTATTTTTATGAAACAATCATTACTTATTTTATTATTCTTAACAAGCAGCATAAGCTGGAGCCAATCTGGATCTGATTATTTTGATCAAGCCTTGAGAAAAGCCGAAAATGGAAATACAAAAGGCGCAATAGTTGATTACACCAAAGCCATTAAGCTAAAAGCAAACTTCACAGAAGCATATCAGAACAGAGGTGTTGCCAAACTAAAATTAAACGACACTAAAGGGGCTCTTGAAGACTTTAATAAAACAATTGAATTAGACCCTATGAATGCAGATGCATTTACCGGAAGAGCCAACGTAAATTATAAATTAAAAGATTTTCAAGCAGCAATTAAAGACTGTACTTCATCGATTGCCTTAAATCCTAAAGATTATATAGCCTACAATCTAAGAGGTACTTGTTACACTCAAATTCAAGACAAGAAAAATGCTTGCAAAGATTTCACCAAAGCAATAGAATTAGGCAGTCAAAGTGCTAGCAAAAACAAAGCTACTTTTTGTAAATAAAAATCATTAAAAAGCACCCAACTTTTCTTTTCACAAAGTAAGAGTTGGGTGCTTTTTTGTATTCTAACTTATGCTTATATTTGATAGAATATTCGGCGATCAATTGAATTTAGTCTAAACTTATTCGATATAATATATGTCAATACTAAAAAAGATAAATACTAAAGCCGAAACCGACAAGAATTCCGGTTTTGGGACTAACTCTAACAATTACGGAGGCCGTTTTGTAAATAAGGATGGTTCTCCAAATATTGAAAAAAGAGGAATGCATGTATTACGTCGTATTAGCTGGTATCACACTATGATAGATATGCCAGCTTGGAAGTTCATGCTTATCTTATTCTCTTTTTATATTGCTATAAATTTCATTTTTGCAATTGCTTATTACGCAATTGGAATAGAACATCTTGACGGAATTGTCGCCTCACAAAGCGAATGGGCAAAATTTGGGCAAGCCTATTTTTTTAGTGCACAAACATTCACAACGGTAGGCTATGGACACATTAGTCCAACCGGTTTTTTAACCAGTTCTCTATCGGCCGCCGAAGCTTTAATAGGTTTACTGAGCTTTGCCATAGCAACTGGACTCTTTTTCGGAAGATTTAGTAGACCAACAGCATTTCTTAAATTCTCCCATAACGCTTTAATTAGCCCTTATGGAGATCACAAAGCTTTAATGATTCGACTTGTTCCTTTTAAAAACACAAATTTTACAGATGCTGAAGCAAAAATCACCTTAGGGATCAGTGTTGAAGAAGACGGAGTAAAAACAAACAAGTTCTATTCACTTGAATTAGAATTAAAGCAAATCAACGCCCTAACATTAAGCTGGACATTAGTACATCCCATAACAGAAAAAAGTCCGTTATATAAATTCACAAAAGATGACTTCACCGCTATCCATGGAGAAATATTGGTATTCATTAAAACATTTGATGACACGTATAGCAATACTGTAGCTGCAAGAACCTCATACACCTTCAAAGAGGTTATATACGGCGCTAAATTTGAAACAATGTACAATCGCAATGGAAACAACACTAAAACCATATTACACCTAGACAAGCTCAACTCTCATCAGACTGTCAATTTTGAATAAACTAAAAACTATAAATTTCTAATTTCAAGTATCTTTATAGAAATTAAGTTACATTTGTTTATCAAATACTCGTTAATGATAAACAATATAAAAAGTGTTTTTAGCATAAAAGATCTTGAAAATCTTTCTGGAATCAAAGCCCATACTATTCGTATTTGGGAAAAGCGATATAATATCCTTGAACCTATGCGTACTGACACCAATATTCGCCTGTATGATTTAGCTAGTTTACAAAAACTATTGAACATTACATTGCTACATGAATATGGATATAAGATTTCAAAAATAGCGACCTATCCTCAGGATAAAATTCCGCAATTAGTTAAAGAAATCATTTCCAACAAGAATACAAAAAATCATGCCATCAGCGCATTTAAAATGGCAATGATGAATTTTGACCAAGAGTCATTCTTCAATACATTTAATTGGCTGTCTACTGAAAAAACATTTAAGGAAATCTTCCAACAAGTATTTATTCCTCTTTTAAATGAATTAGGTTTACTATGGCAATCTGACACTATCTCTCCAGCTCATGAACATTTTATATCTAACTTGATAAAACAAAAATTACATATAAATACAGAGAAACTTCAAGTTCAAAAGCCAACAAGAAACAACAGGATATATGTGCTTTCATTACCAATGAATGAAATTCATGAACTCGGATTAATGTATATCCAATACGAGATACTTCTAGAAGGCTATAAAACAATTTACTTGGGTGAAAGCATGCCTATAGAAAACCTGAAAGAGCTTAACAATCATTTTAACAATATCACTTTTGTTTCTTACCTCACTACTCAACCTGACCGAAGTACAGTCAATCAATACGTAAATAACATGAGTACAGAGTTACTAAATAACACTAACGAAATATGGCTAATTGGTAGAGTTGTCGAATACATTGAGACAGAGAATCTAAATCAAAGAATACATATTTTTAACTCTATAGAAGAATTAGTAACGCATATCTAATTGTTTTGTTTAATTATTTTGTAAATTTGTTAAACAAATGAAAAAAACAATCTCAATTATTGGTTCGGGTTTTTCGTCTTTAGCCGCTTCGTGCTATCTAGCCAAGCAAGGTTATGACGTGACCATTTATGAAAAAAACGCATCTATAGGTGGTAGAGCCAGACAGTTAAAAAGCAATGGCTTTACTTTTGACATGGGCCCAAGCTGGTATTGGATGCCCGATGTATTCGAAAATTTCTTTAATGATTTTGACAAAAAAACAAGTGACTACTATGAGTTAATCAAGCTAAACCCTGCCTATCGCGTCTATTTTGGAGTTAATGAATTTATGGCAATCACTGATAATCTAGAAGAAATTGCTTCTACTTTTGAATCTATAGAGAAAGGAAGTGGAAAAAAATTAGTTGATTACATATCAAAAGCAAAAAGCAACTACGATATTGCGATAAAAAAATTAGTGTATCGCCCGGGTGTTTCCGCTTTGGAATTAATTACTCTGGAAACAACACAAAAATTGAGTCAGTTTTTTGGAACGGTTAGCAAGGATATTCGCAAGGAATTTAAAGATGAAAGACTGATTCAAATTCTTGAATTTCCAGTTTTATTTCTAGGTGCTAAACCATCTAAGACCCCCTCTTTCTACAATTTCATGAACTATGCTGATTTTGGATTAGGCACTTGGCATCCCAAAACTGGTATGTTTGATGTAGTACGTGGAATCGAAAGTCTTGCCAAAGAACTTGGAGTTACTATTAAAACCAATTCTAACATAGACAAAATCATTGTAACAAATAATACTGCAACTTCATTAATTGTGAATGACGAGATCATTTCTTCGGATATAATCTTAAGCGGTGCCGATTACCAACACACTGAAACGCTATTAGATGAGGAACATCGAGCCTATTCTGACTCCTATTGGGAAAGTCGAGTATTTGCTCCTTCTTCGCTTTTATTTTATGTTGGATTTGATAAAAAAATCTCAGCAATTTCTCATCATGCTTTATTCTTTGATGTTGACTTTAATCAACACGCCATAGATATTTATGATGAACCTAAGTGGCCTGAAGCTCCTTTGTTTTATGCTAACTTCCCATCTATTACTGATACAACAGCAGCTCCTGAGGGAATGGAAAGTGGTTTTTTCCTAATTCCGTTAGCTCCTGGAATAGAAGACACTGAAGCACTACGCGAAGAATATTTTGAAAAAATAATTAACCGTTTTGAAACTGTAACACAACAATCAATCAAAAATAATATTATATTTAAGAAGTCTTTTTGCAAAAATGACTTTATCAAGGATTATAATGCCTATAAAGGAAATGCATACGGAATGGCTAATACCCTATTACAAACTGCATTTTTAAGACCTAAACTGAAAAGTAAAAAAATAAAAAATTTATACTTTACTGGACAATTAACTGTTCCTGGACCTGGTGTCCCGCCTGCTTTAATATCAGGAAAACTAGTATCGGAATTAATAAACAAATCATTTTCATTATAAGATTATGAAGCAGTTATTTGATAATGTCTCGTTTAAATGTAGCAAACTCGTAACCCAAAGCTATAGTACTTCTTTCTCTTTAGCGGTATATATGCTAGCTCCAAGTATAAGAGATGCAATTTATAGCATTTATGGCTTTGTCCGTTTTGCTGATGAAATTGTAGATTCTTTTCATGGCTATGATAAAAAAAATCTAATCGATGATTTCGAGAAAGAATATTATAAAGCAATCGCAAACGGTATAAGTCTAAATCCTATTTTAAATTCTTTCCAGCAAACTGTGAAAAAATACAATATTACCGATGATTTAATTCAGTCTTTTATAAAAAGCATGAAACAAGATTTAATCAAAACGGACTATAATAAGAAAGAAATTGAAGATTATATTTATGGTTCTGCGGATGTTGTTGGCTTAATGTGCCTTAAGGTATTTGTTTCTGGTAGTGATTCAAAATATGAAACATTAAAAATGGAAGCTATGCGATTGGGCACCGCTTTCCAAAAAGTGAATTTTTTAAGAGATTTAAAAGACGACAATCTGATTTTGAACCGAAACTATTTTCCAGGAATCGATTTAAACTCATTTGATGAAATCTCAAAAGACAAAATTATAAATGAGATTGAAGAAGATTTTAGAATAGCTTACCAAGGAATTGTAAAACTTCCTGTTGAAGCTAAGTTTGGAGTCTATACTGCTTATATTTATTACAAAAAGCTTTTAAAGAAACTTGAAAATACGCCTTGCCACGAGATAGGCAATGAAAGAATTAGAGTTTCTAATTATTCTAAAGCTGGATTACTAGCCAAATCTTTTGTTTCTTATAAACTAAGAATGGTATAATTTCTAACAAAAAATAAAACAATGGTTTCCTTTTTAATTTTTATAGGCGTGTTTCTCTTTATGGAATGTGTCACTTGGTGTACTCATAAATTTGTTATGCATGGCTTTATGTGGTATTTTCATTCTGATCATCATCAGCCTAAATATGCAAATGTATTTGAGCGAAATGATATTTTCTTTGTAATTTTTGCTATCCCTAGTATTTTACTATTCTATTTTGGAACAGTAGATGGCATCAATTATTTATTCTTTATCGGTTTGGGATTAACTTTTTATGGACTGTGTTACTTCATGGTTCACGACGTGTTAATCCATCAACGCTTTAAATGGTTTAAAAACACCAAAAATAAATACCTTATAGGATTAAGAAAAGCGCATAAAGCGCATCATAAACACCTAGGTAAAGAACATGGTGAATGTTTTGGAATGCTATTCGTGCCTTTTAAGTACTATAAAATCTAATAGTAAGTTATGAAAGTATATAAAAAAGAATCTGTTCAACATATTAATGCTAGTTTGGATGAATGTTGGACTTTTTTTTCTGACCCTAAAAACCTTAAAGTAATTACTCCAAAGTCGATGGGTTTTGAGGTCACTGATTATGATGACAAATTGATGTATGCTGGACAAATCATTCAATATAAAATTACTCCTCTATTAGGTATTAAGCTAAACTGGATGACTGAAATAACAATCGTTAAAGAAAATAATTACTTTATAGATGAACAACGTTTTGGTCCTTACAGCTTATGGCATCACAAACATTTTTTTGAAGCCACTCCTAATGGAACTAAAATGACTGATGTTGTACATTATGCACTGCCATTAGGATTTATTGGACGCATTATGAATTCCCTAGTTGTAAAAAATGAATTAAAAACGATTTTTGAATATCGTTATAAAAAAGTAGAAGAACTTTTTAATACTAAATAATGAACAAGCAAAAAGTTAGTTTTTTTTGGTTCAGACGTGATTTACGTTTGGATGACAATCGAGGATTATTTCATGCCCTTGAATCTCAATTTCCGGTTATTCCTTTATTTATTTTTGATGATGCAATTCTTGAAAGTCTGCCTAAAGATGATTCTAGAGTTAGCTTTATCTACGATTCTCTTGAGAAAATTAATTTAGAATTAAATACAATTGGAAGTTCGCTTTTGATTAAAAAAGGGAAAACTGCCGAGGTTTGGAAATCTCTTGTCGAAGAATTCGACATTCAGAATGTTTTTTTTAATAAAGATTATGAACCTTATGCTATAAAAAGAGATCTTTTTATTTCTGATTTATTGAAAGAAAAAGGAGTTACTGCTTTTTCATACAAAGATCATGTTGTGTTTGAAGAAAAAGAAATCACAAAAGCAGATGGTCTACCTTACACTATATACACTCCTTATAAAAACAAATGGCTAGAGAAATACAAGCTGAATGGTGGAGCTGAAACATATGATACTGCTAGCCTTTTTTCTAATTTTTATAAAAGCCAATTCCCTTTTCCATCGATAAATCAAATTGGATTTGAAAAAAGTACAATCGTTGTGCTTCCCCATAATCTAAAGAATATTTCGAATTACCATGAAACACGCGATTATCCAGCCTTAGACACTACTTCGTACCTGTCTCCTCATTTACGTTTTGGAACTGTTAGTACTCGTAAGTTAGTAAATTGGGCTTCTCAAAAAAATCAAATTTTCTTGAGTGAACTAATATGGAGAGAGTTTTTTATTCAAATTTTGTTTAGTTTTCCGAATGTTGTTAACCACAATTTTAAATCGGCTTATGACGGGATTGAATGGTTAAATAACGAAAATGACTTTAAACGTTGGTGCTCTGGTACTACTGGATATCCAATGGTTGATGCTGGAATACGCCAACTTAACGAAACTGGATATATGCACAATCGTGTTCGAATGGTTGTTGCTAGTTTTTTATGCAAGCATTTATTAATTAGCTGGCAATGGGGCGAAGCTTATTTTGCCGAGAAATTACTGGATTATGAATTAGCTTCGAATGTGGGTAACTGGCAATGGGCTGCAGGTACTGGTTGCGATGCTGCTCCGTATTTTAGAGTTTTTAACCCTGAAATTCAACTTAAGAAATTTGATGAGAAAGGAATTTATATTCGAAAATGGATTCCTGAATTTGATTTAGGTTATAATACCCCTATGATTGAACATGCTTTTGCTAGAGACCGAGCAATTGCTACTTATAAAAAAGGCATTTTGAGGTAATTTTGACGTTGCTTAAACAGCTTTAACTAAACGAGAACATAGATGTATTTGTGTCGCCTAACATTATTTATTTAATTATTTCTAGGTTAGGATTGCTCTAGCCCAGATAGTAACGGCATCCTCTTGTGGTGGGGTTCACCACAAGAGATACAGTGTAGAGCTGGATTATGCTCCTAATATTTCTGATAATTATTTACTTGAATTTTAGCTTTTAAATCAAACATTAAATTATATAAGCCAAAGAAAGTACGATTCATATATATAAAATGTTTCGATCCTCGGTTACCATTCATTTTTTTGAGGTTTGTGTCTTTAGAAAAACGCTCTCCTAATTGTGCTATATTATCAAAAAAGTCTTCATCAGAAAAATCAAATGTATCTGATTGGAATGGTTTTGTAAATAAAGACAATAGGTCATGGAACATTCCTGTAAAATAGGCTATCTCTTCTTTAGTATCATCTGCTCGTAGAATTTCTAATTCAAAAAGTTTTTCATTAAAAAGTTTCTCATCGGTTATCACTTCTTTATTGATTAGCTCAAAATATGGGATATAAAAATCATTTGGAATTTGTTTCATACATCCAAAATCTAACGCTACCAACTGATTTTTGTCGTTTACCAAGAAATTTCCAGGATGTGGATCTGCATGAACTTTTCTTAAAATATGAATTTGATACATATAAAAATCCCAAAGCGCCTGTCCAATTGTATCCGATTCCTCTTGGCTACGTGTCTTTGCCGTATATTCTGAAAGATGGATTCCTTTCATCCAGTCCATAGTTATGATTTTCTCTGAAGAGAACTCTGGATAATAATTTGGGAATACTAAATTTTCTATTTTTTCGCAAGCATTTACTACCTCTTGGCTCTGTTGTAATTCTAACAAATAATTAGTTTCTTCGATTAACTTATCTTCTACTTCTTTAAAATATTTATCTGAATCTTTTCCTTGAAGATTGAACATTCGTATTGCCATTGGTTTTACCAAAGCCAAATCGGATGAAATACTATTGGCAACTCCTGGATATTGAATTTTAACAGCTAGTTGTTTACCCTCTTTTACAGCTAAGTGTACTTGTCCAATACTTGCTGCGTTTACTGAATTGGGATTAAACTCATCAAAAATTTCATAGGGAGTTTTACCAAAATTAGTTTTAAATGTTTTTAATACTAACGGTGCTGAAAGTGGTGGTACAGAAAATTGTGACAATGAGAATTTTTCGACGTAAGCTTGTGGCAAAAAATTCTTGTCCATACTTAACATCTGTGCTACCTTAAGCGCACTTCCCTTTAAGCTTTTAAGTCCGTCGTAAATATCTTCGGCGTTATTTTCATTTAATTTATCACGAGTTACATCTGGATTAACAATTTTCTCTCCGTAATATTTCAAATAGTTCACTCCTACTTTTGCTCCAGTTTGAACCAATTTGGTCGCCCTTTCTATTTTGGAAGTTGGGATATAGTCGATTGTTTTCATTGTTTGCTGTATATTTTTTCTTTAAAAATAAATTTGCCAAAATCAAGCAGATGATTCATTGGTGCTACATTCATTAATTCGAAAGAGACATTTACTGATTTTTCGATAAAAATATCTGTTTTCTCAAAAGCTGGCGATGCATCATCTACCCAAAACTTAAGCGTAAGTAAAAGTTGCATCCATGCAGTTTCTTGAATTGCTTTTTCTTGAAAATTTTGAAGTTTCTCTTGTTGAACTCGAAAATCATCGGTTATAATTTCACTAATATATTTTTTAAAACTATCACGAAGTGTGGTTAGTTTGACCAAGTTTTTTATTGGATTAGAATTGTTTTTTAGAGCTTGAACTACATAACTACGATTTGCTGTTAGTATTTCAAAGAATGTAAAGTAAAAACTCAGCATTTTATTCTTCATATCATACTCTTGATACTCTGGGTTCTTATCTAATAACTCGATTGTGTTTTCGAAAAATAGATTAAAAATTTCTTTCTCTAGTCCTTCGAATGTACCGAAAAAAGAATAGAATTCGGCTTCTTCAAAATCATTTGCTTTTGCAAAATGAAAAACGGATTTAGGATTTTGACCATGTTCTAATACGTAATCCATGTACAGAGAAACAATTTTATCTTTTGTCAATATTTCTTTTTTAGTTGCCATATCTATTACTTTTTTTAATTGTTTATAAAGGTAAGCAACGTTTAACTATATTTACGTAATGTTAAACAAAACAAGGTGTTAAATATATTGTAAACTATTATGTCTAAAAACATTTTATTAACTGGTGGTTCTGGTTTTATTGGAAAAAAGCTTTCTGATTTATTAATTAATCAAGGATATTCAATTTCTATATTAACTCGTACTGAAAGAAAATCTAGTGCAAAAATCACCTATTATAAATGGGATATCGAAAATAACTATATAGATGAAGATTCTGTTTTAAAAGCGGATTACATTATCCATCTTGCTGGTGAAGGTATTGCTGAAAAAAAATGGTCTAATAAACGTAAAAAAGAAATAATCGATAGTAGAGAAAAGCCTATTGACCTCATTTATTCTGTTTTAAAAAAACACAATAAATCATTAGACGCTTTTGTGTCTGCATCGGCAGTTGGAATTTACGGTGCTTTTAATAGTGAAACTATTTGTACTGAAGAAACACCAGCAGCAGATGATTTTCTGGGAGCTACTTGTCAAAAATGGGAAACCGCTACGGAATGCATCAAATCTCTAGGAATTCGTACTGTTATTATACGAACAGGTTTAGTTTTAGGTAAAGGCGATGGTTTCTTGAAAAAATTAACTCCATTATTTAAATATGGATTTGGATCAGTTATAGGAACGGGAAAACAATATATGCCTTGGATTCATATTGATGACCTATGTAGCATTTATTATCTTGCTATTACAGATACCGATATGAATGGTCCGTATAATGCAGCTGTTACTGATGACACTACTAATGCTGTTTTTTCTAAAGCTCTTGCAAATGCATATGGACATACTTTATGGTTGCCTAAAATTCCTTCTTTTGTAATTAAATTGGTAATGGGTGAAATGAGTAAAATTGTTTTGACTGGACAACGAGTTTCTTCTCAAAAAATAAAAAAAACAGGTTTTAAATTTAAATATTCAAATTTAGAACCTGCCCTTAAAAGTTGCATCTAATAATTATTTCATAATCCCCACCAAACTTGTATTTACTCTTTTGGATATTTTGCTTTCTATCATAGATGGAATCTTGATATTAAAATCATCTGTGTAAAGTGGAAAATCTGAAGTTATTTCTATTCCTTCGGGTATCTTTTTGAGTCTTGCACTTACTTCTATATCTTTTGTTTTACCATGAATTTGAAGTTTTCCTTTTATGGTATATTCCTTAGGTATTTCATTAATATCTTTTAAGTCAAATTTTCCAATTTTGCCTTTAAATATAGCTTTGGGATAGCGATCACTTTCTATATAATTTTCATTAAAATGGGTTTGCATTAAATCCATTTTAAATCGAAAATTTTTCATTACAGCCACACAAACAAAACTGCTTGTTTCTGGCTCCATAACCATAATTACCGTTTTATTGACTGCATTAACTTCTTCAAAAAAAGGGACTGAAGCTTCAAAATTAATAATGCCTATTGAAGTTCGCATTTTATCTTGTGCAGCAATAAAATTAGCGGTAAATAATAAAATTAAAAATGTACTTTTTTTCATAATCTTCAGCAATTAAGATTAGACACATTGCAAGATATTTTTCGAAAAAAGCCTATTGACAAATACAAACCTACAACAGACAGGAATCAAAAATAAAACCATCTAAAAAAGAGATTAAAACACTAATATATTGAAAAATGCTCTTTCTTAAAGTTACGGTTTTTAATCTACTTTGGTTCTTAAAACAACGCTAAAATTATATGAAAATTTAGTTTAATTAAGTTCTAGTAAAACATTGTATTTACTTAAGGTTGCCAATGTTTCGATAGAACTATAATTGGATTCTACTGCATGATTTTCTACTTCTTTTTTTACTTCAATTTGTTTCAAACATTTACAAAAACGTCTTACTTCTTCTAAATTTGACAAAATAAGCCCTGGTACGAGTACACTTTTTCCTTCTTTATCTTTTGCTACCATTGTAAAATAGGATGAGTTACAATGCTTTATTACACCTGTTTGAATATTTTCTGCTTCAACTCTAATTCCTACAATCATTGAGCTTTTTCCAACATAATTTACTGAAGCTTTCATCGTTACTAATTCTCCTACTTCTATAGGTTTTAAAAAATTGACAGTATCTACCGAAGCTGTTACACAATAATTACCTGAAAATTTTGATGCGCAAGCAAAAGCAATCTGATCTAACAACGATAATATATATCCCCCATGTATCTTACCACTAAAATTTGTGTGTGAAGGAAGCATTAATTCTGATATGCTTATTCTCGAACAAGCGACTGTTTTAAAATTTGAATTTGGATTCATTTTTATGATATTTTATATCAAATGGTTTGATTACTATTTTTTGAATAACAAGTTTGCTATTAATAACAAGCAGATTTATATGTTTTAATTTTCATTGTTACTTGCTCTTGTTAATATATTTTCTGGAAGTGATTTCTTTGCCTTTGCTCCCATTTTTTTTAATTTCTCTACGCTCACAATTAAATTTCCTCGGCCTTCTACTAGCTTGCTCATGGCACTATCATATTCTGTTTTCGAATCATTAATTTTGTTTCCAATTTTAATTAAATCGGCTACAAATCCTTCGAACTTATCATATAATGCTCCAGCCTGTCTTGCGATTTCAAATGCATTTTCTTGTTGCTTCTGGTTTGCCCACATACTATCTATAGTACGTAAAGTGGCTAATAATGTAGTTGGTGTAACAATTACAATGTTCTTTTCGAATGCTCTATTATATAAGGTAGGTTCCTCATTTAGAGCGATTGCAAAAGCGGGCTCTATTGGTATAAAAAGCAAAACAAAATCTGGACTTTGTATTTGATACAAATCATGGTAATTTTTATTTCCAAGTTGCTCAACATGGCGTTTTATAGAATTCACATGCTCTTTTAAATAAGCTGCTTTTAAACTATCATCTTCTTCATTTGTCCATTTTTCATAGGCCGTTAATGAAACTTTAGAATCTACAATCATTTTTTTACCATCTGGTAAATGAATCACTACATCTGGAAGAACACGAAGCCCTGCTTCATTAGTAAAACTTTGTTGTACTTCATATTCTCTTCCTTTTTCTAATCCTGACTTTTCGAGAACTCGTTCCAAAACTAATTCTCCCCAATTCCCTTGCATTTTACTATCGCCTTTTAAGGCTTTTGTCAAGTTAAGCGTTTCTTTACTCATCTGAGCATTCATTTCACTCAATCCTATTATTTGCTGACGTAAAGCGGCGTGATAATCAATACTTTCTTTATGTGTATCTTCTACTTTCTTTTCAAATCCTATGATTTTATCTTGCAAAGGCAACAAGATATTTTTCATGTTTTCATTGTTCTGTGCAGTAAATTTTGTCGATTTTTCTTCGAGTATTTTATTGGCAAGATTTTCAAATTCTTTGGCAAATTTTTCCTGAATTTGCTCTACTTCACTTTTTTGTTCTTTGTGGCGTTCCCATAAATTCTCGAAATCAACTTCTTTTTTTGATAACTGAATCGCAAGACTATCTTTTTCGGTTCTAATAATTTCTTTATCCGAATTTGATACTTGAAGTTGCTTTTCTAAGTTGTTTTTTTCTGATTGAAAGTGCTCTTTTTGCAACTGAAACTGATTCGTTATTGCAATTAACTTTTCGTTTAAGCTCACCTTCTCTGACTGGAATCTTGCAGAAAAAATAAGTTTAGCTATAAAAACTCCACAGATTAAAGCAATAATAAAAACGAGCAAAAGAGGAAACAAATTCACCATAAAGAGTTATTTTAAAGGGTAAAAGTACGTAATAATAGCCAGTGAAGAAGAAGTGTTTATTTTTTGATTATAAAAAAAACTCTCCAGTAATAATTTTCATAAATTTTTTTTTGATTTTTTTTTTATTGACGCAACCTTTTTGACTTTACTCCATCTTGTAAGGTATAATCTTTTAAAACATTAAATAATGAAGAAAATTATTTTTGGCCTATTTGTTGCCTTTGGAATCAGTTCTTGCTCAATGAACTCAGACAATGATTATGAGAGCTGTGGTGATTATAGTAATGTTGCTTTTTCGGGTTTCCCATTAGAATGCAATTATACCATAAAAGACATGCCGATTGCTTCTATGGCAGTAGCCATAAAAACACAAGAAAAAATGGATTCTTTTTTTACCAAAAATACTAATCCATGTGCTACGGCAGTAAATCCTAATATCGATTTTACCAAAAATTATTTAGTTGGTGTGTTTTCAGGACCAAAGCCAACAGGTGGTTATGAAATAAAAATTAGTTCAATTATAGAGAACTCTTGCGAAGTAATAGTTCAATTCTACGAAAAAGAGCCTCTTTCTGACGAACCAGTTACCTCTCCAGCTACAAACCCTTACGATTTTGTTTTAATTCCAAAAACAGATAAACCTATATATTTAAACAAAATAAGTCAAAATAAAAACTTTATCGTTTTAGGAAGTTACAGCAGTGAATGTAACGGGGCTGATTGCCAATTATTTTTCAATATTAACAGTTTAAATGTAATTCAATATTTAAATGTAGTTGCTGGCCAATATGATTTTAACAAATATAGCTACAAAGCACTATCTAAGAAAGGCGACTATTCTGACTTTTCAAAGCTAGTTCCTGCAGAAATTTTAAGCCTAAATGGTCAAAATAAGACCTATGGAAGCCCAGATTCTGACAATCAAGGAGGGATTTACTTCGAATTAACCCAGGGAAACAAGACATCTAAGATACTGATAGACAATGACAACACACCAGATCAAAGCCCAGAAATAATTGCATTTAAAAAAGCTATTAAAGATAAAATTGCTGTTTTAAGAAACTAAACTAACTTTGCATGTTATATAATTAACATTAATTTCTTAGTATGAAAAAAACAATTTTAACACTTTTGATTATTATTTCTGTTTCAACTTACTCATCAAATGTTATTTTCAAATCTGATCAAGCAATTAAGCTACAAGGTACTTGGACTTGGGAAAAATCAATGAGTATACAAAACGGGAAAAACATTTCTACTCCAAAGAGTATTGGAAGTACAAAAAAAATAGTTTTCACACCAGAAGGCAAAGTTATTACATACAAAAACAATGTTGAGATAAGAAATAGCAAATACAAAATTACTCAAGGTATTAGCGTATTTGACAATCAAATGCATAATTTAATCACTTTCGAAGGAATAACTTATGTAATCGACAAATTAGATTCTAAAAATTTAATTATTACAAACAATTTCTCCAACGGATACGTTTCTATCTATAAAAGGTAGAATACTGACATCAAAATACCAATTGCAATCTAATTTACTTTAAAATTATTTTTTGGAAGACAATTTAGACTTACTTATAAAAAAGTGCATGAACAATGACAGAGAAGGACAATTGAGAATTTATCAATTGTTCTCTCCTGTATTGTATGGAATTTGTCTAAAGTACATGAAAAATGAAGATGATGCGAAAGATGTCTTTCAAGAATCCTTTATTATCGTTTTTCAGAAGATCAATCAATATAAATTTGAAGGTAGTTTTGAGGGATGGATGAAACGAATTTTCATCAACAAACTTATAGAAACTCTTAAAAAGAGAAAAAAAGATTACCTCTTTTTGGATGTTTTTGATTACGAAACAGAAATTATCGAAGAGGATGAACTAGAATCTATTCCGATAACACAGGAAAAATTAATCGAATATATTCAGGATTTACCCGACCAATACCGAATGGTATTTAATCTATTTGTATTTGAAAAAATGAAACACAAAGAGATTGCAGAAATGCTACAAATTACGGAAGGGACTTCAAAATCAAACTTAAATAGGGCAAAAAAAATATTACAAACGAAAATTTTAGCCGTATTAAATTTTAAAACAGCATGAAAAAGGAAAAAATAGAAGACATTTTTTCTTCAATAGAAAATTTTTCTAGTGTACCTCCACCAGAATTATGGGCCAAGATTGAAGAAAAACTGGATAAACCTAAAAAGAAAAAGGGAACAGCCATTTGGTGGTCGTTAGCCGCTAGTCTTTTAATTGGTTTAGCCATTACATCTGGTCTGTATTTTAACTCGAATGAAGATGATTTACTTAAGAATAATAATGTTGTTATAGATATTCAAGAAAACAACTCAAAATCAAATACAACTCCGTCTACTATTTTTACTAATCCTCTAGATAGTACATTAACTATTGCCGAGCCTAATAATTCTAGAAGCAATGAAAAACGAAACAACAATCAAGTATCTACAAAAACAGCAACACCGTCAATCAACAAAAAAGAAAAATCTTCATTAAAATTAAACAATGAAGCCATTGCTATATCCAAACCATCAACCGAAAGTAGTACTAAAACTACCTCATCAGAGCGTAACAGCATAGGTATCGACAACTCTATAAACAAAAATAAAAACGAAAAAATTGCTTCTAACAGCAAGAACAATATTGATCTTTCAACTAAAGAAGGTGCAAATACATCTTTATCAAAACAAAATAATACTGAAATTGATAATAATTTTAATAGAAATAAAAATGAAGAAATTGCATTAAATAACAATACGCAATCTTCATCTCAAAACAACAATAATAGCGCTACATATAAACAGAATGCAACTGAGTTAAATGGGAGTTTAAAAACAGATCGAAATAAAGGAATTAGCGTAAATGTTAGTTCAGAAAAAAACCTTATTGTTTTTAATGATTCTTTAAATAAAGCAAAAATTGCACTTGAGTTGCAACAATTAGAAAACAGATTAAACAATAAAGAAGACAAAGACGAACCGAAAACTGAAAAAGTTCTTTTAGAAGAAAAATGGTCCGTTGGGCTTTATGCAGGTATTGTAAATTCACAAAGTTCAGGCAATAAAAAGGCGTTAGGGAATTCTATAGAATCAAAACAAAATTCTGGATATGGGATTAAAACAAATTACAAACTTAACAAAAAATGGGCAGTAAGCTCTGGTTTAAAAATCAATGAACTAGGACAATCTGTGGCCAATGTTTCCTATTACAACAAACAACAAAACACATTAAGTACTGCAATCATAAATGACTTTTTTATTTCAAGTCCAAATGTAGAATACATTTCGACAAATAAAAATTATGTTTTTTCATCTGATAACAGCAATCAAAAAGTTCAAAACAGTAGTAATAATCTAACTGGTAATATTAGTCAACAATTACAATATTTAGAAATGCCTTTAGAAGTTTCTTATTCTATTTTAAGCACAAAGAAAACAGCTATAATGCTTAACACGGGTGGTTTTGTCGGAAAATTAATTTCCAATGAGATTTTCTTAGATGGCAATTCAATTGGCGAGAATCTAGATGTAAACAATTTCGTCTATGGATCTAAACTAAGTAGTACTTTGCAATATGAAGTGCTTAAGCAAACGCGTTTGTTTGTTGAACCTGGTCTGAATTATTATGTCAATCCACTAAAAACTCAATCTTTCAACCAATTTCAATGGGGGTTGAATTTTGGTGTTAATTTCGGGTTTTAAATCTCCCTTTCATTTTAATAACTATTACTGCAAAATATAATTACACAAAAAAGCTAGATTCTAATGATTAGAATCTAGCTTTTTTTTATTAAAAAGACGATTGCCTTTTATTTCTTAATGATTTTGTCTTTAAAGATAACTTTATTATTTTCTGTTAAAGTGTAGATATAGATACCCGATTTTAAATCACTTACTTGAATCACTGAAGTATTTTTATCTTGTCCTCCTGTTACATCAATAGGACTTCCTATCATACGTCCGGTAATATCATAAAGTCGTAATTTAAGTTTCTTATCATCAACCGTTTTTACAAGAATATTAACTACATCTGTAGCTGGATTAGGATATGCTTTTACAGCTATACCATTCTTTGTTTCAAAATCTATTGTACCTAACGTAGTTCCTTTTAATTCAAAACGAGCAATTACTGGTCCGTGATCAGAAGTTGTATTAATGTAATTAGAAATATCATTACGAGGATCATATACTGCTGTTGAATTAGCGATGTATTCGCTATTCAATTCATTTGAAATCATAATATGATCTAAAAAACTTTCTGGATTAAAATCATAATAACTATTTACTCCTGCATTACTAATATCTAAAGTTAAAGCATTATACCTATCTGTATCTTTGACCATAATTTCATATGTAGATGGGTTATTACCTACTACTGACTTTTTTACATCATCATTAAAGTCTCCAAGTATAATGAAACTAGCATCTGGATAATTAGCGTCTAAATTATCTTTTAATACTTTAGTATCATACTTACGCATATTGTATTTACTCATATCGCTTCCGCTATTTGCACGTGCATGAAGACCTATAATTGAAATTTCTCTTTTTACTCCACCAATATTCGCTTCTATATCTACTACATACGGCAAACGACCAGATGAGAAAAAGTTAGCACCGCTACCATCTGGGCTTGGATAATTAGGTATATTAATATTTTTTGGTTCTGGTTCTGCTTGTACCTTATCATAAAGTTCATCAAACATTACACTTGTATTTTTTACTATAATATTTTTAGTATTGTAAATCACAACTATTTTTTGTGCTGGAAAATTTGGATTAACAGCATTAAATGAATAAGACCAACGAGGCGATGTTACTTTACTAAATGTTTTACCACCAACACTTATTTGTTTAATTAATTCATCCATAGCTTTATCATCTGACACTTCTTGCACTGCATAAACATCTGCATCAAGCTTAATCATAACTTTAGCAACATTTGCAATTTGTAATGCATTATCCGTTGGGCCAAATTCTTTTCCAGAAATATCTTTAACATCAGTTCCAAAAAATTTCAAATTATACGTCACTATATCAAAAGTATCTTCTTTTGGTAAAGAAGAACCTGTCAATGTACCAATCTTTTTATCCAATACCGTTCCTGAAATAGTCAATGGACCAGCTATTTTCAGTTCTTTTGTTAATGGTGTGAATCTAGTATAAACTGTCTTCCCTATTAATGCATCAGCTTCAAGAACATTTACACTTAGTTGAAAGTTAGAATTATCAAGAGATACTTTGTAATCTGTAGGAGCCGTGATTGTAATATTACCATGACCACCAGCTTTGAATATAAAAGATTTACTATCAGAAATCGAATTCGGTCTTACATCACCAAAATCTAAATTAGGGTTTGAATCTACAAAATTTAAATCATCAGTTATGGCTACGTCATCGATTGTCCACTCTGAAGCATTACCACTTCCACCACCTATTGTCGTTTCATATACCCAAGCCAAATAGGTATGATTCGTTTTATAATCTCCTAAATTAATATATTGTGATTGTACATAAGAACCAGTTACAGTAGGAAATTTACCATCTAAATCTATCCAAGTAGCAGTTTCTGGACTACTTACCCCATCATAATTCGTAGAAACCATTAATTTCAAACTTGGCCCAGGAAAATATTTACGAGAGTGAAATGACAATAATGGAAATTTATCAAAAGTATCTAGTTGTAATTTAGGTGAAATCAACCAGTCTTTACTAGGACCATTATCTGAGTATCCGTTCATCACTATGGCTCTAGGAGCACTCTTCGGATTAGTGGTTGTACTAACCCATTTATTATTAGTCCCTGATACATTATAAGCTGTCCAACCACTATTAGTTAAAACATCTGCATCATTAAAATCCTGTATATATGGATCAATTCCTACACCTGATAAAGCAACCACTTTAGTTCTGCCATCAGCGGTTTGATTTGCAATTTGCCCTGAGAAGTTACCAATTGTGTTTGGTTTAAAACGAACATAAACAGTTGGTGTCGCATTTCCATCAAAATCTGCTATATCATATTGTACTGAAGATTGAAAATTAGCATTATCCCTTGAAACTGCAAAATTACCTGATGCTGTAACAGTAACTATTCCCCTAAGATTAGTTCCTCCTAACTGGTAGCTTAAAGATGATGAATTAAATTTTTGTTCAACGGGTACAAAATTCATTATTGTTTTACTCGGTGTCAATTTTGGTAATATTACACTTGAAGTTGTAACGTCTAATTTAGTTGCACTGGCTTGTATATTCCCATAAGGATCTTCAGAAATAGAGTAAACACTATAAGCAGTATTTAATGTTAAATCTGTAATCGTTTTTGTACAAACCTCAGTTTTATCTGTGATATCTAATGAACCTGATTGCAAAGCGGCAGTTCCACTAGCGTTAAAACCGTTTTTTATTTGTAAACTAGTTGGTGCTGAATCTGTAGAAGATACTAATACATAATAGGTCTTTCCAACTTCATCTATTTGATTAGAAAAATCAAACTCATCTGATAATATATTATCTATTTTTGGATAACCTACAACGCTAATTGGTGCAACTTTATCACTCTGAATTTCTATATTATCGATTGCAAAAGATTGACGAGCCCCAAGCGTACCTGATGCCAATCTAGCAATCCATCTTATTTGCACTACAGGTTGATTATCACAATCGGAAGGCAATGCTACTGATATTCGAGTCATTTGATTATCCAAAGGCGTTGTAACAGCTCCTGTTTGTGGAGTCACACTATTGTTTGAATATGCCGTAGACGGTAAAGTAACAAAAGCTCCTGTAATCCCAACACGATATTGTAAAGCCATTTCTTGAAGGCGATTAACTGCTGCTCCGTCATATAAATTACGGATTATCATCGCATCATATTGAACTATAATTGCAGAATTATTAAGGCTTGAAAAAGCAAAACCTAATGCGAAATCAGCAGTAGTTGTATTCAAAAAACCTATTTTTCCATTATAGTTATGAACATTTCCACTATTTGTGGCAGCTGTACTTCCACCAATTAAATTTTTATCCCCAGTCAAGCCTGTTCCATAAGTGGCAGTATTTTGAGTTGTACCAGCTTGCCAACCTTGAAATCCAGCTGGATAAACTGTAGCACCGGGAAGTAATCCATCGAAATTTTGTTTGTAAGGAATAGCCTGAGGAGAAGGGTTACTTGGTACTTGCGCTAAGAGATTTCCCGAAAAGCAATAAAAAAAACTAAAAAATGCCACTAAATGGCGTAAAGAGTAAATGTTTTTCATACGATTAAAAATAGAGTTTTAGAGTTCAAATTTATAGTCTTTAAAGTTAAGCCAATATTATAAAACCTTAAAGTTAGTGTTGTAAACTTATTAAACATTCAACACAAAACAACACGATATAAATTATTTATCCCCAAAAAATTGAATATTTTAATTAATTAAATAGACAATTAACAGTTTTAACCATTTATCACTTTAAGCTAAAAAACTCAACAACCCCAGTGATCATAAGGTTTTTTTAACTAAAAAAGACACATTCTAATGCCATCTTATTTATATTAAAACTGAGCGGTTTTACAATCATTAAATTATTATTTAAGAGCTACTCACAAAATTGTGTTTTTATTACTAATTGTCTAATCTTGAAAATTACATATCATGGGCTTCTTTAAAATCAAAACTACTTGTCTAATGCTGAATTTATTGTATTGAAACTTTGTATCGCTTCCGCCTACTTTATAATTGGCACCTATTTTCATGATTTTTGTAGCGCTCATTATATTTCACTATTTATCTTATTTGGCTTTACAGTATTTTTTTTTTGTATTTATGGTTGAATAAAATAAAAACAACAAGGTGAAATAAGGATAAATTGGAATTACTGCCGAAACAAAACTATCTTTGCGCTAAAATTACAGCATGTCGCATCAACATTTTATTCTTTTTAAACCATACGGTTATTTGAGTCAGTTTATATACGAACTAAAAAGAAAGAAAAAACTATTAGGAGAGCTACATAACTTCCCTGAAGGTACAATGGCCATAGGTAGACTTGATGAAGATTCTGAAGGATTGCTTTTACTTACTACTGATGGAAAAGTAAGCGAACAGATAAGAAGTAAAAAAGTCGATAAAGAATATTATGTTCAAGTTGATGGAATTATTACTCCTGAGGCTATTGAAGAATTACAAAAAGGAGTAGAGATTGGTTTTGATGGCGGAAAATATAAAACCAAACCTTGCACCGCTTTTATAGTTACCGAAATACCAGATTTTGGTCCAAGAGGAAAAAAAATCAGAGATGAACGTCATGGCCCTACTTCATGGGCATCTATAACAGTAAATGAAGGTAAGTTTCGTCAAGTTCGAAAAATGACTGCTGCTGTTGGCTTTCCTACTCTACGATTGGTACGTGTTCGTATAGGAAATGTATATTTGCAGGGCTTAAAAGCTGGTGAAGTTTTAGAAGTTGATGATTTTCAAATTAACAATTAAACAAAATAAATAATAATGCTAAATATAGTTCTAGTAGAACCTGAAATACCTAATAACACTGGAAACATTGGTCGCTTATGTGTGGGTACGCAAAGCCGATTGCATTTAGTTCATCCTTTTGGTTTTGTTATAAATGATAAAAACCTAAAACGTTCTGGCTTGGATTACTGGGTTCATCTTGATGTAACTGAATATCAAAATGTAGCCGAATGGAAAGCTCAAATTCCAGACTTGTCACGCGTTTTCCTGATGAGCTCACATGCCGAAAACTCATACCTCGAAGCTGATTTTCAAGATGGTGATTGGTTGGTTTTTGGTAAAGAAAGTGTAGGATTGAGCCAAGAAGTTTTAGCCCAATTCGAAAATCATCTTACGATTCCGATGTCTTCATTAATCCGAAGTTTCAATATTGCTAATTCTGTTGCTTTTGTTGTTGGTGAAGCCAAGAGACAAATTGGGGTAAAGCAACGTTAAGCAGCTTATTACTATACGTTTTTAAGTAATTACAAATTTTCCCTTTTCGGCATCAAAGGTAATATTATCGTCTTTGAATAAAGTGGCAAAACTCCCAGTTGCAATTAAATTACAAGGTTCATCTTGTATAACTGTTTCTGGTGTCATTACAATCATTTCATCACTTAACTGAATTGCTAAGTCAATATCATGCGTAGAAAATAAAATACATTTTCCTGTTTCGTGCGTTAGTTTCTTGAGTAACTTAAACAAGGCTACTTTATGTAATAAGTCAAGATGTGTTGTAGGCTCATCCAAAATAATAAGCGGTGTATCTTGTGCCAAAGCTCGGGCAATTAATACTTTTTGCAATTGCCCATCGCTTATTTCGTAATGCTTTTTATGTGACAAATGCCTTATTTGTGTAAGCTCTAATGCCTCATTTACTTTTTGAATATCATATTGAGATAGCGTTCCAATCCAATTTGTATAAGGCTGACGTCCTAAAGCTACTAATTCGAAAACGGAAAGATTACTTGTTGGTAGTTTTTCGGTTAAAACGATACTTAAATTCTGAGCTAACTCAATTGGCTTGTATTCAAAGACACTTTTGCCGTTAAGTAAAACTGTTCCTGATAATGGATGTTGAATTCCTGTTATTGTTCGTAATAAAGTTGATTTACCAATTCCATTTGCCCCTATTAAAGCAATGAGACTTCCTAGCTCTAAATTCAAATTTAAATTTTGAGCAATAGTCACACTCGTTTTCTTGGACTTATAACCAATACTTAAATTTGAAGTTGATAGAATATTTTTCATTCTGTTTTATTTTTTGACACATAGAAACATTTATTCTAGCCACAAATTAAAAAGATTCTCACAAACTATTAAAAATCATTTTAATCCTATCAATCTATGGCAAAAAAATTACTCAAAATTTCTCTTTCGGACTAATAACCAAATTACCACTGGTGCTCCTATTATAGATGTTATTGCATTAATCGGTAACGTAGTTTCTAATCCTGGTAATTGCGATGCAATATCACAAAACAACATAATTATTCCACCATAAAAAATAGTGCTCCAATATAAAACAGCGTGATTACTAGTTCTAAATGTAAGCTTTGCAATATGCGGAACTGCCAATCCTATAAAAGCAATTGGTCCTGCAAAAGCTGTAACGCTTCCTGCAAGAATGCTTGTCGCAAGAATAATTATTAATCTTGTTTTCTTAAAATTAAGCCCCATACTTTTTGCATAGTTCTCTCCCAACAACAAGGCATTTAATGGTTTTATACTGCAAGCACTTAAAAGCAATCCGATACTAACACTAATTGCTAGCACAACAATTGAAGACCAAGAAAGATTACCAAGACTTCCTAAAGACCAAAAAGTAAATTTTTGCAATTGTTCTGCCGAACTAAAATAAGTCAAAACTCCAACGATAGCACTAGTAAAACTACCAAACATAAGTCCGACAATTAGAATGGCCATTGTATTCCGTAATCGTTGTGAAACTAATAAAACTAAGAATAAAACCGAAATACTTCCCAATGTAGAAGCTAATACAATTCCGTAGCTTGACAATAAAATTGTATTTAGAAACGAAGGCAATAAACCAGCTCCTAGAATTACAATTGCTACAGCCAATATAGCTCCTGAACTCAATCCTAAAACATCAGGACCTGCCAATGGATTTCTGAATAATGTTTGCATCATCAATCCACTTGTTGCTAATCCAACACCAACTAATACGGCAGTTATTGCTTTAGGTAAACGGTAATTAATAATGATATATTCCCATGTAGATTTACTTGCTTCGCCACCTGTTAAACTAGTGTAAACTTCTTTAAAAGGAATTGTAATCGACCCAAAACTAATATCCAAAAAGAATAGTAACAAAAGTGCTAAACCGAGTATAAAAAACAAGATTGTATTTCGTTTTTGATTCGCCAACTCGAGATTAATTTAATTTAGATGCAAAAGTAAATTCATAACTAGGCAATAACTCTGGATGAAAGATTTTGATGTAATCTTTAAGAACTAAATCTGGTCTGCTTGGTGCTAATTCATAGTATACAGTCCCACCAGTTGCTCCAAATTTACTTTCAAAAGTATATATGTTTTTTGTTTTGAATGCATCAAACTGACTGTAATGTGGATTGCTCTTTTCTAATTCTGCCAATGATTTAAAAGATCCTGTTGCTATCCATACTGAAGCTGTTTTTGCTTTATCTAATATTTTCTCAAATGATAACCCTTGACTTCCTGTGCCTTCTAAATTTGCCCATAAATAATCTGCTTTGGCATCTGCCATAAACTGTGCTACCCAGCTATTTCCTTTGGCAACATACCATTGATCCATATACATTGAACCGTATAAAACTGTAGAAGATGCTTCTTTAGAAGCTACTAGTTTTTTAGTTTCATTATAACTACCTACAATTTTATCAAAAAGCTCTTTTGCTTTTGCTTCTTTTCCAAATAATGCTCCGTATAATTTAATCCATTCTGCTTTTCCTAGTGGAGATTGTTCCATCCAATCAGCCTGAATCAATACTTTTAAACCACTTTTTTGTAAATTATCTAACATCGCATTATTGTTATCAACTCCAAAAGTAACAATCAGATCTGGTGATAGTTCAATAAGCTGTTCTATATTTAGCTTCTCGTTTTGACCAACATTTTTAACAGAACCTTTATCGATTAATTCCCTTGTTTTCTCAGAAGAAATATAATCAGTATGCGGAAATCCTACCAAGTTATTCTCAACATCTAACATTTCTAAAAATGGAATATTGGTAGTCGATGTTACTACGATTGTTTGTAATGGAACCTGAATTGCAGTAAAGGTTTTTAAGCTATCTGGTACAACTCCGTCTTTTTCTTTTAATATATAAGTATAGTCTTTATTCGCTTCTGGCCAAGGATTTGTAACTTTTACAACTGAATATCCTTCAAATTTATTGATGGAAAGTCCAGATGCGTATTCGATACTATTCTGACCTATCTCAGCTTTTGTTTCTGTAGTGCTTTCGTTTTTCTTACAACCTATTAATACTAAAAAAGAAAAAAGAAAAACAATTTTATGCAATGACGATTTCATATGTAATTACTATTTATTTTTTAAAGAATTATGACATTACTATTCAGCATCCTAATTGATTTTGAATTAAAGTAACCTCATGTTTTACAATTTGGGTAGTGACAAAGGTAGCGCAATTTCTAAATTTCCTGTTTACTTTTAAACTTAAAAAATTAAACAAATGGTATCTTTACAGCATGAATGGTCTTAAAGTAAAAAATTGTTCTAGTTGTGGAACTGCATTTGATTGTGGTGATTCTCCCAATGGAAACAAATGCTGGTGTAATGACTTCCCTCCTATTTTCGTGCCTTCGGAAGTTGTAGATTGTCTTTGCCCGAATTGTTTTAAAAATGCGTGTTCCGTAAAAATAGACGATTTTGTAAATACAATTACTCCCGAAATTACAATTGACAATAAAGCTTCGGCTTTACCCAAGAATAATACTCTTATTGAAGGAATTGATTATTACCTAGAAAATGGAAACTATGTTTTTAAGGAATGGTTTCACTTAAAAAGAGGAAGTTGTTGTGGCAATAAATGCAGACATTGCCCATATAAATGATTATTAATTGTTAGTTGTTAGTTGTTAGTTGTTAATTATGAAAGAAAACATTGTAAAAAACAAAAGTTTTGATTTTGCCATCCGTATAGTTAGACTGTACCAATATTTAAGTACTGAAAAAAAGGAATTCACACTTTCTAAACAACTTCTTAGATCAGGAACAAGTATTGGCGCTATGATTAGAGAAGCAGAACATGCAGAAAGTAAAAATGACTTCATCCATAAATTTGCAATTGCTCAAAAAGAAGCCAATGAATCTATTTATTGGTTAGAATTATTAAAAGCAACTGATTATTTAGACGAAAAAGGATTCAAAACCATCAATGAAGATGCAATTACAATACTAAAGTTAGTAACCAGTATTCTTAAAACAACTTAACAGCAACTTAACGCAAAACAGTCGCTTTCTTAAATTAATAATTTACAATTAATAACTAATAATCACTCGAGATGATTTACTTAATTACTGGCGGTGAACGTTCTGGAAAAAGTGGTTATGCACAAGAACTTGCATTACAACTTACGGATACACCAATATATGTGGCAACAGCCCGAAAATGGGATGAAGATTTCCAAAACCGAATAGACAGACATCAGCAAGAACGCGATGAACGCTGGACAAATATTGAAAAAGAAAAATACTTAAGCGAAATTGATTTTTCTGGCCAAGTAGCTTTAATTGATTGTGTAACGCTTTGGCTAACGAACTTTTTTGTGGATACCAAAAACGATGTGTCTTTATCGCTCGATGAAGCCAAAACTGAATTTTTAAAGATAGCCAATCAGCCTGATGCAACTTTGATTATTGTAACCAATGAAATCGGAATGGGTCTTCATGCTGATACTCACATAGGAAGAAAATTCACAGAATTGCAAGGCTGGATGAATCAGTTTCTGGCTAAAAATGCCGATATTGTTGTGCTAATGGTTTCTGGAATTCCAGTGAAAATAAAAGGAGAATAATACCTAAAAACTTTAGGAATACCTTCTTTAATCTTTGAACCTTTTAAAAGAAAAAAACATGAGTTATTTAGATGATATACTAAAATCACGCCGCGATACACGCCACTTTACCAATGATGAAGTTCCTGACGAGGTGATTCAAAAAGCTTTACAAGCAGGACATTGGGCACCTTCGGTTGGTTTAACGGATGCAACTAAATATTACATTATAAAATCTGATGAAGTCAAAAAAGCAATCAAAGATTTATTCTTAGATTATAATAAAAAAGCAGCATCTTTAACTGATGACGAAGAGCAAAAGCAACATTATAAATCCCTGAAATTAGAAGCTATTCAAGAAGCGCCAATCGGGTTAATAATTGCCTATGACCGCTCAGTACTAAATAATTTTACTATAGGGACCGTTGGCAGTAATGAAGCTGTGAAATTCAGTTCTGTTTGTGCTGCACAAAATATATGGCTATCACTTACAGAACAAGGTTACGGAATGGGATGGGTTTCTATTCTGAATTATTATCAGTTCAAAAAAATAATTGATCTACCCGAAAACATGGAGCCCCTTGGGTATTTCTGTATTGGCAAACCTGCTACTAACTACGACAACCAACCGATGTTACAGCAGTTAAACTGGAAACAAAAGTCGGAAACTTTTGATTGTACTGAGATTAAATCAATAAACGAAAATTATATTCCGAATATCAATTTTGATACTAAATCGGAACCTGAAGTTTCTAGCTCTTTTAGCGAAACACTACAACAAAAAATAGACTCTAAAACAAAACCTATTGGTTCTCTCGGCATTTTAGAGAAATTAGCATTCCAAATTGGAACTGCTTTTCAGACTTTAAATCCTGAGATTATAAAACCTAATATTGTTGTTTTTGCAGCAGATCATGGCATTGCTAATCATGGTGTGAGCGCTTATCCGCAAGATGTTACCCGACAAATGGTTGGTAATTTTCTTGAAGAAGGTGCTGCTATTAATGTGTTTTGCAAACAAAACAAAATTAAATTATCTATTGTAGATGCTGGTGTAAATTATGATTTTCCAACAAATGCAAATTTGATTAATGCTAAAATCGCCAAAGGGACTCAGTCGTTTTTGCATGCGCCTGCAATGAGCGAAACAGAATTACAATTGTGTTTATCTAAAGGCTCTGAAATCGTCGATGCTATTGCAAAAACAGGAAGTAATTGCATTGGTTTTGGCGAAATGGGTATCGGGAATACTTCTACTGCTTCTGTATTAATGAGCGTTTTGGCAGGTTTCTCTATTGAAGAATGTGTTGGAAAAGGAACTGGAGTTGATGAAGATAAATTAATTCGGAAACAGCAAACCCTAAAAAGAGCTATTGATAATTATTCCGGTCAAGCCGAATTACAACAGCAACTTGCCTATTTTGGTGGTTTTGAAATCATGCAAATGGCTGGCGGAATGCTAGCTGCTTATAAGAATAACATGCTAATTCTAGTGGATGGTTTTATTTGTACAGTAGCATTTTTAGTTGCCTATAAAATAAATCCTGAAATCAAGAAAAATGCTATTTTCAGTCATTCCTCAGCCGAACAAGCTCATCAAAAATTATTGAATTATCTAGAAGTACAATCTGTTCTACAACTTGATTTACGCTTAGGCGAAGGAACGGGGTGTGCAATTGTTTTCCCAATAATACAATCGGCAGTTGCTTTCTTAAACGAAATGGCAACTTTTGAGAATGCTGGGATTAGTAATAAGTAATTTATATTAAAGATATGCCATTTATAAAAGTTTATATACATTTTGTCTGGAGTACTAAAAATAGATTTCCATATCTAAATTCGGTTGAGCTACGAGAGAAAGTATGGAGACACATTAAAGAAAATGCAAAAGAAAAAGGAATCTATATTGATTATGTAAATGGATATTCAGACCATTGCCATTGTCTAATTTCGTTAGGAGTTGATCAAAACATTCAAAAAATAATTCAGTTAATTAAAGGAGAATCATCATTTTGGATTAATAAAAATAAACTAACAAAAGAAAAATTTGAATGGCAAGATGAATATTTTGCTGTATCTGTATCTGAGTCAATTATTGATAAGGTTAGGAATTATATTAAAAATCAAGAAGCACATCATTCTAAGAAAACATTTCAAGAAGAGTATGATGAATTTTTTCTCAGATATGGATTTCAAAAATAAATAATAAATAAAGATTTGGCTAAAGCCAAAAAACTTAATAAATTTTGTATCCTCCAGATAAATCTGGAGGCAATTAAATGAAAATTAAATATCATTATAAAACAAAATTGATCTATATTCTAAAAAATAAATCTAAAGGCAATCAAATTACAGACATTCTTAAGATTCAATTGCCAACATCTTTAGATGTTGGATAATAATTATCAAAATCAAATTGGCTTTAGCCAAATAACAACAGCTACTTTAAATGAAAAAACAACTTCATATCTTTTTTACCGCTTTAATGTTTTACACTCGAATTCCATGTCCAAAAAACATTGATCACAATCCCGATTATCTAAATAAAGCAAGTCGCTATTTTCCTTTAATTGGATGGATTGTTGGAGGTCTTTCTTTTTTAGCCTTTTATGGCGCTTCATTTTTGGTTTCTACTACAGCTTCAATAATTATAGGAATGATTACAGGAATCTTAACTACTGGCGCTTTTCATGAAGATGGTTTTGCCGATGTTTGTGATGGTTTTGGTGGCGGTTGGACCAAAGAAAAAATTCTTTTAATTATGAAAGACAGCGCAATTGGTGCTTATGGTGCAATTGGTGTGGTATTACTATTTTTATTGAAATTTCAATTACTAACTGAATTAATAACGATAAAATCAATTACAAATCAGCAAGCTGTTTTTATAATCCTTCTGCTATTTATTGCTGGGCATTCTATTAGCCGCTTAGCTGCGATTAGCATTGTATTCACACATGAATATTCTCGTGAAGATGCTTCAAGCAAAAGCAAACCTATTGCAAAAAGCTTTAGCTGGAAAGAAGTTGTAGGAGCATTCTTTTTTGGTTTATTACCTCTTTTAATTCTTTCTTATTTTCAATATCAATTACTTTGGGTTCTAATTCCAGTATTTTTGACACGTTATTTTTTAGCACGTTATTTTCAAAAATGGATTGATGGTTATACTGGGGATTGTTTAGGCGCAACTCAACAAGTTTGCGAAGTTATCTTTTACTTAAGTGTTATAGCAATATGGAAATTTATTTAGTACGTCACACCGAAACTGTTTGCGAAAAAGGAGTTTGTTATGGCCAAACAGATGTAAACATAGCCCAACCTTACGATGTAATTTTTGAAACCATTGTACAGCAATTGCCTAAAGACGCCTTACTATATACAAGTCCTTTGCAACGTTGTACAATACTAAGCAAGTACATCCAAAAACAAACTCAAATTACAAATTACAAAGAAGACATACGTTTAATGGAAATGAATTTTGGTGATTGGGAAATGAAAAACTGGAACGAAATCTCCCCAGAAGAACTAAACCCTTGGATGGAAGATTTTGTAAATATTCGCGTCCCAAATGGAGAATCTTTTGTCGATTTACATGAAAGAGTTTCTGATTTTATGGAAAATGAAATACTAAGTAAAACTTCCCAAAAAGTAATTATTGTTGCTCATGCTGGAGTTGTCCGAAGCATTTTATGTCTTTTAAATTCTCTTCCTTTAAAAGATGCTTTCCAAAATAAAGTCGATTTTGGTCAGGTTATAAAAATCGTAATTTAAATCCTAAAACGATTCATTTGATTTGCATTTTGGGTTAAAGTCAGAACAAATTCTAATTTTAAGCATTTTTACCTTTATATTTGCAGCCATATTAAGGTTGTGTTATTTTTTCACACATTAAAAGGGAATTAAGTAATTGAAGATTTAAAAACATCTAAATCTACATTCAAAAAGCTTGAGCTGTACCCGCAACTGTAAACTTAGTTCCGTAAGGAATGCTTATTGTTAGCTACAAAACCACTGTTTTAAAACGGGAAGGTAAACAATAAGACGTAAGCCAGGAGACCTGCCTTTGTTAACAAATATCGAACTCTCGGGAAGAAGAGTTTAGAAATTATGACATTACAAAAATTCTTTATCTGCTTTTCTATCTTAATTTGCCAATTCATTTCGGCACAAAATGACTCTATAACAAAACTAAAAGAAGTTATAGTTTCAGATACTAATCTCAAAAAATATTCTGATTCACAGTCTATTCAAGTACTTAACGATTCCATAATTAATCGAAACCAAGCCTCTTTAACTTCTCTTTTAAATTACAATACTGTTATTTACTTTAAAGAAAATGGCCTCGGAATGACTTCTGCACCCTCTTTTAGAGGAACTACTGGTGCACAAACGGCAGTTATATGGAATGGAATTAATATCAATTCGCAATTTTTAGGTCAAGCTGATTTTAACACAATCGGAACAAGAGATTTTAATTCTATAGCTGTAAAAGCTGGAGGAGGAAGTATTCTATATGGCAGTGGAGCTATTGGAGGAAGTATTCATCTTAATAATGACTTAACTTTTAAAAATAATTTCTCAAATCATTTATTTTTTAGCGCAGGAAGTTATGACACCTATAGCTTAAATTATCGCACTGCTATTTCATCAAAAAAATATAGCCTTCAGGTTAGCTTTTCAAGAAATAGCTCTGAAAATGATTTTAAATATCCAGGTAACAGCAATCAAAAAAATCTCAATGGGGAATACTATAACACGAGTTTAAACACAACATTTGGTTATAAAATTGATTCTAGAAACACTTTGAAATTATACAGTCAATTTTATGATTCAGAACGTCATTTTTCTTTGACTTCTCCAAACGCTACAAAAACAAAATATAATGATTTCAATACTCGTAATCTCTTAGAATGGGAGAATGTATTTAATCGTTTTACTTCCAAATTAAGAGTTGCTCACATCGGAGAATCTTATAAATATTTCCCAAATATTACTTCCGATTTTTTCACTCATGGAAAAGTTGAAACATCTATTATAAAATACGATTTAGCTTTTGATGTAAATGACAAAATTAAACTAAATACAATCATTGATTACAACCGTAACAAAGGATACGGCTCTAGCATTGATAACGTTAGTAGAGAAATAGGATCTGCTAGCTTATTATTACAACATTATGTAACTGATAAATGGGACTACACAGCCAGCATTCGTCAGGAAATAACAGATCAATACGGAAACCCTTTCCTTTTTTCTTTAGGTACAAGATATCAATTTACAGATTTTTATCGCATCAAACTAAATGCTTCAAAGAATTTCAGAATGCCTACTTACAACGATTTGTATTGGCAAGGAAGTGGAAATCCTGATTTAAAACCAGAAAATTCATATCAAGCAGAAATTGGTAATGAATTTTTCACAAAAAACTTTTCCTTATCTCTAACTACTTATTACAATTCAATAACAGATTTATTGCGTTGGATACCATCTGAAGGTGGAGGCGATAATTGGTCTCCCGAAAACACAGACAAAGTTAGAGCCTACGGTGGTGAAGTATTATTAGAATGGAGAACGAAAATAAAGAACCACAACTTTACTCTTAATGGAACATATGCTTATACCATTTCTGAGAGCCAGCAATTGATTAAAGGTCAATTGATATACAAACAACTTATATATGTTCCCTATCATAAATTAACTGGATCTGTTTCTTATAATTGGAAAAAAGTTTCATCCTATTTTCAATACCTATACAATGGCGAAGTTTACAGTACACCCTTTAACAGTATTTCTGGAATTGTAAAACCGTACAACATTGGTAATCTTGGAATCGATTACGAACTAGGAAAAAGGAACAGTTACAAAATTGGATTTCAAATACTGAATATTTGGAACGAAAATTATCAGCCTGTAATCAGCAGACAAATGCCTGGAAGAAATTACACTATATATATAAACCTTAATTTTTAATACCATGAAAAAACTTAATAAGCTATTCTTAGCTATCATTGTAAGCTCTACATTTTTTGTATCTTGTAGTAATGACGACGATACCGTTACTCCAGAACCTGAACCTGCACCACGCGGTAAATATGAAGGGGGATTATTTATTATCGAAGAAGGTGTTTTTGAGAAAGCTAATGGATCTATTTCCTATTTATCAGACGATTTAAAACTCGGGAAAAATGTTTTTTCTTTAGTTAATGAAGGTAAAGAGATTAAAGATGCTCCTCAAAGCATTGGTTTTAATGGTGATTTTGCTTACATCATTGTAAATAGAGGAAATAAAATTGAAGTAGTTAACCGAAACACATTTAAAAGTATTGCTACAATTAACACACAAATAAATAATCCAAGATATATTGCATTTGCAAATGGAAAAGGATACATTACAAACTGGGGAAACTCAGCAGATCCTTCGGATGATTATGTAGCTGTAATAGATTTAACAACAAATAAAGTTTCATCAACGATACCTGTTGTTGAAGGTCCTGAGCAAATAATTGAAAACAATGGTAAACTATATGTTGCGCACAAAGGAGGCTGGAGTCAAGGAAATTCACTATCTGTTATTAAATCTAATTCTGCTACTGGCGAAGTTATTAATTTTACAGTAGGAGATATTCCTTCTTCTTTAGTAAAAGAAAATGGTACTTTGTACGTATTATGTAATGGAAAACTATCTTATACTGGTACTGAAACAACTGGAAAATTAGTAAAAATAGATATGAATACTGATAAAATCACATCAACGATTGATTTCCCTGGTTTTACACATCCTGGTTTTCTTGCTATTGAAAATAGTAAACTATATTATACTATTGGAACCAATATTTATACTACACCTACAAGTGCTACAACATTACCAACTACTGAAATATTTAAAGCAAAAGTCACTACTCTTTATGGTTTTGCAGTAAAAAACAACAAAATATACGTTGCTGATGCAGTAAACTACCAAGACCCTGGAGATATCTATATCTATTCTTTAACAGGAACACTATCTAATGAATTTAGCGTTGGAATCATACCAAACGGTTTTTACTTTAATGATTAATTAAAATCATTTTACTTTACTAAAAAAGGCTTTCTATGAAAGCCTTTTTTAATTTCTATTATTCTTGTATCGCTCTTAAAAGTCCTTCTGGAGCCTTATCTAAATACATCTGATTTCGAATCCCATCTATTGCTTTTGAATCAGTAAAATAGTCTAACTCTTTACCTTCTTTACGTTGAATTCTTTTTGTATCTCCTCCCGTAATTTTAGAAATCGCAAAACTCAATAACGGCTCCTCTTTATCTCCTAAAACCCCAAGTTCATTTATAAATTCCGGCACATTGTAAGTAGGTACTAACCCATTAGTAAATTCTCCAAAACCAACTGAATTCACAATTTTAAGAACGATTGGTTGCATGGCATATTTGTGATTTGGATTACGATTGGTTTTACCAAAAGTAGGGGAATCATATAACGTGACAGATCCTACATTTTTACCTACAGTAACATCACCTATTTGCACCACATCAATATAAGGTTTTAAACCATTAATAATTAATTCGCTGGCAGAAGCAGTGCTCTTGGTCGTTAATATATATATTCTATTCAGTCCTAAACTATTTACTGCAACACCATTAAGTTTATCTACAAATTTATTGTTTAGTGATTCAGGATCTTCACTTTCAAAATATTTATTGATTTTATCATTCCATTTTTCTTTAGAGAAAATTTTATCGGTAGACAGTCCCGTAATCATACTTGCCAATCTAGTTGCTGTTTGCACAGAACCACCTCCATTATAACGCAAATCAAGAACCAAATCTGTAACCCCCTGCGTTTTAAAACTTCCAAATACTGCATTTAACTGCTCATCATAGTTCCCATAAAAACCATTGTACATCAAGTAACCAATATTATGACCTCGATCGTTTATTACTTTATTGATATAGATAGGATTTTCATCCAAAACTGTTTTAGTCAGTGTAAAAGATTTTCCGTTTGATACAAATGAAGTTCCATTATAATCAGCAAGATTTATAGTATAGCTATCTGGTTCAAGCAAATTTCTATAATTATTATAATTAATTTGCGACCCGTTAATTCCATAAAATAAATCCCCGCGCTTCACTCCTTTAGCAGCAGCATCAGAGTTAGGCAACACATAACGTACAAAACCAATTAAATCATTCGAACCTTTAGATTTTGGGCTTAATTTAAAATCAATACCATTATTTTTAGAAGTTCCCTGAAGCTCTTGTTCTAATACAGTATAATCATCTACAATCCAACTAAATCTATCTATTGAGACATCGACACGCAAAGAATTGAACAATGTTTCAGCATCTGAATAATCTTTTAAAAAAGAATTTAATTGCGCTTGATTAGCAAAACGATTATCAGCTAAATTAGGAACGTCTCCTTGCCATAAATAATACTGATTCAACCCTTTCCATACAAAATCTTGTACTTGTAAATTCCTTGGAGTAGCCACATCATCTTGATCCTGGCAAGCTTGAAAGCAGAATACCGCCAAAAATAATAATATCGTAGTTCTAAATAGTGTCTTCATATAATAGGTATCAATATAATACTAACGTAAAAATACTATCTTTAGTTTTATTTAACACACATTTGTAACAAAAATAATTCTGTATCGTCTTGATAGTATAAGCGAACCTATAATTTGTCATTTTTATGAATCAAATCGTCTTCATCCAGTTAGTAAATCCTTTTAAAGACAAAGTATTTCGTCTGGCAAAACGATTGCTCACAAGCACTGAAGAAGCTGAAGATGCTTCGCAGGAAATATTAGTAAAGCTATGGAACAAGAAAGAAAGTTTAAACACTTATAACAATGTTGAAGCGCTTGCGATGACCATGACCAAAAATTATTGTTTGGATCAATTAAAATCAAAACGAGCCAGTAATACAACACTTGTACATACTAATTACAGAGACAAGGAACCGCAATTAGATCAAAAAATTGAAGATACTAATAGTTTAGAATGGGTAGAGAAAATAATGAATCAGTTGCCAGAACAACAACAAATTTTAATTCAGTTACGAGATGTCGAACAATATGAATTTGACGAAATTGCAAAAATAGTTAACATGAACGAAACGGCTATACGCGTAGCACTTTCAAGAGCTAGAAAAAAAATCAGAGAATCTATGCTTAATACACACGAATATGGAATTAGATAAAATAGAAATAATATTAGAAAAATACTTTCAGGGAGAAAGTAGTATTGCAGAAGAGAATGAATTAAAAACTTACTTTTCTTCTTCGGATGTTGCGCAGCATTTAGAACAATACAAACCACTTTTTGGTTATTTCTCTCAAGTAAAGGAACAACGTTTAACGCAAGAAATACCGCTACAAACCAAGAAACGTAATGTTACGTGGTTATCGATTGCAGCTTCGGTTGTTGTTTTACTAGGAATAGGCTCTTATTTATACTTCAACAGCTCTAGCACTTCGCCTGCAGTTGTTACAAATTCAAATTTAGGAACTTATGACACCCCAGAAGAAGCTCTAGCCGCAACACAAAAAGCTTTGGCTATGGTGTCGCACAATGTAAATGCTGGTATAGAAAGTATCCAGTACATTAAAGAATACGAACAATCAAAAAACTTAATTTTCAAACAAAATAAAATTAGATAAAATGAAATCAACAATTCACAAAAACAGACAAAACAATAAAAGAAGCTTGAGTAAAAATTTCATTATAACACTAGTATTCGTATTAGCTAGCCAAATCTTTTATGCTCAAGGAGCTTTTGATAAATATGATGGACAAGACGACGTTACATCAGTAATTGTAAATAAAAAAATGTTTGATTTAATGAGTAAGGTAAAAGTTGATCCTTCTGATAAAGAAACACAGCAGTACCTAAGTCTTATAAAAAAATTAGACAACTTAAAAGTTTTTACAACTCAAAGTGCAAAAGTTGAAGCCGACATGAAACTTACCACAGACAAATACATAAGAACTGCGGGATTAGAGGAATTAATGCGAGTAAATGATAGCGGAAGAAACGTGAAAATTTATGTGAAATCTGGAGCAAGTGACACTCAAATAAGAGAGTTATTTATGTTTATTGATTCAGGTAAAAATGAAGATACCGTTTTATTATCACTAACAGGAAATTTTGATTTAAATGAAATCTCGGTGCTTACTGATAAAATGAAACTCCCAGGAGGATCTGATTTGAAAAAGGCATCTAAAGGAAAAAAATAACATGAAACAGATAGCCTCTATTTTCGCCTTACTAGGATTACTACTTTTAACAAGTTGTAATTCGGAGCCTTCATTGCAGAAATATTTTGTTGAAAACACTGAAAATAAAAATTTCATTGCCCTAGATGTTTCGCCGAATATCCTTAATGTCGATAAAACTAAATTATCTGCAGAACAAAGTGAAGCACTAAAGTCTTTTGACAAAATGAATATTCTAGCTTTTAAACGTAATGATAAAAATCAAGCTGAATACGAAGCAGAAAGAATCAAAGTGAATACTATTTTAAAAAATCCAAAATACCAGCAATTAATGAAATTTGGTTCAGGTAAAGATGGAGCTGCTGTAAGCTATGTAGGAACCGACGAAAACATTGAAGAATTTGTTATTTATGCCAACAGAAACGAAAATGGTTTTGCTGTAGTTAGAGTTTTGGGGAAAAATATGAATCCAAACAACATTATGACATTAATAACTGTTCTTAAAGAATCTAATATAGATATGGAACAGCTTAAACCGCTACAACAACTGATTAAATAATCCTTACTTTTTACAACAAAAAAAGCCTCTTAATTGAGGCTTTTTTTTTATCATCATTTGAATGTTCTTTTTTAATTTCAAACCAGCTTTAATACAAACAAGGTATTTTCTTAAATTTTAATCATTAAAAATGTAACTTAACGAGAAAAAACATACTAATTATACAAAACTGATTATGAAAAATCCAAAACAATCAATTCTTTTAAAAAAGATGTGGAAAAATTTAAACTTTTCAAACATAAATATCAAGCAACCTCAATTATTCAACATAATACATTTACACTCAAATTCTATTGTAAAAAAAATACTCATTATAAGCATTCTAGAATTTTCAATTTCGTTATTAATTACGTACCTATCAAGCAAACTAAAATATACAGCAGAATTATTAGCAATAGAAAAACACAGTGTCTTAGTATTTTTAGACATTTTATACTATTTAATTTTCATATATTTTTTCATTCAGTTTATAATTAATTTCAAAAAAATTGACTCAAGATCAAACCTACAGCACTTATTAAAAACAATAATAACAACAAGAAAATCAATATATTATTTTATACTTTCAAGCTTAATATCATTAAATCTTAATACAATTATCTTTTTTGGCATTTATCTTAATACCAATAATCAATTGCCATTAAAGACAAATGAATCTAACAGCAATTTACTTCTCTATAACATAGTTTATTGTTGTATACTAATGCTATTTTTAGTGATTATATCATTTTTAATTTGGCACATTTACAAACTCATTAATTTAAAATTACTCAAAAAACAGAAGCTAATTTTTAAAGAATTAAACAACTAAATACCAGTCGCATAAAAATGAATTAAAATTTGACTACCAAAACGGTCCCAAATGCGATACTTTTGTTAAAAACTGCAATAACGCTGGCTAAACAATATAAACTAACATCAAAAAAAAATATCCTATTATGCTAAAAAAAGGAGAACATATTGAAGGAACTCCAGCAGAACTTCAAAATTTAATAGACAAAGACCCAAAAGCAAAAGCTTTCTTCGACTCATTGGCTAAATCATACAAACAAGGATATTGCGACTGGGTAGGATCTCCTAACAAGAAACTACTAGGATAACAAGAGCAGAAAAAGCACTTAAAATGCTACAAAACGAACAAAAAACTTTAAAAACGTAATACTAGTTACACACATTAGTGAAACTTTTAACGTATAAAAATCAAAAATGGCCATCTCTTCAAAGAATAGATGGCCATTTTTATATCAAGTTTTTGAGTCTTTTATTTACTCAAATACATTTTTCTTCTTGAATATAATTCGTAGAATTGATCATCTTTTAAGTCATCAATAAACAAGATACTTTCTCCAGTCGATTTCATTTCTGGCCCTAATGCTTTGTTTACATTATGGAATTTACTGAATGAGAATACTGGTTGTTTAATTGCGAATCCTTTTAATTGTGGATTGAAATCAAAGTCAGTTACTTTATTATGTCCTAACATTACTTTTGTAGCATAGTTCACATAAGGCTCTCCGTAAGCTTTTGCTATAAACGGTACTGTTCTAGATGCTCTAGGATTCGCTTCGATAATATAAACTGTATCGTCTTTTATCGCAAACTGAATATTTATTAAACCAACTGTTTTTAAAGCTCTAGCAATTTTTACAGTATGATCTTTTATTTGTTGCATTACAAATTCACCTAAGTTAAAAGGAGGCAATGTAGCATTACTATCTCCCGAGTGAACTCCACATGGTTCGATATGCTCCATAATTCCAATGATATAAACATTACCATCAGCATCACAAATTGCATCTGCTTCAGCTTCGATTGCTCCTGCCAAATAATGATCTAAAAGCAATTTGTTTCCTGGAATTGTTTTCAATAAATTGATAACGTGCTCTTCTAACTCTTTTTTGTTAATTACAATTTTCATTCCCTGACCTCCTAATACATAAGAAGGACGGATCAATAATGGAAAATCAAGGGTATCAGCTAAAGCCGAAGCTTCGTCTGCAGTTTCTGCAATTCCAAATTGAGGGAAAGGAATATGTAATTCTGTCAATAATTCAGAAAAACGTCCTCTATCTTCCGCTAAATCTAAGGCATCAAAACTAGTTCCGATGATTTTTACTCCGTATTTAGATAATTTCTCAGACAATTTCAATGCAGTTTGACCACCAAGTTGCACAATTACACCTTCTGGTTTTTCATGCTGAATGATATCATAAATATGCTCCCAGAAAACTGGCTCAAAATACAATTTATCAGCAGTATCAAAATCTGTTGAAACTGTTTCAGGATTACAGTTAATCATGATCGTTTCATAACCACATTCTTTAGCTGCCAATACACCGTGAACACAAGAATAATCAAATTCAATTCCTTGCCCAATACGGTTTGGTCCTGAACCTAAAACTATTATTTTCTTTTTATCAGTAACAACACTTTCGTTATCTACATAACGCTCACCGTTTGCTTTTTCTATTTGAGCTTCAAAAGTCGAATAGTAATAAGGAGTCTTTGCTTTAAATTCGGCAGCACAAGTATCAACCAATTTAAACACACGGTTAATATCCATTGACATTCTTAAAGCGTGAACTTCACTCTCTAAACAATTTACCATATGCGCAATTTGTCTATCAGCAAAACCTTTTTGTTTCGCTTCAAGCAAAAGATCTTTAGGTAAAGTAGCTACTTTATAATTAGATATTTCTTTTTCTAAAGTATAAAGTTCTTCATATTGCTTCAAGAACCACATATCTATTTTTGTAATTTCATGGATACGGCTCAATGGAATTCCCATTGCAATTGCATCATAAATTACAAAAACACGATCCCAACTCGCAAAAGTTAGCTTCTCGATAATTTGTTCGTAATTTTTATATCCTTTTCCATCAGCACCTAAACCATTACGTTTAATTTCTAATGACTGAGTTGCTTTATGTAAAGCTTCTTGAAATGAGCGTCCAATACCCATAACCTCACCTACAGATTTCATCTGAAGACCAAGAGTTCTGTCAGCTCCTTCAAATTTATCAAAGTTCCAACGTGGGATTTTCACAATTACATAATCAAGAGTTGGTTCAAAAAGAGCCGAAGTCGATTTTGTAATTTGATTTTGTAATTCATCAAGATTATATCCTAATGCCAACTTAGAAGCGATTTTAGCAATTGGATAACCAGTTGCTTTTGAAGCTAATGCTGATGAACGAGATACACGTGGATTAATTTCAATCGCAACAATATCTTCTTTTTCGTCTGGCGAAACTGCAAATTGCACATTACAACCTCCTGCAAAATTTCCGATACTGCGCATCATTAAGATAGCATAGTCACGTAACCTTTGGAATGTTGTGTCTGATAATGTCATTGCTGGTGCAACTGTAATTGAATCTCCAGTATGAATTCCCATAGGATCCATATTTTCGATAGAACAAATAATTACTACATTATCATTTTTATCTCTTAAAAGTTCTAGTTCATATTCTTTCCATCCCATTAAAGCTTTATCAATTAAAACTTCATGAATTGGAGAAGCTTCTAATCCTCTAGTTAAGAGTTCATCAAAATCTTCTTTTTTGTAAACCACTGCTGCTCCAGTTCCTCCAAGAGTAAATGAAGGACGAATAACTAATGGAAAACCAAATTCCTGTGCAATTTCTTTTCCTTCTAAATAAGAAGTAGCCGTTTTTGCAGGTGCAGTTGGTACGTTTATTTTTTCTAGAAGTTGTTTGAACTGCTCTCTATCTTCGGTAATATTAATAGCATTTACATCAACACCTATTAATCTCACTCCAAAATCTGCCCAAATTCCTTTTTCATCAGCCTCTAGACATAAATTCAATGCAGTTTGTCCTCCCATTGTAGGCAAAACAGCATCGATTTGTGGATGTGCTTTTAGAATTTCAATAATCGATTTTGTAGTTAATGGCTTCAAATATATATGATCAGCCATACTTGGGTCGGTCATAATAGTCGCTGGATTTGAATTTATCAAGATAACTTCAATTCCTTCTTCACGGATAGAACGTGCTGATTGCGATCCTGCATAATCAAATTCGCAAGCTTGACCAATAACAATAGGTCCTGAACCTATTATTAAAACGGATTTTATTGATGTGTCTTTAGGCATTTTAATTGTATTGTGTAGTTATATTTCTGCTTAATGTTTAACTCTATTTGTTTAGAAATTAAAACATTACTTATTTTTTTAATGACAAGGTATAAAAAAAGGCGATACTAAAAAAAGTAACGCCTTATTTATGTTTATAGAAACATTATTTTTTGTGTCTAGGTTCGCTAGAAACAGTCAATTTATGTCTTCCTTTAGCTCTTCTACGTGCCAGAACTTTTCTTCCATTCGCAGAAGCCATTCTGTCCATAAATCCGTGCTTATTTCTTCTTTTTCTTTTCGATGGTTGAAACGTTCTTTTACTCATTGCTTTGTATCTTTAAATATGGTGTCTAATATCTTGTTTTGCTTTAGGATTGTCTTCCCCTAAAACCGAGTGCAAATATACAAAGACTTTTTTTCCTTGCAAGCAGTTTTATAAAAATATTTTTAATTCCTTTTACTATCTTTGCAATCACAAAAATACACCTATTATGTTTCACAGAAATATTAAACTTATTTTAGCCGGACTATTAGTAGTTGCAGGCATTTGGCAATTTACAGAAAGTAACATTGGAAACGGAATCTTTCTTATATTATTAGCTGGAATACCTATTTTCCTTTATTTTAAAAATGAATTCATCTTGTTAGCCTTCTTAAAACTAAGAAAACAAGATTTCGAAGGTGCAAAAAAGTGGCTAGCCTACATCAAAAACCCCGAAACTGCTTTGGTAAGAAAACAACAAGGTTATTTTAATTACCTTAATGGTATCATGGTTTCTCAAACCAATATCAATCAAGCTGAAAAATATTTCAAAAAAGCAATCGAACTTGGTTTATCTATGGATATGGATTTAGCTGTAGCCAAATTAAACCTTGCAGGTGTTGCTATGTCACGCCGAAGAAAACTTGAAGCAACAAAATTATTGAACGAAGCTAAGAAGCTTGACAAACAAGGAATGCTAAAAGAACAAATCACAATGATGAAAGATCAAATGAAAAAAATGTAATTTTCATATTTACTTTTACAAAAAAAACCATCCACAAAACGGATGGTTTTTTTTTATGATCTAAACTACCTAAAACACTTACTCTAAAATTATTTTAGGTAAATTTTCATTTAACCATTTATGCTTATTCAAAATCATAATATGAGTTCCTCCTTTTACCACCACACAATTAGTTATATATTTTATAGGGAAAACCTCATCTTGATCTCCATGGATATGGATAACATTCTCATCTATTCTAGTTCTATCCCAAAGAACAACTTGTTCAACCGCCCAGTCTAGATAACGAATATCACGTACAGACAAAAACTTCTCATACAGTTTCAACCGTTTATTTATCTTTTCTCCAAAAGAAAACCTAGCTAAACTTTCTACATTTAATATCAATCGCATCGGGATTAACTTATATGCCTTGGTCGTTTTTGCAATTCTCATTCTTCTCGGAAACTCTACATTGCTTTTCACACTCGAAATAATGATTACTTTTCTAGTAGCTATATGCTTTGCCATTTCCTGAACTAGAATACCTCCAAAAGAAACTCCAACTAAAACTGGATTTTGACATTTTATATTCTGAGTTATCCTTTTCGCATAATCTGTTAAAGATTCAGAATCAAGTGGTATCTCCCACTCTAATAAATGCATTTCAAAAAGATCTTCAGGCAATGCAATTCTTTCAAAAATAGTAGCGCTTGCTGCAAGACCAGGCATAAAATAAACAGGAACTTTACTCATAATTACTTTTCAAATATTGACAACCAAAAAAAAAACATTATTGATATAAATTTATCGCTTTTTAATGAGTTCACACCTTTTTTTATAATAATATTATCACTTAAAATCATAGCAAACCCGCATGCTGACATGAATTTTAAAATTGTAAAACATTTCCGATTCATCAAATCTTTTGTTATTGAATATCAAATGATTATATTTGTAGTAGAAATAATTTGTTTCTGACAATATATTATAAGAAGTCTACCTAACCTTTTAGCAAGGTTCATTTCTTCTATTTTTTTTAAATACCACATAAAAAACAAGTAATATGGAACCCATTTCAGTAATGGAAATCAAAGACAATGCCTTTGCAAGACAATTTGAAATCTCAACACCTACAGGATTAGTAACAATCGAATACTCTTTTCAAGAAAAAAAGATGTTTCTAACAAAAATTAACACTCCCGAATCATTCGATGATCAAGAGCTTTTCTATAACATGCTTAAAAGCATAATGGAAATTTCAATAGAACGAAAATTAAGAGTAGTACCTATTCATCCAAAAATTGCAGCTTTCTTCAAGAAAAACCCAATTTACAAAGAACTACTTCCACCTGGTATCCGAATCTAATAGTATCCGATTATATTCATCCATAGTCCTCCTATCACCATATAAATGAGTAATAGGACAAGACCTGTTACAAGACCTTTTACCCACCAACTCTTTAAATCGACATAACCACTACCAAAAAAAACGGGAGCTGGCCCATGACCATAATGAGTTAATGTACCATAAAGCGACCCCACAAAACCAAGCATAAAAGCCAAAAGCAATCCAGGAACACCTAAAGAGACTCCAACTCCGAGTAATGCTGCATACATAGCCGCCACATGGGCTGTTGCGCTTGCAAAAAGATAATGACTAAAAAAGTACACCAAAATTATTATAGGAAAAGCCATTTGCCAGCTTAATCCCCCTATTTGCACTTTTACCAAATCACTAAACCATCCAATAAAACCTAACTCATTGAGCGAACTCGCCATCATTACCAAAACCGAAAACCAAACAATGGTATCCCAAGCTCCTTTCTCCGATTTTACATCATCCCAAGTTAAAACTGAAGTTAACAGCAAAATTACCAATCCGATAAAAGCCGTTGTTGTAGCATCGATAGAAAACAAATCGCCTGTCATCCAAAGAAACAACAAGATAAAAAACGTTAATAACATCAACCATTCGTTTCTAGAAATTGGCCCCATGTCTTTTAACTTTTGCTTCGCTATTCCTGGAGCATCTGCTGTCGATTTTAATTCTGGCGGATAAATTTTATACAAGACTAAAGGAATCACAAAAAAGGCAACTAATCCTGGTACAATTGCAGCAAGTGCCCAAGACATCCAAGTTATTTTAATACCCAAATTCAATGCAAACTTTTGACACATCGGATTACTTGCTGTACCTGTTAAAAACATCGAAGACGCAATAAGATTCATATTATAACTATTCAACGTCAGAAATGAACCTAATTTTCGGTGTGTTTCTGGCTTATCTGGCTCAGAGCCAAAACTTATTGCCATCGATTTCATAATAGGATAAATAATACCTCCTCCCCTAGCCGTATTACTAGGAACAGCAGGTGCAAGACACAAATCGGCAAGTCCTAATCCGTAAGCCAATCCAAGTGAACTTTTTCCAAATATCCGTATAAATACAAAAGCAATTCTATTCCCTAAGCCCGTCTTAATAAATCCACGTGCTATAAAAAAAGAAATCCCAATTAACCAAATTACTTTATCACCAAAACCTCTTAAAGCAAGGGTAATTGATTTTCCAGCATCGCCTGGCGCCAATACCTGCGAGAACGCGGTTATCGCTATAGCAATCATACACATCGTCCCCATTGGAGCTGCTTTTAAAATAATTCCAAGAATAGTAGCCACAAAAATGGCAAATAAATGCCAAGCTTCTTCTTTAACACCTTCTGGCGCTGGAATAATCCAAAGAACAATACCAATTGCAAATGTTATTAATGTTTGTAGAATCTTCACTTCTTTCATAATATAAAAATTAAGTCACATTAAAGCCTCGTTTGAAATTGAATAATAAATAAATTCTCATTATACATAGAGGTATCAGGTATATTCTTATCGTACCTATCAATTTGAAGTCCCAACCCAATCCTTCCCGTATATGCCTTTCCAAATTCAAGACTCATCATTGGTACATATGATTTTCGAACATTTGAATTTAATTTAAAATTAGTATCAAAAGATTCATAACGGCATGAGAATTCCAAAGAACTCAATTTTTTATAATCTATACGATACCTTAAGTTAGGCATTAGATAATAACCTCGCATCTGATAGTCATTAGCATTTAATGTTCTAGCATCCACTGGCAATGAAAAATACAAATTATGGTTCGTTCCTTGCTTATACTCAACTTGCAAATCAAAAGTAAGCTCATCAGTAAGTTTAAAATCACTCGTAATATCTACACCTAAAGCAAATACATCTTGATTAAATACTTTTCCCATCCCCCCATTTAATCCTAGATTAATTTTATGCGATTTAGACAATCCAAAAACCCATCTTGTAGAATATTGCTTTCCGTTATCTTTATCCTTTTCTTGATTTCTTCCTGTTCCATTTAAAACAGAAATAGCATAGCTAACCGGAAGAATACCAACATCAAAAGAGCCTGTTGCAGAAGCCCCGATTTGAAAACTCGTCCATCCATTTTTTCCAAATTCGTAATACTGATTCGAAAAGTCAAAGGATTTAATAACATCAACAGGAACAAGCTCTTCTATACCAAAAGCAGGACGAAATTGACCTCCAGTTACCGCAAAGTACTTACTAAAAGTATATTTTGCATAAGCATTCTCAAGGACTTTATTTTTAGGATCAGATTTAAAATCAGCCAAATTTACCAGAATTACAACTTCTGTTTGCTCACTCAATTTTGTGTTAAGCCCAACACGCATTCTTTTGACATCAAATGAAGTTTGAGTAGCCTCACCTGCTGAATTATGAACTCCTAGAACATCTACATTATCCGAAAGCGCTCCTAAAAACCGAGCCTGAAAAAGCCCTTTAAACTTAAACTGCGGATAATTAACAACCTCTTCTGAATTTGTTGTAGCCTGATTTACATCAATTTGAGCGTTAATAAAATTGGGAAACATTAAGACAGCAAAAATAATTTTAATTAGCTCAGATTTCTTCATATGTAATAAAATAAAAATTTAAACTAGCAAATAGTCTTGAAATAAAAAATCGTTCCCTTATCTTCTATCAGAACCTGCATTTGCAGGCCTAGTACCAGCCGGTCTGGTTGCAGGTCGCGCCATTGGCTGTGCCGGCCTAACAGCAGGACGTGTAATTGGAGCAACTGGAGTAACTGGACGAGTAACTGGCCTTGTCGTTCCTGTACCAGGTCTTGTTGCTGGTGTTGTTGGGCGAGTCCCTGGCCCTGCAGAAGGATATACCGGCGTAACTGGACGGGTTGTTGGTCTTGTCGTACCTGGCCTTGTCGATGGATTTACTGGTGTAACTGGACGGGTCGTTGGTCTTGTTGTACCTGTACCTGGTCTAGTTGATGGATTTGTAGGTCGAGTTACTGGTCTTGTTGTACTACCTGGCCTAGTCGATGGGTTAGTAGGACGAGTCACTGGTCTAGTTGTATTACCTGGTCTAGATGGCCTAGTGGTTGTAACTGGCGCTGGTCTTTTATAATCCCGACCATTATAAGTTGAATTATAACGCCCGTTTGCCCGATTATCTCTAACAACAACAGAAGAATTTCTTCTAGTAGCATAATTGTTATAATACCTAGGATGTCTTATAACTGTCGTTCTACGATAATAAGGACTTCTATAATAATGTCCATGATACCCCCAATAATCATGATAATAAACAGGATGCCAAGGATGCCAATACGGAGGATAATACCCCCAATGCCAAGGCGATCTATACACAACATATACAGGCGAAAACAAAAACAACACTACTGGCCACGCACTCACACTAGTACTCACATAGCTTGGATTAGTTGTCGTATTATAGTTATTGACAGTATTGTTATTTATAATTACAGGAGCATCTCCTTTATAACCTGGATTAGGTGTTACCGATGTAGTATCAGCAGGCTCTACAATATAATTCTTACCATATAAATCTTTATCTCCAATAGCCTGAACATGTATCTTGTTATTCTTATCTTTAACAACTTCAATTACAGCAACATCCTGCGTTTCTTTACTGTTTACAGCAACCTGTAGTACAATCACATGAGTATTACCTTCTTTATGTCCTTCAACTTCAATATAATCGATTTGTCCATCATTATTTAAATCTAAATTATTAACCTTACTATCTGGATCGTTTAATGCTCTTTCAAAATCTTCTAATGTTTTAGATTTTTGAAAAACATCAAGTACAGCAAATAAACTAAGATTATCACCTGGCAAACCTAAAGCAACAGGCTCATCATTAGACTGAGAAAAAACAGGAAGACTAAACAAACTAGTCAACACAATAGCTAAAAATAATAGATCTCTTTTCATGTTAATAAGCAGTTAATTTATAAATATGTATACTAAGGTATAAAAAAACAAGTAAAGTTCAATGAATAATATAAAGGTTCTGAGGTATAAAGTTGCAAAGACACAAAGATACTGAGGCTCTTAGGTTCTGAGAAAGTTAAAACTGAGACTGAATACTGAAACTATAAACCGCAACTGTAAATTATGACCGCAAACTGCGACTGAATACTAAAACTGAATACTAAAACTGAATACCGCGACTGTAAACTGCGACTGTAAACTGCGACTGAATACTGCGACTGAATACTGCGACTGAATACTGCGACTATATCATCAGACTGAATAAGCACTAAAACGCTAAGACACCATCAGAAAAATTCCCATTTTCTTAATAAATTTATCAAAAAAAATTTAACTCTTACCTGCATTTACCTCTTGTAAAATAAGGATTGTAAGACTAATATTCTTAACTTTGCTTATAACCGTATTTTAAATACTCAAATTCCACCTGTAGTACCTTACAAAATCTGTTACGTTTTTTATAATATCATAGAAATAAAAATACAATGAAAAAACTTTCGCCTATTTTCTTTTTCTTTCTTTCCTTAACTTACGGATATGCTCAAATTGAAGTTTCACCAACTTTAGAAGGAGCTATTTATAAAGCTATAGAAAAAAGTACTTCTTTAAAAAATAAGGATTTAGATATTGAAAAATTAAACCTTCAAGAAAAAGGAGTCTGGAACAAATACATTCCTACTGTCGAAGCAAGTGCATTATACACCTATTTTGACAACAAGCTAACTGTAGATCTTCCTACTGCGACTATCCCTATTGTGAACTATCCTTTATTTGATGGGAAAACTGCTTTTAAAAATTATGGAAACATTTTTAACGGAAGTGTAATGGCAAAAACCGTTTTATTTAGTGGTATGCAAATTCCAAACGGAGCCAAAGCAATTCAAGAAAAATCAAAAGGAACAGTGTTTTTAAAAGAATCTGAAAAAGATGCAATCATAAAAGATGTCATTAATACCTTTGACCAATTAGAACTACTAAAAGAAATAGATAGACTTATAAAAGAAAGCGAAAAGCGTTTAGACACCGAAACAAAACGTGTTACAAAAGCAATAGAACAAGGTCTAGCAATACCATACGATAGAGATAAAATCAAACTAGCTTCACTTGAATTAGCATCTAAAAAAATTGAATTGGATGGTAAACGAAAATTAGTTTATAAAAAAATTCAATACTTAACAGGATATTCTATTCCTGAAATAGAGAATGTGAAATATGATTTAGTTCCCTATTTAATTACAGATCAAAAACTAAATGCTCAAAATAAACAAGAAATAAAAGCTTTAGAATCTTTTAAAACTGCATATGAATATTTGCTAAAGAAAGAAAAAGGCACTTATTTACCCACTTTAGGAGCATTTGGAGGCGTTTCGTATTCAAGTCTATTTAACGCTAACGCTACAACTCCAATAGTTACTGGTATAAATCAAGCCTTATATTTAGGACTAAATGAAGCAACCATAAGCAATAACTGGGTCGTAGGTGCTGCTATGAAATGGGAAGTGTTCTCTGGTTTTGAAAGAAAACATAAAGTACACGAAGCAAAAATCAACATTGAGCAGATGCAAAACCAAATTGATGACACTAAAGAAAAACTAGAATTACTGCTTGAAAAAAACTTAGTTGACTACAGTGTCCTAACACAAAAAATTGACATTACTCAACAACAAGAAAAAGTAGCAGACAATAATTTAAATTTGGCAATAAAACAATACAAAGAAGGCCTTATCAATATATCAGAACGTCTTGAAGCCGAAAATGATTCATACAAGGCATCTGTAAGCAAAACCACTACTTTAATCGATCAACGATTAGCAGCTATTGAAACAATAATTACTACTGGCGATTTATCAAAAAAACTATCTAAATAAAAGTTCTATTTTATGAAAAAAGCAATTATCATAATCAATTTAATTTTCATCCTTACTAGTTGTGGAAAAGAAAAAAAAGAAAATTTGATTCAAGGAAAAATAGAAAAAGAACAGATTGCTGTTGTTAGCAAAATTCCTGGCAAAATTTTAAAAATATTTGTCAAAGAAGGAGATATTGTCCAAAAAGGAGACACACTTGCAATTCTTGACATTCCAGAAGTAGATGCTAAAAAGAATCAGGCTGAAGGAGCTGTTATATCAGCAAAAGCACAATACAAAATGGCAGTAAAAGGAGCAACTGAAAACCAAATTAAGCAATTGGAAGCAAAAAAAATGGGATTAAAAGAACAATATGAATTTGCACAAAAATCGATAAAACGGTTAACAAATATGCTTAAAGATTCTTTAATCTCACAACAAACCTATGACGAAACTTTTGCTAAATACCAAGGAGCACAAGCTCAATACAATGCTGTTATTGCTGAATTAGATGACGCAAAAAAAGGAGCCCGCATTGAGCAACAAACAATGGCACTTGGTCAACAAGACAGAGCACTTGGAGCCTTGCAAGAAGTAGAAACTGCCGATAAAGAACGTTATATAGTAGCTCCACAAGATATGAGCATCGAAACTATAACATTAACAGTTGGCGAACTAGCATTACCAGGTTATACTTTATTTAATGGCTATATTGCTAATAGCACCTACTTCCGATTCACTATACCTGAAAGCCAATTAGAAAAATTCAAAAAAGGGCAAGAAGTAACCGTACATGTTCCTTACAAGAAAACTGATATCAAAGGAAGCATTAGTACAATCAAACAACTTGGAGCTTATGGAAATATCGCGACCGCTTATCCAGATTACGAAATGCAGGAAAGTCTATTCGAAATAAAAATTACCCCTTCCAATAGCAACGAGACAAAAGATTTAATTACAAAAACAACTGTTACCTTATCTCTTTAACTATGCAAAATTTCTTTTCATTGCTTAAACGGGAATTCAAATTATTCTGGAAAAACAAAGTGCTTCGATTACTTTTTATTGGCGCACCAATACTCTATGGTGTTTTATTAGGCTACGTTTACGGCAAAGGTAAAGTAACCGATTTACCTATAATTGTAGTAGATCAAGATCGTACCGAATTAAGTTCAAAAGCAATTCAGATGTTTGAAGACAATGAAGTTCTACACATAGCTTCAATTCTATACGATCAAAACAATCTTTCTGAGATTGCCATCCAAAAAGAAGCTACTTGCGTTGTCATCATTCCAAAAGGTTTTGAAAAAATGACACTCACAAAAAAGTATCCAGAAATTACGACCATTGTAAACACCTCCAATGTTTTAACCGCAAATTATGCATCAACTGCAATACAAGTTTGTCTTGGAACATTAAAGGCGGGAGTACAAATTGAAGCCTTAAGAAAACAAGGCGTTCCCGAAAACTTACTTATGACACAGTACGAGCCTTTTAAAACAACTTTTATAAAGAAATATAACCGCAGCACCAACTATATGTATTTTCTTTGGCCTGGTGTTTTAGCAACTGTTTTGCAACAAGTTCTTTTATTAGGCTTAGCACTTTCTTTTGCCTCTGAATTTGAAAATGGCACTTTTAAAGACTTAGTAAAAAAATGTCCATCCATTTTAAATTTACTGGCTGTAAAAATTATTCCTTACATGCTAATGAGTTTTGGTATCTGGCTTATATACTGGCTATTTACTTTATGGTTTAGACTTCCATTTTACGAAAACCTCCTCCCGCTCACATTCATAGCCGGAATATTTGTATTATCGGTTTCTTTTATTGGTATCCTAGTAAGCATTTTAATTCCTAATCAATTAAAAGCTACAGAAGTTTTAATGGTAATTGCAACTCCAAGTTTTATCCTAAGCGGATTCACATGGCCTTTAAGTCAAATGCCTCAGGCGGTTCAAGCAATCGCGAATGTGATTCCATTAACGCATTTCTTAAAAGCTTTCAGAATATTAATTATCGAAAATGGAACTTTTTCACAGACAACAAAACCAATTTGGAATATGGTTATTATTGGATTAGTTTGTTCAATTGCAGCTTACATTGCTTTGTATTACAAGAAAAAAAGCGCTTTAAAAGAAGCATAAACGCTTTAATTATCAGACATAAAAAAACGGCATAAGAACTAAACTTATGCCGTTTTTCAATATATCGAAAAAACTATTTTTCTATTTCTCGCATTGAATCCATTTTTTTATGCGCCAAGAAACCAGCAACATCTTCAAAATGCTCTTTAACACGTTTATTACCAAATTCAAAAACCTTAGTCGCTAATCCGTCTAAGAAATCACGATCGTGAGAAACTAAGATTAAAGTACCATCAAAATCACGCAAAGCATCTTTAATAATATCTTTGGTTTTCATATCCAAGTGATTTGAAGGCTCATCAAGAATCAATAAGTTAACAGGCTCTAGCAATAATTTTATCATTGCCAAACGTGTTTTCTCTCCTCCTGAAAGGACTTTTACTTTCTTTGTAATATCATCACCTTGAAACATAAAAGCACCAAGAATGTTCTTAATTTGAGTTCTAACATCTCCTACAGCAATAGCATCGATAGTTTCAAAAATGGTAGCATTTTCATCTAATAAAGAAGCCTGATTTTGAGCAAAATATCCAATTTGAGAATTATGACCAATTTCTACACTTCCTTCATCGATACCAATCTCTTTCATGATTGCTTTAATCATTGTAGATTTACCCTCTCCATTTTTACCTACGAAAGCAACTTTCTCTCCTCTTTCAATAACTATGTTAGCATCTTTAAAAACAACATGCTCTCCATATGATTTAGACAATTCCTTAACCACCACTGGATATTGTCCTGAACGAGCTGCTGGTGGAAATTTTAATTTCAATGCCGAATTATCAACTTCATCAACTTGTACGATAACTAATTTCTCAAGCATTTTAACACGAGACTGAACTGCATCTGTTTTTGAAAAAGTTCCTTTAAAACGATCAATAAAAGTTCTATTATCAGCAATCATTTTTTGTTGCTCATCGTATGCTTTTTGTTGGTGAATACGACGGTCTTTTCTCAGCTCTAAATAATGAGAATACTTCGCTTTGTAATCGTAGATTCTTCCCATTGTAACTTCAATTGTACGATTGGTAATATTATCTACAAACGCTCTATCGTGCGAAATTACAACAACTGCTTTTGCTGCATTTATTAAAAAGTCTTCTAACCACTGAATACTTTCGATATCCATATGGTTGGTTGGCTCATCTAGTAAAATTAAATCTGGTTTTTGTAAAAGGATTTTAGCCAATTCAATTCGCATTCTCCATCCTCCTGAGAATTCAGATGTTTGACGTCCAAAATCTTCCCGATCAAAACCTAAACCAACTAAGATTTTCTCAACTTCCGACTCATAATTAACCTCTTCTATTGCATAATATTTCTCGCTTAAATCCGAAACTCTTTCGATTAACTTCATATAAGCATCACTTTCATAATCAGTACGAACAGTTAATTGCTCATTGATTTCATCAATCTCAGCTTTCATTTTAAAAATTTCACCAAAAGCTTTCGATGCTTCTTCCATTACAGTCGAACCATCTTTAGTCAATAAATGCTGAGGCAAATAAGCTATAACAGCTTCTTTCGGAGCCGAAATACTTCCTGTAGAAGGCTTACTTTGTCCTGCTATAATTTTTAAAAGTGTCGATTTTCCCGCACCATTTTTACCCATAAGGGCAATTTTATCATTTTCATTTATAGCAAAAGAAACATCGCTAAATAATGTAGTTCCACCAAATTGAACTGAAATATCGTTAACTGTAATCATTACTTCGTGTGAATTTATTTAATCGGTCAATCGCTTAGCTAATAACCTTTTTTTTCGTGGTGCAAAGATATATTAATTAGAGTATTCAACAATACAATTAAACTCCCGACTCCTTCTATTTTTCTTTTTCTTCATTTTTCTTACATAATTTATTTTTTTGTCTTACCTTGTATAATAATTTATAAATTATAAAGACATGAGAACGAAATTAAACTTGGTAGCTTGCCTTATTGCAGGACTAATATTTGGACTTTCTGCAAATGCACAAAAAACTGTTATTAAAAAATCTCAATTACCTGTAAATGCACAGACGTTTTTGAAAAAACACTTCGCAGGACAAGAACCTACGTACATTCTTGAAGACAAGGAAATCATTTCTAAGGAGTACAAAGTTCAATACGCAAATAATACTGAAATAGAATTTGACAAAAAAGGGAACTGGAAAGAAATAGACGGAAAAAGCACTGCAATTCCAACAACCGTAATACCAGTTAAAATCAATGCTTATATCAAAGCAAACTTCCCTAAAACTAAAGTAACAAAAATAGAAAAAGAAACTTTAGGTGGTTACGAAGCAAAACTAAACAATGGTCTAGAACTAAAGTTTAATTCAAAAGGAGAATTTACCAAGATAGACAAGTAAAATTATACAAAAAACCTCGATTTCTAGAAATCGAGGTTTTTTGTTTTTTTAATCTTTACGCCATTTTTTCGTTTCTTCGAAAATGTGCTCTAAAATTGCAGCTTCTTTTTCATCAAAATCAATATTTCTACGTCCCATAACCAATCGAGCAGTCTCAAAAGCTTTTTTAGTAACATAGGTCGTAAAACCTGCAGCGCCACCCCAAGAAAAACTTGGTACAAAGTTGCGAGGAAATCCTGTTCCAAAAATATTTGCACTAACCCCAATTACTGTACCTGTATTAAACATAGTATTGATTCCGCACTTACTATGATCGCCCATCATTAAACCACAAAACTGAAGTCCCGTTTTAGCGAATCCTTCTGTTTCATAACTCCAAAGTTTTACTTCCTCATAGTTGTTTTTTAGATTCGAGTTATTAGTATCTGCTCCTATATTACACCATTCTCCTAAAACTGAATCTCCTAAAAACCCATCATGCCCTTTATTCGAATTTGCAAAAAGAACAGAATTCTTAACCTCTCCCCCTATTCTAGAACCTACTCCTACAGTTGTAGCGCCATAAACTTTAGCATTCATTTTAACTTGTGCATTTTCACATAAAGCAAAAGGCCCACGAATAACAGAACCTTCCATGATTTCAGCATTCTTACCTATATATATTGGCCCTGTAGATGCATTTAAAGTAACAAACTCTAATTTCGCACCTTCTTCTATAAAAATATTTTCAGGAGCAATAGTACTTACGCTTTTAGGAATTGGTTGCGATTTTCTATCTTCAGTTAAAAAATTAAAATCTTCACGAATTGCAGCATCATTTTTCGAGAAAATATCCCAAGTATTTTCTACAGTTAAACAATTTCCATTGTATTGAATAATTTCATAAGTATCAAAATCAACTTCTTCTTGATTTTCGCTTGTATAAAAAGCAATAACCTCTTCTCCTTTAAAAATAGCTTGATTTGTTTTTAAATCTGAAACTAGCTCTGCTAATTCAAAATTTGGCAAAAACGAAGCATTTATCATTACGTTTTCCTCAAGCTCCACCATCGGATATTTCTCTGATAGATACTCCTCGGTTATTGTAGTTGTAGTTGATCCCAAATGCATTTCCCATTTTTGACGTATGGTCATTATCCCAATTAAGATATCGGCAACTGGACGAGTAAATGTAAAAGGTAACAAGGCATTCCGGACAGGCCCATCGAATAGAATGTAATTCATATATTAATTTAATTTGGCAATATTTTAAAATCTTGATTTGGTTATCGACTTCAAAGTTACAAATATTTTATTTGTTTCAATAAACCATAAGCACTCTAAATCAAGCATTAAGACTGTATAATAAACAAAAAAGCCTCCCGAAAGGAAGGCTTTGATTTATTTAAAAACAAGCTAAAATTATTTAGCGTGTTTAGCGTATTTAGTTTTGAATTTATCAATACGTCCTGCAGTATCGATAAGTTTAGATTTACCTGTGTAAAAAGGGTGAGATGTTCTAGAGATCTCCATTTTTACAAGTGGGTATTCAACACCATCAACTGTTAATGTTTCTTTTGTATCTGCAGTAGATTTAGTAACAAAAACTTCTTCATTTGACATGTCTTTGAAAGCAACTAATCTGTAATTTTCTGGGTGAATTCCTTTTTTCATCTTTATTTTTATTTATTGTTTGGAGCGTTTTAATTTTGAAGCTTCTTCGTGGTTAGAAAAAGGTGTAAATGCAACTACTCTTTTTGTTTAAAATATTTTAATTATTTCAGTCTGCAAATTTACATATTTTTTTCAATAAACAAACTTTTGCCTTATTTTTTTTATCCCAAATCGAAAAGCATTTTTTATTCATGATTATATTGGGAATTGCTATATTTGTGGATTAATTTTAAAACATATAAATTATGATTAATGAAGTTATAAAAAAGAATGGAATTACTTATGGTATAATTATAGGTACAGTCTTGGCTCTTATTACCGCAATCATGTACGCAATAGATCTTAAATTATTTGTTTCAGGCTGGATTGGAGGCATGACTTTTGTTATTTTTCTAATTATTACTATTACTTTATTATCAAAAACTAAAAAAGATTTAAAGGGAATTTTCTCTTTTAAAGATGCATTTACAACTTATTTCGTTGCCATCCTTGTAGGTATTTTAATTTCAACTTTTTTCAACATCATCTTATTTAACGTAATCGACCCTAGTGCAAAAGAAACTCTAGGTGAATTAATCCGAAAATATATGGCTGAAACATTACAGAAATTTGGAACTCCAGCATCGGTAATAAACGATACACTAGCAAAAATGAAAGAAAGCAACCCATACGCTACAGCAGAGTTATTAAAGGCTTTAATTTTTAGTATTGTTGGCTATTCTATATTAGGATTAATAATGGCTGCCATTTTTAAAAGCAAAACTACACATCAAGAATAAAATAAATAAATGAATTTATCTATACTCATACCGCTTCTTAATGAAGAGGAATCACTTACGGAACTATATACATGGATCATTAAAGTGATGAAATCTAACAATTACTCATATGAAATCATTTTTGTAGATGATGGTAGTACAGATAATTCTTGGAATATTATTGAAGGGTTTTCTAAAGAAAATCCGAATGTAAAAGGCATTCGCTTCATGAAAAACTTTGGTAAATCGCAAGCTTTGCATGCTGGTTTTGCTAAAGCTAACGGTGATGTCATCATCACTATGGATGCCGATTTACAGGATAGCCCAGAAGAAATTCCGGGATTATACGAAATGATTACTACCCAGAAATTTGATTTGGTTTCGGGTTGGAAAAAGAAACGCTACGACTCTGTTGTAGCCAAAAATTTACCATCAAAATTATTCAATTGGGCCGCCAGAAAAACTTCGGGGGTCGAACTGAATGATTTTAACTGTGGCTTAAAAGCTTATAAAAACACAGTTGTTAAAAATATTGAAGTTTCGGGCGAAATGCACCGTTACATTCCTGTATTAGCAAAAAATGCTGGTTTTAATAAAATTGGAGAAAAAGTAGTACAACACCAGGCTCGTAAGTATGGTGAAACTAAATTTGGAATGGAACGTTTTGTTAACGGTTTCCTTGACCTAATCACGATTTGGTTTCTTTCTAGATTCGGAAAAAGACCTATGCACTTATTTGGCGCCATTGGATCATTTATGTTTATCATTGGATTTTTATTAGCAGGTTATATTGGAGTATCTAAATTATACCATATGTATACAGGAATGCGTTATAACTTAGTGACAAGCAATCCTTGGTTCTTTATTGCATTAACAACGATGATATTAGGAACTCAATTATTTCTTGCTGGTTTCTTGGGCGAAATTATTTTGCGCACCAAAAATAACGAAGAGCGTTATAAAATAGCTAATCAAGTTAATTTATAACACAAAATTTAGCCCTGATAGCAGTGGCATCCTTTGTGTTTTTGACACCAAAAACATAAAGATATAGCGGATAGCAGGAGATTGCTTCAAGAAATTATAGCAACTCCTAAAACAGCTCATTTTTTGACTTACAATTTAAAATTAATATACAAATGAATATAGCACCTAACATTTTAACTGCTGTAAACGAATGGCTAACGCCAGCATTTGACAATGAAACACAAGAGGCGATTAAAGAGATGATGACGACATCGCCTAAAGATCTTGAGGAAAGTTTTTATAAAAATTTAGAATTTGGAACTGGCGGAATGCGCGGTATTATGGGTGTTGGTCGTAACCGAATCAATAAATATACGCTTGGAAGAAACACACAAGGGCTTTCTGACTACATGCATAAAGTTTTCCCAAACCAAACCCTGAAAGTAGCAATTGCTTACGATTGCCGCCACAATAGCAATACTCTTGCTAAGGTGGTTGCTGACGTTTTTTCAGCAAATGGAATTCATGTTTACTTGTTTTCGGATATGCGTCCGACTCCAGAATTATCTTTTGCTCTTAAACATTTAGGTTGTCAATGTGGTATTGTACTTACCGCATCACACAATCCACCTGAATACAACGGATACAAAGTGTATTGGGAAGATGGCGGACAAATCGTTCCTCCACAAGATGCTGAAATTATCGCTATGATCGAAAGCCTTGATTATGCTAAAATTAAATTTCACGCAAACGAAAAATTAATTGAATACATCGATACTGAGATAGACAACGCTTTTATCAAATCATCTATTGAAAACGCAAGTTTCAATACTCCAGCTAAAGCTAAAGAGGATTTGCAAATTGTTTTTACATCTTTACATGGAACTTCAATAAAATCAATCCCTCCTACTTTATCTCAAGCAGGTTATGCTAATGTACATATTGTACCTGAGCAAGCTGTTCCTAATGGTGACTTCCCTACCGTAAAATCACCTAACCCTGAAGAGCCTGAAGCATTAACAATGGCACTTGCATTAGCTGATAAAACAAACTCAGATATTGTTGTTGGAACAGATCCAGACTGTGATCGCTTAGGTGTTGCCGTTCGCAATAACGAAGGTAAAATGATTTTGTTAAACGGAAATCAAACCATGATTTTAATGACTTCTTTCTTATTACAAGAATGGAAGAAAGCAGGCAAAATTAGCGGAAAACAATTTATAGGATCAACTATTGTTTCAACTCCTATGATGATGGAACTTGCAACAAGTTACGATGTTGAATGCAAAATAGGCTTAACAGGATTTAAATGGATCGCTAAAATGATCAAAGACTTTCCTGAACTTGAATTTATTGGTGGTGGAGAAGAAAGCTTTGGATTTATGGTTGGAGATGCTGTTCGTGATAAAGATGCAGTTGCAGCTACTTTATTAATTTGCGAAATGGCAGCTCAAGCAAAAGCAAACGGAAGTTCTGTTTATAAAGAACTTTTAAATCTTTATGTTGAACATGGATTCTACAAAGAACATTTGGTTGCTTTAACGAAAAAAGGAATCGAAGGATTACAGGAAATCAATCAGATGATGATTAATTTACGTGAAAATCCTGTAAAAGAAATAAATGGACAAAGAGTAATAATGGTAGAAGACTATCAATCATCGACAGCTCTAAACTTATTGAGCGGCGAAGTATCTGAAATGTCCATCCCAAAATCAAATGTGCTAATTTATTATACCGAAGATGGTTCTAAAATTTGCGCTAGACCAAGTGGAACAGAACCAAAAATTAAATTTTACATTAGCGTAAATACCGAATTGTACTCTGTTGAAGATTTTGATGCAACTAATGCTATTTTAGATAAAAAGATAAAAAACATTATCGCAGCAATGCAATTGAATTAATTTTTTTTTACTTCTGACTTACAGAGTTGATTTAAAAAAAATAAAAACATCTTGAATGAACAATTTCAAAAGAATATTTCCTTTTATATTTCCTTATAAAAGATACGCATACATGAATATTTTATTTAATATTCTTTATGCATTATTTAGCACGCTTTCGTTTATGGCATTAATTCCTATGATTCAGGTTTTATTTGACCAAACGAAAAGAAACACCACAATGCCTGTTTACAAAGGAATTTGGGAAATAAAAGATTATGCTGAAAATTACTTAAGCTATTATATCACGCAAGCAACCGATAATTATGGTGTAGGATACACACTCTCAGTAATGGTAGCCGTGATCATTTCAATATTTTTATTGAAAAACCTATGTGATTATCTCGCAATGTTTTTCATTACTTTTTTAAGAAATGGAGTTTTAAGAGACATGCGAAATGCGATGTACAAGAAAACACTTGAATTGCCTTTGTCATTTTTCTCAGAAAAAAGAAAAGGAGATGTTATTTCTCGTATTGCTGGTGATGTAAATGAGGTACAAACTTCGTTTCTTGCAATTTTAGAACTTATCGTAAAAGAACCTCTTACTATTGTGTTTACAATTATTGCTATGCTTGCCATAAGTCCGCAATTAACTCTTTTCGTTTTTATTTTCATTCCTGTTTCTGGATACATAATATCATTGATAGGAAAACAATTAAAAAAACAATCAACTAAGGCGCAACAAGAACAAGGAACATTTTTATCTACCATTGAAGAAACTTTAGGTGGATTAAAAGTAGTTAAAGGATACAATTCTGAAAATTACTTCAACAGTGTTTTTCAAAGCTCAACACAACGTTTCTTTAAACTATCAAACAGTATCGGTAACCGCCAAAACCTAGCTTCTCCTGCAAGTGAATTTATGGGAATCATGGTAATTGCAATTTTACTTTGGTACGGTGGTCAAATGGTTTTAATTGAAAAAACATTAAATGGCGCTTCATTCATCGCTTATATGGGATTAGCTTACAACATCCTAACTCCTGCGAAAGCTATCTCTAAAGCTTCTTATGGCGTAAAAAGAGGTAATGCAGCAGCAGAACGTGTATTAGAAATTCTAGACCAAGAAAACCCTATTACAAGCAAAGTTGATGCTATAGAAAAAACCTCTTTTGACTCTGATATCACAATCAAAAATATCAACTTTAAATACGAAACAGAAAATGTACTTAAAGACTTTTCTCTTCAAATAAAAAAAGGACAAACTGTTGCCCTTGTTGGACAATCTGGTAGCGGAAAAAGTACTATCGCTAACCTACTTACCCGTTTTTACGATGTAAACGAAGGTTCTATTTCTATTGATAACATCAACATAAAGGATATTTCTTTACACTCACTTCGTGACTTAACGGGATTAGTAACTCAAGATAGCATCTTGTTTAACGACACTATAAAAGCAAATATCTCATTAGGAAAACTTGACGCTACCGACGAAGAAATCATCGAAGCGCTTAAAATTGCTAATGCTTTTGAATTTGTAAACGAATTACCTCTTGGTATTTATACTAATATTGGTGATAGCGGAAACAAACTTTCTGGCGGACAAAAACAACGTTTATCAATTGCTCGTGCCGTTTTAAAGAATCCTCCCATTATGATTCTTGACGAAGCAACATCAGCATTGGATACAGAGAGTGAAAAATTTGTACAAGTTGCTCTTGATAACATGATGCAAAACCGTACTTCTGTTGTTATTGCTCACCGTTTATCTACTATCCAAAAAGCAGATTTGATTGTTGTTATGCAAAAAGGTAAAATTGTAGAACAAGGAACTCATGAGAGCCTAATAACACTAAACGGAACATATAATAAACTAGTTACAATGCAGTCGTTTGAATAATTTTTCATAATTTTAGGTATACGTAAGATGTAAACCCATTGAAAATAAAGATAACTAACACATAGAATTAAATCTTAAGGTGTTTCATTTTTCGAATAGTCGTAAGTGGCTAATCAAAAATGAAGCACCTTTTTTGGTTTTCATAAGATATCCATCTAAATAAATCAAGAACACATACCATCCACGGATTAATATACAAACACCTATGTATCGCCATCATTCAAACATAAATCTGCCTAAAGACCCAAATACAATAGTTTGGAAATACTTAGATCTATCCAAATTTCTAGACTTATTAATGTCTAAAAAACTTTTCATGTCTCGATCTGACAAATTTGAAGATCAGTACGAAGGCACCTTTAGCGAACCTACTTACGAAGAGATTAAAAAACTTGCTAAAGACAATCCTGATTTCATAGACTATTACAAAACACACCGAGAAAAAGTAGCGATAAGTAGTTGGCATATCAATGAATATGAATCTTTTGCTATGTGGCAGATATTCACTCAAAATAGTGAAGGATTAGCTATTCAATCTACCATTGGAAGATTACAAAAAGCATTGAAACCGGAGAATAATTTTGACCAATATATAGGCGAAGTGAACTATATAGACTACAAGAAAGAATACATCCCTTTTGACGATCTATTCTTTCCGTTTTTATTCAAAAGAAAAAGCTTTCAATATGAGCGTGAAGTACGCATCATTACAGACACCTCCAAAAGCAACATTAAGATTAATGATGGATTAAGAGTTAATGTAAATCTTAAATATCTTATTGAAAAAATTTATATCCACCCCAAATCAGAGAACTGGTATAAAAAACTCGTAATCGATTTGGTTCACAAACTAGGTTATGATTTTGACATTGAAAAATCAGATCTTGAAAGTGATATCTTGATATAATTAAAAATACTAAATTGGCTTATAACTTACAACTTTCCAATCTTTAACTCCAAGGTTGATATAGTTATAATGTAAAACATCATTTTTATCAAATTGTCCGTTTTTATTAGTATCCTCAATAGTTCTAAAGTACAAACGATTTTTAGAATCTATAACATTCCAATCGATTAGCTCTTGAAAATCTTCAGAAACCTTAACAAAACGTTCTCCACTAATATCACTTAAGTACAAAGCTTTTATATCACTAGTATCTAATTTCCCATCTTTATTCGTGTCCATATCCACCATTGTATAAACCATAACATGATTATGAGTTTTATCAGCAATAGTTTTTAAAAAAGTTGCCGTCTGAATCAAAACTGCCTTATCTGTCAATGGTCTGATAGAATCTGAATCTATCTTCTGGAATTTTAAATTTTGTAAATATCCCGTAATTTCATATTCACCAATATTCGAAATTGTAAAACTGATATCATTCACACTCGATGAACCATAACGCGCCTTAACACCTCTTTCATACACACGTACATCGCCAACCGGATGAATCAAATAATCTGTTCCTTCCATCTGAATTGGTAAGTCAGCAATTGCAACTTGTGTAGAATCAACTTTAGCAATTACTTTTGAAGCTGTCGAAGCATCGTAAGTAACCTTTGGTTTTTCGACTTCTTTTTTGCAACTCACTAAAAGTAAAACAGAAAGCCCTATGATAGATATATGTGATTTTCTCATATTGTATTATTAAAAAATAAATTCAAATGTAATGAATTTTAAAAATGGTTTACCTCTTTAGTCCCAATTTATACATTCTAAACTAGCTTTTCCATTGGTTATTATAACCTAGCAGTTAATTTTATATTAAAAACTCTAGAAGTCATATAATTAGGAATTGCATATTGATTTTTAGAATACACATCACGAACCCATGTGTTTGTAATTGCATTTTTGTTATCAAAAAGATTAAAAATCTCAAATCCTAATGTCAATTCTTTAAACTCTTTAAACAGCTTACTTTTGGCAACTCTATTATCATCAATAAAAACTTTAGAGAATCCAACATCTGCTCGACGGTAATCTTTCAATCGATTTTGGTATAAGTACGGATCCGAATACGAAGGAGATCCCCCAGGCAATCCCGTATTATAAACCATATTCAAATACAATTTCACACTCGGTATATTAGGCATATAATCTTGAAACAAAAGCGCAAATTTCAGTCGTTGATCGGTTGGCCTTGCTATGTATCCTCTATTCTCGTAATTCTCTTCCGTTTTTAAATATCCAAAACTAAACCAAGATTCAGTTCCAGGCACAAACTCACCATTTAATCTAAAATCCAAACCTTGAGCATAAGCCTTCGCGTTATTATCAGCAGCATATCGAATTCTAACATTATCTATGGTATAAACATTCACATCTGATAATGACTTATAATACAACTCTGAAATAAGCTTAAATGGTCGATTCCACATTTTAAAACTATAATCATTACTCAAAACAACATGCACCGATTGTTGTGCTTTAGTATTTGGCAAAACTACTCCACTTGCATCACGTAATTCTCTGTAAAAAGGTGGCTGATGATATAGACCTCCTGAAAGTCTAAAAACCATATCCATATCCCAATCTGGCTTTATAGCAAATTGCGCACGCGGACTAACCACAAACTGGTTCTTTCCCTCAACAATTCCTCCAGAGACTTTCCAGTCCTGAAAACGAACACCTGCATTGTACCAAACCTCACTAGATCCTAAATTCCCTTTTCGGCTCCATTGTGCATAACCAGAGAAACGGTTTATAGTATTAAAATTTATCGCCCTCACATTTTGATAAGGAAAAAGTGGCCCTGAATACGATTCATACGGCTGGTTATTTCTAGGCAAATTTACAATGGGTGGATTTACCGAAAAACCTGCCGAATCAATTACCTCCCATTCAGAAACACGATCACGAATAGATTCGCGAGTATATTTTACTCCCCATTCCAGAAGATTTTCTTTCCAATTATAAATTCCTTTTAATTCCGCATTTACAATTAAAGCATCAAGATCATTTCGCGCATGATTTAATTGCGAGCCAATTCCTTTAGTATAATTTACTTCTTGCAAAACTACCGAACCATCACTATCAACTTCTCCTAAGCGGTATTGAGCCAAAATATCGTAATGCTCTTGCTCTTGTGTATGAAATATAGAGCCGATGAACTTTAATGTAAAATCAGGAGAGACATTATACGTTGATTTTATAGCTCCAAAATAAGTGTCATATTTATCCCTTTCTTGCCCTTCATAATAAACTGCAAGTGCCATTGGCTTATCGATTGTTCCAAATTTAGTTTCTCGAGTTAATGGCTGATATAAATATTTATTTTGAGAAATCGCCCCAAGAAAACTCCAGTGCCATTTTGCCGAAGCGAAATAATTAATGTTCGTTTGAATATCTGTATACGAAGGCGTATAATTTGTTTGTGTATCTTGACTATTTACAAGCATACTATTGTTTCGATAACGAACTCCTGTGATTGCAGACCATTTCTTGTTTTTAGAAACAGCGTCTACAGCAACACTCCCCCCAAGCAAACTAGCTTCAAAAGACGCTCCAAATCGTGTTGGTTTACGATAAGTGATATCTAAAACAGACGATAATTTATCACCAAATTTCGCTTGAAACCCTCCAGCTGAGAAATCAACATTCTGAACCAAATCAGTATTAGTAAAACTCAATCCTTCTTGTTGTCCTGAACGAATTAAAAACGGACGATACACTTCAATCTCATTCACATAAACAAGATTCTCATCGTAATTCCCTCCTCGAACTGCGTATTGCGTACTCAATTCATTGTTAGAATTTACTCCAGGCAATGTCTTTAATATATTTTCGATACCTGCATTAGCACCTGGGATTTTCTTTATAGTAGTTTGATCTATAGTTGTAATTCCTTGTATTCGTTTTTTATTTGCCATGACAACAATCTCACCCATTTGTTCAGCATAACTATTCATAACAGGATTTAAAACAAATATTTCATTTGGCTTTAAAGTCACTGTTACGGTAATCATTTTCTGTGAAACGTGAGTAAAAACAATAATCACCTTTTTATTAGATGGAATAGAAATATCAAAGAAACCATCCGAATTAGACTGCGTAACATTTCCCGAGTGAGAAACATTTACATCTGTAACTGGAAAATTACTTTCATTAAGAATTATTCCTTTTACTCGAGCATTTTGAGCAATCGAAACAAAACTAAAACACAATAAAAGGACAACAAATAGTAGGTTCTTGTTCAAACGTTATATTATTATTTTATTTGACTTCTAAAAAAACGTGTCTCAAAGATAGCAGAATTCCCCACATTATCAACAACTTCTATCTTTAAATCATTCGCCCCTTCTGCCACAACTCCATCATTAAAATCATGAGTAATTTTTTTTGTTTTGTTATCATACTCAAACAAAATCCATTTACCATTCAAATACCCATTGTAGGATTTAATCCCTGACATACCATCATTTATTGTAAACTGAATTTTTTTCACATCACTTATCCACTTTCCTTCAATAGGTTTAGCGATACTAATTGTCGGTTTAATAGTATCTACAACCAATCCGAACTGTCCTAAAATTCTTGATTTCGCAGTATAAACGGCTCCTTTACGCAATGTAGAATTATAGCTACTATTCTTCCCAGTAAACCTACCTATGTACACTTTGTCTTTAAGATTCTCGGGATATTTATCATCCTCTATAGTAATCGTGAAACTAGAATGTACTGGAACCGTGTCATCGTGAACATAAATACGATCATTTTTTACATCAAAATTTAAATTGAAATCATCGTAAAATGCACCTGCAGGGAAAAATACCGACATATTGTTTTTAGAAAAAAGAGCGTCTTTATTATACTTCACCAAATAATCTGAAACAACAGGTGCTGGATTTACAACTACGGGCAAAGAATTATACTGAACAGGAATATTAATTGTATTGGTATTTCCAAAAAAATCAGAGACTTCAACTCGATATGCCGATGCTAGATTTGGAACAACTGGGAGTACTCCGTTAAGAGAATCTGTTTTGATGATACTCAAAGCAAAAGGGGTTTTCATAAACAATTTCTGAACTCTTTGGCCTGTTTTTTTATATCTAGAATAATCAATTAAAGCATTTATATAACGCATTTCATCAAATGAATACGTATTAAACTGATACCCATAATTAGATTTTCCGTTATAAAAAGATTCTACTTTGTAAACTCCATTTTTATTAAAAGAAACATCATCGTAATCCACAGCAGTAATTCCAAAACCAATCTTTCCATTTGTTGCTACACGATCAGACAAATAAGTACCATCTTTTTGCAATGATAAATTAAGCATTAACGGAACTTTAGACTGATTTACAATTGTATTATCACCAACTGGATAAACATATAAATTTGAAACAACAGGTTTTTTTGTGTCTTTAATGTTTTTATCAAAACCAAAAAGCATCGGATTAATAACAAACTCCGTTTTTGAATCACGGAATTCAAAATGCAAATGTGGCCCTTCTGAAGACCCTGTGTTTCCAGACAAACCTATTAACTGCCCTTTGGTAACAACCATTTCACCAGGCTTCAAAAACATTTCAATTTCAAAAGATTTTTCTTTGTAGTGCGTCTGTTTAATAAATTCTTGAATAGAACCAACCATACTTTGCAAATGCCCATACACAGATGTATAACCATTGGGATGGGTTACATATAATGTTTTTCCATTTCCAAAAGTCGAAATTTTAATTCTTGAAATATATCCATCAGCAACAGCATACACTTTTAACCCTTCTCTTTGATTCGTTTTTAAATCGAAACCGGCATGAAAATGATTGGGTCTTAACTCGCCAAAGTTCCCAGAAAGTTGCATCGGAATATCAAGTGGAGATCTAAAATAATCTTTTGGATATTCAGTCTGAGCAACGATAAAATTAAAAAACAGCAAAAAAAGTATAGGATATTTCATGATTTACATTTTTGCTAAGATAAAAAAAACTTCGCAAAATATCCAGTAAAACTACTAAATACAATACCTTGAATTTCATTAATTTGCTATTTTTAATGCAAAAAAATCGATAAAATATTGCAGAAATAAAAAGGAATACTAACTTTGTATGATTAAGTAATGAATAGGATTTATAATGAGTGTAATTGCCGAAATAATTGATACTCTTGAATATAAAGTTGAAAAACTTTTTGCGAAGCTAAAAGGTTTAGAGAAGAACAATCAAGAAGTAAAGTCAGAATTAATAGAGGCTAAGCACACTATACAGAGACAATCCGAGGAGATTGAGAGCTTGAAAAAGCAGTATGAAACACTCAAAATCGCCAATTCTTTACTTGGCAGTAACGATAATAAAAGAGATACAAAGCTTAAAATAAATTCATTAATTCGCGAAATTGATCACTGTATAGCACAACTATCAGACTAGTAAGAACATGGACGAAAAGCTTAAAATTAAAATATCAATCGCAGACAGAGTCTACCCTTTAACGGTAGATCTTTCTCAGGAAGAAGGGCTTAGAAGCGCTTCAAAAAAAATTGATGTGATGATAAAGCAGTTTGAAGAAAATTATGCTGTTCGTGACAAACAGGATGTTTTAGCCATGTGTGCATTACAATTTGCGTCGCAAGTAGAGCAAAAACAAATCGATAAAGCAACTGATAGTGATGAAACTATCGAACGAATTAAAAGATTAAATACCCTTTTAGATCAATATCTCGAAAATTAAACGTTCTTTACAGAAACTAAGATACTGCCTACATTAGTTCATATTTGGTAAACTCAACACTAACAATTTAGAATGAGCAAATCATCACTACTAAAGCATGCCACGCTTCGGCGAGGAAACTTGAACAGTGAGTTAGCTCAAAACTTGTCTTTTCGAGTTTATACAAGCAACCTAATGTAGGCTTTTTTATATATAAATTTTAACAACCATGGACAGTATAATAACGATCATTATTTCAGGAATCATAGGTATTGCAGCGGGTTTTGGGATAGCCAAAATCATAGAAAAGAGCAATATTTCCAATTTAATCAAGAACTCAAAAAAAGAAGCAGCATCTATATTAAAAGATGCTAATCTAGAAGCCGAAAACATTAAGAAAGACAAAATACTTCAAGCTAAAGAGCGTTTTATTGAATTAAAATCAGAACACGAACAAGTAATCCTTGCTAGAGACAAGAAAGTAGCCGAAGTAGAAAAAAGAGTAAGAGATAAAGAATCTCAAGTTTCGAATGAGTTATCAAAAGCTAAAAAAACTAATGATGATTACGAAGCTAAAACGCAAGAATACAATACTAAAATTGAAGTTTTAGATAAAAAACAAGCTGAAGTTGACAAATTACACAAAAGTCAATTACAGCAATTAGAAGTTATTTCAGGACTTTCTGCTGATGAAGCTAAAAACCAACTAATGGAAGGTTTAAAAGCTGAAGCAAAAAGTAATGCAATGTCTCATATTCAAGATACTATTGAAGAGGCTAAACTTACCGCTCAACAAGAAGCTAAGAAAATCATCATTAATACAATTCAAAGAGTTGGAACTGAAGAAGCAGTAGAAAACTGTGTATCGGTGTTTAACATTGAATCTGATGATGTAAAAGGTAGAATTATCGGGCGTGAAGGTAGAAATATCCGTGCGCTTGAAGCAGCAACTGGTGTTGAAATCATTGTAGACGATACTCCTGAAGCAATTATCCTTTCTTGTTTCGACCCTGTTCGTAGAGAAATTGCTCGTTTAGCATTACATAAACTAGTTACCGATGGGCGTATTCACCCAGCACGTATCGAAGAAGTTGTTGCTAAGACAGCCAAACAAATTGATGACGAAATCATCGAAGTTGGTAAACGTACCGTTATAGACTTAGGAATTCACGGTTTACACCCTGAATTAATTAAAGTGGTTGGACGTATGAAATACCGTTCTTCTTATGGTCAGAACTTACTACAACACTCTAGAGAAGTATCCAAATTGTGTGGTATTATGGCCGCTGAATTAGGTTTAAATGTTAAACTAGCTAAAAGAGCAGGTTTACTACACGATATTGGTAAAGTTCCAGATACTGAAAGTGATTTACCTCACGCATTATTAGGAATGCAATGGGCTGAGAAATATGGTGAGAAAGAAGAAGTTTGTAATGCAATTGGTGCGCATCACGACGAAATCGAAATGAAATCACTATTATCACCAATCGTTCAGGTTTGTGATGCTATTTCTGGCGCAAGACCTGGTGCAAGAAGACAAGTATTAGATTCTTACATCCAACGTTTAAAAGATCTTGAAGAAGTTGCTTACGGATTTAATGGAGTTAAAAACGCTTATGCTATTCAAGCAGGTAGAGAACTTCGTGTAATCGTAGAAAGCGAAAAAGTATCTGATGAAAATGCTGCAAGCTTATCTTTTGATATTTCACAAAAAATACAAACCGAAATGACTTATCCAGGTCAGGTTAAGGTAACTGTTATACGAGAAACTAGAGCTGTAAATATTGCTAAATAAGCCTCTATATACTTCATATCATAAAAAAGCGCATCAATTGATGCGCTTTTTATTTATACAGATATCATGCTTTTTTACCATAAAGGAATTTAAAAAAATTAAACCTTTTATTTGAATTAACTAACCACAAAGGCACTACGTTTTATATGGATCAATACAAAAACCTGTGGGGTAGCAAGAATTTCTTTTGTTTGATTTTTTTTATCCTCAATCTTATTCTGACGAAGGAAGACACGACCGATAGCGAACAGACAAAGTAACCACCACAAGAAACAAATGCAAAGTATTCGTAGATTGCCGAGCTACTTGATGTGATTCTTCGTGCCTCAGAAAGACAAGATTGGGGTAATGGAGGATTCTATGAAAAAAAAAACTTTATGTTAGCTACTTGATGAGTTTTTTGTCTTCCAAAAGATTTTCGAATTGATTCAGTTATATACTTCGAATCTGTTACTCTTAAACCATAGTCACTCAAACCCTTAAAAACGCAGCACCTAAAATCAAAAACTTTGTAACTCTGAACCTTTGTAACTCTGAACCTTTGTAACTCTGAACCTTTGCGACTCTGAACCTTTGTATCTCTGAACCTTTGTATCTCTGAACCTTTGTATCTCTGAACCTTTGTATCTCTGAACCTTTGTATCTCTGAACCTTTGTATCTCTGAACCTATAAATCATCATTAAAAATAATTTTAAAAGTAGTCCCTTCTCCAACAACACTTGCTACAGAAACCTCCCCTTTCATTGATTCTATTTGATTCTTAGTAATATATAATCCTATTCCGCGAGCTTCTTTATGCTTATGAAACGTTTTGTACATTCCAAATATCAAGTCCCCATATAGCTCTAAATCAATTCCGATGCCATTATCTCTAATATTTAAAGCTTTACGACCATCAGGCTCAATTGCAAAAACAAACTCAATTACAGGAGCTCTATCAGGATGCGCGTATTTAATTGCATTAGTCGTAAAATTCAACAAAACACTTTCTAAATAAGCAGGATTAAAACTAATCGTTACATAATCAGGGACATTATTAAGTATTGTGATTTTAACTTTACCACTAAAAGCCCTTATTGCCGAAACTGTTTTATCGATACTATACCTTAATTTAAGAGGCTTTATCACAATATTAAGGTTGCTTTGAATCTGAACAACCTGCGTTAAATTAGAAATAGTTTCATTTAAATCATTAGAAACAGTACGCAAATGAGCCAACATTTCTTCAATTGTCTCCTTACTATGATCTTCATCTACAAAATCAAGAATACTTTTAATATTCCCAGCCTGCGTATTTAGATTATGCGAGACAATATGTGAAAAATTAAGTAATCGATTATTTTGATCACTAAACAATTTCATTGTCTTAATAAGCTCTAGCTCTTTCTCCTTCTGATAAGAAACATCAGTATGCGTACCTAATACGCGCAATGGTTTACCATTAAGATCTCTTTCGATAACCTTGCCACGATCCAATATCCATTTGTATTTACCACTAGAGGTCAATACGCGATGATAATTTTCATAATAGGGCACTTTATTATCAAAATGCTCCTGAATATCAGAATAATACTTAGGCAAATCATCCGGATGCACAATTTTATCCCAACGTTCTGGATCATCAAAAATATCATTGGATTGTAATTCTAAAATCTTTAAAGACAAAGAAGAATAAAAAACGCTATTGGTTACCATATCCCAATCCCAAACACCTACAGTCGAAGCATCTAAGGCAAACTGAAAACGTTCTTCGGATAATTTAAGTTTTAGCTCTTGATCTTTAATGTCAGTAACATCAGACATTCGTCCATAAAAACTTACCCTTCCATCAAGTGAACCCTCTGTTTTTGAGCACACTTTTAACCAACGAATCCCTTTTTTTGGCAACACTACTCGAAATTCAATTTCCCATGGAGTTAAAGATTTTTTTGCTTTAGAAAGCGAACAAATAAACAGATGCTGATCCTCAGGATGCACTCTCTCGTAGATAAAAAACTTACTACGATTAGAAAATTCAGTTATAGACAACTCAAACACCTCTTCCATGGACTTACTCACCAAAGGAAAAGAATAGGTGTTATCGACATCGACAACAAATTGAAAAATTAAGTCAGGAATTTCGGCAAATAATTTCTTGTAAAAGTTATTCAACTTCTGACAATTTTCATCTTCATATAAATCAAAACCCATAATTGTGTTTGTGTAAGTTGACTAATTCATTTAAAAATAAATAAAACTGATCTTACAATAAAAGACCAAAAAATTCATTTTTTTTTCACTTTATATTACAAGTATAAAAGCAAATACTCATTATCCTGAACAATACAGCTCCAAGATATTATTTTTTTTAAAACAAAAACACAAACTTGCAATATATTTTAACCAAACAGCTATCTTCTGGGATGAAAAGTATTAATTACTTGCGTTAAGAATGTTCTATCCAGATGAACATAAATTTCGGTTGTAGTGATTGATTCATGCCCTAACATTAATTGTATTGATCTTAAATCGGCACCATTTTCAAGTAAATGTGTTGCAAAAGAATGCCTTAAAGTATGCGGACTTATGCTTTTATTTAAACCAATTTTAAAAGCTAAATCTTTAATGATTGTAAAAATCATGGCTCTAGTTAACTGACTCCCTCTTCTGTTGAGGAACAAAGTATCTTCATGCCCTTTTTTAATATTTAGATGTAGCCGAACTGAATTCACGTACAGTAAAATAAATTTTTGAGTAGATTCTCCAATAGGAACAAAACGTTCTTTATTTCCTTTCCCTGTAATTTTCACAAAACCTTCCTCAAAAAACAAATCCGATATTCTTAAGGCAACTAATTCCGAAACACGAAGCCCGCAACTATATAAGGTTTCCAACATAGCTCGATTTCGTTCGCCTTCATTAGAGCTCAAATCGATAGCAGCAATTAGCGCATCAATATCATCAACCGACAGCGTATCTGGTAATTTTCTGCCCGTTTTAGGTGACTCTATAAGTTCTAACGGGGTCGTATTACGGTAGTCTTCGAAAATTAAATAATTAAAAAAACTTTTCAAACCAGAAATAATACGAGCCTGAGAGCGCGCATTTACTTCTTTGGAAACGGAATATATAAATTGCTGTATGGTTTCTTCACTAATTTTTACAGGAGAAATTTCAATTTTATTCTCAGCTAAAAAAAGACACAACCGCTCAATATCAAAAACATAATTTTCGATGGTATTTTTAGATAAACCACGTTCTATCTTAAGATAAGATTGGTAATCTTTTACATAGCTATTCCAATTCATAACTACAAAGTAAAACATTTTCCGCATAAAAAAACCTTCTGCCACGGCAGAAGGTTCTTAAATTGTATTATTAAAATTCAAGAATTAGAATTTATAACCTAAAGACAATGCTAACACACTGTTTTTTGGGCTATCATAATAATCTTCTAAATCCTCAACATTATAATCTCCAACATTAGATACACCAACCGTATAACGAATATTTACAAAAACATTTTCTGTAAAACTGTACCCTGCTCCAAAGTTAAATCCTAAATCTGTAGTTTTATAAAGATCTTTAGCATTTTCACCATCTTGTTTAGCTGATAATAAAAATCCAATTTGTGGACCGGCTTCAACAGTAAATTCTTTTGTTACAAAAAATTTAGCCAATACAGGAACATTTAAATAATTCAATTTAGAATTGAAATCACTTTCACCAGGAAACTTCATTTTAGCACCTTGAGTTGAGAATAAAAGCTCAGGCTGAATAGCTAATCTTTTAATAATCTTAATCTCAGCAAAACCTCCAACGTGAAAACCTACTAAAGATTTAGCATCATAATAATTTCCACCTGCGAAGTTTGTAACATTCAAACCTCCTTTTACTCCAAACTTAGTTTCTTGAGCATTTGCAAAACCAAATGCTAAAACCGCAATAATAGATAAAGTAATTTTTTTCATTTTTGTTTGTGTTAAAATTTATGCAGCAAACGTAAATAAGTGAAATCTAAAATCCAAAAATACATGTTAAAAAAAATAAAAACAAAAAAATAAATTCATCAGCAAAACACTCACAAAGCACTGTTTCATAACACATTAAGCCCTATGTTGTCACTAAATTTAGTGATGCGAATTTAATTTTTAAAACAAAAAAAATTAACCCGACAAAACCTATAAATTAAAAAACCTTTTGTAATTAATTATGAAAGGTTTTTCTTAAACTGATTAGAAACGTTTAGAAATGCAATGCGAAACCAATTTTAAATTGAAATACGCTTTTGCTAAAATATTCATTTAGAGTAGCATTGTAACGAATTCCTGGTTCAACAGAGATAGTATTACCAACAAACCAAGCGTATCCACCTTGAAAACCGATGTATGAAGGGTTTTCATTGGCACCTTTAATACTGTTTCCGTTATAAGATACCTCTAACGGGAACTTGTTTAATAAGTACTATTTTGTTCTTACTTGTATGAGAAAATAGTATTTGAAAATCATTTCTATTATCTCCATAACCTAATCCTGCCTTTACAGCTAGATCATTCATTACAAAATAACCACCTTCTGTTCCAACATTCCAAGCAGTACTTCCATCATGAGACGAAAGCCTAAAAGAAGTATTCCTTGTATCTGTTTCACCAAAACCAGTCTTGGCTTCAATAAGCCACTTCCCTTTTGCAGTTTGCTCTTGTGCATTTGCAAATGCGAATCCCAAAACTGTCATGACAGTCAAAATATTTTTTTAATGTTTAATTATTTACAAGATTAATACTACAAACACACAATATTAAATTACTTATTGTACTACAAAATTAAAAACACATGCAAATTCTATAAAACAATTGGCTGTAAGTATAAACAAGAATGCTTAATAGCATGTAATTTTGCTGTTGAACAAACAAATTAGCTAGTAATAATTTAATATAAATGATTCAAATCATTCGAATTATTTAAGCAATATTTGCATTTTACAAACAATAATTTATAAAAAATCAATCAAATCGTAAAAAAGAACTTATGAAAAAATTAATTTTAGGAGCTGTACTATTCTTAGCAACAGCAACAACAATGCAAGCTCAATTTTTACAAATCGGAGCAAAAGCTGGGGTGAATTTTGCAAATTTAAATGGAACAGACGTTCAGACCGATGCGATAACTAGTTATCATGCTGGTTTGGTAGCAGAAATTAAGTTATTAGATAGATTCTCAATTCAACCTGAGCTTTTGTACTCTACACAAGGAGCAACTTATAAAAATGCTTTAGGAGAATTTAAAGACAAATTAGGATATTTATCTATTCCTGTATTGGCAAAAATTTATTTAAGTGATTCATTTAGCCTTGAGGCAGGTCCACAAGCTTCTTTCCTTTTAAGTCAAAAAAATGATTTTGATATTAAAGATGCTAAAACATTTGATTTCGCTCTTGCGGCTGGATTAGGATTTAAAGTCACAAAAAATATTTTTATCCAAGGTCGTTATGGTTTAGGTTTAACAGAAGTATCGAAAGATGCTAAAGCGAAAAACTCAGTTTTCCAACTTTCAGCTGGATTCATGTTCTAAAAAATAATATCACATACTTTTATCAAAACCGTTCTATTTATTGGAGCGGTTTTTTTATTTTTACAATCTTAGTAAATTGTTGCCAATAAGCTATAAAAGAAAACAATTCCATAATACCTAAATTATATTAAATGAAAATCATCATTATAAACGGACCAAATCTGAATCTTTTAGGAAAAAGAGAACCCGAAGTTTATGGCTCTCAAACATTTGAAGACTACTTTGTGACGTTACAAAATTCTTTTCCAAATATTGAACTAAATTATTATCAAAGTAATATTGAAGGGGAGCTAATTGGAAAAATACAAGAGTTTGGGTTTACTTATGACGGTATTATTTTAAATGCCGGTGCATACACCCATACTTCAATTGGTATTGGTGATGCAATAAAAGCGGTTACAACTCCTGTTATAGAAGTTCATATTTCTAATACTTATGCACGCGAAAGCTTTCGCCACCAATCGTATATATCAGGAAACGCTAAAGGAGTCATTCTTGGTTTTGGTTTAAAAAGTTACGAGCTTGCTATACACTCTTTTTTATAGTCAAAATACTATAAATAGTTTAACAAATTTTTAATAGGTTCATTATTAACTTCTTCTATTTTTGAAGTAAGAAATGAACCTATTTATGAAAAACTTTATTTTATTTACTTTTTTTTTATTTTCTATTTCAAATTTCGCACAGATAAAAGGTACCATTTCAGATGAGAATGGAAATCCACTCCCTTTTGTTTCGGTCTTCGAAGAGAACACTTATAATAGCACCACTTCAAACGAACAGGGGAAATACCAACTGAATGTAAAGGAAATTGGTAAGAATAAAATCATATTTCAATACCTAGGATACAAAGCTCAAAAGCTAACTATCCCAAATACCTCTTTAACTTCTTACACTTTAGATGTAAAACTACAGGAAGAAAACTTTACTCTTAATGAAGTAATTATCAACCCAAAAAACAATCCTGCAAATGCCATCATAAAAAGTGCTATTGCTAACAAAAGAGAAAACTCTGAAAAAACGCAGCGCTATACTGCCGATTTCTACTCAAAGGGTTTGTTCAAAATAAAGGATTTACCCAAAAAAATAATGGGGATAAAAGTAGACATTGGAGAAGAAATGGCTTCTAATCTGGACTCTACAGGAACTGGTATTTTATACCTCTCTGAAACTATTTCTAAAATTACTTTTGAGAAACCCAATAATTTGAAGGAAAAAATTATTGCTTCTAAAATATCTGGAAACAACAAAGGTTTCAGCTATAATACGGCCAGTTTATCTACCTATGATTTCTATAATAATACGCTCAAATTTGGTGTAAATATGATTTCTCCCATTGCAGATAATGCCTTTAATTATTACAAATACAAACTCGAAGGAACTTTCTTTGATGAGAATAATAAAGAAATCAATAAGATAAAAGTTATTCCAAGAAGAGACAAAGAACCTGTTTTTGAAGGCTATATTTACATTATAGATGATAGTTTTGCTATTTATGCTATAGATCTGGATATAAAAGGATATAGAATTAAAAATGAGGTTACTCAAATAATGAAGCTAAAACAAAGTTTTAGTTATAACTCAAAAAACAAATTATGGGCAAAAAATGCCCAGAGCCTGTCCTTTACTGCTGGAGCTCTAGGCATTACGTTTACAGGTAAATTTAATTATGTGTATACAAATTACGAGTTTCCCGAATCTTTTGAAAAGAAGACTTTCACTAATGAAATCGTAAGTTTTGAAGCGAACTCAAATAAAAAAGATGATTCGTATTGGAATACAATTCGCCCAATTCCTTTAACCATAGAAGAAAGTACAGATTACATCAAAAAAGATAGTTTACTGACTATTCGAACTTCTAGAAAATATACAGATTCTATCGATGCCAAAAACAACAAGTTCAATATATCAAATATACTTCTAGGTCATCAACACAAGAATACTTTTGCGAAATATTCATTTACATACAATGGTTTATTCGATTTAAGTGCGCTTAGTTTCAATACTGTACAAGGTTTTAATGTTGGGACTGGCTTTTCATATAAAAAATGGAACGAAGAAAAAGGAAAGGAAACCTCAATAAGTACAGCAATTAATTATGGCTTTTCAGATGAAAGATTGCGTATTACAGGAGAATTCAAACACACTTTTAACCATCAAAATTACGCTACCATTTTGGTTTCAGGAGGAACCAAGGTAAAACAGTTTAACAGTAATGAACCAATTAGTAGCTTTATCAATTCGGTTAGTTCGTTGTTTTTCAAGGATAATTATATGAAAATTTACAATCTTGAATTTGCCCAATTAAACTATTATCAAAACATTGCTAATGGGATTACTTTAAATGCAAAGATTGCCTACGAACAACGCAAACCACTTTTTAACACAACTGATTATTCTTTTTTTAATAAAGGAGACTTATATTCTTCTAATAATCCGCTTGCGCCAAATGATTTTGAAAGCGCTCCATTTGAAAAACATCATTTAATTAAAACCAATCTAACTACTAGAATTAATTTTGGCAACAAATACATTTCAAGACCTGACGGGAAATTCAATGTTAGAAATGAAAAATACCCAACTATATATCTAGGATACGAAAAAGGATTAGCCGCTAATGAGAAAAAATATGAATTTGACCATTTAAATGCTTCCGTAAGATATGATTTGACACTTGGCAACAAAGGCCTTTTAGGAATCAATATCAAAGCGGGTAAGTTTTTTAATGCCGAAAACATCGCTTTTATGGATTACAAACACTTTAATGGTAATCAAACCCATATTAGTCAAGCCAGCCGTTATTTAAATGTTTTTAATTTGCTTCCTTATTACAGTAATAGTACAAACGATAGCTATTTTGAAGTTCATATGGAACATAATGACAATGGATATATTATGAACAAAATTCCATTATTAAATAAACTAAAATCAACTTTAAACATAGGTTTCCATTCGCTTGAAATTCCAAATACAAAACCATATTCTGAATTTACAATTGGCTTAGACAATCTTGGTTTTGGAAAATTTAGAATGTTACGTGTAGATTATGTTCACTCTTATCAAAACGGAATTGAGCAAAATGGGGTTGTTTTTGGATTAAAATTCTTGAATATCCTTGAGTAATATTCTTTTTAATAGCAATATAAAATCTCTAGATATATCAGGTACTACTCCATAAAAAAAATCCGTTTATTCTATAAAAAGAATAAACGGATTTTTTATTTGTAAAGTTATAGTACCTCATACTAATTGCAAATTAGCCCCTTAAGTAATCAATTATAGTCATCTGGTTCTATATGAATTAAAACATTTCCTAATTGAGGTATTCTTTCTTTTAGCGTATCTTGCAATTTATGTGATAATTCATGCCCTTCTTTTACCGAAATTTTAGCTGATACTATAGCATGAAGATCTACATGGAACTTCATTCCTGCTTTACGGATAAAACATTTCTCTGTTCCTAAAATTCCAACAACAGTCAATGATTCCTTTCTAATTATCTCAACTAAATCATCATTAAGACTTTCGTCCATAATTTCACCAAGTGCAGGTCTAAAAATTTTATAACTATTATATAAAATAAAAAAAGCGGCAAAAAGCGCAGCCCAATCATCTGCAGCCTCATATCCTTTTCCCATACACAAAGCTATAGAAATTCCAATAAATGCTGCTACTGATGTAATAGCATCACTACGGTGATGCCAAGCATCTGCCGCTAATGATGAACTATTAGTTTGTTTGCTTCGTTTCATTACCAATCGAAAAGAATATTCTTTCCATACAATAATAGCCCCCAACACGTATAATGTCCATGATTTTGGTAAATCATGCGGATTTTGGATGTTAGCAATACTTTCGTAACCAATAATTGTCGCTGATGTTATTAAAAATCCAACTACCAAAAAAGTAACTAATGGCTCTGCACGTCCATGTCCGTAGGGATGATTTTCATCAGCAGGTCTACTCGAATATTTGATTCCGAATAGCACCAAAAAAGATGAAAATATATCTGTTGTTGATTCTATTGCATCTGCAATTAAGGCATAAGAATTGCCAAAAAAACCTGCCAAGCCTTTTATAATGGCCAAGCAGGTGTTTCCGACTATACTAAAGTATGTAGCTTTTATAGCTTTTTCCTCATTCGTCATTCGTCATTCTTCATTAGAAAGTTTTATCTACGCTCTCACGATTTTTGCTCCAATAGCTCTTAATCGCTCATCGATACGCTCGTATCCACGGTCGATTTGCTCTATATTTTGAATTGTACTTGTTCCTTTTGCTGATAGAGCTGCGATTAACAATGAGATTCCAGCACGAATATCTGGCGAAGACATTGTAGTCGCTTTTAATTGCGATTCGAAGTTATGTCCCATAACAACTGCTCTATGCGGATCACACAGCATTATTTTTGCTCCCATGTCGATTAGTTTATCTACGAAAAACAAACGACTTTCAAACATTTTTTGGTGAATTAAAACATCTCCTTTTGCTTGTGTTGCTACAACCAAAACGATACTTAATAAATCTGGTGTAAATCCTGGCCATGGCGCATCGGCAATAGTTAAGATTGATCCGTCGATATCTGTTTTAACTTCATATCCGTTAACGTGAGCAGGGATATAAATATCATCACCACGTTTTTCTAATGTAATTCCTAATTTTCTAAAAGTATTTGGAATCAATCCTAAATTATCCCAGCTTACATTTTTGATTGTAATTTCACTTTTTGTCATTGCCGCTAATCCAATCCAAGATCCGATTTCAATCATATCTGGAAGAATTGTGTGCTCACAACCACCTAAACTTTCAACACCTTCAATAGTCAATAAGTTTGAACCTACTCCTGAAATCTTAGCTCCCATTGAGTTCAACATCTTACATAATTGTTGCAGGTAAGGTTCGCAAGCTGCGTTATAAACTGTTGTTTTACCTTTTGCTAAAACTGCTGCCATAACGATATTAGCAGTTCCTGTTACTGATGCTTCATCAAGTAACATATCCGTACCTGTTAATCCTTCTGGAGCTTCTACACCATAAAAATGATCTTCTCTGTTGTATCTAAATTTAGCTCCTAGATTAATGAATCCTTCAAAGTGAGTATCTAATCTACGACGTCCTATTTTATCTCCTCCTGGCTTAGGAATATATCCTTTTCCAAAACGTGCTAAAAGCGGTCCTACAATCATGATTGAACCACGAAGCGCACCACCTTCTTTCTTGAAAGCTTCTGTTTCTAAATAACTTACATTTACCTCATCAGCTTGAAATGTAATTGAACTTGGTTCGTTTTTTTGAATTTTCACTCCTAAATTTCCTAGAAGCGTAATCAATTTATTGATATCTATAATATCAGGAATATTATTAATCTTTACTTTTTCTGAGGTTAAAAGTACTGCGCACAATATTTGTAACGCTTCGTTTTTTGCTCCTTGTGGAGTGATTTCTCCTTTTAAAGGAATTCCACCTTCGATTTTAAAAATTCCCATATTTATTTTTTAGGTTCTGAGCTACTGAGGGCCTAAGGTTCTCCGCTTTTTTTGAGATTGAAACCTTAGCATCTCGCAACTTTTTATTTCTGATTGTTTATTATTTTTTAAGACTCTGAACTACTAAGACACTCGCTTTCTATTTTATTATAAAAAACCTCAGCAACTTAGTATCTTAGAAACTTAGTAACTTTCTTATTTCTGATTATTATTTTTTTGAAACGGCTTTGGCTTTCCCGGTCCTTTAACATTTTTATTGCTCTGGATTTTAGGTTGCCCAGCAGGTGTAATTTTATTGGATATACGTTTGTTTGTACGCAACAAATCAGTTGTATTTAAAAGCTCTTCCGAACTTTGCAGCAGATTTATTTTCCCATCTGACAGTTCGTACAAATGTTCAAAAATAACATCATCCTTTACGGTATCTTTATTCCAACTTAGGTATGATTTTTTCATATGATTGGCAATTACCAATACTAATGCATTTTTCATCTCACCATCTTCCCATTTGTTCGCAACATCTATCATGTACTTGATGTTGTTACCGTAATATCTGTATTTTGGATAGTTTTGCGGGTATTTTAATACATCGGGTTTTAGTTGTAATACTTCGCGAGATGGTATTGGATATGGAGATTCTACATCTAATTTAAAATCAGACATAATAAAAAGTTGATCCCAAAGCTTGTGTTGAAAATCAGGCACATCACGCAAATGTGGATTTAAGCTCCCCATTACTTGAATAATATATTTTGCTGCTTTGTTACGCTGTTCAGGATCTTCAATAGCAGTAGCCTGATCTATCAATTTTTGCAAATGACGACCGTATTCTGGAATGATTAAATGCTGTCTTTCAGAATTATATTCTAAATTAAAAACAACATCATTGGCATTTTCTTTTTTATATTTTTCGCTCATAATTATAGTGAAACTATACCTTCGATTATAGAAACTTCTTGGTATTTACTGATTACATCATCTGAGCTTTTCATAGTAACATCTATCGAAACACTGGTAAATTTACCAGTTTTAGATTTTGTAGTTTTAATTACTGCACCCATACTATCAAAAGCTTTCTCTACGCGCTCAACATTATCACCTACTGAAGGCATAATGAATTTATACAAATACTCTGCAGGCCAAGTGTTAGTATTATCTAACTCAACCTTTAATCTTGCATAAAATTCGGCGATGGTTTTTTCTTTATCTTCGTCCATTATCTCATTAAAATAGACGCAAATATACGGTTTTGATTTGAGATTTTATATTTAGCTTTTCGGATTTTTTTTCCAAGAGATACATTAACCAAAATTAGCTTTGTTTTCTCCTTTCCTCAGACTAATTACTATTACCTAAAATTGTTAAAATAATAGATTTTAGCCTTTCCTGTTTTATTATTTTATCTTTGATTTATTCAAAATACCAATAATAAAAAAAACTACCACAATGAGAATGCCTTATTTCTACTTATTATTTATTGTCACTTTTATTTCAAATTCAATTACAGCACAAGAAGTCAAGACGTTAACCTATTTCCAAAATGACTCGATCAAACTAGAACTTGATTTATATTTACCCTTAAAATCTAATAAAAAAACACCTCTTGTTATTTTTGCTCATGGTGGTGGTTTTTCAGGTGGTGATCGTTTTGGCGAAAAAAACTTTGCCAGTAGTCTTGCTAAAAAAGGAATTGCTGTTGCAAGTATCTCATACACATTATACATGAAGGATAAAGATTTTGGATGCACCTCGCCTTTATCTGAAAAAATTAAAACTATACAAATTGCCGTTAGTGATGCATGGCAAGCCACTGCTTATTTAATTAAAAATAAAAACACGTACAATATTGATCCTTCCAAAATATTCATTGCAGGAATTAGTGCTGGTGGTGAAATTGCGTTTCATGCTTCTTTTTGGGATTACAAATCAATGAATTTATACGCCAATAACTTGCCCAAAAACTTTAAATACAAAGGCCTAATTGGTGGCTCTGGAGCCATTATGAATGTTGATTTAATTACATCTAAAAATGCTATTCCTATGTTACTTTCTCATGGAAGCGAAGACACAACCGTTCCTTATGCTACAGGATCACATCGCTCCTGCCCAACAGAATCAATCGGGTTTATGACTCTTGCTGGTTCTTATTCGGTTTACAATCGCATGATTACTTTAAAAAAAGACATTGAACTGATTACTTCTTCTGGTGCTGGACATGAGTTTTGTGGTTATTTATTTAGGGAAGAACCTGACTATGTCCTGGACTTTATAGATAATGTTATTGCTAAAAGAAATTTTGAATCACATATTGTTATTCCTTCTGAGAAGAAAATTTAAAATATTAGGCAAAAGTCAATAACTGCACAAAACAAATAATCCGTTGATTTTAACCAATGGCAATTGAAAACAAACTGACAATTTAAAATTTCTATTATCTTGAATCCCATTTTTACAGATTGTCTTGACAGATTATGTAACAACCTCTAAATTTTTTATCTGACAACCCAAAAAAATAATAAAGCCAAATTCTAGCCTCCATAGCCCTGATGGAAGTGAAAAACCTTTTTCTTTTTTCTTTAAAAAGGAAAAGATTGAAACAAACAGCAGGAAGTTTACTTACTAAAAAAATAAAAATCACTCGCTTCAAAAAAAAAATCTTGTATAATACCAATAAGTTTAGGTAAATTTGCACTTTATTTTTAGAAAGTGCAGAAAGAAATTATTGTTATTATTGGTGGCCCAGGTACGGGAAAGTCTACAATTATTGATGGTTTGGTAGCCGATGGATATTGCTGTTATCCCGAAATTTCTAGACAAGTAACCCTTGAGGCTCAAAAAGAAGGAATCGATCAACTGTTTCTTGAAAAGCCCTTGTTATTTAGCGAAAAGCTATTAGAGGGAAGGATAAAACAATTCGAAAGTGCTAAAGAAGAACCTGCGGAAGTAGTTTTTATTGATAGAGGCATTCCTGATGTTGTAGCTTATATGGACTATATAGGCGATAATTACCCTGAGCATTTCACAGAAGCATGCGAAGTTTGCAAATATTCTAAAATTTTCCTTCTTCCGCCTTGGGAAGAAATCTACAAGAGTGATGGTGAACGTTACGAAAACTTCGAACAAGCAAAAACTATTTACAATCATCTAGTAGAAACGTATAAAAAATACGGATACGAACTAATTGAGGTTCCAAAAGACACTGTAAATAACCGAATTCTTTATATCTTAGATAAAATTTAGTCGGAGTTTTTAAGGTTGGTAAAACTAGAAGCTGTTTTCTAAATTGTTAACTTTAATTCTGATAAATGCAAGAAGCATTAGCGATTCTTAAAAAATACTGGAAACATGATACTTTCCGTCCTCTGCAAAACGAAATCATTGATTCTGTTTTAGAAGGCAAAGATACTTTTGCCTTATTACCAACTGGCGGCGGAAAATCGATTTGTTTTCAGGTTCCCTCTATGATGAAGGAAGGAATCTGCCTTGTGGTTTCGCCCTTAGTTGCCTTAATGAAAGATCAGGTTGCTAACTTACAAAAACGCGATATTAAAGCAATTGCACTTACTGGCGGAATTAACACAGAAGAAATCATTAATCTTCTTGACAATTGCCAGTTCGGAAATTATAAATTCCTTTACCTATCTCCTGAACGACTTCAGTCGGACTGGATTCTTGACCGCGTAAAAAACTTACCTATAAATTTTATTGCCATAGATGAAGCACATTGTGTTTCGCAATGGGGACACGACTTTAGACCTGCTTATCTTAAAATTTCGGAACTAAAGAAATTTTTTCCAAAGATTCCTTTTCTTGCTTTGACTGCCACTGCTACTCCTAGAGTTATTGAAGATATCAAAACTGAATTGGGATTAAAAGATACTAACTTTTTCCAGCAATCATTCGCTAGAGAAAACATCGCCTACATGGTTTTTGAAGTCGAAGACAAACTATACAGAACGGAGCAGATTTTGAAAAAAAACCCACAACCCTCTATTATATATGTACGCAACCGAAAGTCTTGCCTAACTATTTCGGCTCAATTAGAATCTCTGGGGTTTAAAGCTACTTATTATCACGGTGGTCTTACTACTAAGGAGAAAGATAAAAACATGCAATTGTGGATGTCTGAAAAGGCACAGGTTATTGTTGCCACTAATGCATTTGGAATGGGAATTGACAAACCCAATGTTAAAACTGTAATTCATACTCAATTACCCGAAAATATAGAAAACTATTATCAGGAGTCTGGTCGTGCAGGGCGTAATGGAGAAAAATCTTTCTCCGTTTTACTTACTAGCGCATCTGATACTGCTAATGCAGAAAACCAGTTTATTCAAAATTTAGCCGACAAAAAGTTTTTGACCACAATGTACATTAAACTTTGCAATTATTTCCGAATTGCCTACGGCGAGGGAATTGATGAAGAGTTTTCTTTTAATCTAAATCATTTTTGTCATAAATACGACTTCCCTACTTTAAAAACATATAATGCATTGCAGTTTTTAGACAGGCAAGGCATCATCAGCCTATCACAAGGTTTTTCAGAAAAAATCACTTTGCAATTTCTGATAGAATCTAAAGAAGTTATTCGATATATAAGTCTGAATCCAAATGATGAGGAAATCATACTTGCTATTTTACGTACTTACCCTGGTATTTACGAAATGAAGACTCCTTTTAACCTTCAACTTATTGCTAAAAAATCTAGCAGTTCAGAAGCTGAAGTGCATAACGTTTTACAAAAACTAAAAGAAAAAGAAATTATTGAGTATAATAGCAAGAACAACGATGCTACTATATTATTTAATGAAATTCGAGAGGATGCACTCACAATTAATAGAATTGCAAAATATCTTGAAAAACAAAACAATCTAAAAAAAGACCAACTAAAATCGGTTCTGGACTATGTTAATGAACATAAAACATGCAAAAGCAAGCTGATTCTAGCTTATTTTGGAGAAAAAACAACTACAGATTGTGGCATTTGCTCCTATTGTATTACCAAGAAGACTAAGAAAGTCAAGAAACAAAACAACTCTATCGCACAAGATATTCTAGACTTATTAAAAAACGAAGAATTAAGCTCTAGAGACATACAGACTCGAACCAATAATACCGCTGATGATGTTGTTCATACATTACAGGAGCTATTAGAAGAGAATCAGATTATAATAAAACCGAATAATAAATACACTTTAAAATCATAATGGAAAAATTAAGAATCATATTTATGGGTACTCCCGAATTTGCAGTTGGAATTCTGGACACTATAATAAAGAACAATTATAATGTTGTAGGTGTTATTACTGCAGCAGACAAACCAGCTGGTCGCGGTCAAAAAATCAAATATTCGGCTGTAAAAGAATACGCATTAGCTAATAATCTTAATTTATTGCAACCAACTAATTTAAAAGATGAAACTTTTTTATCAGAATTAAAAGCCTTGAATGCCAATTTACAAATTGTAGTGGCTTTTAGAATGCTACCTAAAGTGGTATGGGAAATGCCTTCATTAGGAACTTTTAACCTCCATGCTTCTCTACTTCCTAATTACCGTGGTGCCGCTCCTATTAACTGGGCTATAATAAATGGAGAAACTAAAACTGGAGTTACTACTTTTTTTATAGATGATAAAATTGACACAGGAGCTATGATACTTAGTTCTGAAATAGAAATTGAACCTACCGAAAATGCAGGACAACTTCATGACCGATTAATGCATTTGGGAAGCGAAACTGTTATTGAAACATTACAAGCTATTGAAGCTGGAAATGTAACTACAATAATTCAGGAAGAATCTGAAGAAATTAAAACTGCATACAAGCTAAATAAAGAAAACTGCAAGATTGATTGGACAAAGCCAGCATCAACAATTAATAATCTAATAAGAGGTTTGAGTCCTTATCCTGCTTCTTGGTGTTTCTTAAAAGACCAAAGTGAAGAATTAAGTATAAAAATATACGAGGCAAAGCCTATTTTCGAAACACATGACCTACCAATTGGTAGCTTAATTAGCACCAAAAAGGAAATCAAAATAGCCGTTATTGATGGCTATATTCAATTATTGAGTTTACAATTACCAGGGAAAAAAAGGATGACTGTAGCAGAATTACTAAACGGAATCACTTTTTCTGACAAGGCAAAAGTCTACTAACATCAACAAAATAAGGCAACTCACTATATTTAGTGATGTTTTTAGGTCGCTTTATGAACAAAAAAAGCAAGTTATTAACAATTCAAACTAAAATTAAACAAAACACTTGCAAGGAACGTATTTCCTACTAAATTTGTGTATTGACAATTTTTTTTAACCAACAATTAATAACTATTATTATGAACAAATCAGAATTAATCGATGCTATTGCTGCTGATGCAGGAATTACAAAAGCTGCGGCAAAATTAGCTTTAGAATCATTTTTAGGAAACGTAGGTGCAACTTTGAAAAAAGGTGGTAGAGTATCATTGGTAGGTTTCGGATCTTGGTCTGTATCTGCTAGAGCTGCTAGAGACGGAAGAAACCCTCAAACTGGAAAAACTATTCAAATCGCTGCTAAGAATGTTGTAAAATTCAAAGCAGGAGCTGAACTAGAAAGTGCAGTTAACTAATAACAAGTTACATACGCTTTTAATATAATTAAAACCTTCCTTATGGAGGGTTTTTTTTTGCTCTTTGACGATTTTATTTACGATTTTAAAAAATTTATTCTTAAATTTAATAAAAATTGTAACGATATGATTTCAGAAAAATTAAAAAAAGGACACCTACTTATTGCTGAGCCTTCTATAATTGGAGACTTATCATTTAATAGATCAGTGATCTTATTAGCAGATCACAACGAAGAAGGCTCGATAGGTTTCATCATAAATAAGCCACTAAAATACACTATTAATGACTTAATTCCCGAAATCCAAGCCACATTCAGGATCTATAATGGTGGTCCTGTAGAACAGGATAATCTTTATTTTATCCACAATATACCCGATTTAATTCCGAACAGCATCGAAATTTCGAATGGAATATACTGGGGAGGAGATTTTGAGTCCACAAAAGACCTCATCAACAGTGGCGCAATCAACAAGAACAACATACGTTTCTTTTTGGGCTATACCGGTTGGGACGAACATCAATTAGAAACAGAAATGCAGAATAATTCCTGGATTATAGCAGATAATAATTATAAAAATAAAATTATCGGAAAATCACCAACTCATTTTTGGAAACAACAAATTATCGAACTAGGAGGAGATTATCTTATTTGGTCAAATGCACCCGAAAACCCCTACCTCAACTAATATTATGCTAGACTTTCATTAAGTTTTTGCGTCAATATAACAGATAATTTAGTTGTAAATTCTTTTTTACGGTATTTAGTTATTGGCTGAATACCTTTTATCACATTAGTAAGAAACAATTCGTCGGCTTTTTGTAAATCAAACGGCGATATTGGTTCTTCTATAACTTCTATGTCGTTTAGTTTTTTTGCCAAGGCCAATATTTGCTTACGCATTACTCCATTCAAACATCCTTCTGACACTGGTGGTGTTATCAACTTGTTACCCAATAACATAAACAAATTCCCTTGTAACGCTTCAACAACATTCTTACTATCGTTTAATAAAATACAATTATCCAATCCGTTTTCGTTTGCAAAAACACTTCCAGTAACATTTATGATTTTATTAGTCGTTTTTATCGATGACAACAATTGCTTGGTTACATAAAAATCCTTGTATAAATCGACTTCATACTGATTTTCATTTACTTCATAAGATTTGTTTTCTAAAGCTATTGCATGAATTAAGAATGAAACCGTATTATTTTGTGGTAAATAATACCCGCCATCATTACGATATACTGTAATTCTTACTCTTGCAGAGTCAGAAATTGAATTATAATTAAGCAACGAAAGTATTTGCTCTTCTAGATATTCCATTGTAAAGTTCATTGGAATCTCCATTCGAACTACTCGCATTGAAGACATAAGTCTAAAATAGTGATCTTCAATAAAAAGAACTTTATTATTTACTACTTTAAAGGTTTCAAAAACACCATCTCCATATAAAAAAGCGCGATTTTGAATTAGTAAATTGTCGTCTTGTGCTACTATATTTCCGTTAAAATTAATCATATAAAAAAACCCTGAATTTTGTTCAGGGCAAATATAAGTTATAAAATAGACTTTTACTAAACAGACCCGATAAGATGTTTAAGATCGGAAATTTGATTTTCCCATAACTGCTTGGCTTCGCCAATTTCATCTTTTTCTGCAAAGTCGACTACCATAAGCGAAACATCTTTTGTTATTTCGTCTACGAGAATATGCAATTCAAAGAAATACTCTGTGTCTTTGCTGCTATCGTCAACCCATCTGAACTTAACTTTTTCGCCCGTTTTCTTGGATGCTAAACGTGCTTTTTCCTGAGAATCATTCCAAATGAAAGTAAAAAACTCTCCACGCGAGTTTACATTATCAGCAAACCATTCAGATAGTCCTGATGGCGTAGATATATATTGATATAACAACTGCGGAGATGAATTTATAGGAAACTCGATTTCGTAACGTACTTTTAGATCCATGTGCCAGATTTAATTTTTCTGAAATATAAGAATATATCTCCGTAAAAAACAATTTTTTAAAAATATTTTTTTTTCTTCATTTTATGCTTGCAAATTCTAAATTAAGTCATATATTTGCACCCGCAACGAGAGACATACTCTTACTGCCAAATGGCGAGATAGCTCAGTTGGTTAGAGCGCAGGATTCATAACCCTGAGGTCCCGAGTTCAAATCTCGGTCTCGCTACCAAAACAAACCCTTAAACAACAATTGTTTAAGGGTTTTTTATTGGAATTATATTTCGAAAATCATTTGCTCAAACTCTAAAATTAAACAATTGAAGCATGAACTTTGAAGAAATTTGAGCATAAAATGGCTCTGTTATTCAACTATCCAAGACGGAATTTGATGTGCTGTTTAAGAAAAAGCAGAAAGTGAACACTTGAATAATGCAAAAACTTAGAAAAAAAGCTGGTTTTGAAATCTGCATTTCAAGCTTTCGTCCAAAACTTATCTCATTAAAATTAAAGAAGCATACTTAGTGAATAATATGTTTTAAATATTAAATACTTCAACTAAAAACTATAGACACATTTAAAACCTAAATCTGCGCTCAAAATCCCATTCGTTTTTTCAATTATTGGCTTAAAAGACAAGGAGTCATTTACATTAAATTGAGACAACGAGGCATCTACATTTGCATCTATAATATTTAAAACATAAAACCCTACTACAAATAAGGCTGACAAATCCCTATTTCTACGAAATTGCTTTTGAGCTACAATTAATTGATTATCGCTTAACCTGCTTAAATAGTCTTTATCCCGTTTATAACCTTCAAGCCTGCTCTGATATTCATCTCTATAAGTATTATATTTCTTTTGACTATCTATATAAAAATACAAACTCGTACCAATTGCTCCATAAACTAGAGGTAGTTTCCAATAACTATTATTATAAATTTGTCCTAGACCAGGTATAACTGCTGAATAGAAGGCTGCTTTCGCAGGACGCAATGGGTCTAGTGGTTCGTATTTTAAATTATCTTTTACTTTACTCTCCTTTTGTTCCTGCCCAAACAAAGGCGAAACATTACTATTAAAAACTAAAATTAAAACTAGAAAATATTTTACCATTGTGAATCATCTTTTTAATGTGAACCTTGTTTATATTTTCACCATATATGGGTTTATGTTTTTCTCAAGAAACTTCATTAAAAACAACAACAAACTCTCTTTAAAAACGCTAAGAAAAGCTTATTATAAATTCAGAAGACTAAAATATAACTTTAAAAAAATAATACAATTCTTTTACATTAATAAAAATACGTAGCAATAATACGACAAAAAATAAAATTACTAAATTTAAAAATGTTAAAACACACTTTTCGGTGCTAGTATTCTATCATTACATTAAATAAGAATTCTTTTAATTTAGGTAATATCAAAACCGTTTTTAGCATCCTACATTACCTCAAACTTGTCCTTCTGAGAAAAGAAGGCCCGAGCGATAGCGAATAAACAAAGTAATCGCAACTAGTAACACGTCAATCTAAAAAAACTTTGGGTTAGTTTCTTGCAGAGATTCTTCGTTCCTCAGAAGGACAAGATTGTGCTTAAAAAATTTCAAACAAAAAAACTCTTGCTACTCCACAAGTTTCGTATTCATTCAAAAAAAATACAATTCAAATTCTAAATTTTATAGGGAGCTATTTTATATAATTAATTATAATTACAATAACTTTGCAACGTCAAAAAGCAATACAGAAAAACATGGATATAGTTAAATTTAAAATCACATCGAAAACGATAAAAGTAGAAGTACGAAATTCGAATAATTATGTTTTTAATTTCAACACTGCTTTGGAGATTGAAAAAGAAGACAAAGATGTTTTATTAAGACTATACAATGCATTAGACCTTCTTTTTAAGAAAGAAAATGCCATCGAGATGAAAAACTACGTTTCACCTAACCAAACGAACATTCTTGATCAGATTTCTGCTATTGACAATTTAGAAGAAGAGAAATAAATCATAGATTAAAATATAGCAGAAAAACTACTCTGCCTACTTACCAAACCGAACCCTTAAGCAAAAACTGTTTAAGGGTTTATTATTTAGTCATAAATCTTATTCTATGACATTGTGAATGATAAAATTCTCATCAACCAACATATATTGTAAGTCTTAATAAGTCAAAAGTCTCAATTGAAAAGATCAAGAATCAAAGTATTAAAATAAAACAAGAGATAAATATATCAACTTTAAAACTATTTTCTTTTCTTACATAAGTACTCAGCCATCCTTCTATCTAAGAAACTTTATTTTGATTTGATATCATTTTATATTAATCACGATTAGATAATAATAATGTTTGAAATTTGCTTGTAAGAATAAAATTGCATACTTTTGTTTTTTTTTAAGGAATTTCTGTAATAATGAATCGTTTTACTACAGAAAAAAATAGATCATTACAATAAGATTTACGAATAACTTTATTTAGTAAATTATAGAAATTTAATCAATACTTTAAAAATGAAGAAGCTATTTGAGTGAGTTCACCAAGCAACTGTAATTGCTTGGTGAGCTAAAGAAAAACCCAGTAATAATTATTATTAAATCAAAACATTAAAATGACAAAAATTAAAATTTTACTTTTAAGCCTGATAGCAATTTTATTTTCAACAATCTCTTGTTCAAAAGAGGAAAGCATCGTCGCTCAAAGCACAGATTCAAATACAAAGAAAGAAAGTCTTCTTTTACAAAAAAAATATAACTTTGAGAATATAAATTTAAATGTTGATAAATCAAATGTATCAATATTTAAAGATTCTGATAATTTAAAGCTTACAAACAAATCAAATAAATTAGAAGAACTTGATTTGAAAAAAGTAACAGAAATAAATTGGAAAGATAACATCACTTCCTATTTTATTCCCTTTGCAAATAACCCAACTAAATCAATTGTAATTATAGTAACAAGTCATAATATAAATGATAACAATATTGATTTTAGTAAAGGAACAATTATTGAAAATAATGTAAATCAAAATACTGGCACAGGTGACATTATAATAACTGCGCAAGAATACACTGTACAAAAAACTTTTGTGAATGGTGTTCTTTCGCAAGAAATAACCTTATCAGGAAGAAATAAATTTAGAGATTGTTTCGATAGAGCTTATGATAGTATTTGTGATGGATTTATCGGCTGTGCTTCTTGGTATTCAAACCCATTACCCGCTTTAACATCTGTTGCTTATTGCGGTGTAACCACAATGAAACTAGATGTACCAGATAGACCTATAAATGAATTACCAATTACTTTTCATCCTGAAGAACCAAAAGTTAGATTTAATCCATAATATTAAACATATCAATGAAAAAGAATAACAAAAAGATACTATTCATAGCAATCATAGGATTAATCATAGGCACATTAATCAAGTTATCAGGACATAAAAGAGTAGGAGATATATTTCTTGGCCTTTCAACACTAGTTTGGCTTTACATCATTATTCCTCTAGTTTATAAATTTATGCATAGAAATCAAAAGACATAAATAAATTGTGATTAAGACAAATAATTAAAAATACAATTGTTAACATCAACTAATTGTCATTTTTTTTATATAACTAAGTTTTATAAACATTCCCTAAAACATCTTTAGAATCAACTAAAGGTGTTTTTTTTTATTAAAATTAAAACTATTACCCAATATAAATTTCTAGAATACTAACTCATATCTTCTACAATCAATAAATTCAACATAATCATAACCTAAAACTTGATAAAACGGACAGCACTTGCCACTTAATAGGAATACGCAATAATGCTTGGCAGGGTAAATTTAAGAATAAGAAAACTTTGGAAATCTTTACTTAATTATACCTTTAACACCACAAAGTCATTCATTAATAACCGTTTTTCTATTCTCCCAATTTGTTTTTTTTAATTCAAACCAATCTGTCATGTCTCCCTCATAGTCGAATGTTTCTTGGAAGTCAAAACCTAGCTTGGTCAAGACTTTTTTTGAGTTTGAGTTGTTAGGATCTGTAATTGCAAATACCGAATCGACTTTTAAATTTGTAAATCCATAGTTTAAAATCGCAATGGCAGCTTCTGTCGCAAAACCTTTTCCCCAATGTTTTCTCTTAAACCTATAACCAAGCTCATAAAAATTGTTGTGCTTGTTTAATGATTCCTTAAAATATTTCAATCCTGACCAGCCTACACATTCGTTTGTTTGTTTATCAACTACAGCCCAACGTGCAATTCCGTTTTCCTGATATTGTTTTTTAAGCATCTCAATCACTTTCGTAATTTCTGATATTGCTTTTACAGGATTGTTCTCAATGTATAAATGAACTTCGGGATCAGAATCCATCTCAAACAAATCATTCTCATCTGTATATTCTAATTCTCTTAAAATTAATCGTTCCGTTTCGGCAATTACTTTCATGCTATTTTTATTTTTTATTAACCTTACCGTAAAATTGTCTTTTATGAATATCAAATTTAATATTTTATAACATTCATGCCAATAAAAAAAATAGCTATCATTTGATTTACAAAACATTAATGAGAAATATTTGTTTTACGTTTAAATAATTCAAGGTATTTCAATAAAATTATTATACCTAAACAACTTTAAGAGATTTATTAAAAGTGTGGACCATTTATTATACTTTGCAAACGATAAAATTTATTTATTGAAAATAATAAATCATTAATTTTATCGCGCTATAATTAATCTAAACTTACAAAACAGAATGAAAAACTATTTCTTACTCTTATTGTTAATCTGCTCAAGCATTTTTGCCCAAGAAGATATTGATATTAACCGCTTAAATTGGCTACCTAAATCGCACTCCTTTTGGGTAAATACTAAAGGCAATGTGGTAATTTACGATGTCGACAAATTAAACCAAAGCACTACTATTTTAACCCTAGAACAATTAAATGAATCTGGTTTTACTGGAAAAATAGAGAAGTTAGTTTGGAACGAAAACAAAACCAAAGTTCTTGTTTTCACCAATTCTAAAAGAGTTTGGAGAGCCAATACCAAGGGTGATTATTGGTATTTTGATCTCGCTACTGGTAAAGGGAAACTACTGGGTACTGGTTTGGAAAAATCATCTTTAATGTTTGCGAAATTTTCTAATGATAACGAAAATGTAGCCTACGTTTCTCAACATAACATTTACCTAGAAAATTTAGCTTCTGGAAAGATTACTCCATTAACAACTGATGGAACGGATAAAATCATCAACGGAACTTTTGATTGGGTTTACGAAGAAGAATTAGCAGCTCGAGATGGTTTTAGATGGAGTCCTGATGGAAAGAGCATTTCGTTTTGGCGTGTAGATGCATCAAATACGAAATTCCATTTAATGATAAACAATACCGATGCCCTTTATCCTTTTACTGTTCCTGTTGAATATCCTAAAGCTGGCGAAAAACCATCTTCGGTAAAAATTGGTGTAATCGATGTATCATCATTAAAAACAAATTGGTTGAATATTCCTGGTGAGCCTGATAATAATTACTTGGTTAGAATGGAATGGGTTAACAATCAAAGCGTAATGGTAGTTCAATTAAACAGACTTCAAAATCAAGCTTCTATTTATAAATGTGATTCTAAATCTGGAGTAGCTAATTTAATCTACCAAGAAAAATCAGATTCATGGATTGACGTTTTTGATATCTCTTCGGGTGAATATGATGTTTTCCCTTGTCAGTTTGTAGATAACGGAAAAGCTTTTTTATGGAGTTCGGATGCCGATGGCTGGATGCATGTATATAAAATTAGTGCTGATGGAAAAAAGAAAGAATTGATTACTACCGAAAAATTCGACGCCTATTATAAAGCATACAATAAGGAAACAAATTCTATCTATTATATTGCTAGCCCTACAGATGCGACACAACGCTATTTGTATGAAACTAATTTAGCAACTAAGAAAACAAAGCGCATTACTCCTAAAGAATTTGAAGGAACAAATGAATATCGTTTTTCGACAGATGCTAAATATGCTAGACATACTAATTCAAATATTAATCGTGACTATAATACTCGTTTGGTAGCATTACCTAGTCATAAAAAAATATTGCCTTTAACACCCGATACATTTGTAGCTCCAGAACGCGATTATTCGTTAGAGAAATTTAAAGTTACTACTGTTGAAGGTGTAGAAATAGATGGAATAATAGCCAAACCATTAAATTTTGATCCTAATAAAAAATACCCTGTATTCTTTTATGTCTATGGTGAACCAATGGCTTCTGTTGCAAATGACGAACCGTATTTTTATCCGTATATCGCTTATTTAATCCCTGAAGGATACATCGGAATAGCAATGGATAACCGAGGGACTCCTGTAATGAAAGGTACCAAATGGAGAAAATCTATTTATAAGAATATCGGAATCATAAATACTCGTGACCAAGCAATGGCTGCTAAAGAGGTATTAAAATGGAAATTTATCGATAATGACAGAGTCGCCATTCACGGATGGAGCGGTGGTGGTGCTGTTACTTTAAATTTAATGTTTCAGCATCCTGAGATTTACAAAACTGGAATTGCTGTTGCTGCCGTTACCGATCAACATTTTTACGACAATATTTACACCGAAAGATATATGGGGCTACCAAGCGAAAATGAAGCTACTTATACTAAAGCATCGCCAGTAACGCATGCCAAGAATCTACAAGGAAATTTATTATACATTCACGGAACAGGCGATGATAATGTACATTATAAAAACGCCGAGGTTTTAATTAACGAATTAGTCAAATACGACAAAATGTTCGACTTAATGATTTATCCTAATCGTTCACACAGTATAAATGAAGGCGAAGGAACAGAAAAACATCTTGCAAATACCTTCATGAAATATATAAGAGAAAATTGCCCTCCAGGAGCAAAATAAAAATACGTTGTAAGATTATCAAATTTAACAGCCTTATTATTGTTAGCAATAGTAAGGCTGTGCTTTTTTAATGAGATACCGAGTAAATAACAAAGCTTTTCCGTGGTTGAAATGAAAATAGTCAAGTAAAAAATATTGATAAATAGTTATACATTAGCTAAAGGAAAGCAGTAAAACAATCTAAGTACCGCTAATGCATTTCATAATAAAAACTAAATCATATCAAGAAGAGGAAAATCAATCTTTGAATTTTCTAATAATGAAACTTCTAAACTAACCGACATAAGCTAATTCAATATGACCATCAACATTGACCAAAACATAAAACTGGAATTAATAACCGAGAATCATGCCCAACCAATCTTTGATCTTGTTGATGCCAACCGAATTCATTTAAGAGAATGGTTGCCTTTTGTTGATAGAATGCAAACAGTTGAATTTGCAACCAATTTTGTAAAAGGAACTATGCAACGAAACCTAGATGGAAATGAATTTGCTTTTGTTATTATTACCAACGAAAAAGTAGTTGGAAGAATTGGTATTTATAAAATTGATGGTCAGAATAAAATTGGGGAAATTGGTTATTGGCTTGCCGAAAATCTACAAGGAAAAGGAATCATAACCCAATCTTGTAAAGCAATTATCGACTTTGCATTTTCAGATTTACAGCTTAACCGAATTGAAATAAAATGCGGAACTGAAAACTTAAAAAGCAAAACAATCCCAGAAAAACTTAACTTTACCCACGAAGGAGTTCTTCGCCAAGGAGAATTACTTTATGATCAATTTATTGACTTGAATTTATATTCTCTTCTCAAAATTGATGTCAAGTAAAATACCTAAGTGCTTTTAAAAAATAAAAACATAAAATGAAAAATATAAAATTCACAAAACTTCTATTTCTTTTTGGTCTTATCTCATTAGTTTCTTGCAATAAGGAACCAGAAACAATCGATGAATTTGCTGAAGAAATTACAAACAATATCAAAAATAAAGATTCAGAAGGATTGTATTCTTTATTTATCTCTCCTAAAGAAAATGCTTCCTATGGTTTTGCAAGCGCAAAAATAACTCCTGAGGAATCTTCGAAACTAAAATCTAGCCAAGATTTAATGAACCTAATCATAAGAAAAGGAACTCAGAAAAAACCCGATGATATTAAGCAAATCAATAAATTCTTCTCAGAAGCACATCGTTTATTTGATTGGAACCAAATAAAATCTATAAAAACAGAAGCAACTTTGATTGGATCAAAAAAAGTAAAAACTATTAGAAATAAAGTAATGGTCGATTCTGACACCTATGATTTAAAGATTATAATTGAATTAAACGACAACAAAATACATAGCCTAAAAGTTAACAAAGCAATGAAAGTAGATAATCGCTGGGTAATATTCCCTACGAATAGCTTTGGAATTGAAATTGAGAAATAATATATAACGCTAAAATGCTAAAGAATTATATTGCTGTTTCTATTGCATCCCTCTTTGCTTTAGTAATAATTACCGTTGCTGGCCTAACAACCTTCGATAATTTAAAACAGTTATTCAATAAAGAAATTATAAGTGGAAAAATCACGAAAGTTAATTTATTAAACAACTATCCAAAAAATGGTGGTGGCAACCTCAATGCTTTTGAATTTAAAATTGATAGCAAGAATGAGAAGCTTTTTCTGACTCCGTACGAAAGAATCAATTATAATGTAAAGATTGGTGATATCATTACATTTAAAAAATTATATGTTGGCAACACTAATTCAAAAATACTATCAATAAATGGTGAAACTATTGACACATTTTATGACCTATTTGATCTTTTAATGTTAGTTCTTTGCATCGCAAGTATCTTAATTTGTTTCTTTTATTTTAAAATAAACAAAGCAAAAAAGTACATCAATAACACCGAAGAATATAGAAGAGTAACACAAAGAAGAAAGCGATAACTTTATAAAGTTTCATTTTATCTTTTAATTTCCATTCCATAAATTTTACTACGAATACCAAACAAGAGCAGATGAAGATGGGAAAAGATGAAACTATAAGAACCTACAGTGGAAAAGACTTTCGGGATACATTTCTTGAATCTGAAAACACTATAGAACATCTTTTCAAATCAAATTCTGAACATTTTTTTTGTTTGAGAATTGAAGACGTAAACCAACTAAAATTTCCTATACCTCCATCCAAACATATTTGTCATACGGTTCTTTTTATTACTTCTGGAATTCATAAGTTAAAAGTTGGATCAGAAGAATATACTACTAAAGCAAACGAAATGGTGGTCGTTCCTGCTGGACAGATTTACGCTATCGATTTTATGAGTAAAAATATAACTGGCATTATTTGTCAGTTTCACCAAGACATTTTAATTGGAAAATATGGCAATCGTGAGATGATAAATGAATTTGATTTTTTGAAAATTTGGGGGAATCCTTCAATAACTTTTCAAAAACGAGAAGCTGGATTTATATCAAATTTATTAAATCGCCTGCTTATTGAATACAGTGAAACTGGAAGTGCAAACCTAGAGATCATACAATCTTACCTTATTACTTTACTTTTCGAAATTAATAAGAATGCTATAAAAACCAATAAAACCCTAACCGCTGCAACTACACTTACAACTAAGTTTAAAGAACTTATTTATTTACATATAAAAACACAGCACCAAGTAAGCTATTATGCTTCGATGCTCAGTGTAACTCCGAACCATTTAAATAAATCTATAAAATCGGTTACAGGAAAATCACCTACCAAATGGATTGATGAAACAATTCTTCTAGAAGCCAAATACTTATTGTACCAAACCAATCTTACCATTAATGAAATTGCCATGCAGGTAGGTCATTATGATCAATCCTACTTTAGCCGTATCTTTAAAAAACACGAAGGCATTACTCCTATCGAGTACCGAAAGATGATTGAAAAATCCTAACTCTTGCTTATTGAATCCTAATAGGATTACTGCTTTATTATTGACATTTGCAAACTAAAAAAAGCAAATAATGATTTACGTTTTCAAAACTTCGGTAAATTCTGAATTGAAATTAAAATCGGCTACTGTCTATCTTAACGATATATTATCTGACGCCAAATGGAATTTTGACCTTGAAGATTGTGATAACATCTTAAGGATTGATAGTCAAAATGAAATAGTAGAAATGCTATTAAGCAACAACGTTTTCGATTGTACCGAATTGGAATAAATACTGCATTTGCAACACTAAATTTTTCATCACCAAATTTATTATGGATACACAACTTCATCAAGGCAAGACTTTTGAAAACATTGACTACTCTGAAAAGAGATTAGCTGATTTTGAATTTTTCAATTGCGACTTTATAAACTGTAACTTTTCAAAAAGTGATTTAAGCAATAATGATTTTATAGATTGTACTTTTAAAAACTGTAATTTCTCTTTGGCGACATTACGAAACACAGGATTAAAAAATAGTAAGTTTACTGATTGTAAATTAATGGGATTAGACTTTAGCGCCTGCAATAGTTTCTTATTCTCGATGAATTTTCAAGGTTGCATTCTAGATTATTCGACTTTTTTACAGAAAAAATTAAAGAAAACAAACTTCTTCGATTGCTCACTAAAAGATGTAGATTTCTCAGAGACCGATTTAACACAGGCAGTTTTCAAGAACTGCGATTTAGCTAATGCTACTTTTGTACAGAGCATTCTTGAAAAAGCTGATTTTCGTACTGCAAAAAACTATTCTTTTGATCCTTCAGAAAACAGGGTCAAAAACGCAAAATTCTCAAGACTTGAACTTGCGTCTTTTAGAGAGATTTAATTTGGATATTCAGTAATCTAGGCGAATTAGTGCCATTCCATGAGGGAATAACTTTAGTGAGTTCAGTTTTAATTTCTATTTTTGTTTAATACAAAATTCCCAAAAAATGCTATTTAAAATTGAAGCTCACAGAACAAACCTCATAACTCGAGAAAATTTTACCTCTGTAGAATGGGCTGAAAAGCTTGATGAATTCATTAGTTGTACTGCTTTTATTAATGACAAGAAACTTGTAGAAGAGCTTACTCAAGAATTCAATCTTAATCAGACACAAATTGAGGAAATTGAGAAATGCCTAACAAACGAATCAATAACCTCTCATAGATATTCTTGTTCTAAATACGAGCATTTTAAAATTGAACCTGTTTATTTGAATATTAAAAAGCTAACTGGCAAACTAATTTATTGGAAAGATTGGGATTATATCTTTGAGAAAAAAGGAAATGATTATTTTCTTTGGTGCTTTTTGGGTGGTTTTGCCGATGTACAAAGAGAAATAAAACTGAGTGAAGAACATGTAAAAAAATATAAAGAAATCGGACTTGCTCAAATAGATTATTTAATCGATAATCTTAGAAAACTACATAAGTCTGAAGAATACGAATTAGCTTCTACTGAGAATAGACGGATAATGTAAACGCTGTTTTTTATATTTTTCTTATATTTCAACTTCTATTTACAATTTTATGAAACGATTATTGCTAACGCTTTATTTACTTATTGGAATGTCTAGTTCTCCATACGCCCAAAAAATCATTTCTTTATATAATGGCAAAGTACCCAACTCCAAAGAAATTACTGGAGTAAAAGATACTGCTATTGTTTATAACGCTGGAAATAAAAAGATCACTGTAATTACAAGAGTGGCTTCTCCAGATCTTACTGTTTTTCTTCCCGAAAAAAGTAAAGCTACTGGTATTGCTGTAATTATTTGCTCAGGCGGAGGCTATTCGGGAGTAGCAATTGATCATGAGGGGTATGCTATTGCAAAAAGACTAAACGAAAGTGGTATTGCAGGATTTGTTTTAAAATACCGTTTGCCAGATGCAAAATACGTCGAAAACCAAACAATTGTTCCTTTGCAAGATGCACAGCGTGCTATTGAATTGGTGAGAGAAAATGCCAAGCAATGGGGAATCAATCCTAATAAAATTGGAATTCAAGGTAGTTCCGCAGGTGGCCATTTGGCTGCTACTGCAGGTACTCATTATTCAAAATCGTACATAGACAATCCGCACAAAACTAGTTTGCGTCCCGATTTTATGATTCTAACTTATCCTGTTATTAGTATGACAGATTCTTTAACTCATCTTGGCTCTAGAAATAGTTTACTAGGCGAAAATGCATCTCCTGAGAAAATAAAAGAATACTCGAATGAATTGCATGTTACACCAAATACTGCCCCAACATTTATTACACATGCTGTAGATGATGCTGACGTAAAAGTGCAAAACTCACTTGTATTTATTGCTGCTTTACAACAAAACAAAGTTCCTGTCGAATCTTTTTTTTATGCCAATGGAGGTCATGGTTTCGGAATCGATAATCCCACCAGCACAGTTCAGTGGATAACTCCATGCATCGATTGGATTTTGAAGATTAATAAAAAATAAAAATATAATAATGACAACCTCAACTTGGTCAAATTCTATTCATAAAGATTTGCTTGAAGCAAAAGAACAACTGTACGATACTTGCGCTCTGGAATGTACGCAACCAATCCCTGAAGCCGAAAGTGCCGATTATGGCGCTTATACTTTTCAAATAAACAACCAATCAACGATATATCGAGTAGCTAAAATTACTCCAACGAAAGTGGGTCAGTTTGTTACGTTATGGAAAAGAAGCGAAAAAGGGCCTATTGCACCTTTTGAAATTACAGACAACATTGATTTATTTATTGTGAGTACTCGAAACGATTCTAATTTTGGACAGTTCATTTTCCCTAAATCAGTATTGCATCAAAAAGGAATTTTATCTGATGATAAGAAAGAAGGCAAACGTGCTATACGTGTATATCCTCCTTGGGATACGACAACTAGTAAACAAGCACAGAAAACCCAACAATGGCAATTAGCCTATTTTGTACCTATCTCTAATGAAAAACCAATTGATCTTGATTTAATAAAAAAATTGATTCCCTGATAAATAAATCATATTTTAGCTAATGCTTAAAACTTAAATCAACCCTTAAGCGTAATTCTAAAAACATTTAACACATAGAAACATCAGTTTTCTTTGCAAAAAAGAATCAAAAAGAAATGTATTTCTTTCACATGGTCTACTATGTGGATTCTGAATAAGTGAAACGTCTCTTTCTGAGTTTACAGAATCTATGTTTCTATGTGTTAAGAATAATTACCCAAAACAAATTGAAGTAAATACTAAAAAATGATAGTCATGACAGGAATAGACAGTTTAGGAACATTTATAATCGCCGCAATAATTGTTATTATTACACCAGGAATTGATACTATCATGGTATTAACAAGAAGTATTTCTTTGGGTAAAAAAGCAGGATTATACGCAGCTGTCGGAGTTAGCTTGGGACTTGTCATTCATACTATTGCTGCTGCATTTGGACTTTCGCTTATACTAGCAAAATCAGCTTTTGCTTTTAGCCTTGTTAAATATCTAGGAGCTGTCTATTTATTTTATCTTGGTTACAAATCGCTTACTGCAAAAACGAACCAAGCTGAAATAAAATCTATTGAAGTTAAAAATACAGCAAACAAGAAAATATTTCTAACTGCTCTTTTAAGCGATGTTCTAAATCCTAAAATAGCCATTTTCTTCTTGGCATTTTTACCCCAATTTATAAAATCCTCAGAAATAAACAATCCTACTCCTTACTTAATACTAGGATTCATTATCTTTATGATTGCCTTAATATGGTGTTCGTTTTTGGCATTAATGGGAAGTAATGTTGCAACTCTTTTTAATAAAAATAAAAATGCCGAAAGTAGATTGAACAAAATGACTGGAATTGTTTTCATCTTACTTGGTCTCAAGATTGCTTTTACAAAGAGGTAAAACTTCTTTTAGGCATATTTCATTTCTGATACCAATCACAATAATAAATGCTCGAAGGTAATTCTGGCACTATCAAACATATGAATACCGATTATACAAAACTAGACAATCCAGCTTGGTATTCGCTTTCTGAAACGCACCAAGAATTTGCAGTAGATTACAATAACATCAAATTTTATCATCCTGATTATTGTCCTTTTGGAGGATTTATAACTACTGAGAATATCCAAAAATCTATTGATGCTTATTCTGAATTCGCAGATAACTTTTTTATTGTTGGCGAAAAACCGTTGCTTTCAAATCAATTAGAATTGAAAAAAGAATTGATATGCCTGCAAATGGTTCTTAATAACCGACTGGATATTGAAATTACAGAAACTTTTGTTCCGCTTACTACAAGTGAACATATCGATGCTTTATTCGAATTGGTTAGTTTGGTACAGCCTGGTTATTTTAAAAGAAAAACGGCTCTGTTAGGCAATTATTTTGGAATATTTAAGGACAATAAACTGATTGCAGTTACTGGCGAACGCATGAAAATGAATGATTTTACCGAAGTAAGTGCAATCGTTACGCATCCTGACCATACTGGAAAAGGATACGCCAAACAATTAATTGCTCATGCTGTAAATACTATTTTTGATCAAAACAAAATACCCTATTTGCACGTAGTCGAAAGTAATATTGGTGCCATTAAACTATACGAAAAACTAGGATTCGTAACCAGACGCAAAATGAGCCTTTGGCATATTTCTAAGTAAAAATTCAACGGCATGATAAATACGTATAGACTAGGAGCTGTTGGTGCATTACTTGATGTGTATGAGGGAACCATCAGAGATTTACAACAAACTATTTCGGATATCTCGGATACCGAACTTATAAAGATTGTTGACAACCAAACAACTGATGATAGTTGCAGATCAATTCAGACTATTTTATCGCATATTGTTTGCTCTGGTTATGCATATTGTATTTATATCCGACGCTCCAAAGGGGAATCAATTGAATTTAAAGATGAAATATTTCACACTACCATTCAGGATTATAACAGCCATTTAAACGATTCATTTGTTTTTATGATTGATACTTTTAAAAATATAAAAGACAATGAACTTGAAGAATCTGATAATACTAAAAAACTAACCACTTCTTGGGGGCAAATCTATGATATCGAACAAATCATGGAACATGCTATTGTACATGTTTTAAGACATCGCCGCCAAATAGAAAAATATATAATAATAATCCGAAATATAGAATAATACACTGTTCGGCTATTCTCAAATACCAATCATATGAAAAATACATTCTACCTCTTTATCTTCTTAACATTTGCTGTTTCAAATTTTGCCCAAACCAAAAAAAAGAAAACTGCAACTGAGAATCAACCAATCGTTCTTGGAATTACCGATAAGCTAAAATCGACTGAATTGGGTGAAACAAGAACAATAAACATATACTTACCTCAGGGATACAACAAAAAAGACACTTTAAATTATCCCGTTATCTATATTCTTGATGGTGGTGTTGAAGAAGACTTTATCCATATTACTGGAATCGTTCGTTTTAATACTGAAGAATGGATTGCCCGATTCCCAAAATCTATTGTGGTTGGAATTGAAAACACGAACCGAAGACGTGATTTTACTTTTAGCGTTCCTAACATCGATTTTGTTGAAAAAATAGGATTCAAAAAAGAAAACTTTCCTCAATACGGTGGATCTGATAAATACATTGCTTTTCTCGAAAAAGAATTACAACCTTATATTGATAAAAAGTTCAATACAAACAATCACAAAACCGTTATTGGTGAATCTTTAGCTGGATTATTAGCAACTGAAATTTTATTAAAACACCGCAATTTATTTGATAGCTACATAATTATTGCTCCTAGTTTGTGGTGGGGAGACCAATCCTTGCTTACCGAAGCACCTAACTTACTGAAAGCAAAGAACAACAAACCTGTTCAAGTATATGTTGCTGCTTGCGACAAAGAGGAAGATAAAACTATGTATGATGTTGCTGTATCTTTAAGTGAAACGCTGAAGCAAAATGACGAAAAGAACACTAAAATTTATTATGATTATATCCAAAACGAAATACACTCAACTATAATGCATCAAGCAGTTTACAATGGATTTAAAGCTTTTTATCCAAAAAGCATTTATCAGAAATAAAAGAGAGATCAATTCTACAAGAAGAACGAATAACTAGATATGGACACTACTAAAAGAAGCGTAGTAGGTAAAAGGAATATTTTTCGCATTACTCTGCTTGCATTTATTACTACTTTATTCTTTACGCCTGTTTTCGGGAATCTATATTCTCTTCTTATTGAGAGAGAATACTTTATTCCAAAGCAATCTTCGATCTTTACTTTTAGTGAAACTGTGCGTAATGATGGTTCTAGTGACGCATGGAGATATGGAAAAGACTTTGCCAATTATTACTACAATTTAAGTAACACCAATAATGATGTTCTTGTTTTCCCTAAAAGCAATGTTGATAACTGTCCAGAATTTAATCCTGAAGATGTAAACACTTGGTGCGAATTAAAACACCAATAACTAAAAATTATTACGCAAAGTTTCACAAAAGGAAACGCGAAGTTTAGCCCAACATACTTTCAGTAGTTTATTTTGAGAAACGAAGAATCGTACTTAGTAGCTCGACAATCTAGGAATACTTTGCGTTAGTTTCTTGCAGAGATTCTTCCTTCGTCAGAAAGACAAGATTGAGAGAAAACTGAAAACTGAATACTGCGACTGGATACTGAAAACTGTGCCTAAAAAAAAGACTTTTTTTTTTACAAAAACATTAACATTACGCTTATTCTTACAAGCACAAAATCCTATTATATTTGGCTAATCATTTTAGAACTATCTAGAAATGAAATCATCAACATTCAAAAAAAAAAAAAAAATGACAAAAGTAATCACTGTTCTAACTATTGCCTTATTCTCTATTGGGGTAAGTGCACAAGAAGCTAATCCAACTGCTAAAAAAGAAGCTACATCTAAAACGATGACCAAAGCGGAAAAGGAAAAATGTAAAGCTAAATGCAAAGCCGATGGAAAAAAATGTGATAAAGACATGGCTAAAAAAGATGCAAAAAAATGTTGCTCTAAAAAATAGTCCACTTTAAAATCCATAAAAAAAGCTTCAGGAAACTGAAGCTTTTTTTATATCTATTATTTGACGAATCTATTTCACACGAATACTCCACTCAAAATCCATTTCGGATACTTGAATTCCCTCTTCATTGGTTCCTATGGATTTCATCCAAAAGGTTTGCCCCTCGCCAGTTTCGATTGTTCTTTGTATGGCTTCAGCTATTAAATGCCCATCATTACATACGAATGTAATACGTCCGGTTGCTTTTTTGGTGAAGTTTCCTTTATTATTTGCGACAAGCATAGAAATTTTGCGTCCGCTTTTTTGAATTCCAGCAATTACCAATGCGCCTGTTGTAAGTTCGGCTGCCATTGCTTGAACCGCAAAATACATTGAATTGAAAGGATTCTGATTCATCCAACGGTGCTTTACCGTTACAACGCATTTATTGTCGTCGATTTCTTTTACACGTACGCCACAAATAAAGGCCGATGGTAATTTGAATAATACAAATTTGTTGAGTTTAGAAACTGAAATTGCCATTAGTTTTATTTTTTTATGTAAAAATACAAAAAAACTATGCACGCACAATAAATTGTTTTGACTTTGAAAGATTGCCAATAAATACAGTTACTCCCGCTGATTTTCAATGCTTTTTTGAGTGAATCAAAATTTTAAACTTGTTAAAATTTTGTTAATAATTAGTACTATGCAAAACAAGATACTGTCTTTTAGATATATATTTGCATAAGAAATTACTATATACTTTTAATCATGGAAACAACAACACCACTAATCATGGAAACACCTTCAGAAAGAAACACGGCTACGTTTACTCATTTGAGTACATTAACTCAATATTTTATTCCGTTTGGGAATTATATTTTCCCGGTTTTAATCTGGTCGAATAAAAAAGACAAATCAGAATTTGTAAATCATCATGGTAAACAAGCTTTAAACTTTCAGTTGAGTTTATTGTTATACACTTTGATTCTGGCTTTGATTGCTATTCCAATCTTTGTTTTTGTAATCTTCAAGAACATTCCGATGGATGTAGTTATTAATGACAATGATTTTACAATGAATAATTTCAATCTTGGCGACAATATCGGAATATTAAGTGTTGGCGTTTTAGCAGTTTTAATTTTTGGAATGCTAAAAGTAGTTGAGTTCTTTTTGGTTATTTATGCTTCAATAAAAGCTTCTAACGGAGAATTATACAAATATCCTCTTACGATTCCTTTTATCAAGTAATACTAACAAAGATTCTTTGACTCTGCTTAGGAATACAAGAAAAAAGTTAAAAGTTATATACAACAATAGGAGCCTAGCCCTGATAGAAGTGACATCCTTTTGCTGGTTTCTTTAACCAGTAAAAGATAAAACGGAGAGCAGGAATTAGCTTCAAAAAAAATCATCAATCATCAATCAAAAAACGAATTGCTCAATCTAAACAAAACAAAATGAAATTATGAACATTGAAAACACAAAAGCACAGATGCGCAAAGGTGTTCTTGAGTTTTGTATCTTATCTGTACTGAAAGAAAAAGATGCTTATACATCGGAGATATTAGACACTTTGAAAAACGCAAAATTACTGGTAGTAGAAGGAACTATTTATCCATTATTAACCAGATTGAAAAATGACGGTTTACTTAATTATCGTTGGGAAGAATCAACTTCGGGACCACCACGAAAATATTATGGATTAACCGAAATAGGTCAAACATTTTTAAACGAACTAAATGGCACTTGGAATGAACTTTCGGATGCTGTAACACTAATCACCAATCAAAAACAATAGTCATGAACAAAACAGTAAATATTAACTTAGGAGGCATGTTCTTTCATATAGATGAAGATGCATACTTGAAACTGACGCGCTATTTTGACGCTATAAAACGTTCTTTGGGTAACTCTTCTGGTAAAGATGAAATTATTAAAGACATTGAAATGCGTGTTTCGGAATTATTAACCGAAAAACAAAAAAGTGAAAAACACGTTGTAGGTATAAAAGATGTAGACGAGGTTATTGCAGTAATGGGACAACCAGAAGACTACATTCTAGAGGAAGAAGCTAATTCATCTAATCAATCATTTAGCGATTCTGGAACTAGAAGAACCAAAAAATTATACCGTGATAAAGAAAAAGGTATGATTGGTGGTGTGGCTACTGGTTTAGGACATTATTTTGGAATAGATGCAGTATGGCTAAAAATTATGTTCTTGATATTTGTTTTTGCTGGATTTGGAACTGGTATCGTAGCTTATATCGTTTTATGGATTGTAACTCCCGAGGCTGTAACAACTTCGGAAAAACTAGAAATGACTGGTGAGCCTGTTACTATTTCGAATATCGAGAAAAAGGTACGTGAAGAAATTGAATCTTTATCTGATAAATTCAAAAATGCCGATTATGACAAAATGGGAAACCAAGTAAAGTCGGGTGCTGAAAGAATAGGAAGTGGCTTTAGCGACTTTATCATGACCATTTTTAAAGTTTTTGCTAAGTTCTTAGGGATTATTTTAATCATCTCTGGAATAACTACATTGATGTTTTTACTAATCGGAGTTTTTACTCTAGGCACCAATCTTTTTATTGAATTTCCTTGGCAAAACTTTGTAGATGCAGGTAACTTTACTGATTATCCTATCTGGATGTTTGGCTTATTAATGTTCTTTGCTGTTGGAATTCCGTTTTTCTTTATGACTCTTTTAGGTTTTAAATTATTGGCTCCAAACATGAAATCTATCGGTAATGTTGCAAAATATACTTTGCTTGCTGTTTGGATTATTGCTATGGCTTTGGCTATAAGTATTGGAATTAAACAAGCTACTGAGGTTTCGTATGAAAACAAAACGGTACAAAAATATCCTTTAAACATAAAAACTACAGATACTCTTTTTGTGAAGTTTAAATACAATGATTACTACACAAAAGACCTTAACCATCGTGATGATTTCGAATTTGTACAAGACTCTGCTAACAACCAATTGATATATTCTACCAATATTAGTTTACATGTTTTGCGTACTGACGAAAAAACGGCATACATTCAAATTGAAAAAAATGCTAGGGGAAAGTCATTTATGGATGCTAAACAAAGAGCTGAAAAAATTAACTATAAATTTGAAATAAAAGGAAATCAATTATTACTTGACAACTATCTTTTAACTGATATTATAAACAAATTCAGAGATCAAGAGGTGAAAATATACTTATACTTACCTGAAGGTCAATTATTAAAACCAGATGCATCGGTAGAAGACTATGATGAATCTGATAATGATTTCTTTAATTTACATTTTAGTGCTGACAATTATATTTATAAAGTAGGTACTTCAAAAGTTATATGTTTGAACTGCCCTGCATCTGAAAATGAATATGATGATGTAGATGCAAATCAAAATATCGACATAAACGATACTATAAATGAAGTTTCGGTTAAAATAAATGGAAAAGAAGTTCTGAACGGAAAAAAAACTTCAGGACAATTGACTATAGATAAAAACGGAGTTATAATTAAAACGAACTAGTCATGATCAAGATAATTATTTGTGTTACCAAGTTTATAGTTGTTGCCATAACAGCTTTATTGTTTGCTTCTTGTAACTTTTCGAACAGTTTAAAATCGATAGAAGGAAGCGGAAACGTTAGTACTGAAAAACGAAATATTGAAGGAACTTTTGAAAATGTATCTGTTAGTAATGCCATTGATCTTGTAATCGAACAATCGGATAAAACTGAAGTTACTGTGGAAGCAGATGATAATTTGATAAACAAAATAACAACTAAGATTGAAGGAAATACTTTGGTTATAAAATGCAGCTATAATTCTTTTAGAAATATTAAATCTAAAAAAGTAATTGTAAAAATGCCAGTCATTAATAACATAAAAGCTTCTAGCGCTTCAACTGTAAAAAGCATCAACATTTTAAGAGGAGAAGATATCAGCCTAGACGCATCAAGTGCAGCAGAAATTAATGTAAATGTAGAATCTGACGCTGTTACCTGCGAAACTAGTAGCGCCAGTAATATAGCCATTGAAGGAAAAGCATTAACTCTAAATGTATCTGCTTCTAGCGGAAGTGATATCGATGCAAAAAGAATGTTGGCAAATGAAATTGATGCACAAGCTTCAAGCGGTGCTTCAATAGCTGTTCATCCTATTGTGAGTTTAAAAGCAAAAGCAAGTAGCGGAGGAGATATTATTTACAACTCGATTCCAAAATCTATCGAGAAAAAATCGAGTTCTGGAGGAAGCATCGAACAAGAGTAATCCTAAATAGTCCTTAAAATTACATTAATCATCCATCGCAAGTGGATGATTTTTTTATATTTGTAAAAAACTAAATTTAATGAAAAAATACACGCTAGTGCTTCTACTTTTAGTTGCCACAATGACAACTTTTGCACAAAAAAAGGAAAAGATAAAAGGATCGAAAACGGTAACCATCGCAACCAAAGAAATAGGTGAATTCAATAGTCTTGAAGTTAATGATAATCTTGAGGTTTACTTGGAACGTGGAGAAAAAAACGAAATAAAAATTGAAGCTGATGATAATCTTCATGAGATTATTGGAATGGATTTAAACGGGCAAGCGTTGCGTATTTACACATCTAAAGAAGCTAGTATCTTTAAAAAACTAATTGTAAGAGTTACTTACACTAAGGATTTAACTAAGGTTATTGCAAAAAACACTACTGTAGTAAATGGGATTCAAGAACTTCAACTGGATGACATCACTTTTAATTCTGTTGATTACTCCAAATTATTCTTGAATGTAAACGCTAAGAAATTTGCTTTGATAGCAGATGATAAATCGAAAACAGAGTTGAATTTAAAATCAGAAAACGGAAGTGTACAATTAAGCAAAAATGCAGGTTTAAAAGCATTAGTGGTGGCAACAGATTTTAAATGTGATTTGTATCAAAAAGCAAATGCAGCTATTGAAGGCACTGCTACAAATGGAATTTTTAGATTAGATAATAATTCTTCATTTATAGGAAATAAATTCACTGTAAAGAATGCTAATGTCACAGCCGAAAGTTATTCGACTGGAAGCATACTTGCCGAAACATCTGTTAGTATCGCCGCTGGAGATAAAGCCGAAGTACAGCTTTTAGGAAATCCTAAAATTGATTTGACTCGTTTTTCTGGAGAGGCTAAATTGATTAAAAGATCGAAATAATTACAACCTAAGCGAAGCGAATTGATGAAGTAATTACACCAATAGGTTAAAATACTTCCTTAGTTAAGTCAAAACGTTACAAAAGCAAAAATGTCCCAATCTTACGATTGGGACATTTTATTTATATCAAAAGTGACAAATAAAATTTGAAACTTTAGTTTTAGTCTTTTGAAGCTAAATATCTTTCAGCATCTAAAGCAGCCATACATCCTGTACCTGCGGCAGTAATTGCTTGGCGATATACGTGGTCTGCTGCATCTCCTGCTACAAACACGCCTGCAACATTAGTATTAGATGTTCCTGGAGTATTAATTATATATCCTGTTTCATCAAGCGTGATATAGTCTTTAAAGATATCTGTGTTTGGTTTATGTCCAATTGCTACGAAGAATCCAGTTGCTGGAATATCAAAAATTTCGCCTGTAGTTTTGTTTTTTGCTTTTACAGCAGTAACTACTTGCTCGTCTCCTATAACTTCTACAGTATCGTGGTTCATTAAAATCTCGATGTTTTCAGTTTTACGAACACGATCTTCCATAATTTTAGAAGCTCTAAATTTTTCGCTTCTTACCAACATAGTTACTTTTTTACAAAGTTTAGATAAGTAATGCGCTTCTTCACAAGCTGAATCCCCTGCTCCAACAATCACAACTTCTTGGTTTCTGTAAAAGAATCCGTCGCAAACAGCACAAGCAGAAACTCCACCTCCCATTTTTAAATAATGTTGTTCTGATGGTAATCCTAGGTATTTAGCAGATGCTCCAGTAGAAATAATTACTGTTTCGCAATGCAATTCGATAGTATCATTAATCCATACTTTATGTATATCTCCCGAGAAATCAACTTTAGTTGCCCAACCATCACGGATATCTGCACCAAAACGTTCTGCTTGCTTTTGCAATTGAATCATCATTTCTGGTCCTGTAACTCCATCAACGTATCCTGGGAAATTTTCTACTTCATTTGTAGTTGTTAATTGTCCTCCAGGTTGCATTCCTTGGTATAAAACTGGATTCATATTAGCTCTGGCGGCATATATAGCAGCGGTATAACCTGCTGGCCCAGAACCTATAATTAGGCATTTAATTTTTTCGATTGTATCTGACATAATTTTGTTTTTTTCTGAAATACAAATGTATACTTTATTCTAAAAATTAGCGTCTTAAATGAATCCTAAATATTTATATCAAAATAAATAAAATTTATTTTCAAAAATAGTTTGACAACTCAAATATTTGTCTATCTTTGCACCCGATTACGGGGTGTAGCGTAGCCCGGTTATCGCGCCTGCTTTGGGAGCAGGAGGCCGCAGGTTCGAATCCTGCCACCCCGACAAAAGTCTTTTCATCATCTTGAAAAGACTTTTTTTTTGGCCTAAATTTTAAAATCTCTTACAAAAATAGCTCAAAATAACCTGATAATCTGATCAGTACGAAATTACACTATCGAATATTAAAAATTTTAAAAAGAACATTTCTTTTATTATCTGTATTAATATAACTTTCCAGTACATCTAAATTTTGTTTGTCATAATCTGTTGTATATATTTTTTTGCAGAATTTAAGCTGTTCAAGCGCATAATCTTTACCTTTAAAATAATTATCCAATGCCAACTTATAAAAAACATTACTTGAATTTGGCTTCTTAATTTTTGCTATTTTACTATAGACGTCACTTAAGTCTTTATCTGCATCATCACTATTAAGTTTTAACTTTAACACACTACTAAAAAGCCTCAGTGTCGGATCAATTGAATCTGCTTTAATTTCATTTAACTGATTAAGCGCCTCCTGGTACTCCTGCTTATCAACGAAAAATTGTGCTTTGCTAAATTTATAACCATCATTAGCTGGGTCACAGTTTATACTTTTATTTAGAAAGTATATTGCACTATCATTTTCCATCTTAGATGCTTTTTCAATATACTTGTTGTAAATAACTTCGCATTCAGGTCTATCTGCAATCCTTTCCTTTTCCAGGTTTTTTTTTGATTCACTTTTACTTTGGCAACTCAAGAGCGATGTAATAAGTAAAATTGTAACGATATGATATGTATTTTTCATGCTAGCTTTTTTTTATACTTATCGGGGATCAGGTTAAAAAGTTGCGCTTATTCAAAAATAACTTGCCCAATCTTGTCACTCTGAGGAACGAAGAGTCTCTGCTTGTGGCTCGACAACCTATAAATACTTTGTGTTGGTTTCTTGTGAAGACACTTCGTTCCTCAGAGTGACAAGCTTGCGATTGCTTAACGTGTAAAAAAAATAAACAAAATCTTTATTTGCTTGTAAATTCTAAAAACATCATTATGACTCATTTTATCACTAAGCTGGACGTACGTACTGCAATTTTTGCCATTAGAACTCATAATTTTGCCTATCAAAAACAAAGACAAAAAATGTTTACAAAATTTTTGAGATAATTTTAAGAAAATTGACGAAGACAAGGGGGACTCAAGCAGAGCTTGATATTGACAACGATTTGGACGTTTCCTAATATCAGCCATGTTGAAAACGACAGGATTGGTCTGTCTTTAATCTATCACACAACTCTTGCTGAAGCGCTTGGCGTAAAACAAAGCAACTAGTTAGTCTAATAACAAGTAAGTCTTTTCATGCGTAAAAATACAAATTAATTTAAAAATACCTACTAAAAACAATATTAGCCAAAATAAAATAAAAATCTTAGAAAACATACAAACAATCAATTACCACCTAAAATCGGTGGCTTTGAAGATTTTTTATATGCAACAACTCTTTTACCATCCCAGCAAATTTCAAGTTTCTTAGCGGTGCTATTTTTAATAGCTCCTACATATATCTTATTTGGAGTATGTACAAAAATAGAATCATTACTATACTTGCAATCATAAACATCCCCATTTACATTGTTTATACAATAACGAGAATTAATTTCAATTTTACTTAAATCTATATTCTCTTCTGATTCCCATCTTCCATAACAATTAGCAAGCAGTACTGGCACGATTGTTTTTCCAAAAATAAAATTAAAACTCTCTGGCCTTGAATACTCATTATATGGTTTCTCGAAATCATTATTTATTTTTTCAAAAAAAGCTTTCTTATCATAAGTCTTTAGAACCTTCCAATTACTATCTAAAATCGAAATTTTAAAATTACTCGGAAAACCAATCAAAGTGTCTTTATAATCTAATGGCAACTTAACAAATTGTATTGCGTCGACATCAAGAACAAGTGGTAAAAAATCACTTGTCTTTAAACGAAATACCCAGTTTTCATTTACACCTTCAACAACCCGCAAAGAATCTGAAGCTTCAAATTTAAATTGCTGACTACCTCCCGAATTCATCGCCAATTGTTTCTTTATTCTTTTTATTTTTAACTCAATTTGTCGTTTCTTATAAATAGCCAATTCTCTTTCAGAATACTTAAAATCGATTAAAACCACTATTTTACTACCCGATTCATTTTTCAAATTCAAATTCAAAAAATCATCATCTATCCTATACTCTCTATACGAAGGACGCTGGGTAGTTGCAATAAAAGAAAAGCACGAAAGAAGAAAAACAAATCGCAAAATAACAGGATGCAATCTTACAGGTACACTCACTTTTTGCAATAACTTATAGGAAAGCAAAATACTCACAAGAGCTACATTATCAGAAAAATCAACAACTCTATAGAGTCCGAAAAAATCAATAAATACTTCTGAAAAAGAACTTTTCCAAAAAATAAAAAACAAAGTAACTCCTAGATGAATCGCTCTTGACCTTTCAATGAAAAGGGTACCCCAAAAAAAAGAGAAAGCAAACAAACCCGAAAAATCAGATAATTTACCCGTAAGGTAATTATGAAAAACATCCTTAAATATCAAATCATTAAAAAAAAGAATAATCAATGAAACTAGAAAAACGGGATGTCCTAATCGAGCTAATTTTTTTGTCATATCAGTTTATATAATAATTCCGTACAACCATTATTAGGTAGGTGTTTTTTCATCAAACTATATTGTAAAAGAACATTCTAATCGCATGAAAAAAATTAAAACACTTTACAACTTGAAAAAAATTAAAATTCAAATAACAAAATCCACTCCAAACTAAAAACTATTTCGTTTCATAAAGATAAAAACAATCAAAAATACTTTAATAGAATTAAAATGTTATTATATTTACCGCTCGTAATTTTTTATTTATTTTCGAATGAAATTCCCTTTTGCGATTAATATTTAACGTCCTAGTTCAATCCCACATGCTTATTAACGAAAGCTACATTTAAACTAAGAAAGAAAGTTGCCCAATAATAAAAACCAATAGAAAACCCCTCCTCTTTCTATTACTAAGAAACATAATCTATTAAGAGAATACAAACTTCTGGTTTAAAAAACACCAGAAGAAATCATAGAAACACAAATTACAATAGACACCAATTGACAAATCTGAAATTAGCTCCAATTACGATATACCAATTATATCACAGTAGTTATTCCAGAACAAACAATTGACATTCAAACCACTCTAACATGCTATTGCTTCGAATAACAGAAAAATAGAAAAACAAAACAAGAAACAAATAAATTGAAATTATCTTTTAAAAATTATAGCTATTTCAGAAATAGCCTACTGTCAAACGACAATTAATCAAGGTTTAACAAATGTTAACAAAATAGATTTTCAAAAACCATAAATAATCGTATTTTTACGGTTCAAAATTCAGAAAATAAATGGGCAAAATCATTGCGATTGCTAATCAAAAAGGAGGCGTTGGAAAGACTACAACATCTGTAAATCTTGCAGCCTCATTAGGTGTTTTAGAAAAAAAAGTATTACTAATAGACGCTGACCCTCAAGCTAATGCTACATCAGGACTTGGTATTGACGTAGAAGTTGTTGAGATTGGAACCTATCAAATACTGGAACACAGTCACACGCCAAAAGAAGCTATTGTTCAATGTACGGCTCCAAACGTAGATGTGATTCCGGCTCACATTGACCTTGTTGCTATCGAAATCGAATTGGTCGATAAAGAAAACAGAGAATACATGCTAAAAAAAGCATTAGAAAGTGTTAAAGAAGAGTACGATTATATCATCATCGATTGCGCACCTTCATTAGGGCTTTTAACTCTTAATGCTTTAACAGCAGCTGACTCTGTAGTTATTCCAATTCAATGTGAATATTTTGCATTGGAAGGTCTAGGAAAATTACTAAACACGATTAAAAGCATCCAAAAGATTCACAACCCAGATTTAGATATCGAAGGATTATTACTAACCATGTATGATTCAAGATTACGTTTATCAAATCAAGTTGTTGAAGAGGTTCAAAAACACTTTAACGACATGGTTTTTGATACCGTTATTCAGCGAAATGTAAAATTAAGTGAAGCTCCAAGTTTTGGCGAAAGCATTATAAACTATGACGCAACAAGTAAAGGAGCAGTTAATTATATCAACTTGGCTCAAGAAATTATAAAGAAAAACAGTAAATAGTTTTTATGACAAAAGCAATTAAAAAACAAGCCTTAGGAAGAGGATTGTCTGCATTATTAAAAGATCCGGAAAACGATATAAAATCCGTAGACGATAAAAATGCTGATAAGGTTGTTGGAAATATCATAGAGCTTGAAATTGGTGCTATCGAAATAAATCCATTTCAACCACGAAGCAATTTTAATGAAGAATCGTTACGCGAGCTAGCCACTTCTATCAAAGAACTTGGTGTGATTCAGCCTATAACTGTTCGAAAATTAGATTTCAATAAATACCAATTAATCTCTGGAGAGCGTCGTTTGCGTGCTTCAACCTTAGTTGGCTTAAATACTGTACCTGCATACATTCGAATTGCAAATGACAACGAGTCATTAGTAATGGCATTGGTTGAAAACATTCAACGTCACGACTTAGACCCGATAGAAATTGCTCTTTCTTACCAACGTTTGATTGATGAAATTCAGTTAACTCAAGAACAAATGAGTGATCGTGTTGGTAAAAAACGTTCTACAATTGCAAATTACTTACGTCTTTTAAAACTAGATCCAATTATCCAAACTGGTATTCGTGATGGTTTCATCAGTATGGGACATGGTCGTGCAATTATAAACATCGAAGATTTAGATGTTCAAACCGATATTTATCAAAAAATCGTTAGTCGTAATTTATCTGTACGTGAAACGGAGGCTTTGGTAAAAAGTTACCACGAAAGTTTAAAACCGAAACCAGCTGGAAAACCAACTTCTTCATTTGACATTGAAGAAGATCAAAAAAGCACCTTTACAAATTATTTTGGAGCTAAAGTTGACATAAAGGTTGCTGGAAATGGAAAAGGAAAAATCACAATTCCATTCCACTCAGAAGAAGACTTTGCTAGAATCATCAAATTAATAAACACTAGTGAATAAAGTAATTTCCATAGGTCTATTATTTTTTCTTTTAGGAAGCACAACTGTTTTTGCTCAGTCAAAAAAAGAAGAAGCTCCCTTGATTGCAAAAGACACTCTTAAATCAGTTGACATAGACCCACTTACTCCTGCGAAGGCCGCTTTTTACTCGGCTATTTTACCAGGTTTAGGACAAGCATACAATAAAAAATATTGGAAAATCCCCCTTGTTTATGGAGCTATCGGAACAAGTTTATATTTCTATATTGATAACAATAAAAAATACCATCAATATAGAGATGCCTACAAACGAAGACTGGAAGGCTACAATAATGACGAGTTTCAATATTTAGACGATAGCAGACTTATTGCAGGTCAAAAATTCTATCAACGTAATCGAGATTTATCTGCCCTAGTAACCTTGGGCTTTTATGTTTTAAACATAATAGATGCCAATGTTGACGCCGCATTGATTCAATTTAATGTTAACGAAAGACTATCATTACGTCCACAAATTTACCCCGACGATGTAACATTAAGACCAAACGTTGGACTAACTTTTAATTACCACTTTTAAAATACTGCACATATAAACTGCATTTTTAAAACATAACACACATTTACAAATGAAAATTGCGCTTTTAGGATACGGGAAAATGGGGCAAGTAATCGAAAGAATTGCTTTAGAAAGAGGTCATGAAATTGTTTTGAAAAAAGATCAATTCAACACATACGAAGGACTTGAAACTGCCAATGTAGCCATCGATTTTAGCGTTCCTTCAGCTGCAGTTGCAAACATCTCTGCTTGTTTTAACAACAATGTTCCTGTAGTATCTGGAACAACTGGCTGGTTAGAACATTATGATGAAATGATTGCTCTTTGTAATGAAAAAAAAGGAGGTTTCATTTCTAGTTCGAATTTTAGCTTAGGCGTAAATATCTTCTTTGAACTTAACGAACACTTGGCTAAAATAATGGCTAAATTCGATAATTACAAAGTAGATATGGAAGAAATTCATCATACACAAAAGCTAGATGCTCCAAGTGGAACAGCTATTTCATTAGCCAAAGGTGTGATTGAAAACAGCAACTACACCAACTGGACTCTAGACGAAGCTAAATCGACAGAAATTCATATCGAAGCTAAAAGAATTGGAACTGTTCCAGGTACACATACTGTAACTTATAACTCTGACATTGATAGTATCGAAATAAAACACACAGCACACAATCGCGAAGGTTTTGCGCTTGGAGCTGTAATGGCTGCAGAATGGTTAGCTGGAAAGCAAGGTATCTTTTCAATGAAAGATGTATTGGAATTTTAAATAAAAAATATTAAAAATATATAATTCGGTTATCGGAAATCTATATTTTAAACTTAAAAATAAAATAGTATGACACTATATTCATGGTTTGTATTCTTCTTAGCAATTCAAGTTATTCACTTTATAGGAACTTGGAAATTATACGAAGCTGCTGGCAGAAAAAGTTGGGAAGCTGCAATTCCTGTATATAATGCTATCGTACTAATGAAAATTATTGGCCGACCAACTTGGTGGACAATATTGCTTTTTATCCCAATCATTAACTTGATTATGTTTCCTGTAATATGGATTGAAACCTTAAGAGCTTTTGGAAAAAATTCTACTCTAGATACCATCTTAGGCCTTGTTACTTTTGGTTTTTATATCTATTATGTAAACTACACTCAAAAATTAGTTCATAATCCAAATAGAAGTTTAGCACCAGAAAGTAAAGCAGGAGATACAGTTAGCTCACTACTTTTCGCTATAATTGTAGCTACTTTGGTACATACCTATATCGTACAACCTTACACAATTCCGACTTCGTCATTAGAGAAATCATTACTTATTGGTGACTTTTTATTTGTAAGTAAATTAAACTACGGTCCTAGAGTTCCTATGACTACCGTTGCTTTACCAATGGTTCATGACTCTATACCAATGACGAAACATAAATCATATCTAAAGTGGCCGCAATTACCTTATTTTAGACTACCTGCTTTTGAACAAATAAAAAGAGCAGATATTGTTGTCTTTAACTGGCCAATGGATACCGTTTATAAGTTTTTTGATACTTCTGGAAGAAGAGCCGATAAGCCTATTGATAAAAAATCAAATTACGTAAAAAGATGTGTTGGTATCCCTGGAGATAGCTTATCCATTAAAGACGGAATCGTTTACATTAACGATAAAGTTCTGGTTTTACCAGAAAGAGCAAAACCACAATACTCTTATGCAGTCGCTTTAGACGGAAAAACACCTATCGATTTTGAATCTTTATTAAGAGAATTAGACATTACTGATGGTGCTGGTTTCAAAGATGATGTAAAAAGAGACACCCTTTATTTTAGAGCTTTAACTGAAGCTAGCGCAGAAAGATTAAGACACGTTCCTGGAATTACTAATGTAAAAAGAGAAATTGCAAAAGGGGTAGATCCTGGGATTTTTCCACAATTAGACAATTGGAATGCAGATAATTTTGGCCCAATATACATTCCTCAAAAAGGAAAAACGGTTGCATTAACAACCCAATCATTGCCTTTTTACAAAGCAATTATAAAAGAATACGAAGGAAACAATTTAGAAGTAAAAGGTTCTGATATATACATCAATGGTAAAATTGCAACAACATATACGTTTAAGCAAGATTATTACTGGATGATGGGAGACAACCGCCACAACTCAGAAGACAGTCGCTACTGGGGTTATGTACCAGAAAATCATATTGTTGGAAAACCAGTATTCATTTGGATGAGCTGGGATACTAATGGAAAAGGAATAAACAAAGTTCGTTGGGACAGAGTTTTCACTACTGTAAATGGCGAAGGTCAACCACAATCGTACTTTAAATATTTCCTATTCGCTCTAGCAGCCTTTTTCATCGGAGAGTATTTCTGGAAAAAAAGAAAAGAAAAAAAGAATCTATAATATTCCGTTTTTAAATAAATAATCTTGACTTAAAAAAATCAATATGACATTATATACCTGGTTTGTATACTTCTTAATTATCCAAGTAATTCATTTTATAGGAACATGGAAATTATATGAAGCAGCTGGAAGAAAAAGCTGGGAAGCTGCAATTCCTGTTTACAATGCCATTGTATTAATGAAAATCATAGGTCGACCAACATGGTGGACACTATTACTTTTTATCCCGATTATCAATTTAATTATGTTTCCAGTTGTTTGGATTGAAACGCTCCGAACTTTTGGAAAGAAAACTACTTTAGACACTGTTCTAGGTCTTGTTACTTTTGGTTTCTACATTTACTATGTAAACTATACACAAAAACTAGAATACAATGCTAATAGAAATTTAAAAGCCGAAAATAAAACTGCAGATACATTTAGCTCGCTACTTTTTGCCATTATTGTTGCAACTTTGGTTCATACATACATTATTCAACCTTTTACGATCCCAAGTTCATCATTAGAAAAATCATTACTTGTTGGTGACTTTCTATTTGTAAGCAAAATAAACTATGGCGCAAGAATACCAATGACAACGGTTGCATTGCCAATGGTTCACGATACAATCCCTTTCTTCAAAAAGAAATCTTATTTATTCAGCGACAATATTACAAAAAAGGAGACTTCACTTTTAAACAAGTTTCAATTACCTTACTTAAGATTACCTGGTTTTCAAGAAATAAAACGCAATGATATTGTGGTTTTTAACCAACCAGCCGACACACTTTTGGATATGAATAATTTTTCTCCAGACAGAAATTATTACAAACCAATTGACAAAAAAACCAACTTAGTAAAAAGATGCGTTGGAGTTCCTGGAGATTCTTTAGAAATTAGAAACGGAATTGTTTTCATTAACGGAAAAGAGACTAAATCTACAGAAAGAGTTAAATTACAGTTTGCATACAACGTAAAGTTCAAAGTTAAGTTCTCAACATACGAAGAGGTCGCTAATCTTTTAAGACAATACGACATAACAGACGATTTAGGTTACGATTCTAAAACAGACACTTATTACTTACAAGCAACTCCTGAAGCTGTTGCCAAAGCAAAGAACAATCCGTATATAGAAAGTCTTGAGTTAAGAAAAGAAAATAAAGGGGATAGAGATTCTAAGATATTCCCACACAATAAGAACTACAATTGGAACAGTGCTTTTTTGGGTCCAATATACATTCCTCAAGAAGGAAAGACAATCAACATAAATTTAAATGTTTTACCGCTTTACAAACGTCTTATTACAGAATATGAAGGGAATGATTTAGTCGTTAAAGGAAATCAAATTTTAATCAATGGCAAACCTGCTACAACTTATACATTCAAGCAAAATTACTATTGGATGATGGGTGACAACAGAAACAACTCTATCGATGCTAGATATTGGGGGTTTGTTCCATTTGATCACGTAATAGGAAAACCGGTTTTTATATGGATGAGCTGGGATACTCACGGCAAAGGGATTAATAAAGTTCGTTGGGATAGAGTATTTACTACTGTTGACGGCGAAGGCCAACCACAATCTTACTTTAAACATTTCTTACTTCTCTTGGTAGCCTACTTTGTTGGCGAATACTTTTGGAAAAAAAGAAAAGAGAAAAAAGCATAACTAAAAAACACTTATTCGCTACCTCATTACTACTTTGTTTTAATTTCAAAACAAGGCATTAATCGATTAAACTATAATTAAACAAACACCTACACAAATGGAATCATTACTACTTCCTACCTACTTTCCTTCAATTAGCCATTTTTCAGTAATGGCACAATCTGAAAGCATTACGTTTGAAATAGAAGATAATTTCCAAAAACAAACCAACAGAAACCGTGCTTATATTTATAGCCCAAATGGAATACAGTTATTAAACATACCTGTAAAACATTCGAAGGATGCCCATCAAAAAACCAAAGAGATTCAAATAGAAAATGAATTTGATTGGCAAAAGCAACATTTCAAATCATTAGAAGCTGCTTACAGAAACTCTCCATTTTTTGAATTTTTTGAAGATGACATTCGTCCTTTCTTTGAGAAAAAACACCAATTTTTAATGGACTTAAATTTTGAAGCTTTGGACATTGTTACTAAATGCTTGCGAATGAAATTAGAGTACACTAAGACCTCAGAATACTTTCATGATGCAGATAGTACTATTTCTGACTTTAGAGCCTTAGCAAACGGAAAAAAAGACAGTAACACATTCGAAACTTATGTTCAGGTTTTCGATGACAAACATGGCTTTATTAATAATCTAAGTGTATTGGATTTAATTTTTAATGAAGGTAAATATGCAATGGAATATTTAAAGAATCAGAAAATATAATTTCCTGTATTATTCCATAGAAAGAGTTGCTATAACTGGATAATGATCTGAGTTTTCAAAATCTGAAAAACTCTCAAATTTCTTTACTTTCATCGTATTATCAGCAAAGATATAATCGATTCTAGCAGGATAATAACGGAACTTATAAGTAGCTCCAAATCCTTCACCAGCCTCTTCAAAACTATCCTTTAGTTTCCCCTTAATATTACGATATACGTACGAGAAAGGGCTATTATTCATATCCCCACATATTATAACAGGATAGGTACATTCTTTTTTATTCTCTCTAAATATTTCTGCCTGCTCTTGTTGTTGCTTAAATGCCTTACTGATTCTAGAAAGAATAAGTTGCGATTTTTGTTGATTGATTCCATCTATATTATCCGAAATCTCATTAACATCTGGTGAAATTTTTATTGACTGTAAATGCATATTATAAACTCTTATAATATCTTTACCTCGTTTTATATCTGCATAGATTACATTGTTATTTGAGTTAGGAAAAACAATATTACCTTGATATAATATAGGAAACTTAGAAAAAATGGCTTGACCCGTTTTAATCTTATTTCCTTCCATAAAGATATATCGGTGCGGATATACTTTTAGATCTATGTGTGCCGAGTTTGAAAACTCTTGAATACATAGAATATCTGGATTTTTCTCATCTATAAAAGCTTTTATATCTAGAGAAACATCTTCCCTATCAATCCATTTAAAGACATTAAACAGTCGCACATTATAACTCATTACTGTAAAATCCTTTTCACTCTCGACATATTCTTTGGCAGAAAATTTATAGAATTTATTTATAAAAGTAATTCCCATTAAAAGAACCAATCCAGATAGAATCATTCGTTTCTTAAACTGAATTGCCCAATAGAAGAAGAACAATGCATTGAAAACAAAAAACAAAGGCATGAACAAAGTCAATACCGACAAAAGAGGAAAAATCTTAGGAGCTAAAAAAGGTAAAATATACGCGCTAAATGTCAATACAGTAAGTACTATATTCAAAAAGAACATTATTTTATTAAACCATGAAAGATTTTTCATCCCCTTTTAGTTAGTGTTTTTATTTACCTGCTTTAAATAAAAATTCTTTTTCTTCTTTTGTTAAACAATCATAACCAGACTGACTGATTTTATCTAAAATCTCGTCTATTTGCTGTTGCGTCTTGTCTTTAGTTATAATTTTAGAAGTCGTTCTTTGGACAGGGACATTGTTGTAATTTTTATGAACTTTCTTAAAAGGGGTCGATGGTGATTTTTTAAAAAGATTAGTAAAAAAATCCAAAACACGAGTTACAATTTTACTAGGATCATAGCCACTTTGCAATAATTTAATAAAAGCAAACCCAAATAATGCTCCCGCAAGATGAGAAATATGCCCTCCCATATTGCCTAATCGAAACTGCATTAGATCTAATACCAAAATAACAAGCGTAATGTGCCATAATTTGACATTACCAATAAGTAACAAACGCACAGTCATTAATGGCTGATACGTTGTTGTAGCTACTAAAATCGCCATAATAGCGCCCGAAGCTCCAACTACTGAAGAACTAAGATCTAGAAAATAAAAGCTAAGCGCAAAAACTACACCTGCAAAGATTGCACTTAAAACATACAATCCTAAATATTGCTTTTCAGTAAAAAAAGTCAAAAACAAAGAACTTGCAAAATTCAAGACCAACATATTAAACAACAAATGCAAAAATCCATCATGGAAAAAAGCATAAGTAAGAAATGTCCAAGGCTTGAATAAAAAATCTGCTGGATTAGATGACAATGCCAACCAACTCGGAAAAGCAAATTGCCCTATTGAGAACTGGTAAAAAAACACCAATGAAATTAGAAAACAGGCAATATTCCAATAGATTACTCGCTGAGCGATTCCTCCTAATTTGTATTGTAACTTTAAATCATCTAAAATATTCATATGTGCTTTCTGTTTAAAATTCAAGTAATAAAGCTAAAAAATTAATTCCAACGATTATTATTAAACTGTGTCTTTTTCCAATACCACATCATTAAATATCCAACTAGTGCTCCACCAACGTGCGCGAAATGCGCAACTCCTGTACCGCCGCTTCCAAATAATGAATTTCCTTGAAAACCTAAAAATAAATCGACCGCGATAATTCCTGGAACAAAATATTTTGCTTTAATAGGCACTGGGATAAACATAAGCGCCAACTCAGCATTAGGAAACATAAAAGCAAAAGCAACCAAAAGCCCATAAATTGCTCCAGAAGCCCCAACCATTGGAGTCTGGTTAATTATAGAAGCATCGAATAAACTTTTGAAATTAACTTCATTTAATAAATTAATTTTCCCCGCTTTCTCTAAAACTGGTTTGATTCCTTCCATGAATAAATCTCCACGGTAACTAGTACCATCAGAGAAATTCACGTTTAGTATTTGATGAATTGCATTATCTGACAAACCTAAATTAGAGGCTGCCTCCAAAGCATTCTGTATTTGAAAATAATTAAATCCTAATTGCAATAAAGCCGCACCAAGCCCACATGAAATATAAAAGAATAGAAACTTTTTCCCACCCCAAAAATGCTCTAATGCAGAACCGAAAGAAACTAATGCAAACATATTAAATGCAATATGCATAAATCCTCCGTGCATAAACATATGCGTAATTGGTTGCCAAATTTTAAACTGATAACTCTCCGGAAAATAGAGTGAGAAATACTCATAAGAAACTGGCACTAATTGTGAGCCAAGAAAAAAGATAATATTAATTATCAATAATTGTTTTACTAATGGAGTCATATTCATCATAAGGCAAACTTTTTATCTATATCTTCCACACGCATGGTGATGAAAGTTGGTTTTTGAAATGGAGAAATATTTGGATCTTTACAAGCAAAGAGTCCGTTTACTAAATTATCTTGTTCTTTTTCGGTTAAGTACGAACCTGTTTTTACAGCCATACTTTTTGCCATCGATTTAGCAATTGTATCATTTTGCGAAAAACTACTTTCTGGAATTCCGTCTTGCAAATCACTCAATAATTGCTCTATAACCAATGATACTTCACTTTCGGTACTGTTAACGGGTATACCAGAAATTACAATATGATCTTCGGCTGAGGACTCAAAAACAAAACCAGTATTAACCAGTGATAATTGTAATTCTTTGATAATCTCTAAATCTGTAGACGAATAAAACAAATTAAGAGGAAACAACAATTGCTGGCTCGAAGCCTGATTAACGGTCATATTATGCAAAAACTGCTCGTATAAAATACGTTGATGAGCACGTTGTTGATCTACAATCACCATCCCCGATTTTATAGGAGAGACAATATATTTTTTATGAATTTGATAGGTTTTATGAACCGTTTGTTCAATCTCATCATCATTAAACAAAGAAGAAGTTACCTCTTCATTCTCAAAAGACATCATTCCTATTTCTTCCGTATCCTGTTTTAAGCCAACGTATAAACTCTCCCAACTAGATGTTGCTTCTGGTTTTTTATAACTAGAAAACGAATTAGAACCCGAACTACCTGAACCCGAAATATAACTCGAACCTGAGCTAAAACTAGATCCAGAACCTAAATTAGAATAATGTTTATTTGTTTTGTCATCTGTAAAAGGATTAAAAGTACCATCAACCTGAATTGTTGGCGTTTCTCCTTCTAAATCTTTATAGTGGTAAGGCGTATCTAAATTAGCATCACGATCAAAATCTAAAACAGGAGCTACATTAAATTGCCCTAAACTGTGTTTTATAGACGCTCTTAAAATAGCATATAAAGCTTGTTCATCATCAAACTTAATTTCGGTTTTTGTGGGATGAATATTAATATCAATCGTATTAGGTGGCACCGACAAGTACAAGAAATAACTTGGTTGCGCTCCATCTTTTAAAATTCCATCGTAAGCAGCCATAACCGCATGATGCAGATAATTACTTCTAATAAATCGATCGTTTACAAAGAAAAACTGCTCTCCCCTACTTTTTTTAGCAAATTCAGGTTTGCTTACAAACCCTTTTATGGCAACAATTTCAGTTTCTTCATTAACAGGGACTAATTTTTCATTTGTTTTACCTGCAAAAATTCCAACTACCCGTTGTCTGAAACTAGAAGGCGGTAAATTAAACATTTCACTTCCATTATGATAAAAAGTAAAATGAATATTAGCATGCGCCAAAGCTACACGCTGAAACTCGTCCATAACATGTCGAAACTCTACCGTATCAGACTTTAAAAAATTTCTACGAGCAGGAATATTAAAAAAAAGGTTTTTAACCGCAAATGAAGTACCTACAGGTAAAACCGCAACTTCTTGTGAAACAAACTTACTACCTTCAATAACAATATGTGTCCCTAGTTCTTCTTGGTCTTGTTTCGTTTTCATTTCCATATGAGCAATCGCCGCAATAGAGGCTAACGCTTCACCACGAAACCCCTTGGTGTGTAATGAAAATAAATCCTCGGCCTGACGTATTTTGGAAGTAGCGTGACGCTCAAAACACAAACGCGCATCGGTAACACTCATCCCAGAACCATTATCGATTACTTGTACCAATGACTTTCCTGCATCTTTGATGATTAATTTAATATCAGTTGCTTTGGCATCGACTGCGTTTTCTAAAAGTTCTTTCACCACCGAAGCAGGTCTTTGAACTACTTCTCCAGCAGCAATTTGATTGGCAACATGATCAGGAAGTAATTGTATAATACTCGACATTAAAAAAATTTGGGTTTATGATTAAGGCTTTTGGTTTATAACCAAAATTTACAAATTTAATGAATTTCTACTGTCTTTTATGACTTAATGAATCATAAAAAAAACAAAAAACCTATACTATTTTTACACAGTATAGGTTCTAAAATTCATACAAATGTATTTTTTATTTTTCTAGCTCCAAAGGCTTGTCTTCTATTTGAAGCGCCCCAGCTGACAACAATTGTTGGTCTTGAAACTGATTTAAAGATGCTTGCTGACGGATGTATGCCATTTTTATTGCCGCAATTGCAGCTTCGGTACCTTTGTTACCGTGAATACCACCACTTCTGTCAATAGATTGTTGTATATTATTATCTGTTAATACACAAAAAATAACTGGAATATCAGTTTGAACATTCAAATCTTTAATTCCTTGCGTTACACCTTCGCATACAAAATCAAAATGTTTAGTTTGTCCTTGAATTACGCATCCAATAACAATTACTGCGTCAACATTTTGAGTTTGTAACATTTTTTTTGCTCCGTATATCAACTCAAAACTCCCAGGAACATTCCATCGAATAATTTGTTGAGCAGGAACTTGATTCTCTAATAATGCCTCAAAAGCACCATTATAAAGACCTTCTGTAATGGTTTCATTCCACTCTGAAACAACAATCCCAAATCGAAAATTTTTCGCATTTGGGACAGTGTTTTTATCGTAATCTGATAAATTTTTATTTTCGGTAGCCATCTTTAGTATTTAAGATTTTTAGAATTTCAATTTAAGACTGCTAAAATACAAATCTTAAATGTAAATTTCTAACTCTACAAATTATTTATTGTGCTAAACCAATCAAAACATCTACAGAAGCAGCTTCTGGAGTTGCCTCATAGCTTTCTTTAATTTCTGTAAAATATTTAAGCGCATCTGCTTTTTGACCTAAAGCCAAAGCTGTTTTTCCAGCCTTAAGCAAGAAACGTGGCGTAGTAAAATCATTTTTATTAGACTCAGCAGCTTTTACATAATAGTCTAAAGCTTCTTTTTGTTGGTTTTTTTGAGAATAAGCATCACCTATTGCACCTTTTGCCAAAGCGCCTAAAATCAAATCTTTAGACTTAAATTTACCTAAATAAGAGATAGCCTCATCATATTTACCTGTATTTAAATATGCTATACCAGCATAATAGTTTGCTAAATTTCCAGCATCTGTTCCAGAATATTCATCTGCGATTTTTAAAAATCCAAATTTACCTTCTGAACCATTCAATGCTAATTTATACAAAGAATCACTAGCTACACCGTTAGTTGCTTTTTCAAAATTCTGTTGAGCAACAAACATTTCATTAGCAGCTTCGTCTTGCTTTGGCAAAGCAATAAATCTTTGGTAAGCCAAATAACCTATTGTTCCTACAGCAATAGCAGCAACTAATCCAATAATAATTTTTTGGTTTCTAGCAACCCAGTCTTCAGTTTTAGAAGCAGTTTCATCTAATTTAGAAAATACCTCAGCAGTTTTACTGTTTTTCCCGTCAAGAATTACTTGTTGTTCTTCATTAACAACTTCATCTTTAACTTCTTTTTCTTTTGGTGCTTTATATCCTCTTTTATTGTAAGTAGCCATTTAAAATTAATTTAGTGAACGGCAAAAATAAAATTTTTATTGAAACTTACATGAAAAAAATCAATTTTAAATTAATTTTAAAGAAAAAGCCCAGAAAACGGCACTTTTTCGCGTGCCAAAATCAAAATAATTTACAGACAAGCCCCAAAAAACGGTTTATATCGATATTTTTCAATAATTTGCACGCGCTTAAAAATTGTTACGATAAAACAATAACAAACTTTACTTCAGCAGCTTAAAAATGTATTTAAAAAAGATTTCTCTATTCAATTATAAAAATTTTTCAGAAGCCAGCTTCGAATTTGACAAAAAGATAAATTGTTTCGTCGGAAAAAACGGTATCGGAAAAACAAATGTACTCGATGCTATTTACCACTTAGCTTATGGAAAAAGCTATTTCAACCCTTTGGCTGTGCAGAACATCAAGCATGGAGAAGAGTTTTTTGTAATAGATGCCGAGATAGAAAAAAATGAACGAAACGAACAAATTGTTTGTAGTTTAAAAAAAGGGCAGAAAAAAATTCTTAAAAGAAACGGCAAAGCTTACGACAAATTTTCCGACCACGTAGGATTCATCCCTTTAGTAATAATTTCGCCAGCCGACAGAGATTTAATCATTGAAGGAAGCGAAACTCGCCGTAAGTTCATGGATACTGTGATCTCGCAATTAGACTCTCATTATCTACAACAACTTATCCAATATCAAAAAGTACTTAGTCAGCGTAATGCTTTACTTAAATACTTTGCATTGAATCACGTTTTCGACAACGACACCTTATCTATATATAATGAGCAACTAGATGGATATGGAAAGTCTATTTTTGAAAAGAGAAAACAATTCATCGAGGCTTTTATTCCGATTTTCAACACGCATCATCATGCAATTACAGGATCTGAAGAAACAGTTCAATTAGTCTATGAGAGCCATTTGTTCGAAAAAGACCTGCTGCCATTATTACAAGAAAACATAAATAAGGACCGCGCTTTACATTATACAAGCGTCGGAATTCATAAAGACGATTTATCATTCGAAATTGACAACCATCCTATTAAAAAATTCGGATCTCAAGGACAACAAAAGTCTTTCTTGATAGCCTTAAAATTGGCACAATTCGAATTCTTAAAAAAGCAATCTGGTGTAAAACCAATTTTGCTATTTGATGATATTTTTGACAAATTAGACGAAAGTCGCGTAGCTAAAATTATCGAAATGGTTAACGATGATACTTTCGGACAACTTTTCATCTCAGACACCCACCCGGATCGAACAGAAACTATTGTAAAATCAACACACCAGAGCTACAAAATATTTAATTTATGAGTTTATGACTTTTCCTAAATTAAAAAAAACTTAAATTAGCAATACATTAAATTTAAATACTATGAAATTTCCACAAACATTAATTATTATAATCGCCTTTATATTTGCCTCTTGCAACGGTCAATCTGAAAATATCAAAACTATTGAACCAACTGCTTTTGCTGAAAAATTAAATACTACTCAAAATCCTCAGGTTTTAGACGTAAGAACTCCTGAAGAATTTACCTCACAACATATCGAAAATGCAGTAAATATAAATTGGAACGGTGACGACTTTGCTACAAAAGCAGCGGCCTTCGACAAATCAAAACCTATTTTTGTATATTGTTTAAGTGGTGGAAGAAGCAAAAAAGCAGCTAAAAAACTAGAAGCACTAGGCTTCACAACCATTTACGAGCTAGACGGTGGAATCATGAGATGGAACGCACAAGGATTCTCAAATACAAACCCAAATACTAAAGCACAAGGAATGACAAGCCAAGAATACATGGCTTTATTAAATACAGATAAAAAAGTTTTAGTAGATTTTTATGCAGAATGGTGTGGTCCGTGCAAACAAATGACTCCGTATCTTATCAAGATGCAAAAAGAACTAGCTGACAAAGTAACTATCATTCGTATTGATGTTGACCAAAACAAGACCTTGGTAAAAGACATGAAAATCGACCAACTTCCGACGCTATTACTATATGAGAACAAAGAGGTAAAATGGAAAAACACAGGATTTATTAGCGAAGCTGACTTAAAGAAACAACTATAGTAAAACTAAAAATATGCTTACCAAAGAAAGTTTACAGTTTTTAGATGATTTAAAAACCAATAACAACAGAGATTGGTTTTTAGAAAACAAGAAACGTTATGAAATCTTTAAAAAAGATTATCACCAACTAGTTGCCGATTTTCTGGATGCAATGAAACCTATGGATGCCTCATTGGAGTTATTGGAAGTGAAAAATTGCACTTTCAGAATTAACCGAGACATTCGCTTCTCTAAAGACAAATCACCGTACAAGGCACATCTTGGCGTTTGGCTTTCTACAGGAGTAAAAGGTCAAAACCGATCAGGTTATTATGTTCACATCGAAAAAGGAGCTAGCTTTATAGCAGGCGGATTATATTCGCCAGAAGCCGAAGACTTAAAGAAAGTCCGTAAAGAAATTGCTTTTTTCTATGATGACCTAGAAGCTATTGTAGCTGATAAAAATTTCGAAAAGGAATTCGGAAGCTTAGATGTAACCGAAACGAACTCACTAAAAAATCCACCACGAGGATACGAGAAAGACCATCCTGCAATTGAGTTTTTAAAACTAAAAAGCTTTACTGCAACGCAAAAATTCGACATAAAAGAAGTAACACAGAAAGATTTTGCCTCAAAAATGAGTCAAAAACTTATTGCACTAAAACCATTAAATGAATTTATCAATCGCGCTTTGACAACCGATGAATTCTAAAACTTTTTTAGATTTCGCCACAGATTGAAAAATTAATTCTGATTAATAACTAAATCCAAATAATTCAATCTGTGGCTGAAATAAAAAATAAAACAAAAAGGAAAATACTTTTTCTTGGAGAATCCTATCGAGCCGATGCTATAACATGGATGAAAGGCTTAGAGGAGTTTGGTGATTTTGAAATTTGCACTTGGGAACTCAAAACACCAAACAATACCAAACTCAACCGCTTTAAGCGAATAGCCGAATTTATATTCGCATCTTTTTCAATAAAAAAAATCATCCGATTAGAAAAACCAGACATGGTTATTGCCGAAAGAACAACCAGCTATGGGTTTCTTGCAGCACTATCGGGCGTAAACACAATTGCAATCGCACAACAAGGACGAACCGATTTGTGGCCAGAAAAATCGGCACTACTACCATTAAAAAAGACAATCCAGAAATACGCTTTCCAAAAAGCACATTTAATACATGCTTGGGGCCCTGTAATGACAATATCCATGAAAGCCATTGATGTAGACATGAATAAAGTCATGGTCATGCCTAAAGGAATCGATCTATCCCTTTTCACTGCTTCTATTAACAATACTCCTAAAATAGAAGCCATTGTCACTCGTTCGTTAGAATCAGAATACAGACATGATTGCATCCTAAAAGCATTTTCAATTTTAGATAAAAAAAACATTGATTTTAACTTAACTATCGTTGGAAACGGAACTCAATCAGAACACCTAAAAAAACTTGCTATAAACTTAGGCATTCAAAACAAAGTGTTCTTTACTGGCCGAATTGCAAATACAGCCTTGCCTCAATTATTACAACAAGCCAACTTTTACATCAGCATGCCAAGTACCGAAGGGGTTTCTGCCTCATTATTTGAAGCAATGGCCTGCAACTGCTACCCTATTGTATCTGACATTCCCGGAAATCAAAGCTGGATACTACATCGCAACAATGGACTACTAATCCCGATGGACAACCACCAGAAACTTGCAGAAGAACTTATTTGGTCATTTGAGAACATAAAATCCAGAAATCTAGCAATAATTCATAATAGAAAATTTATTGAAGAAAACGCAAACTACGCTACCAACATGAAAATTATTGCGGATAAATACCATGAACTAATAAATTCTCAAAACACCTAAAAATCAGACTTCATCAACAAGCTCTTAGTCCTTGGTTTAAAAACTTCACTAATTACAAATTAACGTTACTCCCCTTGCTTTTAAACTCATGAAAAAATCAATCCTATATTTACTCCAAAGTCAATACAAGATAGATTAAAATCCTTACTTTTGAACTCTCGATTAATTCTACAAAAAAGTTTCGCATTTATGGAAATTCTATCTCAATTTTCTTTAAAAAATCACAATACATTTGGCATCGAAGCCAAAGCAAAACAATTCGTTGCCGTACATTCAATTACTGAATTAAAAAAGGTATTGGAAGAAAATAAAAATCAAAAAAAATTCATACTTGGAGGCGGAAGTAATATGCTTTTAACCAAAGACATTGACGCCTTAGTCATTCATATTGATTTAAAAGGAAAAAAGATAATCAAAGAAAATGACGATTACGTATGGGTCGAAAGTCAAGCTGGCGAAACATGGCATGATTTTGTACTCTGGACAATCGAACAAGATTTTGGAGGACTAGAAAACATGTCGCTCATTCCTGGCAATGTAGGAACTACTCCTGTACAAAATATTGGCGCATATGGAACGGAAATAAAAGACACCTTTGTTTCTTGTGATGCTATGAATATTGAAACTCAAGAAATAAGAACTTTTAACCACGCTGAATGCAATTTTGGATACCGAGAAAGCATCTTTAAGCATGAAGTAAAAGACCAATACATAATAACATCGGTAACTTACAAACTAACGAAGCGCAATCACAAGATCAATACATCTTATGGAGATATTACTGCTGAATTAGCCAAAAACAACATCACTAACCCAACTTTAAAAGACGTTAGCAATGCTGTAATTGCAATAAGACAAAGTAAATTACCAGATCCTAAAGAATTAGGAAATAGTGGTAGTTTTTTCAAAAATCCAATTCTATTAAAATCAGATTTTGAAAAAATCCATCAAAAATTTCCAGAAATGAAATATTACGATGTTTCTGAAACTGAAGTAAAAGTTCCTGCAGGCTGGCTTATTGAGCAAGCTGGCTTTAAAGGAAAACGTTTTGGTGACGCTGGAATTCATAAGAATCAAGCTTTAGTACTTGTTAATTATGGAAACGCAACTGGACAAGAAATACTAGCAATCTCAAAAGAGATTCAAAAGACTGTTTTTGAAAAATTTGGAATACACATAGAAGCAGAAGTTAATGTGATTTAAAGCAATAAAAATGAGCCAAACTCATTCTATCAGAACAGCAAATCCAGATGACCAAAATGTAATTCCGATACTAAATGAATTATGTTTAAACTCACAGGAACGTTTTGGCAACAATGGGGAAAACAAAAATTATAAATGTCCTCGGAAAAATTGAACATACTATTCTTTTTTTTAAGACTGAAGATAAAAAAATTAGCTATCCTAAATTATCATTTAAAAACCAGATTAAAAATCTGGAAAGATCACAATTTCATAAAAAACAAGCTAAACCATAATACAAAACTATGGCAAATATGTAATTAACACACAAGCCAACTGTTTTAAAACACACACAACACAATGCACACACCAAGTATATTTAAAAATGAAGACCCCGAAGCAATACGTTCTTTCCTTAAAGAAAATAGTTTCGGAATATTGATCAATCAAACAAACGGAAAATTATGGGCAACTCATATTCCGTTAGAGATAGAAACAAGACAAGATGGTAAAGAAGTACTATGTGGTCATATCTCAAAATTAAACCCTCAAGGAGAAGGTTTTGTTCAAAACGATCAAATCTTAGCCGTTTTTTCGGGAGCACATAGTTACATTTCATCATCTTGGTACGATCATGAAAATGTACCTACTTGGAATTATAGTGCTGTACACATATATGGTCGAGTAAAAATTATAGATCATGAGGCTGCAATTGAATCATTGAAAAAATTAGTTGACAAATACGAAGCTGGTTCTGAAAAACCAATTCGCATAGAAGATTTATCTAAAAAAACAATGCGACAAGCACATGGTATAATCGCTTTCGAAATTGAAATAGATGAAATTCAGGCAACTAAAAAAATGTCCCAAAACCGAGACGATGTTAACTACAAAAACATAATCACAGCCTTAGAAAAAACAGAAAACCCTCAGTCTATTGCGGTTGCAAAAGAAATGGCAAAATGCCGAAAGTAATTACAATTTAAAGGTTGAAAATCGAGAATTGATAATTACATTTGCACTCGCAAGATTCAAAATCAAAAGACATTAAAATCAGATGCTTACAATTATTTTATACTTTTTTATTGCTATCGTTGTAATACAGCTTTCTTATTATTTGGGTGTATTTAGTAAATTCTCATTTGCTAAAACACAGAATATCACTACAAAGAGAATTCCTATTTCAGTTATTGTCTGCGCAAAAAACGAAGCCGAGAATGCAATTAAATACATTCCGTTATTAATAGAACAAGATTATCCTGATTTCGAAATTGTCTTAATAGACGATGCCTCAAGTGATGAAACTTTAGATATTTTTGAAAATTTCGAAAGCCAATATCCCGATCTTATCCGCTTAGTTAAAGTAAAAAACAACGAAGCCTTTTGGGGAAATAAAAAATATGCCTTGACATTAGGAATAAAAGCAGCCAAAAAGGAATATTTATTATTTACTGATGCCGATTGTTATCCTACTTCTAAAAATTGGATTTCTGCAATGAGCTCTCAATTTACAATGAACAAAACAATAGTTTTAGGATATAGCGCTTATGATAAAATAGAGAAATCATTTTTAAACAAAATCATTCGTTTTGAAAATTTACTTACTTCAATCCAATACTTTTCATGGGCAAAAGTAGGATTCCCTTATATGGGAGTTGGTCGAAATTTAGCCTATAAAAAAGAAGAATTCTTTAATGTAAATGGTTTTATCAGTCACATTCAAGTTCGATCAGGAGATGATGATTTATTTATAAACCAAGCTGCCAATGGTAATAACACAACTATTGCTTATTCTCCTGAGAGCTTCACCTATTCAAAACCAAAAGAAAAATATAAAGATTGGTTTATTAAAAAAAGAAAGCATGTAGCAACTGCTGCTTATTACAAAGTTTTTGACAAAATACAATTAGGTATTTTTCATTGCTCTCAATTGCTATTCTTCCTATTGGCTATTATTTTATTGTCTTTCCAGTTTCAATGGATCATTGTTTTAAGCTTGTTCCTAGTGAGATACATCGCTGTATGGATAGTTATAGGGTTTTCTGCTGGAAAGTTAAAAGAGAATGATTTGAAAATTTGGTTTCCTATTGTAGAAATTGTCCTTATATTCACTCAAATTAATATCTTTATAACTAATCTTTTTTCAAAACCGGTACATTGGAAATAAATTCTAAAATAGAGAAAGCAAAAAATGGAGATCAAATCGCCTTCACTTTTTTGTTGGACCATTATTGGAACGAAGTATATAGCTTCATGCTTAAACGCACCGAAAACGAAACCATTGCCGAGGACATCACTATCGAAACTTTCTCTAAAGCTTTTGATAAAATAAAAACTTATAATCCCGAATTTCAATTCAATACTTGGCTCATTGCAATTGCAAAAAATGTCCACATTGATCTATTGCGTAAAAAGAAAGCTAATCTTTTTATAGAAATTACTGATCAAGAAAACCAACAAGCTTACAATATAGCCGACACAACTCCGTCTGTAGAGGATGAATTGATTACTGAACAAAATTTATCCCGACTATTACATTGCATCAAAGAATTAAAACCACATTATCAGGAAGTAATTCAACTACGCTATTTTCAAGAAATGAGTTACCAAGAAATTGCACTCAAAATCAACGAGCCTCTAAGCAATGTAAAAATAAAATTACTTCGTGCTAAAAAATTATTAGCAGAAGTGATTAAAAACAAAAGATAATTTACTATCTTTAATCAAAGGATGAAAAATCTACACATTTACCCTTAAATAAATAAAAATTCCACACAACAAAGCTCTTATTATTAACGTTAATTAGGTAAACTATTTTTGCTTATGATTTAAACTGCTACTTAACCTTTAAAACCATGAATTATGTCAACATCAAGCATCTACGAAAACAAATGGATTGACCTTGTATTCGAAAACAGAAACAAAGAGTATGGCGCGTATCAGTTACGACATGAGAGTTCTAGAAACTCTATCAAAGCTCTTTTCATGGGATTATTACTAATCACGGCGATTGTATCTATTACAATGTTAATTAGCAAGCTGAATCACTCTAATGTCGCGCCAAGTCAACCCGATACTCCGGCGGTAGAAATCAAATTAACCGACATCCCGTATGTGGTGACAGAAAAATCAGTAGCAATGCCTGAAGTAAAATCACAACAACCTACAGAAACGGTTATTGAAAAAAGCCAACTTGTTAACCCTACAATTGTAGAAGCAAGTCAAGCTACTCCAGAAATTGCTAAAAACACAGAGAATGCTGTGGTAGTAACTCCAACTGAAGGAAGTACTGGAACAGCAACTAATGTTTTAACAACTGGCGGAAGTGGAAGCGGAACGGAAATTGTAAAAACGCCTGGTAATGGCAACGAACTTGTAACAACAGGTGCCCTAGACAAGCTACCAGAATTTCCGGGAGGAATAAATAAATTCTACACCTATGTAGGAAATAATTTTAATCGCCCAGAATTAGACAGCGAAAGAACAGTTCGTATTTATGTATCTTTTGTAATCGAAAGAGATGGAAGCATGACCGATATTCTAGTGAAAAATGATCCAGGATATGGATTAGGGAAAGAAGCTATTAGAGTTTTAAAATCTTTAAGAACTAAGTGGACTCCAGGAATGATTAATTCAAAACCTGTTCGTACCGCATATAATCTGCCAATCACAATAAAAGCAGAATAAATAATCAAAAGCAGAATTTAGGTTCTGCTTTTTTTTTATGTTTTTTTGTTTTCAAAAAAATTGATTCTTACTCAATAATCCAGAGCAAGACTTTTATAAAAAAATGTATCTTTACTGGGTAAAATCGCATTTTGAATCATCAAAACAAATAATAAATTATGGGAATATTTTCAGCAATACTTGGTAATGCAGGATCAGTAAGTCAAGAGGATTTAGTTAAAAATTACGGATTGCTTTTAACTGACAGCGAAGAAATCGAAATGGGTTTCAAACTTATTCGTGATACTTTTATCTTTACGACTAAACGCTTAATTCTGGTTGACAAACAAGGCTTAACTGGTAGCAAAACCGAATACAAATCAATTTCATACAAAAGCATCACACGCTTTAGTGTTGAAACAGCAGGGACTTTTGACCTTGATGCTGAATTAAAAATCTGGGTTTCTAGCGAACTAAACCCAAGCATTGTGAAACAATTTAACAAATCAGTTAATGTTTATGAGGTTCAGAAAATATTAGCACATCACGTTTTAAAATAAATTTTTAGTAAAAATACATCAAAGATTAAAAACAGGCAAAGCGGTTGTAAATAAAGACTTTACAGCCGTTTTATGATTTTTTGGCAATGAGGTAAAAAGCAGTAAAAAGCGAGGTTTGGCAAAAGTAAGGCTACTAAAACGTTACTTTTGAAAACACAAACAACACCTTTAAAATACTGTATTTCAGTATTATGCATAGTTTTCCATATTGTTCCGTAGCTCACATAAGTTTAATTTTATCATTAAAAATTGTGAGTATGGAAACGACAAAAAAATCAACGTTTAAGGTATTGTTCTACCTTAAAAAGAATGCCCCGAAGAAAAACGGAAAGGTTACGTTTATGTGCAGGATTACCGTAAACGGCAAACAGTCTGCATTCAGTACCAAGTTGGATATTTCCGCAACAAATTGGGATTTGAAGTACGGCAGGGTTTTAGGCAAAAGCCGAGAAGCCCACGAGGTAAACGGCAAGCTTGATAAAATCCGTTTGGGCATTGAGGAATGCTATTCCAAAATCCTAAAGAACGAGGGAGCGGTAAACGGTGCGAAACTTAAAAATGCTTTCCTAGGTATGGAAAGCGGAGAACTGACTTTTTTTTTAAATTTTACGAACAGTTCCTTTCTGACTATGAGAAAAAAGTGAACAGCGGACTTCGGGTAAACGGAACTCGCACCAAATACAAAACACTTTTAAAGCACCTGCGAAATTTTGTACTGACAAAATACGGATATTCTGACTTATCATTCAACGACCTTACATCTTATTTTGTGCAGGACTTTAATTATTACCTGCGTGACGACCAAAGTTTGACACACAACACTATTTGGCTATATATGATTGGATTTACCACGCTTTGCCGATTGGCAATGAGCAGAAAGCATCTTGCCTTTAATCCGTTCAGCGAGTACAAGAATACCAAAAAGGATAAAGACCGTGGTTATCTGTTACGGAACGAGTTGGAACAGCTTGTAATGTTCAACTGTGAGAAAAAGAAAGACGAAATGATAAAAGACCTATTTGTTTTCAGTTGCTTTACAGGATTGTCCTATTCAGATATAAAAGGATTGAAAAACAGTAATATTCAGGATTTCTTTGGTAGTAACGAGTGGATTATCGTTCGAAGGAAAAAAACCGCTATATCTTCAAACGTGATGCTCTTGGATATTCCGAAAATGATTATCGAGAAGTATGCAGGATTGTCAAAGGACGGCAAGGTATTTCCTATGTCCTCTAACGGTTCCTGTAATGATAGACTAAAGGTAATATCTCAACTGATTGACTGCCTTAAAGAAAAAGAAAGTAACTTTTCATTTAGCACGTCATACCTTTGCCACGCTATTTTTAAGTGAGGGTGTCCCGTTGGAGAGTTTGAGTAAAATGTTAGGGCATAAAAACATTGCCACCACACAGATTTACGCCAAGATACTCAACGAGAAAGTCGGAAAAGATATACAAAAAGGTATCGCATAAATTTAAGGGTATGGAACGCTCTTTTGTGGCAAGCCTGTAACATTATATCACAATTCCTTAAAAACAACATAGCCCACCGCTTAAAGCAGTGGGCTGTTTTTTTAATTGACTGATATGGTTACAGTTTTCGCAGTTAGCTAACGCTGGTAGTTATCTTCCAATACCTTGATAATATCGCTTTCTCGGAAAAGGATTTTCCGTTCGAGTTTGATAAAAGGTAGCAGTCCGTCATCCCTGTACTGTTGCAAAGTCAGTTTGCTGATGTGTAGTATTTCACAAACCTGTTCGCCTGATAGATAGATTTTCCCTTTTAGTAATGGGTGGAAATATTCTCTGATGTACAGGAGTTCATTTTTGATGCCTACCACAGCTTCGAGCAGGGCAAGCATATCTTCGTTAGAATTTCCAACCTGTCTCATTTATTTTGCTTTTTTAGTGGTCACTCTCCCTGCATAAGTAACTCCACTTCGGATAATCTGAAATACGTTTTCTGATTGATTTGCGTTGCTCCAAGAATGCCTTTTGTCCTATACGTCTGCAACGTTCTTTTGCTGATATTGAGCAATTGGCAGGCTTCCTGATGGTCGAGCCATTTCATTGCCTTTTGCAGTGCTTTGTAGGGTGTAGTGATTTCCTTAATCAATACGGAAACTTCCTTTACCTCTCTGTGCAATGCTGTCAAAATCTGAATGTCTAAAACCGTTATTTCCATATCTTCATCATTTAAACCTCGAAAATAGTAGCTATTCACATAGGTCATTGTAATATTGCTTTCAATGGCGGTATTTGGCGTACAGATGCCAAATACTGTATTATAACGCCATTTTTTTAGACCTTTCAAATAATTTCTTGTCTCATGAGAAGCATCACAAAAAGGGAAACATTTATACCTTGCAGTTTTATTTGAAAATTATGTTAGAAAACTTACCTATATACATTTCTTTGACTTTCGGAATTACGACGGTTGTAACATTTTTTTTATTCTGTTGGATTATTAAGACTTCAAAATCTCTAACTACACGGAAAAATTCAATGATAATCATTTTCAATTCGATAATATGGTTAACTATCCAAGCCGTTTTGACATCAAAATAACTATTCTACTATGGGTAGTTACAATGCTTTATTGTCACTTTTCAATATTACAGCGGAGGAAGTCAAGGGCGAACGGAACGGACAGACCGTAAACGGATTAGTATATGTGGCATTGGACGAGAACGGCAACAAAGTAAGTAACCCTTTCAAAGCATCGCTTTTCGGCAAAGATGCAGGCGTAGCGCAACTGCAAAAACACTTCGAGCAGTCCAAAGAGAAGATGAAAGCCAATCCTGCGAAGTCTGTTCTAAAGAACACCGTTGAATTGGCTATACATACCACAAACAGCGAAACGGAATTTAAAAATCAACTTACCTAGCAGGGTATCAATACGGTTGTCCGCAGGAACGAAAGCGGACGGATTTACGGTATTACATTCATCGACCACGAAAACCGAACCGTTTGGAATGGCTCACAATTAGACAAAAAACTGTCGGCAAATGTATTCAACGATTGGTGGAACAACGGAAACAAACCCGAACCAAAGATACAGGAAAGCCCTGTTTCAAAAATGAATTTAATAGACGATTTGCAAACGAAAGACCTTTTTGAGTTTATCTCGCAGGAACATTCGCAAGGCTCTGATTTGGGATTGTTCAGCCTGTTACCCGATGCACAGGGCGTGGATTACAAAGAAGAGCAGTTCGCTAAAAAGATGAAGAAAAAGAAGAAAGGGAGAAGGTTGTAATATATTATTTTAGCACTTCAAAAAATGGGAAATTATATTGCCATATCAAAACCATCAACACCTCACATCTTGTTAGTAAAATTCGTGGACAAAATTAGTCCTATCAATTTTATTTACTTATTTTTGGACAAAACACGTCCTAAATGACGACAATGGAAAAAAGTATTACAACCATAGGCGAACGATTAAGAACTTTAAGAGAGCAAGCATCGCTTTCTTTGCGAGAAGTAGCAAGCCATATCGGCATTGACACTTCATTACTTGGAAAAATTGAACGTAACGAACGACAACCAACAAAAGAGCAAATAAAGCACATTGCAGAGTTTTTTAAAATAGACGAAAAACTATTGATTAAAGAATTACTTAGCGACCAATTTGCATATAGAATAATGGAAGAGGAAGCCGATATTGATACGCTAAAAGTAGCAGAAGATAAAGTTGAATATTTTAAAGGCAACAAGAAAAAATGACATTAACTGAATTAAATAAAATGTGGAGCGAGTTTAATAATATTTCAATAAACAACAGCGATGAAATTGAACAAGATTTTTATTATTGGGAAAAGGGAACTTATCGCTTTGATATTTGGCTTTGGTTTGATGAAAAATCACCGAAAGGACTTATCAAATTTATCTATTAAAAGGACGTAGAATGAATATAGACAAGAATATAAAAGATAATAAGCAAGAGCTTTTGGCTTATTTCAGAGATAGAGCAAGCGAGTTTTTGGTACAAATAAAATCTCAATTTTCGGAAACTGAATTTAGCAAACGCGCAAGTGCCATTAACCGAGCTTTGAATCAGACAAAAGACAATCTGATTACAACTTTATTGCAACAATCTGAAAAAGAAAAATGGACTAACCAAGAAAAATTGGAAGCCATTTTGATGATTACTTATTGCAATATCGTAGTAATGATTGAAAGCCGAAACTCTGTAAGACCTTATGAATATATGGACTTTTCGAGAAGAGTCGGTGAACTTTGGGATCCATTTTGTAAATTGTGTTTTTATTACCCAATCAACAATCTTTCGCTTTTTATACCACCACTTTTTTCGGAAGTTAAAAAGAAAATGACTGATGAAATTACAGACTACATTGGTAACCTAGCCATCACTGATGAAGAAAAGCAAGAACTAAAAAAGTATTACGACAAAGTTTGGAGTTTAGTTAGCTCAGGAGAAATTCAGTTAGAACTTGACCTACATTTTTCTCACAATGAACAAAAATATGTTGTGGATTTTAAAAGTGGATTTGGTTCAAACGAAAAAGGAAATACCAACAGACTTTTGTTGGTTGCAACCATTTACCAAAACCTTGATGACAACTATAAATGTTTGCTTTTTGTAAGAGCAGAAGAAAACAACAGTTATTTCAATACGCTGAAAAATTCAGGAATTTGGGAAGCGTATTGTGGAAGCGAAGCCTACCAAAAAATAAGTGAATATTCAGGTTACAACCTGAAACAATGGACGGAAACAAACATTGATTGGGCAGCGGATTTCAATGCAGAAACAACTCAACATTTGACAGACAATAATCTTTTACAATATTTACTTTGGTAATGATAAGCGAAGCAAGAAAATATCAAGCATTTTACACAAAATCGACACCAATTGTTGATTATATGGTGAGTAAACTATCATTGGAAACAAGCGATAGAATATTTGAACCTTGTGGTGGTGATGGCGTATTTGTGGAAACAATTTTAAGCGAAAACGAATTTGCTCATATTGATATTTGCGAGCTTAATCCAAATTCCATTGAAACGCTAAATGAAAAATTCTCAGATTATCCGAATGTAACTATTCGGGAATGTGATACATTATTAGATGCAGAGTTAGGCTTTAACTCTTGTTTTGGTGGTATTTATGATAAAATCATAGCTAATCCTCCTTATGGAGCTTGGCAAGATTATGAGAAACGGACGGTTCTCAAAAAAATGTATCCAGAATTATACGCCAAAGAAAGTTACGGTTTGTTTCTATATCGCTGTATTGAATTACTGAAAGAGGATGGGATTTTGTCATTTATCATTCCTGACACTTTTCTCAATCTACATATGCACAAAGCTTTACGAAATCACATTTTGACTAAAACCCAAATTGTGGAATTGGCTTTATTTCCTTCTTCATTTTTTCCAGGTGTAAATTTTGGTTATGCCAATCTTTCCATCATTACATTAAGAAAGAAAAGCGACTATAAAGAATGTATGCAAAATAGCTTTTCTGTTATCAATGGTTTTGGTAATGTAGAGCAATTAAACAATATAAATGATAATGCTTTAAAGACATATCAATTTACACAAGCAACTATTTTCAATAATCCCGACCACGCATTTTTGATTGCAGAAAACAGCAACATTTTGAAATTGATTAATCAATCCAAATTCAAAATTGGTGACATTGCCGATTGTGTTACTGGTTTTTATTCAGGCGATGATAAACGTTTTTTACAAGTGATAAGTGTTGATTTGAAAAACGGTAAAAACTACGATTTAGTAAATTCAGAAACCATAAATAAAGATTACAAAGAAAATATTGATATTTTAAAAGGAATTGAAAACAAGCAACATTTTATTCCAATCGTAAAGGGCGGAAATACTAAATATCTAAAGCCAGAAAGTTGGTTTATGAATTGGAGCAAAGAAGCCGTACAACATTACAAAACCGACAAAAAATCAAGATTTCAAAACCCAAAATACTATTTCAGATTTGGGATTGGTGTACCAATGATAAGTTCATCAAGTATTACAGCCTCTTTGATTGAAAACAAATTGTTCGACCAAAGTATTGTGGGAATTTTTCCGAAAGATGAAAGTCTAACTTATTATTTGTTGGCATTTTTCAATTCACCAACTTGTAATAAATTGATTAGAACCATCAATCCATCTGCTAACAATCCTGCAAACTACATCAAAAAAATTCCGATTATCATTCCCGAAAAACCAGTTTTGGAATTGATAACGGCAAAAACGAAACGCATTGTTGATGAAGTAAGAATAACAGAAAATTATGACAAAATAGAAGAGTTGGAGATTTGGGAGATGATTGAAGGGATTTATAAAGTATAAGAAATTAATTTGGCTCACAGTATTTGGAAAAAGTTATCGAAACGTAGGTTAAATAGAAGTAAATAAAATATGGATACAGATGCATTATTAAAACAGCTTCAAGATTGGACAAACCGAGTTCCTTTAGTTGTATTAGGAAGCGGAGCTTCTGTTCCGTTTAAGCTTCCATCTATGTGGACACTTGGAGAACATTTGAAAAATTCAATTGTTTTTACAGACACTAACGACCAAGAACAATTTGAAAAATTCAAAACATCTTTTGATACTAATGGAGATTTAGAAGCCACTCTTTCTGAACTACAATTAAGAGACAATGTTTTAAACGAAATAGTTTGTAAAACATGGGAATTGGTTAATAAATCGGATTTCGAAGCTTATGAGCAATTTTTAGAAACAACAGAAAATTTCCCTTTGGCTAAATTGACAGAACATTTGCTTTCAACCGCTAACAAAAAACTATCGGTTGTAACAACTAATTATGACAGATTAGCAGAATATGCGGCCAGTTTCGCTAAAGCAATAATCTGTACAGGTTATGCACAAAATTATATTGGACATTTCTCAAATGCCATTCATCAAAATTCCTTGTCATCCATAAAAGGTTACAATGGTCAAGTAAATATCTGGAAAGTTCACGGTTCTTTAGATTGGTTTAAAACAATGAATGATGAAAATATACAGCTTCCTTTGCGACATTCAGTTCCTCGCAATAGCAAACCATCTATTGTAACACCTGGTCTAAGTAAATATTTTGAGACACATAATGAGCCGTACCGTACAATTTTTGCTCAAGCCGACAATGAAATAGAAACAGCAAACGGATTTTTATGCATTGGATATGGTTTTAATGATATTCATGTACAACCAAAACTAATCGAACAAATAAAATCCAAACCAATTATTGTTTTAACAAAAGAATTGACCCCTAAAACAAAACAATCAATTCTTACAGGCAATTGTAAACACTATATTTTAATGGAAGAAATAAATGGAACAGATACAAAAGTATAGTCTTCTAGTTTTGGCGAACACATAATTCCTAATGTTAATTATTGGTCATTAGGCGAGTATTTAAAATTAATCATCTCATAAACCTCAACAATGGCAATATTTAAGTTTGAAGAAACAGCATCAATCGGCACCGTGTTTAGTGTAGATACATCTACAATCATCGTTAAAGTTGAAGAACTTGAAAAATTAAGAAAACTTCAAGTTAATCATCTGATTGCAGTAAAAAGCTCAAAGGCAGGGCAGCATTTGATTGGAATTATTAATAGGATCACTAGAAAACTTTCGGACGACAACAATTCAGTAAGTGAAGATTTGGGACTTGGTGGATTTCTACTTACAGAAAATATCATAAGAGTAAATTTAATAGGAACCATGATTGATAAACATGGTGAATTTGAGAACATTTTTAAAAGAACGCTTGATACAGTTCCTGAAATTGAAGCACCTTGTTTCCCTATTGATGGTGAAAACATTACCAAATTTATGCAAACAATTTCTACACAATCGAATTATGAAATCCCTTTATCAATTGGAAAATATTCTATTGATGAAAATGCAGAAGCATTTTTAGATGGAGACAAACTTTTTCAAAGACATGCGGTAATTGTTGGTAGTACAGGTTCAGGTAAATCTTGGTGTGTAGCCAAATTGGTTGAGCAGATTGCAAAACTTCCAATGGCAAATTGTATTCTTTTTGACATTCACGGAGAATATAGCGGTTCAGATTTTAAAGCAGATGGAATACAGCATTTTAGAATTGCAAACCCTTCTGATTTAGGTAAAACAGGTAATCTTGAAAATAATGCCTTGATGCTTCCGTATTGGTTATTAACTTATGAAGAGATGTTGGCAATGTTGCTTGATAGAAGTGATAGTAATGCACCTAATCAAGCTATGGTATTTTCAAGAACCGTTTTTAATGAAAAAATAAACTTTTTAAATTCAATTGGTGATACTACTTTCAAAGATAGCATCACAATAGATAGTCCAATTCCTTATTCATTAGAAGCAGTTATAGCTGAATTGAGAAGGTTAGATAACGAACAAGTTGCAGGCTCAACAGCAGCAGGAAAAGCAGGTGATTTTAAAGGGAAATTATCTAGATTTATTCAACGATTGGAAGCAAAAAGTCAAGACAAACGTTCAGGATTTATGTTTCAAATTTCAGAAGATGAATTGCATATTGATTGGATGGATAAACTTTGTAATGCTTTAATGCAAGGCTCAACTACAAATTCAAAAAATGCAGGCGTAAAAGTTATTGATTTCTCAGAAGTGCCATCTGATGTTTTACCTCTTGTTATCGGTTTAGTAGCAAGAATTGTATTTACAGTTCAACAATGGACTTTAACAGATAAAAGACACCCTATTTGCCTTTTATGTGATGAAGCTCATCTTTATATTCCAGAAAGAACAAATCAAGATGTAGCAGCAGAACTTGGATTGAAAAATTTTGAACGTATAGCAAAAGAAGGACGAAAATACGGGGTTAGTCTTACTGTTATTAGCCAAAGACCTGCCGAAGTAAACAGAACAGTTTTAAGTCAATGCAATAATTTCATTTCATTACGACTTTCAAATGCAGAAGATCAAGCGGTTATAAAAAGGCTACTTCCTGATAATTTAGCTGGTCTTACAGATGTATTACCAATTCTTGACATTGGCGAAGCATTAATTGTAGGCGATGCGTCACTTCTTCCTACAAGAGTAATTATTGACAAACCAACAATAAAACCTCAAAGTGCTACAGTACAGTTTTGGAAAGAATGGAGTAATAAAGATGCGTTACAAGACATCCCAACAGCGGTTGCAGGATTAAGGAAGCAATCAAAATTATGATAATTCCAAAATTTGCAAGTAACTGAAAAACAAAATACATACTAAAGTCTATAAGAGAGCATACTTGTAACCAACTATCAACCGATCGAGAAAAAAAAATATAAATAAAGATAGACTAAATATCAAATTGAGTAAAATTAGTACTAGATGAATGATTTCTTTTCTCTTTTTAGGGGCCGAGAAGATGTATTTGCTATCCGTTGGGAGAAATCGGGAAAATCTGGATATATGCCCGCCTATCAGTATGACCTGTATCATTATCGGACACATAAAATGAATGGCGGGACTTTTGCAAATTATCCACATAAAACATTTTTGCCTTTTAACAATAGTGAAATTCAAAAGCATTTAAACGGTATTCAGCAAATCGGTGTTTACCCATTGTTACAAGATAATACTTCTTGGTTTTTAGTAGCTGATTTTGATAAACAAAACTGGAAAGAAGAAGCCGTAAATTTCCTAAATGCCTGCAAGGAAAAAAATATTCCTGCTTATTTGGAGCGTTCACGTTCGGGAAATGGAGGACACGTATGGGTATTTTTTGATAGACCTTATCCTGCAATCCGAAGTAGAAAAATTTTCATTTCGATTTTGGAACAGTCTGGGGTATTTTCAATGTTTGACAAAAGCTCCAGTTTTGATCGTTTGTTTCCAAATCAAGATTTTCTTTCAGGAAAAGGTTTGGGAAATCTAATTGCTCTGCCATTTTTCAAACCCGCAATGGACAACGGAAATAGCTGTTTTATCAATACTGAAACTTTTGAGCCGATACCTGACCAATGGCAATTTTTGAATGAAATTGAAAGAGTTTCGATTGAAGTGTTGGACAAATTATTTCAGGAAATTTCAACAAAGCAAAATTTACCAACTAACGACGTTGCATCCTACGGAAGTGGAAAATTATCCATCGTACTTCAACAAAATATCCGTATTCAAAGAGATAGATTGAGTTCTCCGTTAATCAATTTTCTGAAAGAAGAATTGAATTTTGCTAATTCAGAGTTTTTTATCAAGAAGAAATCAGGCAAAAATACGTTTGGAACAGAACGGTATTTTAAACTTGTCGAGGAAACAGAAAATGAAATTATCATTCCAAGAGGTTTCATTGGCAAACTTTTGCGATTTTGTAAAGAACAAAACTTGGATTTTGATTTTCAAGACAATCGAAAACAAAAGACAGAAATCTCTTTCGCATTCAATTCAACTTTGAGAGACCATCAAGATAAAGTCATTGAAGCCGTTTCAAAAAAGGATTTCGGTGTTATCGTTGCTCCGCCAGGTTCGGGCAAAACGATTATGGGATTGAAGATTATTGCAGATAAAAAACAATCAGCTTTAATTGTTGTTCATCGCAAACAATTATTGGAACAATGGCAGGAACGGATTCAGGCATTTCTCGGAATTCCTAAACATGAAATCGGTATTATCGGTCAGGGAAAAGCGAAGATAGGAAAGCAAATTACCATTGCAACTATCCAAAGTTTGCCGAAACAAATTGAGCAAATCCAAAATCAATTTGGAACTATCTTGGTGGATGAATGCCATCATATTCCTGCTGAAACATTTCGCAATACCATTGAGAAGTTGGAATCATTCAATTTGTATGGATTGACTGCAACTCCATTCAGAAAATACAATGATGACAAACTGATTTTTGCTTTTCTTGGAGAAATAATTTCGGAAATATCCAGTAATGAAATTGAAAATTTTAAACACGCTCAAATTATTGTCAGAAACACTAATTTAGATGTTCCTTTCAATTCCAAAACAGATAATTTTGAAACACTTTCAAAGATACTGGTTCACGATTCGGAACGAAATAAACTCATTATTAATGATATTGAAAACGAGCTTTCTAAAGGAAAACGAATTGCTATTATCACAGAAAGAAAAGAACATATTGATTCACTGTACCTTTTCCTCAAACAATCTTACGAAGTTATTACGCTAAGTGGAAATAATTCTGAAAGTAACAGAAAATCCAAATGGCAAACCTTACAGCAAGGTAATTTCCAAATACTAATTACCACAGGACAATATTTTGGAGAAGGTTCAGATTTATCCAATATCAGTTCATTGTTTTTGGTATATCCTTTTTCTTTCAAAGGCAAGCTGATTCAATATATAGGTCGTGTACAACGTTCAGAAATCACTCCGACTATTTATGATTATCGGGACATCAAAATTGATTATTTGAATAAACTGTTTTTAAGACGAAACACTTACTATCGTCAAATAATGAAACAAGCCACTTTATTTGATGAACCAACCGAACTTATTCCAGAAAGACAAAGTTTGGTAATCGAAAAGAAAATCAAAATAGCTATAGAAGCTTTGGATTTCAGATATGGAAATGTTGGTTTTGCGTATATTGATAAAGAAAGTAACCAACGTTTTGATTTCGAAATCGAAAACGAAGAAATTCGACCTGAATATGAAGTCTTAAAACCATATTTCATAAAGATTTTGAAATCAAAATCCATTTTTATAACTATTTATGCAGAAATAGAAAACGGTGTGATTTTATCGCAATTAGCCACTTCCTCCGATATTGAAAACATCGATAAAGAAATTGTAGAAAGCGTGAAATTTCAGTTTCTGAATAAGAGTTTCATCGGTCAAATTCCGATATCAAAACAAAACATTCTCACCACAAATGAACTTCCTAAAAATCAAACATTTTATACTGATGCAGAAAGTATTTTGAACGATTTGCTAAAAGGTAAACATTACAAACATTCACAACACATTCAGTTTTTAGCAGACAAGCACGAACGCAATGTAATGAAACTTCGCTTCGTTTTACAACCGTTTTCATTTGTTTTTTTGCTGGAAGGAACACAAAACTACCACATTATTTTAGAAACATTAGATACCGAAGAAGCAACTTATATTTGGCATACAGATAAAGGTAAATCCGTATTGATCGACACAATAAAGCAAATTGACAAAGACCTGAATATTATTCGTGAAAAAGGACGGCAAGCCTACTTAGAAACAAATCCGCAAAATTTTTCAAGAGTTGTCCACGATTATTCGGACTACAATAAAGGGTTCTCCATTTGGAAGGGACAATTGGAAGAACAAATGGTCTAAGAAACAGCTAATCTAAACTAGAGATTGTGTAATAATTTGGAAATGATATTTTATAATATACTATCATATTGTATATTTGTTATGAGCTAACGGAAACACGTTGAAAATAAAAGCAATTAGCACCGTTACCAAATCGTTACCTGACTTTTTTGATTATCTCTATAAAAGCTTAGTATTCAATCGATACAGCTTTTTCCTGAAAACTTTAAAATAAAAAAAAACAGAACCTAAGGTTCTGCTTTTTTTATGCTCAAAAAATAAATCTAATTATTTCTTAGTAGTTTTCTTAACTGTTTTCTTTGCAGTTGTTTTCTTTGCTGCTACTGGTACAGTATTCACTATTTTTTGTTGTACATAGGGCTTGTACAATCCGTCTTTTTCTGCTCTTTGCTTAGCAGCATCTGCTCTTTGTTTAGGGTCTGGATGTGAACTCATCATTTTATCTAGAAATGATCCTTCTGCTCCTTCACTCATCTTTGCAAGGATTCTAAATGCCGATTCTTCAGCATTAATATTATAACCATTCTTTTTCAAGAAATCATACGAGAATAAATCTGCCTCAGATTCTTGTGTTCTACTATGCTTACTATCAATCATAGCGCTTCCAATTTTTCCCAATTGAGTTTCAGTAAGCGCAGCAATTTTTCCTGACTGTGAAGACACTGCATCAATTAAAGCTTCTTTTTTGTAAAGTGCTTTCATTCCATCTCTTGAATCATGATTAGCTACGTGACCAATTTCATGTCCGATAACCGCAAGTAATTCATTATCGTCCATAATATCCATTAAACCTGAATACACACGAACACTACCATCTGCAGTTGCAAAAGCATTTACTTCCTTTAGCATATAAACTTTATAATTTAAAGTATACCCATTACCAGCAGTATGTTTTCCAAACAATCTATTTAATCGAATTGCGTACCCATCTGTCGCTGGGGCAATCTGATTTTTGGCATCCATTTCAGCAACTGCTGCTTTTGATAAAGCTGCGGCATCAGCATCACTAAAAGTAAATCCTGCATACCCTTTTTGAACAGCTCCTAAAGCTTTTTCTCCTAAATTTATTTGTGCATTAGCTTTTGTAAATCCAAAAGTTGCTAGCAATACAATTAATGCTATTGATTTTCTTTTCATCGTTTTAATGTTAAATTAACCATAACAAATATAATACAACTTTAAAATACTCATCTAATAGGAAACCAATTAATTTTAAAGAAAAGAAATTAATTTGACATATTTAAAATTACTTGTTTACAATTATCACATAAAAACTTTATAAATCTAGATTACCTCATTCATCCTAAAAACAGAATAATCGTGCTTTTTGCAGTCGTTTTATAAATTAAAGCATAAACAAATCTACAAATAAACAACATTCCGTATCTTTGTACTTTGAATATTGAATATGGAAAGCGTTATAGATAATAATTTACCTGTTGGAAAACCAAAATGGTTGAAGGTAAAACTACCGATTGGACAGAAATATACCGAACTACGTGGTTTGGTAGACAAATATAGTTTAAATACGATTTGCACTTCTGGTAGTTGCCCAAATATGGGTGAATGCTGGGGAGAAGGAACTGCTACTTTTATGATTTTAGGTAACGTTTGTACACGTTCTTGTGGTTTTTGTGGTGTAAAAACCGGAAGACCTGAGACTGTAGATTGGGACGAACCAGAAAAAGTAGCACGCTCTATTAAAATCATGAATATCAAACATGCTGTAATTACAAGTGTAGATAGAGATGATTTAAAAGATGGTGGTTCGATTATTTGGATTGAAACTGTTAAGGCAATACGCCGTATGAATCCGAATACGACTCTAGAGACATTAATCCCTGATTTTCAAGGAATAGAAAGAAACATTGACCGAATTGTAGAAGCTAACCCTGAAGTTGTTTCTCATAACGTAGAAACTGTTCGTCGATTAACTCGTGAAGTACGCATACAAGCCAAATACGACCGTAGCCTAGAAGTATTACGCTACTTAAAAGAAAAAGGAATCAACAGAACCAAGTCGGGAATTATGCTTGGTCTTGGAGAAACCGAAGAAGAAGTATTTCAGACCATGACTGATTTGCGTAATGCAAATGTAGATGTGGTAACAATTGGACAATATTTACAACCAAGTAAAAAACATTTACCTGTAAAAGAATTTATCACTCCAGATCAATTTGCTATATATGAGAAATTTGGACTAGAATTAGGATTTCGCCATGTAGAAAGTGGCCCATTAGTTCGTTCTTCTTATAAGGCACAAAAACACATTCTTTAGTTTCTAAATGTTGAATATTTCCTTTTTAAATGAATAAAAAAATACGAATTGCTATTAACGGTTTCGGAAGAATTGGTCGAAACTTATTTCGATTACTTTTAAACCATCCTGAAATTGAAGTTGTCGCCATAAACGACATTGCAGACACCAAAACTATGGCACACCTAATTAAATACGACAGTATTCATGGTGTATTGCCCTATGTTGTGAGCAGTGACGAAAATGGAATAATCGTTGATGGAAGGCATTTTTTATTTTTCCACGAAAAGGACATCTCAAACTTAAACTGGAAGGACTGTGATATAGATTATGTTATAGAATCTACAGGGAAATATAAAACGCATGATGAAATAAATGCGCACATTATAGCTGGAGCAAAAAAAGTTATTCTATCTGCCCCTTCTGAAGTAGACACTATCAAAACTGTGGTTTTGGGTGTAAACGAAGAAATATTAGATGGAACAGAAACTATAATATCAAATGCGAGTTGTACAACAAACAATGCAGCTCCAATGATAAAAATAATCGATGATCTTTGTGGTATCGAGCAGGCCTACATTACTACGATACACTCATACACAACAGATCAAAGTCTGCACGATCAACCCCATAAAGATCTACGCAGAGCTAGAGGTGCGAGCCAATCAATTGTTCCTACAACAACGGGCGCAGCAAAAGCATTAACAAAAATATTCCCTAAATTGCAAAATAAAATTGGCGGTTGTGGTATTCGAGTTCCTGTTCCAGATGGTTCATTAACCGATATTACTTTCAATGTAAATCGTGCCGTTTCTATCGAAGAAATTAACGACGCATTTAAGAATGCCGCTAAAACTAGTTTAAAAGGAATTTTAGATTATACTGAAGATCCTATTGTATCTGTTGATATTATCGGAAATCAGAATTCCTGTTTATTTGATGCACAACTTACTTCTGTAATCGACAAAATGGTTAAAGTTGTAGGCTGGTACGACAATGAAATTGGTTATTCGTCTAGATTAATCGATTTGATATTGCTGACAAAAGAAAGATAAACTAATTATAGAAAGTATTACAATACATGAAATACCTTTTTATTATAATCAGTCTTTTCAGTTCATTTTTGTATTCTCAGTTAACTGAGAATACAGATAACGTAGTGCATTCTAGCAAACCATCTAATTCTAGTGTCAAGGCCAAAAAACACAATCAAGTACTCGCTTTTACCGAAAAGTCAATCCTTTTTAGTGAATCAAATCATAAAATTGAAAGCCAAGCCAACCAAACTTTTAAGCTAGGTAAAATTTTTTATAACCAGAAAAAATACGACGAGGCTTTAACCAACTTTAACAAAAGTCTAACCCTACTTAAAGACACAACTACTGCTACCAAAGCACTTACCCTTCACTATATTGGTATAACAAATACTGAAAAAGGCAACCACAATCTTGCTGAAAACTATTATAAAAGATCAGAATCTATTTTTAAACAGTTAAAAATTATTGATTCGACTCAAACACTGAATCTTCAAAAAGGAATTGCCTTAAAAGCCAATAAAGAATACGATTTGGCTATCGCAACATTTAAAAAAATAATCGAAGAACCAGATAGCAAGTTGATGCTAAGAACCAAAACTGATGCTTACTATCAGCTTGGACTTATTCAAAAAGAGCTAAAACAAAATAAAGAGGCTATATACTACCTTGACAAGGCACTAGACCTAACTTCTAAAAGCAATGATCTTAACCAAAAAGCAATAATTTTATTAGCGTTAAGTCAGTTTTACAAAACACACCAAGACTACGATAGGGCTTACTCTTATTTAAATGAACACTACCAACTAAAGAACTATATCTATAAATTAAAAAACTCAAAAGTTGACTTTGATGATTTTAAAAAATTCAAAGATAAAGAGCTTATAAAAACTGCAATTAAAAAAGAAAAGAAAGATCTTGAGGACAAAAAGACCTATAAATATTCTAAATTAATAAGCATTCTCGCTATTGCTTTAATTTCAATTTTATCACTTTTAAGCTTGTCGCTTTATAAAAACAATATTATTCGAAATCAAAATAATATTGTTTTAAGAGAAAAAAATAACGAACTAATTATTGCAAAAAACAAAGCTGAAAAAGCATCAAAGGCAAGGTCTGAATTTTTATCAACAGTTAGTCACGAACTACGAACACCCCTTAATGCAATAAACGGGATCACCCATTTATTAATTGAAGACAATCCTAAAAAATCACAAAAAAAATACCTAGAGTCATTAAAATTCTCAGGTAATTATTTAACTACGTTTATCAATGAAATTCTTGAGATAAATAAAATTGACTCTAACAAACTCGAGACAGAAGCAATAAGCTTCAATCTAAAAGAATTACTCATAAACATACAAAGCTCATTAAAAGAATTAGCTACCGCCAATAAAAACTTTTTTAATCTAGACATTGATAATAGCATTCCTGATAATCTAATTGGCGATCCAACTAAATTGTCTCAGATTATAATGAACTTGATTAATAACGCCCTAAAATTTACTGAAAATGGACGCGTGAATGTTATTGTAAAATTACATTCATTAAAAGACGATGAAGCAACTGTTTATTTTGAAATAGTTGATACTGGAATAGGAATACCAGAAGACAAACTACAAACGGTTTTTGAAAGTTTTTCACAAGGCTCAATAGAAGTCAATCGAAAATACGGAGGAACCGGTTTAGGTCTTACAATTGTAAAAAAACTAACCGAAATGCTAGGTGGAGAAATAAATCTTAAAAGTGAAGTTGGCAAAGGCTCTGCATTTACTTTTAAATTGAAATTCCAAATAGATAATGAACCCCTAGCTATTAAAGAAGAAACTAAATTGTATAACGACTACGAACTAAAAGGCAAAAATATTTTGTTGATAGAGGACAACAGAATAAACCAAATGATTACTAGAAAGATGCTTGAAAACAAAAGCATAACTTGTGAGGTAATCGACAATGGTGAAGAAGCGATTGAATTATTAAAAATCAAACGCTTTGATATGATTTTAATGGATGTTCATTTACCGGGAATAAATGGAACTACTGCCACTAAATACATTCGTGAATTTGACAAAATTACTCCAATTATTGCCTTGACAGCTATTTCATTGGATGAGAACAGGGAAATGTTATTGTCTTTCGGAATGAACGACGTAATAACAAAACCCTTTGTTCCTGACGAATTCTACACGATTATCGCAAAATTCTTTTCTTCAAATAGTAATTAATACTCTAAAATCAAGTTTTTTATCAAAGCTCTTACTTTAGGCTCTGCCATTTTTGCTGCCTCAAGAACTTCATCATGTGAGATTGTATCTATACTTTCTTCGTTACCCATATCGGTAATTACCGAAATACCAAAAGTTTCTATGTCCATATGACGAGCAACAATAACTTCAGGCACAGTAGACATTCCTACACAATCTGCCCCAAGAATTTTTACCATTTTATATTCCGCCAAAGTTTCAAAAGTTGGTCCTTGTAAACCAAAATAAATTCCGTCATGAATTTCTATATCCAATCTTGATGCAATTTCTTTGGTTTTAATGATCATTTTTCTAGAATAAGGCTCACTCATATTTACAAATCGAGGTCCAAAACGTTCGTCATTTTTACCACGTAAAGGATGCTCTGGCGCAAAATTGATATGATCCTTGATAATTACAATAGAACCTACTTTGTAAGCTGCATTTACTCCTCCAGAAGCATTAGAAACCATTAATTTACTAACTCCTAAAAACTTCATTACACGAACAGGAAAAGTAACTTCTTCCATTGAGTATCCTTCATAAAAATGAAAACGACCTTGCATCGCAACCACTTTTTTATCTCCAATAGTTCCAAAAACCAAAGCTCCAGTATGTCCTTGAACTGTTGATACTGGAAAATTAGGAATTTCATTATATGGTAAGGTAAAATCTATTTTGATATCATTTGTAAAACCACCTAAACCTGAACCTAAAATCACACCATATTCTGGAGCGAATTGTGTTTTCGACTTTATATAACTAACTGTTTCTTGAACTTTTTCCCACATAATTTAAAATTGTTGTATCAAAATTATTTTGATAATTAATAAACGAGCTTTTTATTGGCAAATAATACAATTGCGGCGCAATATTAGTGTCTTTTAAGCGAACATAATCCTTTTCGGTTGTAATAATTTTATGTTCTTTTGCTTTTTTCGCAATCGTTGTAATATCTGCTTCTGTAAAATGATGATGATCAGGGAATGTAAGACATTCGTCTGCATCTGATTTTAAAAACTTAAAAAATGGAGCTGGCTTTGCAATTCCTGCCAAAAGTAGCTTCTGACTGTTTATAATATCTTCAACGGCTATTTTTTCTGTTTGAGAATAAATACTATCATCATAATCAATGTAAGTAAAATAGAGTTGTTGCGAAGCTTCTAATTTTAATTTTCTGCGAATATTCTCTTGTTCGGATTCTCCAAGATCAGCAGGACATTTAGTAACAATAACTATATTAGCTCGTTTGGCTCCGCTCCTGCTCTCTCGCAAATTACCTGTAGGTAGCATCCAGTCATCTGCATACAAATCACCATACGAAGTTAACAAAATATAAAATCCTGCTTTGACTTTTCGATGTTGAAAGGCATCATCAAGCAAAATAATTTCTGGTTTTTTCGATTGAGAAAGTAATTGCTGAATTCCATTTGTTCGATTCGCATCTACAGCAACCAGAATATTCTTAAACTTTTTAAAAAACTGAAAAGGCTCATCTCCTAAAATAACAGCATTAGAATTGGCATCGGCAAGAACAAACCCCTCTGATTGTCGTTTGTAACCACGACTAAGAGTTGCTACCTGATACTTATCTGATAACAATCGGATTAAATATTCAATTTGAGGTGTTTTCCCTGTTCCACCAACACTAAGATTACCAACTGCAATAATCGGAACATCAAATGATGTAGATTTTAAAACTCCTTTGTCAAAAAGAAAATTCCGAATAGAAGTAATGATTCCGTATAAAACAGCAAAAGGGAAAAGTATTTTTCGAAGTAAATTCATAATTTTATTTATCAGTATAATGCCCCATCGCTGAAACTACAAAAACGGTTACAATAGCATCTTCTACCCGATAAATCATTCTGTCTTTCTGATTAATACGTCTAGACCAATATCCTTCTAGATTATATTTTAATTCTTCTGGCTTACCTTCTCCAGAAAAAGGGGTTTCACTAAGTTCCAATAGTATTTTTTCAATTTTTTTTATAACAGATTTATTTCCAGATTTAAAATGAGCCTTTAAATCTTTACGTGCAAGATCTTCAAGTTCTACAAAATACTTCCCCATATGTCCTCAGGATTTAATCTTGTAGTTTTACCTTTTTTGATATTTGCTTCCGCTTTTTTAATTTTTTTTACAAATTCAGGACTATATACGCTTTCTGATTTTTTTATTTTTTCAGAATCTGTTTCAATAATTTCAATTCCTTCAACACCTTTAAAAAAAGTTTCGGACATAGCTAGAAATGCTTTTCCTGCTTTGGTACGCTCATTAATTTTTATTGTTATTGTAGTCATGACTCTTAATTTTGAAATACAAATATACGAAAATCACACCATTCTTATTTGAACAATTCAATCTAACAGCAATTAGCTTTAAAACTATTCCTTCTAACAAATGTAGATTTCTTAAAGTATTTTTTTTATTCCAAAGTTGATTTGTTTATTCGTTAATTTGTTGTTCAGAAATTGGATTATTTCATAATTACAAAATTGCAACAATCTAATCATCAAAAAATCTAAAAATGAAAATACAAGAAATACTTTCTGTACTCGAAGAAATGGCTCCTTTAGGCTATGCCGAAGATTTTGACAATGTTGGATTGCTAGTAGGAAACGCATCAACAGAAGCTACAGGAGTTTTGGTTTGTCATGATGCACTCGAAAATGTAATAGACGAAGCAATTAGCAAAAACTGCAATCTTGTAGTTTGTTTTCATCCCATTTTATTTTCTGGTATCAAAAAAATAACTGGCAAAAATTATGTAGAACGTGCTATTCTTAAAGCAATTAAAAATGATATTGCTATTTACGCCGTTCATACCGCACTAGACAATCATTCGCAAGGTGTAAATAAAATATTCTGCGATGCTTTAGGCTTGACAAATACAAAAGTCCTAATTCCGAAACAGAAATACCTTCGAAAACTAATAACCTATACTGTCCCTGAGAATTCAGAAGATGTTCGCAATGCATTATTTGAAGCAGGCGCTGGTAAAATTGGTAATTACGACAATTGTAGTTTCAACACAGAAGGTTTTTTTACTTTTAAAGGAAACGAAAACAGCAATCCTGTTATTGGAGAAAAAGGCAAATTACATACTGGAAACGAAATAAAAATTGAAGTTGTTTTTGAAAAACACTTACAATCAAAAATACTGAAGACACTTTTTAATACTCATATTTATGAAGAAGTAGCTTATGAAATTTACGATTTGCTAAATGATTATCAAAATATAGGTTTGGGTATGATTGGGGAATTTGAAACTCCGATGAACGAAACTGATTTTTTACCTTTTGTAAAAGAAAAAATGATAGCTGATGGCATTAGACACTCGGCATATATTGGAAAGAAAATTCATAAAGTTGCCGTTCTTGGTGGATCTGGTAGTTTTGCTATAAAAAATGCAATTCAGGCTGGTGCTGATGCTTTTTTAACTGCTGATTTAAAATACCATCAGTTTTATGAAGCCGAAAATCGATTACTATTAGCAGATATTGGACATTTTGAAAGCGAACGCTATACAAAAAATTATATTGTTGATTATCTTCGGAAAAAAATCCTTAATTTTGCAATCATTTTATCAGAAGAAAATACAAATCCAGTTAAGTACTTATAGAATATGGCGAATACGAAAGAATTAAGTGTTGAGGACAAGTTAAGAGCAATTTACGATTTACAGCTAATTGACTCTAGAATTGACGAAATCAGAAACGTAAGAGGAGAACTTCCATTAGAGGTGGAAGATTTAGAAGATGAAGTTGCAGGTTTAGGCACACGTTCAGAAAAATTGAAAGGCGAGCTAGAAATAGTTGAAGAGCAAATCAAAACTAGAAAAAATGCTATTGATGATCATAAAGAGTCTATCAAAAAGTATACAAAACAACAAGAATCTGTTCGCAACAATAGAGAATTTAACTCTTTGACTAAAGAAGTTGAGTTTCAAGAATTAGAAATTCAATTGGCTGAAAAGCAAATCAAAGAAATGAAAGTTTCTATTGAGCATAAAAAAGAAGTTATCTCTGGTTTAAAAGAAAAACTTGAATCTAAAAGCTCACATCTAAAACATAAAAAATCTGAATTAGATGCGATTATGGCTGAGACTCAAAAAGAAGAAATCTTCTTATCTGAAAAATCAGCTGAATACGAAGGTTTAATTGAAGAGCGTTTATTAGCTGCTTACAAAAGAATCAGAAGTAGTGTTCGTAACGGTTTGGCAGTAGTATCTATCGAAAGAGGTGCATCAGCAGGATCTTTCTTTACTATTCCACCACAAACTCAAGTTGAGATTGCATCTAGAAAAAAAATCATCACTGATGAGCATTCTGGAAGAATCTTAGTTGACAGTACATTAGCAGATGAAGAAAGAGAAAAAATGGATCAATTATTCTCTAAATTCTAAATAATACAAGCCTCGAAATTCGAGGCTTTTTTTTTTATATTAAATAATTACAATTTTGGGACTTAAAGAAGGCATTCGTTTCATTACATTAAAATCAGTAGGAAAGTATATTAACTTTTTAAGTTATGTTCGTCCTCAGAAAGCAACGCAACTCTCCTATGCGCTATTTAGCCAACCTCGAGAAGGCAGATTAAACAAAGACAGTTTACCCGAAATATTACAAAATACTAAAACAGAAACTTTTCACCACAATGAGCATCATTTTCAAACTTATACTTGGGAAGGAAATGAAACTAAAATTTTACTCGTTCATGGCTGGGAAAGCAATGCTGCTAGATGGCAAAAAACACTTCCTTATTTACAAAAATCTGGAAGTACTATTATTGCAATCGACGCACCCGCTCACGGACAAAGTAGCGGAAAAGAATTCAACATTCCTCTTTATGCGGAATTTATTAACAAAGCAGTAGAAAAACACCAACCTTCTATAATAATCGGCCATTCTATTGGCGGAGCCGCTTGCGTTTATCATCAGTATTTATTTCCTGAAACTAGTATTCAAAAAATGGTTGTTTTAGGTGCTCCATCTGACCTGCAAACACTTATCAATAATTATATTGCTATGCTGAGTCTAAACAAAAAAATGACTCCCCTGTTAGATAATCATTTCATTACTCGTTTCAATTTTAAACTAAATGATTTCTCAGCTAAGAAATTTGCTTCAAGCTTTACCGTAAAAGGACTAATCGCACATGATACTGCCGACACAGTAGTTGCATTTGAAGAAGGAGAAAAAATAGCAAGCACCTGGAAGAATAGTAAATTCATTACCACAAACGGCTTGGGTCACGGCATGCATGATGATGAACTGTATCAGAAAGTCGCTGCTTTTTTGTTTTCAGAAGATTAGGGGTGAGGTTCAGAGGTTCAGAGGTGCAGAGGTGCAGAGGTTCAGAGGTTCAGAGGTGCAGAGGTTCAGAGGTTCAGAGGTTCAGAGGTTCAGAGGTTCAGAGGTTCAGAGGTTCAGAGGTTCAGAGGTTCAGAGGTTCAGAGGTTCAGAGGTTCAGAGGTTCAGAGGTTCAGAGGTTCAGAGGTTCAGAGGTTCAGAGGTTCAGAGGTTCAGAGGTTCAGAGGTTCAGAGGTTCAGAGGTTCAGAGGTTCAGAGGTTCAGAGGTTCAGAGGTAAAAAAAAAGCATTCTGCTTTTTTTTTACAAAATCCAAAAATCCAAAAATCCAAAAATCCAAAAATCTAACAGTCTAACAGTCTAAACAATAATTTTAAAATACCTAAACAACTCTTTCTCTCCTTTACCAGTTATAATTATTGCTCTTGAATTTGCAGTTTTCCGCAACCAATCATCAGCTAACATTTTACTCAATAAAGAAGCCGCTAGCGAACCTGCCATATGATTTTTTCTTTCACTCCAATCTAGGCAAGGCTTTAAAAATAAACGCCTTTGTTTTTTAACTTCGTTTAGATTAATCCCAAAGTCCGAAAACCATTTCTCACCTTCCAGGCTAACTTCAAAATTAGTATCTGTATCAATAATTATATTTTGTTCTAATAAACTATTTGTCAAAGCAACACCAATTTTACCTGCCAAATGATCATAACAGGTTCTGCAATGTTTTATTGGCGAAAGCTTTTCTATACTTTCCATCTTAGAATTTAAGGGTTTCGCAATAAGATTTGCCATCCCTTCGATTGCATAAGCGATTTCCTTAGTTGAAAAACGATAATACTTATGACGTCCTTGCTTTTCAACACAAAGCAAATTAGCATCTAAAAGTTTTCCCAAATGCATACTGATATTCTGAGGTGAAGTATTAGCCACAATAGCCAATTCTGTAGCTGTAAAAGCTTTCCCATCGAGTAATGTCCACATTATTGATGCTCGGGTTGGATCACCAATTAATGTCGCTATTTTTATAAATTGTTCTTCCATTTTAGGTAACCATAGTTAAATCTCCATTGAAGTATCTGCGTGTAAAGTTAAATAACTTTGCTTAAAACAATAATCTATGCCAACTACTTTATTTTTTCAATCAGACATTAAAGATCCTTACGCTGTATATGAATCAATGCTTGATAAGTATCCTATATTCTGGGATGAACCAAACCAAATTTGGGCGATTTACTCACACGAATACTGTACAGCTATCCTAAACAACACTAATGCAAACATTCCTCCCATTAACCCTAATAATGTACAAAACCTCAACGAACATACTTTGAAAATTGCTAATCACTTATCTCGATTATCTAATGGAATCCAACATGAAATAGCAAAAGAAACTGCAACACTGTTATTTGCTAACATGAAATTAATTGATACCAACCGAATCTTTACAGACCTACTAAACAGCAACCTAATTGAATCAAAAATAGATTGGGTTGATTCCGTTTGTAAAAAACTTCCTGTTCTAGTTCTTTTAAAAAGCTTTGACTTTGAGCAAGGTGATTGCAATTTCATTTTAGAAAAAATAGAGTCTCTTGCAAAAATAATGCTCCCAAACAAAACCGAAGAACAAGTCCAATTAATTAATGAGGCTTCTGAAAACATCTTTTCAATAACAGAAAAACAACTATCAAACCTTAGTTTATATAAGCCTTTACTAAATAAAATAGCAACATTTCACACTCTTTCTTTAAAAGAAACTACAAAAATCTGTGTGAGCAATTTGATTGGATTATTCATTCAGAGTTATGATGCAGGTAGAGGGATTTTAAGCAATTCACTGCTACAAATTATAAATACAAACAATTCTATATTTAGAAAAGACATTACCAAAATCCTAATCCAAAAAACAATAATCGAAACATTGCGATTTGACCCACCAATTCATAATACCCGAAGAGTTGCTACTAAGACTATCACATTAGGCAAAACCATAATTAAGAAAAATGATGCTATTCTACTTGTTCTTGCAGCCGCAAATCGAGATCCTAAAAAATTTGATAACGCAATGAATTTTGATATCGAAAGAATCAATAACAACGACCATCTAACTTTTGGAACTGGAGGACATATGTGTTTAGCAAAATATTTTTCGATTCATCTTGCAACCGAAACTTTATCCTATTTATTAGACAACTATAAAACAATCAAAATCCTAGACACAACCATTCAATATGAGTCCATGATAAATGCTAGATTACCTAAATCCTTATGGATCTCAATACAACAACTCAAATAAAATAATATGATAGCAGTAATTTTTGAAGTAATTCCAGAAAAAGAAAAAAGACAAGAATACCTTGACATTGCAGCAAGTTTGCGTCCAGAGCTTGATAAAATCCCTGGTTTTATCTCTATAGAACGATTTCAAAGTTTGAATGATTCCGAAAAAATTTTGTCTTTATCTTTTTGGAAAGATGAAGAAAGTATTCTACAATGGAGAACTCTTGAAATGCATCGTGGCGCTCAATCTAAAGGCAGACAAGAAATTTTTAAAGATTATCATTTAAGGATTGCAGATGTAAAAAGAAATTACGGAATGCATGATAGAAAAGAAACACCTAAAGACAGCGCCAACTTCCACTGAGGTTCTGAGGTTCTGAGGTTCTGAGGTTCTGAGGTTCTGAGGTTCTGAGGTTCTGAGGTTCTGAGGTTCTGAGGTTCTGAGGTTCTGAGGTTCTGAGGTTCTGAGGTTCTGAGGTTCTGAGGTAAAAAAAAAGCAGAATGCTTTTTTTTTACTAAATCCAAAAATCCAAAAATCCAAAAATCCAAAAATCCAAAAATCCAAAAATCCAAAAATCCAAAAATCCAAAAATCTAAGAAGTCTAAAATTCTAACAGTCTAAGAAGTCCAACAATCTAAGAAGTCTATTTTTTTGATTACTTTTGCACTATGGAAGAAAATTTAAAACGCCTCAACAAATTCATTGGAGAAACTGGATATTGTTCTCGTCGTGAAGCTGACAAACTAATCGAAGAAGGTCGTGTAACTATAAATGGCGTTGTGCCTGAAATGGGAACGAAAGTTTCACCTAATGATGAAATACGTATAGACGGAAAGTTAATCGTAGAAAAGCATGAAAAACCTGTTTATTTGGCTTTTAACAAACCTGCTGGAATAGAATGCACTACTAATTTAGACGTTCGTAATAACATTGTCGATTATATTAATTATCCCAAGCGTATATTTCCAATTGGAAGATTAGACAAAGCCAGTGAGGGATTAATTTTTATGACTAATGATGGTGATATAGTAAACAAAATTCTACGTGCAAGAAATAACCACGAAAAAGAATATACTGTAACGGTAAACAAACCTATAACTGATCGTTTTATTGAACGAATGGGAAATGGAGTACCTATTCTTGATACGGTAACTAAAAAATGTAAAGTAGAACAAATAAGCAAATACATTTTTAAGATTATCCTAACTCAAGGTTTAAACCGTCAGATTCGTAGAATGGCAGAATATCTAGGATATGAAGTTACTGCCTTAAAACGTATTCGTATTATCAATATTTCTCTTGATGTTCCTGTTGGTCGCTACCGTGATCTAACTGACGCAGAGATCAAAGAGCTAAACGAACTTATTGAACCTTCGAGCAAGACGGAAGAAGCTAGTTTACCTAAAATTGAAACTCCAAGAAAGAGAACTGAATTTATAAAAAGAGACGACCCTCGATTTAAGAAAAGAGGAGATTATTAAAATCAAAAAATCCCATTCAAAACTGAATGGGATTTTTTGATATTTTCTAATTTCTCGCTCTCCTTTTTCTTGCCTGTAATGTATTTTTAAGAAGCATTGCAATAGTCATTGGACCTACTCCACCGGGAACTGGTGTAATAAAAGATGATTTCTTACTTACTTCATTAAAATCAACATCACCTGTAATTACGTAACCTTTTGGATGCGTTGCGTCTTCAACTCTTGTAATACCAACATCGATAACAACAACTCCATCTTTTACCATATGCGCTTTCAGGTAATTTGGAACCCCTAAAGCTGTAATAATAATATCGGCATTTTTAGTAAACTCTTCAATATTCTTAGTTCTACTATGCGTAAGTGTTACTGTTGAATCACCAGGGTTACCTTTACGGCTCATCAAAATACTCATTGGTCGGCCCACAATATGACTACGTCCAATAACTACAGTATGTTTACCCGCTGTTTCTACTTTATAACGCTCTAACAATTGCATGATTCCAAATGGTGTAGCTGGAATAAAAGTTTCCATCTCTAAAGCCATTTTTCCAAAATTTGTAGGATGAAAACCATCTACGTCTTTATCTGGATCTACTGCCATTAAAATTTTTTGCTCGTCGATATGTTTTGGTAAAGGCAACTGTACGATGTATCCATCTAGATCATCATCTTCGTTTAATTCTTTAATTTTTGCCAACAGCTCCTCTTCTGTAATCGTTTCAGGTAAACTTACCAAAGTAGAATCGAAACCTATTTGTTGACATGATCTTACTTTACTACCTACATAAGTTAAACTAGCTCCATCGTTACCAACAATCACAGCTGCTAAGTGAGGCACTTTGCCTCCCGCATCTTTAATCGCTTGCACTTCTATTGCAATTTCGTTTTTAATATCCTCAGCTGTTTTTTTACCGTCTAGTAGTTGCATTGTTGTTTTTTAAGTTTCGTGTTTAGTATTTAAAGTTTCAAAATAGAAACTCTTATTTATATTAAGTAAAAAAGTTTCAAATTTCTGTCTCAAAAAATTGAAACCTGAAACTTGAAACTATTTATATTATCTCGGCATTCCGCCTGGCATTCCTTTCATGCCTCCCATCATTTTCATTAAATTCTTTCCGCCTGGGCCTTGCATCATCTTCATCATTTTGCTCATTTGGTCGAACTGCTTCATCAGTTGATTTACTTGCTCGATTTTGGTTCCGGAACCTTTTGCGATTCTAGCTTTCCTTTTTACATCGATTACTGCTGGCTTGCTTCTTTCTAATGGCGTCATCGAGTGTATGATTGCTTCAATATGCTTGAAGGCATCATCTTCAATCTCTACATCTTTCATGGCTTTAGATGCACCCGGTATCATTCCAACCAAGTCTTTCATATTACCCATTTTCTTTACTTGCTGAATTTGCGACAAGAAATCATCAAAACCAAATTCGTTCTTAGCAATTTTCTTTTGAATTTTTCTAGCTTCTTCTTCATCAAATTGCTCTTGTGCTCTTTCTACCAACGACACAACATCACCCATACCAAGTATACGTTCTGCCATACGAATAGGATAGAACACATCGATTGCATCCATTTTCTCTCCTGTACCAACAAACTTAATTGGTTTGTTTACTACCGATTTAATTGAAATAGCAGCTCCTCCACGAGTATCTCCATCTAATTTAGTAAGGATAACTCCGTCGAAGTTTAATATATCATTGAATGCTTTTGCAGTATTCACAGCATCTTGACCTGTCATGGCATCCACAACAAATAAAGTTTCTTGTGGCTGAATTGCTTTGTGTACACGTGCAATCTCGTCCATCATTTCCTGATCTACAGCTAAACGTCCTGCTGTATCGACGATAACAACATTGAACCCATTCGCTTTAGCATGCTTAATTGCATTTTGTGCAATTTCTACAGGATTTTTATTATCTGGTTCTGAGTATACCTCAACACCTATTTGATCACCTACAACATGTAATTGGTTTATCGCCGCTGGACGGTAAATATCACACGCTACTAAAAGTGGTTTTTTATTCTTTTTAGTTTTTAAATAATTTGCCAGTTTTCCTGAGAAAGTAGTTTTTCCCGATCCTTGCAATCCTGACATTAAGATAACGCTTGGTGTTCCTGACAAGTTTATTCCTGCTACGTCACCACCCATCAATTCAGTAAGTTCGTCTTTTACCAACTTAACCAATAATTGTCCTGGTTGTAATGTAGTTAAAACGTCTTGACCTATTGCTTTTTCTTTTACTTTGGTAGTAAAATCTTTAGCAATTTTAAAGTTAACATCGGCATCAAGTAAGGCACGACGAACTTCTTTTAAGGTTTCGGCAACGTTTACTTCTGTAATTTTACCGTGTCCTTTTAATATATGGAAGGCTTTATCTAACTTATCACTTAAATTATCAAACATACTATTTTCTTTATTTGAAGTGCAAAGATAATCTAATTAGACATTTCAGGCAATTTTTATTTAACCGCATTTAACCACAAAGTTCGCAAGGTTTTACGCAAAGGTTTCTATGCTTTTTTTGTTCACAAAGTTTAATAGTTGCGCTCTAATTAAATTTATAAAAAAAGCGCAAAGAATAAAATCTTTGCGCCTTTGTAACTTTGCTCCTTTGTACCTCTCTTTTAAAATTGGAAGTAAATAAATGGTTGTGAACCTGCAACTGCTGTCGCGTAAACGATCCAATATACAAATCCTAGAATTATAGCTTTTCCTATTAGTGGCGTGCTATCAAAAACAAACTTCATTTTAGCTATAATGGATTCTGGCAAGAAGTGCCATACGTAACCAAAAAGCATTAATAAAAATACGTTTTTGTATCCTATTATAATTGTTTGCCAATGTTCTGGCTCAAATGTTAACTGACCAATATTATTAATTACTTGTATTGCTGTATCGAAATCTTTTGCTCGGAAGAATATCCAACAGAAAACTACAAAGTGAAATGTAAGTAGTATCGAGAAGAATTTCCAGATAGAACTGAATCCATTATTTTCTTTTTTAGATGGAAAAAGTTCTACAATTATTTTATGAACTGCCAAAGCTAATCCGTGTAATGCTCCCCAAATTATAAACTGTGCTCCTGCTCCGTGCCACAATCCTCCTAAAAGCATTGTCGTAAATAAGTTAAAATTAGTCACCATTGTTTGTTTCAATTTGCTTGAAAGCAAAAATGACAAACAGAAAACTACAATTCCTCCTACTGCGATTACAAGTGGAATTATACTCTCGGCTGAGTTTGTAATTCCCCAAAGCAATAATCCGAAGAAGAATAAACTAGGAAATAAAAATCCTGCAAATGTCCCTTCTCTGTTTCCTCCAATAGATATATACAAAAAGTCTTTTAACCAAGTTGACAATGAAATATGCCATCTTCTCCAGAAATCGGTAATCGATACCGATTTATATGGTGTTCTAAAGTTAGCCGGTAATTTAAATCCAAGCAATAATGCAATACCGATTGCCATATCTGAATATCCTGAGAAATCACAGTAAATCTGGATTGCATATCCATAAGAAGCCATTAAATTCTCGAATGAGGTATAACTCATAGGTGTATCAAAAACACGATCTACAAAGTTTACCGATATGTAATTTGAGATTACTGTTTTCTTAATTAAACCTCCAATGATTAAAAACAATGCATTATTTACATCCTCCTTGGTAAGACTTAATTTCTGGTATATCTGTGGTAAGAAATCTTTGGCTCTTACAATTGGCCCAGCTACTAGTTGCGGGAAGAAAGAAACGAAGAATAAATACTCAATATAATTTTTTGTCGGCTTAATCTCTTCACGATAAATCTCAATGATATAACTCATCGATTGAAATGTATAAAATGAAATTCCGACTGGTAGAAAAATATCATGCAGCTCAAAATTACCATGAAACATATCATTGTACGTGACAATCATAAAGTTCATATACTTGAAATAACCCAGTAATCCTAAGTTTAAGATAACACTTATTATCAGGTATATTTTCTTTCTAGTCTTTACTTTTTCATTATAAATTATTTGGCTCAAGCCATAATCTACGACGGAAGACAGCAGTAATAACAAAAAGTATATTCCGCTTGATTTATAATAAAAGAAAAGCGAAAATAGAATAACATACGTTAATCTTAAATAAAATGTTTTGCGTAAAAAGGCATACACAAAATAAAAAACCAAAAACAATCCTAAGAATAAACCAGTATTGAATAATAATTTTTCTTCTGGATTATATATAAACCAACCTTTAACCTGTTCTAATGTAAGCGCACCAAAATTTTGAACGAACCAATCATTAATGCTATCAACTGTTATCAACTTATTTTTTTAATTTAAAATTATTGTATTCGTTTAATAATGCTTTCGAAAACAAGCGACCTTGCTTTTCATATCCATTTTTAGAATAATGTACCCAATCTGGGCCTATTAATCCTTCGGCTTTTAGCTTTCCGATCCCTTGCATACCTCCAAACTCGTTATACAAATCCCAAACTGCTAATCCATCTGACTGAGCTGTTTCGTATATATGTTTTGTATAATCGGCAACAAATGTATTGGGTTTTCTTGCTTTTAGTAACGATGGCGGTGGCGTCATGACGATTACTGGAACATTAATATTTTGTGCTTTTAGATTGCTTATAAACTCTCTTAATTGTTTTATATACCCCGAAGCCTCTAATCTATCATAACTTTCGTTTGTTCCTAATGATAAAACAATCATATCAGGATGCAACGATTTTAGTTGCTCAAAGAAAACTGGGTATTTATTGTAATCAGAGAACTTTGCTCCATTTACCCCAATGCCACTATAAATTACTCCTGCCGAATTTTTCTCGAGAATCAATCCGTTAAGCTCATATTTCTTAGCGTCTTTATTTGGAATAAGATAAATTTTATCTAATGCTTTCTCTGTATTATAATAATGCGAGAAGGAATCTGACTCTATCTCTAAAGGAACGTATTCTGATTGTGATATTGTTTTAGGACGTGTTTCATTTGTCACAATTTTTAATGTCCTACCAGCTCTAATCGCATTCGATTTTAAATGATTGGCTCTTTTTATCTCAGCAATCGAAACGTTGTATTTATCCGCAATAATCGAGATCGCCTCTCCTTTTTTGATTTTATGCGTAATTACCTTTCGCTCCGAAGATTGAATCATGTTAGTCTGAATGCGAGTTGCCAAGTCAAACATATGCTGATTTTGTGGCGTAATAATCTTGATTGTATTGAACTTATACACCGGATCTTTTACATTTACTTCGATTACAAAACCATCAGTGTTTCTCCAAAGTGCGATGCCACTTAAACCCATCGGACAATCTTTTACAGGGAGAATGTTTCGGTAACTTTCCCAAGCCTTATTCGAACGGAAACGCTCATTATAAGAACCATTCGTTTTTGCTAACGAATACGGAAAAATCAAACCTCGACCAGCATTTCCTAATTCATTCTGAAGTTCTTTACGAATTTCATTTGTCATCAAATCACTCTGAATGTGTGAATCTCCGATATGAACTATGTTTATTTTTCGATTATTATGACTTTCATTGTCTTTTAATTTACTGAAAAAGCTTTCTAATACTTTAGCATTATAAATTTGATTTCCCGACAAAGGTTCTACAGTTGTTGTATCTATATTGCTAATCATCTTTTTAGTCATTAAAATTGGCTCTGCCTTTTGCGCTTTATTATTAGACGCAAAAAGAAGACAACAAAAGAAAATAATAAGTTTATTCATCTACACTATCGTTTATTACAGACACGGAATCTGCATTTGTTTTCTTAACGGTTTTGCCCTTTCTAATATTGGCTTCTCTTTTCTCACGCAAAACCTTATACTGTTCGTATCCTTTATTCAATTGGTCATAAAGTAGCCCCCCTATTGCTTTTGCTCCACGCTGATTAAAGTGCGTATAATCTTTGTTTGCTTTTGCAGGTGCCTCATCTACCCATTTAACCATTGAGCCATCACCTCCCATTAAGGTATATAAATTCACAAATCCAGATTCTGTTTCTAAAGCATAACGTTTCTGCGCTTTCATTAAAGGAACAACAGCTGAATCAGTTTTCATTTGCATATCATATTTTGTTGATTTATCGGCAGTCGAAATAATCAAAATAGAAACTCCTGGAAAAGATGCTTTTATTTTATTAATTGCTTTAGTCATTCCTTTTCCATACCAAGAATAGTTTTTTGTACCATAATTCAAAACGTTTGTTCCGTAATGAAGTATAATCAAATCATATTTTAAGTTGGCATTGAAGCTTTGCATTACATTGGCATCAAATATAGAAATTGGCATTCCTGAATTTCCTCTTTGAGAGAAGTTATCTACGTGAACTCCGCTTCCGTTATCAAAATTGAATCCAAAAATCGGAATTGAATCTGCTTGAATGAAATTTGCCTTAAATGCTTTGATGCTTTTTGAAGTTACTTTTATGGTGTTGACCAAATTATTTGGAGCAAGATTTTTAGAGATAGTATCTTTACCAATTATGAAATTTACTTTTCCTGTTTTTGATGATTTTCCGTAATACAACGTTGGATTATCTAAACTAGTGGTAAATCTGCTTAAACCAGCTTCATAAGAAACCCATGTTGAATTTGACCTATCGTTTGCAAAGAAGACATGTCCGCTAACTCCAAAAGGACTTAAAGGTTTCTTTACATTAAGATACGATTGCGCTTTCCAGTTTTTAGAAGACAACGATTTTACCGAAGATCGTGATGCCGATGACTCAGAAGAGATAGAAACAAATCCAACTCCTGTACCTCCAAATCGTTCTTGGTAATTATTTCGAACATCTTGAACAATTAAATCTCCATCGGTCATAGAATCTCCATAATATGCAATTCTTACTTTTGCTTCTGGATGCTTTTCTAATTGGTATAATTTATCATAAAAAGAAATCAGGTACTGATAACCTTTATAATTATCGAAGGTTTCAGAAGGAAATTCAATTCCTTCATTAGAATTAAAAGTGATATTCTCCTGCCCTTGTTGATCCGCATCAGTGCTATCTCCTTTTTTAGACACAGATTCTTTCTCAAAAGATTCTAGTAGCATGCTATCCACAAGAACGTTTTTGGAATCTACTTTGCTTTCAGGAAAAATTTTATCTGGCAATATTTGTTTAAAACCAACGAAAGCTACAAATGCTAATGCTATAATTGCAAAAGACTGAAAAAAATAAGATTTTGTATTCACTTTTAATTATAAATTTTGAAGAATAAAATCAATAAGAATCACACTGTCTAAATTTCTTATTAATTCAATTAAAACGTTTGCAAAGATAGAATAAACAATAATCTATCATTCTTTTTTTTTGAATAAATGAAAAATAAAAAAGAGGCTAGATAAATCTAGCCTCTTTCCAAAAAAAAATAAAAAAAACCAAGTAATCTTCTAATTGAATTTAAACATAGTCTTGTATAAATATTGATTTCAAAATTCATAACCAAGCTAGATTTACAAACAATAATCCGAGTATTTAAATGAACTCGTTAGACTTATATTATTCCTAAAAAGAAGGAATGTATTTATTTTTATAATATTGATTGTCTCTTTATGAGCCTATTTTAAAAGCGCGTATTCAAAAGTAGTATGCCCTCTTTCTCCTGCAGCATTTGTCATAGTAAGGAAGTTAACTTTATAATAATTCCCACCTGTTGTTTTAATTACATAAAAACGATCTGTTTTTATACTTGGTAATGAACCATTTTGACCACCTGGATTTCTCCAATTTGGACCAAGAACTCTTTGGTCTGTTAAAGAAGTTTTAAAATTAGCTTCAACAACCTTTACTTTATTAAAATCAGCATAAGATCCACCTGTAGCAACTAAAACTTCATATGCCTGAGTTCCACCTCTCAAGTTTGAGATAATAAAATCGGCATATCCATAACTTACAATTACCGGACCATTAGGTGTATAATTAGTAAAACCTGTGAAGTTTAAATCCCATTTTGTTTTTTCTGGTTCAACTACTACGTTAGTTCCTGAAATCAAATTAAAGAATGAAAAATTAAAAGCAGCTTCTTTAGAAATTATTTTTTCTGTGAAAGTTGTTGCATCTAAATTTGCAAATTGAATTTTATATCCATTCCCACTTCTTAGAATTCTAATTTTTTTCCACCCTCTAGGGTTACCATAAAGATTTGCTGAACCTACATTCGGCACTGCAGTCCCAACTTCAAATCCAAGATTTACTAGATATACTTTATTAGCAGCATCTGTAGCCGAAATCTCAGCAATAGCCGTTCCAACTCCTTCACCAGCTCCCTCTAAAACTCCTGTAGGATTATCAACATATCCTTTTGATGCAGGTGAATCAAATCCAACATTAACAGAATTATCAATTTGTTGCACTAAAGTAATATCTGAAGTCTCTAGCTTTTTTACAGCCATTTTAATAGAACCATTGATTACAACTCTAAAATCTGAACCGCTAGAAAATCCTAAATCCCATTTTGCTCTATTTACAGACTCTAACTTTCCAGTACTTAAATCTACATAAACCTGATTTGGTTGATTTGGCCCACCTACACTTGGTTGTAATACTTCTCCAACAGAGGGACCTGGTATAACCACTGTATCGTTATTGTCATCACTCGAACAACTTCCAAGAGTCAATAATGCGAATGATAATAGTAAAAATGTCTTTTTCATTGTATTTGATTTTATATTAAAGATTAAGATTATATGCTAATTTTATAAAATAAGAGCGCCCATAAGCCAACATTATTTGTGAAGGCCCAGCATGAGCAACAGCTTGACTCGTATTTGTTTGATTTACATTAAGCACATTAAGTATGTTTCTTGCTCCTATTGTAGCTTCCAGTTTATCACCAAAAAAGTTTTTTCTAATTGAAGCATCAAGCCAATTACTCGGATCGACATCGGATATTACGTAAGCAGAACTTGTTTCTATAAATTGTTGTGATTTTCCGTTGTATTTGTAATATGCCGAAAATGTTGTTTTCCAGCTCGGAATAATATATGAAACACTACTATTAAGATTAAAAGAATAAAGAAACTTATCATCTGAAGAAAAAACCTGGTTTTCAATTTTTTGAGAAATTCCAATCAAAGACGCGCCAAAGTTAAATGTTAGATTATCTATTTTAAATTGGTTCGTAGTCGAAAAATTCCACATTTTGTATTTACTAATATTGATATATTCATACTCTGGATTTCCTGTATCTGGATTGAATCTTGCAAGTGCCATATCAATTCTATCATCTACATTTAAATAACTTCCTGCAAAAGTGTTCGCGATTTGAAACCCTGAAGCAAGAGTTGATATCTTTTTAAGACTAGCTTCGTAAGAAGTACTAGTTTCTGGGATAAGATTTTCATTACCAGTAAAAAAATGACCATCAAAAATTTGTTTTGAATATAATTCTTCAAAAGTCGGTGTGCGGAAAGAATTACCATAAGAACCTCTAAGCTCTACTCCTTTATCAAACAAATATCTTAAACCAAGAGATGAAGCATATTGATTATCAAATTTAGATTGAGCAGAAAAACGTAATCCTGGACGAATAGAGAGTTTTTCGGTTGCACGGATTTCTGATGAAGCGAAAAAATCATAATTCTCAAGTGTTTTACGAACTGGAGAAAACTTATTATTTGCCTCTTTAACTAATGAATATCCTTGATTGTTTACAAACTCATATCCTAATTGTAAATCAACTCTACTATCAGAGAAAAAATTACTTAAAGTTCCTGTAGAATAAAGCACTTCCATAGACTGGTCCTTTACAGTAACATTTTTCGCTTCATTTTTAGTATATAAATAATATCTAAAATCCTCTACATCACGTTTTTGCTTTTGATGCGAAAGAGAAACATTATAATTTAGCTTTGCGAATAACTTACCTGTTGCATTTAAATTATGAAAATATCTATTGGTAAAATATCGTTTATCTTCTGAGTATCTATAGGATCCTAATTCTGGAGTGTAACCAGATTGCACCGTACTATTGTAATAGTCTACATCTTCATCCAAAAATTCAAATTTGTAAAAAAAACGAAAACTATCTTTATGATATGCTATTAATGCTGTCGTATTTAATTGCTCTTTTGGAAGCCATCTATAGCCACGAGTCTGATCATTTTGGATATAATCTTTTCCATTTTTATCATCTAGAAAACCTCTAAAATCATTGCGATTTGCCCCTAAACTTATAAACCAATTTTTATTTAATGTATGCGAAAGCTTAAGTGATTGTATATGTCGGCCTTCTTTAAAAAGAGCATATTCGTCTTTAACCGTTTCTTCTTGTACCGAAGCTGTCATGCTCCATTTGTATTTAGAAGTTTTTTTTGTGATTATATTCAGAACACCACTTACGGCATTTGCTCCGTAAGTAACTCCCATTGAACCTTCAACAATTTCTATTTGCTCTACGTCGTTTAAGTTAATTTGAGATAAATCGGTGTTGTTCCCTAAACCTGCCTCACTTACTAAAGGAACATTATCTACCAAAATCTTGAAATACTGAGCATCTAACCCAAATAACGATACTGTAGAACGCCCACTTGTACCGCTTGGTCTTACATTAATATTCAAATACTGATTTAGTACATCTGACAAATTGTTAGCTGCTAAGTTCTGAATGTCTTTACTTGAGATAACACGCACGTTAAAAACCGACTTCTTTATAGATTGTGGCTCAAACTGCCCAGTAACAACAACTTCGGATAATTCGTTGGCACGAATACTATCTTTTGGCTTTTGTTGCGCAGAAAGCGTTATACAAAATACTAAAGCAACAAATTGGATCGTTTTGGTTTTCATTATTTTTAATTAGTCTTAATAACTTCGGCAAATATATAATTATTTTAATTCATTCTAAATAAAATTTATATATTTGCTAAAAATTTAAAATCAAAAAAACTAGTTATGATTACAAAAGGGCTCTGTTTATCTGCCGTTATGGCGTTATCTATTAATTTTGGATTTGCTCAAGAATCTAAAAAACAACAAGATATTAAGTCGATAAAATCGATGTGTGGTTGCTATGAAGTGAAATTTAATTTTACTGAAACTTTTCAATACCCAAAAGATACAGCCAATTATAAGCCATCAAAAACTAAACATGAATCTGCTTTAGAATGGGTAGAATTATTAGAAGATACTCCTAACAAAATTGTAATGCAACACCTACTTATAGTAAGTGACGATATGATTATTAAACACTGGAGACAAGATTGGATGTTTGAGAACACTGACTTGTATTTATTCGACAAAGAAACTTCTTGGAAATACAAGAAATTAGATAAAAAAGCAGTAAAAGGACAATGGTCTCAAAAAGTATATCAAGTAGATGACAGTCCAAGATATGAAGGTACTTCTTCATGGGCACATATTGACGGGAAAGATTACTGGGTAAATACTACAGACGCTCCATTACCGCGTAGAGAACATACTGTACGTGATGATTATAATGTTTTAAAAAGAAGAAACATTCATGAAATTACTGCTACAGGATGGAATCATGAGCAAGATAATGACAAACTGATTCGCGATGACAACGAAAAAGATGTTTTGTTAGCACAAGAAAAAGGAATGGATGTGTACACTAAAGTTCCAGATATTAAGTGTATCGCTGCTCAAAAATGGTGGAAAGAAAATAATGCTCTTTGGAAAAATGTTCGTGACAAATGGCAAACTCTTTTTGACAGACATCAAGATCTAAACTTAGAAGCTAAAGTAGATAGAAAAGCACTTTTTTCTTATTTGTTTGATTTAGAACCAACTACTAAAAAAGCAGAAACGGATGCAATAATCGACAAATTTGTAAAAAAATAATTATTTAGTGTTAGTTGTAAAGAAAAAGCCGTTAGTTTTAAAAACTAACGGCTTTTCTAATTTTAGCTGAACAATGCCAATATTATTGTGCGCATTCAGAATAAGTAACAATATGCTTAACTAAATCACCCCATTTTGGTTCTGCATTTTCAGCGATTAGTTTATCACAACTTTTCCATAAAGGAACAAATTCTTTTTTGTAGTCTTTTTTCTTAAGCAAAAATGCTGGTTCACCCTTCTTAGCTACATAAAATGATTTAACGTCTCCACCAACAAATTTAACTCCACCAATTCCTAATGATGCTGTTTCCTTTGCATATGGATCACAATAAACTTTAAATTCTTTACTAAATCCAGGATTAAGAAGTTGCATTAACAATTTTGTATTTTTCTTCTTGATTTTAACATCAGTAGTTTCAAAATAGGCATATCCTTGATTTAAAAAATCTTGGTCTAATTTCTCATCATTCCATTTTTTTGAATCAGAAATAAAATCAAGTTTTTTACCCAAATTATCTAATCCACTTGGTGGCAAATACATAAATTTAATGTTTTGAGGTTTTAACTTATGTTTTTTTCCAGTACCATCTTGCAATTTAATATATTCAATTAATCCTTTATCTCTATCAATATCTTTGATAGTACCATTGATTTCTGTCCCATCTGCCAAAGTAATGTAAGCAGTTTTACTGTGAGAAAATCCATAAGATGGAGAAATTAAACTTTGTGCATTGCTACTAAATGCAAAAAAAAGCATTAGTAATAAAGTAATTTTTTTAATCATTATTATTTTAGGTTTAAATTTTGCTTACTCTTACGATTTTCAGCTTACTCGTTTTATTAACTTTAAAAATACTATTAATAATATTATTGGATTTTGTGCAAACATAGTTTAAAAACTTTATCTATAAATCGAATTTGTAAGTAAAAAAGTCTTTTTTTTAATGACATTTTCTTTGCCATTTAAAACAATAAATACGCTTCTTAGATTTCTTTAGCAAAAAGACTCGGTAATTACTTAAGCCAAATGCACTTTAATACAACTTAAATTACTCAAAGCTAAACTCTTACATTCTTTATAATTGATTTATAAAGACTCTTAAAAAATAAAAAAGTACAAAAAACGAGGGAATATAAACATAAGAACTAGGAAGTGATTCACCTAATTATTTTAAATTGTAAGAATTTTAACTATATTTACAATTTTTAATAATTGAACTATGACTTTAAAAAAAATCTCCCGTGTTGTATGATGGCAGTATTGGAAACAACTGCAACGCTCTGATAGGCGTAGAACATCTAAATTGCGCGGGTTTATATTTTTCTAAACTATCAGATTATGAATGTAGCACACCTATTAGCGACAAGCTACAATCCTGAAAAACTTACTGATTTTTTTAAAAGGGACCTATGACTTAAAAATTCTCCCGTATGGTATGCTGGCGGCATTGGAAACAACCGCAACGCTCTAGTTGGCGTAGGACAGATAACCTATACGGGTTTTATATTTTCCTTAAACAATCAGATTATGAATGCAGCACACCCATTAGCGACAAGCTACAATCCTGAAAAACTTACTGAATTTTTTAACAACGACATTTCTCCCGAAACTATGGCCAAATTGATTCGTAACCTAAATTACGTAATCACATTGGCCTTAATTAGAAGGAATGAAACATTAGAATTTCATAACAAAGAATTAGACCAAACAGTTTATTGGCTAAATCAATTAGCAGAAAATCTAGATTCTTACTTCAGTATTGATTAAACAAAAAGGGCTATCTATATAGACAGCCCTTTTTGTTCTCATTTCTGATATTTTTACATTCTTTCAGGAACTTGTATTCCTAATAAGCTGAAACTTGATTTTATAATCTCACCAACTTTTTGAGAGAACTGTACTCTAAATATTTTTTTAGTCAAATCTTCTTCTCCTAAAATATGTACCGACTGATAAAATGAATTATATTCTCTTACCAAGTCATAGGTATAATTAGCAATTAGAGCTGGACTATGATTAAGCGCAGCATTCTGAATTACCTCTGGAAAAAGCTCGATTTGTTTTACTAATTCTTTTTCTTTTTCGTGAAGCAATTCAATTCCAGTAAGCGTAACTCCGAAATCAAAATCGGCTTTACGGATAATCGATTGAATTCTTGCATAAGTATATTGAATAAATGGCCCTGTATTTCCTGCAAAATCAACAGATTCTTCTGGGTTAAACAAAATACGTTTCTTAGGATCTACTTTTAAAATGTAATATTTTAACGCACCTAGTCCGATTGTGCTGTATAATTTAGCTTTTTCATCTTCAGAGAAACTATCTAGTTTACCTAAACCTTCTGAGATTTCTTGAGCTGTATCTGTCATTTCTTGCATTAAGTCATCGGCATCGACTACAGTTCCTTCACGGCTTTTCATTTTACCAGAAGGTAAATCAACCATTCCGTATGATAAATGATATAAGCTTGAAGCCCAGTCAAAACCTAATTTTTGAAGTATTAAAAATAATACTTTAAAGTGGTAATCTTGCTCGTTTCCTACTGTGTAAACCATTCCTCCAACATCTGGATGGTCTTTAACACGCTGAATAGCTGTTCCAATATCTTGAGTCATGTAAACTGCAGTTCCATCTGAACGAAGCACAATTTTACGATCTAAACCTTCATCGGTTAAGTCAATCCAAACAGAACCATCTGGATCTTTTTCGAAAATTCCTTTATCCAAACCTATCTGAACAACATCTTTACCTAATAAGTAAGTATTACTTTCGTAGTAGTAACTATCAAAATTTACTCCTAGGTTTTTATAAGTAATAGCAAAACCATCATAAACCCATTGGTTCATTTTAGCCCAAAGTTCTTTTACAGCGGGATCGCCAGCTTCCCATTTTAAAAGCATTTCTTGTGCTTCTAGAATAATCGGTGCTTGCTTTTTGGCTTCTTCTTCGGTTTTACCTGCTTCAATTAGTTCATTGATTTGTTCTTTATAAACTTTATCAAATTTTACATAATAATTCCCAACCAATTTGTCTCCTTTTAAACCTGTACTTTGAGGAGTTTCTCCATTTCCAAATTTTTCCCAAGCCAACATTGATTTACAGATATGAATTCCTCTATCATTTATAACTTGTGTTTTATAAACTTTTTTCCCAGAAGCTTTAATAATTTCAGCTACAGAATATCCTAACAAATTGTTACGAACGTGACCTAAGTGTAGTGGCTTGTTTGTATTTGGTGAAGAGTACTCTACAATGATTGCCTTATCAGAAGGATTTGGCTCTACGAAACCAAAGTTTTTTCCATCTTTTATTCCGTTAAAGAAATTCACATAATAAGTATCCGAAACAACAATGTTCAGGAAACCTGAAACCACATTAAAACGGGCTACCTCAGGAAGATTTTCTACAAGATAATTCCCTATTTTATTTCCTAACTCAACGGGATTACTTTTAATCACTTTCAGTAATGGAAAAATAACCATAGTAATATCCCCTTCAAACTCTTTTCTAGTAGTTTGAAATTCGACTTTATCTACCGTTACTTCAAATAAGGCTTGTATTGCTTTTTGTATAGAAGGCGTAAGAATTTGTGATAATGACATGTAATCTTAATTTTAAAGAGTGCAAATATACTGCTTATTCGTCAATTAGAGAAAATGTAAAAGATATAAAATCTAGGAATATTTAGTACAATTAATTCGGAAACAATAAAATTCTAACATTTAATTCGATTATAAATCACTGATAAACAAAGTACACTTTATAATCTGAACATTATTTCTAACAAATTCTGTAACATAAAAGAAAAAAAACAGTCTTAATAGAAACTTTAAATAAATTTTAAAAGAGAATAATCAACTTGAATTTAAAGGTAATCATCAATCAAAAAAATATTAATCAACAATAACAAAATCAAATCCTATGAAACTTAAAATTATCATGTTATTGCTTATCGGAGTAATAACATCGGTACAAGCTCAAAATTCTGGAAGTATTTCTGGAAAAGTACTAGAGAAAGCAACTAATTCGCCAATCTCTTATGCTACCATTGCCGTAAAAGAAGAAGGTAAAACTATCGCAAGTGGAGTAACTGATGATAAAGGAGACTTTAATTTAAAAAATATTCCTTTAAAAAATTATATTTTAGAGATACAATACATCGGATATAAACCATACAAAGCGAATCTTTATTTTAGTGATTCAAAAAAAGAATACACTTTTAAAGTTACTCTTGAAGAAGAGGCAACTCAATTAAAGGGAGTAAACATTGTTAGCGAACGTTCTACTATTGAACAAAAAATCGATAGAAAAGTTATTACTGTCGGTAAAGATCTTACTACTGCTGGTGCTTCGGCTTCAGACATTATGAACAATATCCCTTCGGTGAATGTGGATCAGGATGGTAAATTATCTTTGCGTGGTAACTCAAATGTACGTGTATTAATTGACGGTAGACCAACAAATATGGATCCTGCTCAATTACTAAAACAAATTCCGTCTACATCTATCAAAAAAATTGAGTTAATCACTAATCCAAGTGCTAAATACAATCCGGAAGGAATGTCTGGAATCATCAACGTTATTTTGCATAAAAATGCGAATACTGGTTTTAACGGAAACTTTAATGCTGGAATAACTTTTGGGGAAACTGCAAAATACAATAATTCATTAGACTTGAATTACAAAGTTGGAAAAGTAAATTTCTTTGGAACCGCAGGACGTAACTTTGGTGTGTATGGTAATGAAGGTCTAATTAATAGATTAGATACTCCGCTGACTCAAGATTTAGATATTACGAACGATAATGATTCTCATCTTTATAAAATTGGTATGGATTACTATATCAATGATAAGAACACCATTTCTGTATACACCAATCAGAACTCTTTTGATGGTTTTACTGATATTAATACTGATATTAATTATGGAGAAGGACCAATTAAAAAAATCTACCAAAATTCAAAGTATGACAATAAGAATAATAACAACACCTACAATATAGCCTACAAGCATCTTTTCAAAAAAGAAGGCCATACTCTTGATGTTGAAGGAAACTACAATGATTTCAAGCAACCTCAACTTTCTTATTTTGACACAAAAACTACTGACGATACAGGAAACACAACAACTGCTATTTACAAAAACGACATCAGAGATGTTAGAAAAAACAGCACGTTAAACGTTGACTATGTAAATCCGCTAAACGATAAAACAACACTTGAGGCTGGTGCCGAGGCAAGATTTACAAGAACTACAAATGATTTCTTAACCGGAAATCCTTTAACACCAATTGACAAAAGAATTTCAAATTACACGTATGATATTGATATTTATTCTGCTTATGTAACTTTTGGCCAAAAATTTAAAAAATTCAGTTATCAAGTAGGGGCACGTTTTGAAAGTTATAAAGTTCAAGCCAACTTAAATGCTGGACAAACTACTTTTGAAGATGATTACATTACATTATATCCATCGGCATATATTACCTATAACCTTAATGAAAATAACACCTTTCAATTTAGCTATAGCCGTCGTGTAGATCGTCCTAGTATTGAACAAACTAAACCAATCCCAGAATTCTCTACTCCATTGGTAACCTCTCTAGGAAATCCTGAGTTAAGACCACAATTCACTAATTCTGTCGAAATAAACTATACCAAAACTTTTGGCAAAAGTACATTCACAGCTGGAGTTTACGTAAGAAGCATTAATGACCAAATTAGCCGTACGTTAAGTCCTGATGATAGCGATCTAACGAAAGAGAAGCAAATTATGAGTTATGCCAATTTTGACAATAACACCGCATATGGATTCGAAATGTCTGCAAATTATAAAGCTACGAAATGGTTAGACATTCAACCGTCTATCGATTTCTCAAGCATAAAACAACAAGGAATTGTCTTTGTTATTGACCCATTGACTGATGTTTCAAAACCAGAAGACAAAGAAATTAATGCCAACTCTTTTAATGCCAGAATGAATGCAAACTTTAAAGTGAATAAACGTTTGAGTTTCTTATTATTTGGTTTTTACAGAGGTTCTGTTGACGGAATACAAAACAACAGCCACGACATGTACAAAATGGATGCTGGTACTCGCTACACTTTGCTAGACAATAAAATGACTTTAAGCTTACGTTTTAACGATATCTTCGACACTATGAAATATGCTTTCGATTCTAAAAACCCTTATCCTCAAACAGGAAAATTTACATGGGAGAGTCAAACCGTTTATTTTGGTCTTAGCTACAACTTTGGTGGTGGTAAAAACAAAAGTTTGCAACGCAAGCAAAGAGAAGACAATACGAATAAAGGTGGTGGAGGAATGTTCTAATTTATCACCCTAATTCGAATTATTTAATTTTGAATTATTTTAGTAGTTAAAGCCCAGAGAATTGCCGCTCTGGGCTTTTATTATTTTGAAAAGCTACAACTGCGATATTAAAGCATTAATTTCTATTACACTTGCTGTTTCTCCAGAATCAGTAATCGCTGATGAATGAAAAAAAGTATTCCCTATTTTTTCTTTCAGCAACCCAATATTCGAAGATCGAAGCCCTCCGCCTGGCATAATTACTATTCTATTATTTGCTTTTTGAACAACATCAATAAGCACATCAATTCCTTCTACAACATTTTTCCCCTGTCCTGATGTTAAGATTGTTTTAAAACCACAATTAATTACATCTTCAAGAGATTTAGCAACATCTGAAACAACATCAAAGGCACGATGAAAGGTACAAGGAAGTGGCGCCGCCAAATTAACTAATTCTGTATTTTGCTCTATATTGACACTTCCATCACGGTTAAGATTCCCAAATACAAAACCATCAACCTTACCCTTTTTATATTCGATTATACTTTCTTTCATTTCCTGAAATTCAGCATCGCTGTAAACAAAATCACCACCACGTGGCCTTATAATTACATTCAGATCAATAGTAGCTTTTTCTCTAGCTGCTAGAACTAAACTTAAACCAGGAGTCGTTCCGCCCTCTTTCATATTAACACATAACTCAATTCTGTTCACTCCATTTGCCTGAGCGATTTCGACAGAATCAAGATTAAAACACGCAATCTCTAATTTACTTTTTTCCATTTAATTTAAAAGATATTTCCCCAATATTATCATTCTCACGAAAAAGACTCGAGCAGAATTTAACTAAGTCTCAAATTATAATTTTTCTCACAAAGAAACAATATGTAAAGTTTGCACCTTTGTCAGAGGTTTATTCGGTATTGCAATGTCTCCTTCGGTGGATAATATTTATGTTACAAAACACGAAAGTATAAAAAAACCTGCTCCAAAAAGAGCAGGTTTTAAAATATAATATAAAAATCAAATTACCATTTGATAATTGCGCTTCCCCATGTAAACCCACTACCAAATGCAGCAAGAACTACAGTGTCTCCAGATTTAATCTTTCCTTTTTCCCATGCTTCTGTTAATGCAATAGGAATAGATGCTGCGGTTGTATTACCGTATTTCTGAATATTGTTATATACCTGATCATCATTCAATCCAAATTTCTTCTGAATGAATTGAGAAATTCTCAAGTTTGCCTGATGAGGAATTAACATATCAATATCTGAAACCTCCAAATTATTAGCAACTAAACCTTCGTTAATTACCTCGGCAAAACGAACTACTGCATTTTTAAATACAAATTGTCCATTCATATAAGGAAAATAACTTTCGTCATTTGGATCATTGTCTGCTAAAATATCTGTTACCCAACGTGCGCCCATTCCTGGTGCCATTAGAGATAATTCTTCAGCATGTTGACCTTCTGAATGCAAATGTGTCGATAATATTCCCTTTGTAGTGTCTTCTTCTCTACTTAAAACTGCAGCTCCAGCTCCATCTCCAAAAATTACAGATACTCCTCTTCCTCTGGTTGTCATATCTAAACCTGTCGAGTGCACTTCTGAACCAATTACAAGAACATTTTTATACATTCCAGTTTTAATATATTGGTCCGCTACCGAAATAGCATATATAAAACCTGAACATTGATTTCTTACATCTAATGCTCCAACAGTTTTTAATCCTAAATCACGTTGCACCAAAACTCCTGGTCCTGGAAAATAATAATCTGGGCTTAATGTTGCAAAAACAACAAAATCAATATCTTCTTTTGCTACTCCAGAACGTTGAATAGCTATTTCAGCAGCTTTTACTCCCATAGAAGTTGTAGTATCTTCTCCACGAATAATATGTCTGCGCTCTTCAATTCCTGTTCGTTCTTGTATCCACTCGTCATTAGTATCCATTACTTTTGACAAATCGTCATTGGTCACTACATTTGAAGGGACATAATATCCTAATCCCGCTATTTTTGAATGATACATATATTTTTGTTATTCGTTAAAAATTTGGATTGCAAATCTAAACATCTTTTAAAAATCATGTACACAATTTAGTAATTTTTTCGTAATTAACAATTCGACATACCATTCTCATTAACTTCGCCTTACACCTTAATACTAAATTGTAAGAAAAAAATTTCAATGTAATAAAAAAAACATCTATATTCTTTTTCATTATTAAAATGTAACAAGTTTAAACTACTTTAGACAAATTATAACGAACCTAAATTAATTATTAAAGTACCAATTATGAAATTAAAAATTATTCTATTTCTATTTTTAAATCTTGGCTTAATTGCTTCAGCACAAGAAAACTTAACGTATCAAAAGCCTTCAAAATCAATTTTGGATTTGGCTGATTACGAAAGAGCCCCTTCTGTATCATTGGATACAAAAAAAGAATACATTCTATTAAGTTATAGAAATACCTACAAGACCTTAGATGATTTAAACCAAGAGGAACTTCGTTTAGCTGGTTTGAGAATTAATCCTATAACTAATATCTCAAGTACAGTTACGTATGTAAAAAATCTAAAATTGAGAAAGGTCAACGATACCAAAGAAATAGAAATAGCAAATTTGCCGGCAAATCCACAAATTAGTTATACTTCATGGTCACCAAATGACAAAAAGATTTTATTTACTAATACAACAAAAACTGGAGTAGAACTTTGGATTATAGATGTTGCTACTGCAAAAGCAACTAAACTAACTGATGCTACATTAAATGCTAACATAGGAACTCCATTTAGCTGGTTCAACGACAATGAAACTATTTTAGTAAAAATGCTACCTAAAAACAGACCAGCATTATTAGATTCTAAAAAAGATTTACCAACTGGCCCAATTGTTTCTACTGCTGATGGTTCTAAATCACAAAACAGAACCTATGCAGATATGTTGAAAAACAAAAATGATGAGACTAATTTTGAAAACATCATTACTTCAGAAATCTACAAAGTAAACATCAATAATGGTGCTGCTACTTTATTTAAAAATGCAGCTATGTACTCTTCTGAAAGAATTTCTCCAGACGGAAATTACATAATGCTAACAACAATTCAGAAACCATTCTCTTATATTGTTCCTTTAAACAGATTTCCATCTAAGGCAGTTGTTTATGACAAAAATGGTACTGAAGTAAAAACAGTAAACGAAGTACCTCTTTATGAAGTTATGCCAAAAGGTTTTATGGCTGTTCGTAATGGAAAAAGAGAAATGTCATGGAGAAACGACAAACCTGCTACACTTTCTTACGTAGTTGCATTAGATGAAGGAAATCCAGCTAATAAAGTTGACTTTAGAGACGAAGTGTTTCTTTGGAACGCTCCATTTAACACTGAGGCAACTTCATTGGTAAAAACACCTCAACGTTACAGTGGTATTATTTGGGGGAATGAGAATACTGCAATTCTTTCTGATGAGTGGTATGACACACGTAATACTAAAACTTATTTAATTAATCCTGCAGAACCTACTCAAAAACCAAGATTGATTTTTGATAGAAACTCACAAGATATCTACTCTAATCCTGGAAATTTTGAGTACAAGAAAAACCAATACAACAGATATGTTCTTGCTATAGAAAACGATAATGCTTTTCTTCTTGGTGAAGGATTTACTAAAGATGGTCAATTCCCATTTATTAGCGAACTAAATCTTAAAACATTAAAAACAAAACGCTTATACACTTCTTCATTTAAAGACAAAAAAGAAGATATTCTAAGCATTGAAGATTTTAAAACAGGAAAAGTTTTGGTACAAATTCAATCCAAAAATGATTATCCTAATTACTATTTTAGAAACATCCAGAAACAAAATAGTTTAACTCAACTTACTTTTTTCAAAAATCCATTTGAAAGCATTAAAAACGTAAGCAAAGAGGTTATTAAATACAAACGTAAAGATGGTGTTGAATTATCTGGGACTTTATATTTACCTGCTGGTTATGACAAGGTAAAGAAAGAAAAACTACCGTTATTAATCTGGGCTTATCCTGCAGAATACAAAGATAAAAAAAGCGCAGGACAGAGTAACCAGAATCCAAATGAGTTTACATTTCCTTATTATGGATCATTTGTGTACTGGGTAACTAAAGGATACGTTGTTCTTGACGATGCTTCTTTCCCTATTATTGGTGAAGGAACTACTGAGCCTAATGATAATTTTATTACACAACTTGTTGATGATGCCGAAGCGGCTATTGATGCAGTTGATGCTTTAGGATACATAAACAAAAAGAAAGTTGCAATTGGAGGACATTCATATGGCGCTTTTATGACTGCTAATTTACTTACACATTCTAATCTTTTTGCTTGCGGAATTGCTAGAAGTGGTGCTTACAACAGAACGTTAACTCCTTTTGGTTTCCAAACAGAGCAACGTAACTACTGGGAAGTTCCGAATGTTTACAATGCAATGTCTCCTTTTATGCATGCTGACAAAATGAAAACGCCACTACTTTTGGTACATGGTGAAGCTGATAACAACCCTGGTACATTTACTTTGCAAACAGAACGCTATTTTCAAGCTATAAAAGGATTAGGTGGACCAGCAAGAATGGTGATTTTACCTAAAGAATCTCATGGTTATGTAGCTAAAGAAAACATTTTACATTTACTTTGGGAACAAGATCAGTTCTTAGAGAAAAATTTAAAAAACTAAATTTCATTTCTTTTATAAATAACAAACCCGATTGATTTAAAAATCAATCGGGTTTTATTTTTTCTTAATTCAAAAAATATAAGGCTATAAAAACGACTTGAGTTTTTATAAATAATTTAGACTTAAAAATATTTCTTGCTCAAGAGGTAAATCTATTTCACTTTCAAAAAAGATTAATTGTCTTTTATACACTGTTTCAATTAAAAAATGATTCCCTCTAAAATAAGTTCTTCTAATTTTAACTGGCAAAGTAGATTCGGCTACCATTTTAAACTGATGCGGATACACTAATGTTTTATGCATTTCATCTTCATAAGGAATCAATAAGTGAGTAGGAACTTCATTTACCTCACCAAATAGCGACGCTACATAACGTGTCTCAGGATCTTCATAAATTTTTGTTGGATTATCTTTAACTAAGACTTCTCCATTTCGCATTACAATTGCTTCATCAGCAAATGACAATGCATCTGTACTATCGTGTGTTGCTATAATACAAGTAATTCCTTTTTGTTTTAAATATCTAAACAAATTTCGGCGTAGTGCATTTTTACGAAAAGCATCGATTTGACTAAAAGGCTCATCCAGTAAAATTACTTCAGGTTCTAAAGCTAAAACCCTTACCAAGGCTACTCTTTGTTTTTGTCCTCCACTCAACAGATTTGCTTTTACATTAGAAAACTGCTCCATTTCGACCATTTCTAACAATTCCTGAACGCGTAGTTTTTTCATATTAGCAAATCCATTTGAAAGAAACTTCCCGACATTTTCGGCAACTGTTTCAAAAGGAGATAGATCAAAATCCTGAGCTAAATATTTCATGTACGGCATTCCAGGAACCAAATTGAACTTTGGTCCTAAAATAGGCTTTTCATTATAAAAGAGTTTGCCTTCATTTAAATCATATAATCCATATATCAACTTAAGAAGCGTACTTTTTCCACAGCCACTTTCGCCAATAATAGCAATATTTTCTCCTTTATTTATGGTAAAAGAAACGTTTTTAATAACAGGCTTATCGGTATACGAAAAAGAAATATCTTGAACTTGAAGCATTGGGATGGCATTGAAAAATTGTGGACACAAAGATAGTTCCTTTAGCAAAACTAAATTAGAGAAAGTTATTAAATTATCTACAAAAAAAAAGCTGCTTCACGAAGAAACAGCTTTCAGTTTATTTATTGGGATGCAATGCTTATTTTCCAGCTTTTGCGTCATTTACCATTTTATCATTTGCAGTAATAGCAAACTCTACACGACGGTTTTGAGTTCTTCCTTCTGGAGTATCGTTTGATGCAATAGGATCAACAATTCCCATACCTGAAGTTTTGAATCTGTTTGCATTTAATCCTTTAGAAACTAAATATGCTTTTACAGATGCTGCTCTCTGTCCAGAAAGTGTCAAGTTGTATTCTGGTCTACCTGTATTATCAGTGTATCCAAAAATTTCGATATTAGTATCAGCATACTCATTAAATACTGGAACCAATTTATCTAGATTAGCTTTTGCCTGAGGAGTTAAAGTTGATTTGTTAGTATCAAAACGCACTGCATTTTCATTTAAAACCAAGTGAATTCCTTCTCCAACACGTTCTACATCTGCACCTGGTAAAGCTTGATCAATTTCTCTAGCTTGCTTGTCCATTTTGTTTCCAATAAGAGCACCAGTTCCACCACCTACAGCAGCACCGATTGCAGCACCTAAAGCAGCATTACCACCTTTTCCTATGTTATTTCCTAAAATACCTCCTAAAAGAGCACCCGCAGCAACACCAATCCCTGCACCCTTTTGAGTATTATTGGCGTTTTTTACTGAATCACAGCTTACAAAAAGACTGCTCAATACCAATAAACTACTTATACTTAAAACTATTATTTTTCTCATCTTGATTTATATTTGATTAATTACTTCTTTGAAATTGGTACGTAACTTCTTTTGATTGACCACCAACATTGATATTGTCAATTAACTGAAATGAAGTCTCTGTTTGATTAGCTACTCTTAATAAGTATCCTTCCGTTACTGTTTTTGATTTTACTCCAGCTTCAACAATTTTAAGCACAAAAAGACCTTGTTTGTTGATACTCCAAACGATCGGCGAGCTAAATGCTGGACAGCTTGCGTTTGTTAAAGCCATACTTCCTTTATTGTTATTTGAAATAAAGTTCCAAGTACTACCCACAAAACACTTAGAATCTGCAATTTGAAAAGAATTCACTTTAATATAATCCGAACCTGGATAAGTAACATTTGTAATAACCCAATTTCCTTTAATTGCAACTTGAGAAGGCCTGTCAAGTTTTGTAGAAAGTGGTTCAGCCCCATTAGATGTAGTTGCTGTTGAGCCTGATTTACATGCAAAAACCGATACGGCTATTATGCATATTAAAATAATTTTTCTCATCGTTTTAGCAAATTTAAAATTAATACTCCTACAAAGATACAATGCAAAAAAATTAAATATGTTTAAAAATTTGTTTTTTTTATTTCAGAATTAACACGTGCGACAATTTGTCACCCTCTACGCAATTGGTATTCTATTTGAATAATCTGAAATGCATAATGTTAAACTTAAAATTTAAAAAATATGACAACAGGTAAAATTAATGTTTCTGTAGAAAACATATTTCCCTTAATCAAAAAATTCTTATACAGTGATCACGAAATTTTCTTGCGTGAGCTGATTTCTAATGGAACTGATGCTACTTTAAAATTAAAACACCTAATCAGTATTGGTGAAGCCAAAGTAGAATATGGTAACCCAATTATTGAAGTTAAAATTGACAAAGAAGGAAAAAAAATCCACATCATTGATCAAGGTCTTGGGATGACTGCGGACGAAGTTGAAAAATACATCAACCAAGTTGCTTTTTCTGGAGCCGAAGAATTTTTGGACAAATATAAAGATTCAGCAAAAGATTCAGGAATCATAGGTCACTTTGGTCTTGGCTTCTACTCTGCCTTTATGGTTGCAGAAAAAGTAGAGATTTTTACTAAATCATATAAAGACGAACCAGCTGCACATTGGACATGTGATGGTAGCCCAGAATTTACTTTGGAACCAGCTGACAAAACTACACGTGGAACTGAAATCGTTTTACACATTGCTGAAGATTCTTTAGAATTTTTGGAAGATTCTAAGATTAATGAATTATTGAATAAGTATAATAAATTTATGCCTATTCCAATTAAATTCGGAACAAGAACAGAAACACTTCCTAAGCCAGAAGATGCTCCAGAAGACTATGTAAACGAAACAATAGAAGTTGATAACATCATCAATAACCCAAATCCAGCTTGGACAAAACAACCAACTGAATTATCTGATGAGGATTACAAAAACTTCTACCGCGAATTGTATCCAATGCAATTTGAAGATCCATTATTCAATATTCACTTAAATGTGGATTACCCGTTTAACCTAACTGGAATTTTATATTTCCCAAAATTAGGTTCGGATATGCAAATTCAGAAAGACAAAATTCAATTATACCAAAATCAAGTTTATGTAACTGATAACGTAGAAGGAATTGTTCCTGAATTCTTGACAATGTTAAAAGGTGTTATTGATTCACCAGATATTCCATTAAACGTTTCTCGTTCTGGCTTACAAGCAAATGGGGCTGTTAAAAAAATATCAAACTACATTACTCGTAAAGTAGCTGATAAATTAAAAGCATTATTCAACGAAAACCGTGCTGACTTTGAAGAAAAATGGAATGACATTAAAATTGTTTTGGAATACGGAATGCTTTCTGAAGACAAATTTTATGAAAAAGCTGGATCTTTCTTTTTATACCCAACGGTAGATAATACGTATTTTACCCTAGAGGAATTAAAAGAGAAAATAAAAGAAAACCAAACTGATAAAGACGGAAAATTGGTTGTTCTATATGCTGGAAACAAAGATGCACAGCACTCATACATTGAAACAGCAAAAGAAAAAGGATACGAAGTATTACTTTTAGATTCTCCAATCATTTCTCACTTAATTCAAAAAATTGAAGGAGATAATAAAGATGTAACTTTCGTACGTGTAGATTCTGATCACATTGATAACTTGATCAAAAAAGATGAAAACACAATTTCTAAATTATCTGATGAAGAAAAAGAAGCTTTAAAAGCTTCATTGGAAGCATATATTCCTAAAGCGTACAGTGTACAACTGGAAGCTATGGATAGTCAAGCTGCTCCGTTTATCATCACGCAACCAGAATTTATGCGTAGAATGAAAGAAATGAGTCAGTCTGGTGGTGGTGGTATGTTCGGAATGGGTAATATGCCTGAGATGTACAACTTGGTAGTAAACACTAACTCAGAGTTAGCTACTAATATCTTAAACACCGAAGACAAAGTGCACCAAGAACATTTGGTAAAACAAGCTTTAGATTTAGCTAAATTATCTCAAAACCTTCTAAAAGGTGAAGCATTAACTGCTTTCGTAAAAAGAAGTTTTGAAATGATCAAATAAGTTTCAATTTGGTCCTAAAACCAAATAAATGCAAAGCCTCGCAGATAACTTGCGGGGCTTTTTGTTATTAAAAGAGTTAGCAATACACATTTCCTATATATAACTAAAGCGGCTTATTACCGTAATTATATTTAAAATACAGCTTACATGATTTTGAATGTTACTAAACAGAATTACATATAGCATCCATAAAAACCTATATAAATCCTATTAAACAATAAATAACTCAAACAACTTATGAATAAGTCAAAATAACTACATTTTAAAGCATTTTTAATAAAATATAGTCCTCGAACAATGCACTAAATGCAATATTCAAATTAAAAGCGTTTTTTAAATCAATTACTAAAGACTATCTTTGCAGGCTTTATTTTTAAAAACAGAAGCAGTAAATTACATAAAATGATAAAAAATAACGTATTAAAAGGAGTTTTTCTAGTAGCATTTGGTGCAACAAGTTATGGCATGTTAGCCACTTTTGTAAAAATGGCATATGATGAAGGATTCACTACAGCAGAAGTAACTACATCTCAATTTATATTAGGAATAATTGGAATCCTGATCATTAATGCTTTCCAAAAAGCAAAACACAAAAATGAAGTTGTAAATGCAACTCCAAAGAACATTGCACAATTAATGACAGCTGGAACTTCACTAGGAATGACTAGCTTGTTCTATTATTTAGCAGTAAAATACATTCCTGTTTCTATCGGAATTGTTTTATTGATGCAAACGGTATGGATGGGTGTTTTACTAGAAATGATATTAGAGAAAAAATTACCATCTAAACAAAAAGTAGTTGCCGTAATAATTGTTTTAGCAGGAACAGTCTTAGCTACAAATATTACTCAAAATGAAATTCAATTGGATTGGCGTGGTCTTGTATGGGGATGCTTAGCTGCCGCATCATTTACCACAACGATGTTTACTGCAAACCGAGTTGCTACCGAAATTTCATCGGCACAACGAAGCTTGTACATGCTTTTAGGTGGTGCTGTTATTGTATTTTCTTTTGCAATAGCTACACAAACAACTGCATTTAACTTGGCTATTTTTACAAAATGGGGAATCATCCTTGCTCTTTTTGGTACAATTATCCCTCCAATGCTTATGAACATAGGTTTTCCTCTTACAGGAATTGGACTAGGAAGTATCGTTTCGGCTTTAGAGTTACCTGTATCTGTAATGATGGCGTATGTACTTTTAAATGAAAAAGTAATACTACTTCAATGGGTTGGAATAATTTTAATCATACTTGCTATTATCATTATGAACTTAAACTTTCAGAAGAAAAAGTAAACACTTTACAATACTTGTTAAAAAGAATATAGATATTACATTAAATTCCTAATTATTTCTTAAATTCGTAATAAATAACTATTATGAGTTTACCATGGCATATCTATTTAATGGCTTTTCTTTATATTATTGCTGGGATAAATCATTTTAGAAATCCCGGAATGTATCTAAAGATAATTCCATCTTATTTTTCAAATCCAAAATTATTAAATATTATAAGCGGTGTCGCTGAGATTATACTAGGATTACTCCTAATAGTCTCAGCGACATCTCATTTTGCAGCATGGGGTATTATCGCATTATTAATTGCGGTTTTTCCAGCAAACCTATACATGTATCAGAATAAAAAAGCCAGCTTTGGTTTCCCCAGATGGATCCTACTATTACGCATTCCTTTTCAGTTAGTTTTAATTTTTTGGGCTTACCAATATACTTTTTAACATTTAAAAACTTTTATTATGAAAAAACTTTTTGCAGAATTTTTCGGAACATTCTGGCTGGTATTTGGTGGTTGCGGAAGTGCAATTTTCGCAGCAGGAATTCCAGATCTAGGAATTGGATTTGCTGGAGTAGCTCTAGCTTTTGGATTAACAGTTTTAACAATGGCTTATGCCGTAGGACACATATCCGGTGGTCATTTTAATCCAGCGGTATCATTTGGACTTTGGGCCGGCGGAAGATTTCCCGCAAAAGACTTGGTACCATACATTATCGCACAATGTATTGGGGCAATTGCAGCTGCAGGAACTTTATTTACAATCGCATCTGGCAAAGCTGGTTTCATGATAGACAATACTAAAGCTGGCGCTTTTGCCTCAAACGGTTTTGGAGCTTTTTCACCAGATGGATACACTTTGCAATCGGCATTTATAGCAGAGTTTGTTCTCACTTTGTTTTTCTTATTAATAATTCTTGGCGCTACAGATAAATTTGCAAATGGAAAGTTTGCAGGCGTAGCAATTGGTCTAGGATTAACGTTAATTCACTTAATAAGCATCCCAATCACAAATACATCTGTAAATCCAGCTAGATCTTTATCACAAGCTGTTTTTGTTGGCGGAGAACCATTATCTCAAGTTTGGCTATTTTGGGTTGCCCCAATTTTAGGTGCAATTGTAGCAGGAATTTTATACAAAACATTACTGCAAAATCACGACGCCTCTTAAATTATTATTTTAAAAATCGATTATTAATCCCTTAAACTTTAAAATATGGAATTTTTATATTTCTTACTTATTGGAGCAATTTCCGGTTGGCTCGCCGGCCAAATATGGAAAGGTGCAGGTTTTGGACTTCTTGGTAACATTGTCGTTGGAATAGTCGGTGGACTTATTGGTGGATGGATTGCCGGAAAACTAGGTATTGGAGGTGGCGGTTTACTTTGGCAAATTATAATTGCTGTTGGTGGCGCTTGGGTTCTATTATTTATTATTAGCTTAATAAAAAAAGCATAAACCCCTTCCCTACTTGTTTCAATCTTAAAACAAGTAACATCATCATATAAAAGAGAAGAAAAGAAGACTCATTACTTCCTTTCTTCTCTTTTTGTTTTGCAACAATCACATGTGAATTATAACACTGAAAATCAAAATTTTAAGACCAATTTTAATTTCATATCGACAAAATTATTAATTTTGGGTAAATACTTTCGTAATGGATGAAATTATTTCTTATTTCAGTGCTATTCCATCTTCACACAGAAGTTTAATTCTCGTAAGCGGAATAACCTTTTTTTGGCTCATAGAAAACTCTTTCCCGCTTTTTAAGTTCAACTATAAAAAATGGAATCACGCTGGAATCAATTTTTTCTTGACATTAACTACAATTATCATCAATTTCGTTTTAGCATTTATACTACTCAAAACTGCCGATTGGACTATTAAAAATAATTTTGGCATTTTGCAATGGCTTCCAGAAATCCCGCTATGGATCTACACAATTATCGGATTACTATTACTCGATTTAATAGGCGCCTATCTGGCACATTTCACTCAGCACAAGATTAAAATTTTATGGCGCTTCCACCTTATTCATCATACAGATACTTGGATAGACACCACAAGCGGTAACCGACATCACCCCGGAGAAAGTATAATCCGTTTTATTTTCACAACTTTTGGTGTTTTAATTGTAGGAAGCCCAATGTGGATGGTTTTCCTATACCAAACACTATCCGTTATATCGACTCAATTTACTCATGCAAATATTTCCCTCCCCACTAAACTAGATTCTTTTTTAAGCTATTTTATTGTCTCCCCAAATATGCACAAAATACATCACCATTACGTACTACCCTATACCGATAGCAACTACGGAAACATATTTTCTATTTGGGATCGCCTTTTCGGGACGTTTACGACACTCCCGAAAGAAAAAATAATCTATGGAGTTGACACTCATATGAACCCTGAAGAACACAATAATCTGAAAAATCTATTACAAATTCCGTTTCAAAAACAACGCTCGTTAAAAAACAATTAAAATCTATAAAAAAAACAAGCATAAGCGATGAAGTAATTATTTTTTTCATTAATATTGATATCTAAATTGAAAATCAATCTATTATTAATCATTAACCCCTATTTGAATTAATTTTCACGTGATGAAAAAGAGTAACCGTAAAGAATTGAACTGGGAACAAACAGAAAAACTTGTTACATTAGCCTTAGAAGAGAAAAATCCTTTTGAATCTATCAAAAAAGAGTTTGGATTGGCTGAAAAAGAGGTTTTAGAAATTATGAAAAAGAAAATGCCCGCAGAGAAATTTGAAATGTGGAAAAAGAAAGCTATTGCCAACAAGCCTAAGCCAAAACCAGTTAAAATAGATGATTTTGATGAAGATTTGGACGGTAAATATTACATAAAGAATAAATTAGACTAACTATAAAACTCCTGACTAACAGGAGTTTTTTTTTGCAGATAAATAAAACTTGACTGTTTTTTTGTAACTTTCTTCAATCTATAAAGACCAATAGTAAAGATAAACTCATAAGTAATGAAAAAAATAATAGTCACATTAGCATTAGTAGCTGTATTTACAAGCTGTAAAATAGCAAACTCAACCAGTAACATCGCTACAAAACAAGAAGTTGACATTAACATCAACCTTACCGATGTAAAAAACGATAAAGTGCTTGTTACAGTTACAGCACCCAAAATCACTACCGACGAGGTAACTTACAGTATACCAAAAATTGTTCCTGGAACATACTCTGAAGATAATTACGGTAGATTCATTGAAGACCTAAAAGCTTACGATTCAAAAGGCACACTCCTTACCACAAAGAAGACAGACGAAAATACTTGGACAATCTCTAATGCAAAGACACTAAAAACAATTACTTATTTAGTTAATGACACATTTGATACCGAAAAAGGAACAGGATTTGGTAATGATGATATTTTCTCCCCAGCTGGAACAAATATTGACGCTAACACTAATTTCGTAATAAACACACATGGTTTTGTCGGCTACTTTCAAGACAAACTAGACATTCCTTACAAAGTAACTATTTCACATCCCGCAACTCTTTGGGGAGCAACTTCTATGATAGACGAAGATACTAGCGATACTAGTGATGTATTTACAACATCTCACTATGCCGTTTTAGTAGAAAATCCAATTATGTATTCTAAACCTGATCATACTTCATTTGATGTAAATGGAATGGAAATACAAATAGCTGTTTATTCCCCAACAGGAAAAGTCACTGCCGAGAGTATCACTCCTGAGATGAAAACAATAATGACTGCTCAGAAAAATTTTTTAGGAAAAATAAATTCTACTAAAAAATATACTGTCCTATTATATTTGTCAACCATGAAACCAGATGATGCACACGGATTTGGAGCCTTAGAACACCCTACTGCAACAACTGTAGTTTTACCTGAGATGATGCCAAAAGATGAATTAATAAAATCAATGAAAGATGTTGTTTCTCACGAATTCTTTCATATTGTAACCCCGCTAACTATTCACTCAAAAGAAATTCAATATTTTGATTACAATGCTCCAAAAATGTCTGAACATTTATGGATGTATGAGGGAGTTACCGAATATTTTGCAAATCTTTTCCAAATTAATCAAAGCTTAATTGAAGAACCGGAATTTTATTCTCGTATTGCCGAGAAAGTAGAACACGCAAAAGCAATGAACGATACCATGTCGTTTACAAAAATGAGCGCCAATGTATTAAAGCAACCCTACAAAGACCAATACCTAAACGTATACGAAAAAGGAGCGCTTATTGGAATGTGTATCGATATTATAATTAGAGAAAAAAGTAATGGCCAAAGAGGTATTCTAGACTTAATGCATAAATTATCTAATGAATATGGTATTACAAAACCATTTAACGATAACGAACTTTTTGCAAAAATCACTCAATTAACCTATCCAGAAGTTGGAGCATTTTTAGATACTTATGTAGCAGGAACAACTCCAATACCTTACGATACTTACTTAGCCAAAGTAGGCGTAACCAAAGCTGTAGAAAAAGTTCCTGGAACTATCTTCTTAAAAGGACAAGTCCCATACATTACCATAAATCCTGAGACTAAAGAAATAATGGTTATACCAGAAATTGAACTGAACCCATTTTTTAAAGCAATTGACCTAAGAGGAGGTGACTATATTTTATCCATAAATGAAAAACCATACTCATTAGTAAACATATATGATATGATAACTGAAAGTCAATCATGGAAAGAAAATGCTCCTGTAAGCGTAAAGATAAAACGCAATGGAAAGGATATAACTTTAAAAGGAGTTGTTAAATTTCCTTACGAAGAAAAGAATACTTTTAAGGCAACAGACAATTCCAAACAAGTCCTTAGAAATGCCTGGTTAAAAGGATAATAAGACGAAAAACAGAAAAAATACCAATTTAGAAATAGATTGGTATTTTTTTATAAATTAAAAAGTTTAGCAATGTTTTTATTAAAACTATTTTCTTTATTTTGCACGAAAATCTATAAACAATGAAAAAAACTATTATTGCATTCGTTACCCTTGTTCTTTTAGCTTCTTGTAGCAAAAACGAATCAAAAACTAATTTGCATATTACAGGAAATATTAAAGGATTAAAAAACGGAACCTTATACATACAAAGGGTTGTCGATACTTCGCTAGTAGCTATTGATAGTATTAAAATCGATGGTAATTCTGCCTTCGAAACTAACATTGAATTAGAATCTCCAGAAATGCTTTACTTATTTCTAGATCGTGGAGTAACTAATTCACTAGACAACAATATTCTTTTCTTTGCTGAACCAGGTAACATTAATATTGATACAAACTTAGATACTTACATCTCAAGTGCTAAAATTACTGGATCAAAAAACCAAGAATTGTACGAGGATTATAGAAAAATAAGCTCACGCTTTAATGATTCTAACCTTGATCTTGTAGCATTAAGATTCAACGCAATGAAAAACAACAACCAAAAAGCATTAGACAGCATCAACGAAAAACAAGAGTCAAATATCAAACGAAAATACTTGTATGCTACAAACTTTGCCATCAACAACAAAGATCACGAAATAGCACCATATATTGCCTTATCTGACATATATGATATCAATATTAAATTCCTAGATACAATTCAGAAATCAATGTCTCCAAAAGTTGCACAATCTCTTTATGGAAAAAAACTAACAGAGTATATTGCTAAAATAAAAAAAGAGCAATAAATACAAGTCCATCATTACAACTTCTAAATCAATCCTGTTTTTTTATTAAAACAGGATTTTTTTTGGATTTCAAATTATCAAAAAATAAAGAAAACCCAAAAATTACGTCAGCATATCCAAAAAGGCAAAAAAAAACAACAACAGAAAATAGGATATGGCACAAAAAAAACCATCATATTTCTATGATGGTTTTACGCTGAGCCGGCGGAGGGACTCGAACCCACGACCTGCTGATTACAAATCAGCTGCTCTAGCCAACTGAGCTACGCTGGCGACTCATTACGGGTGCAAATATATAACTGTTTCTTGAATCTCACAACATAAATTTACACTTTTTTTTAAAAATAAAAACAACCACTGAAAAAGAACACTTTACACTTAGCCAGCAAAGGAACCCAATCCAACAATACCTTGAATTAGCCGTCTTGCCGAGAATCTTCTCCAGAAACCAACACAAAGTACCTCTAGATTATCGAGCTAGTAGATGCGATCACTTCGTCTATTCGCTACTATTGAAATTGCTTCGCAAAGATTCACAAAGAGAACACGCTAAGTTTCTTGAAACTGAGTACTGACACTGAACACTGAGCTATCCTTCGTCTCCGCTCAGGATGACACTGAGACTGAAAGCTGAGGCTAAAAACTATATCTGAGTTTCTTCGTTCCCCAGGAGGACAATTGGAGCAATGCACGATTCTATCAAAAAAAACTATTTAATGTTAGCTACTTGCGGAGATTCTTCGTTCCTCAGAAAGACAAAATTGGGGTAATGCAGGATTCTATAAAAAAACTGTTTTATGTTAGTCCCTTTTGGGATTCTTCATTCTTTTTTACTACTCCTCTGTTTTATGTTTACGGTTTGATGAGATTTTTTACCCCATTCTTCGCTCCTCAGAAGGTTAAGATTATGGCTGAAAATTTTGGCACAAAAAAAAACCATCATATTTCTATGATGGTTTTACGTTGAGCCGGCGGAGGGACTCGAACCCACGACCTGCTGATTACAAATCAGCTGCTCTAGCCAACTGAGCTACGCTGGCGACTCATTACGGGTGCAAATATATAGCTGTTTTTTGAATCTCACAACATAAATCTGCACTTTTTTATAGTTTTTTCCGACTACAATTCGTTGATTTTAGTAATCAATTGATTTGCAGTTTCTTCCAATTCAACATTGATTTGTTTGAAGTGTGCTTTTTTATTTTCTACGTTCTTTGCGTTCACTTTTGTGATCAAAGCGTCAAAAGCAGCAATAGCTTCATCGATTAAAGCATTAGTTTCTGCAGATGGTTTTCCTGTAGTAGAAATTTCAAATAAGTAAACTGCTTCAATAATATCTCCTAAAACGTAGTTGATGTCTTTCTTTAAATTCTTAACGTTTGCCATTTTATTTTTATTTTAATTTGCGTCTGCAAAAATACACATAATCTTTGTATTACTCGCTATGAAATGTAAATTTCTAAAATTGAAGCTTTTCCATTGAGAATGAACGCATTCATAGCTGCTGGAATTAATACTGTATCTCCTTTTATATAGAACACTTTTTCTCCATTGTATTCTATATCAAAAGATCCTTCAACACACATATATACAGTAAAGCTTTCTGAATTTTTATTCACCTCAACCTGACCGTCTAACGGAATGAAATTTGTAGTAAAATAAGAGCAATCAACTACTACATTTGATTCGTTTGATTTTTTATCGTATTTCTTATAAGTATCTACCTTATTGTAATTAATTGCATCTAATGCCAAGTCTACATGCAATTCTCTTTTATTCCCTTGTGCATCTATTCTATCAAAATCATACAAACGATATGTAATATCTGATGTTTGCTGAATCTCTGCAACTACTAAGCCAGCTCCTATCGCATGAACTGTTCCAGTTTCCAGAAAAAAAACATCGCCAGATTTAACTTTTACATCATCAAGAATAGAAACTAATGAATTATTATTTAGATTTTCAAGATATTCCTCTTTACTTGAATCTTCTTTAAAACCTACAATGATTCTTGCATCTGCATCAGCCTGCATAATGTACCACATTTCAGTCTTACCAAAAGAGTTATGACGCTCCTTAGCTAATTCATCATTAGGATGCACTTGTATCGAAAGATCTTCGCGAGCATCTAGATATTTAAAAAGCAATGGAAATTGTTTTCCAAATCGCTCATAAACTTTTGTTCCTAAGATCTCACTTGGCGACTCCTCTATTATATCTGTAAGCGCTTTTCCTTTCAAACTTCCATTTGCAACAACACTCACATCTCCTTCTACAGTAGATAATTCCCAACTTTCGCCAGTAATTTTAGAAGTTATTGGTTTATTAAGAACTGTTTTTAATTTTTCTCCACCCCAAATTCTATCTTTCAAAATTGGCTCAAACTGTAGAGGATATAATTGTAGATTCATTATTTGTTTTTTATTTTTCATACAGATTCATTCATCCGAAGAATCTTGTACAACACTATATATTTTTAAATTACGATACTAATTCTTTAATTGCCTCAAGCGCTTTAGGAATATGTTTGGCAGCAATCATACTATCATAAATCAAGATTATAACTCCATTTTTATCTATAACATAAGTTACTCTACCTGGCAACAGTCCTAGCAATCCTGATGGAACTCCAAAAAGACTTCTTATTCTTTTATCAGCATCAGAAAGCAACAAGAAAGGCAAGTGATGTTTATCAGAAAATTTTTGATGAGAATCAACACTATCACTACTAATACCAATTACTTCTGCTCCTAGAGCTACAAAATCTTCATATTGATCTCTAAAGCTACAAGCCTCAGTTGTACAACCCGGTGTATTATCCTTAGGATAAAAATAAATAACTAAAGGTTTACGACCAAGCACATTCTTACTTTCAAACACCTCTCCATTAGCATCTTTAGCTGTAAAATTCGGGATAATATCCCCTACTTTTAATGACATTTTATTCTCCTTTATAGGTTACAAAATTACGAGCAGTTTCGTACAACACGATTTCTAAATCAAAATCGGCACTTATTTTTTTTCTAATTTTATTCCAAATCACAACTGCGATATTCTCTGCAGTTGGATTTAAATCTTGAAATTCAAATACATCAAGATTAAGATTCTTGTGATCAAATGGCAATTCGACTTCTTGATAAATTATATCAGCCAATATTTTTACATCTATCACAAAACCAGTTTCAGGATCTACCTCTCCAGTAACACTAACTGTTAAGTCATAATTATGACCATGAAAATTGGGATTATTACATTTTCCAAAAACGGCATCATTTTTTTCAGCAGTCCAATCTTTTCTGTACAGTCGATGGGCGGCATTAAAATGTGCTTTTCTTGATATAGTTACTCTCATGTAGATTTGGTTTAAATTTTATGGTCTTCTAGAAAATGGTAAAACTCGTCAAAAATTATTTTGAACCAAACGGTGTAAATTTCTGGGTGTGATTGCATGTCTACTTTCACATCTTCGATTTTCATCCATTTCCAAGCTTCTACTTCTTCAGGATTAATGGTAGGAACTTCATTATAACGCCCAATCATAACATGATCCAATTCATGTTCTGTTAACCCGTTATCAAAAGGAGCTTTATATATAAAATGAAAAAGTTCTTTAAGTGGCGTTTTAAATCCCATTTCTTCAAACAATCTTCGACTTCCAGCTTTTATATTAGTTTCTCCTTCGCGCTGATGACTACAACATGTGTTAGTCCAAAGTAGTGGAGAATGATATTTATGATGCGCACGTTGTTGCAACATGATTTCATTATTATCATTTAAAACAAAAACTGAAAATGCACGATGTAGAACTGCCTTTTCATGAGCTTCCATTTTTGGCATCAAGCCAATTTGCTCATCATTTTGATTAACTAATATTACGTTTTCTTCTATCATAACTGGTATTAAACACACAAAAATACGAAAAAAGAAATTGCTTTAGAGCCTAGAAAAAGTTTGTGAAAAGTTTAACGAGCTTCGCATACACTAAAATTTTAACTTTATATCTTGATTATAAGCACATTAAAGACATACAGAGGATAGTCTTTAATTTTAAAACTAAAATTGCTTTTTATACGTAAATATCAATAGTTAAAACTTACTTAAATGCATGGTAGTTTGTAAAGTAGATGACAATTCATACTTTAAACAAAGCTTAATTTTACATCACAAAATCAATTAATTATGAAAACAAAAGCCCGCTATTTAAGCTTATTATTTTTGCTTCCATTGTTTATATTTCAAGCTTGTGGACAAAACAAAAAAGAGGAATATACATCAACAAAAGCTAACCCAATGGAAAACAAAATCAGCAAACCTGACAATCCATATTACTCGAACACTGATACAACTAAGCTAAATCTCACCGATACCCAATGGAAAAAAGTATTACCAGATGATGTTTATGCCGTAATGAGAGAAGCTGATACAGAAAGACCTTTTACCGGAAAATACTGGAAGAGTGATGAAAAAGGAACATACTATTGCGCAGCATGTGGCAATAAACTATTCCGCTCTGGGGCAAAATTTTCAAGCAGTTGTGGATGGCCAAGCTTTTTTGAACAAGAAAACAAAAAAAGCACAACATACAAACAAGACAACTCTTTAGGAATGGAAAGAACCGAAGTGCTTTGTGGAAGATGTGGTGGTCATTTAGGTCATCTATTTGATGACGGCCCACCACCTACAGGAAAAAGATACTGCATGAACTCAATTGCTTTAGATTTTGTACCTGATACCAAATAAATAAAACATGAAAAATACAATTTTAATTTGCCTTTTAATCTTATCAATTCATGGATTTGGGCAAGCAGACAAAACAAAGAAAACTCCTAATTACGATACTATCACTCTAGGAGGTGGATGCTATTGGTGCGTAGAGGCAGTTTATGAAAACTTAAATGGAGTGAAATCTGTTGTATCTGGTTTTGCGGGCGGAAAAACTACAAACCCAACTTACGAAGAAGTATCCTCAGGAAAAACAGGCCATGCCGAAGTAGTTCAAATTACATTCGACAAAAACGTAACAAGCCTAGATGAAATATTTAAAGTTTTCTTTACCGTGCATGATCCAACAACTTTAAACAGACAAGGCGCAGATGTAGGAATACAATATCGTTCGGTTATTTTTTATAAAAATGAAGAACAAAAAAAAGCAGCAAATGACATCATAAATGCTTTAAAAAAAGCACACGTATACAACAGTCCAATTGTGACTTCTGTAGAACCATTTACCAAATTTTATAAAGCCGAAGACTATCATCAAAATTATTATGACAACAATAAAAACCAGCCTTACTGTAAAATGGTAATACAACCGAAAATAGAAAAATTCGAAAAAGTTTTTAAAGACAAATTAAAAAAGAAATAATCACTAATTCACTAAGCCACTTACAAGTGGCTTTTTTATTTTTAAAATAAAAAGACAAAATTTCGTAATTTGCATCAATATTAAAGAGTATCAAGCCATTAACTAAACCAAGAAAAAATGAAGCATTTATATTTATCTCTTTTATTCTTATTGTTCTTTAACCACAATTTTGCTCAAGAAAATCTACCTACCGATTATCTTACGAAGGAATTTCACCAAGGCAGAAGAGAGGCTTTTAGAAAATTAATGCCCGTGAATTCTGTAGCAATAATCTTTTCGTATCCAGAAAGAAAATTCTCTAGAGACATTAACTACAATTTTCATCAAAATCCTGATTTATATTACCTGAGCGGTTATAAAGAACCTGATGCTGTATTATTACTATTTAAAGAAACACAAGGCAACGGCGAAACGGCCTATAATGAAGTTTTCTTTATTAGAGAAAAGAATGCTGCTCATGAAATGTGGACAGGAAGACGCTTAGGTATTGAAGGCACAAAATCAAAATTAGGGTTCTCGACTGTTTTTAACGGAAAAGACTTTAAAGATTTCCAAATCGACTTTAAAAAATTTGACAAGCTAATATACGACAAGATTCCAACCGACATAGGAAAGGATTCAAGTGGCTTTGATCTTTTTGGACTGCTACAAACTTTTAAAACAAAAGCGGCGATTACAAATGAAGACGTATCTTCTTTGTTATTATTTGAGAACATCACGGCGACACTTCGGGAAATAAAAACACCAGAAGAGATTGATTTAATGCGTAAATCGGTTAAGCTTTCTTGCATTGCACATAATGAAGTAATGAAAGCTATAAATACCGACATGAGCGAAAATGAAGCCGAGGGAATTCATACCTACATTCATAGAAAATACGGTGCTGAGGGAGAAGGTTATCCTCCAATAGTGGGTGCAGGAGCAAACGGATGCATTTTACATTATGGAGAAAACAACAGCACTAAAATAGACAATCAACTATTATTAATGGATGTAGGATCTGAATACCACGGATACTCAGCCGATGTTACACGAACCATTCCTGCAAACGGAAATTTCACTGAAGAACAAAAAGCAATTTATCAATTGGTTTATGATACCCAAGAAGCCGTTTTTGCTATTTGCAAAGAGGGTACTCCATTGGCAGATTTAAACAAAAAAGCCACAGAAGTATTAGCTAAAGGCTTATTACAACTAGGAATCATCAAAGAACTGAAAGAAGTAAGAACTTATTATCCTCACGGATGTTCCCATTTTCTTGGTTTAGATGTACATGACAAAGGGAATTATAGCGGCCCTACAAGTTTACTTAAAGAAAACATGATTATTACCGTCGAACCCGGAATTTACATTCCAGCAAATAGTAAGTGTGATAAAAAATGGTGGAATATTGGTGTTAGAATAGAAGATGACATTCTTATAAAGAAAGACTCCTACGAAAACCTATCTATTGATTCCCCTAGAAAATGGCAAGACATTGAAAAGCTAACTTCGCAAAAAAGTAAATTCAACGAAATCAATTTACAGAAACTATAAACTAAGGTCGTTTCCATTAAAACATCTTTACAATAAATAAGAATGAAAGCATTAACTTTTTCTACTTTCGGTAATTCAGACGTACTTGAATACATTGACATTCCTAATCCACAATTAAAACAAGATGAGATTTTAGTCGAAATGAAAGCGATTGGATTAAACTTTGCCGATGTATATCGCCGAAAAGGAAATTATCATCTTAAAGGAAACCCTCCATTTATAGCAGGTTACGAAGGGGCTGGAGTTGTCATAAACACAAATAATCATTCCGAATTCAAAGTTGGAGACAGAATTGCTTTTGCCGATGTTCCCTTTGCTAATGCCGAACTTGTAGCAGTTAATATCAACCATGTAATTCCGTTGCCAGACGCAATTGACTTCAAAACCGGAGCTTCTATATTACTACAAGGCTTAACAGCACATTATCTAGCAACAGATAGCCACAAAACTCAAAAAGGAGAAACTGTAATTATTCATGCTGTCGCAGGAGGAGTTGGACAATTCCTAACACAGATAAGCAAACTTTTGGGCGCTACCGTGATTGGCCTAACCTCATCTGTTGCTAAAGCTAAAATTGCCATTGAACAAGGAGCAGATCATGTGTTTTTATACAATAATGATTGGAAATCTGAAATCTTTAAAGTTGTTCCAAATGGTGCCGATGTAGTTTATGACAGTATAGGAAGCACTTTAAACGAAAGTTTCGAAGTAACCAAAAACTGTGGACAAGTGGTCTTTTTCGGAATGGCTGGTGGCGATCCCGATCCAGTAGATCCAAGAATGCTTATGGATACTTCCAAAACCTTAACAGGCGGAGATTTATGGAGTTATTTAACTACCAAAGAAGAGAGAATAAAAAGAGCCAATCAGTTATTCACCTGGATTACCGAAGGAAAAATTTCACTTGCAACACCTACTTTATTTAAACTATCCGAAGGCAAACAAGCACATGATTACCTTGAAAGCCGAAAAAGTACAGGGAAAATAATTTTAATTCCTTAAAAAAATAATCTGGACATACCAGAGAACAGTTTTTAGTCTCAGTTTCTCATCCAATCTTTATTAAACTGTGTATGAGACACCTCACGCTTTGGGATAACAAACTACCTGCAAAGACAAGATTATAATTTATCAATTCCCATTTCGACTATTTCCGACAATTCTAAAATCCTTGAGACTTCATTTTTATTGGCAATAAAAAATAAATAGCTATCTCCTTTTGTATCATAACTCATTAGCTCTAAATTTTGTTTTGCTAATTCTGTTTGAATGTAAGGAAACAAATCATGACTGTATGTTTCTTCAGGATATTCAAAGCTAAAACCCTCACCCAACATTTCTGAAATAAACCATTCTATATCTTCTGGATCAAATTTCCAATCACTATGGCAGCAATTTACACCTTCAAAAAAATCAAATTCATCATCATAATCCTCTTCTCCATCCTCATTTCCAAAATTATCAAAAAGAATTCTAGATTGACTTTCTAGCAATTCTTCATCGATATCACCTCTTGAAACTAACGTCAAGAATTCTTTAAAATCATCAACTGCAACAGCATCAACCATCAAATTTTCCGTGCATGGTAAAACAACTCCTTTGGGCAATTCAATTTTCATGAACTGGCAAATTCCTTGTAAAATAGTTTCAAAATTTTTAAACCCTATTTTTTGAATTTCATTTTTAGGATTTTCTATATCAATAGCCTCAGATTCTAACAAACCTTTTGTGTAATCAAAAAAATAATTGCTTGTATACAACATTTTAAAATCATTTGTTTCGAGACTGTTCGTACAACAAAAGAAAATTATAAAATTATGCAACACATGCTTCAGATGCTTTTTCATTTCTGGTGTTGGCTCTGAATAAAATTGAATATGGATATAATCGTATTCTAATTCATCCTGAATATTTACCTCAGAAAGTGCTCCAATATTGACTTTTTTATACAGTTCATTTAAAACTTCATATGCATTATTAAAGCCACTATTCTTAATTTCATTTTTTCCTTCTTCATGATCAAATGAACTCGGGAATGAATAAAATTTCACAGAAACAGAGTCATGAACTCCTTTCATTTTAAAATCAACACTACCCTCATTATATAAATAAGAATAAATTGAATTTATAACATCAAAAGAAACTATTGATTTTGGATTATTATTTCTATTAAAAAAATTAGAGAAAAAATCTTTCATTGGATTTATTATATATATTTTAATTGTTAGAGCACTACAGTTATTACTCCTCTGAATATTCAAAACTAACATCCATTTTATCAAATGGAATAACATCAGCTAATAGTTGCTTTAACTCAACATCACTTAACAATCCTCTTTTAGTATCTTTAGCTCTAGGCAACAGAATTTCATAATCCATGATTCCTCTACTAAATACGTTTTTCAAAACATCATTTTGTTGATCCGTTAGGTATTTTTCATGAGTCTTAAAAACTCTGCTTAAGTTATCCTTAAACTCTTCATCGGTTACATTGTTATAAACATCTTGATCAGACATATCAATCAATAGCATTCTAAAAATAAAATCCTGCAGGTTCTTCGCAAGGTAATTTACTTCATTAGCATCATGCCAAACAAAAACAATAGGCATATCACCATTTTTCTCTTCATTTAAAAAGAAACAATAATGATCTCCCGCTCCACTTTGTCCAAAGGGAACAAACTTAAATTCTTCTTTAATTTGACGGTAATCTTCTGGGTCAGAAAGCTCCTCTATTGCTTCATCCGCATCTTTTGTATTGAGCAATTCAAAATCATAGGAATGCAACAATAGTGTAGGATTCTCTTTTAATTTCGGATAAACAGTAGTGTACCAATTAGGTCCATACTCGCCAATAGCAAGCATTCCATTTTGAAAAAGTTCTTTGTAGATAATTGGATATATAAATCCGTGTTTTATTTCAACATCTAATAGCGTCATGATATATATTTAAAAGTCGCTTGAGAGTAACCTGCATTTTAAATGACCAGTTTTCTCTCAAACGACTAAAATAATACTATTACCACTACAAATAAAAGAGTCTAATGAATTATTTTAAAGTTTCAGCAATCATCAACGCACATTTTTCACCATCTATCGCTGCCGATATAATTCCACCTGCATAACCCGCTCCTTCACCACAAGGATACAATCCTTTTATCTGCAAATGCTCATAAGTAATTGGATCTCTAGGTATACGTACTGGTGATGAAGTTCTGCTTTCTGGAGCATGAAGAATTGCTTCATTGGTTAAGTAACCACGCATAGATTTACCAAACTCCGAGAAACCTTCACGTAAAATCTGAGATAAGAACCCAGGGAAAACTTGCCCCATTTCTACCGAAGTAGTTCCAGGAACATATGATGTTTTAGGAATATCAGACGATACTTTATTTTGAGTAAAATCGACCATTCTTTGCGCAGGAACTTTTTGAGTTTCTCCTGCTAAATGCCATGCTTTTTGTTCGATACTTTTTTGAAATTCCATTCCAGCCAAAGCTCCGTATTTAGCAAAAGGTTTAAAATCTTCTAATTTCAATTCGATTACAATTCCAGAGTTTGCCGTAGCTTGATCTCTTTTAGATGGTGACCAACCATTCGTAACAACTTCTCCAGGACTTGTAGCACAAGGTGCAATTACACCTCCTGGACACATACAAAATGAGTACATTCCTCTTCCTCCCACTTGCTTCACTATAGAATATGGTGCTGGAGGCAAATGATCGCCTCGGTAATCACAACTATATTGAATGCTATCTATTAAAGATTGTGGATGCTCTGCTCTTACACCTAAGGCAAAAGGTTTGGCTTCGATAAAAATTTTCTTTCTATCTAATAATTCAAAAATATCACGGGCAGAATGCCCCGTTGCTAATATTAATTTATTAGCATGTATTGTATCTCCATTTTGAGTCACAACTCCTTGAACTTCGTTATTTTTCAGAAGAATATCAGTTACTCGAGTTTCAAATAAAACCTGACCTCCGTATTCTATAATTTTCTCTCTAATATCCTGAATAATCTTTGGCAACTTATTAGTTCCAATATGCGGATGAGCTTCTATTAAAATATCTTCAGAAGCACCAAAAGCCACAAATAACTCAAGAATTCTTGTTACATCTCCACGTTTTTTTGAACGCGTATATAATTTACCATCGGAGTATGTTCCTGCCCCTCCTTCTCCAAAACAATAATTAGAATCTTCATTTACAAAATGCTCTGTATTTATTGCTTTTAAATCTCTACGGCGACCACGAACATCTTTTCCTCTTTCAAGTACAATTGGCTTAAGTCCTAATTCTATTAATTGCAAAGCAGCAAAAAGTCCTGCAGGACCTGCACCTACAACAATTACTTCTTGTGCTCCCGATACATCTTTGTAATCTGGGATTTCAAATTTAGCGGGTTGATAAACTTCATTTTGCAAATAAATCAACACTTTCAAATTGATTTTTATTGCTTTCTGACGAGCATCAATCGAACGCTTTAAAATAGATACGTGTTGAATTTCCTTTGGAGAAACATTAATTTGTTTCGACAAATGTTCTTTTAGCAACAACTCGTTTGTGGCTATTTCGGGCGATACTTGAAGTAAAAGTTCTCTTGGCATTATATATTTTCTATTGAATATGTTTATCATTTATACGAAAAACAGAATGCAAAAGTAGTATTTTGAAGTGGAATTTGTTCTGTAATCGAGCATCCATTTTTTAAAATAGACTTTGTACCTTTGTTACTTTCAACTCTGATCTATAAATAAATGTCTAGAAAAATAAAATTAATTTGGGATTTTCGTGGTCCTGCATCAGCAAAAACGGCTGAACATCATGAAATTCATTTAAAAGAATTCATTGCTATCGAAAAGCTACCTTTAAATATAACTGGTTTTACAATCCTTAACGATATGTACGCTATTGCCTACATGGTTGTAACCGATGAAAATATGATTCAGGTTCGGGATGCTTTAAAGCCACACCGCGGGGAAGTGTTTCCGGAGAATTAGTTTTCAGTTTTCAGTCGCAGTTTTCAGTCACAGTACGGAACTTAAAATATAGTGCCAGTCGCAGTTTGCAGTTTTCAGTACGGAACTTGAAAAGCACTTCGACTTCGCTCAGCGTGACAACTTGAAACAAATAAAACTTGAAACAAAATGACAGTCGCGGTTTTCAGTTTGCAGTCGCAGTACGGAACTTGAAACAAGAAAAACTTGAAACAACAAAAAAAAAAAAAAAAAACAGTCGCAGTTATAGTCTCAGTAGAACTGAAAACTAAAAACTGCGACTGTAAAACTTTTTAATTAGCTACTTCGCTAATGAATTTAATTCGCATTAAGCGTAATTCATCTATATCATACTCTCCATCAAATTCTTTGAGAGCATCTTCTATTTTATCAGATTCTGATTCCATGAAGTATTCATGAATTTCTTGTTGCTGATCGTCATCAAGCATATCATCTACCCAATATTTAATATTAAGTTTTGTTCCTGAATATACGATTTGCTCCATTTCTTTAATCAAAGCATCCATCGTAAGTCCTTTTGCAGAAGCAATATCATTAAGTGATAGTTTACGATCGATGTTCTGGATTATGTATAATTTGTTTACTGAGTTTACTCCTGTAGATTTTACAACTAAATCATCTGGACGGATAATATCGTTCTCTTCTACATACCTATTTATTAAGGCTACAAAATCTCCTCCGTATTTTTTTGCTTTTCCTTCTCCTACTCCATGAATATTATACAATTCTGCAATAGAGATTGGATATTTCAAAGCCATATCCTCTAGTGATGGATCTTGAAACACTACAAATGGAGGAACTCCTAATTTCTTAGCTACTTTTTTTCTTAACTCTCGCAACATTCCCATCAAAACTTCATCGGCAGTACCTCCTGATTTTGATGCTGTCACAATTGCTTCGTCTTCGCTTTCGTTATATTCATGATCCTCAGACATCATAAACGAAACTGGTTTTTTAATAAAGTCCAATCCCGCTTTAGTAATTTTTATGATTCCGTAGGTTTCTATATCTTTTGACAAAAATCCTGCTACTAATACTTGACGAAGTAAAGCCATCCAGTATTTTTCATCATGATCTGAACCTGATCCAAAGTAAGATTGAGAATCGGTTCTATGTGCTTTTATAACTGCATTTACACGCCCTATTAATGTAAATACTATTTCTTTAGATTTGTAAATATGTTTTGTATCGCGAACTATCTCCAATAATTTCACCACTTGGTCTTTGGCTTCAATTTTTGTTTTCGGATTACGAACATTATCATCCATATCTGCTCCTTCGCCTGTTTCGCTGTCGAATTCTTCTCCGAAATAATGTAGCAAGAACTTTCTACGTGACATTGATGTTTCGGCGTAAGCCACCACTTCTTGCAATAAGGCAAAACCAATTTCTTGCTCAGCAACTGGCTTACCAGACATGAACTTTTCTAACTTTTCTACATCTTTATAGGAGTAGTATGCCAAACAATGTCCTTCACCACCATCTCGACCAGCACGACCTGTTTCTTGATAATAGCTTTCGAGTGATTTTGGAATATCATGATGAATTACAAAACGAACATCGGGTTTATCAATCCCCATTCCAAAAGCAATAGTTGCAACAACTACATCTACATCTTCCATAAGGAACATATCTTGATGTTTGGCTCTTGTTTTAGCATCTAATCCCGCATGATAAGGAACTGCACTAATACCATTTACTTGCAATACTTCGGCAACTGCTTCTACTTTTTTACGGCTTAAGCAATATATAATTCCAGATTTTCCTTTGTGTTGTTTTATAAACCGAATAATATCCGATTCTATATTTTTTGTTTTTGTACGAACTTCGTAGTATAAATTTGGTCTATTAAACGACGCTTTAAAAGTATTAGCGTCAGACATGTCAAGATTTTTTAAAATATCTTCTTGAACTTTTGGAGTAGCAGTTGCGGTAAGTCCAATAATTGGCACATCACCTAGCTGTTTAATAATATGTTTTAGATTTCTATATTCAGGTCTAAAATCATGTCCCCATTCTGAAATACAATGCGCTTCATCAATAGCAACGAATGAAATAGTAACATTTTGAAGAAACTGCACATATTCTTCTTTCGTTAAAGATTCGGGTGCAACATATAATAATTTAGTCAAACCAGAAGTAATGTCCTTTTTTACTTGGGCAATTTCTGTTTTGGTAAGTGAAGAATTCAGAACGTGAGCTATTCCATTTTCTGATGAAAGGCTCCGAATGGCATCTACCTGATTTTTCATTAAAGCAATTAAAGGAGATACAACTATCGCTGTTCCTTCCTGAATTAAAGCGGGTAATTGGTAGCAGAGTGATTTTCCTCCCCCAGTGGGCATAATAACAAAAGTATTTTTTTTATTGAGTATACTTTTTATAACCTCTTCTTGCAATCCCTTAAATTGGCTAAAGCCGAAATACTTCTTTAATTCTTTATGTATTTCAATTTCGTTTGAATTCATTCTTTATTTTATGGTATTTTGTATAAATTTGCATCAATAAAGATACAACTTTCTTTTACACTTACAAATTTTAACTATTCTGTTTTGATAACAAAAGAAAATATATTAGCAATCGCTAAAAAAACAATACTATCTGAAAGTGAGTCTATTGCGAAACTAATTGATTTTCTAGACGAAAATTTCACTCAAGCTGTTCAACAGATATACGAAACGAAAGGTCGATTAGTAGTCACAGGAATAGGAAAAAGCGCCATAATTGCACAAAAAATGGTTGCTACTTTTAACTCAACTGGAACCCCTTCATTATTCCTTCACGCTGCTGAGGCAATTCATGGTGATTTAGGAATGATCCAAAATGAAGACATTATTATTTGTATTTCAAAAAGCGGTAATAGTCCAGAAATTAAAGTTTTAGTTCCGCTATTGAAACGCTTTGGCAATACTCTAATTGCTATTACAGGGAATACAACTTCTTTTTTAGCAAAAGGGAGCGACCACGTCTTGAACACTACAGTTGACAAGGAAGCCTGCCCAATAAACCTAGCTCCTACTAGTAGCACTACTGCCCAACTTGTAATGGGAGATGCCCTTGCTATTTGCTTGATGGAAATGCGTGATTTTAAACCCGAAGATTTTGCTGTATACCACCCAGGAGGTGCATTAGGCAAAAAACTTTTACTTCGTGTGAAAGACATGATTGAACATTCGTTAAAACCAGCTGTTGCTCCGGATTCTTCAATCAAAAAAGTTATATTTGAAATATCAGAAAAACGACTTGGTGTAACAGCAGTTGTTGAGAATAATAAAATAATCGGAATTATCACTGATGGTGACATCCGAAGAATGCTAAACGACAGAGATACTTTTGCCGACTTAACCGCAATAGACATTATGACTAAAAATCCAAAAATGGTATCATCGGATACAATGGCTGTCGACGCCTTAAACATCTTAGAAGATTTCTCGATTACTCAATTAATTGTTTCTGACAATGGAGAATACAAGGGCGTACTACACTTACATGACATCTTAAAAGAAGGAATCGTATAATGGCAAATACAAAAAAATTAGGCGAAATGTCGTTTTTAGACCATTTAGAAGAACTAAGATGGTTGTTAGTTAGAAGTACAATTGCCATAATCGTAATGGCTTTTATAACTTATTTTATAAGTGATTATTTGTTCGATGTTATTATTTTCGGACCAACAAGACCCACTTTCTTTACGTATCAGTTTTTTTGTGAATTATCACATAAACTAGGATTTGCAGAGAATATTTGTATTACCGAAATGCCTTTTATCATTCAGAATACACAAATGGAAGGACAGGTAAATGTTTTTGTATGGATGTGTATCTTAGCGGGTTTCGTCTTGAGTTTCCCTTATATTTTATGGGAAATTTGGAAATTTATCAGCCCTGCGTTGTACGAGAAAGAACGTAAAAATGCTAAAATATTCATTTTTGTCTCCTCATTACTTTTCTTTATGGGAGTAATTTTTGGCTATTATGTAGTAATTCCAATGTCTGTAAATTTCGTTGCTACATTTACAGTGAGTGATATTGTAAAAAACCAATTTACCTTAGAATCTTATATTGGAATGGTAAAAACAAGTATTCTTGCTGGAGGACTTTTCTTTGAGCTGCCTATAATTATTTATTTCCTTACCAAATTAGGTTTAGTAACACCTGTTTTTTTAAGAAAGTACTGGAAATATGCCGTAATTATAATCTTAATTGTAGCAGCAATTGTAACACCTCCAGACGTTGTGAGCCAGACAATTGTAGCAGTACCAATGTTATTAATTTATGAATTGAGTATCTTTATTTCGGTACTTGTATATAAAAACCAAAACAAAGAAAAAAATGTCTGATATCATTCAAGAATTTAACGACTATCGTTCAAAAATGAACGAAAAATTATTAGCTGATAATAACAAAATTGTAAAACGAATTTTCAATTTAGACACTAATGCATACGCAGCAGGAGCTCTTGATGTAAAGACAAAAGAACTATTAGGCTTAGTCGCATCAGCAGTATTGCGTTGTGATGATTGTGTAAAATACCATCTTGAAACTAGTCATAAAGAAGGAGTTACCAAAGAAGAGATGATGGAAGCAATGGGAATAGCAACGTTAGTTGGCGGTACAATCGTTGTTCCTCACTTACGTAGAGCTTATGAATTTTGGGAAGCACTAGAAGAAACTAAATAATTGTTAATAGGTTTATCTGTTGATTCGTTTATTCGTTAATTTGTAGCGATTAAACGAATCAATTGTTTAAACGATTAAAGTAAGAAAATGAAATTAAGAGCCGATAATTTAATCAAAACCTATAAAGGACGTAGTGTCGTAAAAGGTATTTCTGTCGAGGTAAATCAAGGAGAAATAGTTGGTCTTTTAGGTCCAAATGGCGCTGGAAAAACCACTTCGTTTTACATGATTGTAGGATTGGTAAAACCTAACTCGGGTAATATTTATCTTGATGATTTAAATATCACTGATTACCCTATGTACAAAAGAGCACAACACGGAATTGGTTATTTGGCACAAGAAGCATCTGTTTTTAGAAAACTAAGCATTGAGGATAATATATTAAGCGTACTACAATTAACAAAATTATCCAAAGAGGAACAAGTTGCTAAAATGGAAAGCTTAATTGAAGAATTTAGCTTAGAACATATTCGTACCAACCGTGGAGATTTACTTTCGGGTGGAGAACGTCGTCGTACCGAAATTGCACGAGCTCTTGCTACTGACCCTAAATTTATCTTACTAGATGAACCTTTCGCTGGGGTTGACCCAGTTGCTGTAGAGGATATTCAACGTATTGTTGCTCAATTAAAAAATAAAAATATCGGAATCTTAATTACCGATCACAACGTTCAAGAAACTCTTGCTATTACTGATAAAACATATTTAATGTTTGAAGGTGGAATCCTTAAAGCTGGGGTCCCTGAGGAATTAGTAGAAGACGAAATGGTACGTCGTGTGTATCTAGGTCAGAACTTTGAACTACGTAAGAAGAAACTCGAGTTTTAAATAAGTATTCAGTCGCAGTTCAGTACTCGGTCGCAGTATACAGTCGCAGTGCCAACCTGAACTAAATAGAAGACAGTCGCAGATTTCAGTTTACAGTATTTTACTGAGACTGTAAACTGAGACTGTAAACTGAGACTGAAAACTAAAAACTTAATCCACTGTTATAAATTGTAATTGCTGTAGGTCTCCGTTATAGATATTTACATCTACTGTATGTTTAATTCCTGGCACAGTTGCTTTTTCTGTAAATTGCCAAAACAGCCAATCCTCCTCCATTTTTTCTCGGTAAAAATTATAATTGGCTATCCAAAAAAGATAATCATTAAATTCTTCTTTTAAGAAATCATCATAATAACTTTCGCCTGTATAAATTATTGGACGTACTTTATAATGTGCTTCCACTTTATCCAGCCATCTTCTCAATCCTTTTTTTAAATTATCTAGTGATTGATTTTTTGGCAATCTCTCAATATCTAAAACTGGAGGTAAATCGCCTGTTTCAAGTTTAACCGTTTTAATAAAAAGTTCTGCTTGCTCAATAGAATTTTCGTTTGGACGATAATAATGATACGCTCCACGAATTGTTTTATTCTTCTTAGCTCCTATCCAATTTCGTTCAAACCGATAGTCTTTTCTGTCTTTTCCAACAGTTGCTCTAATAAACACAAAATCTATAGGGTATTTTTGCTCTAAGGTATCGACGTAAGACCAACTAATTTTTCCTTGGTATTCGGAAACATCTAATCCGATCGATTTTCCTTTGTGATTTGCTAAAACCTGAAAATTTCTAGCATCTGAAAGGCGCTTATCATCTGTTTCTGTTTCAACAACTTTATCCGTTTTAAAACCAAAATAATAAGCCAAACCATTACGATAATGATAAACAGCTCCTAGAAAAAGACCTATAAAAATTGATACTATGAGAAACCGAAAAACGGTACCTAATGAACTACTTGATTTTGATTTTCGGTTTGAAGTTCGCTTCCTTTTAGTAACTTTTCTTTTCATTCAATAAAAAAACTACTTCTTAGAGAACTTATTGTTTATTACAGACAATAATACATAAGTAATAATCACCAACGGAATTCCTAGATATTTAAAGAAAATCAATAGTAATAATGAGAGTACTAAAAACCCTACTTGTAAAGCATTATCTTTTAAATTGAATTTTTTAATTTTCAATGCAAACAAAGGTATTTCGGCATTTAAGATATAAGCACTAAATAATGCTATTACTAATAAAATCCATTGATTCGTTAGAATTTCAAGAACCATCAATGAATCTGAATATTTTAACACTAAAGGCAAGCTCAAAATAAACAAAGCATTTGCAGGAGTTGGCAATCCAATAAACGAGTCTGTTTGACGTGTATCTATATTAAAATTTGCCAATCGATAGCAAGAACCTAAAGTAACTATGAATCCTAAAAAAGGGGTAAATACAGGTCCTAATATATCATGAGAGCTTGAACTACTAACAAACAAGCTGTACATTACATAACCTGGCACAACACCACTAGTAACCATATCTGCCAAAGAGTCTAACTGTAAACCAAGCGGACTTGATACTTTAAATAATCTAGCAAAAAAACCATCAAAAAAATCAAAAAATATTCCTAGACAAACAAAATAAAAGGCCATTTCATAATCTAATTTAGAAACAAAAACAACAGCTATGCATCCACAGAAAAGATTAATTAAAGTAATAGCATTAGGGACATGTTTTTTAATATTCATTGCAAATATATTTTTAAGTATGATTAACGACAAATTTACTATAATAACTGAATGCCTTGCACGTTTTCATTAGAGTTTTTTGCACAAAAGTGAGACTTTAGCATTATTTATTAAAAGGGATAAATAAGCTCAGTAAAATATTATATTTTTGATAAAAAAATTAAACAGACTTCGGTTTATAAAAATTAGCTCTTGAAGAAAATTTTATTGTTTTTACTGTTTTGTGTTTACACAACCAATTACAGCCAATCTGTTCGAAAATACTCTAATGAGTTTATGAATATTGGTGTCGATGCTGCCGCTCTCGCTATGTCGAGCGCAGTTGTTGCTTCTACCAAAGATGTAAATTCTGTTTACTGGAATCCAGCTGGATTAGCCAACCTCCAGGATCATCAAGTTGCTTTAATGCATGCTAATTATTTTGCCAATATTGCGCAATATGATTATATTGGTTATGCGAGTCCAATAGATGACCGAAGTGCATGGGGGATTTCATTAATTCGTTTTGGTGTAGATGACATCATGAATACTACTGAATTAATAGACAGTCAAGGAAATATTGATTACAATCGAATTAGTCTTTTTTCGACTGCCGATTATGGTTTTACTTTTTCGTATGCTAGAAAATTACCTGTTCCAGGATTTCAATATGGAGTAAATGCTAAAGTTATCCGTCGTATTATTGGAAAATTTGCTAACTCTTGGGGTTTTGGATTTGATTTAGGATTGCAATTTGATAAGAATGATTGGCATTTTGGCTTGATGATACGCGATATCACAACCACATATAATGTTTGGAATATTGACGAGAAAGAATACAAAAAAATATCGGATGCTATTCCTGGAGAAAATCAAGATTTACCCCAAAGTACTGAAATTACATTGCCAAAAGCTCAATTAGGTATTGCAAAGAAATTTATAATTAGATATGATTATAGTGTGCTAGTTGCTACAAATATGAATATGCGTTTTGAGAGAACAAAAGACATTGTTTCTAGTAACTTTGTAAGTGTTGATCCTGCATTAGGATTGGAGTTTGGTTATACTGACCTTGTTTTTTTGAGAGCTGGAGTAGGAAATTTTCAAAATGTAACACAATTAGACAATTCTGAGAAAGTAGGTTTTCAGCCTAACATCGGACTTGGTTTTAAATACAAAGGTATTCAGGTAGATTATGCTTTAACGGATTTAGGAAATCAGAGTGCCGCTTTATATTCAAATATATTCTCGCTTAAGGTAGATTTGGGCGTGTTTAGATAATAAAAACATCAAAAAGAGTTATTGATAATTCATTTAAAAAAATATTTATGAAAACGTATTCACTAAAAAAAACATTGTTACTGCTTTTATTTTTTGTGTTTATCAACAATAGTTTTGGACAAAGTCTTTTATTGTCTAAAGATGCTAATGTTAGTGTTATAACTTGTGGTACTGGTAATGAATCCTATTCTCTTTTTGGTCACACAGCTATCCGAATCAAAGATTCTATCAATGCTATTGACTTAGTATATAATTATGGAACTTTTGATTTTACTACTCCAAACTTTGTTGCAAGATTCACAAAAGGGGACTTACAATATTATGCTACCGTACACCCATATATCGATTTTATAAATGAATACGATAATGACAAACGAAGTGTTTACGAGCAAGAGTTGAATATTCCAGAAAATCTGAAACAAAAGCTATTCGATAACTTAAACAAAACACTTCTCTCAGAAGATAGATATTATACTTATAAATTTATTGATAAAAACTGTACTTCGATGGTTGTTGACGTTATCAACAAATCACTTAACGGAACAGTAATTACAAAAAAGGGAGATACAGATAAAACTTACCGAACAATTCTTTATCCTTATTTTGATGGTCATTTTTATGAAAAATTAGGTATCAGTATCATTTTTGGAAAAAAAGTAGATGAATTAGCAACAAAAATATTTTTACCTTTTGAGCTAAAAAACAGTTTAGCCAAAACATCTTTTCAAAATCATCCTCTAGTTAAAGAGACTAAGACTATTTTATCTTTTGATAAAGAGCCAATCCATTCTTGGTGGAATAATTGGTATACTTACATCATTGTATTGGCATTTATTATCTTCATAAATAAAAGAAGCATTGATAAAATTTACCTTTTAATAATGGGTTTATTAGGAGTGTTCTTTGTCTTTGTTGGTTTTTATTCCCTACACAAGGAATTAGAATTCAATTACAACGTGCTATTATTTAGCCCTTTTTTATTAGTTCTTTTGATTCTTAATCTTATGAAAAATAAAAAATGGACGTATCGTTTTTCATTAATACATCTAATTGCACTAATTACTTATGCATTATTTATGATTAACAAAGCGTCTTTCCTAATCGTTTTACCTTTAATTATAACTAGTGGAGTTGTTCTTGTACGTATTGCTATTAAAAATAAGAAACCAATACCTATCATTATATAATTATTGTCCTCTATAAAATAAAACTGTAGTGATGGTTTTAAAGGTAATACTCATATCAAGGAAAATGCTTCTGTGCTTGATATAATATAAATCATATTGTAGTTTTATTAAACTTTCTTCTAATGATTCTCCATAGGGATAATTTACCTGTGCCCAACCAGTAAGGCCTGGTTTTATAATATGTCTTGTTTCATAAAATGGCATAACTTGAGCAATTTCTTTCACGAAAAAAGGACGTTCTGGTCGTGGGCCTATAACTGCCATATCTCCTTTTATGACATTAATAAACTGAGGTAATTCATCAATTCTCGATCTACGCATCATTTTACCAAAAGGAGTTATTCGCACATCATTTGTACTAGTAAAAGTAACTCCTTTAGATTCGGAATTCTTTACCATTGTTCGGAACTTGTATATTTTAAAAACTGCCCCATCTTTCCCTATTCTTTCTTGAGTATAAAAAAGTTCTCCCCTGTTTCCTATGCAATTTCCAATAAAAATAAATGGTATTAAAATCAATCCCGTTAAGAGTCCAAACAAAGAAAAAACAAATTCAAAAAGACGTACAACCACTAAATACAACTTATTACTATTGCTACGACTAAATGGAAAGAAACGATAAAAGTCTCTTGCGATATATTGCAAGGCAATTCGTTGTGTCTTACTTTCGTATACTTGAGTATATTCTCTTATTATTTTACCCGACTCAAGTAAATATAATAATTGCTTATATAAACCAGCAGTAATTTCGTCTGTCTTTTGCGATGCAATAACAATTTCTGAAACGCCATTTTCAAGAACATAATTTTTTAACTCTTTCTTTTTAATCTCTTTAGTATACCGATATTCTATTGGATTTTTATTTGAAGCATCCAAGTTTACAAAGGCAATTATCTTATAATTAGGATCAACTTTCTCTAATCCTAGTACTAATTCTTCTAATTGGTCTTGCTCACATATTAAAACTACATTTTGAAAAAAACGATGCGAGGCAAGAAAGTAAACATAAAAAAAACGCCAAAAAAGAACAGCAAACAGTATCGTAAAATAGAATAGAATTATCGAAACTCTTTGTTTGGGTAATTCTGGTGATAAAACTGGGGTTAGCAAATAAACCAAAACTGTAATAGAAACAGTAATAACAGTACTTCTAAGGATTTGAAACTGATTACTTGCTACTTGCAAGTTATACATTTCGAAAATTAATCCAAAAGCATTGAGATATATTACCAATACAATTGCTCCAAGATAGTCCGTACTTAAAACATTAAAATAATGATAATCAAAAACGTGACCTAGAAAATACAATGCTGCTAAGACAAAAAAAGAATCAAAAAATCGAAGAAGGACTTTTCGTTCTGATATATCAAAATGAATTTTATTTTTTTGAGGCATTTAAATAATATCAATTATGTTGTATGATTAAATTTACTAAATTAAATCATACAAGAGAAAAGTAATATCAAATTAATAGTCTGGCATACTTATCATAAATACCAGCCTATTTTATGTAGCTATCGACTTTTATTCTTAATTACGTTAATAAGAGTTAATGCATACACGAATGCAGGCGCGGCTGTTCGCATAGCTGCATGATTAATTGTTAAAAGCCAAAAGGCATAAAATGATAAAAAGTACAGGTTGCTTGTGTTAGTATAATACAATACAAAAGGCATTATAAGAAGTATAAGTAATCCAGTTATTCCAAATACTCCATGCTCACTTAACAGGCGCGTTATTTCATTATGTGATGCAACATCTACTCCAAAAGCCTCTTTTCTATATTCTTTACCAAGACCTGCTCCAACTCCCATTATCGGATTCTCAAAAAAGGTTTTAATATCTACGGCAATAATAGCTTCTCTACCTCCTAACCTGTCTTTTTTGACTCTTCCTGCTGCATCTTTATTAGCATACCGCTTTTCTATCAATCCAGAAGTCTGCATATAAGTATAGGTCCAAATCCCAACTCCCATTATAGCAGTAATAGCAAATACTAAAGCAAGTTTAGAATTTACTTTTGTACTCGAATAAAAATACAGCAACAATAATAATATAATAATCATAACTACTCCAGTAATTACACCTCCTCTAGAAAAGGTTACAATTGCTCTATAGCTAATGACTAAAAGTAATGCTCCGTTTAGGATTAGCATTTTTTTTGTTTTTGAAAAGAGAATCAATTGCGTAAAAAACACAAACATTCCTAATCCTAAGATGGTAGAAACTTGGTTAGGTCCAAAACCGCCCGAAGTTTCAAAATTAGACTGTGTTCCTGTAACAACACTTTGTACACTAGGATTATACAAAAACAAATAGGTTGTAATTGAGATTATTGGTAATCCCATTGCAACTAGTATTTTTTGCAATTCTTGAAAGGTTATTGTTCTATTAAAAGTGTATATCGCACAAAAGGCTAAACAAAAGGGACCTGATAAATTAAAAACTAAAACTTTTTTCACTTCTACTGATAAAATAGGAGCAGTAGCTGTTAACAATATACCTGGAATTAATAACACCAAGAAAAACCAATATAGGAATGAGTTAATTTTAAAACTACTATAAGCCATCCCTAATATCATAAAAAAAACGACACTTAACTTAATGTACTCATTATTGAAATTGCCACCAGTCATTCTTAAAAAAACCTCAACTCCGACTAAATAAGCGGCTACTAAAAGTACTTCATTGTTTTTGTTCTTGGTTTTAAAAACTAAAAACATGCCAATGATTGGAATTAAAAGTGCGTAAATTTTAGAAGAGAAAGGCACAACAAAAACTACCAAAGCAATCAATGTGTGGATAAAAACTAATCTGTAATACGAAAAAAAAGTATTTTTCATAATTATAATCTGTTATAAGCTAAAATTAATTTCTGTACTACAACAACCTCTATATAATTTTCTAACACCACTTTTTTTAAATTCAATCCTAATTTATTTCTAAGCTCTGCATCTGAAATTAATTTAATTATCTGATCTTCCAACTCCAATATTTGTAAAGGATTAAATAGTAAACCTGAATTATTATTTTCAATTATTGAAGAACAATACCCTGCATTGGTTGAAACTACTGGCAAGGAGGCAAGTCCATATTCTAATAAAGTCAACGGAAAACCTTCTGCTGTCGAAGTTAAAACTCCTATTGTTCCTTGAGATAAAATAGAAGTAACATCATTTCTTGAATCATACAAATGAATATCATTTTCTAGAGCATGTTCTTTTATAAATATTTTTATTGAATCCGAATAATCATCTGAATAGTCTTTACCGATTAAATGTAAACTCCATCCTAAATTATTCAATTTTAAATTTTTAAACGCATTTAGCATTACACTATGATTTTTAGGCTCTTTTAAATTTGCTAAAAATAGTATTCGCTTATCCGCAACACCTTTTAAAGAAGGGTCATTTTCGTCATCGTTTGCATTTTTTATAAAATTAGGAATAAAATATACGTTTGAGCACAACATATTTTTTTTATTCCATTTTTCCAATAACGGATTAACTACAAAAATAGAGGAGAAAAAAGGAGACAACAGAATTAAATATCGGTTTTTAATCTGCGTTTCATCTATCCGTTTACCATAATGATCATGCCAAATAATTTTAATTTTGGGCAACGTGAATTTTAGTAAAACTGCAATAAGGAAAGAGGAACTGTGCGCATGAATAATAGTAACTTTATTATTTATAATGAACTTTCTAAGTTTTAAAATTGCTTTAAAATCTATTACCGATTTTCTATTTAAAAACAAATAAGAGACATCAGAATCAATTTGACTCTTAAGACCACCTTCTTTACGTGTTGCTACTAATCCTGAAAATTCAATCTTTTTGCCAAGGGCATTAGCAAAATTTACTGCCATTCGCTCTGCTCCACCAGCCTCTAATGAATCTATGATTTGCAAAACTCTCATGATTGCAGTATTTTTTTAATTTCAGCTTCAAAAATGTCTTTGGTGAATTGCTGTGACCATTCTGATGCTTTTATACTTTTATCTACAAAACACTTCTTATCTTCTATGATTGTTTCTAATTGGATTGTATCATTAGACAAATTCATATCTAATAAAACTCCTCTATTGCCATGATCTAACATAAATGGCACACATGAAACAGCTGTTACCACGGGAACACATCCCCAAAACATCCCCTCAGCAATGACTTTTGGCCAACCTTCACTTTTTGATGGTAGCAGTACAAAATGACTTTGTTGATATGCCTTTTTGATTGTTTCTTGATTTTGATTTCCTCTTAAAAAGATGTTCTTATCTAATTGATTATTTTGAATGTATTGCTCTAAAGCAGTTCTTTCAATACCATCACCGTATAAATTTAAAGTTACATTTTTTCCTTTTCTGATAAGTTGTTCAACTAGTTGTATCGCATAGAGCGGATTTTTTCCTGTAACTAAACTTCCAACAAAAACAAATTCTATAGTTTTATTACAATCTGGTTTTTGAATAGTTTCTTTTTCCTTTTCGGAATAGGTAGCCGTAAAAAAGGGTTTACAATTTTTAGATTGCTTCGTCCATTCTCCATAAACCAAAACCTGCATATTTTTAGTTAGGAGAGTATTAGTTAAAATATATTTTTGCAATTTGTATGTCCATGGTTGCTTACTCTTTGGATCCCAATTTCCTGCATATTTAGCAGTCTTTTTTTTGTTAGGGAAAAGAATTTGGGCAAAACACCCCAATAAGCCAATATTTCCTGGGCAACGTAAATGAATATGATCTGCATTTTTCATTGCCTTATAAATAATTTTCATGTTTACGAAAACACTATAAAATGAATTCAATACTGCTGAAACTGATTTAATATTAAAATCAATTAATTGAATTGGCGGAAGCATGTTAAATGGAACTTCTGAAATTAACAGGCCTTCATCTGTTTTCCAAATAGGGGCACAAAATTGTACTTCATCTACATAGTGACTCCAAATCTTAATTTCGTTTATATAAGGGCTATATGCATACCATTTATCATGAGATGCTATTAAGGGAGCAGAGGATATGATAAGTAATTTCATTAAATATAGCCCTCCGAACCTTTATCTGAAATTCTAATAGCTGGTACACCTAATACAACTCCATTATCAAGAACATTTGAATTCACAAATGTATTTGCTCCAATTAGAACATTATTACCTACAGTAATTCTCCCCACAACAGTCGCATTTGCTCCTATATAAACATTATTTCCAATCATAGGTACTCCACGTTTTTCTCCAAGCCCTGAAACCCCTATTGTGACTCCTTGTGAGAGATTACAATTATTACCTATTATAGCTTTACTGTTCAGTATTATACCTCCAAAATGACCTATATAAAAAGATCCTCCGATTTTAATTGATGCAGGTAAAGAAATACCCGTTAAGATTTCAATTGTTTTTTGCCATAATAAACAACCAAATAATAGAAACTGTCTTATTCCAATTATTTTTACATTTCTATAAATAAAATTGGCAATACGATATTGAAATATTGCCCAAAAACTTTGGGTAAGAAATAAGATGACAAAAAAATTGCCTCCATATTTTTTATACTTTTTATAATCTGATTCTATCAATTGAAATAAATTCATATAGCTTTTGTCTTTACTCATTTAATTCACTAATCAAAAAATATTACTGGTTAATCACTGATTGATAAAAATAAATATTCTGAGAAACAACAGGACTCAGTCCATATTTTTCAAGTACAAACTCTCTTGCCTTTTCCCCTATCTCTTTTGCTTTGTTTTGGTTTGAAAAAACCCAAATGATTTTCTCGGCTATATCTTCGGGATTATGTGGATCGCATAATAATCCAGTTTTATAATCTTCTATTGTTTCTGCACCTGGTCCTAACTTTGTAAAAACAACTGGTCTTTCCATTGCCATAGCTTCTGGGGCTACTAAGCCTTGAGTTTCTATATGAGATGGGAAAACACATACAGAAGCTTTTTCATAAATTTCAGGTAAATCTGTATGTGAAACTGCTCCTTGAAAATGAATATCTTTTGCAATCTCTCCTAATCTAGAAAACTCTTCTTCTTTAAGTGATTGAATATAAGAACTTCCATCTAAAAAAAACCAATCTCTACCATATATTTCTAATATAGCTTCAGGATATGTTTTTTTTACTAGCGGGAACGCCTGTATTAATTGACGAATTCCTTTTTTTTCGCAAACGGTACCGACAAAAACAATTTTGGCTTTAGCTAAATACTTTTCATTGGGTTGAAAAATTTTACTATTTATCGGATTATTAATATAGCCTAGTGGCTTATCATGATAGCTTAGATACTTCTCGGTATGATTTTTTACATATTGAGAAACTGCTATAAAACCATCACTGTTTTTGAAAGATCTTTTTTCTTGAAATCCTTTCCATTTATTAATTCCTCTGTTTTCTCCTTCTGCAAAAAAATGATGCCCCCCATGCAGTCTGATTATATATTTAATATCTTTTATTTTGGATATAAAAGCCAGACCTAATTCTGAAGTTTCTACAATATTTATGGGATGCTCTTTATGGACTTCTTTTATTTTATTATTAATTACTTTAAAATTAAAATGCCAAGAGATCATTTTTACGGTATTCTTTTTAAGGCGATGGACATGAACTCCATCTACAATTACAGCTTCATTATTTGAGGTATAATTCAACCCTATCACTGAAACTCTGATTCCTTTATCGATTAATGCTACAGCCAAAGTTTTCACAAAGCTTCCTATTCCCCCATGTGGAAAGCCTTCTTTTGGATATTCATTTGTTAGGAAACAGATGTGCATTTTAGTCCGAATTAATAATTGCTTTTATTTTAATCGAAGAATTTTTATAATCTTCTAGAACAATATCTCTCCATACAATCATATCTGAGCTACAGTTCTTATCTAGGGTTAATTTTTCTACAATTTCTTCTTTGCTATCGAGCCAAATCACAGCGTTTTTATTGGGCATGCTTCTGAAATGTTGAAATTGATAAATCGTTTTAATTGACCAATTTTTTACTTTTTTATTTTGTTGCTCATAATTAATAAACACACATGGTTTATTAAACATTGCAAAGTCAAAAGCCATTGTAGATCCTACATTTACAACTATATCAGAATAAAAAGCAGTGCTGACAAGTAGTTTGACATCTTCGGCAGAAGGATAAATAGCATTCCATTCTTTTGATGAATTAAAACACCACAAAGGAGCTGCCTCTTTGATAAAGTTACTGTATTTTTTTACTACCGAATCGAATCTTCCTGAAAAATCTACTGGACATCTTCTTAACAAAATTTGATATTTATCCTGCAGGTTGGCTTTAATTAATTCTGTGGCGATATCTTCTAAATAACTTGGATCATCAGGAGAGGTTTTAGTATCATCACCCGAGAAACAAATGATTCTTTTATTTGGATCTAAATTATATCTTCTATAAAAAATCTCTTTATCAATTATATTTTCCTCGTTTTCATAGAACTCAAATTGTGGGGTTCCAGTAACATAAATACTACTTGAAGGAATTTCTGGATAATACATCCTCAATTCCTTTTTCATATAATCTGACCATACTAAATAAGCATTTGCTCGTAAGGCCATACGCGCTTTAGGCAAGTTATCCCAAGAGTAAATTACTGTTGTAGTTTTGATTCCTAGATCTGAAGCAACAGCAAAAATTGTAGCTGCTTTAAGAGCTCGTTGGTGGGAACAAAAAATAGTCTTTGGTTTATTTTTTATTAAGATCTCTTTTACCTCATCATAGAAACTATTTTGACGAATAGCCTTTTGATATTTTTCTTCTAATTTTAAAATGCTAGAATACTTCTTAAAGAAAGGAGCCAGTAGCTCAATTATCTTATAGAATGTTTTTTTGGAAATACTTTTATGGCTCCAATTCCAATTAGTCAATACAGATTCATTGTTAACTAATTGGGTATTATATCGTAATCTCGAGAGACAGATTAATTCTCTTAAAAACTTCTCTTTTGTAGATTCTCTGTAATTAGGAATGGTGATTTCGTCATTAATTACTGTATTGCTTTTTATTGCATTCACAGTTTCGGAGTCAAAATTATGAAACAACACTAAATCCTTGTCTGTATCCTTAAATACATTAGAATAAAGGTAATTCCTAATTCCGACTCCATCTGGGAAGAGTAAAAAAATCTTATTTTTTTCCATTCAAAAAATCAATAAATACTATTAATTTAATAAACCTACAAATCCAGCATTCCTCTCGAAAATTATATTTCGTTAGTTTTTAATAAAAAGATTAGTTAAGTTGAAAGCAGCTCATAAAGAGTAGTTTATAAAAAAGGAAATCGTTTTCGGTAACGATTTAGTAATGGTGCTAATTGCATACATTCTCATTCATTTTCCTTGTAACAACATTACAAATGTAGAAAAATCTTTCCCAAGTTGGGAAGAACTTGGGAAAGATTCTCATTTTTAATAACAAAGTTTGTGATTTAAATCAGGAAAACCAGATTTTAAAATCTGGTTTTCCAGTAAAAAATACGGACTATGAAATACTCTTTACAAAATATCATTTTAGAGATACACAAGAAAGAAGATAAGGTTTCATCACAAAACAAAAGTCTGATTGATGAGGCACATGAAATGATGTTATATCTCCAAGACTTATTGCTATCAGTCAAAAAGTTAATTGCTGAAGAGAAATTTAAAAATGACGCAGAGGAGATTAATTTCTTTCGCAATACAAAACCGCAGATACTCGGGAGATTGATTTACTATAATAAGGTTTATCGTACCGAAACGGCCTGTCCAGTTAGTAATGGTAAAATGTATAACAACTACTTTTCTAAACAGTTGACTAACCTGAAGCGGGAGTATATTGAGCATATATGTAATTCCGATTTCTATAGGTATTACCGCTCGGGAAGAACAGATCGCGATAACTCATACTTTAAACGAGGCAATATAAACTATCACGATGGATTAAACAGCATTGTATTCGAAATGGATCCATCTTTTTCAACATTTTTCGACTATAAAGTTTCTAGAATTATTGCGAATGAATTACTCTATTCGTACCTGCTTACAAAAATCAATCCCGATGAAAACCCTGATCTGATTTTGCAAAACTCGGAAAGTTACAAAGATATATTCTGGACGGACAGTAAAAATTCTCTTATTGAGCTAATTTATGCCCTCCATGCTTCGGGGGCTATTTCACACGGCAAGATTGGTATCCGAAAAATAAGCCTAATGTTCCAAATACTTTTCCGGATCCCATTAAATGATCTACATCATGCTTTCCACCGAATGAAAACAAGGGCAGGTTCCCGAACGGCATTTTTAGACCAACTCAAAATATCCCTTGAAGAGTATATGGATAAAGACCTTTAACCACTTCAATACAGTAATTTAAAAGCAGTACCCAAACCGTACTGCTTTTTCTTTGCCCATATATGCCAATTGGCAAATGTTGGAAAAATTCCTTCACAAACTCCCTCCAATACATTTAAACCCTTATCAAACAAGGGGTTTCCCTGTTTGCAGAAATTTTCAAAAAACTGCCAAACCAATTGGCGAGGCTTGGCAGACAAACACTGCCACCCTAAGCAATTTTGCATAGTGAACTTTAAATGCTTTGCAATGAAAATTATAACGATTGAAGAAGAAGCATGGCAACAGCTAAACAGCCGTATCAATGCCATTGCCGATTACCTGAAAAGACAGGAAGATAAAAGCTATGATGACCTGTGGTTAAATAACCACGAGGTATGCCAATACCTGCACATCAGCGAGAAAACATTGTGGCGTATGCGTACCAAGGGTGAAATAGCCTATTCCAAAATGTATGGTCAATATTTCTACACAATTGGGGCAATTAAGGAAATGCTTAACTCCAATGCGATACAAAGCAGCGATGAGTTTGTGCAGGAGCTTATGGCAAAAGGCAAAAGCTATATTGAGAAAGGCAGAAAGCTAAAAACAGATAAAAAATAGGTATGAACCCTCAAAAAGTATATTCCTATGAATATTGACAGAATGGAATTTTTGGCGTGGATGGAACGCCTTATGGGTCGCCTCGATATGTTGGGCGACAATATAGACGAGTTGCAAAAGAAACGTAACAGCATAGACGGCGAAGAATTGCTCGATAATCAGGACTTGCTGCAAATGCTAAAAATCAGCAACCGTTCCCTGCAACGGTATCGCTCCATCGGTAAACTACCCTATTATACTATTAGCGGTAAACTGTATTACAAGCTGTCCGATGTGCATCAGTTCATAAGGGAAAGTTTTAACCCTCCTGCAAAATGAACGCCAATAAGTGACAAACACTGCCTTTGAGTGCCACTTCGGGCAATGCAGTGAACGCTTCCTTTACATTGGGCGGTAAACTTTTAAAATTTTCAGATTATGAGTGAAGAACCCACAAACAAACAGGAAATGCCCGAACAGTTATCGGACATATTATTGGTGCTGGATAAAGAAAAAATGAAAATCCAAGCCGTAAAGAGCATAGACGAGAACGGGAAAATGGAAACCGTTGAACCCACAAAGAAAAACCAAAATCAGTTTATGCGTGTGGATAAGAGTGGCGATTTCTTTTCCAACTTCTTTTCCAATTTTTTCAGCCAACTAAAGAACCCTACCAATTTTTCATTTTTCAAAGTGCCTGCACCTATCGCCGTTGAGAAAGCACAGGAAATGCAAAAGCAGGTAGATAAGCCAACTCCCGAAGGCGAAAAAGTGATGAAAGAACACGAGGTAAAAACGGAACCTCAACAGGATAAAAAACAAGAAAATCAAAAAAATATGGAAACAGCACAGACAACGCCGGATGTAAGCGAATACCGCTACAAGCCGGAGCAGATTGATTGGGATACAATGACCAATCTCGGATTAAGCAAGGAATACCTTGAAAAGAGAAACCTGCTTGAACCTTTATTGAAAGGTTATAAAACCAATGAACTCGTACCGATAGGGGTTAATCTTGGAGGTACTATTCTCCGCACAGATGCCCGACTGTCATTACAGCAAGCCGAAGACGGAAAAATTGTTGTGGGAATACACGGCATCAAAAAAGAGCCTAATCTGCATTTTGAGTTTTTTGGACACAAATTTACGGATGAGGACAAGAAAAACCTGCTTGAAACGGGCAATATGGGACGGGTGGTTGATTTGAAAAATACCAAGACAGGAGAATTGATGCCGTCCATTATCAGTATAGACAGGCTGACAAACGATGTAATTGCACTGCGAACGGATTTCATAAAAATTCCCGATGAAATTAAGGGCGTGAAATTGGACGATGCCCAAAAGCAAACCTTAATGGAGGGTAAGCCCTTAAAGTTAGACGGTATGATTTCTACTAAAGGAACGGAGTTCACGGCAACTGTACAGTTCAATGCAGACAAGCGTTATGTTGAGTTCCTGTTTGACCGCAATAATTCCAACAGGCAAACCCAAAGCAACGGGCAAAGTAACCAGCAAAGCCAGCCGCAGGAAGCTCCAAAAACATTCAGAGGCAAGGAACTGACCGATGAGCAGCATAAGGATTTCAAAGCCGGGCAGACGGTTTACATTGACGGATTGAGGGATAAAAAAGGGCAACCATATCAGGGTTATATCACTTTCAACAAGGAAACAGGAAAAACCGACTTTGCCTTTCCAAACCAGGTTAAGGCTCAGGCAAAACCTGCCGAAACTAATAAAACGCAAGTTGCCGTTAATTCGGAGGGAAAGACCAACGAAGCGACAAAAAATATCAACGAGCCTTTGAAATCGGGGCAACAAACACCTAAAAACAAACAACAGCAGGAACAACAGGAAAAGCCTAAAGCACCTGCAAAATCCAAAGTCAGAAAAATGTAGTGTATGAAAACAATTATTGCAGAAAAACCAAGCGTAGCAAGGGAAATAGCCGGACTTGTGGGAGCATCCGAAAAAAAGGACGGCTACCTGACAGGTAACGGCTATTTTGTTACGTGGGCATTCGGACACCTCATAGGATTGGGAATGCCAGAAGATTATGGGATCAAAGGATTTGACAAAGTATCATTGCCGATACTCCCCAACCCGTTTTTACTGACTGTCCGGAAAGTAAAAAAAGACAAAGGCTATACCGCTGATGCGGGTGCGTTAAAGCAACTGAAAATAATAGATCAGCTTTTCAACCGTAGCGATAGCATTATTGTAGCTACCGATGCAGGACGTGAGGGCGAACTCATCTTTCGCTATATATACGAACACCTCAAATGCAAGAAACCGTTTGAACGGCTTTGGATAAGCTCGCTTACCGAAAAAGCCATCAAACAAGGCTTTGACAACCTGAAAGACGGAAAAGAATTTGACGGGTTGTATCAGGCGGCTCAAGGCAGAAGCCGTGCCGATTGGTTGGTGGGCATCAATGCTACACAGGCATTGAGCATTGCCGCAGGTAACGGGGTTTACTCGCTCGGCAGGGTGCAAACACCTACACTGGCTTTGATATGCAAGCGTTATCTCGAAAACAAAAACTTCTCGGTAAAGAAATATTGGCAGATACAGTTGTTGCATCACAAAGCAGGTATTGATTTTAAAAGCCTTTCCAAAACCAAATGGGAAGACCAAAAACTTGCCGATGATACATTGAAAGCCATTCAGCGAAGCGATACGGCAACAATTACATCGGTAGAAACCAAAAGCGTTACAGAGCAACCGCCTTTGTTGTTTGACCTTACAGGACTGCAAAAGGAAGCCAATAAAAAGCTCAATCTTTCTGCCGAAGAAACCCTGAACATTGCCCAAAGCCTTTACGAAAAGAAGTTTATCACTTACCCACGCACCGGAAGCAAATACATTCCCGAAGATATGTGGGCAGAAATTCCCAACCTCGTAAGAGCATTGCAGGACAGGGAAACTTGCAAACAAGCCGTAGCCAAAGTAAAATGGGGTCGTTTCAACAAACGTATCGTGAACGACCTGCGTGTTACCGACCATCACGGTTTGCTGATTACTGATAAAATACCGTCTGCCCTGAACGCAAAGGAAAATGCGGTTTATGATATGATTGCCTTTCGATTACTCGAAGCCATTTCACAAGCCTGTATCAAAGAGTTGACCGATATTGCTATACAGGCATTGCATTACGATTTTATGGCAAAAGGCTGTAAGATTATGGAAGCAGGCTGGCGTTCCATTAAAGGTAGCTTCTCGGATGATGATACCGAACCTGTACAGGATTTGCCTGAACTGAAAAAGGGTGATGAACTCAAAATTAAGGAAGCCACCGTTTTGGAAAAGCAAACCAAACCGCCTGTGCTTTATACCGAAGCAGGGCTTTTGTCGGCTATGGAAAGTGCAGGAAAGGAAATCGAAAACGAAGAGGAACGGAAAGCCCTGCAAAATATTGGTATTGGTACACCTGCAACAAGGGCGGCGATTATCGAAACGCTGTTTACCCGCAACTATATCCAAAGGGATAAGAAATCCCTGATACCCACTGAAAAAGGATTGCAGGTATATGAACTCGTAAAAGACCTCAAAATTGCGGACGTGGCGATGACTGCCGAATGGGAACTTGCCTTGCAGAAAATAGAAAACAATGAAGCCGATGCCGAAGCATTTCAAAAAGAGATGGAAACCTATGCTTCATCTATTACCAATGAACTATTGCAAACTACCATTGCCAACGGCAACCTGCCCAAACTTAATTGCCCGAAATGTAAAAGCAAGCAACTCCTTATGCGTGATAAGATAGTGAAATGTCCTGATGAAGTTTGTAGCTGGGTACAGTTCCGCAATGTGTGTGGCGTACAAATCGGTATTGCCGATATTGAAAGCCTTATCAACAAAAAGAAAACTTCACTCATCAAAGGAATGAAAAGCAAGGCAGGTAAGAAATTCGATGCGTATATCGTATTGAAAGAGGACTGTACAACCTCTTTTGAATTTGAGAAAAACAAAAGCTACAAAAAGTAATGGAAAATAAACCCATCATTATCAGCAAGGAAATCAGAAACCTGATTTATACCATACGTGACAAGCAAGTGATGCTGGATAGCGACCTCGCTTCCTTATACCAAGTGGAAACAAAGAACCTCAACAAAGCGGTAAAAAGAAATATTGAAAGGTTTCCTGCTTCATTTTGCTTTCAACTGACCGATGAGGAAGCCAGCTACTTGAGGTTCCAATTTGGAACCTCAAATTTGAACTACGGTGGAAGACGTTATTTGCCCTATGTTTTTACTGAACAAGGGGTTGCAATGGCTTCTGCCATACTCCGTTCAGACATTGCAGTTAAAGTCAGTGTTGAAATTATGGAAGCCTTTGTAGAAATGCGGCGTATGCTTATCAGTAATGCTTCTTTGTTTCATCGGCTGGATAAGATTGAACTAAGGCAATTAGAAGCCGACCAAAAATTTGAAGAAATTTTTAAGGCTTTGGAAAGCGACAAGCTCCACAGCGAAAAAGGTATTTTTTACAATGGGCAGGTTTTTGATGCCTACTCCTTTGTATCAGATGTTATCCGAAGTGCCGGAAGCTCCATTATCCTGCTGGACAATTACGTGGACGATACGGTACTGACTTTATTGGGCAAACGCAATACGAATGTAACCGCTACTATATATGCCAAATCTATCAGCAATCAATTACGGCTGGATTTGCAACGATATAACAGCCAATATCCTCCGATTGAAGTTGAGATTTTCTCCGATGCTCACGACCGATTTTTGATTATTGATGATACGGAGCTTTACCATATCGGAGCATCACTCAAAGACCTGGGCAAAAAATGGTTTGCTTTTTCCCGAATGGATATAGAAGTCGGCAGAATGCTCCAAATCTTAAACAATCCATAGAATGAACCTCTGAATATTCAGAGGTTTTTTATGCTCACACTAACTTCTTTAAATTGACTTGTAATATCTTTTCTTTAACCAAAAACTTGCTCTAACCAATAATATCAGTACCGGAACTTCTACCAATGGACCAATAACACCTACAAATGCTTGTGGCGAATGAATGCCGAATATTGATATGGCTACTGCTATTGCTAATTCAAAATTATTTCCTGTGGCTGTAAATGCTATTGATGCGTTTTTGTCGTAAGGAACTTTTAGGGATTTATTGATAAAGAAGCTCACGAAAAACATTAGTACAAAATAGATGATTAATGGAATAGCTACTTTTACCACATCCATTGGTAACTCTAAAATTTTATCGCCTTTCAAGCTGAACATTAAGACTATGGTAAACAACAAAGCATATAATGTAATGGGTGATATTGCAGGTACAAATTTTCTATTATACCATTCTATGCCTTTTGATTTTACCAATAAATAGCGACTTAAAAAACCTGCTAAGAAAGGAATACCTAAGTATATCAATACGCTTTCTGTTACGTCTTTCATTGATACGCTTACATTGAAATTTGCTAATCCTAATTTGCTTGGTAATACATTGATGAATAGCCAAACTAAGAAGCTATAAGAAAGTACCTGGAAGATGCTATTTAATGCAACTAACATAGCGGTGTATTCTCTGTTTGCTTTTGCTAAATCACTCCAAACAATTACCATTGCTATACATCTTGCCAAACCTATCAGTATTAAGCCTGTCATATAATCGGGTTCGTTCCGTAAAAACAAGACTGCCAATCCGAACATCAATACTGTACCAATTCCCCAATTCAACAATAAGGATATACCTATTACTTTTTTATCCTTAAAGGCTTTTGGTAATAATGTGTAATCTACTTTTGCCAATGGCGGGTACATCATCAATATTAATCCTATTGCCAAAGGAATGTTTGTAGTGCCTACGGATAGTGCATTTGTAACATTGGAAATAGTCGGAAAGAAATATCCTAATCCTATACCTACTGCCATTGCAAGGAATATCCATAAGGTTAGGTAACGGTCAAGAAATTTTAATTTTGGTTGCATCGTGTGGCTAATTTGTAAGTTCTTTATATTGATTTGATGTAAGCAAATTTTGTAATTCTGCAACGTCTTTGATTTCTATCTTCATCAGCCAACCGTTTTCAAAAGGTTCTGAATTGATAAGTGTTGGTTCTTTTAATAGTTGTTTGTTGGTTTCAATGATTTTACCCGATACAGGCATAAATAAATCACTAACAGTTTTAATCGCTTCAACAGAGCCAAATACTTCATCCTGCTGAAAACTGTATCCAACATTGGGTAAATCTGCATATACAATTTCGCCCAATTCACTTTGTGCAAACTCTGTAATACCTATTGTACCTATGTTTTCTTGTACCCTTATCCAAGTATGTTCTTTTGAATATTTCAAATCGTTTGGAAATTCCATTTTGATAATTTTTTAGATTAATAACCTCTTCTTAAATTTTCTGCGTATTCATTAGGTAATGGACTTTCTTCTACTGCTTTGGCTGCTCTTTCAATATCATAATCAAAGCGTATAAACTCTACACTGATACTGTCTTTATCCAATACAGAACTTTGCTCATTAATGGTAAGCATTACATAACCACCCCTAACATCATTGTCTTTAGGTTTTCCTACTGAACCTATATTTATAGCGTGTCTGAAATGGTTTTGCCCGTCGATACCCGAATTTAAAATACGGTGGTATGGCTTGTGTGTATGCCCGAAACACATAATGTCTGCATCTGCTTGCTCCATTATTCTAAGCATACTTTTTTCTTCTCTATCCTCAAACAGATATTCATTTATTTTACGTGGGCTACCGTGTACTAACAGTAAATTGAGTTTATCCTCATTCAATTGAAATTCCACTTTGATGTGTGCAGGAAGTGTACGCAGATAGGCTCTTTCTTCATCTTTCACAATAGAATTAGTAAAGGATATAGATATGCTTCCGTTATCTTTTTCGGGTTCTGTTTTATAGGCACATCCGCAATCATTACTCATACGCCCAATACCAAAATCGTAATTCCCTGCAATGGTTGGTATCTTTCTTTTACGGATTTCCTTAATTACTTCGTTTGCCCAAATATTATACCCTACCAAGTCGCCTAAACAATAAATACTATCGGGATTTCTTTTTTCTACATCTTCAAAGAATGCTTCTAATGCAGGTAAATTGGCGTGTATGTCGCTGAATAATGCAATTTTCATTTTTATACTTTTTTAGAATTTATGTTTTTTGAGTTTGATTGATTTTAGCAACATCCCGAATTAGGTGTGCAACAAGCATTATTCAGTTCTGATAATTGTACTTTTTGTTTTTCCGCAGGAATGCCGCAGGCATCACTTGCCAAGCAAGCTGTCTGTTTGTTCTTTAGTACAAAGTGTTTTCCGTTAAAATCTAAATCGTATTTACCAATGGTGTCGCTTTGGTATTCTACTTCTATTTCAGCATCTTCAATACCCAATTTTTCTTCAGATAGTTTAATGATGTTCAGTAGTTTGGTTGGCTTTAAACGGTGTTCAAAATCATTGGCGTTCCATAATTGGAAATTGACCACTTTTTCATTTCTGATAGTTCCGCCACAATCAATAAAGTGCTTTGTAATAACACCTACTTCTGTAACGTGAAAGTGTTCCGGTACAAATGTTCCGTTCTCTACTTGAAATTCCACATTTTCCAATGTCGGTAAGATTTCTTTGATGTTTGATAGTTTCATTTTTTTTAAATTTTAATGATTTTACTTAATGATATATCGCAATATAACGATGTTAAATACTAAAAAAATACTGCTAACAGCAATTGTTTACTTTTACTTCCTGATTGAAAAAAACATTAAAATCTGCTTGGATTTTTTTCCAGACATTTTCATCAATACAATAGCAAACGGATTTTCCCTCAATAGTTCCCTTAATGATACCTATATTTTTCAGCTCTTTTAAGTGTTGTGAAATGGTTGCCTGTGCCAAACCCAATTCCTCGACCAAATCATTACATATACAGGCTTTCTGATTGATGATATATTGAAGTATAGCAACCCTCGCAGGGTGTGCCAAGACCTTAAACAGTGATGCTAATCTGTTTTGTTCGTCTGTGAATATTTCCGATTTGGTAAGTCCCATATTTAATATTAATACATCGCAATATTACGATAATAAATTCAGATACAAAAATAGGTTGACAAAAAAAACCATTAATCTCTTCGTAATAATTCGTATTCAGTCAAATCCCGCCTCTCAAAGCCAAAGCCTGCCACTTCTGTAAAGGCTCTTATCTACTGCTATAATTTTAGGCTTCAAGTAAAATTCTAAACAAAATTATAGTATGGATACACAGCAAAAAGACCTATCGTATTTCAGATTACGACTGCAAGAATTATTAAACACGAGCTTTCCCGAAAAGGCGAATGACAAAAAATTTATCGAGCAACGTTCTTCGTGGGCGGCAAATGCCTACGAGGGCGCTTTTAGTTCGGGAAATGCAGTTGAACAATGCAACGAAATAGCCAACTACATTCTGTTTGAGGGCTTGCACTTCTCTAAATTCGACACCGTTTTTCAGGTGGTATGCAATGAGTTTGATACCATAATGGCAGATGAGGAACTGCGACTGTTCGCCCTGAAAATGCTCTCGGTTTGTGAGCCTGTTTTCTCCGGCTACCAACTAACCGATGATTTCGCTTATAACACAGAGTACGACCTGCTCTATACCGAAATAACCGGAACCATCGCAATATGGATAACCGAAAATGGGCTTCAGTAAACGCCAACATCTCCAACAGAACATTGATGCCCTGCGAATTGCTTTTAAACTGGAAAAGGAGAAACGACAAGCCACCGTAGGTGAAAGACTGCTAATGATGCAATACAGCGGATTTGGCGGTCTTAAATTCGTGTTGAACCCCATAGCAAATGAAATAGACATCAACCATTGGCGAAAGACTGAACACGATTTATTTCCGATTACGCAGGAACTCCACCAACTGTTAAAGGAAAATTCTGCTGACGAAAAGGAATACCGCAGGTATGTGGACAGTATGAAAAGTTCGGTACTGACGGCTTTTTATACGCCTCCACAGGTTATAGATGCAATTTCCGAAACCTTGCGTGAAAGCGGTCTGAACATTCAGAAATTTCTCGAACCCTCCGCAGGTATTGGTTCGTTCATACAATCCCTTTCAGAAAACCAACGGGCAAATGTTACTGCCTATGAAAAGGATTTGCTGACAGGAAAGATTTTAAAACAGCTTTTTACCGAAAGCAAGATACGTGTAAGCGGCTTTGAGGAAATTCCCGAAAAGGAACAAAACACGTATGATGTAATTGCAAGTAACATCCCGTTTAGCGATACTTCCGTCTTTGATTTATCCTATTCCCGAAGCAAGGATAGTGCAAAAGTACAGGCTGCCCGAAGCATTCATAACTATTTCTTTTTGAAAGGAGCCGATATGCTCCGTGAGGGCGGTTTGTTGGCCTACATCACTTCACAAGGCATTCTGAATAGCCCAAAGAATGAACCGATACGCAGGGCGTTAATGCAGGATAATAATTTGGTTTCAGTTGTTCGATTACCCAACAACCTGTTTACAGAATATGCAGGTACGGAAGTCGGAAGCGACCTGATTATCCTGCAAAAGAATACGGCAAAACAAAATCTGACCGAAAGGGAAGATCTGTTTTGCCAAAGCAACCCAACCGAATACACTACGCCTGGCAATGCCTTGTTTCAGGACAGCACAAGGATTGTGCATACTGACCGTAAATTAGATACCGACCCTTACGGACAGCCTGCCTTAATTTATACACACAAAGACGGCGTTGCCGGAATTGCCAAAGACCTCAAACAAATGCTTTCCGAAGATTTTGGAAAGTACCTGAATTTAGGTTTATACAAAGGCGAACGGAATGATGAACCCATCACACAAATTCCGGTTACACCTCCAGTAGTTGAACCTACAATTATTCAGTCGGAACGACAACGGTTTACTACACCGACCATAATTCAGGAAAGCCCACAGGAAAAGCAGTTAAGCATTTTCGACCTGTTTGAAAATGTGGACGAACCTGTAATGCTAATTGCTCCGCCCAAAAGAGCAACACAAACTAAAAGGCAAACCACTAAAAAAAGAAGAGATGCAATAGGTCGCCAGACCGACCTGTTTAGTACGATGCAGCAACCTTATACGCCTCCTGTTACCAATAGGGCCGCTAATGAAAGTACGCCACGGAAAGGCAAAAAACAGGAAGCCATCGGCGACCTGTTTTCAAATATTAATGGGAATGGCCAAGCTGATAATCCAGCCATTCCCGAACCTGCTCCGTATGAGGGCAAACTGCAATCGTTCCATCGAAGCGATTGCCTCGTGGTTGATAAAGGTTGGGTCGGTCATTTGCAAGATGTAGATACTTCAGATGGCAAGGCTATATTTCACCCATTGCAATTACCAACCGCACAGAAAGCAAGAGCCGAAGCGTACATAGCGGTACGGGATATATACCAAGAGCTTTACAATAAGGAGGCAAATTTTCAGACCGAACACAAAGAAGAAAGGGAAAACCTTAACCGCTTATACGATGCCTTTGTAAAAAGGTACGGAAACCTCAACAGTGACGATAATGTCAAGCTCATTAAAACGGATAGTTCCGGTAAAGAAATCCCTTTTTTGGAGCGTGTCGTTGGCGGTGTGGTACACAAAGCGGATATATTCAGCCGTCCTGTAAGTTTTTCTACCGTAACCATAGCAACGGACAATCCCGAAGAAGCATTAGCGGCATCCCTTAATAAATACGGAAGCGTGGATTTGGACTATATGTCCGAAATCAGCGGAATGCCTGACGATGCCTTGAAAGAAGCCTTGCACAGTCGTATTTACTACAATCCTCTGCAAAAGGAATATGAAATATCCGAACGCTGGATTGCAGGGAACGTAGTAGAGAAAGCCCAAGAGGTACGAACCTACATTGAAAACAATCCCCAAGATACGGAAGCTAAAGCAAGCCTTACGGTATTGGAGGAAGCCCGACCAAGACGTATTGAATTTGAGGAGCTGGACTTCAACCTCGGAGAACGCTGGATACCCACAGGCATTTATGCCCGTTTCGCTTCGCACCTGTTCGATGCAGATGTTCTTATTCACTACTCCGAAAGCTCTGACGACTTTTCCGTAAAGTGTCATCAGGGCAATATGAATATATGGGAGAAATATGCCGTCAAAGCCGAAAGCAGGACGTTTGACGGTATTGCCCTGCTCAAACACGCATTGGTAAATACAACGCCCGACATTACCAAAAAAGTGATGGTTGGCGACCAAGAGGTCAAGGTGCGGGATATGGAAGCCATACAAATGGCGAACACCAAGATTGACGAAATCCGTACTGCCTTTACCGATTGGCTTCACGCCCAAAACGATGAGTTTAAAAACAGGCTGACCGACCAATACAACGATACGTTTAATTGCTTCGTCCGCCCGAACTATGACGGAACACATCAGGACTTTCCGGGATTAGACCGTAAAGCATTGGGCATTGAGGATTTGTATTCAAGCCAAAAGGACACCGTTTGGATGATAAAGCTGAACAACGGTGCTATCTGCGACCACGAAGTAGGTGCTGGAAAAACGTTGGTAATGTGTACGGCAGCACAGGAAATGAAGCGTTTGGGATTAGCCCACAAACCGATGATTATCGGGCTGAAAAGCAATGTACACGAAATTGCCGAAGCCTACCGCACCGCTTACCCACACGCAAAAATTTTGTTTCCGGGCAAAGAAGATTTTACGCCTCAAAAACGCCTGCGGATTTTCGGGGATATTAAAAATAATGAGTGGGATTGTGTGATACTCACACACGACCAATTCGGGATGATCCCGCAATCTCCCGAAATACAAAAGGAAATCCTCGAAATAGAATTGGACAGCGTGGAACGCAACCTCGATGCCCTGCAATCGCAAGGCAAGGAAGTGACCAGAGGGATGCTTGCAGGAGTAATTAAGCGGAAAGAAAACCTCGAAGTAAAGCTCAAAACCTTGCAACACGATATTGAAAACCGCAAAGATGATGTGGTGGATTTTAAGATGATGGGTATAGACCATTTGTTCGTGGACGAAAGTCATCAATTCAAAAACCTGATGTTCAACACAAGGCATACACGGGTTGCCGGATTGGGTAATGTGGATGGGAGCCTAAAGGCAATGAACCTGCTCTTTGCTATCCGCACCATTCAGGAACGCACCAATGCGGATATGGGAGCAACCTTTCTTTCAGGTACAACCATCAGCAACTCATTAACGGAATTGTACCTCCTTTTCAAATACCTGCGACCAAAAGCAATGGAAAAACAGGGTATTCATTCTTTTGATGCGTGGGCAGCTATCTATGCGAGGAAAACGACCGATTATGAGTTTTCGGTCGCTAACAATATCGTGGCAAAAGAGCGTTTCCGATACTTTATCAAAGTGCCGGAGCTTGCCCAATTCTATTCCGAAATCACGGACTACCGAACGGCAAAGGATATAGGCATTGACCGTCCAAATAAGAACGAGGTACTGTATAACATACCGCCTACGCCAGACCAAGCTGAATTTATCCAAAAACTAATGGCGTTTGCGAAGTCCGGTGATGCAACTTTACTCGGAAGACCGCCCTTATCTCCAACAGAAGAAAAAGCAAAGATGCTTATTGCTACGGATTACGCCCGTAAGATGTCGCTCGATATGCGTATGGTAAGTGGTATGTACGAAGACCACCCCGACAACAAGGCTTCGCATTGTGCAGCAAACATTGCCAAGTATTACAACCAATACAACGCACAGAAAGGAACACAGTTTGTTTTCTCTGATTTGGGAACCTACAAGCCCATCGAATGGAACGTGTACTCCGAAATTAAACGCAAGCTCTTGGAAGACCACGGCATACCTGCAAACGAAATCCGTTTTATACAAGAAGCCAAGAATGATAAGCAACGTAAGGAATTGATTAAAGGAATGAATGAGGGTAAAATCCGTGTGCTATTCGGTTCTACAAGTATGCTGGGTACAGGTGTCAATGCACAGAAAAGAGCCGTTGCCATTCATCATTTAGATACACCGTGGCGACCGAGCGACCTTGCCCAAAGGGATGGCAGAGCTGTTCGTAAGGGCAATGAGATTGCTAAATTCTTTGCCGACAACAAGGTAGATGTGATTATCTATGCCGTAGAAAAATCATTAGATAGTTATAAGTTCAATCTGTTGTACAATAAACAGCTATTCATTGACCAATTAAAAAACAACAATCTCGGCAAACGAACCATTGACGAGGGCAGTATGGATGAAAAATCAGGAATGAACTTTTCAGAATACGTGGCTATCCTTTCGGGAAATACTGATTTGTTGGATAAAGCGAAATTAGAAAAACAAATTGCTGGATTGGAAAGCGAAAAACAGGCATTCAACCGTTCTAAATTCAGTGCCAAATACAAATTGCAAGACTTTACGGAATTGCTGGATAGTACGCAATCACGCTTAAATAGAATGAACCTCGATTGGAAAAATTTACAGCAACGCATACAAAAGCGTTCTGATGGCACTATTGCAAACCCTGTTCAGTTGGACGGCTTGCAGCCTAATGCGGATATAAAACAAGTCGGTGCAAAACTCAACCAGCTTGCGGACAAAGCCCGCACCGGAGGTCAATATGAAGAAATAGGAAGCCTGTACGGATTTACCTTATTGGTTAAAACCGAAATGTCCGAAAAAGAGGGCGTGGATATTCGGGTAAACCGCTTTTTGGTACAGGGAGAGGGCAATATCAAATATACCTACAACAACGGTTTAATGGCGAAAGAACCCGAAACCGCATCATTGAACTTTTTGAGGGCATTGGAAAAACTGCCCGGCTATATTGACCAGGAACAAAAGAAGATTGCGGAAATTCAAAAAGACCTGCCTATTCTTCAAGAAGTAGTGGGCAGTACTTGGTCTAAGGAAAGCCGATTGAGCGAACTCAAAACGGAATTGGCTGCCGTGGAAAGAAAGATACAATTATCTATCGCTCCCCAGTCGAAGACACAAGCAGATAATCAAAATGAAATTAAACCTCCAGAATTAAATGCTTCAATAACAAAAAACAGAACTATTAAAAATACATTTTAACCAAATATCATATATTTTCTGATCTATCATCTTGTTCATCCATTTTTTTGCTTAACCCATCTCGAAGAGAGTCTAAAAACTTAGTTTTATTGATTTTTCTGTTTCGTAGCTCTAGATAAGTGTGATAAAAATCTCCAAGATCTATATTTAACATCCTTGAAAATGCTCTTGATATCTGTTTAATATCAGCATGCCCATGATCTAATACTCCTTGCGCCTGCAAAGCATAAATAAGCTCAACCAGCGCTGCCTTACTTCCTGTCCAATTCAGAGATTCTTGTGGATTTTTTGTAGTTAATATGTTCGAAAGTCTAAAAATCCTATCTTCAATATATAGTTGAATAAGATCATTTGCTAAAATTTTTGCAACTTTATAGTCATGGCTAGTACAAAAGCTATGGTCTGTCTCAAAATAGTAAGTATCTAAGCTAAGTTTGATGTCATATTTCCCTCGCAAAAAATATTTATCATCTAGATAAGTGCTATTTGTTTTATAATATCTGTAAAATTCCAGATTATTATCAAAATATCGCTTTAATTTGGTAATCTCATTTTTTAAGTATTTTCTCGTTGCTTTTTCTCCGCCATAAGGTATTTTAGCTTCGATTTTATAAATACCATTGTAATAAATTAACTTGGCAACAAACTGCGGTTTTATCTTCTTAAAAAAACAGATTTCCTCATTCATATCCTTAAAACCTCGGTCTATGATAAACTCCTTTACCTCATTCAGTTTTTTTTGGGCAATTTCAATTGCGTCTTCTGCGAGTAACATTGTTTTATCGCATGATAAATCATTTAGGTGATCATTTAGCTGCTGTAATTTGTCATAACAGTATTTTTTCATCTATTATATTGTTGCCATTTATGAGTTATGAAACTAGATTTAACTTCTGCCAAGAAATAATGGTTCACTAAATCATGGCATTGATCTGTTATTACCCTCCATTAAAGACAGTAAATCATCTTGAAATTTTTTGGCATATTCATATCCTATTTGATATATTTCATCCATATGTTTGGTGTCGAAAGTAGAAAACTTTCGAAGTTCTCCAGGCTGTATAAAAACGTCACAGTAATTTGCTCCATCTTTATCTATTTTTGAAGTTATTATTCGGATAATCCGATTCATAATTTCACCATATCCCAATTCCCCCTTAGTAAGCTCAATAGAATTTACATCCACACCGACACTCTTTCCACACGTTGCATTTATATGCTCAACAGGAAAATTATTGAGTATACCCCCGTCACATAATATTGTATCATTATTATAATTGACTGGAATAAAAACCATCGGAAAACAACATGAAGATTTAATTGCAAAACTTAGTGAACCCTGATTGAACACTAAAGACCGAGCATTGCTAAGATCAGTTACGGAAACATATAATGGGACTTTGAGCTGCTCAAAACTGTCATGAGGAATATATTTAGTAATAATCCTTTCAAATATATCTGGACTGAATAATCCTCCATTACCTTGAAATAAATCAGAGTAGTTGAAAAAGTTTTCTGTTTTTGCAAATTTGAAAATCTCAACAGGAGTGTAGCCTTCAGCAATAAATGCCCCAATAAGTGCACCTGCACTTGCACCTGAAATAGCATCAAATGAGATTCCTAACTCTTCCATATATTGGAGAACACCGAGGTGAGCTATTCCTCTAAACCCACCTCCTGAAAGCGTAATCCCGATTTTATTATTTACTATCATTATTCAATTGCCTTTCCTACTTTAGATTATAATTATTCGACATTATTGAGTCGCTAGCTCATAATTTGTCTGACATATACTAACTTGAGGAGTTACATTATAAATATCTTATACTCCCTACTAGGTGTGGGTGGAACTAACATTTTCTTAATCCAAGAGGGATCTAATGCCTTGCCTTCATTATCTAGAAAAGAGTTCGTAATTATTCTCGCCAAATCTTCCGGATTGCCGCCAATTAACGGCTTACCCTCGAAATAGAGTTCGTTATGTAGCTGAAAAAAAATATCTACAACCTGCTCTACCGAACAGTTAATCTTTATTTTTTGTGAATTTACTTTATCCATAATCTTTTATTTTTTTTGTTACGCAGAGCTAATACTGGCGTTCTATCATCTTTTTTGATTTCTCAAATTCGTACGAAAACCTAAGGCTATATTGGTACCACCAAGCTTACTTCCAAATACATGAGATCGTCGTAGAGCGTTGAAATGTTGCAATTCGACATAAGTAACAAATTTCCTATTAACACGATATGATACAAAACCACCCAATCGATAAGTTTCATAAGCTTTTGTTTTCGACTGCGTATTAATACTGGCAATACTTCCTTGAACCTCGGTAAAGGAGCTTGTCAGCCACAAAACACCAAACCCCGCAAACCCTCCAATTTCAAATCTGTCTCCCATACTTTTATTTAGCCCAGCATCTGTGAATGCTCCAATTGAAGATCGATTACCTTTGTTTACAATGGAAAACCCATCAACCGACCTAGTATTTGTAAAACTGTAGAGTGATATCTCATATACTGCTCTGAAGAATATACTCTTGTTATACCGATATTGAAAACCAGTCATGGTTCTTATACCAATGTTACTATGCTTCATAAAATCTGAACGTGGGATACTTACTCCAAATGAAGTAGTGACCTCTATTTTATCTCTATAGCTATTACTTAAAGTGTCTTGAGAAAATGCATGGTTGCTAAAAAAAAACAAAAAAGCAATTAATATACAACGCCTATTGTTATACAAAATCATTTCCTAAATCATTTAAATTATCCTGTACAATCATATAAATTTTATTAAGTCTAGAATTTTGTCCAACTTTCGCTATGCCAAATAAAACCCCATTTAAGTTTGAAAGTTAAGCTCTTTCCCTCATCACTGATAATCCAGATACTTTGATATTCCTTGTCATCAGTCAGATCAATTGAAGTACCCTTATATTCGCCTTTTGATGTTTCAAGGATGTTCTTAGCAACAACTTTTCCATTATTTTTCTTTTCTTTAGGTTTAGGAGATTCTAGTTGCTTTATATTAAAACCTTTTCCCGCCTTGTAGACTTCAACTATCATTTTATCCTTTGAAAGCCACTTCCCTGTAAATTTGTCTTCATTGGTCTGTCCGTAAGCTGAGCAGATAAAAAATAGAAATGCTGTCAAAAATATTACGCTAAAATTTACGCTCTGTTGCATGTTTTTTTTATTGATTAGTAAACCATTTAAAATGTTTTAATCTCTATAAGTTTTTAGTTTTCTTTGGTTTCCTTACTGAATAAGTTTTTGAACCACTGCTTTATTTTACCCCAATATTCTTTTCCAAGAAGTGCAATAGCAGATACAAAAAATACCTCTCCGACAATAACCACCGTTGTTGTCACAATTGCCTTATTGGGAATATCAGTAAACGGCAGTATAGGTGCACCAACCCAGCATATAATCGTAATGCCAAAAAATATAAAACCAAGTGTCTTTTTAAAATTGCTTTTATTCATTGTTTTATAATTTTATCTTCCAGTTTCTCTCAGATATAGATACCTGGCAACTAGAAATCCTGTATATGCTTCCGTGTGCTGATCTCTACTCTGTTGTAATAGCGACTGGGCATCAATAAGATCGCTTAAGATGCTCAGGCCATTCTGGTATTGATCTTTGTTTATCCTCACATTTTCCTCGGCTGTCTCTATGGCCTGTTTAGCCAATAATATCTTGTTGTAATTTTCATTTAATTTGTTCCAATAACTCTGGAACATGACAAAAAGCTTTTGATCAGTATCTGTTTTCTCGTATTCTGCCCTGTCTATCTGAGTTTGCTTTTTACGGAGATTGTAAGAACCTCCCCACCAGTCTGAAATGGGAAGTGATAAAGTTGCATGAACCATAGTGGACGGATTTGTATTTTTGAAAATATCATTGTATTGGTAATAGCCAGCTCCAACACCAAAGTATGGAAGCAATTTGCCACGTTCTATTTTCTTTTCCAGTTGTTTCGCTTCAATGTTTTTACTTAGGAGCTTGTGCATATTCGTATTTGTTACGGCCTGGTTATGATCCACAAGCAGAGTAACGGGATTGGAAATATACTCTTGATCCTTGGTTTCAATTTCGAATTGACCACCATCTACGTTCATTAATTGTGCAAGCTGAATTTTTAATAAGCTGATGCTGTTTTCTAGCTCCACACTACTTGTCTTTATCTCATTTTGTTTCAACTGTACCTGTAGTAGATCATTCCTATTTGTCACACCTGCATCTACAGCAACTTTCACGTCACTGAATAGATTGTCAGCTAGATTTTTCATTACTTGAATAGTCTTGCGTTTCTCATATAAAGCTACTAGGGTCCAGTAGTATTGTTCTACATTGACCAGTATATTTTTTTCAGCTTCCTGAACTTGATATTTACTGGTTTCTTCCCCCAACTCTGCTAATTTATTTCCGTAGTAAATTTGCCCTCCAGTAAAGACTGGTTGTTCTAAAGATATACCCAGCATATATCCATTTCTCCTGTCCCTTACATTGGGCATTCCGGGAAAACTTGAACCAAGCATGTTTATCATTTCTGCGGATTCTTTACCGATCATCCCTTCCTTTAGGTGATATCCTAATCCAAATGCACTAACTTTTGGAAAATAGTTTGTAAAAGCCTCTTTTGTCGTTAGTGATGCTTCTTCTATAGACAAACGGTCAGCTTTTAAAGCATTATTATTCTTTAACGTGAGTTCTTTGCATTGCTCTAACGTATAGGTTGTCTGTGCTGATGCAACACTTGTAACCAAAAAGAAAAGAGCAAAAAATATATAGTGAACAGATTTCATTATTTTATGATTTTAGTATCCTGTTTTCTGTATACGAGCCAATAAGAGACAGGCAGGATTGTTAATATAAAGACCATGGAGAACAGTGCGCCGAAGCAGATGATAGCTGCCATTGGCCCCCAAAGCGGACTCCCAACGACCAACATTGTAATTACGCCAACCGATGCGGCTACTGAAGTAAGTACAATCGGCCGCATTCTTCTTCTTCCAGCTTCTAATGCAGCTTCTTTTACTGTCATTTTTTCGGTTTTCCTAAGCTTATCAGCATAGTCAAAAAGGATAATTCCATTTCTCATTACAATACCGATAAGACATACAAATCCTAGAACAGAGGTCATTCCGAATTCAAATCCAGTTACCCATATTCCAAATGCTGCACCGAAAAAGCAAAGAACGGTGGATGCCAGCGTCAAGTTCGCCAGACTGATCTTCTTGTAGTGGAAAACAAGTACAAAATAGATAATGAATACGGCTATTAAAAGAGCAAGAAGCGTTTGTGGTATCGACTCTTCATTTGATTCTGAAACACCACCATATTTAACCTCAACATTCTTATACTCCTCCTTCTTAAGAAGAGAATCAACCTGATTACTTACATTAGGAAATATATCATTCGGATTTACATTTCTTTTTAGATCTGCAAGTACAGAGATGGTATAAATGCCATTGCGGGTATTGATTTGTCCATCTCTCCATGCAGGTGAAACTTCAGACACTTGATTTAGCGGAACGGATACCCCAGCCATGTTTGGTACGTAAATATTACCCACACGATTAAGTTCCTGTAAACTGTCTATTTCGCCTCTTAAGGTGACATTCATCTTGTAGTCATTCTCCCAAACATTTGTGATATCAATTCCTTTATTAATAACCCCAAGTTCTTGAGCGACAGAATTGTTGGAAATTCCTTGACGGTTAGCAAGCTGTTGGTCTATATTTATCTGTACCGACGACGATGGGTTTTCTACATCGTTATGCACCCAAAGGAATTCATCCATTTTAGATAAATCACGGATTAGCTCCTTAGACATCGACTTTAATGTGGCTTCATCAGCACCTGTCAATCGTACTTCTATAGGATAGCGTACCACTTCATTATCGAGCTGCTTGAAGAATACATAAGCTCTTGGAAAATGAAAGGCATATTTGTCGGCATACTCATTCAGTAGTTCTTCTGTAGCTTTATTTGATTTGGTGTTTACGATAAATTGGGCATAATTTTTCGAAGGCATATTCGGTGAATAACCTGAATGGAAACGTGGCGAGCTTGCTCCGATAAATGAAGTAATCGACAAAACGCGATCATCCTTTTTTAAGATTTTTTCCAGACTGTCAGCCACTTTTTCGGTTTGAACCAATGAATTCCCCTGTGGAAGATAAATTTCGACTGCGAACAGATCTCGTTCTGCAATTGGCATCATTCTCATTTTTGCATTGCCCAGCATCAACATAGCTAATACCACAGATGCGAATAATATTGACATAGTTAGCACCGGACGTTTAAAGAATACGGGAAGTATCTTATCATAGCCCAACTGAATTCTATCAAGAAAACTTTTCTTAGTGTCTTTCTTATCTTTATGCAGCCCCTTCTTTATCAGGATATACTGCATAAAAGGAATAATAAACAGGGCTACCGCAAGAGAAACAAAGAGCGTGATTGTCAACGTCCAGGGGTAGGAGAACATAAAATCTCTATTCGGTCCCTTCAGTGTGATGAGAAAGGGAAAAAATGTAACACTAATAATGAGCGTTGCAGAAACTAAGGATTTGAAATACTCTCCCGCACCTGCAATTGATGCGTGCCAACGGGACATTCCTTCGTCGAGATGCTCTATATAACTGTCGACAATAACGATACAGTCATCTACAATCAAACCTAGCACAACAATAAGTGCGGCAAACGTAACAACGTTTAATTCAAAACCTGCTGCATACATAATCCCCAATGAAATAAAAATAGTGATGGGAATAGAGGTAGCTGCTACTGCAGCAACACGTACCGGCATAAAAAATACAGTAACAAGTACAACCGAAATTATGGCGATAAGCATCTCTACCAGAAACTCGTCCACAGATTTTTGTACAACCTTTGATTGATCGACAATGGTACTGATTTTAACATCGGCAGGAAGTTTGGCTCCCTCCTCTAAAAGAATTGAGTTTAATTCCTTGCCGAAACGTGTAATATCATTTCCGGTCTGCATCTCCACAGACATCAATAGGCACTTTTTCCCGTTATTCTTAATAAAATCGTCAGGTGCAGGATATTCTCTGATAACATTGGCTATATCCTTTAAGCGAAGAATGTCCGTCTGTCCATCACCCCTTATAATCTGGTTAGCAATGTTCTGCTCGGTCTGATTTGCGGTGTTAAGATAGATTGGAATGGACATATCTCCATTATCTATATCGCCTGCATATCCTTTCAGTCCCTGTGTATAGAGTACTTCTCCGATTTGCTGAGCCTGAATGCCATTCTTAGCCATTTTTCCCTTATCAAGATAGATGGCAATCCTTTCTTTTTGCTGGCCAGACTTTGTCAATTTTGAAACTTCGGGTACCTGTCTTAGTCTGGATTCTATTTGTTCCATATAGCCCTCAAGCTGTCGATAGGTTTTGCTTTCAGACTCGACCGAAAAAAGTAAAGCTGAAGTTTCGCCAAAATCTGAATCTACTATCAATGCCAATACCTCTGGAGGCAGTTCCTGCTTAAGTTCGTTTAATCCATGTCTTATTTTTGCCCAGACTTCATCCTTGTTTTTTACATTATCATTCAGCGTAATATACACGTAAACAATGCCGTCTTTGGATTGTGAATAGGTAGCCTTTCTTTTTACTTCTTTATATTTGAAAAGATGTTCTTCCAAAGGCTTTGTAAGCTGTTTTGCGACCTGTTCTGAATTTGCTCCGGGGTATATTCCTGCAATAATCCCCTGATTAATAGTTACGGTTGGATATTCTTGTTTGGGCATATAAAGAAGCCCGCCAATTCCTGCGATTAGAAGTAGTGCTGTTACCAAAAACACGACTTTATGGTAACGCATAGCCCATGCTACCGCTTTAATATTATTTGCCATTTCTTATAGTTCAAATTTTTATTTAACGATAACTTTAGATCCTTCAAAGATTTTCTGAAAACCTTCGGTAACAATTCGGTCTCCTTCTTTAAGGCCCTCTAATACGACAACTCCATCAGAAGTCAGCTCGCCTATTTTTACTGATTGTTTTAACACAGTATTGTCTTTGTTAACCTTCCAGACATATCGTTCATTCCTTGCTGAAATTTGAATTACAGAAATTGGAAGTGAGTAGCCTGTTACGTTATCGGACTTAAACGTTATGTTACAATCCATTCCGGGAAGCAATTCGTCTTTCCCATTTAAAATATCCACCTTAACCGTGTATGCTCTTGAATATGGATTGGCAACGACTCCCTTTTCAATAATTTTCCCGATATAACTCTTATCTAGGGTCTTTACATAGATATTTGCATTATCTCCCATTTTCAATTCTTTTATATCATTCTCTGGAATGGAAACCTTAACCCGTATTTTATCTACCTTAAGTACGGTGAAAACTGGCATTCCGGCAGCTACATTCGTACCTAAATCAATACCCTTGGTTCCGATTACGCCACTGTAAGGAGCATAGAGGTTACAGTCTTCTACATCCTTTAGAGCAAGCGACTCCGCAGCTTCTGCCTGTTCAAGAAGCGATTGAGCCTCAATAATCTTGATCTCAGGCAAACTCTTATTATCATAGATAATCTTAAGTCTCTGATAAGCATCTTTAGCTTGCTTTTTCTGGGATTTTGCTACCTCATAGGCCTTTTGATACCGGGCTCTGTCTAAAGTTGCAATGAGTTGACCTGCGTTGACCTTGCTTCCTTCTGAAACAAGTATTTGCTTCACATTTCCCGCAACTTGGAAACTAAGTTGCGTTAGTGCAGATTCTTCGACCGAACCGATGTATTTTCTTTGTCCGTCAATATCATTTAAGGCAATCAATACTGCCTTTACTGGAATCTGCTGTTCACTTTGGGTTTCCTTTTCTTTGTTCTTACAGCCTGTAACGAAAAGAAGGATAAGAGAGGCGATTACTAAGTAGTTTCTAATTTTCATACCGATTAATTCAATATTTTAACATTGCAAAGTTGCGATGTATGGTATATATTAAAAAGGTCATACATTCCTAATATATAGTCATATAGTACGATTTTTGGAATAATGGACTGTTAAACTGATTTTTTTTGGTTAATTTGTCTTAAAAGATAATGTGATAATGAAACATAAAACAATTTATACGCTAGAGGTTTCGCATTTGAATTTGGCGGATGATAACCTTAAGAATGATTTCGCAATATCAGATACAAGTGAGGATATTATTGGTATCACCCTCGAACATCCAGTAAAGATTAATTCCTTACTTGTTGGTATATGTACAAAAGGGAAAGGTAGTATCAACGTGAACTTAAAAGCAATACCTCTATCTGAAAGAGATGTAATAGCACTCTCACCCGGAGCTATTATCCAATACGACCCAGAAGAAATAAGTAGTGATTTTTTGATGAAATATATGTCAATCTCGCTCGAGTTCGTATCTGCATTCGATGCTTTATACCTTTATCCTGATGCACGCCAGAATTCCTATTTCAAAGCGGATATTGAAGAGTATAAAGTCTTGATTAAAATATATGATAATCTGCTTGAAAAATATAATCATAGGGACAGTTTGTTCAGAAGGCAGATTATACAACATACGCTTTTGTCAGGTATGTATGAGTTTGCTTTGATTGAAAAAAATCATACATCTTTGGATACAGAAAACCTGACAAAAAAGGAGCGATTGGTCTGGGAGTTCTATCAGCTTTTGTTTAAAAACTACAGAAATGAAAAAGATACTTTGTTTTATGCAGAAAAGTTGTTGTTATCGACCAAGTACCTATCTACTATTATAAAACAGCAGACCGGAAATACGGTCACTGAATGGGTATTTGAGTATATTATTGCGGAAGCAAAGGCTCTTATCAAGTCCTCAAAAATCACGATTAAAGAATTGGCAGAATATTTTAATTATGCTGATGCAACTTCTTTTGGTAAGTTCTTTAAAAAACAGGTCGGTATGACGCCTAATGAATACCGACATTCTTAATAGGAAAAGAAATTTATCTACAAATCTGTAATCAAATGCTGTAAATCTGGATCATTTTTAATTCGTTCCAGCTCACTTTCGATAATATGAACAATATCCAGTTTTATCTGTCTGTAATTTGCCTCAATATCCTGTTTCATTTTATCTTCTCCATGTTCATCAACAAAGGATAAAACTTCGGGTATCTTCTGATAGGCTTTGGTTTCAGTAGTTACTTTATCATTATCCACCACAATTTCAGCATGAAATATTTTTTGCTCGATACGTTCATCAAAGTTGTCGGAAACAGAACCTACAAACATCCCTTGCGTAAGTGTTGATATTTTGGAAGCTGGAATAAGGCTATCTAACTGTGTCGATATAGAAGTTGAAGTATCATTCCTGTTGATTGATAAACTCTGGCGTTTCTGCAATACTTTTCCGAAACGCTCCGAAAGGCTTTTTGCTGTTTCACCCACTACTTGACCACTGAAAATATTACCGACGGTATTTTGTATAACCTTTGCTTCCTTATCTCCATAATCTCGTATCAATTGCGAATAATCCTGAAAGCCCAAACAGACTGCGACCTTGTTACTTCTCGCCGTTGCGATTAGATTGTCCAGCCCCCTAAAGTAAATGGTGGGCAACTCATCTATGATTACGGAACTTTTTAATTGCCCTTTTTTGTTAATGAGCTTTACAATTCTGGAATTGTACAAACCCAATGCTGCCGAATAAATATTTTGGCGGTCGGGATTATTACCTACACACAAAATCTTTGGTTCTTTCGGGTTGTTGATGTCTAATGAAAAATCATCGCCCGTCATTACCCAATACAATTGTGGGCTAATCATTCTTGACAATGGAATTTTTGCAGATGCAATCTGACCCTGTAATTGATCCTGTGCTCCACCTTGCCAGGCATCCATAAAAGGTGACAAATAATTTTCTAAATCAGGATAGGAAGTTAATATCGTAAATACGTCTGAATACTTTTTATTCAGCAATTCGATGGCGTGTGGAAATGTGCAGTATTTACCATTATCATAGATTTTCAGATACCAAATGATTGCTGCTAACAAGATAATTGGGCTTTCCACAAAGAAATCGCCTTGTTTCTGTATCCAGCTTCGGTTGAGGTTTAACATTATGGTATAAGCCGCTTCGTAAGCATCTGAAATGTCCGTCATAAAAACTGGATTGAGCGGATTGCAACGGTGGCTCTTGCGTGGGTCGTCAAAGTTGATGACGTAGAATTTCGGTTGCACTTTATATTTATCCCGATGCTTTAATAAATGATTGTAGGCAATGGTTGAAAGATCATCAAACTTGAAATCGTATATATACATTGAAAAACCTTTCTCAATCTGCTGCTTGATATAATTGTTCACAACGGCATAGGATTTTCCGGAACCGGGAGTTCCTAAAACTATCGTTGCCCGAAAAGGATTGACAATATTAACCCAGCCGTCATTCCATTTATTCTTGTAATAAAACTTTGTAGGTAGATTGACAGAATACTCGTTCTCCATCAATTTGGTTTCCTGTTGGAAACTTTCGTTCTCATTATTGAAAACATCATCCATCAAGTTGGTGCGTAATAAACGGCTGATCCATACACCAGCCATCATCAGAGCAATATATCCCAAAGCAAGCGTGAGGATATAAAAGAATGTACCAATGATGGGTGTTAGCTTCAATAAGAATGTGTTCAGAAAGAACAGCACAAATCCAATTCCCAAAGCCACATAAATTTTGGGCCAGGTTATTTTTTCATTCTTCACGCCTTTGGTCCCCAGACAACTTAATGCTAACAATACTATTGCAAATACTTTGGTGTAAAGTGTATGTGAAAACAGACCGGCAGTTCGTTGAAAATTGCCTAATATTTTATTGATGACTTCTAACGTCCAGCCACGTTCTATAAAGAAACCGTAACAAAACCAATAAAGGTGCATCAATACGATGAGGATACTTACTGCTCGCATAAAAGCCATAATCTTGGCTAAACCTCTTAAATCGTCTTCTCCCTGCATTATTTTAAGTTTTAATGTTCGGGCGTGAATTTATGAGCTATGCAGAGTGGCTATAATTATGTGGCAGTGTTTGGCTTCCAGTGGTGGTGTTTGTCTAAGTATAACAAAATATGGATATAGCTTTCACTGTGTAGTAGGATGTTTTTTTATCTTTGCAAGATGCACAATCAGCTTATTCAACTTATCGCACAGAGCGTATCTCTTTCAGATTTTGAAAGAGATTTGTGTATTCGATATTTTGAACCTGTATTGTTTCCTAAAAACCGTATTCTTGAAGAAGAAGGAAAAATTCCAGGCTATTTGTATTTTGTAGTATCGGGGTTTGTGAGGTTGTTCCACTACAACGACAATGGCGATGAAGTGACAACACACATCAATTGCCCGCCGGGCTTCATTACTTCTTATACTAATTTTTCCAATCAAAAGAAATCTGACGAAAATCTTGAATGCGTTACCGAATGTGAACTTTTACGTATTACAAAGACCGACCTTGATTTGCTTATACAACAAAGCTCTTCATTTAAGGACTTTAGTATTCTGGTGTTTCAGCAATCTTTATCTTACAATGAAAACCGCTCTAAAGAACTGGCTACACTTACTGCGGAACGACGCTATCTTAAATTAATTGAAAATTATCCCGAAGTACTTCACAATGTCCCGATGCAGTACATCGCTTCTTTTCTTGGAATGAACCCTAAAAGCCTGAGCCGTATCCGTAAACAGATTATTAGGTAACATTTGTGAAGTGGTTTTGAATGAGCAACGATGAACTTTGCCCTATCATTTAAAATCAATGTATATGACAAGTAAGAAATTAGTATTGGTATCGGGTGCTAATGGGCATTTGGGAAATAATCTTGTAAGGTTACTCATTAAAAAAGGATTTCAGGTTCGGGCATCTGTTCGGGATATCAACAACAAAGAATGTTTTAAGGGATTGGATTGCGAAGTGGTTCAAGCTGATATTACTGACAAAGCTTCCTTTGTTAGAGCCTTGCAAGGTGTAGATACATTTTATGCGGTAGGTGCAGCATTCAAGTTATGGGCAAAAGACCCGAAGAAAGAGATTTATGATGTGAACATGCAGGGCACTCGCTATACGATTGAAGCCGCAGTTGAGGCTGGCGTTAAGAAGATTGTTTATGTGAGTTCTATTGCTGCACTAGATTATACCAATCTGCCTATTAAGGAAAGTAACGGATACAACCCTGATCGAAGAGATATGTACTACAATTCTAAAAATGATGGTGAAAAGCTGGCTTTTCAAATGGCTAAAGATTTGGGAATTGAACTGGTATCCGTGATGCCCGGAGCAATGATAGGTAGTGAAGCTTTTCTTCCTTTGAATGTTTCATATGGTGTTTTGAGATTGATACTAAACAAGCAAATTCCTATGGATACAAAAATTACTTTGAATTGGGTAGATGTAAAAGATGTAGCAGAAGGATGTTATCTGGCTGCACAAAAAGGGCGATCAGGAGAACGATATATTCTTGCCAATGAAAAATGTATGACTATTACCGATACCACTAAATTGGCACAAAAGTTTTATCCAGAGCTAAAACTTAAGGTGCCTGGTTCCGTTCCTAAATTCGTGCTATATGCTATTGCTGGTTTTATGGAATTTTCGGCAAAGTTGAGTGGAAAACCACCTGTCCTGACTACAAAAGAAATTGCTATGTTCTCTGGCTTGCAACAGGATTTTGATATTTCCAAGTCAAGAAATGAATTGGGATTTAATCCAAAAGACGGCAAACAAGCAGTAAAGGAAGCAATGGATTATTTGATGAAACATAAGAATTTGCTTTAAATGAATATTGATAGTAAATGATTTAATTAGGCGTCGTAATCGTTAAATATCTGATTAGGATATTTTATTTATGACCTCTATTGCGTTTACTTTTCTTCTTCATTTTGTTGGCAAAATTATGTTCCTCATAATCTTCGCCCTGAACTTCGGGCAATAAGCCGCCTAATGCTTCAATCAAACCATCTTCGTGTTTTTCAGTATTCAGGAAGTCGAACAAATGGTGTGGTTCTTCCTGCAGAAGATCCGCATCATTTGATGTGGATCTTTTTGGTTGTTGTACAACAGTTTCTTTAATCTCCGGTTTAATGTTATTGTTCCAATAATCATTGAAGGTATTTGCAGAAAGTTCCTTGCCCAAACGTGAGCCGTTCCAAACAGTTTTAGAGTTGTGGTCTATAAAAGTTATTCCGTAAATCCGTCCTGTATCATTTCTCCGCACCACTACGTTAATGCCCTGTTCGCCTATTTTCTTTTTAAAAGCCTGCTCATCACTTGTTGATTTCAGGGCAATGGTAACTGCTGATTGTAAAGTTTTTTGGGTTGGATTGTCTTTCATAGCCGTTTTGCATTTCGCAAAATGCAGTTCTAATGCTGGAAGCCCAGCGTTCTTTCCGAATAAAGAAGCCTTAAACGGATGTCCGGCTCTTTCTCCCTTTTCATTTAATGGGATGTAGAGTAACCCCTGTCTCAACTTTCCCTGCAATTCACCTTCCACTTTTTCAGTAGTTACATTGAAAAGGGAAAGCAAAGCGTTGTATTCGCCCAAAGTTTGGTATTGATAATAATTCGGAAGGTGTCGGACTACCGAAGCGATTTGGCTTTTCACGTCGCCAGCCCGATAATCCACCGGACGGAATACCTTGTCATTTTGCTTATGTTCCTTGTCCGTGGCTGGTATCAATCCGTGTTTGCTTTCGAGTTGACGGCATACATTCATAGACCGCATTTTCTCGAACTTGTCCGAAATCTTTTTGCCCTCCTCGTCCACGCAAACCGATACGATATGGATATGGCTGCGGTCAATATCTGTATGTTTAAATACCACAAAAGGCTGTTCGCTGTAGCCCATTTCCCGCATATATTCTTCTGCTATTTCCCTAAACTTGTCATCACTTACCTTGTCTTTCGGGTCGGGATTGAGCGAAATATGCAACGTATGCTTTTCTGTATTGCGGTTGGCTATCAGGTAAGGAGCAAAAGATTGGGCTAATTGTGCAACGGAATAATGACCATTGGCGGTTTCAATCATCTTATTGGCAAACAAAATCTGTCCGTTTTCATGCTCCACTTTGAGCTGATTGTATGCCAATGCACCGTATAAATTTCCGCTTCTGCCAATTTTCGCTATCATTTCTAAGGCTGTTTTTTCAGGTGTTTGGTTTCAAATTCCTCACTTATCTGAATAATTTTTTGGCATAATACTGCCATTTCAGCCGTCTGTTTTTCCAATTTATAGAGAAATGCTCCCGCCTTTTTCTCGGAAAAATGACGATACAACAGCTTCACAATCTGATTGTAATTCACGCCAACGGAACGGAACTGGCTGTGAAAAGAAGTCAGCCGCATATAAAAATCAACCGTTCCTTTGTCAATTTTGACCAATTTCATTTCCTTACTGAACAGCAGGGAAATGATAAACTTTGCTTTATTGGGCATTCCCGATGCTTCAAAAAGCGATAAAAGTTTGGCATTTTCTTCGTCTGTAAGACGGAAAACGTGGCGGTGGATGCTTGGGTCGGTTTTAGGTGTCCGTCCGCCCTTATTCTGTTTTTTGTTACTGTTATCATTCATCACTAATCCATTTTTAATCCACACAAAACCTCGACTTCGGAGAGTGTTTTTTAGCCCCCGGCAGGGCAAGTTGTTTTGAGGCACTAACTCGGTTTCGAGTGCCTCAAAACACAACTTGCCGTGTTCTGTTGAACACAAAAATCCGCCCTACGGGACGGATTAAATGTAACAGGGAAAAACGGCTCGATGCCGTTCTCGTTACCCTCCGATTTGTCAAAAGAATTTTGCATAAATCCATTAATAAAAATCACTGTACAAAGTAAAGCCCTGTTTACGAAAGCATTGTACTGTATAGCTGTGCCAAACACTGCCTTTGAACGCCAAACACTGCCACACCGCAATCAGCGGGCAAATCAATCGCTTTATTTGCCGTATAATTTTAGTGCAGGTAGTAAAAAATGTATCTAAACAAAGAAGAAAATCAGGTTTGCAAACAGACAGTTTGGAATAAAAGCATAGGGTTTTAAAAGCATAAAACAATAAAAGTGTAAAAGCATAAAAGCGGTAAAGCAATTTACCTGTTGCAAGTTTTGCCACTTGCCAAAGAATGTGCCTTACAAGGCAAAAATGAAAGCAGATACCTGTGCAGGAAAGTACCCAAAAGGGAATGCAGGAATATAGGAATGAGGTAATAATCAGATAAACCAATATTCAATCCTGCAAAACAAATAAAGTGTGTAACAATAAATTTTTAAATAATGGAAACAACAAAGAAAACTTTAAAAATCAGCTTCTCCACCCAAAAAGGCGGTGTGGGAAAATCTACAATGACCACTTTGCTGGCAAGTGTGCTTCACTACCGTTTAGGTTTTAATGTGATGGTGATGGACTGCGACTTTCCGCAACACAGCCTGACCAATATGCGTGAACGGGATAAGAGAACCATAATGCAGAACGACTACCATAAAAAGGCGGCAATGAAGCAGTTTCAAGCCATCAACAAAAAAGCATACCCGATTATTAAATGCAAAGCTGAAACAGCTTTGGAGAAAGCATCGGAATACAGAAGCCAGTCGGCGGTTGTACCGGATGTTATTTTCTTCGACCTGCCAGGAACAGCCAATACCAAAGGTGTACTGACGACCTTAAAAAAAATGGACTTCATCTTTTCGCCCATTACTGCCGACCGTTTGGTAGTGGAAAGTACATTGGGCTTTACCAAAGCCTTTCTCGGACTTCCCCAAACGGATGAGGGCAATCCCGAACAAGAGATGTGGCTGTTTTGGAACCAGGTGGACGGCAGGGAAAAAACAGGTTTGTATGATGCGTATCAAAGTGTCATCAAAGAACTCAACCTGCCCATAATGGAAACAAGGATAATGGACAGCAAGCGTTTCCGAAAGGAAACAGACGATACAGGCAGTTATGTATTCCGGTCAAGTTTGCTACCTGCCGAACCACAGCTAATGAAAGCAACCAAAATGGATTTGCTTGTCGAGGAATTTTTAAAAATCACTCATCTATAAAAATATTAAAGTATGGCTTCAGATAACAAAAACAACGATTTTGAAAAGCCCAATGTTGATGAGGAATACCTTATGAACGTCATAAGCGGCGATGAGCCTGTTGCTCCACCGAGCAATAATAAACTGCAGGATATACCAAAGGAAACAAAGCCCAGGGAAAAAGCCCGTAACAGTTCATCAAAGAAAGCGGACTACGAGGAAACATTTTTGGTCAATCGGTTTCCATCGGGGCGTAACGGCAAGGTAGTTTACATACGCCCTGAATACCACGAAAGATTGCTCCGCATCGTGCAACTGACAAGAGAGGAAAGAACAACGCTCTACTCTTACATTGACAACATTCTTGAACATCATTTCAGAGAGTACGGGGACGATATTACCGATTATTTCAATGAACATTTTAAACCCATTTTATAATGAAGAAAGATAAAAAGAACAGGAATACTGTTGCAGCCGGCAGCAACTCCGATACAGTTAGCAATACAGCTAAAACAACCTATGAAAATGCATTTATGCAAATGAATAAAATGCAGAAAAGAGGCAATAAAAGCATATACCTAAGTCCTGAACATCACGAGCGTTTAACCCGCATAGTCCAGATTATAGGCGATGATAAAATACCCTTGTTTGCCTATCTCAATAATATTCTTGAACATCATTTTAAAGTATTTGAAGATATGATTACAAAAGAGTTCAAGGAAAAGTACAAAGGCTTGTTTTAAAAAACCTACGTTATGGAAACAGTAATTGTGATATGCCTGCTCATAGTCATTGCCCTGCTGGTGCAGGACAAGATTGTCATTAAGAAAAGGTCGGAGCATAAGCCAATGCAGAAGAAAGTCAATCCGAACCTGCCCGATATTATGGGGCAGCCAAAACCCGTAGAACGCCTTTCAATGCCAAACGCTGCCAATGAACGCCAAATTGAGGAACCGGAGATAAACCCCGCTAATTTAGACATTGAATACGACGAAAATGAAAACGTCGGCATTCAAATCCGCAAGGAAGAGCTGGACGAAGTTTTCAGTAATATGCCTGATTTGGAGGAAGAGGAAGAAGAATGGAACAGGTACGGAATATCCGGTGGCGATGACGGTTTTGCCCAAGGGGTTACCTTTGAAGAACTAAGCTCCGTGGGGGTGTTGCTCCAAAAAGAAGAATTGGAACCAGCCCAAAAGGAAACAGCGATAGCGATAGTTCAAAAAATACAGGGAACCGAATTATTCAGCCTATTGGAAAATTCTATGGAAGATGCTTCCCGAAGAATAGCCGAGCTTTTGGATAGCACCCTTTCATCTGAAACGGAAGACAGTTCTTCAACTTTGCGGAAAAGTGATTTGAGTGATTTTGACATTGGGGAGTTTTTATAGACTTCCCAATGTTATTTTTAAGCACAAATAAATCACACTAAACTATGTTCTAACTTCTCTTTCCATTTCTTCCAGTCTGGCATCATTACCTCCTGTAAATCATAGAAAGCCTTTGTATGGTTGTGATGCACTAAATGGCACAATTCATGAACAACTACATACTCAATACTACCTTTAGGAGCTTTGATTAACTCTGGATTTAGAATAACCTTACCATTTGGCGTACAACTTCCCCAACGTTTTTCCATAGAGCGGATATGTAATTCTGGTTTATTGATTTTGTATTTCTTAAACATGGGATACACTTTACTCAATACCTCGTCAAAATGAACGAATGCCTTCTCTCGATACCACTTATCGAGAATATCTTTAACGTTATTTTCCTCTTTATAAAGTACCGTAATATGCCCTCTGAAAAGCTTCACCTCATTTCTATTACCTATTTCTACACGTAGCTTATATTGTCTCCCCAAATACAGATGTGTTTCTCCATTGACATATATTCGTTCTGGTGTGTATGGATGGTAGGATAAAAATTCACGTTGTTGTTTGATGATCCATGGAGCTTTTTTTTTGATATGCTGTGTAATTTTTTCCACCGCTGTATCATACGGTGCTATTATTTTTACAATACAATCTGGATAGACTTTAATAGTCAAATTTTTTCTATCCTGAAATTCGAGTCTATATTCAATTGTAGCAGAACCAAATTGTATCTTATGGATATTTTCCACCATCATACAAACTTGATTTTAGCTACTTTTAATGCCTCTTCTACGGTCTGATCAATATCATCGAAAGACAAGTCAATGTCGTATTTGCTTTTCAAATCGAAGATGTAATCATCAATAGCGATGCGAATTTTACCTTCTATATCAGGTTTGTTCTGCCAATCTACCATCAATTGATCATTTTGATATACTACTGAACGGATTACTTGATCTATACCAAGAGCAAGCTCTGTAGCAACTTCGATTTTATCAGAAAGCACATCTTTAAAAATATCAGTTATAAGATTATAAATAGCAATACCTGTATCATTTCCTAGCAAAGCATTTGGAATATTCCCTCGTTCTCCTTTTAAAAATGCCTCCTCATACTCTTTAGCTTTTTTTAGGAATTCAGCTTCGTCAATTCTTTGCTGATGATATTCTTCAATCGCTTCACGAATGAGTTTAGACAGCTTTTTATAAAAGATGGGATCCTCATTCATTTTGATATTGATGGCTCGAATAGTTCTGCTGGCGATATGATCCGCTTTAGCAGATTTACTGCTTAATTTCTCAACTTCAGCTTCTCGTTGTTCTTTGTCAAAAATATCGACTAAATCCGTTATCCTAAGCACTTCGCCCTCTGTCGTGATATGCTTGTCAATTAATTTTTGTACCTGTGGCTCATATTCCTTGTAGTCAATATCATCAGAAAATCTCCTTTTGACAGAAACACGCAATGCTAAAAAGAATTTCAAATCAGACTTATACTTGTCAATTTGTTTTTCAGGGGTGTTGTTAGCAAAATCAATACTGGATAATGCCAGTTTTAGTAATCGTGCAAAAGCAGATACTTTCTCATAAAACTGATGCCTGATAGCTTCATCGCTAAGAAATTCTTCATAAGCCGGTTCATCATATTTGTTTTTAATAGTTTTAAAAATATCCCAAACCTCCGAATGAACCTGTGGTAACTTTTTGATTTCTTCTCCTATATTTGTCCAACTTCCGGCTAAATCTTCCGCATCAAACATATTATCACCGGAATATGTCTGAATGGCGTTGTCCAAGTTTTCGAGATTACCAAAATAGTCTATTATATAACCATAATCCTTTCCCGGATATACACGGTTTACACGAGCAATAGCTTGTAACAAAGTATGTTCTTTTAGTTGACGGGTTAAATACAACGCAATATTTCTTGGAGCATCAAAACCAGTCAGTAATTTATCCACCACAATGATTATTTCAGGGAAGTCTTGTTTCTTAAACGAACCGATTACGGACTTTTCATATTTATCCTGTGTGCCGTATTTATCTATTCTGGCATTCCAGAATTTTTTCACTTTATCATCCGATACATCGAAGGCGTCTTCTTCGCCTTCCCGAGTGTCGGGAGCAGACATGATTACTTCAGAGCTTACTTTGCCAATTTCGTCAAAATACTCTTTGTATTTAATTGCTGTGGCTTTATTGGGTGTTACCAGCTGCCCTTTAAAACCAGTGCCTTGAAAATTATCCACATAATGTTCAGTGATATCCCAGGCTCTGGCGTAAATAACCTGATCGGCTTTATTAAGGATATTTTTCGAACTGTATTTTCTCTTCAAAGCCGCTTTTCCGTAGGGTGTAAGTGGTTCCGAAACCTTGTCAAAATAATTATCCAACGGTTTTTCATTAACCTCAATAAGGTTATGCCTGCCTTCATATAACAAAGGGACAACGGCTCCGTCTTCTACAGCATCCGTAATCGAATACACATCGATAATGCCTCCAAACTTACTCGCTGTGCTTTTTTCTTTTTTCAACAATGGCGTACCAGTAAATGCGATAAAACAGGCATTTGGAAATACTTTCTGCATTTTGACATTGAAAGAACCATATTGTGAACGGTGTCCTTCGTCTATCAAAATGTAAATTTCTGAGCTATCAAATGATTGTGGGCTTGCATTAACAGCAGCTTCAAATTTATGAATTAGGGTGGTGATGACTGCGTCGCCGGATTCTGTAATCAATTTTAAAAGGCTGGTATCCTTCTTTAATTTTTCCTGTTCGTTATCATCCAGTATTTCCCCTCTGAGTTTTTTAGCTATTTCCTTTGATGCTCCTTTATCAGCATTAACTACTGGCACATGACATTTTTTGAACGTTTCCGTTATCTGGTCATCCAGATCAATACGATCTGTTACCAAAAGTATCTTAGGATTTCTAATATTCGGATGTGAAGCAATTAATTGAGCCAGCATCACCATAGTCAAAGATTTTCCGCTTCCTTGTGTATGCCAAATCACACCACCTTCGTGATTACCTTTGGTATCGGTTTTTAGGATTTTGGTCAACGTGTTTTTAATCGCAAAATACTGCTGGTATCGGGCTACTTTTTTGATACCGTCATCATATAAAATGAAATCATATATAATTTCCAATAATCGTTTGGGATGGCAAAAACTAAAGAGTAGTTTATCCTGCGTAGTAATAACCTGTTCCTCTTGTTCTAAATTTTCAAAATATTGCCAGACCTTTCTAAATCGTTCTTTAAATAATACTGTACGCTCATTTTCTGGTAAAGCTTTGTGCTTTAGAATGCTGATTTTATTTTCCCAAAAACGTTCTTCTTCTTTAGTACGGAACATTTCTTTCCAAACGCCCCAAAATTCTTTGCTGGTAGCGGTTGTACCATATTTTGCTTCATTAGAGGCCAAAGCAAATGTAAGATTGGAGTACAAATACAAGCTTCGAATTCCGTCTTCTTGCTGGTTTCTTAGATGCTGTTCAATGGCTTTTTCTACAGGCTCTTTTATTTTAGGCGACTTACATTCAATAATGACCATCGGAATACCATTAATAAATAGTACAATATCTGGTCGGTAATGATCGGCTCTATCTGAACGTAGTACACTATATTCTTCAGTTATGTGATAGATGTTGTTTTCCGGCTTTTCCCAGTCAATATAACGAAAAGAGAAACTTTTTTTATCACCTAAAACCGTTTGGTCAAAACTTTTCCCTAATGTGATGAGTTCGTAATAGGCCTTATTCGCTGCTATAAAACCATCTTGTACTGGTAAATCCCTGATTGCAAGTATTGCATTGTTGATGTTAGATTCGGAAAAAGCAAATTCCTTTTGCTTATAATCAATTTTATTAATCTTCTGTACTTGGCTTTTTAGAATATCTTCTAATAGCACATTCGAGCTTCTTCCTCCACGGGCTGCTAAAGCCTCCTCTGGCGATAGGTATTTCCAGCCCATATTCATCAGCAATTTTAACGCCGGAATTTGGGAAATATGGTCTTCTATGAATGAGGGTGTGTCCATGATACTTATATCTTCTTTGTAGAATTTATAATTAGTTCACTTGGATAGCCAAGCATTTTCATAATTAATTCTTGTGATTTGTTTTTAAAGGCAGGTATTAAATTGCCTATAAGACTAAGCCCCAACGCTCCAAAAATTGTAAAAGCGTAGTTGTATGTTTCAATAAATTGAATTGTTTCAGGACTGTACTTTGGAAGCTTAAGCAATAGATAAATTAACCCAGCAAATAAAACTGCTTGAATTATCCATGATAAGTATTTTATGCGTCTAATAAATTTGGTATTAAAGCTCCTAAACAAGTTTAATTCACTATTATCAGGTAATTCCTTTAGTAACAGTATTGAGTCATAAGCTTTTATAGAACACAAAATTTGAAAATCGCTACGACTTTCAAATAATTTAATATTCTCAGTCAACTTTTTATAGGTGAAGTTTACGAACTCGTTTGTAATTAGTGATTGATTGCTTATTTGAAGAAACACGAATACAATCTCTGGTAAATTACTTGTGCTATAATAATTTTCGTTTAAAATGTTTTCAAAAGTTATTGTTATTGCATTTCTGTTTCTGATAGAAACTATATAGTTTACCCAATCCTTGTTTGTACTAAATATTGAAACACCTACAATAAACGAGAACATAAGAAAATCATCATTGACAAAAGGAGCTGGAGAGTCTTTACTCGGTTTACTTTTACATTTTTTTTCAAAATATTTTTCAAAATCTACTTTCTTGTTTTTCTGAATAGCATTTACAATTTCAAAATAATACTCCTCAGACTCATTCAAATCTTGACTTTCAGGTACAATAATAGTCTTACCTAACAACAAATTATTAAATGCTGTAAGTTTATGGCTTTCAGTGACTCTTGATAGATAACCTGTTTTTTCTTCTAAAGGAACCATTTCTTTCTTTTTAATCCATAGTTTAAGCTATCCGCATCCCAGCCAGGAACACTTCTCATTTTGCCGAGCAAGCGTGAAATAAGGTTGGAATACTTCATTGTTGCGGGTTCTTCTCCTGGTAAAAAACTACGCCAAGACAGGTAAGTGAATGAGAATATTTGCTGTGTGATATAACTCAAATCATGAAATATCAAATCATTCAATCCATTATTGTCATAATTGCCTTGTGGGGTGCGTATTTTAATTTGAATGGGCTTGCTCATCCCTTGCCTAGATGTTTTCAATTCATTCGGTCCCAACATTTGAACAATACAAGTTTCTGAATCCAAAAAAACATTACTTGCTCGGCTGGGGATAAACGCACCGATAACATTGCTGTTACCATACTTCTGTACACCCTGCTGAGTGGTGTCAAAAATCATATTTGGGTGCGATTGGCTAATTGTAACAAAAGCAAATTTTATCTTATACTGATTAATTTCTTTGACCAGTTGACTGATTACATCGAACTCTGTGTTTTTGATAGGTTTGAATATGTGAAAAATTAGACGTACAGTATCACCTTCTGCCCAACCATATTCTGATGATAGCCTTTCGATGGAATTTTTTAGGCTTTTAAGCAACTCCGAAAAGTAATTTTCAAAAGCTACATCTTTTACTTTATCTGATAATAGATACTGACCATCTCCCGAAAGAAAGGTTGTGATACCAACCACTCTGTTTTGTTCGGATCCTGCGTATTGATTTTTCCTGAGCCAACTATGCCCAATACCAATTACTATTTCTCTATCGACCGAACGCTGCGAAGGCAAAACCCAAGGAATACCGCCAAGCTTTGCATAAATTTGCAATGCAAGTGAATTTAAAATGTATTCATTATGGCTTTTTACTACCTCTGCAGTAACATATTGAACCGGAATTTCAAGAGCAAGTAATTTTGCTTTTATAGCATAATATGGATTATTTCGGTCATCATATCTTTTAAATGCTGCTGGGATTTCAATAATAGCTAAATCTGGTTTACTTTCATCATCACTTCTAATTGCATTTAGATATTCATTTATAGTATAATCCTGAATTTCCTTAATGTTAAATACTATATCTTGCAAATCGTATTTCTTTTGCAGTCCTTTTTGGAAATATCTGGATTGCGGAATACCATCTTTAAGACTATAAAGGAACTTTGTGAAATTGCCACGGGTATTCTTGTTACAGATAGAAAGGATGTTTGGTGATTTGATATCAAATGTATTGCTGTCATAAGGGCCATAATTAGACAGACCTGCATCTGGGTTATAATTATTGGTCTTTGTAACAGCATGGTCAAAAATAAACGTAGGATTTTTTAGTTCCATCGTATTTGAAACAGAGATCGGTTTGCTATCTACCGTAAAACAAAAACTTTCTTTATTCTGGAATAAAACCAGTTTTCCGTTTTCACTAAATAAGTGTTCTGCTATTTTACTAATTTCGGTATAGAGATTTTTGGGATTGTAGATATCAGATCGTTTACCCTCAATGATGTTCAATATTTCATCACTTTTATCTGGTGATGTGGCAAAACTCAGGTACTTCCCGATGTTGAATTTTGTTTTTCGAATTAGCAATTCACTTAATTCAAATTCTTTCAAACCTTCATTGGTTTCAACTTTTGCTTTGTTTCCTATTACTTCTTTTAGAACTCCAACAAATTCTTCATTGGGAGCGAGAATATTCGTTAATCCAGGCAAGGTTTCTGCATGCAATACATCAAGACCAATCAATTCAAATCCTTCTGAATGTAACTCAGCACAACTAATGTCAAAAATCCAGTTACGTTTGATATTGACCAAGAAACCGAAACGTTTTTTTCCATTGATCTCGGTCAAACGCAATTGCACTTCAATGAGCTTTTTATAACCTATCCTGTCTTTTAAACTATCTGGCAAGGCATTTTTAATGATATCGTCTTTACCCGAAAAGAAACGGAAAGGATAAAAATCTACGGGAGTGTATCTTGGGAAACGGTCTTTGAAAGTTCTGAAAAAGATATGCTTTATCAATGAGGCTGTGATCTGATGATCACTATATGTACTTCGTTCTGTTAATATACCAATTGGAGTGCTGTCATCACTGTCCTTGTTGGAAATGTATATAGAATCACCGTTTCTAAAAAAAGAATGCGTAGCATTGTACAAACCTCTTAATTCAGTAAGACGTTCATCGCTATATAATTCAGTATTGATTTGATATTTTTCAAACTCAATATTTATTGGAAAGTAATTAAGCTGCATATTCTTTTTAAAGTTTTATTGGTTAAGGGTTGATGTGCCTGATCTATTTCAATCAATTGATAAACTATAATTCTAATTCTTTCTCAAGCTTTCTGGTAAAAACTTATCGATTTCTGCATCTGAAAATGTAAACTCCTCATTTTGTTGAAGTGCTTTGGAAGCAATTTGATAAGCCTTATTAATTGTTTTAGGAGCACCTCGATATGTATTGATAAGTTCTTCGTTCAATTCGTCTCTGGTCTGCTGAAGATGTTCTATTGCTTTATTTCCAATCCTAATATCGACAAGTAATGAAAGTAGCTTTTCTCTTATTTCTAGAATATTTAAAGCTGCCTGTTTATGTTTTTCTGCTATCGCCAATAAATTGAAATCTTTGGAATAAAGTGTTATTCCAAGTAATATTGTTGAGCAAAGTGCAGCGATAAATTGAAATGCTTTCCCTTCACCGAGCACTACAACTAAAATACTGGTAGTAGTTGCTGCCGATAAGAAAATTTCAGCAAATTTTAAGCAATCACTTCTTTCCTTAAGAACATCGGCACATTTTTCATGGGTTTTGTGTGTATAAACAACTCTTCCATAAATTTCTCGAATTTGAGACTCTAATAAGTTTTTTTGCTCACTCATATCTATATTTTTAAACTATTCAGAAATAGGTACATCAATTAAATCTCTGGCAACTACTATATTATCTTTAATGATATAACATTCTACAAAATGACTACCTTTAAAACTTGTAGTTTCAGTCTTCTCACTAGAGTTTAAATCAATTATTTGTCCTCTAATGCAGTTTCTCTTGACTGCTTGTTCTCCGCGGTTAGTAACTTTCCATTTGATTACATAAGGAGCAGGCACATCTATTCTCTCAATATAAAACCTTAAAGATTTATTCGGCATCAATCTAATTTTCTTTAACAGAAATTCACGTAATAAACCATCTCTATAACCATTTTGCTTCACTTCACAATCTATTTTTAAATCGTATCTAATATCAATAGGGTATTTTGATTCAATAAATTCCTCGGTGTTTCTATAGCTGGAATTAAGTGATGCGGCTTCTTTTTCTTCGTTTACATATTTCGGGAAATCATTTCCAAAAATATCCCTCCATTTATTATGTTTCGTTTTATCAGAAGCAGCATCAATCGCTTCTTCAGCTAGATCATACGCCTTCTTTGCCTTCCTCTTAAAAGACTTTTTAACTTTCACTCGCTGCTTGCTTCCCAAAGCACCATATTCATTTTGATCCTTGGGCTGGTCATATAAATGTTTGAAAAAATCTCTACACATTTCATCATAATATGCAAAACTCTTTTCGTCATAACAAGTAGTTGATTTTAAAAAATTATAAGCAAGCGTGTCTATCAAAAGCCCACCCATACAAACCCCATGCTTATTTTTCCATGATCTGGCCATCTTACAGAGTCTTCTAAGGTTTCGATTTTTATTGGCTACAAACTCGACCATGGCATCCATTTCCTTTCTTGGCTTTGTAATTTTCCAAGTGCCATCAGCATAAGTATCTGGATATTTGTAGTCTTGATCGTCTAATTCAAAAACTGGCTGTACATCGATATGGGAATCTGTAAAATTTACCGTAACTACACATCTATCCACCTTAATATCAGAAGAAGAGTAGGTATTTGAAATTGCAGTTTTAGTATCTTGTAATAATTTACTTTGTCCTCCGGACTTGTTATAATCTGCCCATTTTGATGCAGGCATAATATATAGCATGTCTAAATCTGAAATCCCATTAATTCCCGTATACCTTCCATAAGAACCAACTTGCAAGCTATTTGCAGTTTTAGAATCTGTGTTGCGAAATTCTGTGTTCAAAGATTTTGTAATACGCCCATAGCGATAAGAAATTGTATCAGCCTTATTATCGCTTATTTTGATATTTGAGAGGAACTCCTTAAAGGTTTCAGATGTATTCATGCGTTAAATAGTATTTATTTTCAATCTCTTTTTCCCGGTTAATAATTGTTGCATCAAACCTTTTTTCTGTTGTTTAATCGCTTCTATTTTCTTCTTTTGTAGTTCGATTTCCTTATCTGCTGTATTTAGTAACCGAACAATTTCCTTCTGCTCCTCAATTGGAGGTACGGGTATTTTGAGTTTTAGGAATTCAGATTGCCCTAACGTCTTGTTTCGCCCTGCACCACCGGGAGAAGCCAACTCTAATAAGTTTTTCCCTTTTGCTGATTTAAAAAAGTACAACAGGTAATCCAGATCTAAAACCCCTTCTTTAGGTTTGTACATAGGAAAACGATGTGAAGCTATCATTCCTCTCTCTGCTTCCGTTGTCTTTGCTATTGCTTGCTCCCATGCAAAAACAATATTTACAACAAAGCAATCGGGTTCTATCCAAAACACGGATTTGTTACCTAAACTTTTTCCTGTTACTGGTTCTTTATGAAAAATGCCTTTAGCATGAGATCTTATACCAATTTCTTGATAAAAAATTTCTTTCTCAGGAATAAAACCTGTTTTAACTTTAATAACTCCTTTTGCAAGCGGTGTTAAAACTACGTTCATTCCGATGTCAGAAGTCAATTTTAAAACAAGAGCACGTCTGCGATTTATAAAATTTTCAAGTAATTGCTCATTATATCTAATTGACCTATCCCAAGTAAATGAAAGTTTTGCAATTTCATTTTGCTCGTTAATTGGCGGCAACGCTATAGCTATTTCTTGAAATTCTGAAATCCACCGTCTTTTATGATCTTCAGTATTAATCTTTACTAGCTGAAGTCTCTCATATAAGAACTTTGTGTCGTTACCCGCCTTTGCTGTTAAAATTTTTATGGCTGAAGATTTAATTTTAAAGCGAAAGTCAATATACCTGCTAGCAGTAGTAAAATCGTCAAAAATTATTACAGGATTATCAGGGTTATATATACCATCCTGATCTTCGGTATAACCTAAAACAAAAGCTTTATTAGCTGTTAATACAGGCATGTTGTTCAAGTTGTTTACCTTGTTGATATTATTCGTTAAATATTTGCTCGGCTGTTCATATTCTAGAACCTCAAGTATTTCAACGATATTCCAATTAGAGGGAACTGTTCCTAATGGTGTTTTCTTATATCCAGTCTTTTTATCCATACTAGTATCCCAGATCTTTTAAATAGTTAGCCATTTCTGCTTCCACATCATCAATCTGTTGCTTTAGTGTATTAATCTCTGATTGTACCGCTTTAATATCCACCTCTTCCTCTTCTTCAAACGTATCCACATAGCGAGGGATATTCAGATTAAAATCGTTCTCTTTAATTTCGCTCAAGGGCGCTCGATAAGCATATTTGTCTTCAATTACACTACCTTTATCAGTAGCAAGAGGAACACTGATTTTAAAAGCTTTGTATGTTTCAACAATGTGTTTTATATCTATATCTCTCAGTTTGTTTTGATTTTTACCTGTTTCAAAACCTTTGCTCGCATCAATGAACAAAACATCTTTATTGGATTCCTTTGCTTTGTTGAAAATCAGAATAACAGCTGGAATACCAGTCCCGAAAAATAAGTTGGCAGGTAAACCAATGACAGCTTCTAATAAATTTTCTTCAATCAACTGCTGACGGATTTTACCTTCGCTGCTTCCCCTAAACAATACACCATGCGGCATAATCACTCCAACACGACCAATATCTTCATAAGTGGTTTCAATCATATGACTAATAAAGGCGTAATCACCTTTGCTTTTTGGAGGAACACCTCGATGGAAACGATTGTATTGATCAGCGACCGCATTTTCCGCTCCCCATTTATCTAATGAAAAAGGTGGATTTGCAGCCACAATATGAAACTTCATTAATTGATCACCTTCCAAAAGGCGTGGGTTATTTATGGTGTCTCCCCATTCAATGGTAGCGTTATCAATCTCGTGCAGAAACATATTCATACGAGCTAAAGCCCAAGTGCTTCCGTTTACTTCCTGTCCATATAAAGAAAAGTTTCCGGATCCTACTTCTTTGGATAGCTTAATCAATAAGGAGCCCGAACCGCAGGTTGGGTCATTTAATCTATTACCCGCTTCAGGAGTAAGGAGCTTCGCTAATAGGGTAGAAACCTCACTTGGGGTATAAAATTCTCCTGATTTTTTTCCTTCATCACCCGCAAACATTGAAATCAGGTACTCATAAGAATCACCGATCACATCATTACCTTCCAAATGCGAAGGCTGTAAATCCATTTCAGAAAAATCGACAAGCAAATTTTTCAGTCTTCTGTTACGGTCTTTTGTTTGCCCAAGATTTGATTCTGAATTGAACGTAATATTTCTGAAAACACCTGCTAATTTCAAGCGGTTGGAATCTTCAATTTGTTCCAGAACACGGTCGATTAAATCACCTAATTGTACATCATTACGATTTTCAAATAAATAATCGAAAGTTGCATTTTCAGGAAGCTTAAATCGTTCATTTGCCAAAGCCCGTTCTATACGCACATTATCACCTTTGTACTTTTCGGTGTAAAATGCTTTCTTGTCTTTCCATACATCAGAAACATACTTTACAAAAAGCATCGTCAGCACATAATCTTTATACTGTCCGCTACTTAACACTCCTCTGAATGAATCACAGGCTTTCCATACTATATTGTTAATCTCTTTTTGAGTGAGCTTCTTTTCCATTTTATTTTAAAATATCATTTATTACTGCTTGAAATAATTTATTTTTTTCGTCTATCAACCTTCCTGTCAAAGCTAATTCTGCTCGATGCAAATCACTTAGCTTGGCTATCTTTTTTTGAACTTCTAATGGAGGAAGAGGGATTTCTACTGCTTCGAGTTCATTTTTACGAATAGAAGGAATAGAGCTACCTGCACCAAGGGACTGAAAAAATGATTGATACTTAGTCGAATTAAAAATCGTAACCAAATAGTCTGAATCAACAAGATCAGACTTCGGCTTGATAACAAAAAAGATAGAGGAAGCAATTGCTTTTCCTGTATCAACACTGTATTTCCAAGCAAAATTTCGCATCCCTTTCCCCACAAATAAAACATCTCCCTCTTCTAAAAGATGGCTTTTGGACTTTTCTGTTATTTCAACCCATCCATCTCCATTACCATCAAACAGCCCAAAATCATTAAAATTTTTAGCCTGAAGATAGATAACTGCACCTTTTTCTTTTGGCTTGTCATAAAAGCCAAATTGCAAATGGGATATATCTTTTAATTGCATTTTCAATTTTGTATTCCGTTTCAAATTTAAGCAAATATACAGGATAATATTTAAATACACAAATATATTTCTTTGTAGATAGTTTCAAATAATAAAATTATCTTCCCTATTTCATGAAGAAGATCCAGCAATTCAGCCACTCACTGCCAAATCATTCCTTTGACTGCCACTTTATTATAACGCCCTGATTTCTGAAACACCTTTGTCCCGAAAGTCCGCAAGGTGCGGGATAACAATAACAAATTAATGTGTTTCAATTATGGAAAAACAGAGAAAAAAAGTTTTGCTGGCAGCCGTGGCAATTCTGTCAGGAATTGGTGCGTTCGCACAGGGAAACGGTTCGGCTGGCATCAACGAGGCTACTCAAATGGTAACGTCTTATTTCGACCCCGCAACCCAATTAATCTACGCCATTGGTGCGGTCGTGGGCTTGATAGGGGGCGTTAAGGTTTATAACAAGTTCAGTTCGGGCGACCCCGACACATCGAAGACTGCAGCATCCTGGTTTGGTGCGTGTATCTTCTTAATTGTTGCAGCTACCATCCTGCGTTCATTCTTCCTTTAATCCGTTGCCTTATGAGTAATTATAACATCAACAAAGGCATTGGGAGAACGGTGGAATTTAAAGGGCTGAAAGCACAATACCTGTTCATTTTTGCAGGCGGACTGCTCGGAACCCTTATCCTGGTCATGATACTTTACATGGCCGGGGTTAATTCCTACATCTGCCTTTTTCTTGGGGCAGGCGGTGCTTCGCTCATTGTATGGCAGACCTTTTCGCTGAACAGGAAGTACGGCGAACACGGGCTGATGAAAATTGGAGCCAATAAAAGGCATCCCCGCTACATCATCTGCCGCAAGCCTGTACACCGCTATTTAAAATTCACACCTAAACAGAATGCCGTATGAGAAATGTAGCAAAGACCACCACACTGGAAAACAAGTTCCCTTTGTTGGCAGTGGAGAACAACTGCATCTTATCCAAAGATGCGGACATTACCGCCTGCTTTGAAGTACGCTTGCCGGAATTGTTCACGGTAGCTTCTGCGGAATACGAAGCTATTCACTCCGCCTGGCACAAGGCTATCAAAACCTTGCCTGATTTTACGGTCATTCACAAACAGGATTGGTACATCAAAGAAAGCTATGCGCCCGATTTGGCAGAGGATAACCAAAGTTTTTTGGCAAAATCCTATCAACGCCATTTCAATGAGCGACCGTTCTTAAATCACTACTGTTACTTGTTCCTGACCAAGACCACTAAGGAAAGAATGCGGATGCAAAGTAATTTTTCATCGCTATGTAAAGGTACGCTGATACCAAAGGAAATCAGGAACAAGGAAACGATACACCGCTTTATGGAGGCGGTCGCCCAGTTTGAGCGTATCGTGAACGATAGCGGTTTTGTAACCCTGAAACGTCTGACCGAAGATGAAATCATCGGAACAGAAGATACACATGGATTACTGGAACAGTACCTCACGTTATCAAGGGAATCTGGAACACCAATGCAGGACATCGCACTCGGAACGGAAGAAGTCCGTATCGGAAACAAAAGGTTGAGCCTGCACACCTTGTCCGATACAGACGATTTGCCCGGAACGGTATCGGCTGATACCCGTTTTGAAAAGCTATCCACCGACCGGAGCGACTGCCGTTTGTCGTTCGCTGCTCCCGTGGGATTACTCCTTAGCTGTAACCATATCTACAACCAATATTTGTTTTTGGATAACAGCGAAGACAACCTGCAAAAGTTTGAAAAGTCCGCCCGCAATATGCACTCTTTGGCAAGGTATAGCAGGGCAAACCAAATCAACAAAGAGTGGATAGAAAAATACCTGAACGAAGCCCACAGCTTCGGTCTGTCGTCTATCAGGGCACACTTCAACATTATGGCGTGGTCGGAAGACCCTGCGGAGCTGAAACAGTTAAAGAACGATTGCGGTAGTGCATTGGCATTGATGGAGTGTAAGCCTCGCCACAACACTACGGACGTAGCCACTTTGTTTTGGGCTGGAATGCCCGGCAATGCAGGCGATTTTCCGAGTGAGGAAAGTTTTTACACTTTTATCGAACCTGCCTTGTGCTTCTTCACAGAAGAAACCAACTATCACAATTCGCCCTCGCCGTTCGGTATCAAAATGGCTGACAGGCTTACAGGAAAACCTATCCATTTGGATATTTCCGACCTGCCTATGAAGCGTGGGATTATCACGAACCGCAACAAATTCATTTTGGGGCCATCGGGTTCGGGAAAATCGTTCTTCACAAATCATATGGTAAGGCAATACTACGAACAGGGTGCTCACGTCCTGTTGGTGGATACAGGGAATAGTTATCAGGGCTTATGCGAACTCATCAAAGGAAAGACCAAAGGCGAAGACGGCGTGTATTTTACATACACCGAAGACAATCCCATTGCCTTTAACCCTTTCTATACCGATGATGGCGTGTTCGACATTGAGAAGCGGGAAAGTGTCAAGACTTTGATACTGACACTCTGGAAACGTGATGATGAACCGCCAACCCGTTCTGAAGAGGTTGCTCTTTCCAATGCCGTAAGCGGCTATATCGAACGTATCAAAACGGACGATGTTTACCCATCATTTAACGGTTTCTACGAGTATGTCAAAGGCGATTACCGCAAGGTACTCGAAGAAAAACAGGTAAGGGAAAAAGACTTTGACATTGCCAATTTCCTGAACGTACTCGAACCCTATTACAAGGGCGGCGAATATGATTATCTGCTCAACTCCGATAAGCAGTTAGACCTGCTTTCCAAACGCTTTATCGTGTTTGAAATTGATGCGATTAAAGACCACAAAATCCTCTTTCCCATAGTCACAATCATCATTATGGAAGTTTTCATCAACAAGATGAGGCGATTAAAAGGTATTCGCAAGCTCATTTTGATTGAAGAAGCCTGGAAAGCAATCGCAAAAGAAGGAATGGCGGAATACATAAAGTACCTCTTTAAAACGGTTAGGAAATTCTTCGGAGAAGCGATTGTCGTTACGCAAGAGGTAGATGATATTATCCAGTCGCCCATTGTAAAAGAAAGTATCATCAACAATTCCGACTGTAAAATCCTCTTAGACCAGCGTAAGTATATGAATAAATTCGATGACATACAGGCAATGTTGGGGCTTACAGATAAGGAAAAAAGTCAGGTACTTTCTATCAATATGAACAACGATGCAAGCCGACTGTACAAAGAGGTTTGGATTGGCTTAGGTGGTACGAACTCGGCAGTCTATGCCACCGAAGTTAGTTTGGAGGAATACCTCGCATACACCACCGAAGAAACCGAAAAAATGGAGGTAATGCAATTAGCTTCCGAATTGGACGGTAACGTAGAACTCGCCATTAAGCATATCGCAATGCAAAGGCGTGACAAAGCAAATCAATAGTCATTAACATTTTAAAATTCATAAAAATGAAAAAGTTCCTTTTTATGGTGTGTACGGCACTAATGCTCGCCGTAGCACCGTCCGCTAAAGCACAATGGGTAGTAACCGACCCCACAAATCTGGCATCGGGTATTCTCAACAGTGCGAATGAAATCGTACAGACTTCTTCCACGGTATCCAATGTAATTAAAAATTTCAAGGAAGTGGAAAAGGTGTATAAACAGGGTAAGGAGTATTACGACAAGCTACAAGCTGTAAATAATCTTGTAAAAGATGCACGTAAGGTACAGCAGACTGTATTGCTTGTCGGTGACGTATCCGAAATGTATGTTACCAACTTCGGTAAGATGATGAACGACCCGAATTTTTCTGCACAGGAATTGGCAGCTATCAGCAATGGTTATTCGGCACTTTTGAATGAAAGTACCGAACTGCTGAAAGAACTCAAACAGATTGTAACCTCATCAAGCCTTTCGCTGAACGACAAAGAGCGTATGGATATTATTGATAGAGTGTACAAAGAAGTAAAGGAATACCACAGCTTGGTACGCTACTATACCAATAAGAATATCTCTGTAAGTATTCTAAGAGCAAAAAAGCAGAACAATACCAAAAGAGTGCTTGACCTCTATGGAACTCCTAACCAAAAATACTGGTAGTTATGGAATTTCAAAATCTTCACGAAGTCCTACGCTCATTATATGATGAGATGCTCCCACTGTCCGCCGATATGGCGGCAGTGGCTAAAGGGATAGCCGGATTGGGGGCTTTGTTCTATGTTGCCATAAAAGTATGGCAGGCTTTGAGCAGGGCTGAACCCATTGATATGTACCCTTTGCTTCGTCCTTTCGCTTTGGGGCTTTGCATTATGTTTTTCCCAACTATCGTATTGGGAACAATCAATGCCGTGTTAAGTCCGGTGGTACAGGGTACTCACACAATCCTCGAAAATCAGGTGCTTGACCTCAACAATTTGCAGGCGAAAAAAGACCTGCTCGAACGGGAAGCTATGCTACGAAATCCTGAAACAGCCTATCTCGTATCAAATGAGGAATTTGATAAAAAGCTCGAAGAATTGGGCTGGTCGCCCGGCGATTTGATTACGATGTCGGGAATGTATATGGATAGGTTTGCCTACCAAACCGAACAAGCTATTAAGAATTGGTTTCGCAATCTGTTAGAGGTACTGTTTCAGGCAGCAGCTTTGGTTATTGATACCATAAGGACGTTCTTTCTCATTGTCCTGTCCATACTCGGGCCGATAGCCTTTGCGATAAGCGTGTGGGACGGTTTTCAGTCCACGCTCACGCAATGGCTGACCCGATACGTCAGCGTTTACCTGTGGTTGCCTGTGGCAGACCTGTTCAGCTCTATGCTTGCCAAAATACAATCCCTCATTATCGAAAAGGATATAGCAATGCTTGCCGACCCGACTTACATTCCTGATACCTCAAATACCGTGTACATCATCTTTATGATAATCGGTATCGTGGGCTACTTCACTATCCCAACGGTAACAGGCTGGATTATTCAGGCAGGCGGTGCAGGAAACTTTACCCGTAACGTAAACCAAGCCGCAATGAAAACCGGAAATATCGCCGGAGCAGGAACAGGTTCGGCAGTTGGAAATATCGGTGGCAAGTTAATGGGGAAATAAAAACAATCAAATCATTTAAAAATGGAATTTAAAACATTAAGAAATATCGAAAACAGTTTTAGGCAAATACGGCTGTATGCCATTGTATTTGCCGTTCTCTGCCTAAGCGTGGTAGGATTTTCACTTTGGAAATCTTACAGCTTTGCGGAAGAACAACGCCAAAAAATCTATGTGCTGGATAATGGAAAATCGTTGATGCTTGCCTTATCGCAAGATGCAAGTATCAATCGACCTGTGGAAGCAAGGGAACACGTCAGGCGTTTTCACGAACTCTTTTTTACGCTTGCTCCCGACAAGAACGCTATCGAAAGCAATATGAGCAGGGCGTTCAACCTTGCCGATAAATCAGCTTTTGATTATTACAAAGACCTGTCGGAAAAGGGCTATTACAGCAGGATTATTTCGGGGAATGTACAGCAACGCATTGAGGTGGATAGTGTCGTGTGCAATTTCGACACCTATCCTTATGCGGTGCGTACCTACGCCAAACAATTCATTATCCGTTCGAGCAACGTGACCAGGCGTAACCTGATTACTTCCTGCTATCTCGTGAACTCTGTCCGTTCGGACAACAACCCGCAGGGCTTCAACATCGAAAAGTTTGCAGTGATAGAAAACAGGGATATAGAAGTTATCGAACGCTAAAAAAACAATCTTATGGAAGCATTATCAGATTTAAACACGTTTGCAAAAATCCTTACCGATAAAGGATATAACGGCTATTTCCATACGCAGGGAGCGTATGCCGGAAAGTTGAAGGAAAGTATCGGCGAATACCTCGAAAACTGCCAAAAAGGTACAGATAGTTTGCCTAAACAGGACTTGTTGCTGACGGGCTACCTGCAATGGTCGGGCGAAGACAAGCCAAGTGTAGAATGCAGTATGTGGGTAAAATACCTGAACGGCAAATTCTCGCTCAACAGAATGGAGGTTGCAAGGAAAGACCAATTTGGGCAACTGCTGAAAAAATCGGGACTGACAAACCTGTCTGTAATATCCGTACCCAAAGCGGTTGAGGCAGTCGCTTTGGTCAATGAAGAACCGAAGCAAAAGGCAGGTCAAAGTCCTAAGCGTTTCAAGCTATAACAACAGAAATAGTAAGGTTATGAAAAAACTAAGAGCAAATATGGACAGGTACTTTGACAAACTGGACGAACGCTGGCGGGCATTGCCCTTGCGGAAACAGCACCAATACACACTTTACTTTTTTGTGGGGTATCTACTGCTTACGGCAGGGGTCATTTGCAAAGTATGGTACGATACCTCAAAGTCCGGTAACGATATGGTCATTGAGCATATCGAAAACCCTGTCCTCAAAAAAAGTGAAAGCCCTGCAAGATTGCAGGACACATTATCAACAATTCTAAAAAACAAGATTTATGAAAGAAAATGAGAACAAAAAGTCGGTTGTTCGGGTAACGGAAGGGAACCAGGCAGCAACCGCTGATGTACCGCAAGACGGTACACAGAACAAAGCCGAAAAGCTCAAAAAGCCGCTCATCTTTGGCTTAATGGGAATTGTCTTCGTAGGTTGTATGTACCTCATATTTAAACCATCCGCAGACAAAAAGGAAATCGAGAACATCGGGCTGAACGATGCAGTACCAGAGGCTACCGGAGCAGGAATGCCTGCCGACAAAGGCAAGGCTTACGAGTTGGAAATGCTGGAACGCAAAGAGCAAGAAAAACGCAATGCACTTACCACGCTTTCTGACTATTGGAATACTGAAGACAAAAAAGAGCCTAATGATGAATTTTCCGAAGAAGACGAAAGCAACAGCTATGGCGGTGGCAGAGGTTCGGGCAGAAACGGCAATCCGGCATTGAGCAGTTACCGCAATGCACAAAGCACATTGGGTTCATTTTATCAGGATAACAACTCGGAAACAACAGAACTCCGCAGGCAATTGGACGAACTAAAAGAACAATTAGCCGAGAAAGATGTGCCTAAATCTGTAACCGTTGATGACCAGCTTGCCCTAATGGAGAAATCCTACCAGATGGCGGCAAAGTATCTGCCAACGGGTACAAATTCGACAGAAGCTCCACCTGTTAAAAGTGCAGGTACAGCTACGACCGGTTCAACTCAAAAAGAACATTTTGTAGCGTTTACACCGACAAGGAAAAACACCGTTTCCGCTTTGTATCGTGAGCCTACGGACAGTGCCTTTTTAGCCGATTGGAGCGAAACAAGAAACCGGGGCTTTTATACCGCAGGTTCTATTGAGCAAACGGCACAACCGAAAAACAGTATCAAAGCCTGTGTACACGATGCACAAACGGTTATCGGCGAAACAGGGGTACGATTGCGATTGTTAGAGCCAGCCCAAACGCCCGGGCGTACCATTCCAAAAGGAACGATTGTAACAGCTAATGCCAAATTTCAGGGTGGACGATTACAGCTAAAAATTACCTCCGTAGAATTAGAGGGCAACATCATTCCGGTTGATATTACTATTTACGATTTGGACGGACAGCAAGGCTTGTACGTTCCGTATTCGCCCGAAATGAACGCCCTTACCGAAATGGCGGGCAATATGAGCCAGACTTCGGGAACAAGCATAATGCTCACGCAGAATGCAGGACAACAGGTTGCTGCTGATTTAAGCCGTGGCGTGGTACAGGGTGTTTCGGGCTATTTCGCCAAAAAGGTAAGAACCCCAAAGGTTACGCTAAAAGCGGGGCATCAGGTCTTCCTTGTATCTAAAAAATAATGTTGAACTCAAATAATTTAAACAATGAAAAATCATTTAAAAACCTTTTGGGCATTTGCCCTGATACTCGGCTTTGCCGTACAATCTTTTGCACAGGATAGTGCAAAAACTCCGCTTGCATTAGGCAAGATAGAACCGTATAGAATGGAAGTTACCTACGATAAAACTTCACATCTTATTTTTCCGACCGCCATTCGTTATGTGGATTTGGGAAGCGAATACCTGATTGCAGGAAAAGCGGAAGATGCGGAAAACGTGTTGCGTGTAAAAGCATCGGTAAGGGAATTTGAAGCGGAAACCAATTTTTCCGTAATCACGAATGACGGACGTTTTTACAGCTTCAATGTATATTACAGTGGGTATCCCGATGCGTTGAGCTATGACCTGCTTACGATGCAAAAGGCGGTAGATAAAGCCAACGGAAACGATGTGCTTTTTGAAGAATTGGGCAACAATTCGCCATCATTGGCAGGCTTGCTTTTGGAAACCATTTACAAAAAGGACAAACGTATTGTAAAGCATATCGGGGCTAAGAGTTTCGGTATTCAGTTTATCCTCAAAGGCATTTACATACACAACGGCAAATACTATTTCCATACGGAATTGAGAAACCGTACCAATGTGCCGTTTCAGATTGATTTTGTGAATTTCAAAGTGGTGGATAAAAAGGTAGCCAAACGTACCGTAGTGCAGGAACGCCCGATGATACCGCTTAGGACTTACAAGCCACTGGACGACATTGCCGGAAAAACAATCGAACAAAACGTCTTCCTGTTAGACCAATTTACCATTGCCGATGACAAGGTACTGCTGATTGAGATTTTCGAGAAAAACGGAGGCAGGCATCAAACGCTCCAGATAGAAAATTCCGACTTAATCAAAGCCCGTTTGATTAACGATATGCACCTGAAATTTTAATAACCTTTTAAAGTAAATAATATGAAAAAGTATATCTATACCGTGATGCTCATCTTTATGGCCATCACGGTCGCACAGGCACAAAGAATGTTACCTAAACAGAAAGGATTGGAAGTGAGTACGGGTGTGCTGTCCAATGATAAAATCGGTGACGATTATTACATCAGTGCAGCAATGACCGTAAACGGCAAAAATGGTAACTATCAGCTTTGGGCGTTGGAATACACGCACCAATACCACGATTATAAAGACCTCCGCATACCGCAGGAAACTTATACCGCAGAGGGCGGTTACAGCTTCTTCCTCTTGGGCGATGCCCGTAAGAACATCACGCTGAACTTCGGAATAACAGGTGTAGTCGGTTACGAAAGTATCAACCGTGGCGAAGCAATGTTGTATGACGGAGCAAAAATTTTGAGCGAGGATAATTTTATCTATGGAGCAGGCGGTCGCCTCACTTTTGAAACGTATCTGTCCGACCGTTTTGTGTTAGTCCTGCAAGGGCGTACAAAGGTTTTGTGGGGTACAGACTTGGAACAGTTCCGACCGTCCGCAGGCGTGGGATTAAGGTTTAATTTTTAAAACGTAAAAACAATGATAGCAATATTCAATAAATTCAGGATAGGATTAAGCTCAATATATGTACTCTTGGCAATCCTCACAGCTTCGGTTACGTTGGTATCTTGTAGCAAAGACGATGAACTCGAAATACAGAACGATTTCCCTTTTGAGGTCAAAGTAATGCCTGTACCCAAAGATGTTGCCAGTGGGCAGACCGTAGAGATACGGATTACCATACAGCGAACAGGCAATTACAGCAATACGCAATATTTTCTCCGCTACTTCCAATTTGACGGTCAAGGCACATTGCGGTATTATGACGAACCACCGTATTTGCCAAACGATTTGTATTCGTTGCCAACGGAGCAGTTCCGGTTGTATTACACTTCGGCATCTACCGTTTCACAATCTTTTGATGTGTGGATTTCAGACAGCTTTGGGAATGAAAAGCAGTTGAGCTTTCAGTTCAACAGTAGTGATTAATGCTACTTATATAAAAGCAAAACCGACTGTTACAGGTCGGTTTTTTGCTTTTCAGCTTTCGGTGTACGTTGTTTTTTGTTTAAATTTACTTGAATTATAATCTTAACGGGTATGGATACAGTTACGGCTCAATTGGTGTTTGGTATTATTGTTATCGTTATTGCGATAGTGCTTATTTATTGGATAAACCGCAGGAAATTTTACAGGCGTAATGGTATGGGTGCAGAGGGATTTTCGAGTTTTGAAGCATCTGTATTTACCCGTTTTATAGAACGTATCGGCAAATGGATTGCCTATGCTTTAATTGTTGTCGGTATTGTCTGTATATGGACTTACAGCCAAATGAAAAAGGAAAAGGAACTGCAAAAAGTGGAGATACAAAACCCTCGATAATCAATCTGCTCATTCAAGTTGCCACTTAAGATATTTGTATAATTTTGTAGTATCTTAAACAGCTTTAGGCAAAATATAATTTGAATGAAACTACGAATTGAAAATTGGATTGATAATAATAATTTTTCAGAAGATGTAAATGTACTATTTACAGATGCCGTTACTTGCTATAAAGCTGGAGCGAATAGAGCCTCATTATTATTTTCATATTTGGCTTTTCTGACGATACTGAAGGAAAGAATAATTGGAGGAACTAAACCAAACTTATTTCCCCAAGGGGAATGGGACAAAATAATCTCAAAATTACAAAATGAAGACTTGTGGGAAGCAAGTGTATTTGATTCAACTCAACAACAAGAAAAAACTGACCAGACTACAAAAGAACGCACTAAAGACCCAATATTTAACCTTAATGACAATCTACGATTACAAATAAAATATTGGAAAGATAGAAGGAATGACTGCGCTCATTACAAGGATAATATTATAGACACTTTTCATATTGAGGCTTTTTGGGCATTTATAGAGAGTAATATGTCCAAAATAACAATAGAGGGTGGAATGCAATCTCTGATAAATAAAATTCATAAACATTTTGACCCAACTATTACTCCACCGGATAAAGACATTTCTCCATTAATTCAAGAGATTGAATTTTCAGTAGAAAGGTCAAAATTGAAACATTTTTGGGAAGCATTATTAAATAATGGAGAATGGGATTTCGACTTATCTATAAGGAAACAGGAACTAATTAGTAAAAGTTTAGAGGTAAATAAAGGTTTTGTAAACGATAGTTTGATTGCTATTGTCAAAGCCAATAAGTATTATTTAAAAGACTTTCTGTCGAACCATCCTGATAAAATTTTGAGCTTTAATTTTAATGAGGAAGAAGTCCGAAAATTTTGGAAAACACAATTAACTTCTTGCAACAACATTTTAGGATTATATACTTCTTTTTTAAGAAATGGTTTAATCCCACAAAATGAAATAGCAGAAGCAAATAAAACTATATTAAATGCTATAAGAGAATATTCTCCAACCATCAATGAGCATCAGATATTATCAGGAAATGGCATCTTAGATACTTTTAAACAAGTGATTTTAAACAACATTAGTTTTATTGGGTATAAGTCATATTTATGGGTAAACGATAGAGCTGATATTATTTCCGGAATAATCAAAAATTGCCCGTCCGATAAGGATATAATTATGAGATTAGTTGAGCACTATAATCAACGAGATAATTCTGATTGGTTATTGGAAAGATTTAATAATATATTTATTGATGGTAGTACCATTACCATTGAATATAAAAATATTTTGCAAACTGATAATGTAGAGATACCAGAGAAATTAAAAAAATACTTTGCTTAAATATTGTGAATAAGCAATATCAAATCGGATAGCCAAAAGGTTATCCGATTTTTTGTTTACAGAGGTAGTAAACCGCCAAACACTACCTTTCAACGCCAATCAATACTACATTTTCCAACCCTGTAACACCCCTTAATATCTTCGACTTCCACAGAAAAAATGAGCAAAAAATGGAAGTTATCGCAATACAAAAATCCGCATTGGACGGAATGAAAAATGAGCTAAGGGAAATTTTGGAAATGACCGAAAATGCTGTACGGAAATACACGCCGATTTTCAAAGAAGAGCAATGGCTCGACAACCAGGAAGTGTGTTTGATGATGAACATTACCAAACGGACTTTGCAGACCTATAAGGACAAAGGCTTATTGCCATATTCCAAACTGAACCGCAAGAATTATTATAAACGCTCGGACGTACAGGCTTTACTCGAAGCCGGACAGCCGTACAATACCAACGACAATGGATTTACTGACGAATGAAACGGAAGAAATCATCGCCCATCAGGAAATGATAATGCAGTTGAGAAACCGTATTGAAGAAATATTGAAAAACTACCGTCCTGTAATGAACGGAGAAATATACTTGTCGGGCGAAGATGTATGCAAGCTGCTCCATATCAGCAAACGGACTTTACAGCAATACCGTGACGATAATATCCTGCCGTTTATACAAATTGGGGGCAAGATAATCTATAAGGAAAGTGATATTCTGACCGTCTTAGAACAGAACTATATAGCCAATGACAGACATTGCTTGTAATTAATTTTGTTCTGACTATGTTTCAACGGAAGGACTTTAGTATATTTGCTATGTAAAATATAACAATACTTAAAGTGTTTTTGCTTTAGGTCTTGGTACTGAAAACTGGTAATTTTTTGTATCCCCAAGACAATAAGTAAGAACGCTCACGTCATAGGCGTGGGCGCTCGCTTATTCGGGGATTAAGGCGTACCAGTGCCTCAGTATCGGTAAGTGTGGTTGCCTGCGCTTCTTTTTTTTGTGCAGGGCTACATCAACTCAAAAAAGTAATGATATGGAAACTGGTACAGCACAAAAAAAAATTACCCTCGCCTTTATCAATGATAAAAGCCCGATTTTGGATTTGACCTGCAACGACCTCGCTGCTTCAGGAATTGAAGTATCGTTCCGCTCTGAAAACATTGAAGACGGACTATCCCAATTATCAGCATTAAAAACACTCCCCAACGTTTGTATTATTGACCTTGATTTTTACAATAAGAATGTGCTGGCACAGCTTCAAGAATTGAGAACACAATATCCAACCATTAAACTGATTGCACATAGTGATATTGATGCAGAAAAAGCCGTAAAATCTCTTTTAGAAATCGGTTTTGCAGGTTATCTGCTCATAGGTAGTGATGTGGACGATTTTAAAAAAGCTATTGATGTTGTTACCAATGGCGATAGATATTTTAGTGTGGGAGTAGCGGAAATTACACAGGAATATTTCAGCAATAAGTAACGTTCCAATTATAATAGTGTAAAATATCTGTTCTAATCAAGCGGCGTTCTTTTGCTTCTTTTCTTTGGTCGCTTATGTGAAAAGAAAAGAAGTCACTGCATACCTAATCATTGGGATAATGAATATCCCATACAATAATGTCGCAACCTGTTTGGTAAAATGTAAGGAAAGGGAATTGCGCAGGAGTGCATTTTAACAAAGGGGTTGCACCGATTTGATGCAAAAAGACTGCCCCGACCATCGGGAGGATCTGTCTTTTTGCCGCCCGACTTTTCGGGTCAGGCGACTTTTATCGGGTGGGTGCGGAAGTCTTTCAGATTGTGAAAAAATCCTTTGTATTCGGTCATTCCCCTGCGGAACAAGTTCCACAACAAGGAACAACCCATTTGTGTCAATGATGAATTGATAAACAAGTCCTGGTGTTCCAACGCTTCGGCAAGTGAGCAACTTGGCGTGTTGTCCTCTTGTTCGGATTGCTTCAGCAATTCGCCAAATTCATCGGTAACAAATGGCAGGCTTGCCACCGTTTGGTATTTCTCTGAATTGGGTTGCTTTATCTCTCCGATAGTAGATAGTAGCACTTGTCCTGTATCTTGGCTGTTGCCAAAATCCAACCAATATTTTGGTTCATCTTGGTAGTGTCTGCGGTAACTTATTTCTTTAAGAATTTCAGCAACACCAAATCTTGCCTGTACATTATCCACACAAGTAATAGTAATGATTGCCCTTGCTTTTTCGGGCATTCTGCCAAACTTATCCTTTTCAAATTTTACCGTTTCGGCTTTCCAATTTGTACCGATGCAACGATTGATACGGTTTATCAGAGCAACGGATTTATGCAATCCTGTTTCGCATTCAAAAAATCGCTGTCTGCCTAAATTGGCATTCGTGATAACATCATCGTCCCAAAGGCGGACTTGCAACCCTGCGTGTCCTAATGCTATCAAGCTCTCGTTAATTTCCATTAAAGCGGTCAGTACCTTAGAGCCTGTGCCACCTGCTCCGATAAGGTTTACCGAAATCGGATTGGTCGGATTGAGCAGATAATTGTCCGTAAAATGGATTGCTGTTTTTGCTGTATTCATCACAATAGATTTTTAAGGGTTTTGTTATTCTTTTTTAATACTTCTTTCGGAAAGGGTTTATCTGTGCTGATAAGGTCTTTCCAAAGGTTTACAATGTTTTTTTTCGTCAAGTTTTCGCATAATGAATGGCTGAAATAGGAATTGAAAAAATAATGTTCCCACGCGCGGGTAAATTCCTCAACCGAAGCCGAATTTTTAATGTCAATACTAACAGTACCCATACATACGTTGCCCTTTTCGTAGATATTGAAAAATGGGACGTAATGCAATGGCGTTTTCTCGGTAGGTCTTCTGTCGCTTGCCAAAGCAAATACAGTAAGACTGCTTTTGCTCGCTAACCAAAGCATTGGTGGTACTTGTGCCTTTCCGTTGGGTATGCCCAAACTATCTACAAAATACAGTTGTCTTTGCTGTGCTTTCGTGTACCATAGCACCGTACCTTTTTCGCTCGGACTGATATGCAGAATATTGGTCGGCAAAATTCCATTTGGCTTTAAAAAAGCTGTGTTCTTTTCTTCATCGGTCTGTAAAGCCTTTGCCAATACGTTGGCTTCTTTTACTGTCAATGGGTGGGCATTGGTAGGCGTTCCGTTGCTATCCATATCGAAATGCTCCACGTACATTGCTGTATCTGTGCCTTTGGTTTCGTAGAATACCAAAGCGGATTTTGGATAATACAATGTACCGAAATCTTTGGTTATGTCGTTTACGGTGTTCATTTTTCTGTTGTTTTATAGTCATACAATAGGGTACAGAGGTCGTCCAATACGGCAAACAGACGGTTCTCAAAATCGAGGTTATTTGTCTTTGTTTTACTGCCGTCAAAGGATTTGCAAATGGTCGGTTCTTCCAATACTCCGCACTCGTTAAACTCGTTGTTGATGCTGTCTTTAAGGCTTTCATATAACCAACCTTTGGTATCGGAAATAAAAGAGATATACTTTTCCATTCCGATTGCTTCGGTTTCGTAATCATCATTATAGGGGTCTTCTTCGGGCAATGGTGCATTTCTGAAAATGGGTGCGTTCGGATATTCCGTATAAAGGGCAAAGGCATTACAAGCTATCTGCCAACATTTCCTGTCGAATATATCAACGCTTTTAAATCGGCTCAAACGCTGTTCAAATACCTTTAAATTGATACGGTTAAATAGCTTCTGTTCTATATTATCGCCAATATATTCTGCATTTCTTAACTCACTTTTATACGTTTCGGTTTCGCCCGTTTCTTCGTCCTGTTCTACCCAATCTTTATGCGTTTCATATAGCCAATACAAATAGCTGTCTTCTTGCCTGTAATACGGTACATCGGCAATATGGTACAGATAACTGCATACTGATATTAAAAGCTGTGCAGTCTTTTTACGCTTCGGGTCTTTGAGCATTTTAAAGAGTGGTGCAATAGGAATATAATACAAGGTTGTGCCTGTATTGTATCGTTCCTCACTTGTGAAGTAGGTTTTCTTACTGTCCTGTAGCAATTTGAAACTATCCCAATTGATATTGGTACGTTTTACTTTGGTTTCCACATCCCACATAGCCAATGCCATATTGTAGGGAAAATCAAAATCTTGGGTCTGCATTGGCTCAATGCTGTAATGTTCGGCAAGTCGGGAAAGGGACTTGTAAAAATCCCTCTCCGTTTTCTGACAAGCCTGTACGGATTGTGCTGTTTTCAGTTTAGGCAGAAACGTACACTTTAGAATACCATTGGTAGCATTGCTATCGGTACGGATTTCTGCTTGTCTTTCTGCACTTGGTTTGCGTCCTTTGGTCTTTGTAGCCAATTTGCGAACCCGCCCAACTGTCGGTGTAACTGTTGTTGTCGTTTCTGTTCGGGTATGCTGATAATTCCCGATATGATATTGCGTTGCATAATTCATCGTTTTATAATTTTTGTTTAACCTTTCGTACCCATTACGCTTTCAAATTTGTACTCTACCACATCATCTTTGATTTGCGGTGCGGATGCTTTTGCTGTTGTCAAAATCGGGTACATATTGGCGTAAAAATTCATTACGGCTTCCACGCTCCAACGTGGTTCTGGGTCGGTCAATCTGATGTCCTGTCCTGTATCATTGAGGATAAATACTCGCTCTAATTGGGTTGCTAATAACATAATGGTCGTTTTTAAGTGTTAATACTGTTCTTCTTCGTCCGCTTCATCAATAGGATAATCGGCAGTAACTTCTTCCTCTTTTTGCGGTTCGGGTTTTGCTTCTTCCATTGCTCCGAAAAGGCTTGGTGTGGCAAACTTGTCGGACAATGATGTTTTACGTTTGCGTATCTCGTCCGCTTTTTCGGGGAACTCCGTTATATCGGGTACTTTTATCCACGCTTCACGGAATTTGCCCTCTTTCTCCAACTCGTCAGCCTTTGCCATAGCATCTTTAAACTTCTTGTCTTTGGCTTCTTTCTCCTTTTTGGCTTTCTCGGCTTTTTCCTTTTCTATTGCGGAATGCTTTTTAACTTCTTCCAATTGCTTTAGGAATTTTTCCATATCCACCATTAAGCCCGATACCTTTTGTATAGGTGTTGTTATCTGTTCAAAAAATCCCTCGTCAAACTCTTGGGGCGTGGCATTAAAGGTCAATGGGGGAATACCGTTTTTGGCACTATCTCCGCATTCTTCGTTGTTGAGCAATACAGTTACAATTAAGTTGCTTTCTATTCCTTTTGAAATGTTCAGTTGTAAAACTCCTGTAAAGTCCAACTGCTGTATCTGATTGAAAAAATTTGTGTTCATTGTTCTAAAATTTTAAAGTTTCGTCTAATCGTTTTTTTATTGCTTTTAGTTTCTCGTACATATCTGCCCAATAGACTTTTTTCCTTTTATCGAACTCGGAGAAACTTTTATCCTCGTGGCGGTATTCTTTGTATTGCCTTGCTATTTTGATGGCTTCTTTGAGGTTTGTTATTTCAATGGGGCAACTGTTCAAATCTGTTACTTGCATAGCTTTATGAGTGTGATTTTTCAGCGGTATAAAATCCATTTTCATAATAGCCAAATAGCTGTTCCCAAAGTCGTATTAGGCTGTCGGTATCTACATAGAAATACTCGGTTCTACTGCAATAGATGATGTAAATAGCTTCATCCCTGTATTGCGTTTCAAGGCTCTTGTCTTTAGCCATACTTTTTGCTTCCTCTATTGTTTTTGCTTTCATATCCGTTGTTTTATAAGGCTACCACCGATTAAGGCGGTAGCCTGTTGTTATTTAATTAAGGTTTAGGATTTCCGCACCATCTAAGGCAAAACCACTACACAATTCAAATGCTTTTTGTGATTTGAGTTGGGCAGTACCACCCAATACAATGCTCTGCAACTTGGCTTCATCGTTCTTATAATTTCTTACGTTCTGATAGTAGCCTGTAACAGCGTTGTACGCTCCGAACAATGTGCCTTTGGTAGTGTCCATTTGCTGTGTATCGCTTATCATTGCATACGCAAAAGCATCCTCAACGACATTTTTGAACACAGTGGAAATTTCATCTTCCGCACCTTTTTTGATGAGGTCAAGCGTTTCCTTGTTTGGGCAAAGTGCCAACTGTATTAGCTTTCTTACCTCTCGGTCTGATACCTTTACTTTTGCCCATTCGTTGAAAATGCCCTCTAATTGGTTGCTCAATGTGTTGGCAAGTCCCATAATCTTGTGAGCGTTCTCGATACGTTGTTTTGCCCCCGAAGTGTGCTTGATACGGACAACATTGGTCATACTGCGTAACGAAGCGTTTAAGGTATTTTGACAAACAATTCTGATAGGTGTAAATGCGGCTGTGATACTTCCGCTACCATCGTGCGAAGTGGTTAGGAAAATGTACTTTTCCGTAACGTCATCCCCTTTACCTACTCGGATATAGTCGGGCAATTTGGCTGTGATAAAAATACGTTCTCCGTTGCCTAACGCTCCTGCGGTTTCGTACAGAATGCCCTCGCCACCGCCTACAATCGCATCAAAGAAATTAAAGGCTTCACGGTTCTGTACAATGTGGTAATCCTTGCCGACTACGCCCAATACTGCATTGTTATCGGTGCGTATGTTGGCGAAATAGTTGGGTACTTCTAATTCGCTACTGCCTATCTCTATGCCGTTGGCAGTTTCGATAATGCCCGAACCTTTGGTAAATAGTGGAGATTTTACGACTTCGTAATCTAACCCTGCGTATTTGATAGCTTCCTCGCTTGTCGGGTATTGCTCCACGATTTGTCCCAAGTTGTGCCACGCTTTTTGCTGAACGCTGAAAAATGAATAACGTCCTGTTCTCTCGTTGAAATTGATATTATGTGCCATAATACTTAAAATTTGATGTTAAAAAATGATTGAATACTCGTTGTTAAAATGGGAGGTCGTCATCTACTCCCTGTGTTGTAAATCCGTTACTTTCAGATTGTGCAGTAGCCTGTACGGTTTCGGCTCTCCTGCCTCCTGCAAGCGGTTTGAAGTCGGAGGTATGAAAGTTCAAACCTGCCTTTGCTTCTCCGTCTTTGCCTACCCACGCTCTTGTGCTTACCCTGCCAGTCAGTTCTACCAATAGACCTTTAGTGAGTATCTTCACTGCGTTCGGGGTTCTCCAATATGAGCAGTCGAAATAGGCGGTTTGTTCCACTCGTTCGCCCTGTTTGGTTTTGTAGCTGTCGTTTACCGCTACTGAAAAGTTTACTACTTGTTTTCCGTTTGACGTTGTGCGTACTTCCGCATCCCTTGTCAGTCTTCCTGTGATGTTCATAATCGTCCTGTTTTAAAAGTTTTACATTTTGTTACGTTCGCTTTTCTCGTTTCCTGCTTCCTGTTGTGGTTTGCTCCGCTTCGCTTCGCATAATTTTTTCCAAAAGAAAAACCGGAAAAAAGAAAGCAGATAATCCAAGCGGGCAACAGCGAAGACCAAGAAAAAAAATGATTTAATGGGGGTTCCTTTAGGGGGAAACCGTTCATTCATTTTTTTTATTGGTGGGTGGGTGCGGTGGCTGCCCGCTATAACTTAGCTGCCTTTTTACCGGTTGATTGTGGAAATATTCTGTTCTAATTTTTATGGAATAAATGACCAGGCTATGAGAGCCTGAAATAGAGGTTGGAATAATCGAAAAGTAAGGGCATAAAAAAAGCAGAACCGTTAAGTTCTGCTGTGTTGTGAAGTAATAAAAGTTAATCAGATTGCGGCTAAAAATGCTTCTTCCATAGCCTGAAATTTTGGGGCAACTAAATCCATATCCTTACTGATTTTTTGGCTTGTGATTTTGGCGTAAATCTGTGTGGTGGAAATATTTTTATGCCCCATCATTTTGCTAAGACTTTCAAGCGGTACGCCCTCGGTCAAAAACATTGTGGCGAATGTGTGACGGGCGGTGTGGAATGTAACTTTCTGTTCTGTAACAATACTCGCTTCCTCAATAAGTTTACCTATATGCGTGTTGCAAGTCGCATTGGATGGCATTGGGAATACAAAATCATTTCTTGTAACTCCACGATATTTCTCAATGATGCGTTTGGGGATTTCCAAAAGACGGACGTTGGAGGCAACATCTGATTTCTTCCTCCTGCTGATTATCCATTGGTGTCCATCAAAGAAAGACTGGATATTGCTCCATTTCAGTTTCTTAATATCAATGTAAGAAAGCCCTGTAAAGCAACTGAAAATAAAAAGGTCTTTTACAAGTTCATATCGGGGCTTAGATGGTTTCAGGAGCATTAAAGTTTCCACATCCTCTTTTAAAAGGTAGCTGCGGTCGGTTTCTTCCATACTGATTTCATAATCTTCAAAAGGATTATCCCGTATCAAGCCTTTCTTGATAGCCAATTCTGCCAAAGCAATAACTGGCATTGTGTAAACCCAAACCGTATTATGGGTACATTCCTTATCAATGCGAAGAAAGAAATCAAACTCACGGATAAAATCAGAAGTGAGTTCTCGGAAAGCCATATCGTCACGATGGTAACGCTCCCTTATAAATTCGCTAAGGTGATTGTAAACAGTGTTGTACTTGCTATATGTGCTTTGAGAGCGTTTTCCCTTAGCGACCATTTTTTCAAAGTCTTCGTTTTGGTCTTTAAAGACTTTTAGTACGGCATCTTCCATTACACCAACACCTAAAAACGAGAGCTTTACTTTTTGGGCGGTTGCAAACCCCTCGTGCTTCAGCATATCTTCGTAAATCTTGTCGATACGTCCACGTATGTTATCCAATTTTTGGTTAACGCTCAAAGCGGTGGCACTCTTTCCCTCAACTCTTCCGTATTTTAAATCCCAATTATTAGGATTGATTTCTAACTTTGTTCCGAAAGTTTTAGGTGTTCCATCAATGGTAATACGTGCCATAATTGGTGCATTACCGTTCTTTTTCAGTTCGTTCTTTTTCAGGTAGAAAAGCAGTTTGAACGTGGACTTTTTTGTCTGTTCCATAACTCAAATGTTTAATGTTTAAAATTAAATTACATTGAGTTACAAGGGAATATAAAAATGGGTGCAAAAGACTGAAATATAATCAGTTAAGCTATGTCATTACCGTTATCAATCGGTAACGAATTAGTAACCTAACCTTGTGTTTTCACGACCAAAACCTATCAGACACCGAGTTCCAAACTAAGACTACTGTTTTATAAAGCATTGTATAGCAACGGGTTTAATCGTTTTGCTTATTTTTGCTTTTTACTAATCTTTTTTAAAGAAAAAAATCATTCAAGATTCTAGCAGTAAAAATTTTAGCACCTGCATCATTCATGTGTCCACAGGATGAAAAATACTTATCCTCTACAACTACGTTTTCATAATTATGAATTTCAGGATATGCTTTTTTTACTTTATCAAAATATTCCATTCCTTTAACATTTTCACACATAGGTGTCATTACAGCTATAAAGTTGATGTTATTGGCTTTACAAATATTTTTAATTTCTTCATAATATTTATTACGAGGCAAAGGGTTTAGATTAACAATATTATTTTTCATATTCCCATTTTTATATTTTCCTAATGGATAATATCCTAGATTGTCTAAAGCATTTGTTTTAGCGCCAATAATTGTATAAAAAACTTCTCTAAATCCAATCTTACCATCGTACTTTACATATCTATAAAATGGGATATAATATAACTCATTAAAATTTTCTTGTGATGAAAAATGTTCTTTTATAACCTCTGAATTACGAATATAAGGCAAAAATTTAGTTGCAACACCTTCTGCTTCTTCATCATTTGACAAATTCAAATCTGCTTCTAAAATTACATTTTTAATAACATATTTTCTTTCAAGCATTAATTTTAGCATTAATGAAGCCTCAAACAAATGCCCGCCACTCATTCCATAATTAAAAGCTCTTAGTCCCTTATCCTCAAGCATTTGTGTTACAAAATGATTATTGGCACGAGAAGAACCTAAAATCACTACATCATATTTTTTTGCTTTAGAGTTAAAAACGGTCTCGATCTTTCCTCTATTCTTAGACTGTAAAAAAACATACGTATAAAGCCCATCTAAAATTACTGAAACCAAAATAATTATGGCCAAAATTTTTGCTGTATAAACTAAAAAATTCTTCATTAAAACTGAAAATATATAAATTCTTTATAATCTGAGTAGGTTCCGAATGCAATTATTGCTGTTATCGCTAAAGCTAATTTCAACATGCTTCTTTTCCCTGATAAGGGTTCTATTTTATTACGATTGTTCCATTCGACTAAAACGAATATACCAATCAGTACTAATAACTCATAATTATAACGTTCATTCGATAAATATTGAGCTTTAAAACTTCCATCTGTAATTATTCTTTTCAGATATAAAACCGCATCAGAAATGGATTTCGCTCTAAAGAACACCCACGCAACGCAGGTCAGTAAGAAAGTATACAAAATACTCATAATTACTCTGACAGAATCAAAATTAAATTTTAATTCAATAGCGCCCATGTTGTTTCTATTACTGCTTGATAATAGTAAAGGCAAGAAATAAATGGCGTTAATAAGTCCCCAAGCAACATAAGTCCAATTGGCTCCATGCCAAAATCCGCTTACTATAAAAATAATGAAAGTATTTCTGATTTTCATCCAAATTCCTCCTTTGCTTCCTCCTAATGGAATGTACAAATAATCCCGAAACCAAGAAGAAAGTGAAATGTGCCAACGACGCCAAAACTCGGCAATATCTCTAGAAAAATAAGGATAATTAAAGTTTCGAAGTAAATCTAAACCAAAGAGCTTAGAAACCCCTAGTGCAATATCTGAATATCCAGAGAAATCTCCATAGATTTGAAATGCAAAATATACTGCGCCTAAAATAAGCGAGAAGGAATTCATTGAAGGATAATTATCGAAGATAGCATTGGCATAAGTCGCACAAGTATCTGCAATAACAACTTTTTTGACTAATCCCCAAATGATTTGATATACACCTTCTTTAGCCAACTCAGAATTAAATTCTCGTTTTACTTTTACTTGAGGTAATAAGTGAGTGGCCCTTTCTATTGGTCCTGCAACTAATAGCGGAAAATAACTCACAAACAAAGAGTAATCTACAAAGTTATATTCGGCTTTTATTCTTTTATAATAGATATCAATCACATAGGATAATCCATGAAAAGTATAGAACGAAATTCCTACTGGCAGAATTACATCTAATAAAATAGGACTTGCCTTTACTCCCACCGAATTTAGTAAATCAGAGAAAGAAGCTGCAAAGAAATTGTAATATTTAAAAATTCCTAAAAAGCCTAAGTTGATTATAATACTCAACCAAAACCAGAATTTTCTACTCTTTTCTGATTTTCCTTTTTCTATTTGAATTCCAGTATAATAATCCAAAAAGGTAGAAAAAACCAAAAGAAATAGAAATCTCCAATCCCAACAAGAGTAGAAATAATAACTCGCAACAATTAATAAAGCATTTTGTGAACTTTTTGTTTTATTGAAAACAAACCAATACAAGAAGAAAACGATTGGTAAAAAAACAGTAAACGCTAAGGAATTAAAAAACATAAATTATATAATGATATTAATGAACATCAGGCTTTGCAACATAGATTTCGATTTTTTTAATTCTAAAAAACTTGAATTTTATTCCGTTAAATATCTTTAAATTTCTTCTGATGATTGAGCTGCCAAATATCGTTTTTCTTTAGCGAATCTAAAAACATTTTTTTGCTATTTCCTTGACCAAAATCAGTTGTTGTTACTTTAACTTTATGTGAACTTATAATAGAAAGTGCCTCTTTTATATTTACCACAGAATAGTCTGTATTGATGATAGCTGTATGCACTGCTCTATTTTGCTGTCGAGTACCCACATTAATAATTGGAATCCCGTAATAAGGGGCTTCACGAATTCCGGCGCTGCTATTACCTATAATAAACTGACTGTTTTTTAATAGGGTTAAAAAATACTCAAAACGAAGCGATGGAAAAATCCTGAATCTTGTGTTTTGCTTCAATCTTTTAAATTCATCAAGAATAAATTGACTTCCCAAATCATTATTTGGAAAAATAACGACATAATTACGATGGTCTTCTAACAGACAATCAACAAAAGCTTTCGCTGCCTGCTGCATAACTTGAAATTCTGTAGTTACAGGATGAAACATTACAAGCGCAAAATTATCAAACGAAATTTGATAATATTCTTTAACTGTGTTTAAGGTTGGAAGCGTATTCGAAAACATAACATCAATGTCTGGGGATCCAATTGTAAAAACAGATTCCGAAATTTCTCCCATTTGGATGAGTCTTTTCGCTGCTTCTGTATTCGAAACAAAATGTATATGACTTAGTTTACTAACACTATGTCTGATTAATTCATCTACAGTTCCCGATAATTCTCCTCCTTCAATATGAGCAACAAGAATATTATTTAATGATCCTACAATAGCACCTGCAAGCGTTTCGACACGATCTCCATGTACAACAATCATATCAGGTTTTATGTTTTTACAATAATTAGACAGCCCTTCAATCGTTTTGGCTAATGTTAAATCCATTGTTGTTTCGTGAGTATGATTCTCGAATGTATAAACATTTTTAAAATTACAACGCTCAATTTCAATCAATGTATATCCATAAATTTCTTGTAGATGCATTCCTGTAACAAAGACAAAAGCTTCAAATTCTGGTTGGTCTTCCAAAATTGAAATTAATGATTTTATTTTACCAAAATCTGCTCGCGTTCCCGTTAGGAAGAGTATTTTTTTTATGGAACTACTCAAAATCGCTATAATCTAATTGCTCATCATTATCAATAGCTCTTGTTGCTACTTTGCCGATTAAATCATTGAAATGTACAGCTAAGATTTTACCAGTTCCTGGGCGTTTTACCCAAATATTTTCTTTTGATAATTTTTCTCCTTTTTTTATTGGAACTATTGTGCAGACAGTTGCAAAAGCGAAGTCAATTGTTACTTGTTCTTCTTGTGCAGGTTTTTTTGTACCTCCACGCATTAAAGCGATCTCTGCGGATGAAACAATTAATTCCTGACATTTTTTTTCGTCCATACTACAAATAATATCTGGACCAACACGTTGCATATGATCTGTAAAATGCCTTTCTAAAACACTTGCCCCTAATGCTACAGCACCTAAACAAGCATTGTTATTTAAGGTATGATCGCTTAAACCAAATACCTTATCTGGAAATGCCTGATTTAATTCTATCATACCACCAAAACGAACTAAATGTGCAGGCGTTGGGTATAAATTTGTAGTATGCAATAGCACTACAGGAATAGCATGCTTATCAAAAATTGCTACAGCTTTTTGAACGCTTTCGATCGTATTCATACCGGTACTTAATATTACAGGTTTTCCAAATGAAGCAATATGCTCTAATAATGGATAATTATTACATTCGCCAGAGCCGACCTTATAAGCGGGAACATCAAATTTCTTCAATCGCTCGGCTGCTGCTCGGGAAAAAGGCGTTGATATAAAAATCATTCCTTTATGTTCAACATAATTTTTAAGTTCGAGTTCATCAGCTTCGTTCAATGAGCATCGTTCCATAATTTCATAAATCGAAACAGTTGCATTGCCTGGAATCACTTTTTTTGCAGCACCACTCATTTCATCTTCTACAATATGCGTTTGATGCTTTACTACTTCGACTCCAGCTCTACAAGCTGCGTCAACCATTTCTTTGGCTACTTGCAAAGACCCTTCGTGATTAATTCCAATTTCTGCAATAACTAAAGGTGGAAAATCTGCTCCTATTTTCCTTCCAGCAATTTCTATATATGGCTTCATAAATATGGGACGTTTTTTTGAAAAAGGTATTCTGCATAATCTAGATCTTCTGGCAAGTCAATATCGACATTGGCAAAAGCATGATTTACTACATAGGGACAAGCATTTTCGGAGATGATAATATTTTTAAAAATCAAAGAAGCTTTAGTAATATATAATAATCCGTTTTCTGAAAAAATTGGGTCTAAATCCTGACTTCGTTGTCCAATTGTATAATTAAATGGAACAAATTTATTTGCTGCTATTTTTCCGAATTTTTGATGATTTCTTGAGACGGTAAATAAACTATCTAAATTTTCATTTTGATAAAGGGCAAATGTTTCCTTCAGTAAATTTTGTGGTCGCAATGGGTTTGTGGGTTGCAATAAAATTACGTTTTCTATAGCATCATTATCTATACATTCCAAAGCATGTTTTAATGCTGTAATAGTAGGTTCTAGATCACCCGAAATCGATGCTGGTCTATCAATAACTTTGGCGCCGTATTGCAGTGCAATATTTTTTATATCATTGTTATCTGTTGAAACATATATTTCATCTATAATGTCACTATTCTTTTGCGCATATAAAATAGAATGCACTAGTAACGGTAGCCCTCCAAAGATTTGAATATTTTTCTCGGGTATTCGTTTTGACCCTCCTCGAGCTGGAATTATAGCGATCGTTTTACTCATAGATACTATTTGTATTTGTGAATTTCTTAAAAAACAACGGCTTCAATTTTTCTATTTCAGCCTCATTTTTATCCCACCATTTCAAATCTTCAATTTCTTTAATTATTGTATCAGAGAAACGTTTGTGCAGTAATCTAGCAGGTATCCCACCGACTACAGAATAGGGCTCAACATTTTTTGTTACAACACAACCAGCGGCTAAAACCGCACCATTACCAATAATTACATTTCCAACTATAATAACCCCATGTCCAATCCAAACGTCGTTGCCTATTATTATTTTATTCTCCTCTCGCAATTGTTTTAATTCTCCGTTAAAGAGATTCTTGCCAATATATGTTGCCATATAATTAGTTGGGTGATTTTTCGTAAAAATGGCTACATCGGCACCTATTTGACAATATTTCCCAATAGTTACCTCTCCATGTACATAATTATTATAGCCTAAAGTAGTCGCATATCCGACATGTATGCTGCCTGAAAAATTACATCCATCAGGTATTCCGTTTTTACCTTCAAATACAACATTTTGAATACCTCTTGAATAGCCAAAAGACTCAAACTTTTCGTTTGACTCAACGGAGTTTAAAATTTTATATATTATTTTCTTTAGAAATTTCTTCATTACTGTACAAAATATAATCCTCTACCCATAATTTTAAACGAACAATACCCTATCATCAACTTCAAGAGCCATTTTAAATAATCAAATCTAAAAATAAATGTTTTTTTTATCAATCTAAAATACAAAGACATACAATTCGGATGTTTATGTAAGATAACTAAATTTTGCACTTGATGTTTGAATAAATAAAATTTAATATTATTGGAAAGTTTTCCTTTTCCATTCAGTTCATTTACAATTTTAATAATTGCATTATGCCGTGATTCAGCTACATTAATATTGTTATTGGATGAATTTGAGTTTTCATGAATTCGATATAGAGATAAATACTCATCAATAAAAGCTAATACAGGTTCCTCAGATAATCTCCTTATATGAAAGTCTCTGTCTAACATTTTTAGTAACTGCTCGTCGTATAAAACCTTATTCTCAAAAAAAGACTTCCTCCACATGATATCGTGCATATACCAAGAAACTCGCAATGAAATAAAATCCTCTAAGATATTTTTTGTCAACCGGGTACGCTCTTCTTTTTTTATTATGACTTTGTTGCTATCAACCATTATAGTTTTTGACAATACCCCATCAATTGTATGATCTTTTTTAAAAACCTCAACTTTTAATTCTAAATGCTCTGGCAAGATCCAATCATCTGAATCTAATGATAAAACGTATTCTCCAGTAGAATTCTCAATACCAAAATTCCGAGCTGCATTAGGTCCTTTTGGTCTTTCTGATGGCCTATTCAAAAATTTAAATCTACTGTCATTTGAAACTAAATCATTTACAATTTTTTCTGTATTGTCTGTAGAACCATCATCTACAATTATGCATTCCCAATTAGTATAGGTTTGGTTACAAACACTTTCTAGCGTTTCAAGAATAAGATGAGCTCGATTATAAGTAGCGATAATTATTGAAACTTTATTTTTCATATAGAATTAAATAAAAGAACATTTTCTTATCAGCCTAACAAAATATCCCTTCAGGAAATAAGGAACTATAATTGTAGGATTTCTAGCATCAGCTTTTTTTCCATCAATTAATCTATCATTTTTTAAAATACTAAGATCTAAATTTTGGTCTATAGTGTTTCCCATATGATACGCAAATGCTTTGGGCAAAGAAACTCTATGATAACCTAATTTATCTATCGGAATATCCAAGAAATTTAATTCCCCTCCAGGAAAAACATAAATTGGCTTTTGGAATGGTAATTTTTCAAATATTCTTTTTCTGTAAGTAGATGCGAAATGATTTGCCCCCACAACAACTCTAATGCCATCTTTTTCAAGATAATAGTGTTCCGCTTTCCAATTTCTTTTTTTTGTCACATACAAATCTGCATTACCTATGCTATTTTCAAATAATTCTAAATCGGTATCGGCTACGATTTTTCCATTTTTGATTTTAAAATATTCAGAAGAGAAAATAGAATTATTACAGTAAAAGGCCATATTCGGATCAGGTGTTAAACCTACAACTCCAACTTCTTTAAACTTTTCAAAAACGTTTTGAATTTCTGATTGCCAATTATTTAAAAAAAACACATCAGCATCGGCAATAGTCAAAAATTCTTCATAGGAAGCTCTTGCTTCTTGTAAAATCGCATATACTTTACCTTTATTCTCAACATATTTCACATACTTATCTATTACTTTTTTATCCAAATAACTTTCAATTAAACATTGAACCTCATCGTTTGAATTATTGTTTAATATAGTGATTGCAGTATTGTTTGTATCTATTGTTCTAATCAAAGACTCTATACAATATTTAAAAACATCCAAAGATTCTTTATAATAATGATCCTCGCTTTGAGGTATAAAAACGGGGATAATAATCCTGTGTTTTTTATACACCAATTGCCTAGATTCTTTTTTCTCTGGATTTTGTCCTACTCGCATCTTTATTAATTCTTTTAAGAATGAAAAGCATCTATTTTATCTAAAATCTCCTTGCTACTACTGCTATCAAATTTTCTAGCAAATAATTTATAATCCGGTTGTGTAATTAAGTCTTCAAAATCTGCTGAACTGAATGTAACTGGCAAATCACAATTTTTCTTTTCCCAATTAATATAAGTGAGAAATGGCATAATTTTAATTTTGCTCTTCTTCTCTTTCAAATACATAATAATCGATTGAAAAAACATTTCATCGGGAAGTAATGAATAGGTATGATATTTTACAAAATCAGGATGTTCATCAACAAATTGGATTATTTCTTTAGCTGTTTGTGTTGTTAAAGCCCACCATTGACTTCCACCATAGGGCTTAATATAATCTGGATATTTTCTTTTTTTTAAAACTTTTAAAATAAAATCGTAACGTCCAGCTATAATTAATCGATAGCTTTTTTTTAATGTCTTCTTTGTGAAAAATCCGGTTTCTAGAATCGACCCTATCTGAATGAAATCTCCTTTCTTAGAAGACAAATTAAATTTATACTTTTCAATTCTATCTATTGATAAATGTTTTGTTGGCAATGCAACAATATCAATAAATTCATTTCCAAAATTTGATGTGAGATATAATCTAATATTCTCATTTGACTTAATCGGGTAATCTTGCCCACTCAAAAGTACACAATAACCTTCTTTATTATCTCTAACTATTTGTTTTAAAACATCCAATGTAGCTTTTACAATTCCTAAATCTCCCCATGTTCCTTCCTTACGATCCTCTACAAAATTTATATTTGGTAAGTCAACTAGTTCTTTTGCAAATAAATCTATGGAGGCATTTTTATCAATATGAACATAAAAAAATGATTCAGGAGTTGTTAATTTCTGAATTAACCGTCTTAATTGTTCTGGATATCTATGTGCTAAAATTATATAGTTTATTTGCATATAGTAGGTAATCGTTGAAATTAACTCGTTTTTTAATTTTTCAATAATCCTATAATAGTCAATTCTCTTTTATTAACTATTGTTAAACCCTAATCATCCAAAATAACGATTCAAGAAATAGTCTGGTCGAGAATAAATAAGTATTTTAGAAATCGTTTTTTTTGCTTCTGGATACAAAGAATTATTTTTTTCTATTGCTTTTTTCAAAAGTTTAACGGCAATTAAATGTAAAATAAATGGGTTTCTAATTCCCATGTTTTTAAAGTTAAAGAACATTTTATTCTCAATTCCTATGTACTTCTTAAGCTGAGATGAAAGCCTTTCAGTATTATTATGGACTCTATAAAATGCTAAAGGTTCATTTATATAATGTATCTTATGTCTATAAAACATTCGCTGATAAAAATCGATATCCTCTCCTACTTTAATTTTTTCATCAAATAATAAGTCGGGTTGAAAAACAATTTTTCTAATTAAAGGTGTAGGCGATTTAACCACCCAGCAGCCTAAAGCATTCCAAAAAACATATCCTGAGCGTTTCGCTATTTTATTTTGAGCTGCTCCGAAATAGTCTCCTGTTAATTCTCCCTTTTCATTCACTACTGCGACGGAAGAGTGTACACAGTCAACAGAAGGATTTTCAAGTAGAATTTTTACTTGTTTTTCTATTTTTGAACTTTCCCAGAAATCATCATCATCTAAAAAAGCTATATACTCCCCTTCCGATAAATTAATTCCATAATTTCTGGCTGCTGCTATCCCACCATTCTTTTTATAAAAATAAGTACAATTTGAAAATTTATCACAAATTAATCCTGCATAATTATCTGTAGAACCATCATCAACTACTATTATTTCAATGTTTGCATAAGATTGCCCCACTACCGATTGAATAGCTGTTTCAAAATATTCCTTTCGATTATAAGTAGGTATTATTACAGTTACTAATGGAGTTATCATTTTCTGAAAATTTTAGAAACAAAAAACTGTATCAATTTATAAAAATATAATACTTTGACTTTCTTGCCTGATTGAATTGTCTGAATACTTGATGTGTTTAAAAAATCATTCTTATGCGTCCAAATGTAATATTTTATGTAATGCTCTATAAATTGGATGTACTTATCCGTTTGCTTAAAATAATTTAAATATTGTGCTTTCTCATGATAAACTTCTTCTAATTTATTTTTGCTCAAATAGGATGAAATTGATCCTCCATGCCTTCTGAAAAAATTTAAATTTTCATTTAAAAAAACAAAGGAACTGTTTTGTAACAAATGAGACCATAAAAATATATCCGAACATAATCTATAATTAAATACTTCAGCTGGAACTGCTCTCTTAGGTTTTCTAAAAAGCACAGAACTCCCATTCGTTATATAAGTTTTAAAAGGCATTCTGTCTAAAAAAATACTACTATCTAAAACTTGATAATCATTTATTCCAACATTTAAATCTTTTGTTCTATTAGCTGAATCATAGATTATTCTATTATTTTCAACATAATTACTACCCGAAAAAGCCAAGGAAACTCCTTTATTAATATCTAAAATAGTCGCCAACTCTTCTAGAAAAGTTGATTCTGAATAATCGTCTGTTTCTGCAATCCATATATATTCAGTTGTTGCTAGTTCAATTCCTTTTTGCCAGGAGGAATAACCACTTCCAGAATTTGCATCGTTTATAATTAAGCTTTTTAAATTAAAATTTGGATTCTCTACAAGAAAACGCCTAATTATCTCAACACTATTATCTGTCGATTGGTCATCAATTATAATAGCTTCCCAATTTTTATAGGTCTGATTGGAAATACTTTTTAATCGATCTAATAAAAAAGTGCTATGGTTGTAGCTGGGAATTATTATAGTGACATTAACCATCTATTTAGTTTTCGTTATTTTTTTAATATATCTTAAAACTTTTTTCTTGTTAAGGTTGACCATTTTTTCTTTGATCATATAGGTTTTCCGGAAGACTTTGTATAAAAATGATTTCTCGAATGTATTCTTTCTACTATAGGCCGATTGATAAAAATTGAGTTTATTTTGTAGACTTAAAACATTATTAGCTTGCCCTATATTATGTTGTCTATACTCTAAATTTGTATTTTTAACTTTTTCGGCTCCCCATCCTTTTTCTACTATTCTTCTAAATAAATTATAATCTTCGGGATTACCTGTTTTATGATACCCTCCAACTTCATTAAATGCAGTTCTTCTGAACATGGAAGATCCATGAATAAAATTTTCTTTTGAAAGATTTTCTAATGATTCTTCTTGACTCCTAAAATCGGGAAAACAAATCTGATAGAATGTATTTTCAATAATTCCTGCTCTTCTATCTTCAGAAAACTTAGAATAAGCTAGTCTTGCTCTCGAACCAAAAAAAGCATAGTCCGTATAGGCAATTGCTGTATTTGTATTCGCATCTAATTTTCTAGCACACTCTTCAATATAGTTACTTAAAAGTCTATTATCCGCTCCTAAAAAAAACACATACTCTGATTTTGTCAAAGAAATTGCTTTGTTAAAATGAGCTACAATTCCCATGTTAACATCGTTCCGATTATATGTTATTAGTTGTGGGTATTTTTTAGCATATTCATTTGCAATAATTGCTGTTTCATCGTCAGAACAATCATCAGAAATAAGAATTTCATCTGGAAGTATTGTTTGCCGTAACACCGATTCAATAGCCTCTATAAGATAATCTCCATAATTATAAGAAGCAATAATACAAGCTATCTTATTAGTTCTCAGTTTTGAATCATTAACAACTGTAAGTCTATTGTAAACAAATTTATCTTCGTTGTTTCCTTGTATGCAGGAAACAGCTCCTTCAAATCGCTTTTGCACTTCCTCAATAACCAATTCATTAAATTCGCCATGCGGATAAGCAAACCAAGTAAATCCATTAACATCTAGTTGCTTCACTTTTTCTGGAACGGTAAGTTCTCTACTTATAACATCTAAATCCTGAATGTTTTTTAAATTAAGGTGACTCTTTGTGTGCCATTGTAATCTTCCTTTATTTGCAACCAACAATTGCAATTCTTCATAATTTGCAAATGGAGCAATTGGCTCTACAGAATCGAACTCATTATCCAAACCTATATAATCTGAAGTCAAAAACAACTCAAATGGATAATCAAAGTATTTTAAAATAGGTAGCCCATATTCTAGAACATTTTTATAAATACCATCAAAAGTAATTACAACATGATTTGGATTTTTTGAATCATAGTCCTGTAAATACACAACCTCTTTACTTGATATTTCAGACAGCTGCCTGTAAAAATCATTTACTGTTACCCACCACATTGATGGACTACTAGGATGTATTTTATGATACATTAAAATCATTTCGAGTATGTTTCTAGGTTATGAGTATATTTTCTATAATTATAAAAAAGTTGTTTCGTTTTTAAGTACGGAAATTGAGCATTATACCAATCATTTATGTGCACAGATACAAGAACACCTTTATTTTCTAGTATTTTATCAATTAGTAAATAAATTAAACTAGAAGATTTCCCTATATATTGAGGATAAAGAACTCCTGTTATGATTATCAAATCAAACTTGAAATCAAATAATTTATCAATATCATATATTGACCCTTGTTTAAAAATTAAATTGGATCTCCCCATTTTGTTTGCAAAATCTATTGCCGCTTGAGATATATCAATTCCATATACCTCCTCACCAGGTAAATCTTTAGTAATAAATCCTTGTCCACATCCGATGTCTAATACTCTTTTATACTTTTTGTCTGGAATCTCAGCAAGCAAAATTTCTTTTCTTAATATATCATCTTTATTTTCATTATAGCCCCAAGGATCTTCAGTTTCGTGCCATTGTTCTAACGCTTTTTTTTCTTGTATCATAATGTATAATTATTGAATCCAATTATGTTCAACTGCAATCATTCCCCATTCTGGATTTACTGTCTTCCCGTTTCCATAAATATCATTATCCTCTACATCAAAACTTAATACATCAAGAATATAATCTTCTAATCCAAAAATTGAACTGACAAAGCAATTAATAACATAACTGCCTTTTACTAACGGAAGATTCGGCATCTCACAAATTACTTTACCTTTATTTGAGATATCTTTTAATTGATTTTTAAAAGTAGAAGAAATGCTTATTATTTTATCCTCTCTAGCATTCCAAATACTCACTCCAAATTCATTAATTTCTATTTCTTCCTCAATATTACTATACTCGATTTGAACTGAAAGTGTATCTCCTGTCATCACCTTAATAGTATTAAGAATAGTTACCTCTGAAATTTTAATTCGGCCTCTCCCAATCCTATCTTTTCTTTCTTTAATATTTACATTCAAAATGTTCTTTTTATTAGATAAGTATTTCTCTATTGCGGTTAATACCTCTCCTTCGAAAGCCACTTTGCCCTGTTCCAATACAATTGCTTTAGTACACAAACTTTTAACAGCGGCCATATTATGACTCACAAATAAAACGGTACGACCTTCCCCTCTTGAAATAGCTTGCATTTTACCAATTGCTTTCTTTTGAAATTCAGCATCACCAACAGCCAAAACCTCATCTACAACCAATATTTCAGGCTCTAAGAAAGCGGCAACTGCAAAAGCTAACCGAACAGTCATGCCACTACTATATCTTTTAACCGGTGTATCTATATAACGTTCACATCCAGAGAAATCAATAATTTCATCTAGCTTAGATGTAATTTCTTTTTTGGTCATTCCTAAAATAGCGCCGTTGAGATAAATATTTTCTCTCCCTGTAAGTTCGGGATTAAATCCTGTACCAACTTCAAGTAAAGATGCAATACGTCCACGAGACTTAATACTCCCCATAGTTGGTGCTGTAACCTTAGATAAAATTTTTAGTAATGTAGATTTCCCTGCTCCATTTTTCCCTATTATCCCTAGAACTTCCCCACGTTGCACTTCAAAATTAATATCTTGCAAAGCCCAAACATAATCACTAGCACCTTTTGTACTACGATCATTTGTTTCCCCAATTTTTAAATATGGATTTTCTTTTCCGCGTATGCGATGCCACCATCGATTTAAATCATGGCGCAAAGTTCCTGTACCCACTTGTCCTAAACGATATTGTTTAGAAATATTTTCAACCTTTAATATAATATCTGTATTCATTTTATTAAAAATTATTACAAACCAAATAGTACCGATTCCTATAAATTATATCGTAGACTATACCGTATCAATAAAACTTTTTTCTGTTTTATTGAAGACTAATAATCCTGAAAAAAAAATAATGACTGTTATAGTAAAAGTGTAAAGAAGACCATAGAAAGAAATATCGCCTATATTCAAAAGCATATATCTAGATGTCTCAATTATATAAGCTAACGGATTGTATTGCACCAACCACCCGTAATTGGGTAATTTATCTTTAATTAATGCCATTGGATATACAACTGCAGATACATACATTAGTAGTTGTACTCCAAAATTAATTAAATTACTAAAATCTCTATACTTAGTAACGAGCGAAGAAATCAACATTCCTAAACCTAACGCAAGGATCCCCATTAAAATAACTAATAGAGGAAAAAAAACTGCTGTAGCATTTAAACTAATAACAGCTCCTTGAGAATAATAGTAAATATAGGAAGCGATAAAAATCAAAAACTGAATTCCAAATTTGATCAAATTTGAAATTACGATAGATAAAGGGGTAATTATTCTTGGGAAATAAACTTTCCCAAAGATTGCAGCATTAGCTCTAAAAGTGTCAGAGGTTGCTACAAGACAAGCTGTGAAGTAGTTCCAAACAGTAATTCCTGCAAGGTTGAATAAAAAAGGAGGCACAGAACCAGTATCGATTCCAGCAATATTGTTAAATAGTATCGTAAATATTACCGCCGTAAGTAAAGGCTGAATTAAATACCAAAGCGGTCCTAAAACTGTTTGTTTATAAACTGTTACGATATCTCTTTTAACAAAAAGAAATAACAAGTCACGGTATTGCCAAACCTCTTTTATATGTAGCGAAAAAAAATTATTCTTAGGTGTTATTTCAAACAACCAAGGAGCCGAAATATCTTTTGATTTGTTCATGAATAGCTTTAAAATTCAGAATTAAAAGCGAGTAACTAATAATCTTTTTACAAACCTAAATTATGGAATATTTTCACAACAAAATAATAATTAGATACAATCATACATTTTTACTGCATCTTTCCATTTTCATAGAAACAAAAAAAGGTGTTTTTATTCAAAAAAACACCTTTACATTTAAACATAAATAAACTTTGGATTAAAGATTATTTATCAAGAATTTCAAAACTAGAGTTCATACTTTTAAACTCTGGTACTATTTTTTTCATTTTGGAAACAATATCATCGTTATCAAAAAATTTAGAGATTCCTATTAACTCATCGATTTCAACATGTAGCGTTTCATATTCATCTTGAATTTCTTCAGCAATCATGATTTTGTTATGATACGTTGGTAGCGTTTTTGATGTATCATTTAATAATTCTTCAAAAAGTTTTTCTCCGGGTCTTAGTCCAACAATTTGAATCTTGATTTCTTTTTCTGGAATAAATCCTGCTAGTTTTATCATTTTTCTAGCCAAATCAATAATTCGAACTGGTTTACCCATATCAAATATATAAATTTCACCTCCATTACCCATTGCACCAGCCTCAAGCACTAATTGACATGCCTCTGGAATGGTCATAAAATATCTAATAATATCAGGATGTGTTATCGTTAGTGGACCACCTTCTTCAATTTGTTTAGTAAATAAAGGAACTACCGATCCATTTGATCCTAATACATTTCCGAAACGAGTTGTAATAAATTTTGTAGTATCGTTTCCTTTTTCTTTTTGATTTTTAAGATGTAGTGACTGCACGTATTTCTCAGCAATTCGCTTGCTTGCTCCCATAACATTGCTAGGGTTAACAGCTTTGTCTGTAGAAACCATTACAAACTTCTTTACCTTATATTTACAGGATAGATCGGCTAAATTTTTAGTCCCTTCTATATTTGTCAATATAGCCTGAGATGGATTTTCTTCCATTAAGGGCACATGTTTATAAGCAGCTGCATGAAAAACGACTTGTGGACCATAAACTTTAAATACCCTCTCCATTGCTTCTTTACTTTTCACATCAGCAATTACAGCATGAATTCGGCAACTCGAAATTATACTTTGAGTTTCTAAACAAAGACTATGTAGTGGAGTTTCTGCTTGATCTAATAAAATTATCTTTTTAGGATTAAAACCAATTACCTGTCTTACAATTTCACTTCCAATTGATCCTGCAGCACCTGTAATTAAAATAGTTTTATCTTTTAATTGTTTAGATATAGATTTGCTATCTAATACAATGGGTTTTCTTTCAAGTAAATCTTCAATTTGAATATTCTTTACCTTTTGAGAAATTTCTTTTTGGTTTTCCCAATCCGAAATTAAAGGTACAGTATATACTCTATAATTGAATTCTAAGCACTGATCTACAATAATCAATTGTTCATCCTTAGATAAGCTTTTATCTGCAATAATAATACCCTCTGCCGCAACCGAACGCATTAATGCAGGTAATCTTTTCTTTTGAACCAATATTGGTAAGTCCAACATTCGCTTTGAAGCATTTTGATTGTTTTTATCGACAAAACCTACAATTTTAAAACGAGAAGGTGTTTCAAACTTTAATGCATTAGCAACCGATATCGCATTGGCATCAGTTCCATAAATAACAGTTCTAATGAGTTGACTATTATTCTTTTCAGCAAAATAAAGTTCAAACGTTTGTTTAACAACTACTCTATATAAAAACAAACCACAGAATGAAAGCACTATGTTTATAAAAAGTGCTGTATTCAAAAATGCCTTATCGCCATGATATAGTTCAAATAAAAAATTAAAGAATAAGAAAACGACAAGAACTGACATTTGTGAAAACAACAACTTAACTGCATCAATGTATGATGAATGCCTAATTATACCCGAATAGGTCCTAAATAGCCAGAAGAAAAATATATTAACTCCTAAAAGTGAAGCAACAAAATAAAATTCATGATGTGTTATAATGTAACCTAAACCTGTACCCTTAAATAATAAATAAGTAAAAGTAAAAGAGAAAATCAACACCATAACATCCATAAAAACGATAATCCACCTTGGTAAATAACTCAGATTATGAATATTAAGCCTCAAGTTGGTTATAGAAAAATACTTAGCAAATAAAATTGCTAGATTGGTTGGTTTATTATTCAAATTAGTTGGTCTTAGAATTAGTAAGTAACATAGTACTTACAAAAGTACAAAATAATAGATTTAAAAATTAAATTTTAACGCTAGCTCTTTTTGGTTTTAAAAAATCCATTAAATAAGCTCCATACCCAGACTTAACAAGGGGTAATGCTAGTTGTTCAAGTTGAGTATCATCAATAAAACCTTGCCTCCAAGCAATCTCTTCAATACAACCAACTTTTAAACCTTGGCGTTCTTCTAAAACCTGAACAAACTGCCCAGCCTGCATCAAACTATTAAAAGTTCCTGTATCTAGCCAAGCTGTTCCTCTGCTTAAAATTCCAACTTTTAAAGCTTCTTTTGATAGGTAAACTTTATTCACATCGGTAATTTCATATTCTCCACGTGCACTTGGCTGAATATTTTTTGCTATTTCAACAACGGAATTATTATAAAAATACAACCCTGGAACAGCATAATGAGATTTAGGGTTTTCTGGTTTTTCTTCAATTGAAATCGCTTTAAAATCTTGATCAAATTCTACTACTCCATAACGTTCAGGATCCGAAACATGGTATGCAAAAACAACTCCTCCTTTTGGTTTAGTGTTGGAACGCAAGAGTTCTTGCATATTGGCTCCAAAAAATATATTGTCTCCTAATATTAGAGCGACATCATCATCCCCTATAAATTCTTCTCCAATTACAAAAGCTTGTGCTAAACCGTTTGGAATAGCTTGCTCCGCATAACTGAATTTACAACCCAGATTTTCTCCATCTCCTAATAATTTTTTAAAATTTGGTAAATCATGAGGCGTTGAAATAATTAAAATCTCATTTATCCCTGCCATCATCAAAGTTGACAACGGGTAATAAATCATTGGTTTATCATACACAGGCATCATTTGCTTGCTCATTGCAAGTGTTAACGGATGCAATCTTGTACCAGAACCTCCTGCTAAAATAATTCCTTTCATTTTTTTAAATTAAATCAATTTATACTAACAAAAAAGCAGCAACTATAACTGTGCCATCATTTTTTTCAAACTCTCTTTGTAACTTGGAACATCTACACCGTAGACTTCCTTAATTTTATTTTTATCTAATAAAGAAAAAGAAGGACGTTTCGCAGGAGTAGGATATGCTGAAGAAGGAATTCCATTTACTTCACAATTATACCCTCCAATATTTTTTATAGCTATTGCAAATTCATACCAACTGATTTCCCCTTCATTCGAATAATTATAAATTCCAGGAATCCATTTTTCAGATAAAATGATTTTAATTATAGCTTCTGCTAAGTCAGCGGCGTAAGTTGGCGATCCGATTTGGTCATTTACTACACTTATCGAATCTCTTTCCTGCATTAATCGCTGCATTGTTTTCACAAAATTGTTTCCAAATTGGCTATAAACCCACGATGTTCTTATTATAATAGCATTGGGATTTTCTTGTAAACAAACTAACTCCCCAGCTCTCTTAGTTTCTCCGTAAATATTTATAGGTTGCGTTGGAGCTTCTTCATCAAGAGCTACTGAAGATGTTCCATCAAAAACATAATCTGTAGATACATGAAGCAATTTAATTTCATTTTTAGCCGAATATCTCGCTAGTACTCCTACTGCCAAATTGTTAATTACATTAGCTAAATCTTTCTCTGTTTCTGCTTTATCAACCGCTGTATAAGCACCACAATTTAAAATAATTGTGGGTTTTATATCATTTAATTGTACATTAAGTAGATCTAGATTATCTAAAGTTATAACAGTCCTATCCGCAAAAATCCATTGGAATTGCGGGAAATTTAATGACAATAGAGAAAGTTCAGATCCTAGTTGACCATTTGCTCCTGTTACAAGTATTTTTTCCATTAAAACAAACTATTGCAATTATCAATAAAAGGAAGAATTTGATCTTTTTCTGAAACAATTGCACCCTCTAGATTCATTCCCCAATCAATATTTAATGATGGATCGTCATATTTTATTCCTCCTTCAGAATCTTTATTATAAAACGCATCACATTTATACATTACTGAAGCCGTTTCGCTTATCACTGAGAAGCCATGAGCAAATCCTTGAGGAACTAACAATTGTTTTTTATTTTCTGCAGATAGTAATATACTAAACGCTTTACCATAAGTAGGCGAATTTTTCCTTAAATCAACTGCAACATCAATTATTTCTCCTTCTAAAACACGCACCAATTTAGTTTGTGCAAATGGTGGGTTTTGATAATGTAAACCTCGTAAAGTTCCTTTTTTTGAAAAAGATTGATTATCTTGAACAAAGTCAATATCAATCCCTAAATCATTGAACTTGGTCTTGCTGTATGATTCAAAGAAATACCCCCTTTCATCGCCAAAAACTGTTGGCTCAACAATTATTAAATCTTTTATAAATGTTTCTTCAATTTTCATATTAAAATATAATTCAAATTTTATTAAAAAAAGTCTTTATTACTTTTTCAATTCTATTTCTATCTTCATTTGTAAGTTTTGATCCTGAAGGTAAACATAGCCCTTTATTGAATAAATTTTCGGCATTTTTTTCTCCATAATAGGGATATTCTAAAAATAGAGGTTGCAAATGCATCGGTTTCCAAAGTGGACGTGTTTCAATATTCGCTTCTTCAAAAGCCAACCTTAAAGCCTCTCTGTTAATTTTCTCATTGCAATCATCTTCAATCAAAATTGTACTCAACCAATAATTAGAAAAATAATCCTCATTTGGTTCTTCGAAAACAGAGACTCCATCTATATCGTTGAATACATTTTTATAAAAATCATGTATTTCTCTACGCAAAGTAACGCTTTCATCCAAAACTTCAATTTGCCCACACCCTATTCCTGCAGAAATGTTACTCATTCTATAATTATAACCTATTTCACTATGCTCATAATGCGATGCATTATCTTTAGATTGAGTAGCATAAAAAACTGCCTTATTCTTTAATTCTTTTGAATCACAAACTAATGCACCTCCATTTGAGGTTGTAATGATCTTATTTCCATTAAATGAAAGTACACCAAAATCACCAAACGTACCACACTCCTTACCTTTGTAACGACTACCTAGTGCCTCTGCACTATCTTCTATTATGGGAATTCCATAACGCTCAGCAACTGCATGAATCTCATTTATTTTATATGGCATCCCATACAAATGAACTGTAATAATAGCTTTAGGCTTCTTCCCTTTTGTAATTCCATCTTTAATTGCAACTTCAAGAAATTCTGGACAAATATTCCAAGTATCTAGTTCACTATCTACAAAAACTGGAATTGCTCCTTGATATAATATAGGATTGGCAGATGCAGCAAATGTCATACTCTGACAAATTACTTCGTCTCCCAACTTTACTCCCAATAAAACTAATGCTAAATGAATGGCTGCTGTCCCTGAGTTTAAAGCAGCTATAGAAACTTTATTGCCAAAATAGCATTGTAACTTATTTTCAAACTCATCAACATTTGGTCCCCCAGAAGTAATCCAAGAATCATTCAGTGCTTCTTGAATATATTTTTCTTCAAATCCACTTTGCTGTGGTAATGACAAAAAAATTCTTTTGTTATTCATTGATTATCCAATAATCAGAAGCATAACGGACATCATCTTCACTAACATTTGCTAATGGCAAAGTCGAAAATGAAATTAATTTAGAGTTTTTCTCCAATGCCTGAATTGCATTAGCATATCCTGCAGGAATATGAACAATTTTGCTATCGGAAACAGAAACAGTAACAGTTTCAATTAATAAATGTTTAGAAGGATTCTCCCAATTATCAATTTTTACGAAATGAATTTTGAAGCTTCCGCTTATACAATAAAAATTTTTAGCATCTAATTTATGTCCTTGCCAAGCACGAATAGGATTACCATCTGAATTACTAATAATATAAAACCTTTCAATAGCTGCAAAACTAAAATCATTTACATACGAAATAGTCCCACGATGGTCTGAGAAATTTCCTCCTTGAATTATTTTTGGAATCATATAGTAACTTTTAAGCCGTTTTTATTCAACAAATAAAATTTCAATGAATAGATCAAAAGTAATGGAATAATAATAGTTACAAATAATAATATATCATCAACCTTTTGATATAAAAACACAACCAAACCCGAAACTGCAGTTTGTACAATTGCGTAATATAAAGCAACCACTCTATGCTGAATTTTATATTCGTTACTTAAAACTTGATATAAGTGCAAACGGTGTGCTTCAAAAATATTTTGCTTTAAATATAGTCGATGCATGATCGTACCTATTGCATCCACTCCATACACAGCCAAAAAAAGAAGCCAAATAAGAGAGTTTGTAACAATAATAAGTTTCAATACTAAATAGATTACCCAAAAGGCAATAGCAATACTTCCTACATCTCCAGCAAAACACTTAGCTTTTTTTCTATAATTAAAAAACAAAAAAACTAGACTAGCTATCATTGCATATTTTATAAAAGTACTATCTATAAATAGTTGAACCTTTGTATTTACATACAACAATGCTCCCATTACAACCAAAGTATACAAACCTGTTATTCCATTAATACCATCCATAAAATTATAGGCATTTATTAATCCTATTGCAAGAATGTAAGTGATCGCAACTCCCCATATCGGCATTAAGTTAAAGATATCTAAATCATAAAAAATAAGTGTTATCGCTGTAAAATGGATTGAAATTCTAATTTTATTTGATAAACTCTGTATATCATCCCAAAAACTAACCAAACTAACCAAAGTTATCCCAGTAAAGAAAAAATAGTTATCCTGTATGTGTTGAACGAAATATAGCAAAGAAGAAAACCAAAAAATGATTCCACCCCCTCTTAAAGTAACTTCTGTATGAGAACTTCTGTCATTAGGTCTATCTATGATGTTAAATCGGTTAGCTACTTTAAAATAAAGCAGCATTATAATCATTAAAAGGATTCCTAGTATTGTATAATTCATATAATTTGTTGTTATCAAAATCGGTTAAAAGTCTATAATCATTTTCGTGTTATATTTAATCTTTCTATTCTAGTTGTTATTAATTAGTTTTAAGAACTACGAAAAACAACATTCTCCTCGTTCGTTTAATTATAATATAAACTAATAACTTATTAAAATCGTGCTCATAAAAATATTAATAATGAATAATCATAAAAGGTTAACTGAATTTAATTAGATTAGATTGCGTTTAATTTATATTCTTTGCATTATCCCAATTTTCATTTAAGAATGACCCTAAAATATTTTTATATGGTATAAATTTGGGCATATTAATATTCTGCCGGTCAAAATCTTTTTTTAATCCAACTAAAAAAGCACCGAAATAAAGAGCATAGAAAAACAGAAAAATAATACTTCTTTTACGCCCACTTTCAAGAAAAATTAATTTTGTCAAAATTATGATCTCAAAGATTCTAAAGTATGTAGCAATTCTTGCTGAGTCAGAGTTTTTAGAACATAGATTTAAAAAAATAATAGAAAAGCAATATAAGATCAACAAGTGTTTATCATAATTTTTTTTTTCTTTAACATATTTAAAATAAAAAAGAAAAAAAATCCCTTCCAGATTTATAATAACTAATTTAATTAACCCAACTTGTTCTTCTTTATTTGAAAAATAATACAAGTATCTATTATTTTCAAAAAACACCCTGAAAATCTGAATAAAATCAAATCTAGACAAGAGAAAAGAAGCGATAATTAATCCAAGTAAATATCCTGTTTTGAATTTGTCATAAAACTTAAAAACAAAAAGAAAAAGAAAAAAAGGAATTAGACAACTTCTATGAATAGATACACCTAAGAACATTAATAAAAAATAAAATAAATATCTTTTATTAATTAAATAATAGAATGCATAAAAACTAACTGCTACAGCAAAAGATTGTCTAACTAAACTAAATGACGTTAGATACAAACTTGGAATCAGAACATAAAATAATAATGCGATACTGGAATTCCCTGTATAATTTTTTATTCCTAAAATAACAAAGTAACAAGTAAAAAAAGAAAAAAAGAAAAAAAGATAAGTAGGACTGAGGCCAAGCCATCTAAACAAGTTCATAATAACAACAAACCCAAATTCAAAATCAGAATCACGAGTTTTCTGAAGATACCAAGAAACATAACTATTATAATCAACACCTATTTTTTCTCTAAATCCTGATACTAAAATTAATACTGTGAATGCCAAATATTCGAATATTTTTATCTTCGATTGATAAAAATATTGTGTCAACAATAGGAATGTAATTAGTAAGAGAAATGCAATATAAAAAACCACAATTTAAAGCTTAAAAATTATATTTAAAATGAATACTAAAATCATTTTCAGTTTTTAACCTGCTCATTCATCACTTCTTAATACTCTTCTATATAGTATCAAAATTTACTAAAAAAGCTTCTCTTTCTTAAGATAATTCAAAACTGGTTCGGGATCCCAATTTAATAACGTTCTTGCTTTTGAATCATTAAAAGTTAATTCTGATATTATTTTTTCTACCTTCAACGAAGTAATTGGAGATCTATCTCCTAAAAAATCTCCTATTTTTCCAATAAACTTGGTTAAACTCAATGGTAAATTCAAAGATTTTTTCCCTGATATAGCATAACTTAATTGATTAAAACTAGGATTAGTTCCATCTGTAAGATTATAAATTCCGCCTACAGCAGCAACAATTGGTATAAATTTAGCTACATCACGAGCTAAAACCATACTTTTTTTTGCTTTCCCTCCATCTATGTTAAAGTAATACCCTAACTCAATTGCTTTAATCATAGCTCCCAAATTACCTGGCGGATTCTTTCCTACTAATAATGGCAATCTCAATATAGTACATTTAACATCATTATCCAGGCACCATTTCTCAACTAATTTCTCTGCTTTAATTTTACTAATCCCGTAAGGATCTTTGGCTAGTAGTGAGTGCCCTTCAAGAATATCACTCCCTGTTTCTTGTCCATAAACAGAAACTGAACTAATAAAAACAAATTGTTTAGGCAACTCTAATACTTCTAAACTTTTAAGTAAGTTTTCTGTCCCTGTAACATTTACTTCATGAAAAGCTCTTATTTCAGGTTTAGTTTTGGGCAAAGAATGAGCTTTGCCTGCTGAATGAATTACCAAATCAAAAGATTCCGTAAATTTAATCATTCCCTCCTCTAATACAGCCTTGTAATTTCCTGATTTACGAGATAACTCAATAATTTGATGCTCATTTTTAATTGTTTCAAGAATAATCTTACCTAGAAACCCTGTAGATCCAGTTAGTAATACTTTCATTTTTAAGTTTTATTTTAATCCGGAAATTTTATTTAAATCATTTAACATACTTAAAAAAAGATTTACTCAGTGCAATCATTAAATAATATAAGGTTTGTGGTATTGAAAGTTTTTCATTCTTACGATAAATTTCATAATACCATTTAATAACTTTAAATTTATTTGAGGAAACTGAAGATTTTCTAACGCGGTATTTAGCGAGAACGTGTCCAACATTTTTGGCTATATATCCTTTTTTTAATATACTTAACCAAAAAACATAATCTTCATGTCCTTGCTTTGTAAAATATAACTTGCTTAGTTTTTCACTATCAAAAATCACTGTTAAACAAGCTATTACATTTCCCTTTAATAAGTCTTTATAACTAACCTCATTTGGTGCAATTATGAATCTTTTATCAGACTGTCCTTCTTCATTAATTTTTTCATAATCGGAAAAAACAATACCTACTTTTTCATCATTAAATAATGGAATCTGCAATTGGAGTTTATCAGAATTCCATAAATCATCACTATCCAAGAAAGCTATAAATCTACCGGAAGCCATTTCTATACCTATATTTCTAGGAATAGTAGGTGACCCAGATGGCGAGTTAGTCTTAAAATATTTTATTCTATCATCATGCTTAGAAAAATCTTCAATTATCGATTTGGAATTATCTGTTGAACAATCATCAACAATTAGCATTTCCCAATTATTATATGTTTGAGCTATTACTGATTGAATTGTTTCCGCGATAAAACTTTCGGAATTATATAAAGGAGTTATAATAGATACTTTATGGCTCTGCATAAGAAAAGATAAAATATGTTAAAAAATTAATGACGTATTAAGGAGCTAAAAAACTTTCGAACTTATTATATCCAAATTCAGCTGAAAAATTACTTAAATAATAATTACGAGATCTCAAATTAAATTTTTCACTATCTAATTTCTCTATACATCTAATGAAATCTTCTGATTGGTTACAAACATAACCCGCTCCAAATTTCTCGATGTTTTCTATGCCTGCAAATGCCTCCTGTGTACCAATAATCGTTTTTCCGTACATTAAGGCTTCAATGGTTTTAGTTTTCATACCTGATCCTAATCTTACAGGGTTTATAACAAAACTAGCTCCTTCATAATAGGGCCCCAAATCATCTACAAAACCATGAATTTCTAAATTTGGATTTTCAGCATGCTGTTCAAGTAGTACCTCCATTCCAGTACCTATTACTACTAATTTTGACTTAACAAAAGGTAATACATCTTTAATGTACCAATTTACAGCATCAATATTTGCAAAAAATGAACTCCCAACAAATAAGTGATAACTATCCTTGACTTCTAATTGGTGAAAGCTCTTAAAGTTATCTGCAATTGTTATTGGAATAGTAAGATCTGCATTTCTTCCATAAATTGATTTCAACAAATTACTATCAATATCGGTAAGACAAATAATTTTATTTGCATACTTTATTATCTTTTCTTCATTCCTTTTGGCATAACCAACCATCAGGTTATTTAAAAAACCATCTACTAAAACCTTATCTTTATAATACTTAACCTCAACATTATGAAAAAAAGCAATTATTTCAACATTAAATTTTTTTAAAAGACTTGCAAAGCCACCAAGTAATGAATGATCAATAAATATATAAGAAACATCATTTGATAATATTGCTCCCTTAATGCTATTATAAACTTTATGAGAGTACCCCCAAGGATTGCCAAGGAGTATGTTGAAAAATTTATGAAAAATTGTTTTATCTGACAAATAAAATTCAGTAATTTTTCCATTGCTCATTCTCTTCAGTATTTCAACATTTCTTTTGGAAACAACTGCCCCGCCATCTACTGAATTTAATGCTCTTCCGATATAAATAATATGTTTGTTTTCCAATTTACTCTGTAATATATTTAAATCCTATTTAAAAAAATTATTGAAATCCGGTTCTAGCAAGTTTAGATTTTTAAAGTAATTCTCATTACTATCATTATTCAAATTATCAATAGTTTGAATTAATTCTTCTATGTTTGAAAAAAAAGGATCATAATTAAAAAACTCAGTAAAAGATTCTAAAATGTCAATTCGTGAAACTGCACAGGCCTTATTATTAGCAATACACTCTAATAAGACTCCACTCACTCTGTATCTAAAACTTTCAGGATAAGCTAAAAGTATAATATTAGACTTCAAAAACAAATAATCATAAGCTTTCTGATTTAAATAACCATTAATTGCAACAACATTGGGCATGATTTTTAACTCATCATTTTTATAAATAAATAATATGCTCTCATCTTCAAGATATTTGATAAAATTACGAGATTCAATTAGTTCATTAATAAAAGCTTTATCAGAACTACTTTCAGAAGGAGAGAATATTATTTTTTTATATTTTTTAAATTCTGCAATTATATAAAAAAGTGAATCTTCTTTTATTTCATCATTGAATAATTTTGAACTAGGGAGACCGTGTGGTAACATATGTATATCATAACTCCCCTTTGTAGCTAAGTATTTTTTTGTTTTTTCATCAAGCACAATTAACGAATTGGCTCTTAAAACCCAATTCAAAAAGAAAAATTTAGATTTGCTTTCATATGAATTACTTACATTAATATGATTAATTAAATAACTTTTAGTAATACCCGAAAATGCAAAAGATATTTCTTCAAAACTTGAAAAAACTACAAAATCATACTTTTTAAAGTTGACAAACATTTTTATGAGGAACAATCCATATAAATAAGCAATCCTATTAACTAATTTACCATAATCTCTTTTAAATAAAGCTTTAGGGATTGAATATACAACTTTCGATTTATCAATATCTAATTTATTCTCATAGTCTTTAACAAAAATAAATTCCAGATCATATCCGGCTTTCGCTAAACTTTTAATATAAATATTATTAAAATTAACATGACCATTTTGCAATAAAGGATCAATGTATAAAATTCTATTATGCTTGTTCATTTTGGGATTTTAAATAAAATTCTGAACTAAAAAGAAGTAACATAGCAATAATACCAAATTGAACATTATAATAAAATGTAAATGCTAACCATGGTATAGCTGCATATGCCATGAAGTTATGTTTGATCATTTTGGCATATTTGATAGTCAATCTAAAAATCAAAAAAAGTCCGATTAAGCCATTTGCCAATGGTATACTTGAAAATGAATCATGAACACCACCATATTTATTGTTACTTATCTCTACTGCTTTATAAGCATTTACCAAATCTAAACCAGCCAATAGTCTGAAATCATCTGAAAAATAGGAGCCATATCCTTTACCAAAGAGTAAATAAACCGGATTACTAAAAAGCTCATTAAAAATACTCATGATCTCGATAATTCGTACTCGTGGTGATTCAGGAATTAAATAAATCCCATCAAATCCCTGGAAAACATTTATTAATAATGTAACATTCTCTAATTTATATAAAAACAAATTATACTCAGAATCTTCAATGTATGAAGCAAACTTGATAACTACAAATATTAAAATTGGAATCATTGCAAAACGAAGCGCACGTTTTCGCTTAGCGATATTTATACCGGTTGTATGTTTATTAAAAGCTGTCAATAAAAACATTATTAAAACAACCCCCATAAATATAATCCCTTTTCCTCCCATTCCTCCATCCATTAGAAAAAAACCGGTTAATAAAAAAGAAAACAAAGGCAAAAAAAAATTTTTTAAATGATAATATGAAAATATTAAAGCCATACTAAAATAAACCACTTCTATAAGTATCGACACATCGTCTGCTCCATATTGAGATGAAAATCCTAATATGTAAACAATTAAAGCTGCTATTGGTGCTGCGATCATCACCTCTAACAACATCTTATATAATTTACCAACAAATGAATAAAAAGGCATTCTAATTAAAACAAATGCTGTGAAAAATAGCGTTAGAATATAAGAGGTATATAATACAAAATACTCAACATAATATTCTAAAAATATTAGGCCAAAAATTCCAAGCAAAATTCCCGATACTCCAATAAATATTATAGTTTTATAAAGTGAATAGAAAACAGAATTGAATGGTACCTGAACCTTTAATCGTAATGTTCGTATAAAAAAACTAAACATGATTATATGATAAATTCCAATAGGACCAATCAGTTTTAATTTGGAATAATTGAAAAGTCCATAATGACTATCTTCAGGATTAGTTATCTGTGAAAATGGTATAGCGAGACATGTTATTGTAAAAACGATATGAAAAAAAAATGCTTTTTCCGTATTCCCTTTAGAAATAAAATAAACAACAGCTATTATTTCTGGAAAAGAGACTAAAATACCTGTTATTTTTTCATGCGTCAATGAATTTCCAATAATTAATAGTATATACAAAACTATATTTCTATACGAAAATTCACTCATAATTTAATATTAAAATTCTCTTTTAAAACAGTTAACACCTCATCATGTTTCACATTATGAAAAACTTTCACAGGTAGCATCTTAAATTTGTACTTAATTTTTTGTACTATAAAACCAGCTGTTTTTTTGCAAAGCTCTATTCCGAAAACCAAATAATTTAAGGGATTATATCCACAATATTTCAAAATGTAACTTAAAATTTTAGGCTCTAAAAATGGTTCGTAAACCAACATTGCGGTATACAAAGCAATTAAATTTAACTTCTTATTAATTCTATAGGCTTTTAAAACTTCACTTGTAGTTTGAGGATAAATTGTCTTTTCAGACCATATTCTTGGAATAAGTGGATTCCAATTATTCTTAATTTCTGGTCTAAGAAATGGTAATTTATCTACATCTCCAAAATGCTTTTTTAATGCTGTCCAACCTCCTCCACTATTTTTTGAAGCACCAAAAATACTTACTGGATAATTTAAATGATAATACTCTTCAATATTTATAGCTAAAGATACTGCAAAATCAATATCTGGGCAAGATCCCACTATATACCTACCTATTTTAGATTGCAATTTATCAAGTTCAGATCTTAATACGATTCCATGATAGAATCGAGGTAGCATGTCATAGGCCATAGCTCCTTTTGATAGGGTTTTATTTAGCTCAAACATAGGGTCAAGCTTTGTAAACTCAAGCTTTTCGTATGCATCTGGCAACCAAAGATTACACGATTTATGGTAGTAATTTTCGTTTTGAAATATTACTGACTCCCACCAATACGAGCCGGGATTATATATTAAACATTTTATAGATCTACTATCTACAATGTCAACAATTTCAAGAATATCTGGGCAGATAAAATCATCATCTCCAATAAAAATCAGATATTTACCTGTTGAATTAATAATAGCTAATTCTGTATTATCAGCAATAGGAATAGATTCTTTATTATAAAAATATTTTATTTGTTGATTATTTTTTTTAGAAAGATATTGTAAACAAAGCTCATTATTATCGGAGTTATCTTGCACAATTACTTCGTAAGTATATTCTTTACTTAAATTATCTACAATTGAATCTAAAACAGGCAAAAGGGTTGAATACCTATTTTTAGTAGGTATAATTATAGAAAGTAAAATTTTATGCTTCTCCATCATTTATTAATTGTCTTTTATTTATCTTATATTCTGGATTCATTTTATTGAAGACCAGTAGGTTCACAGCTAAAGAAATAAGCCCAATAATTGTAGAATACAAAAACACAAAGTATCCTTTTTGCAAATTGATTGTTAAAATATAACCTACAGTACCAACTAAGGCTGTTATTAATAAGGGAATTAGTGTCCCATTTATTAACCATCTCCTAAACTCATTTTTTAAAAATTTGGAAATTATAAAATACCCCAAATAAAAGTAAGCGACCACATTCATTATAAGCCATGTATAAGTAGCACCAATTAATCCGTATTGCTTAACAAAATAAATTAGAGCAGGTATTATACAAATTATTGCCACGATACCTAACGTCACATTTGTCCTCGTATGCCCATTTGCAATTGCAAGATAATATGGCATAAATTGAAAAGATAAGAATACCGAACCTACTAAAAGTACTTTTGCAACATTTTCAATTTTACTAGCAATGATAATATCATTAGTCCAAATAAAAAGAAAATCTTTAGTAAAAAGAAACAGTAACATCCCTCCTGTAGTTGCTAAAGTTGATAATATAAAGGTATTTACATGAAATAGCTTTGTAATTTTATCTTTTTCAATCCTTTCAGTGTACTTCACCATTCTTGGTAATATAGCCACTGCAATAGGAGTAATTATTAATTCCGGTATTTGTGAAAGAATACCAGCAAGTGCATAATAACCAAATTCTTTTAATGATAATAATTTGCTTATCACTAATTTATCAATTTGAGTGTTAAAAGAAGAAATTATAGCCATTAACATCATTCCTCCGGCAAAACGTCCAACAGTTTTTAAAACATTCTTGTCAAACTTATATCTTAAATTAGTCTTAACATACTTCCACAAGTTAAATCTTGCAATAAAAAAGAAGATAATATTTATTGAAACCTGCCATATAAAAAAAGTCAATAACGTAGGGTAAAAATAAAGAGGTATAAGAACAACTCCTGAACGGAAGAAACTACTCGCAACTTGAATTCCATTAGATAAAACTTGTTTCTCTAATCCTATTAAGCCACTAATTTGCAAAGTGGTAAATAACTGAAAAGCAATACTTACCCCCATTAAACTTACATATGTAGATAAATCACTGCTAGAAATAATATCGGAATTCAACCAATTCTCAGCAATAATATTTGAAAAGCTAAAAACAAAAAGCATTATAAATAAACAAATGGCCATATACACTCTTTCAATTGTAAAAAGCATATTCCCAATATATTGTTTATCTTCATTTCTCGCAATTTCTCTATTAAGGGTAGCTGATAGTCCCCCATCTGCAAAATACATGATAGTTAAAATTACTGTATAGAAATTAATTACAGCATAAGACTCAATCCCTAATAATTTTATATAAAATGGTATAAAAACAAAGACAGATATAATTCCCCAAACTTTACCAACATAATTGGCTATTATGTTTTTAAACATATTATAATATATAAACTTCTTTAATAATTAATAGCTTTCAATACAAAAACTACTGAATTGAATATCCACCATCAATTACGAAACTTTGTCCTGTGATCCATCTTGAATTTTTAGATATGAGAAATAAAATAGTAGGCACTACATCTTCAACTTCACCAAAACCCAATGGATGCATATTTTCAATCTCCATAATTTGATCGTCATTTATCTGACTGAATAGCTTTTTAGTCATCGGAGTATTAATAATTCCTGGTAAAACTGCATTAATTCTTATTTTTCTCTTTGCGAATTCTAATGCACCTGATTTAACGACACCTAATACAGCTGCTTTCGTTGCACAATACCCAATTTTTCCAGGTTGACCTAACGTTCCCATTACTGATGACAAAAAAACAATACCCGCACCATCATTACAGTATTTCTTTTTTGTAAAATGTCTTAATAATTCAATTCCTGAAAAAACATTTACATCAAATATTTTTCTAACCTTACTTGCAGAATATAAAGACAAAGGAAGTGTTTCCTCAACTCCGGCACAGTGTACTAAAGCGTCAAATTTTTGATTTTCTAAATTAAATTTTGAAAACAACTCATCAATTTGTTCTACCTGATTAAAATCAAAGTTAAAATTGAAAATCTGTGACTTATAATTTTGTATAAAAAAATCTATTTTTGAAAAATCTCTTCCAATTGCATATACTGTATGCCCAGCTGCAATCAACTGCTTTAATGTTTCGAAACCGATACCAGAAGTTGCTCCTGTTAGTAGTATAATCATTATTTTAAACCCTATTTCTAGTTAAATTTATCTAAGCCAATTCTTTCCATTAAAGAATTTACTGTTGTTATATTTTCTATATCATCTGAATTCAAAGTCACAGAAAATTCTTCATTTACTAAACCAATTAAAACCATTGCCGCCATAGAATCCCAGTCATCTAAGTCTTTAATATTGGTTTCACCATTTATTTCTATTTCAAGTTCTAAATCGTCTACTAGTCTTAAAAAAAATTGCTTTTTATTCATCATATATATTGTTACAAATTACTATCTATTGTTATTAAACCTCCTGCCCAAGACAATCCTACACCAAAGCCAACAATCGCTATATTTTGATTTTTGAATTCCGAATCCTCTGAATACTTTTTGAGCGCAATTGGTATTGTACAGGAAACTGTATTTCCTCCATCTTCTAAATTTACATAAAACCTCTCAATGTCAATTTTGAGTCTTTTACGCATGAAATTTAACATAAATGAATTTGCTTGATGAAAAACAAACTGATTTATATCATTGATTTCTTTTTTATTTTTTTCCAAAACTTCTTTAGTGAAACTAGGAATAACTTCACTGGTAAAGTTAAAAACTTCCGGGCCGTTCATATACAAATGATTGTCAGTGTAAATATTGTTTGAACCATAGTTAATTTCTTTTGCTTCTTTATTAAATGGAGCATTGCTACATCCATTTTTCACAATTAACTTGTCATATCCCGAACCATCTGTTCCAAATAAGAATTCTCCAATATGTTCTACTTCTGAGAAAGAAATCAATGTTGCAGTAGCTGCATCTCCAAAAATAGCTCTGTTTGAACGATCATCTGGATGTAGATATTTAGAATATGTTTCAGCTGTAACCAGCAAAATATTCTTTGCTTGACCAGAATTTATTAATCCTTTTGCCATACTAACTCCATAAACATACCCAGAACAACCTAAATTAAAATCAAGAGCACCAATATCTTTTCTTAAACCTAAATGATTTTGTAAAACGCAGGCTGTGGTTGGTAAAAAATATTCTGGACTTTGAGTACAATATAAAATATAATCAATTTCGTACCTATCTATTTTTTTAAATAATTTTTCACAAGCATTTTTTGCCAAATCAAAAGCAGTTTCATTTTCAGAAACCCAATACCTGTTTATTATCCCAACTTTATCCTCAAATTTTCTAAAATCATAATCTGGAAATTGATTTCTTAAATCAGTATTAGTGATCTTTTGTTCAGGAAATACATATTCTATATTCTTTATTACTGCCCCCATTTTTTTAATTAAGTTCTTACTATAATTAGATGTTTATTATGTCAAAAAGTAAAAAAATCATTTAGGACTAGGGATGAATCTTGCTTTGTTATTGTACAAAAACTTATAAATTGCTCTCTCTGATATCGAATTGGTTTTATTAAATGTTTTATCAGATAAATAAAAAATACTCTGAGATAAATCAAGTAACTTAGTTTCTGATTTTGTAAAAATTACATTTTGATCTTCTTTCAAATTAAAAAGAATCAATTCACTTTTGTCTACTTCTAATGTGAAAACTCCCTTATTTAGCTCTACAAACTCATACAACCATAATTTTAGCATATCAAACTTTTCATCTATCGTTTTTGGAAGGTAGAATTTAACATGCTCCATAATCTTTGCTGGACTCCCAGAATATGCTTTATCTGGCAACGTATCTTTAGTAATTACCGAATTAATTAAAGCTGTACTTCTTTTCCCAAGAACAATTCCTGAACCAACAACACAACTGCCAACCAACCAAACATCATCATTTATGATTGTTTTTCTCTTAGCAAAAAGTATACATCCTTCAATTTGTTCGCCGCTTGCTACGTGCGTCCAAATTTGAGAATACATACCCACTCTTACACCATTTCCTATTTCCAGTCCTCCCGCACCATCTAAAATCGTATTTTGTCCAAACCAGCAATTATGACCTATTCTCATCGAATCTTCTGGCATAATTAGCATATCATTATGAAAAACATTCCAATCACCAACGATAAACTCACCATGAATAAAAATTCTTGTGTTATCATTTATAATATTATTATCTCCAATAATTGCAACTGCATTAGGATTATTTCCCAAAATTTCGATTACAACGTTTTTACCAATTCTATTATGTTCTCCAAACACAACATTTGGATGTATTTTAGCCGTGCTATCTATTTGATTTGTACCCATTTATAATAATTTATTTTCAAACCACCAACCACAAGGTATTGCTAGAAAGTGTTTCATAAATTCATTTACTCCTTTTAAGTTATCCTTATTATTAAAAACTGAATATACATTATTATTAATATGAACTCCAGTAGCATAAAATCCATTATCCTTAAAATAATTAATGGCAATTTCTTTATCCTCACATAAAATACCATATACCCAGTAATTAGGCATGGTATTTTCAGTCAATTTTAGAGAATTGAAATTATCCATATTCATAATTTTTTGATCCCAAACAAATGCATTCTTTTTCTGCCGTAATAACAAATCTTCAATATCATCCATTTGTTTGGTACCCAAAAATGAATTTAATTCACTCATTAACCCGCCATAACCTTCTAAGCTAATGTCACATTTAGGATTAATTTCTCCATTATCAGTTCTAAAAATTGCTCTGTCAATTCCGTAGTCTCTAATCAATAAAGCTTTTTCATAAAGTTCTTTATCTTTAAAAACAATAGCTCCTCCGTCTATAGTGTTAGGTAATCTAACCGTTTGAAAAGAAAACACAGTTATATCTGTTCCTAGATTCCCAATTTTTTTACCTTTATATTCAGATCCAAATGCTTCAATACCATCATCAATAACAGGGATACCAAAAGAATTTCCAATTGTATTAATTTCATCTATATTTCCTAAATAACCACAGAAATGATTATGGAAAATGGCCTTGGTTTTATTTGTGATCTTAACTTTCAAATCATCAGGACACATACTTCCCGTCTCTGGGTTTATATCAACCCAAATAACTTTCAATCCTTTAACTGCAAATGGCTGATTAGATGCTAAACAACTTACAGGGCTAGCAATAATTTCATCACCTTTATTTAACCCTAATGTTGAAAGAACAATTAGCATTGCTAGATTATATGAACTTACAGAAAGTATATATTCACATTCTATAAAGCTCTTCAATTTATTTTCAAATACTTTTCCGTATTTTCCATAACCTAACTGTCCAGAATAAAGTATGCTACTAATTTCTGAATCAATATTATCAGACATATAAGGTTTATAAATTGGTATCATTACCAACCTTGTTTTATTAAACGTATCATCATATCTAAATCTTCCCTAGTAACCCACCAACCACACGGTATATGAACCATTTTACTGTAAAACAAATCCAAGTTTAGCAATTTTGCAGGATAGTCATTTAGGTAATCATGTAAATCATTACGTTTATGAAGTTCAGATGCCATTATTCCATTTTCGGACATCATTTTTACGAATCTATCACGATTTTCTACTTTTAAGGTATACAACCAATATGAAGGCTCTGTATCTTTATAGTAGTTTATCAGTTCAACTCCTTTTATATCTTTTAGTTGCTCATCAAGATACTTCCCATTATCGATATACTTTTGGACTAAATTATCTATATTTTGCAATTGAATTAATCCAATAGTTGCATTTACATTATTCATATGATATTTATATCCCTGAAAAGTAATATTATTATCCAGACGAGTCATTTTTTTATCCAAACCAAACCATCTGATAATTTTACCTTTTTCATATAAATCATTATCTAATATTTGTAGTGCTCCACCATCAATAGTTGTCAAGTGCTTAATCGCCTGAAAAGAATATACCGTAAACGGGAAATGGTTTCCGCTTTTCTTTCCTCTAAATTTAGCCCCCAATGCATGAGCAGCATCTTCAATAACAGGTATATTATATTTTTCTGATAATTCCTGAATTCTTTTTACATCAACAGGAATTCCAGCATAATCTACAACAATAATTGCTTTTGTTTTTGGATTTATTACTTCTTCGATTGATTCCGCCGAAATATTACCTGTATTATAATCAACATCTGCCCATCTTACCTTTGCACCAACCATTTTGATTGCCACATTGGTTGGTTCAGCAGTTAAAGCTGTACTTATAACTTCATCGCCTTCTTGTACCCCAGCTAAAATCAATGCTATATGTAGGGCTGCTGTTCCAGAATTTAAAGATAGACAATGTCCCCCTCCAATATATTCTTCAAATTTTCTTTCAAACTCCTCTACTGCTTCTCCTTGAGCAACATAGCCACTATACAAAACTTCTTCAAGTTTTGGCATTAATACATCACGAGGAGGAATACTAGTTTTTACTAATGGTAACATAAATAAATTATTGATTATAAGACGCTAATTCTTCTTGAATATAGTCTAAAGTTAATAGTAATTTTTTTAACTCTTCAACATTTAGCCTTTGTGTATTATCTGAATTGTACTCAGTATCTACAAGCTTAGGTCCATCTTCCTGAACATATTTAGTGTAATTCAAATCTCTAAAATCTGCAGGGATTCTATAAAACTCACCTAAATCATCGGCCTTAGCCATTTCTTCCTTTGCACAAAGCGTTTCATACATTTTTTCAGAATGACGTTCACCAATAATTTTAATCTCATTATCGGCATTAAATAATTCTTTTAATGCCTGTGCCAAATCTTCTATTGTGGCAGCTGGAGATTTCTGAACGAAGATATCACCTGGATTTCCATTTGTAAAAGCAAACATAACCAGCTCTACAGAATCATCCAACGACATCATAAATCTTGTCATCTTTGGGTTTGTAATAGTCAACGCTTTACCTTCTTTTATCTGTTTAACAAACAAAGGAATTATAGAACCTCGAGAACACATAACATTTCCATATCGAGTTGCGGTATAAATCGCATCAACATTCTTAACTCTAGAATCTCTAGCCTTCGAGACAGCTAATTTCTCCATAAACGCCTTAGAAATTCCCATTGCATTTATTGGATAAACAGCTTTATCTGTGCTGAGTACTACTACTCTCTCAACATTATTTCTTGCTGCAGCTTCTAATACATTTTCCGCTCCTAATATATTAGTCTGAACAGCTTGCATAGGATAAAATTCACAAGAAGGCACCTGTTTTAGCGCCGCAGCATGAAAAACAAAATTCACACCATTCATAGCAGCATTTATACTATCGAAATCTCGAATATCACCAATAACAAAATTTAATTTATCATTTTTATATTCAATACGCATATCTTCTTGCTTTTTCTCATCACGTGAAAATATTCTAATTTCTTTTAAATCTGAATTTAAAAAACCTCTTAACATTGCATTTCCAAAAGAACCAGTGCCTCCTGTTATTAATAAAACTTTATCCTTAAACATTTACTTTATATTTTAAATTTAAAACTTATAGTATTCTTAAATATAGTCATTGTACAATCTTTTTACAATCAAAAAAAGCAATATAAAGAAAGTAGCTAAAAAGGCTCCAAAAAAAACACCTTTTACTTTTCCGAACTTTTCTACACTTAAAGGTAAAATTGGTCCATCGATTATCTGAATTAATGGTGTTTCTTTTCGTAATGTTACTTTAGCTAATTCGGATTGTTTAACCAATTCAGTTAATATAACCGTATTTGCCTGAACATCTACTTGCCTGCGGGCTGAGGGCGCTCGTCTAACATTAAGAGCAGGATTCAAATTAAAAGTATTATCGTTTGCTACAGCTACGCCTGTTATAGCACCATTTAATGCTCTACGGATAGAATCAGTCTGTCTTTGTAAAATTTCTAAGTTTGTACGAGCTTTTTTGCTTTTAGTGTCAATGTAAAACTCGCCCACTTCTTTTACAAGTGCATTACAAAAGTATAAAGAGAACATTTCATCTATTGAGGATACCTCCATAGTTACAATAGCAACTTTCTTATCTTTTTGCGCTACTATTAAGGCATTTTTAGATAAACTCTGATAAATTAAACCTAAAATACTGTCCTGTGTTCTAACAAAAGATTTACGATCTGAATTTGGCAAGAATTGAATTGCTGACAGTTTTGGATTTTTTTTCCACTTTTCTCTCCATTCGTTATTATCAATATACATCTCAGCTAAAGAAATAGTTTTACCATTTACAGAAACAGGAGACATTAATGTTTTTTCGACCATCGATCTAGATTTAAACAACTCCGTTAAATTTGAACCTGTAAAAATACTTCCGCCACCATCGCCTAAATCCAATCCTAATGCACTACCTAAACCTAATGCACTACCTAAACCTCCAGACTTTTCAGTTTCTAAAACAAATGATAAAGTAGCAGTATATACAGGTTTTTTTAAATAAGAATATGTTAATCCTAAACCGCCTCCAATTATTCCTGCCAATACAATAATTTTCCACTTCAACAATAGATAGTTATACCATTCTTTTACTTTTAATAATAACTCTTTTAAAGAAACTTCGTTATTTTCAATAGGTGTATTATTCATTCTTAAGACTAATTATTATTTAAAAGCAGTTAATATCAATAAAGCTAAACTCGAAACTACACTACCAATACCTACCCATTCCCCCGCAGTCATTTTCTTGGTTACAGGTTTTTCAGGAACTACAATTTGTGAATCTGGCGTTACTTTCGGGTAAGATTTAAAAAACAAAAAAGAACTTGTTACAGCAGCTTTACCATTTGGATAAATAATATAAGCTTTTTTCTTCCATCCCATATTATCAACACCTCCAACTGCATTTAAATAATACTTAAAACTTTTCCCGCTTCTGTATGGTATTTCTGAAGTTAACAATACATTACCTGTAACTTTTACTCCTTCATTAAAAGTAGCAACTTCTATTTCATCTCCAGGAAATAAAGTAACATTAGAGTAATGATTTTTATCTTTTACAATGCTTTCCCAATCCACAGGAATAGTTGCATATTTTAGTTCCTCCTTTAATTTTTTCACTAATTGTTTCTCTTTCAGAGAATCCCCATTTCTCAGATTCAAATCAATACTTTTTAATTTTTCAATTTGCTCTTCTTTAATAGGTCTTTTTATTTTCATACCTTCTAAATTGGCAATAGATGTTAGTCCACCCGCACGCATCACAACATTATATACCGTTTCTCTTTTATTAGCTAAAACATATTTACCTGGATAAGAAATTGCACCACTTATTTTAACCATTTCTGGTTTTTCATAAACAGCCATTCTTCTTATGTTAACAACATCAAAAGGCATTAACTCAAAGTTTTTAATCTGCTCATTATTACCCTCATTAATCTCCAATTCAAATACGTCTACTCTTTTAGGGTCTGCATCATTAATTGCATCATATTTTCTCATTCTAGCAACTTCAACTCGTTTTGATGCTGAACCAGTTAATCCTCCAACTTCAATAACTAAATCATTCAAAGTCAAATTTTCATAAAACTCGTATTCTCCTGGATTCTTAACTTCTCCGTCAATCGTAACTTTATATTCTTCTCTAAAATCTAAAATAGAATACACGGTTACAATATCCTCTCTTTTCAAAAGTACATCAGCATTTAAATCACCAGACAAAGCACCTGCTAAATCAACATTTACAATTTCTGTCGTTAAATTTGATTTTAAACGAATAATTCTGGCACGTTTTGTATAAGCATCTTCTTTTAAACCTTCTGCCCTTGCAATCAAATCTGAAACTCTCATCCCCTCAGTAAAAGAATAAAAATCTGGTCTAAACACAGCTCCTCCAATTTGAATACGATTTTCAAATCGATTTAAAATTTTGGAAACTTTAACAACGTCCCCAGATTGTGGTTGATAAATCTTAAATTCACTTTCATTAACATCATGAACCTTAAACTCTTTACCCGTTTTTTGTAAAACATTAACAGAAGCTGTATAAGCAAACTCATTGAAACCAGACGCAAAAGATAATAAATCAGAAAAAGATTCCCCTTTTTTCATCTCAAAAATTCCAGGGCGTTTTACTTCACCTTCTACTGTTACCCTCATAGAATAAGCCGGAATTCGAATCACATCATTTTCTTTCAATCCCACATTATCCGATTGGTCTCCTTTTACTAAAAACTTATATATATCTATGTTTTTATAAACTTTATTATTACGAATCAATTCAATATTTCTATAACTCCCGTTTTTACCTGGACCACCTGCTAAATGCAAAGCATTATAAACTGTTGCCAAAGAGGAAACAGAATAATTACCTGGTTGCTTTCCTCCAACGATAGTTATTTTTATAGTTTTAATTTGTTCTAAACTAACGCTTACTTGTGATTGACCTGATCGAACTGTGCTATACACTTTCCCTATAGCTGCTTTAATTTTTTGAGTAGCCGCTTCAATAGTCATTCCAGAAACACTAACTTGTCCAATATACTGTATTGTAATTTTGCCTTCTACGCTCACAGGAATATTGTCATCAAACTGCTGAACTCCATAAACACTTATTTGTAATACATCCCCAGGTCCTAGAACATAATTCATCGGTGTCGCCAATTTTAAGTCTGGTTCGAAATTTAAAGTAGGATTATCAAATAACTCAGAACCAAAAATTAAAGCATTAACCGAATCTTTTATTTTGTTATTGATAATTTCTTGCTGCTTCCTTCCAAACTCAGGCTTTTTGTTTTTGTTATCGTTGCCTTCTAAATCTTTATCTTTTGAATCTTTATTCTTAGAATCTTTTTTAGAAAGTTGCTCTAATCTTTCCTTGAGTTTAGAAAACTCCGCTTTACTCATTCCTTTAGACAAAGCAACTTCTTCTACATCATTAATTGTAAAACCCTTGGCTTCTAATTGACTTTTGATTTTATTAATATCACTATCAGATAAATAATCAACCTTTACTGTACTTAAATCTTTAGATTGCAGTATATCTTGAGCTGCCGCATTTATTGAAACAAAAAAAGTAAATACTAATACTAATACTGCTGTTATCTTTCTCATAGCTAATTTTAAAGTAAAATTCATTTAGTTAATATCTAATTCAATATTTGAATTAGTCATTAAAATCCTTAAGAGTATTGTTTTTTATAATAATCCTTATAAGTACCTGAAGTTACATTTTGCAACCATACTTCATTACTTAAATACCAATTTATAGTTTTTTCAAGTCCTTCCTCAAAAGTTACAGAAGGGCTCCATCCTAATTCCTTATTAATTTTTGATGCATCAATTGCATAACGCAAATCATGCCCTGGTCGGTCTTTTACGTAAGTTATTAACTCTTGAGAAGTACCTTTAACTCTTCCCAATTTTTCATCCATGATTTGACACAATAATTTGACCAAATCAATATTCTTCCATTCGTTAAATCCTCCAATGTTGTAGGTTTCATGATTTTTACCTTCGTGAAATACTAAATCAATAGCAATAGCATGATCCTCTACAAATAGCCAATCGCGAGTATAATTACCATCTCCATATACCGGTAATGGTTTATTATTAATTATATTATTAATGAAGAGTGGAATTAATTTTTCAGGAAAATGGTAAGAACCATAGTTATTAGAGCAATTGGTTAAAACATAAGGTAAACCATATGTTTCTCCATATGCACGCACAAAATGATCAGAACTTGCTTTTGAAGCTGAATATGGTGAATTAGGATCATAAGAAGTTTTTTCTGTAAAAAGTCCTTCGGCTCCAAGTGACCCGTAAACCTCATCGGTACTGATATGATAAAACCTCTTACCTTCTTGCTTATTCTTCCATTGATTTTTTGCAGCATTAAGCAAATTCATGGTACCAATAACATTCGTTTTCACAAACGAAAGAGGATCTTTTATTGAACGATCTACATGCGATTCAGCTGCTAAATGCAACACTCCTTCAAAATCGTTTTCAGAAAAAATTTTATCTATAAAAGATTCATCAACAATATCACCTTTAACAAAGGTATAATTTGGTTCATTTTCAATATCTTTAATATTTTCTAGATTACCCGCATAAGTTAATGCATCAAGGTTAAAAATATGATATTCTGGATATTTCGTAACAAACCGTCTTACTACGTGCGAACCTATAAATCCAGCACCTCCCGTTATAAGTATTTTTTTTATTTTAATCATTAATTCAATAATTCTGAATTTTGCTTCTCCAATTCGCCATATAGATCTTTTACATCTTGCGAATTTTCCTTTTGTAAAATTAAATTGGCTGTATCTGTGTGCACAAAAATAGTATTTTTCAATCCTAAAAATGTTGTATATTTATCAGAACCAATTACCATATTCCCATGTTTATCAACATAATGTCCTTTAGAAATTAAATAATCATACACCGACTCAAAAGACCCTAAATCAGACCAAGTAAAAGATGCCGGAACTACTTTAATCTTTTTACTACGTTCCATAACAGCATAGTCAACACTTATAGAAGGGATATCTAGCGATAAGTCTAAATCTAAATTACCGTTTTTATTATTGTCCCAAACCTCTTTAGCTTTCTCATATACTTCTGGTTGATACGCTTTTAATTCATCTAATAGAACACCTGCTTTGAAGCAGAACATCCCACTATTCCATAAAAAATTACCTTGTGCAATGAAACTTTTTGCTGTTATGCTATTGGGTTTTTCTCGAAAAGAGATTACATCATCTCCTTTAGACTCTATATAACCATATCCTGTTTCTGGTTTAGTAGGAACGATACCAAAAGTTACTATGTAGCCGTCCTCTGCCTTAGCAATGGCTTTTTTTATTGCTTGATTATATTGATCCATTTCGTCAATAATATGATCCGAAGGCGTCACAATCAATATGTCTTCAGGTTGAGAAGCAAAAGCAGCAAATGCAATAGCGGCAGCTGTATTTCGGGGAGTTGATTCAACTATATTAATATAATCTTTCCCTAACTTTTTCATCACCTTTTCACTAAGATGACAATTATCTACATTACCGACAACCATCACTTTATCAGCCAAATTTGCATTTCGCTCTACTGTCATTTCAAACAATGATTTTTCTTCAAATATCTCTAAATATTGCTTAGGCATACTTTTACGAGAAAGTGGCCATAATCTACTTCCGACCCCACCTGTTAAAACAACATGTATAATTGAATTCTCTACTTTCATAATTTATCTAAAAACGAATTGTTATATTCTATAATCTGTTATCTGCAATATTCCCTAATATTCCTTTTACATCATACAACAAGCTATTCTCTTTTTGTAGTTCTGAAAAGTTCAAATTCAAAAATTCAGCATGAGCTACTCCTAGAATAACAGCATCAAATTTTTGATTCGGAATTTCATTGGTTATATCTAATTTATATTCTTTATATACTTCTTCTAAACTAGCTAATGGATCAAATATTGTAACTGCAATACCATATTCTTTCAACCCCATTATTAAATCTACAATTTTAGTATTACGCACATCAGGACAATTTTCTTTAAATGTAATTCCAAGCATTAGAATATTAGCTCCATTTACATAAATCCCTTTTTTCAGCATAAGCTTAACCACTTGAGAAGCAATATACTCTCCCATGCTATCATTTAAACGACGTCCTGCCAAAATAATTTCTGGGTGATACCCAAATTCCTGAGCTCTTTGTGCCAAATAGTAGGGATCAACACCAATGCAATGACCACCAACTAATCCCGGCTTAAATGGCAGAAAATTCCATTTTGTTCCTGCTGCCTCTAAAACAGCCTGAGTATCAATATCCATTAAATTGAATATTTTTGCTAACTCATTTACAAATGCAATATTAATGTCTCTCTGTGAATTCTCGATAACCTTAGCGGCCTCTGCAACTTTTATTGTCGGTGCCAAATGCGTTCCTGCAGTAATTACTGTTTTATATAATTCATCAACTTTTTTTCCTATTTCAGGTGTTGAACCAGAGGTAACTTTGAGAATCTTTTCAACCGTATGCTCTTTATCTCCAGGATTAATACGCTCCGGTGAATATCCTGCATAAAAATCAACATTATATTTTAATCCTGATATTTTTTCCAATACAGGTACACATTCTTCTTCAGTGACTCCCGGATAAACAGTAGATTCATAAATAACGATGTCTCCTTTTTTTAAAACCGAAGCAACACTTTCACTAGATTTATACAAAGGAGTTAAATCAGGTCTATTATTCTTATCAACTGGAGTAGGAACTGTTACTATATAATAATTACAATCTTTTATATCCTCCATTTTTGAAGTACAAAACAAACCAATTGCATCCCCTTTTTTATCAAGTAAAACTTTTTGTAAAGTTTCATCATCAACTTCAAATGTACTATCCGTTCCTGATTGTAATAAATTAACTCTTGTTTGATTAATATCAAAACCAACAACAGAATATTTTGTAGCAAATAATCTCGCTAATGGTAATCCAACATAACCTAAGCCTATAACTGCTATTTTTACGTTTTTATCCATATATTTCTAGTTGTATTTTATCATTTTAATCATTTATTCCCACAGCTTCGCTAACCCAAGTCACATTTTAACTTAGTTTACCGAACATACACTTTTGGCAAATATACCATAATAAGACTATTAATTCAATAGCAAAAACTACTGAAACATTAAAAATTAAATTATTAACTAGCTAAAAAATTACAATCAACTAAAAGTCAAGGTAAAAATGTTTTAAACAAAAAAAATAGGCATAAAAAAATCACTAAAAACAGTGATTTTTTTTTATGCAAAATACGACTAATACGTCTTATTTATCTCGTTAATTTACTTATACTTTACTTTTAATACACAACCTAATGACTCCAAAACCAAGGTATAATGCGTATTAGATATCTCTTGAACTATCGCGTCTTGATTACTAAAAGCTCCAGAATCCAATTTTATTTTATCTCCTATTTTAAATGGAACTAAAAAAACCTCACTAATAGAAGGAGATTCTATACTATTTTTAATAATCCTGATTTCTTCATCTCGAACAATAGCAGGTTTTCCTAACCAAAATAAATAACGAATAACTCCTGAAGCTTGAAACACTAAGTTTCTATCCAAATCTTCTAATTGAACAAAAACATAAGAATTAAACAAAGGCACTTCTACTTTTTTCTTTCTATCCGACCATTGTCTTATCTGAATAACCAACGGACAATAACACTTAACTCCAATTTTATTTAATTGATCCGCAACTTTTTTTTCCCATTTGGGCTTCGTATAAACTACATACCAATTCATTATTACTTACTTTGTTATGAAATTTACCTATAAACATTAATACAACAACACTTTATGCTTTATCCTCCAATATCAAGACCCAATACCCAGATATACGAATCCTATTTTCTTCAACTCTCCTTTATCTAGAATATTTCTTCCATCGAAGACAAAAGCTGGTTTTTGCATTGAATTATAAATCCTCACCCAATCATATTTCACAAACTCATCCCACTCAGTCAATATCGCAATTGCATGAGCTCCATTACATGCTTCATAAGGATCCTCAAAAGTCGCAACCGATTTAGTATTCTCTTCTAAACTTCTAGTCTCTAAATAATTTAAATCACTCAACATTTTTTCTCTAGAAACTTTAGGATCATAAACAGCAATTTTAGCTTGTTCATTAATCAAATCATCAGCTACATAAATCGCTGCCGACTCACGTGTATCATTTGTATCCTTTTTAAAAGCCCAACCTAAGAATGTTATTTTCTTACCTGAAACGGTATTATATAGGGTCTGAACAATTTTACTAGAGAACCTTCTCTTCTGATGGTCATTCATTATAATGACTTGTTCCCAATAATCAGCTACTTCGTGCAATCCATATGACTTAGCAATATAAACTAAATTTAAAATATCTTTTTGAAAACATGACCCTCCAAATCCAACTGAAGCTTTAAGAAATTTAGACCCAATTCTAGTATCCATTCCAATTGCTCTCGCCACTTCATTAACATCAGCCCCTGTCTTCTCACACAATTCTGACATGGCATTTATTGAAGATATTCTCTGAGCCAAAAATGCATTTGCCGTTAACTTTGACAACTCCGATGACCAAACATTTGTCGTTAAGATTCTATCTAACGATACCCAATTCGAATACACCTCTACCAAAGCACCTATTGCATCTTTACCCTCCGATGTGGCATCACCACCAATTAATATACGATCTGGATTTAATAAATCTGTAACCGCTGTTCCTTCGGCTAAAAATTCAGGATTTGATAAAATTTGAAATTGAACACCATTTCCTGTATTGTCTAAAATACTTTTAATAGCTTCGGCAGTTCGTACAGGCAATGTCGATTTTTCAACCACAATCTTATTGTCTTTTGCAATCTTGGCAATTTGTCTGGCACACAGTTCAATATACTTTAAGTCTGCTGCCATACCTTTACCTTTTCCGTAAGTTTTTGTAGGGGTATTTACAGATATAAATATAATTTGAGCCTCGTCAATTGCTTTTTCAACATCTGTTGAAAAGAATAAATTGCGACCTCTAGCGTCGGCCACGATCTTATCTAAACCAGGTTCATAAATTGGAATATTATCAGTATTCTCATCATTCCATGCTCTGATTCTTTCTTCATTTAAATCAACTACTGTAACTTGTATATGCGGGCATTTTTGAGCTATAACTGCCATAGTTGGTCCACCTACGTAACCTGCACCAATACAACAAATCTTTGTGATTTTCATCTAATTAAATTTTCAAATGTTTTTTATTCTATTTTATTTTTATACTATTCTAAAGAAAATTGCTACTTTAAATTATTCCAATACCAACTTACAGCTTCTTGCAAACCTTCTTGTAAAGAATACTTAGGATCGTATTGCAATAGCTTCTTTGCTTTGTCTATACTTGCCAAGGAATGTGGAATATCGCCCGCTCTATTTGGCCCATAGACTATTTCTACAGAGGCAATTTTAGCATCTTTTTCGGATAAATATTTTTTTAAATAATTAACCAAATCATTTAAAGTGTTCCTGTCTCCATACGCAGTATTATAAACTGTATTGACCGCCTCCGTATTTTTAGTCGTAATAGCTAAGGCATTCATCTGAATCACATTATCAATATAAGTGAAATCACGTGAAAAATTACCATCACCATTAATAACAGGGCTTTCATAATTCATCAATTGCATTACAAACTTAGGAATAACCGCAGCATAAGCTCCTTTCGGATCTTGTTTTCTTCCAAAAACATTAAAATAACGCAAACCAATTGTTTCTAATCCATAAGTTCTACTAAAAATTTCAGCATATAACTCATTTACATATTTTGTAATAGCATAAGGTGACAATGGTTTCCCTATTACTTCTTCTACCTTTGGTAATCCTTCTGAATCGCCATAAGTAGATGAGCTTGCAGCATAAATAAATCGCTTTACCTTAGCGTCTCTTGAAGCCACTAGCATGTTTAAAAATCCTGAAACATTTACATCATTTGTTGTAATTGGATCATTGATAGATCTTGGAACTGAACCTAAAGCTGCTTCATGCAAAACATAGTCTACACCTTGAACTGCAAAGATACAATCTGCAATGTTTCGAATATCTCCTTCTATTAACTTAAAGTTATCATTAGTAACAAAATCTTTTAAATTATGTCGATGACCTGTCGAAAAATTATCTAAACAAATAACTTTATGCCCTTGTCCTAAAAAATACTCACAGAGATTAGAACCTATAAACCCAGCTCCTCCGGTAATTAATATCGTGTTTTGTGATTCCATAATTAATACTTTTAAATGACTCGATATTATTTTTTATTGAATTTATTAAAAATTCTTTTTAACAAACTTACTTTTTTTACTCCCTCATGATATCTATTAGAATAATTTCCATAACCGTATCCATAACCATAAGTTGCTCCGTATTTGGCTTTGTTCTCAAATCCATTCAAAACAATACTTGCATTTGAGAGTTCACCTCTTTTAACTCTATTATTCAACAACGTGATCATATCTTTTTTGGTATAATTTTGCCTCACAATATACAAGGTTACATCACTATATTGCACCAATTCTAGAGAATCTGAAACAAGCCCAACTGGAGGCGTATCCAAAATTATATAATCATATTTTGCTTTCAATTCACTCATAAACTCATTCATTGCTTCTCCTAAAATCAATTCAGATGGATTTGGTGGAATTGGCCCAGAAAGAATAACATCTAAATACGGAATCTTGGTTGCATTAGTAATCTCTTCTAAGTTTTTTTCCTTAATTAAATAATTAACTACTCCAACTTCATTAGTCAATCTAAATTCCTCTGCCAACCTTGGCTTTCTTAAATCTAAACCAACGATAACAGTCCTTTTTTCACTTAATGCAAATACGGTAGCAATATTAATCGAGCAAAAGGTTTTACCTTCACCACTAACTGATGAAGTTACCATTAATGTCTTTGCTCCTTCAACTTGCTGTTTTTTATACAAAAACTGTAAAGAAGAACGAATTGATCTGAACGACTCTGACAAAACCGATTTTGGTTTATCAAACACTGCTAAATTAGTCGCATCATTATTTACTCCCACTACTCCAATTAATGGAATTTGTGTTTGCTTACTGACATCTTCTATGTTCTGAATCGAGTTATTAAAAAAGAAGACAATACAAATTAGCAATAACGGAATTAGTAAACCCAAGAACAATGCTAAAACATAATTGACAGAAGTCTTTGGCCCTATTAGCCCACCTCCAACATCTTTTGCTGGATCTATAAAATGAATATCCGATAAATTAGCCGCTTTTACAATATCTGCCTCGCTCCTTTTTTGAAGAAATGTACTGTAAATATTATCACTTAAATCGTATTTCCTCTTAATTTTCAATAACTCTTGTTGCTCTTCTGGCAATCTTTTTATTGTACTTTCTGTCTGTCCAATTTTACTATTAACCATTGCCAAATCATATTGCAAAGAAGATTTGGCAGAAGCAATATTTTCTAACAGCACGTTCTTGACAGCCAACATTTGATTATCAAAATCTTTAAAAATTTTATCACTTTTTACTGCATAGGCCATTTCTGATCTTTGTGCAGAAAGCGAAATTAATTTAGAAACATTTACAACAATATTTGGATCATCAATACCCGCAACAGACGGCGCAGGCAACCTAGAATAATCAACACTGTTTTTTAAATATGCATTTAACGAATTATAATAGGCTATTTTACGAGTAACTTTATCTTTTTCGACATCAAAGTCCATGATTTTATCTGAAAACTTACTCCCTCCTTCTTCTATATTATAAACATTTTTACCTTTTCGGAATATCTTTAATTCATCTCCAGTCTGCTTTAACTGAGTTTCCATTGCCACAAGTGTACTATCAATAAAATTAATGGTATTTGTTGCAAATTGATTTTTACTATCAAGTTGGATTTTTATTAGCATTTTTACAGTCGAATTTAAATATTCAACCATTCGTGCTTTATTAGTTCCTTGCATCCCCAATGTAATTATCGAACTCCCTCCATCATCAGACCGCACACTTATACCTCGATATTTTGCAACCGTACTATCAAAATCATTGAATTGGACAAAATATTCTTTGTCTTTATAAAAACCGGCATTATCGTTAATTTGTAATTTCCAATTTAAAAAAGGCAACGAAACTTGCTCTCCAACTTTATACTTCTTTACAAACTCTCCTATCTCTACAGCTGTATTACTGTATGAATTATTAGCATAAGTAATTAATGAAACTGAACTATTCTCAAAAGGAATTCTAATTTCATATTCATTAGCATTTAAAAACTTAATACTGATTAACGCCCCAGCTAATTGTCCTTTCGATTTATCTATGACAACATAAAAAGGAACAGCCCCATAAGAGTCTACCATATTATACTTACCTTGTTCTAGATAATCGATATAATATTGCAACTTATCTACAACAAGCTCATTGTGAGATCTTGATTGCAAAACTGTTATTGTATTACTTATTTGATCAGAAGTTCCTCCCCAGTTAAAAACTAAACTAGTATTTGAAGTAAAGAATGGATTATTTTCTTCTTTTATGGAAATCAAAGTTTCCATTCCATATATTTTTTCTTTGCGAATGTTTACTTGATAAGCAATTGCAAAAGCAATTATTAAACTCAATAAAAACCATTTCCAGTATCCCCCAATTTTTAACAAAAACCCTTTAAAATCAAAATCTGATTGATTGTCAAAAATCGAAAAATCTTTTATATCTAACATTTTGTAGGTTTTTAAAGTTTTAAAAGTAAAAATGTAGTTGTTGCCAAAGAAATTATAGTGATTATTGTTCCAATAGATTCTATACCTGTTTTACCTGTTCCCCAAGTTTTTTGCTTAAGTGGTTTTACATATATATAATCATTGGGTTGTAAATAAAAATAAGGGGATTTTATTGCATTAAGATCTGTAAGATCAATATCATGCATTTCGACTCCTGAAGGTGATTGTCGAATAATAGTAACTGCTTTTCTATTACCTGTAATTGTAATATCTCCAGAATTAGCAATGGCTTCCATTACATTTACCTGTTCTCTAAAAAGCGTTTTAGTACCTGGAGATGTTATTTCTCCATTTATTGTATATCTAAAACCATCAAGCTTTACTGTTACAAATATATTTGCTTCTGGTTTAAAATGTTCGTCTAATAATTGTTTTTCTATTTTAATACGCACTTCTTCTAGTGTATACCCCATAACATTTATTTCACCTAAAACGGGCATTCTTATATTTCCATGAGCATCAACTGTAAAACCATCAAAATACAATCCTGCTTCTGAGTTAGATAAATTTTGTCCTACGGTTTTATCTGTAGTATTAAAAATCGCTACTAATTTTGGATCAATAGCCTTTATATTAATACTTAAAACATCATTAGTTTGCAAACGATAGGGTTTTGATTCTACAACAGCAATATTACTTTCAGTGCCGGTTGTTCCTTTATCTTGTAAATAAACCAAATCATTTAGCGGAATGCATGATGCAAAAAGTATGCTAATAAGCAACAACAGATAAAGAGAGTTTTTATTCATTTACAGAATTTTAATAGTAAATATAGCTTTTCATTTATTTTAAGAAAACATCAATTTTATTGACTGACTCTGTTAACTATTTTTAAACGTTTTCTCAAACGGAACCCTATGCAATATACTTCTTCCTAGAGTTACTTCGTCTGCATATTCTAATTCATCTCCTACAGCAATTCCGCGTGCTATTGTTGAAATAATAATTTCAGCATCGGCTATTTGTTTGTAGATATAAAAATTAGTTGTATCCCCTTCCATTGTTGAACTTAAAGCAAAGATAATTTCGTTTACCCCGCCTAACTTCACCTTTTCGACTAAGGTAGTTATATTTAACTGACTTGGACCAACTCCTTCAATTGGAGAAATTTTCCCTCCTAAAACATGATAAATCCCTTTGTACTGACCTGTATTCTCTATAGCCATTACATCACGAATATCCTCAACTACACATATAGTTTGATGATTCCTTGCTGTGTTAGCACAAATTTCACATACTGCAATATCAGAAATATTATGACAGCTTTCACAAAATTTAATATCTGCACGCATTGTTGTTAATGCTTCGGCTAAAAAACCGGTTTGTTCTTTTGGTTGTTTTAATAAATGTAAAACTAGTCGCAAAGCCGTACGCTTACCAATACCTGGCAATTGAGACATTTCATTGACTGCTTTCTCTATTAATTTTGAAGAAAATTCCATGAAGACAAAAATACTAAATTTGTGGGTTTACTCGACTTTTGTTTTATGGAAAATAGAAGTTTTAAATACTTGAAATTTCACATTTCATAAAAACATACTATTTTAATTGTCCTTATGCGGACTAGCCCAGATAGAAGCGACATCCTTTTTCTGTTCGCATCTGCGAACAGAAAAAGATATAGCGGATAGCTGGAAATAGCTACTAAAAAAAAACATTAATTAGCTACAGAACTAATACTGATTTGTTGTAAGCAAAACTAATGTACAAGCAACTTGAGCTTTAATATTATTAAGTTCTAACAACTGATATAATTCTGGATTTTCGGTTCCTGGATTAAAAATTACTCGCTTAGGCTTTGCTTCTACGATGTAATTATAATAATCTCGCTGACGTGACGGATTCAAATACAACGTGATGGTATCAATATTTTTAAGAGGAATTGCCTTTGTGTAAATTTTTACACCAGCAACTTCTCCAGCATTTTGACCAATTGCTAAAACGGTATGTCCTTTTTCTACTAATTTATTTATAGCTAAAAAAGCATATTTTTCAGGCTTGGTAGTTGCTCCAAGCACTACTGTTTTTTTATTTTTCATTGTCTCTAATATATACTACAAAAGTAATCAAAAAGGTTTAGCTCTTCGATGATTTAAAAAGTTTAGTTCTTTTTTAAAAAAATCAATAACCTACTAATTAAACTGTAATCATATCTTTTAAAAAAGACTATTTTTACAAGACTAAACAAGACTTTATGGATCTATTTATTTACTTATTTGCTGCTCTATTCTCGGTATTAAATCCCATTGGAACAGTTCCTATTTTTGTAGGACTAACACAACATGACTCGAAAAAAGAGCGTTCTCGAATTTCCTTATGGACCGCTATAAACGTTTTTCTTATCCTAATCGTTTCTTTTTTTATAGGACAATACATGTTGACATTTTTTGGAATAAGCATCGATGCTCTTCGTATTGCCGGTGGAATTATAATTGTAAACTCGGGTTTTTCATTACTATCTGGTAAATTCAACAAAAAAAGAGGAATAAATAAAAAAGTAGAAACTGATGCCCAACAACGAAATGACATTGCTCTTACGCCACTAGCAATTCCTATGCTCGCAGGCCCTGGATCAATTTCTTTATTAATTGCTTTTTACCAAGAACACCATGAAACTACTGAGATCATTATCGCCTCTGCGGCAATTTTAGCAATTGCGATTGTAATTTTTATCATTCTTAGAAGTGCACATTATCTAGCTAAGATCCTTGGTGCTTCAGGCATTGTTGCTATTTCAAGAATTGTCGGCTTTATTGTAATCGCTATCGGAATACAATATATCGTGAGTGCGATAATTAATATAATCAAAGGCAATTTAATGCATATCTAAACACACTAAAAACTAAAAAAGGGACAAAATACTAGATTTGTCCCTTTTTTTTGATTTTATATTTTTTTTATGCTCTTGGCAAAAACACTTCTGCCATCATACATCTTGCACTTCCTCCTCCACAAGCCTCGATAGTATCTAAACTTGAACTTAAAATAGTCGCATGAGCTTCAAGTTGTGAAATTTGTTTTGGCGTTAAACTTTGATGCGCTGAAGTACTCATCACGATATATTTTTTATCATTAGCTCCACGAACTTCAAGCATATTTCCAGCAAAATTATTCACTTGAGCTTCTGTTATTAAAATAACTTCTTTCTTATCTGCTTTTAGATTTTCTAGAACCATTTTACGCTCTTTTTTATCATCTATACAATCTGCACAAATCACTGCAAAAGTTTCACCCAAGCACATCATAACATTAGTATGATAAATTAGCTTTCGCTCACCATTAACAGTTTGAAATGCTTCAAAAATTACAGGTGCATAATCAAAATCTTCGCAGAATTCTATAAATAATTCTTCATCAGCTCTTGGAGATAAAGCGCAATACGCTTTCCCATTTGCTCTATCCAAAAGTAAACTACCTGTGCCCTCTAAGAAAAAACCATCCTCTTCTGCCGATGTATAATCTACAATGTTATTTATTTGAAAACCTTTTTCTTCAAGAATATCCAAAATATCCTCACGACGTTCTAGACGACGATTCTCAGCAAACATAGGATACAATGCTACATCTCCATTTTCATGAAAGGAAACCCAGTTATTTGGAAATATACTATCTGGCGTATCTGGTGTTAGCGTATCTTCTACTACTGTAACGTCTACCCCCACAGCACGTAATTTATCCACAAAAGCATCAAATTCTTGTTGTGCTTTTGCATTTACTGTAGCCGGTAAAAGTCCGTCTAACACTTTCTGATAATAATTATTTACTGCCGTTTGCTCATTCATTCTGAATGCAACCGGACGAATCATTACTATTGCGTTTGTAGTTTGTTTCATGTTTGTATTTTTTTTGTTTCAAGTTTCAGGTTTCAAGTTTTCTAGCAACTTGAAACCTGAAACTTGAAACTAATTTTTAATCTCTAATCAAAGGTAAAGTTGAACATCTCAACAACCCTTCTTGTTTAGCAATTTCAGCATAAGGGATTTCTTCTACAACAAATCCGTTGCTTCTTAGCCAATTATTCAATCTAGTAAAATTTTTCTCTGACACAACAACATTAGTATCTATTGAAAAAACATTCGAATTCATATAATACATTTCTTCTCTCTCAATATGAAATAAGTTGTCCTTACCAAAAAGATTCACTAAATACATGTAATCAGCTTCTTCACGAAATCCTCTTTTGTAAATAATTCCTTTATCCTTTCCTACTGGTTGAAAACAACAATCAAGATGCAAAGCATTATCACGAGCTTCAATTTTAGATTTAACCAAATCAAACTCTTTGACAATTTTATTTGGAAACAAATTTCTAATAAACTCAACTCCCTCCATATTTGTTCTTGCAGTAATATAATCTTTATAATCACTCCCTTTATAAGTTCCTATAAAAACATAATCATTCCAAAGCATAACATCTCCTCCCTCGATATGTACTTCTTCTGGTGGTCGAACTACTTTTTGAGGATCCATTTGATCTATTATGTATTGAATTGCATTAAGCTCCAATTCTCTTTCTGGTAAAATATTTGATTTCACAAAAACATCATCTATCACAAAACCGATATCTCTAGCAAAAATCTGGTTGTAGTTTTCAATCATTTCAGGACGAAAAACTGTCACATCGTATTTTTGAAGCACTGCATTAAAAGCATCCATTTCAGCAACCATATCAGATTCAACAGGATAAGTCCCTGCTTTAATATGCTCCAATGATTTCGGATCATACGCTTCCTCAACAGTTGGCGTAGGCCCGTTATGAACTGCAGTTCCCAAAACTACAGCACGTAATCTTGATGTTTCGTTCTTTACATTTAATTGTAACATATTCTATTATTTGATTTCAACAAAGATAAAAAAAAGCTTCACAGTTAAGTGAAGCTTTAAATTGAATTTTATTTATTCGATTTGAATTCTCTTAAAGGATGACCAGTATATATTTGTCTAGGTCTACCAATTGGTTCTTTATTTTCACGCATTTCTTTCCATTGCGCAATCCATCCTGGTAGTCTTCCTATAGCAAACATTACTGTAAACATATCTGTAGGTATCCCTAATGCTCTATAAATAATACCTGAGTAAAAATCTACGTTAGGATACAAACTTCTTGATTTAAAGTATTCATCTTCTAGGGCTGCTGCCTCCAATTTTTTAGCAATAGCCAAAATTGGATCATCAACACCTAATGTATTCAAAACTTCATCTGCAGCTTTCTTAATAATTCTAGCTCTTGGATCAAAGTTTTTGTATACTCTATGACCAAATCCCATTAAACGGAAAGGATCATTTTTATCTTTGGCTTTCGCCATAAATTTATCAGTATCACCACCGTCTTTATTAATCTCTTCAAGCATTTCAAGAACTGCCTGATTAGCACCTCCATGAAGTGGTCCCCAAAGAGCAGAAACTCCAGCAGAGATTGAAGCAAACAAACCAGCGTGAGAAGAACCAACCATTCTTACTGTAGATGTAGAACAGTTCTGTTCATGATCTCCGTGTAAGATGAATAATTTATCTAATGCATTAACAACAATAGGATTTGCAGCATAAGGACCTGTAGGCAATTTAAACATCAATTGCATAAAGTTCTCTACATACCCTTTAGTATTGTCATAATAATTTAATGGATATCCCATTGTTTTTCTATAGGTCCATGTAGCAATTACAAGAAACTTAGCTATCGTTTTGCAAATAGCTTCATACATTTCTTTTTCATTTTCTACATTCACTGCTTTAGGATTAAAAGCAGTCAAAGCACTTGTCAATGCAGACAATACTCCCATAGGATGAGCAGTTTTTGGAAAACCGTCAATAATATTTTTCATTTCTTCGTTTACCAAAGTATGCTTTTTAATATCAGCATCAAATTGTGCTAATTGTGCAGCTGTAGGTAACTCACCGAAAATCAATAGATAAGACACTTCAGGAAAACTTGCTTGCTCAGCTAAGTCTTCAATTGAATATCCTCTGTAACGCAAAATTCCTAATTCTCCATCTAAAAAAGTAATCTCACTTGTACAAGAACCAGAGTTTTTATATCCTGGATCAAGAGTAATGAAACCTGTTAAATCACGTAATTTGTTAATATCGACAGCAGATTCATTTTCGCTTCCTGTTATAACAGGAAGTTCAATCTTCTTACCATCTACTTCTAGGGTAGCTATTTTTGACATAATATAATCGGAAATAAATCTTTTAAATAATAATTTATCAAATTTAAGGAATTTAAGACTAACTAAAAAAGGAATCTTGCTATGAATTTGTTAAAACTCCAAAAAAAAACCATCCGTTTTCACGAATGGCTTTTTTTTCAATATATAACTCTTACAATTATTTAATCTTGAAAGCGTTTAATCCAGGAAAATAAGCAGTACTTCCTAGTTCTTCTTCGATTCTAAGCAATTGATTGTATTTTGCCATACGATCTGAACGTGAAGCTGAACCAGTTTTGATTTGCCCACAGTTTAAAGCTACTGCTAAATCTGCAATTGTATTATCTTCAGTTTCTCCCGAACGGTGTGACATTACTGAAGTATAACCTGCATTTTTAGCCATATTAACCGCAGCAATAGTCTCTGTCAAAGTACCAATTTGGTTTACTTTTATAAGAATAGAATTTGCGATTCCTTTTTCGATTCCTGTAGATAAACGTTCCACATTAGTTACGAATAAGTCATCACCTACTAATTGTACTTTATTTCCAATTTTTTCCGTAAGTAATTTCCAACCATCCCAGTCATTTTCATCCATTCCGTCTTCAATAGAGATAATTGGATATTTAGCAGCTAATTCAGCTAAATAATCAACTTGCTCAGCAGAAGTTCTAACTTTACCAGTTTCTCCTTCAAATTTAGAATAATCGTATTTACCGTTTACATAAAATTCAGCCGCCGCACAGTCAAGCGCAATCATAATTTCGTCACCAAAAGTATACCCTGCATTTTCAACAGCTTTTTTAATAGTATCTAAAGCATCTTCAGTACCACCTGGTAAATTTGGAGCAAAACCTCCTTCATCACCTACAGCAGTACTTAATCCTCTATCATGTAACACTTTTTTCAGGCTATGAAAAATTTCAGTACCCATTTGCATAGAGTGAGAAAAAGAAGTAGCTTTTACTGGAAATATCATAAATTCTTGAAAAGCAATCGGAGCATCAGAGTGCGAACCACCATTAATAATATTCATCATTGGCACAGGCAATGTATTTGCTGAAACACCTCCAACATATCTATACAAAGGCAAACCTAACTCATTAGCTGCCGCTTTCGCTACAGCAAGAGAAACACCTAAAATAGCGTTTGCTCCTAATTTAGATTTATTCGGAGTTCCATCTAAATCGATCATAGCTTGATCGATAACATTTTGCTCAAAAACAGAAACACCAACTAATTCTTCTGCAATAATAGTATTTACATTATTCACAGCATTCAAAACTCCTTTACCTAAAAAAGCTTTACCTCCGTCACGTAATTCAACTGCTTCATGTTCCCCAGTAGACGCTCCAGATGGAACTGCTGCTCTTCCTAATACTCCATTGTCTGTAATTACATCAACTTCGATAGTAGGATTACCTCTAGAATCAAAAATTTGTCTTGCGTGAATTTTTATTATAATACTCATTATTTTTAGTTTTTATTATTAAATTATAAATATTTTTCGAAATTATAAAAATATTTGACGCTAATTAATTTCCCTAGCAATTAAATACTTTTATTTATTAACTCAAACGTTTTAGTTTAATTCGCTTTTATGTTCTCAATAAATTGATCAAACAAATAAGATGAGTCATGTGGCCCTGGACTTGCTTCTGGATGGTACTGTACCGAAAAACAATTTTTATTTTTCATACGCATACCAGCAACTGTTTCATCATTAAGATGTAAATGCGTAATTTCTAAATCAGGATGATTATCTAATTGCTCTTTATTAACGGCAAAACCATGATTTTGAGATGTTATCTCACCTTTACCAGTAATCAAATTCTTAACCGGATGATTTATTCCACGATGTCCATTAAACATTTTATAAGTAGAAACCCCATTTGCCAAAGCAATGACTTGGTGCCCTAAGCAAATACCAAATAACGGCTTATCATTTGCCAAAATCTCTTTAGCAACTTCAATTGCACCAAATAATGGATCAGGATCACCAGGCCCATTCGATAAGAAATAGCCATCTGGATTAAATGCCGCTAAATCTTTAAAACTCGAATCGTATGGAAATACTTTGATATAACAATCTCTTTTTGCTAGATTACGCAAAATATTAGTCTTAATCCCTAAATCTAAAGCAGAAATTTTATATGTAGCATTTTCATCTCCATAAAAATACGGCTCTTTTGTTGACACTTTAGAAGCAAGTTCCAATCCTTCCATATTCGGAACATTTGCCAATGCGATCTTCAAATCCTCTATAGAAGTCCCATCCGTACAAATAACAGCATTCATAGCTCCGTGATCTCGTATATAACTCACCAATGCTCTTGTATCAACATCTGAGATACAAATAAGATTTTCTTTTATAAAATAAGACTCTAAACTTTCTGAAGCACCTTCTCTAGAATAGTTAAAGCTAAAGTTTTTACACACCAATCCAGATATCTTGATGCTATCAGACTCTATTTCAGAATCATTTACACCATAATTTCCAATGTGTGCATTCGTTGCAACCATAATCTGACCAAAATAAGAAGGATCCGTAAAGATTTCTTGATATCCTGTCATTCCTGTATTAAAGCAAACTTCTCCAAAAGTTGTACCACTAATTCCGATTGATTTTCCGTGAAAAATTGTTCCGTCACTTAGTAAAAGAATAGCGCTTTGTCGTGTTGTGTATTTCATTTGTAATTAGATATTTTGCAAATTTAATTTTTTAAAAGAGCGAGTGCAAGGTTTTTTAAAAAATTCATCTCTAAAAATAAAACCCTAAGAGGGGAAAGTGTTATATTATTGTGTTTTAATTTGAAAAAAACAAAAAAAAAGGATAAACTAGTAACTAGTTTATCCTTAATTCTTATTGAATGATTACTTTCATAATTATTCAGAAGCTTCAGTTGTCGTTTCTGTATCAGCAGCAGGAGCTTCAGAAGTCTCATCAGCTTTTTTTGCTTTTCCACCACGACGGCTTTTTGCTTTTTTAACTTCTTTTTTACCTCCGTTGTAAAGTTCATTGAAATCAACAAGTTCGATCATCGCCATATCAGCGTTATCTCCTAAACGATTTCCAACTTTAATGATACGAGTGTATCCACCTGGACGGTCTCCTACTTTAGCAGCTACATCTCTGAACAAGTCAGTTACAGCATATTTGCTACGTAAGTATGCAAAAACAATACGACGGTTGTGAGTCGTATCTTCTTTTGATTTTGTGATTAAAGGCTCAACGAATTGTTTAAGCGCTTTAGCTTTAGCAACAGTAGTGTTAATACGTTTGTGCTCAATAAGAGAACAAGCCATATTAGCCAACATAGCTTTTCTATGTCCAGTCTGTCTGCTTAAGTGATTGAATTTTTTTCCGTGTCTCATTGCTATGTTAAATTTAACTCGCCTAAGCGAATTAGATTATTCTTTATCTAGTTTGTATTTAGCTAAATCCATTCCGAAAGTTAAATTCTTTACTGCAACAAGTTCATCAAGTTCAGTTAAAGATTTTTTACCAAAATTACGGAATTTCATTAGGTCATTTTTATTGAACGATACTAAATCACCAAGTGTATCAACTTCAGCCGCTTTCAAGCAATTTAATGCTCTCACAGATAAATCCATATCAACAAGCTTAGTTTTAAGCAATTGTCTCATATGTAATGACTCTTCATCATACGATTCTGTTTGTGCAATTTCGTCAGCCTCGAGTGTAATTCTTTCGTCAGAGAATAACATGAAGTGGTGAATTAAAACTTTAGCAGCTTCAGTAAGGGCATCTTTAGGATTAATAGAACCATCAGTTTTAATTTCAAAAACTAATTTTTCGTAATCTGTTTTTTGCTCAACACGGAAGTTTTCAATTGCGTATTTTACATTTTTTACCGGAGTAAAAATTGAATCTGTAAAAATAGTTCCAATTGCAGCATTCTGTTTTTTGTTCTCCTCAGCAGGAACGTATCCTCTACCTTTTTCGATCGTTAAATCGAAATTCAGTTTAATTTTACTATCTAAATTACAGATAACAAGGTCTGGATTCAGAACTTGAAAACCTGAAATAAATTTTTGAAAATCACCTGCTGTTAATTGATCTTTACCAGAAACAGAAATAGTAACTGATTCATTATCGATATCTTCAATTTGGCGTTTGAAACGAACTTGCTTAAGATTAAGGATAATTTCGGTAACATCTTCAACAACACCTGAGATAGTAGAAAACTCATGATCTACACCTTCAATGCGAACGGATGTAATTGCATAACCTTCTAATGCTGAAAGCAAAACTCTTCTAAGTGCATTACCAACAGTCAATCCATAACCAGGTTCTAAAGGTCTAAATTCGAATTTACCTTCAAAATCGGTTGAATCGATCATGATAACTTTATCGGGCTTTTGAAAATTAAATATTGCCATAAATTTCGACTAAGTCAATTATTATTTGTTGTACAACTCTACGATTAATTGTTCTTTAATGTTTTCTGGAATTTGAAGTCTCGCAGGTACAGAAACAAAAGTTCCTTCTTTAAGATCATTGTTCCAAGTAATCCACTCATAAACATGACTTGAATTAGATAAAGAACGTTCGATAGCTTCTAAAGATTTAGATTTTTCACGAACAGCAACTTTATCACCAGGCTTAAGGTGGTAAGAAGGAATATTAACAACTTCACCGTTTACAGTAACGTGTCTGTGAGATACGATTTGACGTGCACCTCTTCTAGAAGGAGCAATACCCATTCTAAAAACTACATTATCAAGTCTTGCTTCACATAATTGTAATAAAACCTCACCAGTAACTCCTTTAGTAGCTGATGCTTTTTCGAATAAATTTCTGAATTGTTTTTCTAAAATTCCATAAGAATATTTAGCTTTTTGCTTTTCCATTAACTGAACAGCGTACTCAGATTTTTTTCCTCTTTTTTTAGCCATCCCGTGTTGTCCAGGTGGGTAATTTCTTTTTTCGAAAGATTTGTCATCTCCGAAGATTGCTTCGCCAAATTTACGAGCGATTCTTGTGCTTGGACCAGTATATCTTGCCATTTTAAATTGTTTAAGATTGAGATTATGAATTCAGGTCTTATCCTTCGATAATCTATTTTCAATCTAGGTTATACTATAATTTTTGAGTATTAAACTCTACGTCTTTTAGGAGGACGACATCCGTTGTGAGGCATTGGAGTAACATCGATAATCTCTGTAACTTCAATTCCACCGTTATGAATAGAACGGATAGCAGACTCACGTCCGTTTCCTGGTCCTTTTACATAAACCTTAACTTTTTTAAGTCCTGCCTCAAGAGCTACTTTACTACAATCTTCTGCTGCCATTTGAGCTGCGTACGGAGTATTCTTTTTAGAACCTCTGAAACCCATTTTACCAGCTGAAGACCAAGAAATAACTTCACCTTTCTTATTAGTCAAAGAAATGATAATGTTGTTGAAAGTGGCAGAAATATGAGCTTCACCCGTTGATTCAACGATAACTTTACGTTTTTTTGCAGTTGCTTTAGCCATATTACTTATTATTTAGTTGCTTTTTTCTTGTTAGCAACAGTTTTTCTTTTACCTTTTCTTGTTCTAGAGTTGTTTTTAGTTCTTTGCCCTCTTAATGGAAGACCAGATCTATGACGGATACCTCTATAACAACCAATATCCATTAAACGTTTGATGTTTAAAGAAACTTCAGAACGTAATTCTCCTTCAATTTTAAAAGATGATACAGCTTCACGAATTGCTCCGATCTCGTCATCATTCCACTCTTGAACTTTTTTATCTTGGCTTACTTGAGCTTTTTCTAAAATCTCAATAGCTCTACTTCTTCCTAATCCAAAGATATAGGTAAGTGCTATAACACCTCTCTTATTTTTTGGGATATCTACCCCTGCTATTCTTGCCATAATTATCCTTGTCTTTGTTTAAATCTAGGATTCTTTTTGTTTATTACGTACAATCTCCCTTTTCTACGCACAATGATGCACTCGGGACTTCTCTTTTTTACTGATGCTCTAACTTTCATAGTGAATATCCTTTAATATCTATAAGTAATTCTTGCTTTTGACAAGTCGTAAGGGCTCATTTCTAGTTTCACTTTATCACCAGGTAATAATTTGATATAATGCATACGCATCTTTCCAGAAATATGAGCAATTACAATATGTCCATTTTCTAATTCTACACGGAACATCGCATTTGATAATGCTTCAATGATTGATCCGTCTTGTTCTATTGCTGATTGTTTTGCCATATAAAAATTAAGCTACTGCTTTTCTATTTTTACCAGTCTTCATTAAACCATCATAATGTTTGTTTAACAAGTATGAGTTGATTTGTTGAATAGTATCTATTGCAACCCCAACCATAATTATTAACGAGGTACCTCCAAAAAACATTGCCCAAGATTGTTGTACATCCATAAAACTTACAACAATGGCTGGGAAAACAGCAATCAAAGCAAGGAATAAAGATCCTGGGAAAGTTATTAGAGACATTACTTTATCAAGATAGTCTGAAGTTTCAACTCCTGGTCTAACACCTGGAATAAAACCACCACTTCTCTTTAAGTCGTCTGACATCTTATTAGTAGGTACTGTAATTGCAGTATAAAAGAATGTAAAAACAATAATTAATGTTGCAAATACAAAGTTATACCAGAATCCAAACATATCGCTAAAAGTACCTACAATAGATTGTGATGTTTCTGATTTTGATAATCCAGCTACAGCTGCAGGAATAAACATAATTGCTTGTGCAAAAATGATTGGCATAACCCCAGAAGCATTAAGCTTAAGTGGAATCCATTGTCTATTTCCTCCCATCAAATCTTGCTCATAATCACCTGAAGTTGTACGACGAGCGTATTGAACAGGAATTTTACGAACTGCCATAATTAACAGTACACAAGAAATGATCACTAATAACCAAACAATAATTTCAATAACTAATAACATTGGTCCTCCATTGTTATTGGTAACTCTGGTTGTAAATTCTTGAATAAAAGCTTGTGGAAAACGAGCTAATATACCAACCATAATCAACAATGAAATTCCATTTCCAATACCTTTATCTGTAATTTTCTCTCCTAACCACATGGCAAAAATTGTACCTGTAACCAAAATTATCACAGAAGAAAATAAAAACTCAAAAGAATTAAAACCTAGTAAGAATGCACTACTAGGTAATGTTCTATATAAATTATAGATGTAAGTTGGTCCTTGAACTAATGTAATTACAATAGTTAACCAACGTGTTATCTGATTAATTTTTTTTCTACCGCTCTCCCCATCATTTTGAAGTTTTTGTAAATACGGAATCGCAATTCCCATTAACTGTACAACAATAGACGCTGAAATATAAGGCATAATACCTAAAGCAAAAACTGAAGCTTTAGAGAATGCACCTCCGGTGAACATGTCTAGAATAGATCCTAAACCATTTTTTGTTTGTCCCGCTAATCCAGTTAATTGCGTTGCATCAATTCCAGGAAGCGTAACGTGTGCTCCAAAACGATATACCAAAAGAAGTCCTAAAGTGATTAAGATTCTATTTTTTAGTTCTTCGATTTTCCAAACATTACTTAGTGATTCAATAAATTTCTTCATACAATAGAAAAATTATATTGTTACAACTTCTCCACCAGCAGCTTCAATAGCAGCTTTTGCAGTAGCAGTAAATTTGTGAGCAGTTACTTTTAATTTTGCTTTCAATTCTCCTCTACCTAAAATCTTAACGATTTCATTTTTGGTAGCTAGACGATTAGCCACATAAACTGTCATGTCAACAGAATCTGTAATAATACCATTGTCTACTAATAATTGAAGCGTATCTAAATTTACACCTTCGTATTCTTTACGGTTGATGTTTGTGAAACCAAACTTAGGTACACGTCTTTGAAGTGGCATTTGCCCTCCCTCAAAACCAATCTTTTTAGAATAACCAGAACGAGATTTTGCTCCTTTGTGACCTCTTGCAGAAGTACCACCTTTTCCAGAACCTTCTCCTCTACCTAATCTTTTATTTTGATTGTGCGTTGACCCTTCAGCTGGTTGTAAGTTACTTAAATTCATAACAGTATTTGTTATTTAGCTTCTTCAACAGAAACTAAGTGTTTAACTTTGTTTATCATCCCAAGGATAGCAGGATTTGAATCATGCTCTACAACTTGTCCCATTTTACGTAGACCTAAAGCTTCCAAACCTCTTTTTTGAGAAAGAGGACAGTTGATTTTGCTTCTTACTTGTTTTACTAATAATTTAGCCATAATTTCCTTGAATTAACCTTTAAAAACTTTTTCTAAAGAAACACCTCTTTGTTTTGCAACAGTATAAGCGCTTCTCATTTGTAATAAAGCATCAAAAGTTGCTTTAACTACGTTATGAGGATTTGATGATCCTTGAGATTTAGATAATACATCGTGAATACCTACTGATTCAAGAACTGAACGAACAGCTCCACCAGCAATAACTCCTGTACCATGAGACGCAGGAATTAAGAATACACGTGCACCACCAAATTTACCTTTTTGTTCGTGAGGAACTGATTGACCATTCAAAGGAATTTTTACTAAATTTTTCTTAGCATCTTCTACTGCTTTCGCAATTGCTTCAGAAACATCTTTAGATTTTCCTAATCCATGTCCTACAACTCCATTTTCATCACCTACAACTACAATAGCAGAAAAACCGAAAGCTCTACCACCCTTTGTAACTTTAGTAACACGATTAACACTTACCAGACGATCTTTAAGTTCAAGACCACTTGGTTTTACTAATTCTACATTTTTGTATTTAGACATAATATATTAGAATTTAAGTCCAGCCGCTCTTGCGCCTTCTGCTAATGATTTAATACGACCGTGATATAAGTATCCTCCTCTATCGAAAGTTACTGAATCTATCCCAGCTTTTAACGCTTTTTCTGCAACAAGTTTTCCAACTGCGTTTGCAACTTCTACGTTCGTACCTTTACCTATTTCTTTTTCTCTTGAAGATGCAGCAAATAAAGTAACACCATTTACATCATCAATAAGTTGTGCGTAAATTTCTTTGTTACTTCTAAATACAGATAGTCTTGGTTTAGTAGCGAAACCACTAATCGTTTTTCTAATTCTGAATCTAATTCTCTGTCTTCTATCAGATTTTGTTAATGACATAATCTTATTTTTTAAGCTGATTTACCTGCTTTTCTTCTTAATACTTCACCTACAAATTTAACACCTTTTCCTTTATATGGTTCTGGCTTACGGAAACCTCTAATTTTTGCCGCAACCTGACCTAAAAGTTGTTTATCAATTGATGTTAATTTTACGATAGGGTTTTTACCTTTTTCAGATATTGTCTCTAAAACTACTTCTGGAGCAATTTCTAAAACAATATTGTGAGAATATCCAAGAGCTAAATCTAACTTTTGTCCTTGATTTGAAGCTCTATAACCTACTCCAACCAATTCTAAAGATTTAGTAAACCCTTCATTTACACCAAGAATCATGTTATTGATTAATGATCTATAAAGTCCGTGTTTTGCTCTGTGATCTTTGTGATCAGACGATCTTTCAACTAGTACTTGATCGCCTTCAACTGTAACAGTTACGTCCGAAAACTCCTGAGTAAGTTGACCATTCTTTCCTTTTACTGTAATAATACCATCTTTAACTTCAACAGTTGTAGCAGCAGGGATTACAATTGGATTTTTACCTATTCTTGACATCTTATATAGTCTTTATAATTAGTATACGTAACAGATTACTTCACCACCTACATTTAATTGCTTAGCTTGTTTTCCAGTCATCAAACCTTTTGACGTAGAAACAATAGCAATTCCTAATCCGTTAAGGATTCTAGGTAAGTTAGCAGCACCTGCATATTTACGCAAACCTGGTTTACTAATTCTTTGGATATCTTTAATTACCGGCTCTTTAGTATCTTTATCATACTTCAAAGCGATTTTGATTGAACCCTGAACAGCGTTGTCCTCAAATTTGTAACTTAAGATATAACCTTGATCAAATAAGATCTTAGTTATTTCTTTTTTTAGATTAGATGCAGGAATTTCAACAACTTTGTGGTTTGCAGCCACAGCGTTACGAACTCTCGTCAAATAATCTGCAATAGGATCTGTATACATATGTATTTGATTGCGATTATGGTTTTCAGGAAGCACTCGCTTCCTGAACCTTTAATCAATTTATAAACTTTTTATATTACCAGCTGGCTTTTTTTACACCTGGAATTAATCCATTGTTAGCCATTTCACGGAAAGTTACACGTGAAATACCGAATTGACGGATATACCCTCTTGGTCTACCTGTTAATTTACAACGATTGTGCAAACGAACTGGTGAAGCATTTTTAGGTAATTTTTGTAAACCTTCAAAATCTCCAGCTTCTTTCAAAGCTTTTCTTTTCTCAGCATACTTTGCTACCGTTTTTTCTCTCTTAACCTCGCGGGCTTTCATTGATTCTTTAGCCATGTCTTAATTCTTTTTAAAAGGTAAACCTAATTCAGTCAATAATGACTTTGCTTCTTTGTCTGTCTGAGCAGTTGTAACAAAAGTAATATCCATTCCTGAAATTTTGTTTACTTTATCAATATCAATTTCTGGGAAAATGATTTGCTCTAAAACTCCAAGGTTATAATTACCTCTACCATCAAAACCAGTAGCTTTAATTCCACTAAAATCTCTTACACGAGGTAAAGCTGAAGTAATAAGTCTATCTAAAAACTCATACATTCTTTCTCCACGCAAAGTAACTTTTGCACCAATTGGCATCCCTTTTCTCAATTTAAATGACGCAACGTCTTTCTTTGAAATAGTAGATACTGCTTTTTGTCCAGTGATCTTTGTTAACTCATCAACTGCATAGTCAATAAGTTTTTTATCAGATACAGCTGCACCAACTCCACGGCTCAAAACGATTTTTTCCAATTTTGGAACTTGCATTACGTTTGTATATCCGAATTCCTCTTTAAGAGCAGAGATTACTCTACTCTTATATTCTTCTTTTAGTCTAGGTGTATATGCCATTACTATAGTACTTGATTAGATTTTTTTGAAAATCTTACTTTCTTATCTCCTTCTACTCTAATACCAACTCTAGTTGCTTCCTTAGTTTTAGGATCAATTAGTGAAATGTTAGATATTTGTATAGAAGCTTCTTTCTTAACGATACCACCTTGAGGGTTTTTAGCACTTGGTTTTGTATGTTTCGAAACCATGTTTACACCTTCAACTATCGCTTTATTTTTCTCACGGTAAACACGTAATACTTTACCTTCTGAACCTTTATGGTCTCCAGCAATTACTCTTACGATATCTCCTGATTTTATTTTTAGCTTTATCATCTTAAAACGAATTAAAGCACTTCTGGTGCTAATGATACAATTTTCATGAATTGTTTTTCACGAAGTTCTCTTGCTACCGGACCAAAAACACGAGTCCCTCTCATTTCTCCTGCAGCATTCAAAAGAACACATGCATTGTCATCGAAACGGATATAAGAACCATCAGCTCTTCTCACTTCTTTTTTGGTACGTACAACAACTGCAGTTGAAACAGCTCCTTTTTTAACGTTTCCGTTTGGAGTTGCATCTTTGATAGAAACTACAATCTTGTCACCAACAGAGGCATACCTTCTTTTGGTACCTCCTAAAACACGGATAGTTAAAACTTCTTTTGCTCCCGTATTATCTGCTACTTTTAGTCTTGATTCTTGTTGTACCATAATTATTTAGCTCTTTCTAAGATTTCAACTAATCTCCAACATTTTGATTTACTTAAAGGACGCGTTTCGCTAATTCTTACAGTATCTCCAATGTTACAGTCGTTTGTTTCGTCGTGTGCAACGTATTTCTTTGTTTTCAACACGAACTTACCGTATAATGGGTGTTTAACTTTTCTTACTTCAGCAATAACAATAGACTTGTCCATTTTATTTGAAGTAACAACACCAATTCTTTCTTTTCTTAAATTTCTTTTTTCTTCCATCTTTCAGCAGAATACAATTATTGTAACTCTCTTTTAGTTAACTCTGTAGCCAATCTTGCAACTGTTCTTCTTACACTTCTAATTTGAAGTGGGTTCTCAATTGGAGAAATAGCGTGCGCCATTTTTAGGTCAGCATATATCTTCTTAGTTTGACTAAGTTTTTCTTGCAACTCCGCTGCAGAAAGATCTTTTATTTCTGATTGTTTCATAATATATTATAAATTATGCTTCGAAATCTCTAGCAACAACGAACTTAGTTTTTACTGGAAGCTTTTGCGCTGCAAGACGTAACGCCTCTTTTGCAACTGACAAAGGAACTCCTCCAACTTCAAACATTATTCTTCCGGGTTTAACAACTGCAGCCCAATATTCTACTGCACCTTTACCTTTACCCATACGTACTTCAAGAGGCTTCTTAGTGATTGGTTTGTCTGGAAATATTTTGATCCATAATTGTCCTTCTCTCTTCATGAAACGAGTTGCAGCAATACGCGCAGCTTCTATTTGACGAGAAGTTAAGAACATTCCATCTTCATGTACAGATTTAATACCAAACATTCCATTAGAAAGTTCATGCCCTCTTTGAGAGTTACCTTTCATTTTACCTTTTTGTACCTTACGGTATTTTGTTCTTTTAGGCTGTAACATTTTTCTTTAGTTTAAAAATTTACTTTCTTTTACGAGCGTCTGGTTTTGAACCTTTATTAAAGTTAGATTTGCCACGAGGAGCATCTCCACCTTTTCCACCACCAGCTTGTTTTTTATCCATTCCAGCAAGCGGAGAAAGATCTCTCTTTCCATAAACTTCACCTTTCATGATCCACACTTTGATTCCCATTCTACCGTAAGTAGTATGAGCTTCTGCAAGTGCATAATCAATATCAGCTCTGAAAGTTGATAGAGGAATTCTACCTTCTTTGAAACCTTCTGAACGTGCCATTTCAGCTCCATTCAAACGTCCTGAAATCAAAACTTTGATACCTTCAGCGTTCACACGCATAGAAGCAGCAATAGCCATTTTGATTGCACGTCTGTAAGAAATACGACTTTCAATTTGACGCGCGATGCTTGTCGCCACAAGATAAGCATCTAATTCAGGTCTTTTAATTTCAAAGATGTTGATTTGAACCTCTTTGTCTGTAATTTTCTTAAGTTCTTCTTTTAACTTGTCTACCTCTTGTCCACCTTTTCCGATAATAATACCAGGTCTAGCAGTAGTGATAGTAACGGTTACAAGTTTTAAAGTTCTCTCGATGATTACTTTTGATACACTAGCTTTTGATAAACGAGCGTGGATATACTTTCTGATTTTGTGATCTTCGGCAAGTTTATCACCGTAATCATTTCCACCATACCAGTTTGAGTCCCACCCTCTGATGATACCAAGTCTATTTCCAATTGGATTTGTCTTTTGTCCCATGCTGTTTAAGAATTGCTTTGTGTGTTATTGATAGCTCCAAGCACGATTGTTACGTGATTAGAACGTTTTCTTATTCTGTGTGCACGACCTTGAGGTGCTGGACGAAGTCTTTTTAACATCATTCCACCATCTACTCTGATCTCTTTAACAAATAATCCAGCTTCTTCTAAATTACCTTCACTATTTTTTTGCTCCCAGTTATTGATTGCAGATAATAATAGTTTCTCTAATTTTCTTGAAGCTTCTTTAGAACTAAATCTTAAGATGTTAAGTGCTCTTTCTACCTTCTGACCTCTTACCAAGTCCGCTACTAAGCGCATTTTTCTAGGTGAAGTAGGGCAGTTATTCAATTTTGCGAAAGCAATAGACTTATTAGCCTCTTTTCTCGCATCTGCTGTTTCTCTTTTACGAACTCCCATTGCTTCTTATTTTTTACCTTTATTTTTTGCTCCAGCATGACCTCTAAAAGATCTAGTTGGCGAAAATTCTCCTAATTTGTGACCTACCATGTTTTCTGTTACGTAAACTGGTACAAATTGACGACCGTTATGAACTGCGATAGTTTGTCCAACAAAGTCAGGAGTAATCATAGAAGCTCTAGACCAAGTCTTTACTACTCCATTTTTACCGCTTTCAATGTTTTCTTGAACTTTCTTGTCTAACTTATAATGAACGAAAGGTCCTTTTTTTAATGAACGTGCCATATCTTAATTATTTCTTTCTACGTTCTACGATATACTTGTTACTCGGGTTTTTCTTAGAACGAGTTCTATAACCTTTAGCTGGTATTCCATTTCTTGAACGTGGATGTCCACCAGAAGAACGTCCTTCTCCACCACCCATTGGGTGATCAACAGGGTTCATTGCAACAGGTCTTGTTCTAGGTCTTCTTCCTAACCATCTTGTTCTACCTGCTTTACCAGATACAACTAATTGGTGGTCTGAATTAGATACTGCTCCAATTGTAGCTGCACAAGTTAACAAAATTAATCTTGTTTCACCTGATGGCATTTTAATTGTAGCATATTTTCCATCTCTTGCCATCAATTGAGCAAATGTTCCAGCTGAACGAGCAATAACAGCTCCTTGACCTGGTCTCAATTCGATACAAGAAATAACAGTTCCTAAAGGAATTCTGCTTAAAGGCAATGTATTACCAATTTCTGGTTGAGATTCTGGACCAGAAACTAATTTCTGACCAACTTTCAATCCATTTTGAGCAATAACATAAGTTTTCTCTCCATCAGCATAAGCTAACAAAGCGATAAATGCAGTACGATTTGGATCATACTCAATTGATTTCACTGTAGCTGGAATTCCTTCTTTAGTACGTTTGAAATCAATAATACGATATCTCTGCTTGTGACCACCACCCGTATAACGCATGGTCATCTTTCCTTGACTATTTCTACCTCCAGAGTTTTTTATCGGCGCTATCAAAGAGCGTTCCGGCTTATCAGTTGTAATGGCGTCATAACCATTCACAACTCTAAATCGCTGACCTGGGGTAATAGGTTTTAATTTTCTTACTGACATTTTTCTATCTTAGATATTGTTGTAAAAATCAATTGTTTCTCCTTCTTGTACTTGAACAATTGCTTTTTTGATTGCATTTGTCTTTCCGCTGATCAAACCACTTTTTGTGTATTTTGTAGTTCTATCCGGTCTTACATTCATTGTGTTAACGCTCAAAATAGTTACTCCATAAGTAGCTTCAATAGCTTTCTTAATTTGTACTTTATTTGCTCTTTTGTCAACAACAAAACCGAAGCGATTTAAAACTTCACTTTCCTTGGTTACTTTTTCAGTTACTATAGGTCTAATTATGATACTCATATTCCTATTATTTGCTTAAATTTTCTTCAATTACCTCTAAAGAACTCTCTAAAAGCACTAAATTGTTAGCGTTCAGAATAGCGTAAGTGCTTAATTCATAGCTACTTACAACATTAGAACCCTTCAAATTGCGTGAGGACAAATATACATTTTTATTTGACTCTCCCAACACAAATAGAGATTTTTTATTTTCTAACCCTAAAGCTTTCAAAACGTTAATGAAATTTTTAGTGTTTGGCGTTTCAAAATTAAAGTCTTCTAAAACAACAATACTTGCTTCTTTTGCTTTAATCGAGAAAGCAGATTTTCTTGCCAATCTCTTTAAGTTTTTATTCAATTTGAATGAATAACTTCTTGGTCTTGGTCCGAAAACTGTTCCACCACCTTTAAACAAAGGGTTTTTAATACTACCCGCACGAGCAGTACCAGTTCCTTTTTGTTTTTTAATCTTACGTGTACTACCTGCTACTTCAGCTCTTTCTTTAGCCTTGTGAGTACCTTGTCTTTGATTTGCTAAATATTGCTTAACATCAAGATATACAGCGTGATTATTTGGTTCAATTGCGAATACTGAATCAGAAAGTTGAACTTTTCTTCCAGTATCTTTTCCGTTGAAATCTAATACTTTTACTTCCATTACTTCTGAATGATTACATAAGAGTTGTTATGACCAGGAACACATCCTTTTATAACTAGTAGGTTCTTTTCAGCAACTACTTTTAAAACTCTAAGGTTTTGAACTTTTACATTGTCTCCTCCCATTCTTCCAGCCATACGCATTCCTTTGAATACTCTAGATGGATAAGAAGAAGCTCCCACAGAACCTGGCGCTCTTAAACGGTTGTGTTGACCGTGAGTTGCTTGACCAACACCACCAAAACCGTGACGTTTTACAACCCCTTGAAAACCTTTACCTTTAGACACACCTTGTACATCTACAAATTCTCCTTCAGAAAAAATAGAAACATCAATAAGATCTCCTAATTTTTGTTCTGTTGCGAAATCTTGGAATTCAACGACTTTTTTCTTAGCTACAGTTCCAGCTTTTTTAAAGTGACCTAAAGCCGCTTTTGTGGAATGTTTCTCGTTTTTGTCATCGAAACCAAGTTGCAACGCTTCGTACCCGTCAACACCTTTGGTTCTGACTTGGGTAACAACGCATGGACCAGCTTCGATTACTGTACAAGGAATGTTTTTCCCGTTTTCATCAAAGATGCTAGTCATGCCGATTTTTCTACCAATTAACCCAGACATAAATATTAATTATTAATTATTAAATATAAATATAGAACGCAGCTTTTAACCGAATCCTATTTTTTAAGTGGTGCAAAAGTATAACTTATTTACACACAAACCAAAAAAATATTTTTCGCTTAAAAACAGCGTCCTTTTTTACTCTTGAACTACTTAAACTTTGATTTCAACTTCTACTCCACTTGGCAATTCAAGCTTCATTAAAGCATCAATAGTTTTAGATGAAGATGAATAAATATCAATTAATCTCTTATATGACATTACTTCAAATTGCTCTCTCGCTTTTTTGTTAACGTGCGGAGAACGTAGCACAGTGAAAAGTTTTTTATGTGTTGGCAACGGAATTGGACCTGTTACAACAGCACCGGTACTCTTAACTGTTTTTACAATCTTTTCAGCAGATTTATCCACCAACATGTGATCGTAAGATTTTAGTTTTATTCTGATTTTTTGACTCATTTTCTTAAAGATTAAGCGTTTCCTTTTGCTTTTTTGATAACTGCTTCCGAAATATTAGAAGGTGTTTCAGCGTAGTGTGAAAATTCCATTGTAGATGTTGCTCTACCAGATGAAAGCGTTCTTAATGTTGTTACATAACCAAACATCTCTGATAAAGGCACATCAGCCTTGATAGTTTTAGCACCATTTCTATCACCCATGTCATTAACCTGACCTCTACGACGGTTAATATCACCTACGATATCTCCCATGTTTTCTTCTGGTGTAATAACCTCCATTTTCATGATAGGCTCAAGAATTACTGCTCCAGCAGCTTTAGCCACTTCTCTATACCCCATTCTAGCTGCAAGCTCAAAAGAAAGCGCATCAGAATCGACAGGGTGGAAAGATCCGTCAGTTAAAGTTACTTTTAAACTATCCACTTGGTATCCTGCTAAAGGACCAGTTTTCATAGCCTCACGGAAACCTTTTTCTACAGATGGGATATATTCCTTAGGAACGTTACCACCTTTTACAGCATTAACAAACTGCAATCCTACAGGAACTTTACCATCAACTTCGTCAGCTGGCCCAAGTGTAAATACGATATCTCCGAATTTACCACGACCTCCTGATTGCTTCTTATATGTTTCTCTATGCGTAGCAGTTTTTGTAAAAGCTTCTTTATATTCAACTTGAGGCTCACCTTGGTTAACTTCAACTTTAAATTCACGCTTCATACGATCAATCAAGATATCCAAGTGAAGCTCACCCATACCTGATATAATAGTTTGCCCTGAAGCCTCATCAGTTCTAACCGTAAACGTTGGATCTTCTTCAGCTAATTTAGCCAAAGCCATACCCATTTTATCTACATCCACTTTAGTTTTAGGCTCAATTGCAATACCAATTACCGGTGCAGGGAATTTCATTGACTCAAGAATAATTGGGTGTTTTTCATCACACATTGTATCTCCAGTCTTAATATCTTTAAAACCAACTGCCGCACCAATATCACCCGCCTCGATATACTCGATAGGATTTTGTTTATTAGCGTGCATTTGATAGATACGAGAAATTCTTTCTTTGTTTCCAGAACGAGTGTTCAAAATATATGAACCAGCATCCAAACGACCTGAATAAGCACGGAAGAAAGCTAAACGACCAACATAAGGATCAGTAGCAATTTTAAATGCCAAAGCAGCGAATGGTTCTTTCACATCTGGACGACGAATGATTTTCTTTTGATCTTCTTCTAACAATTCAGCATCATCAGGATGAATTCCTTCAATACCTTCTTTGTCCATTGGAGATGGCAAGTACTTACATACAGCATCTAACATAAATTGAACTCCTTTATTTTTAAAAGAAGAACCTGCAAGCATCGGGATGATTGCCATATCTATAGTAGCAGCTCTTAAAGCATTATTAATCTCTTCTTCAGTAATAGAACTCTCATCTTCCATGTATTTATCAAGAAGATTCTCATCGTAGTCAGCAACTGCCTCGATAAGTATAGATCTATATTCTTTTACCTCTGCAAGCATATCCTCTGGGATAGGCACAATATCAAAAGTAGCTCCTTGAGTCTCATCATGCCATATAATAGCTTGATTTTTAACTAAATCAACTACACCTTTGAAATCATTCTCTTCACCAATTGGCAAAGTGATTGCAACTGCATTAGATTTCAACATATCTCTAACTTGTTGACATACATTCAAAAAGTTAGAACCTTGTCTATCCATTTTATTAACGAATCCCATACGAGGAACTCTATATTGATCCGCTAGTCTCCAGTTAGTCTCTGATTGAGGCTCAACACCATCAACAGCACTAAACAAGAAAACCAACCCATCAAGTACACGTAAAGAACGATTTACTTCTACAGTAAAATCAACGTGACCCGGGGTATCAATAATATTAAAATGGTATGGTTTTGATTCTGGTAAAGGCTTACCTTGCTCAGTTGGAAAACTCCACTCACAAGTTGTAGCTGCAGAAGTAATTGTAATACCTCTTTCCGCTTCTTGCTCCATCCAGTCCATTGTAGAAGCACCATTGTGCACTTCTCCAATTTTATGTGTTTTCCCTGTATAGAAAAGGATACGCTCTGTCGTTGTTGTTTTACCAGCATCAATATGCGCAGCAATCCCTATATTTCTTGTATATTTTAAATCTCTAGCCATTTCTTATGAATTAAAATCTAAAGTGAGAGAATGCTTTATTAGCTTCAGCCATCTTATGAGTATCCATTCTCTTTTTAACAGCCGCTCCTTCTTCTTTAGCCGCAGCTAAACATTCTGAAGCTAACCTTTGAGCCATAGATTTTTCATTTCTTCTTCTAGAATAAAGTATCAACCACTTCATTGCCATAGAAATCTTACGATCTGGTCTGATTTGCATTGGGATTTGGAATGTAGCTCCACCAACTCTACGACTACGTACTTCTACGTGAGGCATAACATTAGTCAAGGCATCTTTCCAGATCTCTAATGATGATTTTTCTGAATCTTGCTTTTTAGATTCGATGATGTCAATTGCATCATAAAATACTTTAAAAGCTGTAGATTTCTTACCGTCCCACATTAAGTTATTCACAAAACGCGTTACCAACTGGTCATTAAACCTCGGGTCTGGTAAAAGTGGTCTTTTCTTTGCCGCTCTTTTTCTCATGTCTTTTTTTTAAAAGTTTAAATTACTTTTTTGCTTCTTTTGGGCGTTTAGCACCGTACTTAGATCTTCTTTGCGTTCTTCCTGCAACTCCTGACGTGTCAAGCGCTCCACGAACGATATGATATCTAACACCTGGTAAATCTTTTACCCTTCCGCCTCTAACTAATACTATCGAGTGCTCTTGTAAATTGTGTCCTTCTCCAGGGATGTAAGCATTTACTTCATTACCATTTGTCAAACGTACACGCGCTACTTTACGCATTGCAGAGTTTGGTTTTTTTGGTGTAGTAGTGTAAACACGCGTACAAACCCCTCTTCTTTGAGGACAAGAATCTAAAGCAACCGATTTACTCTTCTTAGTCATCTGAGTTCTTCCTGTTCTTACTAATTGTTGAATTGTTGGCATAATTAATACTAAAAATTTATTATGTATATTAAATTCCCGCTTTTTACGGGGTTGCAAATGTATAAAATATTTTTCACTATGCAAACGTTAATGCATTAATTTTCAATAAGATTATTTAACCTTATGTTTTTAATCGCAAAGATTAGATATTTGCATTAATTTTAATAAAACACTTTTAAAACTTGAAAACACTCTTAACTTTTTTCCTAATAATAACCTTGAGCTTACACTGTAAAGCACAACATTTTGAATTAAAGATAGCCGGAGAAAATAATTTAGAAGAAAAAATCATAGACTCCATCCCCTATTTAAAAAAACACAAAACAATAAAATCAATTAGCGAGGAAATACTCTCATTCACAGAAAAGCTTACCTCAAAAGGCTACATAGACAACCAAATAACCTCAAATACCCGCGTAAACGACAGCATATACGTAATCAAATTAAGATTAAAAGAAAAAATAAATTTCGTACACATACATATAAACAGAGAAAACAAAATACTAAAAAAAGTATTCTCTAGCACTAAAAAAGACACTCTCATAATTCCATACGAAGAAATCGAATCCTTATTAAACACAAAACTGAACCAACTTGAACAACAAGGATACTCTTTTACAAAGCTAAAACTAACAAACATCGAACGAAAGAAAAACACCCTATACGCCAATCTGGATGTTAAAAGCGAAAAGAAAAGAGAGATAAACTCGATCGTATTAAACTTCACACAAAACAACCAATCAAAAATATTCCCAAAAGGCCATTTAAAACAGCTTAACAAAAAATACACCAACAAGACCTTCAATCAAGAATCCATCAAAGAATTATACCAAGACATAAACAATTACGAATTTATATCTCAAACTAAATACCCCGAAGCTCTTTTTACGAATGATTCAACCAAAATCTATACCTATATAGAAAAAAGAAAAGCAAACACATTTGACGGATACATTGGATTTACAAACAACGAAAGCAAAAAAGTAACATTCAACGGATACCTAGATATCACCTTACTCAATACACTCCATGCTGGAGAAAAATTCTCCCTTTACTGGAAAAGCGACGGAAACCAACAAAAAACTTTCAATACAAGTTTAGAGATTCCGTACATTTTTAAAACACCCTTAGGAATTAAAGCCCAATTAAACATCTTTAAACAAGACAGTACTTTTCAAAACAGCAAAACCGCAATTAATCTTGGATACTATATTAACTACAACTCAAAAATATACCTAGGATACCAATCTACTGAATCAAGCGACATACAAAACACAAACAACTCAACAATTAGCGATTACAAAAACTCATACACCACTATAAGCTATAATTATAAAAAAACAAATTACAACAACACCCTATTTCCAGAAAAAGCACACCTAAACTACACAGCCGGATTTGGAAAAAGAAATACAAATAACGAACCTGAAACTGTAAAAAACAGCAAGCAATTTTACAACTCACTAAACATAAATTACAATCTCAAGATAAACGAGAAAAATTACATTAACATAAATTCTCAAAATTTTATCTTAAAAAGCAACAACTACATCGTCAATGAATTAATAAGATTTGGAGGCATAAATTCTATTCGCGGTTTTGCAGAAAATAGTCTACAAGCTAATTTCAATTCCTTAATTCTTACAGAATACAGATATTTAGTATCACAAAACCTTTATGTCAATTCTATAGCAGATTACGGTATATACCAAGACTTAACAAACGATATCAATCAAAAAGAAATCAAAAAATTAATAGGAATCGGTGTTGGCTTTACAATACAGACTACAAATGGACTATTAAAAATCGCAGCGACAAACGGAAGCTCTAAGACGCAAAATTTACAATTAAACAACACTATCTTAAACATAAGTTATAATGTTAAATTTTAGTGTTTAACAAAAAAAACCATTTATTCACTAGGAAAGTTAACAATTTATTGTGAGTTTTGCGATACTAATTCAAAATATTTAAAAATGAAACTAAAGTTCAATGGATTCTTAGTGCTGTTCTTAGTACTAGTCGCGCAACTTACTTTTGCGCAAGAAAGAGTTGTTTCAGGAACTATTTCCGACAATGCGGGCATGCCTTTACCAGGTGTGAGTGTATTGATAAAAGGAACTAAAACTGGAACACAAACCGATTTTGACGGAAAATATTCTATCAAAGCTTCTTCTAGCCAAGTTTTGGTATTTAGCTACATTGGGATGAAAACCCAAGAAATAGCAGCAAGCTCTTCTGTAATCAACGTGAAACTAGCCGATGATTCAGTAGAATTAGAAAGCGTTGTTATCACAACTGCCCTAGGGATCAAAAGAGAGAAAAAATCACTTGGGTACTCTGCACAAGACGTAAAAGGTGAAATAATCAGTGAAGGTGGAACAACAAATGCTGTTTCTGCTTTATCTGGAAACATCGCAGGTCTTCAAGTTACTGCACCATCAACAATGGGAGGTTCTACAAGAGTCATCTTAAGAGGTGTTGGATCTGTTACAGGAGAAAACAAACCACTTATTGTAATTGATGGAATTCCATTAGACAACGGAAACTACAATACTGCCGCAACACAAAGAGGTAGTGGAGGTAGAGATTACGGAGATGCTTCTGCAGACATTAACCCAGACGACATTGAATCTGTAACTGTACTAAAAGGTGGACCAGCAGCTGCGCTATACGGAAGTAGAGCAGGAAATGGTGCAATCTTATACACTACTAAGTCAGGAAAGAAAAAAGGAGGTAAAAGCGAATTTTCTTTCAACACAGGACTTACAATGGAATCTGTTAACATCATGCCAAAATTACAAAATTTATACGGTGGTGGTTCATCAACAACTATGAGAAAACAAGTTATAGACGGAAAAACATATAACCTTGCAAACTATGTAGTTGATGAAAGTTGGGGACCTAAATTTGATCCAAATTTAAAATACTTACCTTGGAATGCATTTGACAAAGAATTTGCAAATGATTATTTAAAAGAAAAATCATGGGTAGCTTCTCCTAATGATGTAGATTCATTCTTTAGAGTAGGTACAACTAAAACAAACTCTTTAGCTTACTTAACATCAACTCAAGACAGTAATTTCAGACTTTCATACAGCAACCAACAAACAGAAGGTATTGTACCAAATTCTACACTTAAGAAAAATACTTTTTCGATTAACGCAAATTCTAAACTTGGAGAGAAGTTTAAAATTGAAGGTATGATGACTTTTGTACAGACTAAAGGATTCAACAGACCTGAAGGAGGATATGGAGACAATTCATTGCCACAGAAATTCTATCAATGGGGACAAAGACAACTAGACTTTAATGATCTAAAACAATACAAATTAGCAGATGGAAGCCAAAGATCTTGGAATAGAACTGCTTGGAATGATGGAACTCCAAAATATTCAGATAATCCATACTGGATTATTAATGAAAATACTGCAAGTGACAAAAGAAATCGTTTGTATGGTAATGCCAAACTTACTTATAACATAACACCAGATTTATACCTAGTAGGTAACGTTTATGGTGATACGTATACTTTAACTATTGACGAAAGAGTAGCAATAGGGTCACAAGCTCAACCAAAATACTCTTCAACTACACGTACTTTAAGTGACTTCAACTACGAAGGACGTATCCATTACGACAAACGTTTTGGTAAATTCAGTATCAATTCATTTGTTGGTATCAACAAAAGAGTGTCCAATTACACATTGCTAAGTGGTACAACTGTAGGCGGACTTACTTTACCTAACCTTTACAACCTTTCAAACAGTGTTGAAACTGCTAGAGCAACAAACAGTCAAACTAATAGCCAAACAAACAGTATTTATGGATTTGTATCTGTTGGATACAACGATATGCTTTTCATAGAAGCTACAGACAGAAACGACTGGTTTAGTACTACATATAAAGATGTAAATTACGCTTCTATTACAGGTAGTTTTGTTTTTTCTGAATTAATGAAAAACTCTTCATGGCTTAACTACGGTAAATTAAGAGGAGGTTGGGCTCAAGCTGGAAATGCTACAACAGCATACAACTTAGATAATTACGCTGACGTATTAGCTCCTTTCCAAGGAAACCCTAGATACAGTAATCCTGACCAAGCTAACAACAAATACTTAGTGCCAGAATTAAAAACGACAAAAGAGGTTGGTCTAGAGTTAAGCCTATTTAACAGAAGAGTTGGTATTGACGCATCTTACTATGACGTTGTAACAGAAGACTTAATTACTCCGGTAGAAGTTTTCCATGGTACCGGTAACACAAGTGAATTTAAAAATGCTGGAAAATTACAAAACAGAGGTTTTGAAACAACAATAAATGTTAACCCAATAAGAACACAAGATTTCTCATGGGATGTTACATGGAACTTTGCAAAAAATGAAAACAAGTTATTGGAATTAGCTGGCGATGCAAAATCATTATTAATACAAAAAGCACCATTTCAAGCTTCACTGTATGCAGTAGTAGGACAACCTTACGGTCAAATTTTCGGAACAGATTTCACTTATGACGACAAAGGAAACAAAATTGTAGGAGCCGACGGTCTATATGTAGCATCAGGTCAAAAATCACTTGGTACAACTACTCCTGACTACAATATGGGTCTTAGAAACACATTCAAATACAAAAACTTCAGCCTAAGTGCTTTACTTGACATGCAAAAAGGAGCAAACTACTTCTCAACATCACATATGTTCGGAATGTATTCTGGAATGCTTGAAGCGAGTGCTGCAAATGGAATACGTGAAAACGGGACAATCAACCAAGGTGTAACAGAAGCTGGAGCTCCAAACACAACATCTATAACAGGTCAAGAATGGGCTAAATCATTTTATGGTGGCATAGACAAAATGAATGTTTTCAGTTCTGACTACATCAAATTAAGAGAAGTTATATTCTCTTACAGCTTCCCTGCAAAATACACAGGACCTTTTTCAGGAGTTAAATTATCTGCTTTTGGTAGAAATTTATTCACATGGAACCTAGATTGGAAAGGAATGGATCCAGAAACAGCATCATACGGCAGTGGAAATGTTCAAGGACTAGAAGGTGGTTCTTTACCATCAACTAGAACATACGGAATGAATCTAGAATTAAAATTCTAAAACAAGACAAAATGAAAAAAATATTCATATCATTATTATCAGTTATGGCTTTAGGCCTACTGACAACTACCGTTAGCTGTAGTGACGGCTTAGAAGAGTTAAACCAAGATCCAAATAGACCAGAGATCATTAATGTACCTGCTTACGGCCTTTTCAACTACACCAATAAGTTCATAATGGACAATACTAGAAGCTCTTTCCCTTCGGGAAGATTGGCATTGCCATGGGTACAGTATTCCGCTCAAGTTGCTTACACAGAAGAGGACCGATTTAAATTTAGAATTGAGACTAAAGATGATTTTTACAGAGATTTGAACTTAGCAGCTAAAGATTACAAAACAATAATCGATATTAATACTAACCCTGTAACAGCAGCAAAAAACTCAGTATATGGTAACACAAATAACCAAATTGCCGCTGCTAGAGTAATGTTAGCTTATACTTTTTCGATATTAGTAGATACTTATGGAGATGTTCCTTATTATTCATACGGAAATAATGATCCAGACTTTCAAGCATTACAATTAGACAAAGGTATTAGTGAACCAAAATTTGCTTCACAAGCAAAAATCTATACAGACATTCTAAAAGAATTGAAAGAATCTGTTGCGATGTTAGTATTGAACGAGAAAGTTTTCACAAAAGGAGATGTCCTTTTTGGTGGAGATGCTAACAAACTAAAAAAGTTTGCTAACTCCTTACGTTTACGTATTGCAACGAGAGTAAACGGGGTTATACCTGGAGCTGCTACTCATATTACAGAAGCAATTGATTCTGGAGTGATGACAAGTAATAGTGACAACGTAGGTGTAAAATACGAAAACAACAACGTATTCCCATCTCCTTTTTTTACAGGGTTCTTCACAGATGCTAGATCAGATTTCAAAATCACGAACACGCTAGTTGATTTATTAAAAGGAAAAATTGGTGTTTTCGGAATTGTTGATCCAAGATTACAAAAATACGCTTCACCAAATACTGCAGGTTTAGTTGCTATTAGAGATAAAACTTACACAGAAACTGATGACTTAACAAAGTACATAGGTATGCCTTACGGTATTCCAAACTCTTCTGTTGAAGCACAGACACCTAATACTTCATATTGGAGCTCTGATGTATTAAGAAGAGATTATACTGAAATTTTGATGGAATATGCAGAAGTAGAGTTTTTACTTTCTGAAAACAACGGATGGAGCGATACTAATTACAAAAACGGTATTAAAGCTTCTATGGAACGTTGGGGTGTAGCTAGTGCTAAAATAAACACCTATTTAGCAGCCGTAGCTCCTGCAAACAAAGAAAATGTGATCACTCAGAAATACCTTGCTTTGTTTATGCAACCAGGTGAAGCTTGGGCTGAATACAGAAGAACTGGCTTCCCATCTTCTTTACTAAAACCAGGACAAAGCTATCCTTTAAATGTTCCTGAAGGTTCTGTTACCACGTATACTTTTGAAGCATTAAACAACCTAACAGAAATGCCTACTCGTTTAACATACCCTACTAACGCAGCTAACTTAAATGGTGCAAACTATGATGAAGCAGTTAAAAACATGGGCGGTGATAAACTAGATACAAAATTAATCTGGGATAAAAACTAGTATTATTTCAAGTATTATTTGACACTATACAATTAAAAACCACCAACGAAAGTTGGTGGTTTTTTTATATATTTGCACTATGGAAAAAGAACATCAAATATTTGGGATTAGAGCTATTATAGAAGCAATCCAAGCTGGTAAAGAAGTAGACAAAGTATTCATCCAAAAAGAAATTTCGGGTGAGTTAATGAAAGATTTAATGAAAGTGATGAAACGCGCTAATATTAATTTTTCTTATGTACCTGTTGAAAAACTAAATCGCTTAACACCAAATAACCATCAAGGCGCTGTCGCAACCATATCTCCAATTGGTTTTATCGACATAGAGCATCTAGTAGAATCGACTCTAGAATCTGGATTAAAACCATTATTCCTGATATTAGATCAAATATCTGATGCTCGAAATTTTGGTGCCATTATTAGAACTGCAGAATGTACTGGAGTAAACGGAATCATTGTTCAAAAAGCGGGTTCTGCTCCTGTAAATGGAGATACCGTTAAGACATCAGCTGGAGCCGTTTTTAACGTACCTATATGCAAAGTAGAACATATTAAAGATGCTGTATTTTACCTTCAAGGGTCGGGAATAAAAACCGTTGCAGCAACTGAAAAAACAGATAAAAACATTTACGATTTATCACTAAACGAACCTTTAGCAATCATCATGGGATCTGAAGACAGAGGTATTAACCCTTCTGTTCTTAAAATTGTAGACGAAAAAGCCAAATTACCTATGTTTGGTACTATTGGCTCTTTGAATGTTTCTGTTGCTTGTGGTGCATTCTTATATGAAACTGTTAGACAAAGAAGCTAAATAATCTTAGAAAGTAAACATCACTCTCTAATAGTTTAATAAAAACCTATACTTGTAAATATTGATTTTACAAGTATAGGTTTTTTGCTATGCATACAACATATAATATTTTTGAGAATAAAAAAAGTCAATAGCACCTCATAGTAAACCCGAGGTAGTTTCTATAGTTAACAAAATGCAGAATTTCTAAAAGACAAATTAAGCATACCCTCTCCTATTTCAACAGAAACTAAATATCAATACCCACAACAACAATAAAAAATCTTAGTAAGAAACTAAAATACTACTCAATATTAATTACAATTTAAGTCATTTCCTTAAAACTAATAGACCTATAAAATCTACATAAAGGAAGCAAAACAGATACAAATTTTACTTCACCTAATCTCTTGATCAAAAAAATCATCTACAAGATCAACAACTAATATCAAGGAATACACCCTCAAGAAAAATGAGAGGAATAGATCTAAATTGAGATATACATATGAGAATCATAAAGCAATATCAAAAAAACTTCTTAACAATGAATTTTGTCAATACAAACATAGATCAAGATTCTAAATTTCATGACACCCCTTTATCTTCAACTTAAAGCATAATTTACATAGTTAAAAGAGTGTCTAAACTCAATTACACTGTATATACTCTACGAATTTTAAGAAATATGAAGCGAAGAACGTAGTAGACTCCCAATCTCCCTACAAACTATTCCTGTTAAAGCAAAAATTGAACTTAAAAAATTTTACTTTTTACTCAATATTAAAATTCACTTTTTTTAATCATAAAAAATAAAGCTTTTCATTAAAAAATTGCAAATTTAATAAAAACCACATAAAAATTTAACTTTACTCATTTAACAAAGTAAGCAATGACCTACAATTAAATATGGGTTTTAGTAAGAAATATAAACTTATTCTTAAAAAAATGAAGATTCTAAAATTTGACAATTAGGTGGATTAACAATTTATTGTGAGTTTTGTGATTCTAATTAAAAATATTTAAAAGAATGAAATTAAAGTTCAAAGGGATCTTAGTGCTATTCCTAGCACTAATTGCGCAACTTACTTTTGCACAAGAAAGAGCTGTTTCAGGTACTGTTTCTGATAATACAGGGATGCCATTACCAGGCGTTAGTGTATTAGTGAAAGGAACAAAAACTGGAACACAAACTGATTTTGATGGAAAATACACTGTCAAAGCTTCATCGAATCAGGTAATTATTTTTAGCTACATTGGAATGAAAACCCAAGAAGTAGCTGCAACGTCGTCTACAATTAATGTAAAATTAAAAGATGACTCAGTAGAACTAGAAGGTGTAGTTGTTACTGCTTTAGGAATTAAAAAAGAAGAGAAAAAACTTGGGTACGCAGTATCTAAAGTATCATCGGATGAAATTACTAAATCTGGGGAACAAAATGTTCTACAAGCATTAGCTGGTAAAGCGGCTGGAGTACAAATCATCGGATCAGGAGGAACTCCTGGTGCATCTAGTAAAATTATCATTAGAGGAACAAATACTATTACAGGTACAAGTGACCCTCTAATTGTAGTAGATGGAATTCCAATTGACAATTCAACAACTCAAACTAGTGCTGGAGATAACCCATATAATGCAAACTTATCTGGAATCAATAACTCAAACAGAGCATTGGACATTAACCCTGATGACATCGAAAGTGTTACTATTCTTAAAGGACCTGCAGCTGCTGCTTTATACGGAGCAAGAGCAGGTAACGGTGTTATTATTTACACTACTAAAAAAGGTAAAAACGGAAAAGGTTTAGGTATTGATTATAATACTTCGTTAGCTATAGACGCAGTAAGTCAATTGCCTGCAAGACAAAACAAGTATGTTCAAGGTACTTACAAAGATGGAGTTCCAAATTACGAATTAAATACTCCACAAAGTTGGGGACCATCGGCTGCATCATTAGGACTACGTACTTACGACAATCCTGGTAATTTCTTTCAAGAAGGTATTACGCAAACTAACAACATTTCGATATACGGAGGTGACGACAAAGCGACCTTTAGAGCGTCATATGGTAACGTTACTCAAACAGGGATGATTCCTGAAACAGGATTAAAAAGAAATACTCTTAGACTTTCAGGAGACTTAAAACTAAGCGAAAAATGGAAAGCGGGCGCTAGTATGCAATACACGCATACAACTACTACTTTAGCTCAAAATGGTAGTAATAGTTCTGGTGTAATGTTAAGTTTGATGCGTTCACCTATTAATTATGATTTAAGAAACTATAAAGATGAGTTTGGAAACAACACTAACTATTTCTCTGCATATGACAATCCTTACTTTACAGTAAATGAAAATCAAGCAACAAGTGATGTAAATCGTGTTTTGGGTAACATCTATTTAACGTACAATCATGCAAAATGGTTATCATTAACAGCAAAAGGTGGTATTGATACCTACTCAGACGCTCGTAAACAAAACTATGCAGTTTCATCAAATGGAGATGATTTAGGTGGAATTGGTGAAGTCGCTTACAATAGCATCACAAACAAAGATTACTATGGAGATTTAATCGCTTCAGGTATTATACCATTAAATTCAGAAGCAATTAAAATTAACTATACTGCAGGTCTTAATTTACGTTCTACTCAATATTTAGACATATTTTCAAGAGGTAAAGGTTTATCTGTACCGGGTATATACAATTTAGGTAACGCAACTCAACTATACGCTTCTAACGTAGAAGAAAATACTATTTCTAGAGCTCTTTTTGCTCAAGTAGATTTCGATATTAAAGATCAACTTTTCATATCTGGTACAATCCGTAAGGAATGGGCATCTACTTATGGTGACAATGTAAGAAGTGCTGTATTCCCTTCAGGAACGGCTTCTTGGATTGCCTCAAATACTTTTGATTGGGGTAATTTCGTAAAATTTAGTTATGGATACGGAGAAGTTGGTATTGCACCAGCAGCATACCGTACCATAAGTGTTTACTCAAAGCCATCTATGACAGACGGTTTTACAAATGGTTTAAGTTTTCCTTACAATGGAATAAATGGAATGGCTTTAGCTGGGCGTTTATCTAATCTTGATTTAAAACCAGAAAGAGTATTAGGTCACGATTTAGGATTAAGTACTAAATTTTTAAACAATCGTTTAGCGATAGATGTGAATTTATACTATAAAACATCTAAAGATTTATTGATTGATGTACCATTACCTCAATCATCTGGTTTTGCATCACAATATAAAAATGCAGCTGAATTAGTTAACAAAGGTATTGAGGTAGAAATTGGCTATGATATATTTAAAAAAAGCAATCCATTTCAATGGAATGTAAATTTAAACTGGGCTAAAAATGAAAATGAAGTAACAGATATATCAGGTGGTTTACCTGAAATATCGATAGAAACAGCTTTTGGATCAATTGGATATTATGCTGTAAAAGGGCAACCATTAGGAAGTTTTTACGGAACTAAATGGAAACGTGATGAAAATGGGCAAAAAATTATTGGAAGCAATGGACTGGCTGTCGTAGCTGATGAAGTTGGCAATCTAGGAAATTCTGCTCCAAAATGGACTGGTGGTATCAGAAATACTTTCTCTTACAAAAGAGTTACCTTGTCTGCTTTATTAGATATTAGACACGGTGGAGAAGTTTACAATGGTACACTAGCAAGAATGCACAGTATTGGTGTTTCTGAAGCTTCTGCAGACAGAGAAAGAACTTATGTTATAGAAGGTGTTAAAGAAGATGGAACTCCGAATGATAAAGCAATAACAGCACAACAATATTACCAAAAATATCTTGGTGATGGTGGTGGAGCGGCAGAAGAAGCGGTAGAAACTGTAAACTGGGTTAGACTTCGTGATGCAACTATTAGCTATGATTTGAATGTAAAACAATTCTCTTTCATAACAGCTGCACAAATATCATTAACTGGAAGAAATTTATGGATAAATACAAACTACAAAGGAGTAGACCCAGAAACTAGCTTAACTGGTGCTGGATCAAGAATTAATGGATTAGATTATTTCAACAATCCTGGTAGTAAATCTTTCATAATGAGTTTACGAGTGAGCTTTTAATTAAAAACTAATAAAAATGAAAAAATACATAAAAGGTGTAATTCTAGCAGCGTTTAGCATAACATTACTAAACAGTTGTCAATCTGAGTTAGATAACTTTAACATCAACCCTAACAACCCTTCGGTAAGTACTCCATCTTTACTGGTGGCTGCAATGGAAGTATCAACATTTTCTACACACACAAGTGGTTTAATGAGAAATACTGGGATTTTTACTCAACATTTGGCAGGTACAAACATTGGACAAATGGGACCAATCGCAAGTTATATTATAACCGAAGGAGATGTAAACAATGAGTGGAATCTTATTTATGGTACTACTTTGATGAATGGACACATCTTAAATAGAGATTTTGCAAAAGACTATCCATATTATAATGGAATTGGTCAGGTATTGACTGCTATAAATCTAGGATACGCTACAGATATGTGGGGAGATGTACCTTATGATGAAGCATTTCGTGCAGAACAAGGGAACAAAGCTCCTAAGTATAATACGCAACAAGAAATATACGCAAGATTACAAACTATATTAGATAATGCTATTATAAACTTAGCAAAACCTTTAGCTAGTAATGAAAAAGTACCTGAGGATGATGATATGATTTTTAAAGGTGATACTAAAAAATGGATCAAAGTTGCTTACGTATTGAAAGCTAGATATGCTTTAAGATTGACTGCTATTGAAGGAAATGTTGCTGCTCAAAAAGCGTTAGACTACATTACTTTAGCAGGTATGACTGAGAATAAAGACGATGCAAATACTTTGTTTACTAATGAAAATAACAGCTTGAACCAATGGTATGCTTTTGAGGATAATCGTGATAACTACTTAAAAGTAGGTAAATATTTTGTTGATTATCTAAAAAACAACAATGACCCTAGGCTAGCTAGTATGATAGCTTTAACCAAACCTCCAAAACCTTTGCCACCAGGAACTGTATTTATACCAGAATACATAGGAAACGCACCTGAAGACCAATCATCTCTTGGAACTTCTTATATCGGAGCTGCTTTTGCTAGTAAAAATTCTCCTATTGGAATTGTAACTTATGCTGAAGCAAAATTTATTGAAGCTGAAGCTAGAGCAATATTAGGACAATCAGGGGCTCAAACTGCTTTGCAAGATGCTGTAACTGCTTCTGTAACTAAGGTTACTGGCATTGAGCCTACAGCAGGATTTTTAGCTGCAGCAACAGCTGATTTTACAATTGCTAATATTATTCAACAAAAATACATTGCTCTATTTTTAACTATGGAGCCTTATAATGATTACAGAAGAACAGGTTTCCCTGCGTTAGTTCCTAATCAAGATTCTAATACAAAAACTATACCTGTAAGACTACCTACTCCGTCTGATGAAAGACAATACAACCCTAACGCAACTGTGGTTAGTAATGTTACTTCTCCTATTTGGTGGGATAAAAACTAATACTGTTTAAACAATAGTTTTACAATAACCACTCTGATTATTCAGAGTGGTTATTTTTTTATGAATAGCATCTAAAAGAATTAAGCGTATGTTTTAATTCTTTTTTGTTTTTACAGCATTTTCATCTTCAACAAAATCATAAACGACATTTAAGCTAGAAGTAAAAAACGATTCTCTCTCAATAATAATCTCTTCTGGTTCGGGTAGATTAACAAAATTACCTTGCTCATCAAAATGTTTCATAAAAGCATCTTCTTCGGGGTTGAAATTTGGATGTTGCCAATCGTATAAAATAGGCTTTTTATATTCAGGTGTTTTATATTTTAATGATATAAGGAAACCTGTTATTAAACCAGCTAAATGACCTTCCCATGAGATTGAAGTATCTACTTCAGGAAAAACATACCAAATCATTCCACCGTAAAGCAAAACAACAGATAACGATAAAGCCACTAATCGGTAGTATTGCGTCTGAATGCCTTTGAAAAAAATAAAACTCACCAAAACATATATTACCCCACTTGCTCCTATATGATAATTGGGTCTAGCTATAATCCAAGTAATTAATCCAGAAAATAATATACCGTATAGAATTACGGGAACTGTTTGCTTTGGGTAAAAAAATTGAAGCGCGGCCAACAAAACCAACAATGGTATCGAATTGTTATACAAATGACTTATATCTGCATGGATAAAAGGACTAAATATGATTCCTTGTAAGCCTGTTAATGTCCTAGGAAAAATACCGTATTCGTAAAAATCGAAATCATACCGTATTTGTAACCAATAAACAATCCACAACAACAATACAGAAAACAATGGCAGTATAACAACTGAATTGGTAAACTTAAAAGGATTCTCCACTATTGGTTATAATTATGATTAGTTAGAAATTTATGTCAAAAATTTATCCAAAATAAATATAATGCTATTTTGTCAGACACTTATTCAATCCCAAAGCTGTTTTATAGCCCAGATCGAAACGGCATCCTTTATTGTTGCGTCTTTAGCAATAATAAAGATATAGTGAAGAGCTGGAAGAAGCTCCTAAAAAAAACTAAATGTGATGACAAATCAAAATTGAAAATAGTAATTTTACAAAATGGAAGCACCATTAGCAGAACGCATACGACCACAGAAATTAGAGGACTATATTAGCCAAAGTCATTTGGTTGGACCAAATGGTTCTTTAACACAACAAATAGTAAAAGGAATTATCCCTTCATTATTATTGTGGGGACCTCCTGGAACTGGAAAAACGACTTTAGCGCAAATTATTGCTCAGGAGTCTAAACGCCCTTTTTATATACTGAGCGCTATTAATTCTGGGGTTAAAGACATTCGTGATGTTATTGAAAAAGCGAAACAAAGCGGGGGGTTATTTACTGCCAAAAACCCTATTTTGTTTATTGATGAAATTCATCGTTTTAGTAAATCGCAACAAGATTCGCTTCTTGCTGCTGTAGAAAAAGGATGGATTACACTTATTGGAGCTACTACAGAAAATCCGAGTTTTGAAGTAATTCCTGCCTTATTATCAAGATGCCAAGTCTACATTCTGAATGCTTTTACAAAAAATGATTTAGAATTATTACTACATCGTGCTATGAAAACTGATGTTGTTTTGGCTTCTAAAAAAATTGATTTAAAAGAAACCGAAGCATTATTGAGGCTATCTGGTGGCGACGGAAGGAAGTTGTTAAATATATTTGAACTAGTTATTAATGCCTCTCCAAGTGATGCTATAGTTATTACAAATAATCGTGTATTTGAGTTAGTACAACAAAACACGGTTTTATATGACAAAAGTGGTGAACAACATTATGATATCGTTTCGGCTTTTATAAAATCAATTCGCGGAAGTGACCCTAACGGTGCCGTTTATTGGCTAGCTAGAATGATTGAAGGTGGTGAAGATGTAAAATTTATTGCTAGAAGAATGCTAATTCTTTCTAGTGAAGATATTGGAAATGCAAACCCTACTGCCTTTATTATGGCCAATAATGCTTTTCAGGCTGTTACTACTATTGGTTATCCTGAAAGCAGAATAATATTAAGTCAATGCGCAATTTATCTTGCAACTTCACCTAAAAGTAATGCCTCTTATTTGGCTATTGGTAGTGCACAACAACTTGTGAAACAAACTGGAGATTTGCCTGTACCTATACATTTACGCAATGCTCCTACTAAACTTATGAAGGAACTGGGTTATGGGGATGATTACAAATATTCGCATGATTATGCAAATAATTTTGCCGAACAGGAGTTTTTGCCCGATGCTATATCTGAAACTGTACTATATAATCCCGGTAACAATTCTAGAGAGAATAGCAACCGGGAGTTTTTGAGAAATCGCTGGAAAGACAAATACGGTTATTAAACCAGTTTGTCTTAGAATTTAACGACTACTTTTTCTGAAACTAATTTATCATTTTTATAGTATTCAAAGTACCATTCGTTGTCTTTAGCATTTAAAGAACCTTGAATATCTCCTTTTATAGCTATAAATGAATCTGGACGAGATGTTTTCATCAGCTTCATAACAACTTTTGGCGTTTTATCAATTAACTGATATCCAGTTTCTGTAGGCTGTGCATACAATAAGTTTGGATCGTTACTATTTACAACTGTATTAACAACGGCATTATTAGCCGCTACCGCAGGTGCAGAAGCTACAGCTGGTGATGGAGTGTTTTGAGTAGTTGATACTTTTCCATTGTATTTATAATTCAAAGCCTTAACAGACAAAAAAGCTTGATTTAAAGCTTCTGAATAGGCTAAATCATATTCTTTTGTTTTACTTCTTCCTATGTCTGATGTAAAAACAATTTTCCCGTAACAATCTTTAAATGTCACATACAACTTTGTTACTAAAAATCCATTTTCTTTAACTACATCTATATATAATAAATCACATCTGTTGTAATTTTCTGAAACTGCCTCATTTGCATAAAAAGCTTCAAAACCAGCTTTATTCAAATTGAACTTTGTCAGTGTAGCCAATCTATACTGATTATCGCTTTTCATAAAATCATATTTCAACGGAATTACTACCGCCTTATAATCGTTAATGGATTGAGAGAAACCAAAGCTTGAGATAAACAAAAGCATTAATAAGATTCTTGTTTTCATAGTTTTATAAATATTTTTTTAGTTCTAATAAATGATTAATTTGTTTTATATTTTGTTGCGCTTCGCTTTTTTTATCATTAAAGAAAATCGCATCGATTCCAGCATTTAAAGCACCTTCTATATCCGCTTCAAGACAATCACCAATCATAATACTATTTTCTTTTTTAGAATTGGCAGCATTCAATGCATATTCAAAAATTATAGGATTAGGCTTCTTTACTCCTGCCATCTCAGAGTTGGTGATGGTTTGAAAATAAGATCCAATATTCGAATTGGTTATTTTCCTATCTTGAACGTCTGCAAATCCATTTGTAATAATATGCAAATTGTATTTATCTTTTAGATATTCTAATATCTCAATTGCTCCATCAAAAAGAGCATTATTGTCTGGTAATATTCGGATATAATCTTCAGACATTTCATCAATTAATTCATCAGAAATCACATAATTTAAAGCATCAAAAGTATGCTTCAATCTATTATAACGCAATTCTATATGCGAAATTTTATCGTTCTGGTACAATTTCCAACACGCTTGATTTATTGGAATATACGCTTCAATAAACTCCGTAATATTAATCGTTGGATGGCTTTCTTTTAAAATAGTTTCAAAAGCTAATTCTGAATTTTTATCAAAATCCCAAAGGGTATGATCCAAATCAAAAAAGATGTCAGTAATCATGGTATTGTTTTTCATTCTTAAAAAATTCCTTCATCTACAAAACTATAATATTTTGTCTCAGTTATAATCAAATGGTCTAAAACTTTAACATCTAAACTCTCCCCTGCTAATTTCAATTTATTTGTAATTTGTTTATCAGCTTGACTTGGTTTCAAAACTCCCGAAGGATGATTATGACACAATATTAAGCCAGTAGCTCCATTTTCAAGCGCTAATTTAAAAACCAAGCGTACATCTACAATAGTACCCGAAATTCCTCCTTTACTTAATTGAGATTTTAAAATAACATTATTCGAATTATTTAAAAATAAAACCCAAAACTCTTCATGTGGTAACTCTCCAATAATTGGCAACATGATTTCAAAAACCTTTTTGCTAGATGTAATCTTTGTTAACTCTACAATATCCTCCACTCTTCTGCGTCGACCTAACTCTGTAGCAGCAATTATCGAAATTGCTTTTGCATTCCCTATTCCTTTAAAAGCTATTAATTGAGCTAGAGATAATTTACCTAACGAATTCAGATTATTATCTACACTAGAAAGAATCCGTTTACTCAAATCAACAGCTGATTCATTTCTACTTCCTGAGCCTATTAATATAGCTATTAATTCTGCATCACTTAAAGCATTTTTTCCTTTAAGAATCAATTTTTCACGTGGCTTATCATCCTCAGACCAAACAGTAATAGGTAAATGTGTTAACTCCATAAATATATCAAAAATTTTATTACATATGAGTTAGAATTCTTATTAGGTTTCCACACAACTTAACCCAAGTATTCATACAAATGTATTTTTCGGCTAATTTACACAGAAAAGAAGAAAATTCAGTCAAAAAAAATTAAAGCTATTTGAAATATGATTAAATTTAAAGAAAAAAGAATGAAATATAGTATTCTCTTATTAATAGCTCTACTCTGTTCTTCGTGCAAACAAGAACAAAGAGAAAAAAACACATCGCATAAAATTTCAACAAACAGAACATTTGAAGAGAAACTATCTGATGCTGCCATTTCAATAATAGATCCAACGATAAAATATGACCCAGCTTATATATCGATAAAATACCCAAAAGGAGATGTCCCTAAAGACAAAGGAGTTTGCACAGACGTAATTATAAGATCTTATCGAATATTAAACATTGATTTACAAAAAGAAGTCCATGAAGATATGGTTGCCAATTATTCGAAATATCCGAGCTTAAAAATATGGGGACTAACAAAAACTGACACTAATATAGATCACAGAAGGGTACCTAATTTGGAAGTTTTTTTTGAAAGGAAAGGACAAAAACTAACCATAAACGAAGACCCCTTAACATATAAAACTGGAGAAATTGTAACATGGATGATAAATGAAAAACTTCCTCATATTGGAATTATCACTAATAGAAAAACACGTGATGGAAAAAGAAACTTAATCGTTCACAATGTGGGAGGAGGCCAAGTATTAGAAGACTGTTTATTTAAATATAAAATTATCGGGCACTATAAATATATAAAATAAAAAAAAGCCAACTACGCAATGGTGTTGGCTTTAATAGCTATTTTAATTGGAGTAAAACTGGGATTATTCAATCAATCCTTTTACATCATCAAAGTTCAATCCACCATAATTTCCTGAACTCATCAATAACAATGCTGTATTCTCTAAATTAAGATTGAACAAGTATTCTTTAAAATCATTTGGATTTGTATAAATAATCAAATCTTCGCGATTGAATGCTGTCGCTATTTGCTCATAAGTAACTTCATCTAGTTGCTTAATTTTTACTGCATCTGGCGAATAAAAAACAACAGCAACATCTGCATATTGTAATGCCCCTTCATATTCTTTTAAAAACGCTGCATTTAGACTGCTATAAGTATGTAATTCTAAACAAGCAACTAAAGTACGATTCGGATATTGTTCTTTAACTGCTTTTGTTGTTGCGGCAACTTTACTAGGTGAATGTGCAAAATCTTTATAAGCAACTTTCCCTTTTGCTTCAGCTATTTTCTCTAAGCGTTTAGAAGCCCCTTTGAAACTAGCAATAGCCTCGTAAAATTCAGCTTCATCTACACCCATATTTTGACAAATCCATTTTGCTCCAGCAAGATTGTTTAAGTTATGTGCTCCAAAAACTTCAATCGGCATATTCCCTTCTGGTGTTTCTAAGAGTGTAACTCCATCTTGTACTGAATAATTTGGCGTATGATATCCTAACTTACGAATTGGATTTGTAGCTTCTTCTGCCACACGTTTTACCTCTGGATCATTTTCATTATAAACTAAAATACCGCCATTTGTAATTTTCCCTATGAAAATTTCAAACTGCTCAACATAATTTTCATAAGTTGGAAAAACATTAATGTGATCCCAAGCAATTCCAGATATTAAAGCAATATTAGGTTGATACAAATGAAACTTTGGTCTTCTGTCTATAGGAGAAGATAAATACTCATCTCCTTCTAGAACCATAAAATCGTTCTCTTCGGTAAGATGTACCATTGTATCAAAACCTTCTAATTGCGCACCAACCATATAATCAACTTCGATATTATGATAATGCATTACATGGAGAATCATCGAAGTAATTGTAGTTTTTCCGTGAGAACCACCAATAACAACTCTGGTTTTGTTCTTAGATTGCTCATATAAAAACTCTGGGTAAGAATAGATTTTTAGTCCTAATTCTTGAGCTTTTAATAATTCAGGATTGTCTGCCTTAGCATGCATACCTAAAATTACAGCTTCAATATCTGAAGTGATTTTTTCAGGAAACCATCCCATTTCTAACGGTAGTAATCCTTTTTTTTCTAATCTTGATTTAGAAGGTTCAAAAATAGCATCGTCACTTCCTGTAACTTGGTATCCTTTATTATGCAATGCTAGTGCTAAATTGTGCATGGCGCTACCGCCTATGGCTATAAAATGTGTTTTCATTTTAGTTTGCTCAGTTATTCGTTTATTTTTTCTTGATTAAATCAGTTTTGAATATTTCTATACTCTTCCAAAACTTCTTTTGCCTTAACAGGCTGATTCATTTTCTTTTGGTATAAGTTCGCAAGCATAGTATAACTTGCTTTAGATTTACTTACTATAATCGCATGTCTATATTGTCGCTCAGCATCTGAATATCTTTTAAAATATTCATCAATATGCCCTCTTGACATATATCCATCTATTGGGGATAATTTTAATAATTCATCCGAGTATTTCATAGCTTTAGCTTGACTTCCTCCAACAATTGCAGGTAACTGTAAATTTAATTCTATTAGAGACCAACGCGCTCCAATATGCTTTGGATTTAGCACAATTGCTTGCTCAAAAGCCTCCCTTATTTCGTCGATCATTCTAAGTGCCTTAAAATTATTTACCTCTAGAGCTTTCATTCCTAAAGCACCTCCGCATTTATAAAAATTATTAGCAACAGCTGGCTTTAACTCTTTTAGCTTTTTATAGTAACCTACAGCATCATTCCACTTTTTATTGTGACCAGCAATATCACCCAAATATTCTATAGATTTAAAATCTGAAGGGTTTTCTTTTAAAGCTGATTAAAAAAAAGCTTCTGCTTTATCAAAATTTTGAGATTCAAATAATTTTTTCCCTTTCTCAAATGCTGATTGCGACCAAAATAAAGTCGGAAATAAAAGAAAAATAATTACTATTTGTTTCATACATCAAAAATAGTGGAAATATAAAATCTATCATTTGTTTTTTAACATAAATTAGTAATTTGTACAGAAATTATATCCGAAACCAATATTTTCTTTTCAAACAACAAAAAACCAAATTTTATGAAGAACATCTATTTTATATTATTTCTAATTTCAACTTCACTATTTGGTCAACAATATGACAAAAACTGGAACAAAGTAATCGAAAATGAAAATTTAGGCAAGGTAAAAACGGCCAATGATATTGTCACAAAGATTTATAAAAAAGCGGTTAAACAAAATGATGAAGTACAAATTATAAAGTGTTTCTTTTATCAATCTAAATATTCTCAAGTTATTGATGAAGATGCACAAACCAAAATTATAAATAATTTAAAATCAGATATTAATCAGGTTTCAATTCCTTCAAAAGCAATTCTAAATTTGATTTATGCTAAATGTTTAGATGATTATTACGATAGAAATGGTTATACAATTAGAAACAGAACAAATACTGTAGAAGTTGAAGATGATTTTCTAACATGGTCAACAGTTAATTTTGAAAACCAAATTAAAAATGCCTTTGATAAAACATTAGAAAACGAAGCTGTTTTAAAAGCTACACCATTAACTAATTATGAAGCTATTTTTGAATATTTAACTTTAGAAAAATTCAAAACCCAAAACTTATTTGATTACATAATCTCAGAAAACATTGCATCATATACAAAAAAATTACGCACATGGGAAATTAAAAAAAGTGATTTTGTAGTTTATAAAAAGGAACTTCTAGGAAAAGCAGAAGGTTTTATAAAACTAAACTTTGATTTTGTAACCAATGAAAATTTAAGTACGGTTTTATCATTATATCAAAAAAGAGAAATAGATCAGCCTACAGCTGAAAATCAGTTTAACCGTATTCTATTTTCTAAAAACCATTTAATTGAAAATAATGATGATTTTGTAAATGCATTAAATGTGCTTCAGAAAAGTACTAAAGAAGAACATTTAATTCAAAAAATTCAATTACAAAAAGCTATTCTATTAGAACAACAAGCATCAAAACTCACATATCCTGATTACAACATTAAAGCAATTACAATTCTAGACAGCATTATAAAAATCAACAATCGATCAAATGCGTATAAATTAGCACTTGAAAGAAAGGGAAATATCACTTCAAAATCAATAAACATTGAACTCCAAAAATACACCTACAATGATGAAAACACTAGAGCTTATATCAATTATAGAAATGTAAATCAACTTAGCGTTTCATTCTACAAGATTAACCAAAAGCAACTCAAAGAATACAGCGAAAATTCTAATCGAAGAGATAGTTTAGCACACTCAATTATTAAAGAAAAAAAGCCTCTCTTATCAAAGTCTTATACATTAGAAAACAAAAAAGATTATTTTGAATATTCTACAGAAGTGCTGTTACCAAACTTAAAAACTGGCTCCTATATAGTTTGTTTTGAAAGCGAATCTGATACAAAAGATAAAAAAGCATTTACATTTGAAACCGTGACAACTTCAAATATTTCGGTATTAGGATCACAAAACGAATCACAAGAAACATTACAAGTTCTAGATCGAAAAACGGGAAAACCATTAGAAAATGTAACTATAAAATCTTCTACATTTAATATCAAAACTGATAAAAATGGATTAGCGTCACATAAAAAAAATTACAACGATAATTACAATTACGAAACTATCGAATTTTCAAATGCTAATGATACTATTTTAATTAACAAAAATTATGTTAAATATAATTCTGTATATAACGCAAATGATAAAGACGACTCAGAAGCAAAAATTGAATTTTACTTAGACAGAGCTATTTATCGCCCTGGACAAACGGTATATTATAAAGGAATCGCTATTCAGAAAAACAAGAAAAGAACAAGTGTTATTCCAAACACAAACTTTAAGATCATTTTTAAAGATGCAAATTACACGGCTTTAAAAGAGATTGAAGTTATAACCAATGAATTTGGTTCTTTCAATGGAGAATTTATTTTACCTAAAAATGGCTCTACAGGAAGATTTACACTAATAGCAACTAAACCTACCTATTTAGAGAAAACAAACAGTTACTTTAAACAAGAACCAACAAATAAAAACTGGAACAATACAAACTTACAGAACTCACAGACTTTCTTTACTGTTGAAGAATATAAACGTCCTAAATTCGAAGTTACATTTGAATCAAAAAAAGGAAGTTTCAAACTCAATCAATCCATACAAGTAAATGGAATTGCCAAAGCTTTTGCTGGAAGCAATATTACTGATGCAAAAGTTTCCTATACTGTAACTCGATACGTAACCTTTTTTAGAAATTACTACGGACGGGAAGAAACTGAAATTTTGGCCACCGAAGAAACTAAAACTGATGCTTCGGGTAAATTCGTTATTAATTTTATAGCAACACCATCTAAAAACTTAAACAAAGAACAATTACCTATCTTTAATTATAACATAAATGTATCCGTAACAGATATTAATGGTGAGACTCGTACTGCTGAAACTACTATAAAAATAGGGTATCATGATTTAATTCTATATGCTTATCTTCCTAATGAAATTGAAACAAAAGACAAAAACGAAATCATACTGACAAGTACTAATTTAAATGGAGAATTTCTAGCTACAAAAGGAGAAATTAAAATCTATCATGTTAGTCCGTTCTCCAACAAATTCAAACCTAGAATCTGGGATAACCCTGAAATAAAAAGCATATCCGACCAAGATTTCGAGAGATTATTTCCTTACGAAAATAACAAAAAAGACACATTGGATAAAGTTGTTGAAACTTTAGTTTATTCAAAAAAAATCGACACTGAAAAAGATAAAAAAATAGCTTTAGATTTTATATCAAATTATAAATCTGGGAATTACAAAGTCGTTTTTTCGGCAAAAGATAGTTTTAGTAATGTTATCGAAAGTATCTCTAAATTTAAACTTATACAAAGCAAAGACAAATACAATACAGAAAAATTATTTACTGCAAAACAAATTAATGTCGATCCCAAAAAAGATGGCTTTGTTTTAATTAAAATAACTTCGGTCATTCCTGAGCTTTATATTGTAACCACAGGAAATTATGATAGCAAAGTCTTTTTTGAAGAAACAAAGCGTCTTCAAAACAACGAAGTCATTATAAAAATTCCATTAAGAGAAGAATTTGAGAGACTAATTAAATTAGGGTTTGAATCTGTTTTTGAAAATCAAACATTTAAAGACGAAGTAGCTGTCAATTTAAAAAGTACTCCCAAAACACTAAACTGGAAAGTAGAAAGTTTTAGAAATAAAATACAACCTGGTGGTAATGAAAATTGGTCATTTCAATTAAATGCACTCGATACTAATAATGAAGCAGAAGTTTTGGCTTCCATGTACGACAGCTCATTGGATCAATTTACTACTAAAGACTGGAATAATTTAAATTTTAACCAATACAATTATAATGGGATTAATACTAAAACTAGTTTAGGATTTGAGAAAGTATATACATCAATACAAAAACTTAATACAAACCTACCTTTTAATGAAATTCAAAACGAAAATTCAGAACTAAAATGGTTTGGATTCAACTTCAATAGCAGTACGTATCAAATCAACGATAAAAAAATTGGTTCAGAAAACATAAAAGGTGATCCCGATGCAGTATTAACAGTTGAACCTGTTGGAACTGGAACTGCGGCAGTTGTGGAAGAAGATAACAATATATACCCTGCAAGCTATGCTACTCAAAATCTAAATGAGATAGTTTTTGTAAAACCAGTTATTGCCAAGGCAAAAGAATTCACTTCTGAGCCTATGAAAGAAATAGAAGCTTTAACACAAGTAAAAGCTAGAAAGAACTTATCGGAAACGGCTTTTTTTCTCCCAAATTTAAGAACAGACAGTAGAGGAAATGTTAGCTTCAACTTTACATCACCAGAGGCTTTAACTTCGTGGAAACTTCGTTTATTAGCACATAATAAAGATGCCATTTCTAGTTATTTAGAAAAAAGTGTTATCACTCAAAAAGAATTGATGATTTTACCCAACTTCCCGCGTTTTTTTAGAGAGAAGGATACTATTGTTATAAGCACTAAAATTTCGAATATTACTAACAAAGCCAAAGATGGAATTGCAATTTTACAGCTTTTTGATGCAACAACGATGCAACCAATCGATGCTAAAATGTTGAACTCAAAAAACCTAAAGAACTTTAGCGTTAGTGCTTTTGGAAATACAACTGCAACATGGACAATCACAATTCCGGAAGGTTTGCAAGGTGTTCAATATAAAATCCTTGCCAAGGCAGGCAATTTTTCAGATGGTGAAGAAAACATTCTGCCAGTTCTAACTAATAATATATTGGTCACAGAAAGCCTTCCTATTTGGGTTCCTGAAAATTCTAAGAAAGAATATACTTTTGAAAATCTAAAAAACAATAATTCAACAACTTTAAGAAATCATCAGTTTACTTTAGAATATACTTCTAATCCTTCTTGGATTGCAATTCAGTCTCTTCCCTATTTAATGGAATACGAACATGAATGTGCAGAACAGACTTTTGCACGCTTTTATGCAAATGCATTGGCAACTGAAATTATTTCAAGTAATCCAAAAATCGCAACGGTATTTGAAGATTGGAGAAAAAACGGAAAACTAAATTCAAAATTGGAGGAAAACGAAGAATTAAAATCGATTATTCTTGCTGAAACTCCTTGGCTAAATGATGCGCAAACTGAAGGTGAAAAGAAAAAGAATCTTGCCCTTTTATTCGATTTAGAAAAAATGAAAGCTTCGCAAGAAAGTATTTTTCAAAAACTAAAACAAAAACAAAAAGCGTCTGGAGGATTTTCTTGGTTTGACGGAAATGATGAAAACGAATATATCACAAGGCATATTTTAGCAGGTTTAGGTCATTTATCTAAATTGGATAAAACAGAAGACAATCTTTCTAAAATTGATGAAATTGCAAAAACAGGAATCACATATTTAGATCAAAAGTTTTTAGCGTATTACAAAATAAGAACCAAAGGCTTAAAAACTATTGATAAACTACTATGGAGCAATCCAAACTCTGATTTGCATTATCTATATACTAGAAGTTTTTATTTGGACAAATATCCTCTTACTGATACTTTGAAAAAGGCAACTAAATTATATCTTGAAACTGCCAAAAAAGACTGGTTATCCTATTCGCTTTACGAAAAAGGACTAGCCACCTTAATTCTTAATCGTTTTGGAGAAAAAGATACGGCAAAAGCAATCCTAACAAGCTTAAAGGAAACTTCTTCGACTAATGAAGACTGGGGAATGTATTGGATTGCTAATAAATCGGGATGGTATTGGTATCAAGCCCCAATAGAAACGCAGGCTTTATTAATTGAAGCTTTTACTGAAATAAGTAACGATACCAAATCTGTTGATGCAATGAAAGTTTGGCTATTAAAAAACAAACAGACGAAAAATTGGCCTACAACAAAATCTACTACCGAAGCTATATATGCTTTATTGATGCAAGGAACCGATTGGTTAAGCGTAAAAGACAATACGATTATCAAACTTGGTAATGAAAAAATCTCAACCAAGAAACTATCTGAAAGTGAAAAAGAAGCAGAAACAGGTTATATAAAACTAAACTGGAAAGCTGATGAAGTTAAAAAAGAAATGAACGCTATTGTAATCGAAAACAAATCTAAGGTTCCAGGTTTTGGAGGTGCTTACTGGCAATATTTTGAAGATTTAGATAAAATCAAAAATAACTCTGGAGCTGTCCTTTCTGTTGCTAAAGAACTATACCTCAAAAAAAGTACTTTAAAAGGAAGTAAATTAGAAAAAATAACTTCCAATAATCCATTAAAAATTGGAGATCTAGTAACTGTAAGGCTAATTATTACTGCTAAAGAGAATACTGAATTTGTGCACCTTAAAGACATGCGAGCTTCTTGCTTTGAGCCTGTAAATGTGCTTTCTGAATACCAATACAAAGATCGATTAGGATATTACATGAGTACTAAAGATGCTGCAACTCATTTTTTCTTTGACACTATAAACAAAGGGACTTATGTTATAGAATACGATATTCGAGTAAATAACACCGGTGAATTCTCAAACGGAATTTCAACTATCAAAAGCATGTATGCTCCAGAATATTCAAGTCACACAAAAGGAATTCGAATAAAAGTAAAATAACCTAAACACTAAGAACAAAAAAACCCGATAAGCTTAAAAACTTATCGGGTTTAATTTATGATAGAATCGAATTATTTAATAATTGTCATTTCATCAACAATGTGTTTTGCACCAGCATATTTATCGATAATCCAAAGTACATAACGAATATCAACATTGATAGTTCTTTGTAAGTTAGGATCAAAGATAACATCACCTGCCATTGCTTCAATATTTCCATCAAAAGCAACACCAATTAACTCTCCTTTTCCGTTAATTACTGGAGAACCTGAATTTCCACCTGTAATATCATTATCTGTTAAGAAGTTTACTGGCATGTATCCTGCTTTATCTGCATATTGACCAAAGTCCTTCGCTTTGTTTAATTCTAATAATCTAGCCGGTAAATCAAATTCTTGATCTCCTGCTTTATACTTTTTAACCATTCCGGTCATTGTAGTATAGTTATTAGTTTTAGCGTCATTTCTTTTATCTTCTGGCAAAGCACGAACTTTTCCGTAAGTCAATCTCAAAGTTGAGTTTGCATCTGGATACTTAATCGCATTCAATTTAGATTCTCTTAATCCTTCTACTAATTTACGGTAAGCAATTGCGAAGCTATCATCAGCTTTTAATTGTCCTTCTGTTTTAGCACGGAATTTACTCAACAAATCATTAGAGATAATATACAATGGATCATGTACAATCGCTAGTGGTTTTGGATCAGCCATAAATGCTAATACTTTATCCTTAGATGTAAAGTAACTAATTTCTGTAGCTTTAGCTACATCTGCAGTAAAATCACCGTTGTTTTCTGATTTCATTTTAGCTATTTGTGGAGCCAAACCGTACTCAGCAGCTTTAGAAGCATATAAATTTAATTGAGCAGTTAACACATCTTTTTCAAGAGGAGCGTAAAACTCACCATAAATATTATCAATCAAAGCATTAATCTTAGGCAACATTTCAGCTTTTTTAGCATCATTTTCTCTGTAGTAAGCAATTAATGCATTTCCTAAGTTTACTGGTCCAGTTGCATAACTTGAAGTACGTAAAAGTTGCGTTAAATAATTATCGTGAGTCGCTTTTAAATTCGTTTCTCTATAATAACCATTGATAGTAGGAATTACGTTTTCGTATTTCTCTTTGTTAGCTGGTAAAGCAGCCCACTCATAAAACTTATCTTCTTGTTCTGTTTTAGTAGCTACTGTTCCTGCTTTTGTTAAAGCATCAATCATACCTTGACGGTTTTTCCAGTAATTTGCAGTCGAAGCATATTTAGACGCATATTGCAAACGAACTGTTGCATCTTTGTCCATATATTTTTTCATCTGATCCATTCCAGTCTTAGCTCCCTCAACCCAAGCAGGGTAAGCAAACTTAATGTTTTGCTCAATTCCACCAGCTGGCATCCAACGGTTTGTTCTTCCTGGATATCCTAATATCATAGCAAAATCATTCTCTTTAACACCTTTTAAGCTTACTGGTAAGTAATGCTTTGGTTTTAAAGGCACATTGTCTTTAGAAAATTCAGCAGGATTACCGTCTTTATCAGCATAAACTCTGAACATTGAGAAATCTCCAGTATGACGTGGCCATTCCCAGTTATCAGTGTCTCCACCAAATTTTCCAACACTTTCTGGAGGCGTACCTACTAAACGTACATCTTTATAATCTTGATATACGAAATAGTAATATTCATTTCCTTGAAAGAAAGGACGAACAGAAACGGTATATTTTCCACCTTCATTATTTTCTTTTTCAATCAAAGCCGTTTCTTGTTGAATCGCTTTGTTTCTTTCTGCTTCTGTCATTCCATCATTTACTTTTGATAAAATTCTTTTAGAAACGTCATCCATACGTACGAAGAAACGAACATATAAAGATTTTGGTTTCATTTCGGCGCTTTTGTCTTTTGCCCAGAAACCATTTTTTAAGTAATTCTGCTCTTCACTAGAAAGTTCTGCGATAGCATCGTAACCACAGTGGTGATTCGTTAAAACTAAACCGCTTTTAGATACCATTTCTGCAGTACACCCACCGTTAAACTGAACTATTGCGTCTTTTAAACTATGATTATTGATACTATAGATTTCTTCAGATGTAAGCTGTAAGCCCATTTTCTGCATATCTCTATGGTTTAATCTCTCGATAAACATCAAGAACCACATTCCTTCATCTGCTTTCACAGGAAAAGCCATAAGGCACATTGTTAAAAATAAAATTATTTTTTTCATACGTTGTAAATATTTTTAGTTGTGCGAATATAGTGCATTTTCACAATTAAACATCTAGGTATAATCTTGAAATTAAACATATCAACAAAATTCCATACAATACTTATGAATTCTACATATTCAAATTCTAAATTATCTAAATAAATACAATTTATATCACAAATTAATATGTAATAAATAAATTACAAAAAAATTACAACATTATAATCCGTTTCTTATAAAATATGTCTTAGGTTTGCAGAAATTAAATTTATACTTATGAAAAAATTATTACTATGTGTAGCTTTAGTAGTTTCTACAATTGCTACAGCGCAAAAAGGTTCAATTCTTGTAGGAGGAAATGTTGAATATTCTTCTGAAAAAATTGGTGATACTAGAAACGAATCATTTAACTTTTCACCAACATTCGGTTACCAACTTAATCAAAACTGGACTACTGGAATAAACGCAACTATTGGCAGCGTAAAAATGGAAGACACTAAGTCTAACAATCAAAAGGTAGGTGGATTCATTCGTTACGCTAAACCACTTGGTGAAACTTTCGCAGTTTATGCTGATTTAGGAACAGGTTACCAACAAAATTCTATAAATGATGCAAAAGGAATATACGTATACGTTGCACCGGCATTATTTATAAATATGAAAGATGGGTTTGGTTTAAACTTTTCAATCGGTGGAATCAATTACGATAATATAGATGGCAAAAATGATCCTCGACAAGAAAAATTCGGATTCAATTTTGGAAAAACAGTAAACATTGGTATTTCTAAAAACTTTACTTTATAAGAATACGCAATTTAGTTAAAACGAAAAAACCACCTATTGGTGGTTTTTTTAGTTTATGCATTATATAATGATCAATTCAGATATTAATCATTTAACATTTTCCATAATTTATCTTTAAGCTCTTGTAGGCCCTGTTGAGCTACAGAAGAAATGAACATATATGGAACATCTTTAAAAGCCACATCAAGCTCTACTTTAAGTTCAGCTTTAAGCTCATCATCCAACATATCACATTTAGAGATCACCAATAGGCGCTCTTTATCTAACATCTCTGGATTATACTTAGTTAATTCGTTCACTAGAATATCATACTCCGCTTTAATATCTGTTGCGTCTACCGGAACAAGAAATAACAAAGTAGAATTACGTTCTATGTGACGTAAAAAATAATGTCCTAATCCTTTTCCTTCAGCTGCTCCTTCAATAATACCAGGAATATCAGCAATTACAAAAGATTGAAAATCTCTATAAGCTACAATTCCTAAATTAGGTTTTAATGTTGTAAATGGATAATCTGCAATTTTAGGCTTCGCAGATGTAAGCACTGATAACAATGTAGATTTACCTGCATTTGGAAAACCAACTAAACCAACATCAGCAAGAACTTTAAGCTCTAAGATAACATCCATTTCTACTCCTGGCAAACCTGGTTGTGCATATCGAGGTGTTTGATTTGTTGAACTTCTAAAATGCCAGTTTCCTAATCCACCTTTACCTCCCTTAGAAAGAATTTGTTTTTCACCGTGTTCTGTGATTTCAAATAAGACTTCACCAGTTTCTTTATCTTTTACAACCGTTCCTAATGGTACTTCAATAAACTTATCATCACCATCAGCTCCAGTACTTCTGTCTCCTCCACCATCTCCACCATGTCCAGCTTTAATGTGACGAGCAAATTTCAAATGAAATAAAGTCCAAAGTCCTTTATTTCCAACCAAAAAAACATGACCTCCACGTCCACCATCTCCACCATCTGGACCACCTTTTTCAATAAATTTTTCTCTATGTAAATGCGTAGAACCTTTTCCACCTTTACCGGAAGAAACAAATATTTTAACGTAATCTACAAAATTTCCTTCTGTCATAATTCTCTGTATTCAGTCACAATCTAATTTTCAGCACAAATTGCTACCGAAAACTAAGACTGGAAACTATTTTATTTTTACTCTTTTAATGCTTTTATTAATACTTTATCAATCTTAACGCCATCCATATCGATGACTTCCAACTCAAATTTTTGCCAAATTAACTTTTCACCCTCTTTAGGAATACGTGATAATTCAGTCATAATAAGTCCACTTACAGTAGTAACTTCATAATCATTAATTAATTCGTCTAACTCAAAATAAGTTAAGAAATCGTGTAATGAATAATGTCCATCTACCAACCAGCTTCCGTCTTCTCTTTCAATTAATTGAAATTCATCTTTATAAAAATCGGCGGCGTCTCCTACAAGCGCTTCCAAAATATCATTCAATGTAATAATACCTTGAAAAACACCATACTCATCAGAAACAAAAGCATAATGAATACCCGTTTTCTTAAAGTTTTCTAATGCTTTATAGGCTGTTGTTTGCTCCATTATAAACGGCGCATCAGTCATTATAGAAGCTAAACTAAAATCATCTTTTTCAATATTAGCAAATATTGTTTTCAGATTAACTACTCCTGAAATATCATCATAATTCTCTTTATAGACAGGATAAATAGAGTGTAAATCTTCTAATATTAATTCTTTTACACGCTGTTTATCTGAATCTAAAGGCAAGAAAACTACAGATTTTCTATGAGTCATTAACGAATTTACTTTTCTATCTCCAATATGAAAAACACGCTCTACAATGTCTTGTTCTATTTCTTGTACTTCACCACCTTCTGTACCTTCTTTTATGATGGCTTTTATTTCTTCTTCGGTGACTTTACCATCGGCAGTAGGTTTTATTTGCAAAACATTCAATAAAAAATCTGTCGAATTAGTCAGCAACCAAATAAATGGAGCTGTAATAATCGAAACAACTTTCATTGGTAATGCCACAGCTTTTGCAATAGCCTCGGGATGGTTCAATCCAATTCTTTTAGGTAATAATTCGCCCAAAACAAGTGAAAAGAAAGTTAAAACTACCACCACAATCCCCACAGAAACTGAATGTGCGTACGGTTGTAAAACTGCAAACTGACTTACAAAAGTTTCTACATCCATAGTAATTTTATCACCACTATAGATACCAGTTAAAATTCCGATTAAAGTAATCCCAATTTGAACTGTTGATAAAAACTTATTAGGTGAGTTGGCCAAATCAAGGGCAATTCTAGCACTTTTATTTCCTTTTTTGGCTGCAGTTTCTAATCTATTCTTCCTAGCCGAAATCAATGCGATTTCCGACATAGAGAAAACCCCATTTAAAATTATTAGAAAAAATATTATTAGTATTTCCATTTTTATATTTAAACATTTAAAGTTTAAGGCCTAAAAAGCAGTCTAAATAATAGTATAGTTAGACTCATTTTAAACCTTAAACTTTAAACAATTTTGTTTGTATTACAAATTATCAATTACACTAGTCAAACGCTCGGTTATTTCTTCTACAGTTCCGATTCCGTTTACAGCGTGAAATTTATTTTGCTCTTTATAATATCCAATTAACGGAGCTGTTTTTTCATTATATTCTTGATATCTAACACGAATTTTCTCTTCATCTTGATCATCAACTCTTCCACTAGTTTTACCTCTTTCTAATAAACGAGCTACTAAAACCTCATCATCAGCTTCTAAAGCGATTGTTGCTGTAACACTCGTACCAATAGTTGGTAAAAACTTATCTAATGCTTCAGCTTGTTCTAATGTTCTTGGATAACCGTCAAACAAAAAACCTGCAGTATCTGGGTGTTTTTTCACCTCATCAATTAACATAGCCGTTGTTACTGCACATGGAACCAATTCTCCATTATCCATAAAAACTCTAGCTTTCTTTCCCAAATCTGTATCGTTTTTTAAATTAAAACGAAAAATATCTCCTGTTGAAAGATGTGTTAATTTGTATTTTTCTTTTAAAAATTCTGCCTGAGTTCCTTTTCCTGCACCAGGTTTTCCAAATAAAACAATATTAATCATAGTTTGTGTGTTGTGTCGTACTTCCTTTATTACTCAAAGAAGTTTAAAATGAATAGTTAATTTATATTTCTTTAGTTTTTAGTTCTAAAATTATTCTGCTAATTGATATACTTCAGACAAATTTCTTCCCAAACCATCGTAATCTAAACCGTAACCAACAATAAATTTGTTTGGAATTCGAATTCCGATATAATCAATTTTAACATCTTTTTTATATGCCTCTGGCTTAAAGAATAAAGTAGCTATTTTTAAATGCTTAACATTTTGCTGCTTGAATATTTCTTTAAGTTCAACTACAGTATTCCCTGTGTCAACAATATCTTCGATAATAACAACAGATCTTCCCGTTAAATCTTGATTTAACCCTATCAATTGCTTAACGTCATGAGTTGTTTCAGTTCCTTCGTAAGAAGCCATTTTTATAAATGAAACCTCGCAGTGTTTTTTATATTTTTTCAAAAAATCTGCCACAACCATAAAAGAGCCGTTAAGCACACCGATAAAAATTGGAATTTCATCTCCAAAATCATCCTGTACCTGGGCTACCATTTTAGTAATTGCAAAATCGATTTCTTTAGCAGAAATAAACGGAACAAATTGTTTATCGTGAAGTTGTATCATTATTTTTTACATTTAAAATAATGGGCAAAGATACAGAATTCGAGTTTTAGAATCGAAAATTGACCTTAAATTTGTATTTTTAAATCAAAAAAAAAATCGATGCCCTCTGAATTACAGAAAAACCTTGATTACGTAAGTGCTTACAGAGAAAATAGACTTAAAGGTGCTCAATTTGTTTTAGAAAATCCTGATTGTTTTCCTGAGTTAATTTCAATTTGCTTTACTATTTCTGATAAAAACACACACAAAGCCTGCTGGATATTGGAATTTGTATGCTATGAAAAGCTAGAATGGTTGCAACCTCATCTTGATTTTTTTTGCTCAAATCTAAAACATCTAAAAGACGAAAGTGCGATTAGACCCATTGCAAAAATCTGTCAACTACTAGTTACAGCTCATTACAAAAAAGCAGAAACAAAAATTACGCTTTCCGAAATACAGCTTCAAGACATCATCGAAGCCAGTTTTGATTGGTTAATTACCGATACCAAAGTAGCAGCAAAAGCCTACTCCATTCGTACCTTACATATATTAGGCAAACATTACGATTGGATTCATCCCGAATTACAAATCATACTTACCAAGGATTACGCTAACCATACTGCTGCTTATAAAGCAGTTGCTCGAGAAATTCTCAAGAAAATAAAATAGCATTTTCCTATTCAATCATTATAAAGTATCTTTGCGCATCACAAACACACAACAATGAATTATTTTTCTTCTGATTTTAAATTAGGAATATTAGGCGGTGGACAATTAGGCAAAATGCTTCTTTTTGACACACGAAAATTTGACATACAAACCTATGTTTTAGACCCAAGCGATGAAGCTCCAAGCAAAATCGCCTGTAATAAATTCTTTCAAGGTGACTTAATGGACTTTGAAACGGTTTACAATTTTGGAAAACAAGTAGATGTTCTAACTTTTGAAATCGAACTCGTGAACCTCGAGGCTCTTGAAAAATTAGAAAGTGAAGGTGTAAAAGTATATCCTTCGCCAAAAACCTTAAGAGGAATTCAGAATAAAGGAATCCAAAAAGATTTTTATTCTAAAAACAATATTCCGACTGCTCCTTTTGAAAGATTTGAAAATCTGGAAAGTCTTAAATCGAATGCTCAAAATCTAAAATTACCATTTGTTTGGAAATGCACAGAATTTGGATATGATGGAAATGGCGTAAAAGTGATTCGTCAAATTTCTGATTTAGATAATTTACCAAATGTAGAATGCATTGCAGAAACAATGGTGCCTTTCAAAAACGAATTGGCTGTTATTGTTTGTCGCAATCCATCGGGAGAAATAAAAACATATCCTGTTGTCGAAATGGAATTTCATCCTGAGGCAAACCAAGTTGAATATGTGATTTGTCCTGCTAGAATTGATGAGAAAGTAGCTCAAAAAGCAAGAGCAATTGCACTTAATGTTTCGGAGAAATTTAATCACGTAGGATTATTAGCTGTCGAAATGTTCCAAACTCAAGACGATGAAATCTTGGTAAACGAGGTTGCTCCTCGCCCACACAATTCTGGTCATTATTCTATCGAAGCTAGTTATACATCGCAATTCGAAAATCACTTACGCGCTATATTAAATCTTCCTTTAGGAAACACCGACAGCAAAGTTGCTGGAGTTATGGTGAACTTAGTTGGTGCCGAAGGTTTTTCTGGTGACGTAGTTTACCAAAACATCGAAACAATTTTAGGTTGGAATGGCGTTACACCTCATATATACGGTAAAAAACAAACTCGCCCTTTCCGAAAAATGGGTCACGTTACTATCGTAAATGAAGACATGAACGAAGCAAGACGAATTGCTGAAGATGTAAAGAATACTATTAAAGTAATTAGTCTTTAGTACTCAGTTTTCAGTCGCAGTACAGAACTTGAAACAAAACAGTCGCAGTGGCAGTTTGCAGTCGCAATGCAAAACTTGAAACCTGAAACTTGAAAAAAAATAGAACAGTCGCAGTCTCAGTTTGCAGTCACAGTATAGAACTTGAAACAAAATAGAACAGTCGCAGTCTCAGTTTACAGTCACTGTGTAGAACTTGAAACAAAACAGTCGCAGTGGCAGTTTGCAGTCGCAATGCAAAACTTGAAACCTGTAACTTGAAACAAAATAAAACAGTCGCAGTGGCAGTTTGCAGTCGCAATGCAAAACTTGAAACCTGAAACTTGAAACAAAATAGAACAGTCGCAGTCTCAGTTTGCAGTCACTGTGTAGAACTTGAAACAAAACAGTCGCAGTGGCAGTTTGCAGTCGCAATGCAAAACTTGAAACCTGTAACTTGAAACAAAATAGAACAGTCACCGTTTTCGGTCGCAGTAATGCAACTTGTAACATTAACTTGAAATAAAATAAAAACATGAGCAAAGTAGCCGTAATAATGGGAAGCATCTCTGACATGCCAGTAATGCAAGATGCTATCGATATATTAAAAGGATTTGATATCGCTGTAGAAGTTGATATTGTTTCTGCACACAGAACACCTGAGAAATTAGTTGATTTTAGTAAAAATGCGCACCTAAATGGTGTCTCTGTAATTATTGCTGGAGCTGGTGGAGCAGCTCATTTACCTGGAATGGTAGCATCGATGTCGCCTTTACCAGTAATTGGAGTTCCAGTAAAATCTAGCAACTCAATCGATGGTTGGGATAGTGTTTTATCTATTCTACAAATGCCAGGTGGCGTTCCTGTTGCAACTGTTGCCTTAAATGGAGCTAAAAATGCAGGAATTCTTGCAGCGCAAATCATCGGAAGCCATGATAAAGTGGTTTTAGATAAAATCATCGCCTATAAAGAAAGCCTAAAAGAAGCGGTTTACAAATCTTCTGAAGGTTTAAAAAAATAAAAATAGTTTTCAGTCTCCGCTTTCAGTCACACGATCTACTGAAAACAGAGACTGCAACTGAATACTAAAAAAACATGAGCATCTTAACAAACTACTTCAATACAAAACACAATACAGCGCCTTTTTCGGAAATTAAAATCGAAGACTACGTTCCTGCTTTTCAAGAAGGAATTACTTTAGCGAAAGCTGAAATAGATGCAATTGTAAACAATACTGAAGCTCCAACATTCAAGAATACTATTGAAGCAATGGATTATACAGGAGACATCCTAGACCGCGTTTCAAGTATTTTCTTCAATTTAAATTCAGCAGAAACTAGCGACGAGATGCAAAAAATCGCGCAAGAAGTTTCGCCACTATTATCAGAATTCGGAAATGACATCACATTAAACGCTGCTTTATTTGCTAAAATAAAAGCTGTTTATAACCAAAAGGAGAGTTTAAATCTAAATCCAGAGCAAACTACACTTTTAGATAAAAAATATAAAAGTTTTTCAAGAAACGGAGCTAATTTACCTGAAGAAAAGAAAAACCAATTACGTGAAATCGACAAAGAGTTATCTAAATTAAGTCTACAATTTGGCGAGAATGTTTTAGCTGAAACAAACGCTTTCGAATTACATTTAACAAACGAAAGTGACTTAGCTGGATTACCAGAAGGAACTATCGAAGCAGCTCGCTCATTGGCTAAAAGTCAAAATAAAGAAGGTTGGATTTTTACTCTAGATCATCCAAGCTATGTTCCGTTTATGACTTATGCTGACAACCGTGAATTGCGTAAAAAACTTGCAATCGCTTTTGGAGCAAAAGCTTTCAAAAATAATGAATTCGACAATCAAGAAATTGTTCTTAAAATCGTTAAGCTACGTTTTGAAAGAGCCAATTTACTAGGATATAAAACGCATGCCCATTTTGTTCTTGAAGAACGTATGGCCGAAAACCCAGAAAAAGTATTCTCTTTCTCTAATGATTTATTGGCTAAAGCGAAGCCTGCTGCCAAAAAAGAATTTGAACAACTTACTGCTTTCGCAAAAGAGCTAGACGGAATCGAACAATTAGAAAAATGGGATGGTGCTTATTATTCAGAAAAATTAAAACAACAGCTTTTTAATTTAGATGATGAAAAATTAAAACCTTACTTTCAATTAGAAAAAGTACTAAACGGTGCTTTTACAATTGCAGGAAAACTATACGGACTTACTTTTACTGAAGTATTTGACATTGACAAATACCACGAAGAAGTAATGACTTACGAAGTAACGAACGATAAAAACGAATTAGTTTCTATTTTCTACGCTGATTTTTTCCCAAGAAAAGGAAAACGAAATGGGGCTTGGATGACATCGTTTAAATCTCAATATAGAAAAGACGGAGTAAACGAAAGACCGCATATTTCAAACGTATGTAACTTTACAAAACCTACAGAAACGAAACCTTCATTACTAACTTTTAATGAGGTAACAACTTTGTTTCATGAATTCGGTCACGGATTACACGGAATGTTAGCTGATACAACTTACCCAAGCTTATCAGGAACCTCTGTTTATTGGGATTTTGTAGAATTACCAAGTCAGATTATGGAAAACTGGTGTTATGAGCCAGAAGCTTTAGCATTGTTTGCTAATCACTATGAAACAGGTGAAGTCATTCCGATGGAGTATGTAAACAAAATTAAAGAAAGTGCTAGTTTTCAAGAAGGATTAGCCACATTACGTCAGTTAAGCTTTGGATTATTAGATATGGCTTGGCACGGACAAGATCCAACTGCAATTACCGATTTAAAAGCATTTGAAACGGAACAATTTAAAGACACGCAATTATATCCTGATGTGAAAGAAAATGCCATGAGTACTGCATTTTCACATATTTTCCAAGGAGGTTATTCTTCTGGATATTACAGCTACAAATGGGCCGAAGTTCTAGATGCTGATGCTTTTGAATACTTTCAAGAAAAAGGAATTTTCAATAAAGAGGTGGCAACTAAATTTAAAGACAACGTACTTTCAAAAGGAGGAACGGAGCATCCGATGATTTTATACAAACGCTTTAGAGGTCAAGAACCAAAACCTGAAGCTTTATTAAAAAGAGCAGGATTGATATAAAAATTTAAAAGCCAGTAACTAAAAATTTAGTACTGGCTTTTTTTACTTGAATTAGTAATTTACTTAGGTAATACTTTTTTAGTATATGAAGGCAACGATACTATTGAACTAAACACATGACTCAATTTTCCTGGAGTCAATGAACGATGACAATAGAAACATGATCTAGAATCGGTTGCATCACTAGCAGAACTTGGAGACTGAAAATACGTTTCCATAGTCGTATTTGCCAATTGACCTGTACCAATCGCATCACCTCTATGAATAGAATCTGTTGCGGATCCATACGGATATGATTTACCATTTGGTGCCGATCCTCCAAAAGTCCATGTTGCTCCAATCAATAAATAATTTCTCCTGATATCATTTCCGCTGAGCATTTTGCGCACAGCATTATTTATAGAAATGACTTCGCTATTAGAATCAGCTGGCGTTTTATCTTCTCCATTAGGAACCATATTTGAAGCAACACCCCAAGCCATAATCCTTCTCGCAGTGGGGCTATTAACAGCTGGATTCGTCACTTTAATTGTATCTCCACTAACGGTCATATTTTGTATATTTTGCGTTCCTGTGGTATCATTTGCATGAGCATTAAAAAGCCACCCTTCACCTGTGTCTGCTTTCACATGTTTAATTTTATCATTTATATCTCTATAAGCATAAGTAGCATTAGGAGAATTTTTTTCATGTTCAAAAGTTGCCCAAATCATCTCAGGATGTCCAGCTACACTCCCTACCACGTGCATACCAACTAAAGCTAATGTTGTAGTCGTTTCTCCATTTACAACCCACTTATTCGGATTAGATTTATTATAAGTAGGAATCTTAGCCTTTATAGTAATATAGGTAGCAGCATTAGGTAAATCTTTAACTTCAATCCATGACGTTTTTAATTCCATTGCCAATGCATTTGGATCCGGAGGAGTTGCCCATCCTTTGGTTTTTGCATAAGCCAAAATACTATCTCTTGCACTAGCAGTTGTCGGAAATTTGCTGCCATTTAATTTCCCTTCATTAACTCCTGTTAAGAAATAAGCATACACATCATTAACCATAGTGATATAATACACTAATGATTTATTTTCTCCCATTAAAGCACCATTAGATCCTGCCTGCCCTTGTTCTGTTTCAACCTCATTACCATTAGAATCAAAAAACACAGATTTTTTGCCCACTTTAAATTCTTGCAAAACATTCTTAGAATCTAATTTACTATCAATAACTGGTTTCGCACTTTTAATAACTTGTCCTTTACTATCGATAAACAAATGCAATCCTTTTGCATCTGTTGTAATACGACTTACTTGTACTAACTTATTCATTTCATCCTTAACTTTTTCATCCTTTTTTGCAGGTTCAACCTCAAATAGCCTTCCTGTTTTATCACTTACAAGTGGCAAACGGTTTGGTCCGTTTTGATTAATAGTACCTACTGCACTAAGTATTTCATCGGGATTATGCTGCGTCATAGTACGTTTTCCTTTAGCATCTGGAGGAGAAACATTATAGAAAACGGAAGACTCTAAAACCGTACCTTTACCATTATATGTTCCCGATGCAGGCGAAGTTATCCATAAAAACATTTGCTCAGACCATTTGTAGAAATCACAATTATTCTGACTAGGAAATGTCACACTATTTGCTGGTTCTACCAAGCCGTTTTCTGACGCTTTTCCAGTTTTAAACCAAGAATTAAATTCAGATTCTGAAACTGTACAGGATTGTTTTACATCTTGTGGCAAATACTCATCACTATTAGAAACTGATGCAACTAATTCCTTTTTTTTATTACATCCTATAAATAGAATTATTGCTATAGTAAATAACACTAAAGCAATTTTAGTGGTTAATTTTTTCATTTTTTTTTATTTTTAAAATTGGTTGATTTTAGTTCACAAAACCCATTTTAGATATAGATAATAGACTTCTATTTAAACATTAAACTATTTCCATATGGAAACTCACTGGCGGTTTTCCAGTATCTTTAAACAATCTATTTTCCGTACCATTTCCAGCATCATTAAGTTGCCCATCTCTTCCATAAATTTCTATTTCAACACTATTAACTAAAGAAGCCGTTAATAAATTCTTTCCATCCTCTTTTGGAATTGGCAATTTAAAAAATGCTTTTACCTCCAGATGCGTTTGGCAATTGGCACAATATTGCGAACTCCAACGACTTAATACAGCTTCTGTACCCAGATGTTCTTTTTTGCCATCAACCATTACAAAAGCAGAAATCAAAAAAGAACCTCTTATCGGAGCCTTATTGATTCTTGACACTTTAATGATTTTTGAATCTTCTTCTTCATTTGCTAAAAGTTTCTTTTCATTTGATTCTTCAAGAGACCCAACACTGTAAGTTAATCCCAACTGTTTTTCGATGTTAATACAGTCCAAAGAATTATAAGGTCTTTCTTTCTTGTCTTCGATAATCGTAAACGGATTAAGCGGGCTCTCTAAATTAAGCCATGAATTAGGAGCCATCCCTGGCGTTGGCCCCTGACTATCAACTGTATTTGTTCCTGGATATTCAGGAAAAATCTCAAGGTGATCTGTAAATCCATGTTTTTTCTGCCAAAGCCAAAATACACGGTCTATATTACAATGGTGAAAATAAAAGATTGGATCTAATCCTGCAGTATCATTCTCCCCCATATCTCCATTTGCACCAGGAATAGGCGAACGGTCATAGGTTGGTAAATCACAACCACCCACTGCAAGATGAATACTATTATGTGGAGATTCGAGAGAGACGACCAAGTCTTGACCTTCTTCAAGATTCGCATTCCATTCAGAAACAGAAGTTGTATTTGAAAAAACTGTAAAATTTGGTGCATTCAAACAATCTCTAAATTTCTTATTTACATTAGTTTCAATCTTTTTTCCTTTTACAATTATAAAGGAGTTCAACCAGTTTAACACATTATCATTTAGAATCGCTACATTTTTATTATAATCGGGAAATTTAGCATTGTGCGCATCCGTTTCGGCACGATCTTTTTCGGTACCTACCAAGCCCGATAATGGATAACGAACTGTTTCGTATCCTTTGGGTTTGTTATACAAATTATTCTCGCCTTGTATATTATCAACAATGTTTTTAGGAAAAATAAAGGAGCGCAAAGGGTTGGCAATTTTTTTACCGTCAAGTACAAAAAACTCATCTGTTAAGCATTTTGGAATTCCTTTTTTTAATGATTCTTCATCAGTTTCATCCCAATAAGGTAGCATTACTGTTTTGCAACCTTCAATACTTTGCAAGGCTTGTTCTATTTTAAGAATATAAACTCGATGCCATGTTGGAAACAATACATTTCCGTGATTGCAATAACCGCCCCAATAGGCACTACTTCCCCACCCAGCACCTCTAAAAGGCTCACCATGAAAACCTCCAATTCTAAAAAAAGAATGCTCATTTTCTGCAGGAAGTTCTTTAATTCCTTTCCAAGCGCGCATTAAATTTTCTAATTCGGTTTTATTACCGCTTTCATAATCTCTTTGTAATTCTGCAATAGATTTTCTGATATTTAATTTTGTAGTAGGCATAGTTATACGTTTTTTATATTATTGTGTTTAGTTGGGAATAAATGAATTCGAATAGTAGGAAATTGAACGAGTAATGAGCCCGTTATAATAAAAATCATACCTGTTATAAGCAACCATTTTTCATCTGCAAAGGAAAATCGCCCTATAAGAATGATAAGTGTTCCTGTTAAGCTTAACAAAAAGGGTAAATAATTTTTAGCTGTTGATTTTTTATAGATCATAAATAAATGAACCACCATAAAAACCATTAAAACAGGCAACAACCAACCCATGTAAGGTAGTTGTGCCAAACCAAGACTTCCGAACATACTCATATAAACTGCCCAACAAACTGGGCATTTAGGAAAAAAAGCAATAAGAATACTTAAAAACATTGAAGGGATTGCTCTAAATGTTTTTTTAGTTTTAGATATTGGCTTCTCTACTGTATGACTATGTTCTTTAATTGCGCAACAGCAACTTCTAGTTTCAAGAATAGAATTGTTCATAGCTTACCGTTTTAAATTATTCTCGAATAATTAGAGTACTTCACTAATTGCTTCTGAATTTTTAAACCAAAGCATACCATATTTACTTCGCAAAAATGATTCTTTAGGGTTAGCCACTCCAGCTTCAATACGAGCTAAAGTTGTTGCGTGATAATTCTGTTTTGTAAAATCAAGATGATCTAAATCAATACATAAATTTGAATGATTGTGAAAATTCTGGCCAGTCTGTGTACCAGAATCTAACTTTGAAGTAATGTGTGACATATTTAAACATTTATAGGTTAAGTAATAAAGATTTTTGGGGCAATCTTTTGGTATCAAAACTTTTGATTATTACATAATAAAGGAACAATAATACTAGAAACCTTAAAAGCGTATAAATACCTGATTTTCAGATTAAAAAAAAATAAATCAGTTACGAAAATAAGTTTCATTTATTTTTGAAAGTTTGAAAACTTTTATTTACATTTGTTGTATCACAAAGAATATTTGAAATCAGAAAATTATAGAAGTAAAAAATGGAATTCAAAGAGGCAAAAAATAAATTCGTTCAAACATGGGGAGCTTTAGGTTCTCAATGGGGTATTAATAAAACCATGGCACAAATCCATGCTTTATTAATGATTTCAAACGAAGCTGTTTCTATGGAAGACGTTATGGAAGAATTACAAATTTCTCGTGGTAATGCCAGTATGAATTTACGAGCTCTGATGGATTGGGGAATTGTTTACAAAGAATACAAAGCGGGAGAACGTAGAGAATTTTTTACTGCCGAAAAAGATTTAGATGAACTAGCTGTAAAAATTGCTCGTGAAAGAAGTAAACGCGAAATTAAACCAGCACTTAAAATATTAAAAGAAGTATCCTCGATTGAATCAAAAGATTCAGCAGAAGAAAAACACTTTGTAGATCAAACCGCTAAATTGTATGATTTTGTTTTAAAGGCTGATAATATGTTAGATAAAATGACCGAATTTAATGAAAACTGGTTAGGCCGTTTGGTACTTAAAATAATGAAATAAAAAAATTTAATCTAAACTTTCATTTTTTTCTGAAAGTTTAAAAAACTCAATAATAATGACAGCTTTACAAAAAATGAACACCCTAGCACTTGCAATTCCGCTTACCATTGCAATAACAGCTCCAATATTCAAAGAAGGAGCTATTATATTCGCCTTATTATCTACTATGCTTACAGGATTAATTCAATTTTCGTTAGGGGTAATAATGCTTATTGATAATCCAAAAGACACCAAGATTCAGATATACATTGCTGCAGTAGCTTTGTTCTTTGCACTTTGGTTCTTTAATAGTTTCATTGGCTACAATAACTTCATTAATTATGTACTCGTGCCTGTCCCACTTATTCTCGCCATTTATCTTTCTGTACTGATATATAAAGAAAAAGAATCATGAGCTTCTTAACCGCCGAATGGAAAAATTTAGCATTATTCAATTATGAGATCAATGCTAAAATACTTGAGAAATATGTTCCGCCTGGAACCGAAATTGATTTATGGGATAACAAGTGTTACGTAAGTCTAGTTGGTTTTTTGTTTAAAAACACGAAAGTATTAGGCATAAAAATCCCTTTTCATATCGACTTCGAAGAGGTAAACCTGCGCTTTTACGTTAAACGGTTAGAAAAGGGCACTTGGAAACGTGGTGTTATTTTCATAAAAGAAATAGTTCCTAAAACTGCTATTACTTTTATTGCAAACACTTTATATAAAGAGCACTATCAAACTAATAAAATGAAACATGCTATTATTGAGAGTAAAGACTCTAAAACTTTTGTTTATCAATGGATGTATCAAAATAAATGGAATACGATAGAAGTTGAAACTGAAACAACTCAAAAAGAAATAAAAATTAACTCAGAAGCAGAATTCATTACCGAACATTATTTTGGATATACTAAATATGATAAGAATACTACCTATGAATATGAGGTAACACATCCAAGATGGAAACAACTTCAACTTATTAATTATAAAATTGATGTTGATTTTGAAGACAACTACGGAAATGATTTTGCATTCCTTAATGGGGTAAAACCTCTCTCTGCATTTTTAGCAGTAGGTTCTAAAATTAGTGTTGAGAACAAGAAAAAAATTAAGATATAAACTAGTATTGGCATTTCATTTAATCTCCTAAAAATTTATAACTATGAAAACGCTTCAAAATCAAACACTAATCTATGATGAGAACTGCCCTCTTTGCAACCTTTACACAAGTGGATTTATAAAAACTGGAATGCTCGACGGAAACGGAAGAAAATCATACTGCCAACTATCTCAGGAAGAACAAAATCTAATAAATATAAAACAAGCTTCAAATGAAATTGCATTAATAGATAACAAAAACAAAACTGTTATCTATGGTATCGATAGTTTATTGAAAGTGGTTGGGTTTTCATTTCCATTGATTGAAAAAATTGGAAAAACTAAACCAATCAATTTTATTCTGAGAAAATTATATTCTTTTATTTCTTATAATCGTAAAGTGATTATGCCGAATAGAATTAATAAAGAGGTTAAACTGCAATGCATACCCGATTTTAATTATAAATACCGATTTGTTTTTATCGCATTTTCCTTAACAATAACAGCTTACACATTATTCCAATATTCAAATATAATTCCAGCATTTCCCAAATCAAGTATTTTAAGAGAAATTGTTATAGCATCTAGTCAAATTATATTTCAAAGTTTATTTCTAATAAAATCAAACAGAAATACGATTCTAAATTATATTGGAAATCTAATGAGCGTTTCTTTAATGGGTTCTTTAATTTTAATGCCAATTGTACTCTTAAATCAATTCATAAAACTTTCAGAAATGCTGCTTTTAGGTTGGTTTGCTGTAACAGTTCTAATTATGTTTGCAGAACATTTTAGAAGAATTAAAATTTTAGAACTTCCATCTTATCTTTCATATACTTGGGTACTCTACCGAATTATAGCCTTATTTTTAATTTTAAATTTATAACCATGAGCAAACTAGTCATCGCAGCTGGAACAGGATTTTTAGGACAAGCATTAGTCAATCATTTCAAAAATAAATTTGAAGAAATTGTAATTCTTACTCGAGGAAAATCTAAAATAATCGACACCATTAAATACGTCAATTGGAACGCGAAAACTTTTTCTGGATGGGAAAACGAGCTTGAAAATACAACCGTTTTAATAAACATGGCAGGAAAATCTGTAGATTGCCGTTATACCAAAGAAAACAAAAGAGAAATTTTGCTATCACGAATTGATAGTACTAGAATTCTAAACGAAGCTGTTTTAAATTGCAAAACACCACCTAAGCATTGGCTAAATTCATCAACAGCTACTATTTATCGTTTCTCTTTAGATAAAGAAATGGATGAAATTAACGGAGAAGTCGGAAATGATTTCTCTATTAACGTTGCTTTATCTTGGGAAAAGGCTTTTTTTAAAACAGAAACAACAAACACCTTAAAGACTGCCTTGCGAACATCTATCGTATTAGGAAGACAAGGAGGTGCTTTGATTCCGTTAAAGAGATTAGCCAAATTTGGTTTAGGTGGAAAACAAGGAAAAGGAAATCAATTTGTAAGCTGGATTCATGAAACTGATTTTGTACGAGCAGTAGATTTCGTAATTCAGAAAGAAATCACCGGAGTTGTAAACATTGTTTCTCCTAAGCCAATTCCGAATACCGATTTCATGAAGGAACTTCGTAAAGCGGTTGATTGTTCAATTGGAATTCCGATAAGTGAACCGTTATTAAAATTTGGAGCTGTTCTAATTGGAACTGAAACCGAATTAGTTTTAAAGAGCCGTAATGTGATTCCAAAACGATTACAAGAAAATGACTTTGTATTTGAATTTGATACGCTAGAAAAGGCGTTAAAAAACTTAATATAAATGACAACTATACATCTAGTCACAAGAATAAACGCATCGAAAAAAATTGTATTTGACAATTCACGAGATATCGATTTACACCAAAAATCAGCTTCTAAGACCAACGAAAAAGCAATTTCAGGTGTAACTAAAGGATTAATCAATAATAATGAAACGGTTACTTGGCGTGGTAAACATTTCGGTTTTTATTTAACTCATAAAAGCAGAATTACAGCAATGAGTCTTTATGATTATTTTGTTGATGAGATGGAAGAAGGAAAATTTAAATCATTTAAACATGAACATTTTTTTGAAGAAGTAAATGGACTTACAATTATGACTGATAAATTACAATATGAAACTCCTTTTTGGCTATTAGGAAAATTGTTTGACATTTTATTTTTAGAAAAACACCTAACTCATTTTCTATTAGAAAGAAATAAAGTTTTAAAAACCATTTCTGAAAAAGGTAACTAATCAAGTTATAATGGATATGAGTCTTTAAAGAAAATAGTGCATTCGAAACAAAACGTTCCAATTAAAAAATTATCTTTGAGTATCACCTGCTTTTTCAAGCAAAATAAGATGGATTTTAATCGTTAACTTAAAATGAAGATCATGACATTAAAAACTAAATTTTTATCCGCACTATTTTTAGTCATTTCATTCGTAGGCTTCTCACAAAGTAATTGCAAACAATTAAGTGGTTGCGAAAGAAAATTATGCGAACTGAACACTAAATTAGAATATGCTAAAAAAAGAGGCAATCAAAACGAAATTAGAGGAATTGAAAATGCTATCTCACAAACCAAGAAAAACTGCACAACTAAAACAGTTAATAAAGACCTAGAAAAGAAAGTAAAAGAGAAACAGCAAAAAGTAAACGAAAAAACGGCAGATTTAAACAAAGCGATTAAAGACAACGAGAGCAAAGAAAAAATCAATAAGAAAAAGAAAAAATTAGAAGAAGCAAAAGCCGAATTGAATAAAGCGCTTTTAGAACAAAAAACGAAATAACCCTTTAGTGCCTCCACAACAAAACCGATGCCTCTCATCGGTTTTCTTGTTTCTAATCTTCAGTTATCCATAAAACACAACCAGCAACCACCAAAAAATTGGAATACTTTCTACCCAAAAAGAAGTATAATACTTAGAACGTTTTTCATTTGCAAAAACAATAAAAAGTGACAAAACAAAGACCATGATTAAATTAATCACCAATTGGTTTTTATCAAAATTAGATTTTAAAAATTCTAAAAAGTAAAAAGGCAACAATAATAGCAATCCTAAAATCTTGGTCCGCTTTACTCCAATTTGTTGTGGAACTGTTTGTAAATGCGGGTCATCATTAGCTTTATCGATAATTTCAAAAATTAAAATCAGTACAAAAACCAATATAAAACGTTGTATACATTTCAAATAGAAATCTGAAGTAAAAGCAATTTCAGCATTAATTAAAGGCAAAACCAAGGTGGCGCCAACCCAACATAACGCAACTATGTAGATTTTAACTCCCGCCCAATTTCGTGCATTTTTTCTATTGGGAAAGAAAGGAAGTGTATAAAGTGCTGTAATTGCCAAAATACCCACCGAAACAATTTGAGTTATTCTTTTTAATTGAAAAAAATAATAACCAACCAATAAAAGAGAACAGAAACTAAAAACAGCAATAATTTTTAATTGATTTCCTATTGGTACTTTCTTTACACGAACCAAAGCATCGTATTTTACAAAATTATAACCTACAATAGTTCCAAAAAAAACAAATAAGGTGATTGATTCATCATACTCAAGACCAAACATATGGAATGTCAAACGCACCAATGCATAACATGATAAAGCAACATGAATGCTACTAATGATATAAAAATTAAATAGCTGTGTAATTACTCTCATAAGACAAAAATAATCAATTATTAAGAAATCAATCCTTTAGTTGTAAATTCCATAAAAATTGGCACTGAAAATAGCAATTAAATTATTATTAATACTTAATTTTGCACCACTAAAAAACAACACTTTTACTACTATATGAAAACAGATGCTTTTGCTTTAAGACACATTGGACCAAGAGAAACGGACCATCAACATATGTTGAAAACAATCGGAGTTGAATCTATTGAACAACTCGTTTATGAAACGCTTCCAGATGACATTCGTTTAAAAGCACCATTAAACTTAGATCCTGCAATGACAGAATATGAGTTTTCAAATCACATACACCAATTAGGAAATAAAAATAAGGTTTTTAAATCATATATTGGTTTAGGATATAACCAAGCTATCGTTCCTGCAGTTGTTCAAAGAAATGTCTTTGAAAATCCAGGATGGTATACAGCATACACACCTTACCAAGCAGAAATTGCTCAAGGTCGTTTAGAGGCAATCCTTAATTTCCAAACTACAGTTATAGAATTAACTGGAATGGAGATTGCCAATGCATCTTTATTAGATGAAGCAACTGCTGCTGCTGAAGCAATGGCGCTTTTATTTGATGTAAGATCAAGAGATCAGAAGAAAAGCGAAATCAACAAGTTTTTTGTTTCTGAAGAAATTTTACCACAAACATTATCTGTTTTACAAACTCGTGCAACACCAATTGGAGTTGAATTAGTTATAGGAAATCACGAAACATTCGATTTTTCAACAGCATTTTTTGGAGCAATCCTTCAATATCCTGGAAAATACGGACAAGTAAATGATTATGCAGCTTTTATTGCTAAAGCAAAAGAAAATGAAATAAAAGTTGCTGTTGCTGCTGATATTTTAAGTTTAGCAAAATTAACTCCTCCTGGAGAAATTGGAGCTGCTGTTGTTGTAGGAACAACACAACGTTTTGGTATTCCGTTAGGATATGGTGGACCACACGCTGCTTATTTTGCAACAAAAGACGAATACAAAAGAAGTATGCCAGGACGTATCATTGGAGTTACAATCGATACCAACGGAAACCGTGCTTTACGTATGGCATTACAAACACGTGAGCAACACATAAAACGTGATAAAGCAACTTCAAACATTTGTACTGCACAGGTATTATTATCTGTTATGGCAGGAATGTATGCAGTATATCACGGACCAAAAGGATTACAATACATCGCTGATAAAGTTCACGCTGCAACCGCAACGCTTGCAATCGAATTAAAAAAATTAGGTGTAGAACAAACTAATACTGCATTCTTTGATACAATCGTAGTAAAAGCCGATTCTAAAAAAGTACGTGCTATTGCAGAACAAAACGAAATCAATTTTTATTATATCGACGATAACACAATCTCTATTTCATTAAATGAAACTGTTAGTGTTGCTGAGGTAAACGAAATCATTTCTGTTTTTGCTAATGCTACAAATCAAAAAGCTAACACAATTGATAGCTTAAGTAATACAAATCATTTCCCAGAGAATTTGAAAAGAACATCATCATTCTTACAACATGATGTTTTCAACAAATACCACTCAGAGACTGCTTTGATGCGTTACATCAAAAAGTTAGAGCGCAAAGATTTAGCTTTAAATCACTCGATGATTTCGCTAGGTTCATGTACGATGAAATTGAATGCGGCTGCCGAAATGTTACCATTAAGCAACCCACAATGGAACAACATTCACCCTTTTGCTCCGCTTGATCAAGCACAAGGTTACCAAGAAATGTTGAAAAAACTAGAACAACAATTAAACGTTATCACAGGATTTGCTGGAACTACTTTGCAACCTAACTCAGGAGCACAAGGAGAATATGCAGGACTTATGGTAATTCGTGCGTACCACCAATCAAAAGGAGATCACCACAGAAATATTGCTTTAATTCCATCATCAGCACACGGAACAAACCCTGCTTCGGCTGCAATGGCTGGAATGAAAGTTATTGTTACAAAAACACTAGAAAACGGTAACATCGACGTAGAAGATTTACGTGAAAAAGCCATTCTTCATAAAGACAATCTATCTTGTTTAATGGTAACGTACCCATCTACGCATGGTGTTTACGAAAGTGCTATTAAAGAAATTACACAATTGATCCACGATAACGGTGGTCAAGTATACATGGATGGTGCAAATATGAATGCTCAAGTAGGATTAACAAATCCTGCAACAATTGGAGCCGATGTTTGTCACTTAAACCTACACAAAACATTTGCAATCCCTCACGGTGGTGGTGGACCAGGAGTTGGACCTATTTGTGTTGCACCACAATTAGTTCCATTTTTACCAGGAAACCCAGTTATTGCAACTGGAGGAGATCACGCAATTACAGCTATTTCTGCAGCTCCTTGGGGTTCAGCATTAGTTTGTTTAATCTCTTACGGATACATTTCGATGTTAGGAGCCGAAGGTTTAAAAAGCGCTACACAACATGCTATTTTAAATGCGAACTACATCAAAGAAAAATTAAGCGGTCACTACGACACTTTATATTCAGGAGAAATGGGTCGTGCTGCTCACGAAATGATTCTAGAATGTCGTCCATTTAAACAAAAAGGAATTGAAGTTACTGATATTGCAAAACGTTTAATGGATTACGGCTTCCACGCTCCAACAGTTTCTTTCCCAGTTGCTGGAACTTTAATGATCGAACCTACTGAAAGTGAAAACTTAGAAGAATTAGACCGTTTCTGTGAGGCAATGATTTCTATTCGTAAAGAAATTGAGGCTTCTACACTAGAAGACAAAAACAATGTATTAAAAAATTCACCACATACATTAGCAATGCTTACTACAGATGTTTGGGATTTCCCATACACAAGAGAACAAGCTGCTTTCCCATTAGAATATATTGCTGAAAACAAATTCTGGCCAACTGTACGCAGAGCCGATGATGCTTTTGGAGATAGAAATTTAGTTTGTAGCTGTGCTCCTATTGAAGCCTATATGGAAGAATAAAAACAATTCTTTTTAATATAAAATACCCCGATCTAGAATTCTAGAATCGGGGTATTTTTTTTTAATAAAACCCAACAACGAATTACGAGATGTGTCTATTTTTTTAATAATTTAGCTACAAACTTAATCCTCCACTTAAATAAAAATTATATGAACAAAACTATACTTGCATTAGGCTCTCTTTTTATATTACTGTCCGTTAGTTGTTCAAGCGATAAAGACAATGAAACTAATAACGGAGAACAAGGAACCAATACAAAAACTACATTAAATATTACGGATGCAAAAAGTCTGGTTGTGTTAGAAACATCATTATCTAGCAAAAACCTCGCAACCGAAACAAATTTATTCAAAATTACTGCAGATGGTAAATACTTACCAGTAAATCTCACAAATGCAGATGGTTCTACTAATACATCAAGTGGTAAATCGGTAATCTACAATATCAAAAATTTAAACTCAAATTACATTTTACTTACAGGAAGTTTTGAGATATCCGATAAAGGTGGTAAGACAAAAAAATACTCAAGCATTGTAGTACGAAAAAATGACGGAGCAATATACGATTCCTCATCAATTGGCTTTAATTTTGAAACTAAAAAATTAGGCGAAATTTTACCTAAAACTGATTCTGAGGGAAACATCTATTATTACAAGGGAGCTGAAAATTCAATTGGAAAATTTTCTTTAAACAATCCAGACAATATCAGCATAATAGATTATTTACCAAGCGGACAAAAAAACATGTATTTTGAAGTTGATCCTAAAGGAAACTGCATGTATAAATATGGAGAAAGCAAAGGAGTCACCAAAAGTAACGGTACAAATGATATACGTATCAGAAAAGCAAATGGCGGAATCTATGAAGTTAAAATAGAAGGAAGAGATAACAGAGAATTTTGGCTAGGCAATAATGGCAAATTTTATTTTATTACTTATACATGGGACAATAACTACATCCCACAAATTCATAAAATAGATATCGATGGCGATAACATTAGTACTACTGTAGTATGGCCTCGTAAGGGTTCGCCTGTTCCAGATGGTGTAGGACATATGTTTCGCACATCTGCTCAAGGATCATTTATGATAAAGAAAAGAAACTCTGTTATGTTTATAGACACCTATTATAGCTGGGGTACTATGGATTGGGAATTTTTTGAAAGTGACAATGCAGTTGAAACCATCGATTTACCCAATATCGATCAATATTCTAAAATTGTCTATTCAAAAGAAAATTATTATATCGCAACAAAAAAAGATCTATACAAAGTTAATTTAGACACTCATGATTATATTAAGTTACTTCCATCAGGTGAATATGAAATTTACTCTTTAAACGTAGATAATGATGACAATGTACAATTTAGTGGTTTAAGGCTTAAAGACGGTAAAAAGATTTTTGCAGAAATTAGCAAAGAAGGAACTCTTAAAAATGTGAATGAAGAAATCAATAAAAAAGCAATTACTCTTGAGAGAATCAATTAATAAAACAAAAGCAAATCTTACAAATGCCTCGAATATTCGAGGCATTTTTTTTGTTCTATAAAAACACACCAAAAAATAAATTTTCAAGCCTCCGTAAATTAACCAATAAAAACGCAAAAAATAGAGGTAATTATTAAAATATAGACAGATATTAAAACAAAACACAAATTATTCCATAATTATATGCATGCATAGTAAATATTATAGTTGTAATTATAATATTATTTCTAAATTAGCCTAAATTATTAGGAAAAACTGTGTAATGAAAATAAAAATAACTGGAATAGGAAGTTATATTCCACAAAAAAAAATAAAGAATACAGATTTTAACGAACATGTATTTTTAAATGAAGACGGAACCCCTTTTGGTTATCCAAATGAAGTTGTCATTAGTAAGTTTAAAGGAATAACAGGTATTGAGAACAGACGATATGCAGAAGACAAATATACCTCTTCCGATTTAGCCTATTTTGCTGCACAAAAAGCAATAGAAAATGCAAATATCGATCCTGAAACGCTTGATTATATAATTTTTGCCCACAATTTTGGCGATGTAAAATATGGTACAACTCAAACAGATATATTACCGAGTTTAGCAACGCGTGTAAAAAATAAATTAGGTATTAAGAACCCAAAATGTGTTGCATACGATATCCTTTTTGGATGTCCAGGATGGATAGAAGGTGTCTTACAAGCAAATGCTTTCATCAAATCTGGCATGGCAAAACGTTGCTTAGTAATTGGTGCCGAAACACTTTCTAGAGTTGTAGATCATCATGATAGAGATTCTATGATTTATTCAGACGGAGCAGGTGCGTCAGTAATCGAAGCTTCGGATGATGAAACTGGTTTATTGTCATACGAGAGTGCTACTTTTGCAAATGATGAGGCAGGCTACTTATACTTCGGAAAATCATACAATCCCGATTTAGATCCAGACACCAAATACATCAAAATGTATGGTCGAAAAATATATGAATTCGCTTTAAGCCAAGTTCCTGCAGCAATGAAAAGTTGCTTGGACAAAAGCGGTATTGCAATCGATGATGTTAAAAAAATCTTGATTCACCAAGCTAATGAAAAAATGGACGAAGCTATAATCCATCGTTTTTACAAACTACATGGCAAAACTCCACCAGAAAACATTATGCCAATGTGTATTCACGATTTAGGAAACAGCAGTGTAGCAACAGTCCCTACGCTTTACGACCTATTATTACAAGGAAAAATAGAAAATCACGAAATAAACAAAGGCGACGTTATCATCTTTGCTTCCGTTGGAGCAGGAATGAATGTTAATGCATTTGTATACAGACATTAATTCCTTTTTTAGGAGCTAATCCAGTTATCCATTACAAGTCCACACTTAAAAAATGTGTTTTTTAAAAACCTTAAAAAGAGCTTCGTAAAGTCGCTTTTTTAAGCCAATAAAAACTGCATTTTTTAAGTCGTGGGCTTTTCATTTCTATCTGGGCTAAAAAACAATAAAAAAAGAAGATATTTTGTACCTTTGCACCCTAATTAAAACTAAGAACGAGAGATTCTATCGTTCCTCGAAATAACTATGTACGAAAAAACATTTCCGAACAAACGATTCAAACATACTTTAGAATTTCTAAAAAAGCACATCACAACATCCGAAACTATCTTAGATTTAGGAGTTGAAAATCCGTTTTCAAAAATCATGAAAGCCGAAGGATTTAAAGTAAAAAATACCACTGGAGAAGATTTAGACATCGACCAAACAGTATTCTCTACCGAAAAGCAAGATGTGGTTACAGCATTCGAAATCTTCGAACATTTATTAAACCCGTTCACTATTTTAAACGAAATAAAATCAGACAAACTATTTATCTCGATTCCAATGCGTTTATGGTTTTCACCAGCATATCGTAGCAAAACGGATATGTGGGACAGGCATTATCACGAATTTGAAGATTGGCAATTAGATTGGCTTCTTGAAAAAACAGGTTGGAAAATCATCGACAGACAAAAATGGACCAATCCCGTAAAAAAATTCGGTATCCGTCCGTTATTACGAAGCTTTACTAACAGATATTATATTGTTTACGCAGAAAGAAAATAATTTTCCGCATCAGTTTTAGCTTATGAAATATTACATTGTTATACCGGCACATAACGAACAAAAACTAATTGGGTTAACCTTGCAGTCTTTGATTTCGCAAACCATTTTACCAAAAAAAATAGTTGTAGTCAATGATAATTCCACCGATAAAACGGAAGAGATAGTATTGAATTATGCCAAAGAAAATCCATATATCTCCTTAGTTAATAAAACTTCAAGTGCCATACATTTACCTGGAAGCAAAGTTATTCAAGCATTTCAAAAAGGATTTGAAACTCTTGATGAAGATTATGATATCATTGTAAAAATAGATGGTGATTTAATTTTCCCACCAAACTATTTCGAAACCATAATTTCTCATTTTCAATCCGACCCAAAAGTTGGAATGGCAGGAGGATTTTGCTACATAGAAAAAAATGGAGATTGGGTACTAGAAAACCTAACCGATAAGGATCATATTCGTGGCGCATTAAAAGCATACCGAAAAGAAACGTTTAAACAAATTGGTGGTTTAAAACCTTCAATGGGTTGGGATACTGTAGATGAATTACTTTGTAAATATTACGATTGGAAAATCATTACTGACTCTTCATTACATGTAAAACACCTTAAACCAACAGGTGCAAATTATAACAAAACAGCTCGTTACAAACAAGGCGAAGCTTTTTATACTTTAGGCTATGGTTTTTGGATCACAGCAATTGCATCTGCAAAATTAGCTATGATGAAGAAAAAACCGTTATTATTCCTTGATTACATAAAAGGATTCTTGAAAGCAAAAAAAGCAAAAACACCTTTGTTAGTTACTGACGCTCAAGCAAAATTCATTCGAAATTATCGATTGAAAAAAATGAAAGAAAAGCTTTTTTAGTTCAAGCAATCAAAAAAACTATAAAATCTAAACCGTAAACTGGCAACTATTTTCGTAATTTAGCCCATATTCGTAAAAACTATGATGCTCATTCGTTATTTATCCCAAATAGGAAGATACTTCTTGATGCTTAAAGAAATTTTCAACAAACAAACCAAATGGTCTGTTATGAAAAAACTAATCTTTAAAGAAATTGATGACTTAATTATTGATTCCCTTGGTATTGTTTGTTTCATTTCATTCTTCGTAGGAGGAGTTGTTGCAATTCAAACCGCATTAAACTTAACAAATCCTTTAATCCCTAAATACTTAATTGGTTTCGCAACCAGACAATCTGTAATTTTAGAATTTGCTCCAACTTTTATCTCTGTTATTATGGCGGGAAAAATGGGCTCTTTTATTACATCAAGTATAGGAACTATGCGTGTTACAGAACAAATCGATGCGCTTGAAGTTATGGGTGTAAACTCATTAAACTATTTAGTTTTTCCAAAAATAATCGCTTTACTACTATATCCTTTCGTAATTGGAATTAGTATGTTCTTAGGTATTTTTGGTGGTTGGCTAGCTGGAGTTTATGGAGGATTTACAACTAGTGATGATTTTATAATGGGGGCGCAAATGGAGTTTATTCCATTTCATATTACTTATGCTTTCATTAAAACCATAATTTTCGCTATGCTATTGGCAACAATCCCTTCATTTCACGGTTACTACATGAAAGGTGGCGCACTAGAAGTAGGAAAGGCAAGTACAGTAGCATTCGTTTGGACATCTGTATCTATTATCCTTTTTAATTATATACTAACACAATTGTTATTAGGCTCATGATAGAAGTAAAAAACATAGAAAAATCATTTGGCGACAGCAAAGTACTTAAAGGTGTTTCGACCGTATTCGAAACTGGAAAAACAAACCTAATTATTGGGCAAAGTGGATCTGGGAAAACGGTTCTACTGAAAAGCTTATTAGGTATTCACGCTCCAGATTCTGGAACAATTGAGTTTGATGGTAGAGTTTACTCAGAACTAGAACCAGACGAGAAAAGAGAATTACGTACTGAAATTGGAATGGTATTTCAAGGAAGTGCTTTATTTGATTCCATGACTGTTGCTGAGAACGTAGCTTTCCCTCTAAAAATGTTCACCACAGATACTGGCTCTAAAATTCAAGATCGTGTAGATTTCGTTTTAAAAAGAGTAAATCTAATTGATGCACATAAAAAATTACCATCAGAGATTTCAGGAGGTATGCAAAAACGTGTGGCTATTGCCCGTGCTATTGTAAACAATCCAAAATATTTATTTTGTGATGAACCTAACTCTGGTCTAGATCCAAATACATCAACTCTGATTGATAATTTGATTAAAGAAATCACAGAAGAGTACAATATCACAACTGTAATTAATACGCATGATATGAACTCTGTAATGGAGATTGGTGAGAATATTTTATTCTTAAAAAATGGAGTAAAAGAATGGCAAGGAACAAAAGAAGAAATTTTTGTAACCGATAATAAAGCTATTGTAGAATTTGTATATTCTTCTAATTTATTCAAGAAAGTACGAGAAGCTTATTTAAAAGGCTAACCTTTAGATAAATTCTAAAACATAAAAAAAACCATTTAGAAATTAAGCGATTTAAGATTCTATTCTTAAACTTAATTTCTAAATGGTTTTTGTTTTTGGTAGTGAAACTAGCCTCTAACAGGTAATAACTCTACTTCGGCATTTGGATTAAAAAGATAGGTCTTTCCTGAGCTTATTTCGAGACATTCAAAACGTTTAGTCCTAAGGGCCATTTTTTTAAAAACTTTGCCGTTATGTATCTTAAAAACACTTCCAAAAGGGATCTCAAAAATATAATTCTTATCATTTTCTTTGTCATATTGTTTTAGAGCCAATGACAATGTTGCGTCAGTATCACTACTTGCTGTAGGATTTTTAAAATGCTTAGCTAACAATGGTAATAAATGACTCGGAAAAATCTCCGGCCGTATAAAAGGAACCATTAACCGTTGGAAAGAATATTTCCATTCATTCCCATGAGGTTTAATATTTCTTCCAAACTTTTCAAAGGCTACCAAATGTGCAATCTCATGAATAAGTGTGATTAAAAACTTGTATTTATTCAAGCTAGAATTCACCGTAATTTCGTGTTTGCCACTTGGTCCTTTTCTATAATCTCCATGACGTGTTTGTCTTTCGTTTACGATCTTAAGATGCACATGATTATCAACAATAAGATCAAAAACTGGACTTACTGCATGTTCAGGGATATATTTTGCTAGAGTTTGGCTCAAAACGTTTTAAAATTATGAGTTATGAATTATGAGTTTTAGGTTTTTCTTTGAGGTAATAATCCTTCTTATAATTAAACTACGGATTAGTCGAAGAAACTTCTAACACTTTTCCGTTAAAATATTTATTACCATTAAGTGTAAAATCATAAATATAAGTAGCCATTCCTTCTGCCGAAATTGGTGCTTGATATCCTGGAAAAGCTTCCTGTAACATTTCTGTTTGAACAGAACCCAATGCCAAAACATTAAATGAGACTCCTTTTTCTTTGTATTCTTCAGCTAACAATTCAGATAATGTAATTACTGCTCCTTTACTAGAGCTATAAGCTGCAAGTCCTGCAAATTTGAGACTACCGCGAACACCTCCAATAGAACTAATAGTTACCACATGACTTCCTTTCTGAAGAAAAGGCAGACAAACTCTAGTTAGATTAGCTACTGCAAAAACATTCACTTTATAAATACTTTCAAAATCTGCTTGAGTAGTTTCTGCAAAAGGCTTTAAAAGCAAAGCTCCTGCATTATGCACCAATGCATCTACTTTTTTCCAAGTTGAAGAAAGAAACTCTTCTACTTTGTATAATTCAGATTCATCAGATAAATCGACCGAAAGACAAGTAACATTAGAATGCTCTAAAAGCAATTGAGGAATTTTTCTGGAAATAGCCAATACCTGATGCCCAGCATTTGCAAATTGCAAAGCCAACTCATAACCTATCCCTCTACTCGTTCCTGTGATAATAATATTTTTCATATAGCAAAAATAAGGAAAACCGATAAAAAAGCATAGTTTATTTGGTCATGATAATCTCTTTTGTTGGAGAACTTGTCATATGAGTTACCGCAGGCAAAAATTCCTGAATAAAAGAAGTCATATGCGACACATCCATTACTTTAAATTCATCAGAAACATGATGGTAGAACTCGAAATTTTCGAAATCAAATGTACTTATCGATTGACAAGGAACATTGAATGCTTCGAAAAAAGGAAAATTATCAGATCTATAGAATAATTTATATTCAGCTTCTTTTGGTAAAAACCCAATAGTCTTATCGCCAGTATATTCATTGATTTTTGTTGCCATATTCGATTTATCGAAACCTGTAATATAAGCTAAAAACTCGCGCTTCATTGGCACACCAATCATTTCTATATTTAACTGAGTATATAAATTAAAGTTTTGGCTTTTGAGTTTTTTAGCCAAATGTTTAGAACCTAAAAGCCCTTTTTCTTCTCCTGAAAAAAACACAAATAGTACACTCCTTTTATTCGATTTCGTTTGGCTAAAGTACTTCGCCATTTCTGCAACCGCTACAACTCCAGATGCATCGTCATTTGCACCATTATTTATAAAATCTCCATTAACACCTTTTTTATCAATACCAATGTGATCATAATGTGCACTTAGAATAACAAATTCCTTTTTTAGAGCGGGATCTGTTCCTTCTAAATATCCAACTATATTAAATGCTGGAGTTTTAAACGTAGACAAAGTGTCACGATAAGAAGAAAAATAAGGTTTAACAGAATTACTTTTTAAAATATCTTCCAGATAAACAGCTGCTTTTTCAATTCCTTTTGTTCCCGTTTCCCTTCCTTCTAATTCATCTGATGAAAGATATTTTAAAGTCGAAGAAACATCACTCTCCTTTACTTTATAATCAATTACTAATTTTGAATTTGACTGTGTTGCTTCGGTTGCAACTTGTGTATTGGTTTTACACGCAAAAAAAATAAACGGAACTAAAAGGAATAGTTTTTTCATTACTGTGGTTTGATTTAGCTAAGTTTTAAGCTTTATATTAAAATATTTATTATACACTTTAAAAGTCTGAATCCCAGCCAAAAAAATAAAAAACAACGGTATAAGAATTAACATCAGATAATTAAAAATATAAGATGTATTCTTAAAAATGAGTTGCAATACTAAAATAAGGCTAAGCATTCCTATAAAGACTCCAATTAAAGTTCCCGCAATATAATAATATTTATAATTCTTTTCTGTAGAAATATAATTCTCATTTATCAAATACAAATTCCAACCAGTCCAGAAAGGTAATTGCAAAAAATTAAAACAATTAAGTAAAACTCCAATAAAAAACAGCCAATACATTATACATTTCTCAACATATACGTTTGATTTTGCTATATTTTTTTACATCTGCGGCCAACAATGTGGCAGTATACGATGTTTAAAATCTTCTTTTAATTTCCAAAACTCTTAAAAACACCCATAACCTTTACTACTTTTCCTTTGTTATCAGAAAGCAACAGATAATATATTTCCTCTTTCTCTTCGATACTTTTTAAATTATTAGCTAATCTGGGCTTACAGCGATAATTTGATATACTAAATTCAATTGTCATTTTTCGGTTTAAGCCAAAGCAGATGAGTGTGCGTTGCTGTAAAAACACCACCCCACGATAAAAATTATTTTTCTTCATAGGCTTACATTTTGATAATGCAAACCTACTTCAGTTTTGCGAACCTAAATATCAACCCTAGTAAAGTTTAGAAAAGGAGCTATAATTTAGTAATATCTTGTATTACAATTTCTTTTCGATTGTATACGAGAATCTTATTGGTTTCTAACTCATTAATCAACTGGGTTGCTGTTTGTCTTGAAGTACAGATAATCTGAGCAATATCATTTTGAGTTAAATAGTTTTCGATTGTTACTAAATTTCCAGACTTCACTCCTTCTTTCTCTGCCCAGTCCTTTAAAAACTGAAGTAATCTCGTTTTAGCATCTTTAGAAATCAAATTAGAATAACTGTTTTTGATGCGTTTCATCTTCAGCCCTACAAATTTTGTGTAAGACAAAGCTAAACTTGGATTTCGTAATAATAAATCTTCAAAATCCGACATTAAGAAACTACAAATAGAAACATCTTCTGAAAGCACTTTTGCATATTCATTTGTTTCTTTATCCGTCTCCAAAGTTAATTCGCCAAACAAATCTCCCTTCTGAATAATATCTTTTATTGTTTCGTTTCCGTCTTCATCAACTGCAACAATTTTGATATTTCCTTTTTTCAATAAAAAAATTCGAGGCAAATCAGAAGAAGAGAAATAAATAATCTCCCCTTTCTCCGCTTTTTTAAAACCTGTAATGATGCACAATTGCTTTATTTGTCCATAACTTAATGTCCGGAACAATTTGTGATCTCGCAAATACCAATATTTTAAATCTTCGTACATAATATCAAATCTAGGATTGTAAATGTAATTAATTTTTAATTTTAAAAACAAAACCCTTTCGAAGCCATAGTATCGAAAGGGTTGTTGATATCAATTAAATCAAAAGATTATCCTGCAATAACTGCTCTTGAAATTACAATTTTTTGAATTTCTGAAGTTCCTTCATAAATCTGAGTAATTTTTGCATCACGCATAAAACGTTCTACGTGATATTCTTTTACGTATCCGTTTCCACCATGAATTTGTACTGCTTCTACAGCCGTATCCATTGCTACTTGCGAAGCAAATAATTTAGCCATAGCACCACTTACATCGTAATTATTATGTTGGTCTTTATCCCAAGCTGCTTTCATACAAAGATGACGAGCTGCTTCGATATTAACTGCCATATCTGCTAATTTAAATGCGATAGCTTGGTGATTGCAAATTTCTGTTCCAAAAGCTTTACGTTCTTTAGAATATTTAAGAGCCAATTCATAAGCTCCAGAAGCAATTCCTAAGGCTTGAGAAGCAATTCCGATTCTTCCACCTGCTAAGGTTTTCATAGCAAACTTAAATCCAAATCCGTCTTCACCGATTCTGTTTTCTTTTGGCACTTTTACATCGCTAAACATTAATGAATGCGTGTCTGAACCACGAATTCCCATTTTTTGCTCCTTAGGACCAACAGAGAAACCTGGCATATCTTTGGTCATGATTAAAGCATTTATTCCTTTATGCTTTAATTCGGCATGAGTTTGTACAATTACAATATATACAGAAGCTGTATTACCATTAGTAATCCAGTTTTTTGTTCCGTTTACTAGATAATGGTCGCCCATATCAATTCCAGAAGTCTTTTGTGATGTAGCATCACTTCCTGCTTCTGGCTCGCTTAAGCAAAAAGCACCGTGAATCTCTCCAGAAGCCAATCCTGGTAAATATTTTTGTTTTTGTTCTTCGGTACCAAAAGCTTGAAGTCCCCAACAAACTAATGAATTATTTACCGACATAACTACAGAAGCCGAAGCATCAACTTTAGAAATTTCCTCCATTGCAATTACGTACGAAATCGTATCTAAACCGCTTCCTCCGTATTTAGGATCAACCATCATTCCCATGAATCCGAGTTGTCCCATTTTTTTTATTTGTTCCGTAGGGAAAATTTGCTTTTCGTCTCTTTCAATCACACCTGGTAGTAATTCGTTTTGAGCAAAATCTCTAGCGGCTTGTTGAATCATTAAGTGCTCTTCGGTAAGATTAAAATCCATAGTAATATAAAATAAAAGTTGCTTTTTGTTAAAAAAATATATTCAAAGATAATTTTTTATACTGTAATTTTCAATAATGTCAAGCATTTTTGAGTAAGTAAAATAGTTCACTATATCGTTATCGTAATAATATCAAGGACTTCACTTAAAAACGACCATTAAGTTATTATTAATTTTATGTAAATACATACCTAATTTGCTTTCAAAACACTTAAAACCATACCTTATTTTGCATAAAAAAAGCTACATCAATTTCTACAAAAACACATCAGAAACCAAATAATTTTAGTAAAGACAAGACTTAACGATATAGTTTCATCATAGAATAAAAATTCTGGAACAATAATACGCATGCATCTCCTTTCAATATGCTGAAAAGTAAACACCAAATCTGACTCGAACTGATGGAAATATGATTTTTAGAGAAAAAATAAAGCCAAAATAAAAACTCCTATTCCTAAAAAAAACAATATTAGTAAGCTACTAGAAACCAAATAAGTAATTCCCAAATAGATGTTTTCTTACACAAATGATTTTCTCATTAAAAACACTATTTTTTTCACAAAAAAAAACAGAAAATAAAACTATTTTTACCAAAAACGCACAATAACATTAATATGAGAAAATTTTTACTATTACTTACTGCAATTATAATTTTACCATTTTCTAACGTTTCAGCACAGAAATCTTTTAATATTGATGGTGTTATAGTTCCTAGAACAATTCAATTTCAAGATAAAACTTTATCATTAAATGGTGCTGGTGGAAGATCAAAAATGTGGTTAGAAGTATATGTTCAAGCTTTGTATTTATCCCAATTAAGTCAAGATCCAAAATACATTATTGATAGTGACACAGAAATGGCTGTCCGAATTGAAATCACTTCATCAATGGTCTCTTCTAATAAATTAACAAAAGCAATGAATAGTGGTTTCGAAAAATCAGCTGGAGATAATCTAGAATCATTACGATCAAGAATCGAACAATTTAAAAGTTATTTAAGTGACGAAATAACACAAAAAGATATCTTTAAACTTATCTATTCTCCTATTGATTCGTCTGTTTGGGTATTTAAAAATGATATTTTAAAAGGTAAAGTGCAAGGATTTGATTTCAAAAAAGCGCTGTTCGGAATTTGGTTATCTGATAAACCTGCTGATGAAAAATTAAAAAATCAATTATTAGGTAAATAAGTTTTTAAACATTCTCTAATTAGAATAAAAAACAAGATTCCCACTAATCAAAAAAAGGAAAAAAACAATTTTAAACAAATTAGCTACTTTGTTTTTTCGAATGAATAAGTTTTCAAAAACATCTTCTTATTCATTTGTAAGATAAATATCCATGTTATAAAATTAATATTGAGCTATTTGTACTACAAATAAATTGTTAATCTTTATTTTGTTTGTAATAAAAAGCATTTACGTCACTTTACGCTATAAAAACGACATATCTACTGATAAAAAACATTCCCTCTAGAAAGATTAAGATGACAAATAATCCAACTAAATCAAACAATCTTATTATCTGAAAATAAGATTATTATACCATATATACTCTAATTTATTTTACTCTTTAAAAGCCTGATTTTTGAAGTAAAATTATTTTAATACGTTACATAAGACACTTCAACAAAAGTGTTTTGTAGGCTAACCGAAATATCAACTAACAACCTGAATACCTTACAAATAACTAAAATCTAAAAACTATCATAAATAAGTCATTTATACAGGTAAGAACCCTTATTCATCCATAGAATATTGAAATTAGGAGTATTTTTGTGAAAATCATATAATTTACAAAAAGATGAAAAAATTTTTAATGTTACTTACAGTAATTTCAACTTTGCAATTCACAAATGTTTACGCACAAAAAACGTTTACAGTAGAAGATGTTGTTCTACCAAGAACCATTCAATTTCAAAATAAAACTTTATCATTAAATGGAGCGGGTGGAAAATCTAAAATTTGGTTAGGGAAATGCATTCAATCATTATATTTAACTCAATTAAGTCAAGATTATGAGTATTTAATGGATCTTGATACTGAGATGGCTATACGTATAAACATTGTTATTCCTGTAGTTCCTCCAAGTAAATTAACAAAACTTATATATGACCGTTTTGAAATTGCGGCTGAAAACAATATTGAATACCTTAGACCAAGGTTAGAAAAATTAAATAATATGCTTAGTGGTGAAATCAGAGCAAAAGATGTTTTTAAATTTATATACACCCCTAACGATCCAGCAGTATGGGTATATAAAAACAATATACTGAAAGGAAAGATTAAAGGAACTGATTTCAAAAAAGCTTTTTTTGGTATTTGGTTAGCAGACAAACCAGCCGATGTAAAACTAAGAGATCAACTATTAGGTAAATAAATACGCTATTGTCTTGAATTATTAACTTTAAATTAAAGCCTATAAACTAAGCGCTTAACCAAAAAGACTTCTGTAGTACCCTAAAAATAGAGAAATAATAAGTAATTTTGCATAAATTTAAATTACAATTATTATGAAAAACTTTTTACTATCACTTACAATAATAATGACTTTGCAATTTTCAACCGTTTCTGCTCAGAAAGTTTTTAATGTAGAAGGCGTAATGGTTCCTAGAACAATAGAATTTCAAAATAAAACTTTATCCTTAAATGGTGCTGGTGGCAGGTCTATTATGTGGTCAGATCTTTATGTACAAGCATTATATTTATCCCAATTAAGTCAAGATGCAAAGTTTATTCTGGAAAGCGACACTGAAATGGCTATTCGAATTGAAGTTACTTCGTCGATGGTATCTTCAAAAAAGCTAACTAAAGCGATGGATGATGGCTTCCGAAAAAATGCAGGTGATAATTTAGAGTCGTTGCAACCTCGAATCGAAATGTTTAAAAGATACTTAAGCGATAACATAACCAAAAAAGATGTTTTTAAGCTTATTTATTCACCAAATGATACTTCAATCTGGGTGTATAAAAACAATAATCTGAAAGGGAAAATAGAAGGAAAAGATTTTAAGAAAGCTCTTTTTGGTATTTGGTTAGCAGACAAACCTGCTGATGAGAAATTAAAAAATCAATTATTAGGTAAATAATAATATTTAGCTAATTTGGTTAAAAAAACATCATTCTGTGAAGTAATTGAAATTTTTACCATAATACACATTTCGCATTAACCTATTTTTTATATTTGTCTAAATTAAACTAATCGCAGTAAAATGAAAGATTTATTAAAGAAATTTGAAAATAAGGAACCTGAGATCGTATTCAACTGGAAAGATTCTGAAACCGAAGCCGAAGGATGGACAGTAATTAATTCCCTTCGAGGTGGAGCTGCTGGTGGGGGTACCCGAATGCGAAAAGGTTTAGATGTAAACGAAGTTTTATCATTGGCAAAAACAATGGAAGTAAAATTTTCAGTTTCTGGACCTGCGATTGGTGGTGCTAAATCTGGTATTAATTTTGACCCAAACGACCCTAGAAAGAAAGGTGTTTTACAACGTTGGTACAAAGCCGTTTCTCCATTACTAAAAAGTTATTACGGAACTGGTGGTGATTTGAATGTTGATGAAATTCACGAAGTAATTCCAATGACCGAAGAATGCGGTGTTTGGCATCCGCAAGAAGGTGTTTTTAATGGACATTTCAAGCCTACTGAAGCTGACAAAATTAATAGAATCGGACAATTACGTCAAGGGGTTGTTAAAGTAATCGAGAATTCAAATTTCTCTCCCGACGTAACCAGAAAATATACAATTGCTGATATGATTACAGGTTTTGGCGTTGCACAAGCTGTACGTCATTATTATGCAATTTATGGAGGTGAGGTAAAAGGTAAGAAAGCTATCGTACAAGGATTCGGAAATGTAGGATCGGCAGCCGCTTTTTATTTGGCTGACATGGGGGTTAAAGTAATTGGTATTATCGATAGAGATGGTGGATTAATTAATGAAGAAGGTTTTTCTTTTGATGAAATCAAAGCACTATTTTTAGCTAAAGACGGTAACAAACTTGTTGCTGAAAACATGATTCCTTTTGAAGAAATCAATGAAAAAATATGGACAATTGGAGCCGAAATATTTACTCCTTGCGCCGCTTCAAGATTAGTAAATCAGAATCAAATTGATGCTTTAATTACAAATGGACTTGAAGTAATTTCTTGTGGTGCAAATGTACCTTTTGCTGATAAAGAAATCTTCTTTGGTTCGATTATGGAACAAGTAGACAGCAAAGTGAGTTTAATTCCTGACTTTATTTCAAACTGCGGAATGGCACGCGTTTTTGCTTATTTCATGGAAAAGAAAGTACAAATGACCGATGAAGCGATCTTTAATGACACTTCGGACACTATAAAAAATGCAATTCAAAAAGCACATGCTTTAAGTGCATCAAAAACAAATATCAGCGCAACTGCTTTTGAAATTGCACTGAAACAATTAGTATAATTTTTTTATACTTTATCCTAAACGGATCAAACTAGTTTTCATAAACTGTTTGATCCGTTTTTTTATTTAACTTATTCAAAATTGGCAAATCAGATGGAGAATCTTTAACTGATTAAAAACGTTCCATTTAATTATTATCACACATAGTTCCGATAGCTATCGGAACATAGCATAACAAAGTCTAAAAAGGTATTTCACTTAAAATAAATAACATAAGCTATGTGGAAAAAATATTTTTCTTAAATCCCCTTTGATTATCAATTCTAATGCGATAAGTACAGAAACTATGTCTCTATGTATTAAATATATTTTTTACGACCCAAGTTGACGAAGTAATTAATGCAAACTGCTAATTAAGTAGCAATCCGAATAACTTGACCAATCTACTAAACCCACATATTAGAAACAGCTACTTAAACCTACATTTCATAAAATCTGCCCAGCCCTTTGATTCTAAACAATTTTTAGTACTTTTAAACGTTTAAATTTAAAACTAATTTGACACTAATATGGTAATCCCTACTGGCCTAATATCTAGATTACTAGGCAAAGCTAGCGACACGTTTGTAAATGCTCCTGGTTCTGATAAAAAGAAATCAATCATCGTTTCTGTGCTTTTGTATGGACTAATCATACTGCTTTTATTCTTCATTCGCTTTTGGCCACCTGCAAATGGCATAAACGAATTAGCTGGAGGCGGCGGAGGCGGTGGTGTTACCGTTAACTTTGGAGATAGCGACTTAGGTTCTGGCGCAAATTACAAAAGTGAAGTTTTGGAAGTAAAAAACCATGCTAAACAAATCCCTGTAAAATCAACTCCAGAAGAAGCGATACTATCACAAGAAAACGCTACTGAAGAGAGTGTTGTTATTCCTCAAAAAGAAAAAACGAACAAACCTATAACAGTTACAAAACCGGACCCAAAGCCTGTAGTCGAGAAACCTAAAGTTTCCAACACTACAAATGATGCTTTATCAAGTATTTTAAAAGGCTCCAACAAAGGCGGTGATGGAGATGATAAAGTGGCTGGAAACAAAGGAAAATCAAACGGAAATCTGAATTCTAATGGCTATTACGGAACTGGTGGTTCTGGCGGAGGAACTGGTGGCGGAAACGGAACTGGAACTGGCATAGGAACTGGTAGTGGCTACGGCTCAGGAAGTGGTGGCGGATCTGGAAGTGGTTCTGGCGGTGGATCAGGATATTCCCTTGGAAACAGAAAAGCATTATCTAAACCTGCTCCAAACTATACTTGCAATGAAGTTGGAAAAGTAGTTGTAGAAGTTTCTGTAGACAGAAACGGAAGAACAATAAGCGCAATTGCAGGAATAAAAGGAACTACAAACACTGCAAAATGTTTATTAGATCAAGCCAAAATTGCGGCAATGAATACAAAATGGGCTGCAAGTAGTGATGCTCCAGAAAAACAAGTTGGTAAGATTATTTACAATTTTGATATGAATTAAAAAATATAAGATCCAATAAAAAAGGCTTTCAGTCTAAAATCTGAAAGCCTTTTTTATTGGTCTCAACTGAATCAGAAATCCAGTTATCTCAAAAAATTTTTATTATTTGGGACTCGTAGCAATAACAAACTTAAGATTATTCCTTACTCCTATTTGAAGCACATCTACCAAGTCTTGTACTTGAAGATTAAACGGAATCCTTACAACTACTGTTTGTTCTTTATCTGTTCCTAATTTGGACATTAAACTCGTTTCTAACTCTTCAAAATCTACAGGCTGTTTATCGATGAAGAATTTTTTATCTTCGGTAACTGATATACTTATGAATTGTTTGTTTGTTTTTTCATTTGCTTTGGCTTTAGGCAATGTCATTTTTATAACATTTGGATTTGCCAATGTAGATATAATCAAGAAAAACAAAAGCAAGAAAAACATAATGTCACTTAGCGATGAAGTTGCCACCTCGGCATGAAATCTTCTTTTTCTTTTTATAGACATAGCTTATGATCTTTGAATAATATTTACAAATTCTAGTATTTGCTTCTGAATTTTCAGAGCAAAATCATCAATTTTACCATTCAAAAGGTGGTAAGCACTATAAGCAATAATACCAACAATTAACCCCGAACCACTACTAATCATTTTTTCATACAATCCTCCAGAAATATTACCAATACTAATATTCTCAGTAACCGAAATGCTATAAAATATTTTTATAACTCCAGAAATTGTTCCAATAAATCCTAAAGTAGGCGCAATACCCGCAATAAGACCTAAATGCCCAAGACGTCTTTCCATCTCACCTATTTCAATATCGGCAGCACGATCCATATTCGATTCTATTTCGGCAATTGGTCTACCAATAACAAGTACACCTTCTTTAAGAATATTTCCTGCAGCAGTATCACTTCTCTCTACAATGCTTCTAGCCATATCTAAATTTCCCGAATTTAGATTCATACTTACATCCATCATTAATCGATTATCGATTTTTGAAGCTTTACTTATATATAAATAACGTTCAATGATTATATAAAAAGTATAGAATAATAAGATGGCGATTGGAATAAGAAAGACCCCTCCTTTTAAAATAAATCCTAAAACAGAAATTTCTGTATTTGGTGCAATTTTTTCTATAACTACGTTAGATGCGGCGTTTGCAATAGTATCCGCTTGTAATTGAATGAAGCTAAACATATATTAATTCTTGTTTTTAATAATTAATTCTAAAAAATATTCCAATTTTGCAATAAAGATACTTTTCGTTGTTATATTAAACTAAAAAAAACGAAAATTATTTCAATCAGCAACTATTTTACAAGAAATAAATGAACTATCAAGAAACTACAAACTGGATGTTTAATCAACTCCCAATGTACCAATTACAGGGAGCTTCGGCATATAAAGAAGATTTAACCAACATTAAGCTACTGGCTTCTCATCTTGATAATCCTGAAAATCAATTGAAATGCATTCATGTTGCTGGAACAAATGGTAAAGGTTCAACCTCTCATATGCTAGCTTCAATATTACAAGAAGCAGGATGCAAAGTTGGATTGTACACTTCACCACATTTAAAAGATTTTCGTGAACGCATTAAAATTAACGGTGTAGAAATTTCTGAAGATTTTGTCTGCGAATTCATAAGCAAACACAAGACTTTTTTTGAATCTAATGATATGAGCTTTTTCGAAATGTCGGTTGGGTTAGCATTTGATTATTTTGCGAAACAAAAAGTAGACATTGCTATTATTGAAGTGGGACTAGGCGGAAGATTAGACGCTACTAATATTATCAAACCGCTAATCTCGGTGATTACCAATATAGATTTGGATCACACCCAATTTTTAGGAAATACACCAACAGCAATTGCAGGCGAAAAAGCTGGAATAATTAAACCAAACTCTCCAGTTGTAATTGGAGAATATACTCTCGACACAAAAGCCGTTTTTTTAGCTAAAGCAAAAGAGAACAATGCGCCAATTTATTTTGCTGCAGATTTAATCACCGAAGTTTTTCCTTCGGACTTATTAGGAGATTACCAACTACATAATAAAAAGACGGTACAGCAAACGATTCATATTTTAAATGCCTTAAATGATTTTAAAGTCAATGACGAAAACCTTAAAACGGGTTTATTAAAAGTGACTACCAACACAGGTTTACAAGGAAGATGGCAACAACTGGGTAAAAGTCCAAAGATAATCTGTGATACGGCTCATAACAAACATGGTTTAGCAATTGTGATGAATCAGTTAAAAAAAGAAACTTTCGATAACTTGCATATCGTTCTAGGTGTTGTTAATGATAAAGATTTAGATTCTATCCTACCCCTATTCCCAAAAGAAGCACAATACTATTTCTGTAGTCCTAATTCCACGCGTGGTTTACCGACTTCTATTTTACAAGAAAATGCTAAAAAGCATGAATTAATTGGTGAAAAATACGATTCGGTCTCTGATGCTTTTGTCGCAGCTAAAGAAAATGCAACTAAAAATGATTTCATTTACGCAGGCGGAAGCACATTTGTAGTAGCCGAACTGCCTTTATCTGGTGAAGAGAAATAAAAAAGACAAAACAAATAAGCATAAAAAGACAACAAAATAGGTAAAACTTGATTTTTAATACAAAAATCAAGTTTTACAAATAACTAAATATCAACAAGCTAAAAATTAATTGCAAATTTAAATTACATTTTATTTAAAAAAGCTTTGGAGATACGAAAAACAGTCTTATATTTGCACTCGCAATCACAAAATGATAGCAACCTAGTAAAATAGGGCGATTAGCTCAGCTGGTTCAGAGCACCTCGTTTACACCGAGGGGGTCGGGGGTTCGAACCCCTCATCGCCCACAAAACTCCTTAAGCAATTAAGGAGTTTTTTTTACAAAATTAGCGAGTATCGGGGAGATACTCAAGCGGCCAACGAGGGCAGACTGTAAATCTGCTGTGAAAACTTCGCAGGTTCGAATCCTGCTCTCCCCACCAAAAAAGTCCTAAATTATTTTAGGACTTTTTTTATGCCTAGAAACCGGTGGAAATATTTACAAAATTGAGCATCAATAAAAAAAACTTTTTTCTATCTTTCCATCACAACTTTTAGGATTGATCCGTAAAAAATTCAATTTACTCAATTAACAAAATATACTCAAATTTAAAATTATTGTTATTTTTTAAATAGTCTACAAGATGCATAAATTAAAAATATTAGTATTAATAATTTTTATCACTTCTTTTAAATCAGTACGATCACAAAATAAAGAATTAATTACATCTATTAATTCAAGTTTGATCGACATTGATAATTCAAATCCAGAATATCCTTTTAAAGAACCCTTTAAATTGAAGGATATATTTCAAAATGTAAAAATATTTGGTTTTGGAGAGGCGACGCATGGCACTAAAGAATTTCAGGATTTAAAAGATAAGTTTTTCAGATACCTTGTCTTTAATTGTAATGTCAAAACACTTGCAATAGAAGCAAATTACAGTGACTGTTTAGCCATTAATTCATACATTAAGAATGAAGAGAAGCTTAATCCAAAAGATCTCCTAAATAAAATTGGATATTGGATATGGAATACAAACGAAACATTATCATTGATTGAATGGATGAAACTATATAATTCAACACAAAATAAAGAAAACCAATTAACATTTATCGGCATTGATGTTTTGAATTGTCAAAATGCAACAGATATACTTTACAAATACCTACAAAGCAATTCTTCACCCAATAACCAAAAATATCTTACCGTATTAAATAATTATGTTTCAAAAAATAATTTAACAAAACTTAGAAAAAAAGATTTTGAAGAACACTATCTAATATTAAAGTCTTTAGAATTAGAATTGAAACATCTAAAAGATCCATATTTATGGCAACTTAACAATTCTATTTTACAATACATTTCAATGAAGTTAAATTATACTCAAAGCCACAGGGATGAACTTATGTTTGAAAATGTAAATTGGTTAGTAGAAAATAGTAATAATAATATATTTATTTGCGCTCACAATTCCCATATTAAAAAAAACAATATTTCATTTACATCCCTAGGGTATCGTTTAAAAAATAAATATTCAGAAAAATATTATAGCGCTGGTTTTGACTTTGGATCTGGTAGTTTTAATGCTTGGGATATTGTAAATAACAAAATTAAAAAGTATTCTATCCATGAACCTTTAGAAAAAACAAGCACTGAGGTATTCAACAATGCTTCTTCTGACATATATTTTTTAGATTTTCACAAAAGTAATTTATCTCCCCTATTAAATGAATTCGTAATGTCCAAAGTGCTTTACAGAGATATCGGATCTACTTATTCCCCTAAGATGATTCAAAAAGAAAAATTAAAAGAAGCATTTGATGGAATTATATTTATTAAAAAATCGAGCGAATCGAGTTTGTTAAATTAATAAATCTAATTTTCTAGTTAATTGATTTATTTAACTGTATTCCTAAATTATTTTAGGCCTTTTTTTATGCCTAGAAACCGGTGAAAATATTTACAAAATTGAGCATCAATACAAAATCGTAATTTTTTAATATTCCACCACAACACTATACCTTGACCCATTTTTTTTGTCAATTTAAGTTTTTGACTGAATCTTTTTCCATTTCCAAAATTATGGTGTAAATTTGCACCAATCTTATATTTTTTATCATGACACGACAAAGCATATCACTAACCGCCCTTAATGAAGAGTGGCTAAAAAATCAGGTCAACACCGAAGAGTTTAGTAGTAAAAGCGAAGCTATCAACTATTTGATTAAACAAGCCCGCTCGCGAGAAGAATATTATGATTTTGTGAGAGCTAAAATAGATAAGGGAGAAAAAAGCGGCTTTGCAAAAAAACAAACCAGAGAAGAAATGTTAGCTGAATTTAAAAAAGATTTGCCTAATGTATAGCTATTATTTAAGTAGCGAGGCAAAAGAAGATTTAAGGAGAATTTATTATTATGGCGTTGCCAAGTTTGGTATTGTTGTAGCTGATAACTATTTCAATATGTTTTATGATTGTTTTGATAAAATAGAGGAAAATCCTTTTTTATTTCCATCTGCCGATCACATTAAAAAAAGTTACCGTTACTGCGTTTGTGGTGTTGATACTATTTACTATCAAATCAATGGAGACAAACGGATAGAAATTATCACCATTATCGGAAAGCAAGACTTTAAAACCTCATCTACATATTTTTTATAAATCCATGGCGCACCAAACCAGTTGATTGGTGTTTGTAAGATGATAATATCTGCTTCTAAATGTTTTTCTACTTCTTCATCGGTATTGTAGCCGCCTTCTACTTTCGTCTCTAAAACTTCAAACCCATTTGTTAAGAAAAAGTCTTTCGCTTTTTGATAAAACGAAGCATTCAATGTGCCTTCGCTCCAATTTGGATAATTTAAATGCGTGTTGATTAATAATACCTTTTTTGCTATACTCATTTTCTTTCAGATATTGTTTGATTAATAATTTATAGACCAAATACTTTTTTTAACTATTTTGGATAATTTTCTAAATCTTCTTTGATGTGTTTGTCACGAAAAACGTCGTAAAAAGAACACAACTTACTAATTCCCTGTCCTTCTTCTTTCTTCTTGATTACCAGCTTGCCTTTGTTGCACTCTTATTTTACTATTTCCAAATTTATAAGAAACAGATAGCTGGAGATTTCTGCTATCCAAATACATAGCAGTTTTATTGAGAACATCATTAACAGCTGCACGTGTACGAGGCCCTGCAGTTTTAAAAATATCATTGCCATTCAAAGAGATTTTTAAATTCTTATCAAGCAATAGGTATTGGAATCCTACTGACAAATTACTTGTTGCCTTATTTTTATATATCCCATTTATTCCTGGAAAATCGTACCAATAATTTGCAAAAAAAAGTACTGTCTTTTTAGTATTTAAAGTAAACTGGTTATCGAGAGAAACTGAAGAATTAAATCCCTCCTGCTTCTGTTCGGTAATAGCAACTCTTGATTTTGAAACAGTATAGTTAACATCTAATGAAAATGAACTTTCTAGCCATTTAAATTTAGTAAAAGAATAAGTTTCATAAACACCATATCTTTGTGTATCCAAATAATTTTCCGTGCTCGATACAACTGTTTCCGTGGCTGGATCTGTTATATCTATTCCTGCAAATAAATTATTTGAAAAACTAACATAAAGTTTACTTTCAAGATCCTTAAATCTATAATTTAAGTCAATATTATCTATAAAGGCAGGCTGTAACAACGGATTACCTCTCTGGCTTTGAAAAGGATTACTGAAAAATATATTTGGATTTAAATTAGCAAAACCAGGTCTTGAAATTCTTTTACTGTAATTTAAATTCAGTGATGAATTATCATTTATTGTATAAGCCAAGTAAAATGTCGGGAAAAACTTTAAATATTTATTTTCTATTGCTCCTGATTTCTCAACAAATGACTGGGTCTGTGTCGCTTCCATTCTTAACCCAAATTGAGACTCCCAGCTCTTATTGATTTTTTTATTTAAAGACAAGTAAGCTGACTGAATGTTTTCAGTATATTCAAATTTAGAATAAGTAATAGGAAAATCTGAAACAGGATTATCGACTAAACCGCTATTAAAACTATAAATGTCATTCTTGGATTTAGAACTTGAGATTTTACCACCATAGCTCCATTTGGCAAATTTAGTTGGATATTCTACATCTACTTTTCCAGATAAATTCGTGATGTCTTGAATATTTGAATTCTCTCCCGCATAATATTGCTCAGAGGTAGGTTGAGGAGACAAAGTAATAGATTCACCATCATAAACTCGGAAATCATTATTATTGAAATTAAAGTAATCTAAATTTAAAGTCAGCCTTCTTCCTAAAGTATCAAGCTTAAAATCATTGTAAAAGTTATACGATTTAATATTTGGTTTTAATTTCGCATTAACTACTGACGATAAGTAACTATCAACATTACCTGATGTATAATCTTTAATAGATGTATAGGGTTTGCTGTCAAAACTTCGGTTATTTTGCACATACAAGACCTGTACTCCCATAGTCCACCAAGGCTTAATTTTATAATTCGTGCTTAAATTTAAATTTAAACTTTTAGCTTTTATTTTAAAAGGATTACTCGAATACCATAAATTATCGGGAAAATAAGTCTCTTGCTTGTTTTCAAATGCATCAGTTACGTCTCTGTAATTAATAACCGAAGAAAAACTTAATTTATCCTTATTGTAATTAAAGCTCCCCATAGAGGCTTGACCAGCATACGTTTTTTGAATGTAAGTAGACTGCACTAAAGCATTCCATGAATTTTCTTTTGCTTTCTTCATCACAATATTAACCAACCCACTATTTCCTTCTGCTTCGTATTTAGCAGGAGGAGTAGTTATAACTTCAATTTTTTGAATAGCATAAGAAGGTATTGTTTTTAAATAATTAGCAAGGTCATCGCCAGAAAGTTGCACAATTTTATCGTCTACTAAAACAGCAAGTGTACTTTTCCCAATAATACTTATATTTTCATTTTGAACTCGTACACCCGGCGTTACACTGAGCGCACTTAAGGCGTTACCACCTGATGAACTAATTGAATTTTCCAAATTAAATACTACTCTATCAATTTTTCTTTCTATTAATTTTTTCCTCACCCCTTCAATAACGACGGATTCTAACTCAACCGCATCACCTACTGAAATTTGCCCTAAATCTTTATCAGTAATTAACTGAAAATTTTGAGAAGCGACTATTTTTGCATTCTGCCTTATTTGCAGCGTATAAAAACCTGGAGCAACGTCGAAGAAAAACGCTCCTTTTTCATTAGTAAGTTCACTTTTAACGGCTAATGAATCTTTATTCACCAATATAGCCTCAATAAATGCACTTGGAATATTTTCTTTTGTAACAACTCTCCCAGTTATCTTAATTTGTGAAAATAGAGCTGTACTGAAAAGTAGTAACGAAATATTAAAAAATTGCTTCATTGTATAGTAAATTGTGAATTTAATTGCACAAAAAAAAGGGGTCTATTATATCCTGCCAAATTATTATTTTTTATTTTAACAAGGAAAGATTTATGACTTTAACTTACTGAAAGATTTAAATATATTCCCTCTTAGGCTATCCAACTTTATTTTCAACATACAAACAACTTCAATTCTACGCAAGGTTTGTTTAGGTATTGTTATTTTATTAATTTTAATTAAATATGACTGTGCACTAATTACACTTCTTCTTAATTGCCTTTATTACACTCTTATTTTACTGTTTCCAAATTTACAAGAAACAGATAATTGAAAATTACTACTCTATTTTTTTTACATTTTTATACATGCCGCCATTAAGCATAGATGGTGACCAATCAAACACTCTAATACTTTCTACTTCAAACGGCTGTCCATTGAGAAAAACTTGAATACTATTATTTTTAGCTATTTTTATCTGCATATCAAATTTGTCTCCCGAATTTGTAAAAGCTTCATTTGCTTTTATCCAACTGAGATAGATAAAAGCCTGTTTTTTTACTTCATGGTTTTCTCCTGTCAACCAGACTACATTTATTTCTTGGGGAACTGCTCGTTCTTTGTAGGGAGCATTGCTAACCCATGGGCGAAGCATATATTCTACTTCACCATTATAATAACTATTTAAAATTTGTAGGAGTTCAAAACTGGGACTTTCAGAAATTATTTCTGGACGCCAATTATAGCGATTACGATAATTATCCCATCTTGATGGACTGGCATCAGAAATATGTAGTATTTCTTTTTCCTCCTCAAATCGCTCTGGTGTTATTCTATACTTTTCTAAATGTTTTTTACTTGCCTTATTTATAATAACATCATCAATTACTTCCTGAGCCTGATAGCGACCTAATTCTATTCGAGTAGTACCAAAATTCATCCATACCATCACCATTCCTTTTGGTGCAAAACCAAAAACCAATGTACTAAAACTATCATAAGCTTCTCCTCCTCCAGATTCGTATCTGCGACCAAGTCTTTTATATTCCTGTGTTTCTCCATTTCTATCGTCATAAGCAGAATAAGCTCTTTCCATATAGTCTTTTATAGTCTCTGATGGGAAATCAATATTTAGTCGATAAAATACGTCTTCATATCCTGAATAATAAGTAATATCCGCCCCTATTGGGGTCCCTTTTTGTGAAGTCCATACAGAACCTGAATCTCCCCATCGCCCTGAGGAACCTCCATAAGGTAGTCCAGCTGGAACTCCTTCGAGCGTCTTTATAGTATCATAAATTGGTTCAATCCTATATTTATTATCTGGAGAACATATTTCTACATGAAATTCTGGCAATGGTTGTATCATCTGACATTGGAGTAATTGAGTACAAAACACAAAGCATGCTATACTCATGAGTATTATTTTTTTCATTCCTCTTTTCACAACTTTGTGTCAAATAAATTACTACTCTATTTTTTTTACATTTTTATACATCCCGCCATTGAGCATAGATGGTGACCAATCAAATACTCTAATACTTTCTACTTCAAACGGCTGTCCATTTAGAAAAACTTGAATACTATTATTTTTAGCTATTTTTATCTGCATATCAAATTTGTCTCCCGCATTTGTAAAAGCTTCATTTGCTTTTATCCAACTGAGATAGATAAAAGCCTGTTTTTTTACTTCATGGTTTTTCCCTGTCAACCAGACTACATTTATTTCTTGGGGAACTGCTCGTTCTTTGTAGGGAGCATTGCTAACCCATGGGCGAAGCATATATTCTACTTCACCATTATAATAACTATTTAAAATTTGTAGGAGTTCAAAACTGGGACTTTCAGAAATTATTTCTGGACGCCAATTATAGCGATTACGATAATTATCCCATCTTGATGGACTGGCATCTGCAAGAAAATATTCTTTTGCAGCTTCATCATAGCGCTCTGAACTTAAACGATAAGTTGATAGGTATTTTTTCTTTGTTTTTTCTATAACAGCTGAATCAGTTAGTATTTGGGCCTGATAGCGACCTAATTCTATTCGAGTAGTACCAAAATTCATCCATACCATCACCATTCCTTTTGGCGCAAAACCAAAAACCAATGTACTAAAACTATCATAAGCTTCTCCTCCTCCAGATTCGTATCTGCGACCAAGTCTTTTATATTCCTGTGTTTCTCCATTTCTATCGTCATAAGCAGAATAAGCTCTTTCCATATAGTCTTTTATAGTCTCTGATGGGAAATCAATATTTAGTCGATAAAATACGTCTTCATAGCGTGAATAATAAGTAATATCTGCCCCTATTGGGGTCCCTTGTTGCGAAGTCCATATAGAACCTGAATCGCCCCATCGCCCTGAGGAGCTACCATATGGGAGTCCTGCAGGAACTCCTTCGAGGGTTTTTATAACATCATACACTGGAGTTATATCATAATTATTATCTGGCGCACATATTTCTACATGAAATTCTGGCAATGGTTGTATCATCTGACATTGGGTTAATTGAGTACAAAACACAAAGCATACTATACTCGTTAGTATTATTTTTTTCATTCCTCTTTCACAACTTTGTGCCAAATAAATTACTACTCTATTTTTTTTACATTTTTATACATCCCGCCATTGAGCATAGATGGTGACCAATCAAATACTCTAATACTTTCTACTTCAAACGGCTGTCCATTTAGAAAAACTTGAATACTATTATTTTCAGCTATTTTTATCTGCATATCAAATTTGTCTCCTGCATTTGTAAAAGCTTCATTTGCTTTTATCCAACTGAGATAGATAAAAGCCTGTTTTTTTACTTCATGGTTTTCTCCTGTCAACCAGACTACATTTATTTCTTGGGGAACTGCTCGTTCTTTGTATGGAACATTGCTAACCCATGGACGAAGCATATATTCTACTTCGCCATTGTAATAACTATTTAAAATTTGTAGGAGTTCAAAACTGGGACTTTCAGAAATTATTTCCGGACGCCAGTTATAGCGATTACGATAATTATCCCATCTTGATGGACTGGCATCTACAAGAAAATATTCTTTTGCAGCTTCATCATATCGCTCTGAACTTAAACGATAAGTTGACAGATATTTTTTCTTGGTTTTTTCTATAACAGCTGAATCAGTAAGTATCTGAGCCTGATAACGACCTAATTCTATTCGAGTAGTACCAAAATTCATCCATACCATCACCATTCCTTTTGGTGCAAAACCAAAAACCAATGTGCTAAAACTATCATAAGCTTCTCCTCCTCCAGATTCATAACCTCTACCCAATCTTTTATATTCCTGTGTTTCTCCATTTCTATCATCTACTCTGGAATACGCTCTTTTCATATAGTCTTTTATAGTCTCTGATGGGAAATCAATATTTAGTCGATAAAACACGTCTTCGTAGCGTGAATAATAAGTAATATCTGCCCCTATTGGGGTCCCTTGTTGTGAAGTCCAAATAGAACCTGAATTACCCCATCGCCCTGATGAGCTACCATATGGTAGTCCTGCAGGAACTCCTTCGAGGGTTTTTATAACATCGTAGACTGGAGTTATATCATATTTATTATCTGGAGAACATATTTCTACATGAAATTCTGGTAATGGCTGTATCATCTGACATTGGGTTAATTGAGTACAAAACACAAAGCATGCTATACTCGTTAGTATTATTTTTTTCATTCCTCTTTCACAACTTTGTGCCAAATAAATTACTACTCTATTTTTTTTACATTTTTATACATCCCGCCATTGAGCATAGATGGTGACCAATCAAATACTCTAATACTTTCTACTTCAAACGGCTGTCCATTTAGAAAAACTTGAATACTATTATTTTCAGCTATTTTTATCTGCATATCAAATTTGTCTCCTGCATTTGTAAAAGCTTCATTTGCTTTTATCCAACTGAGATAGATAAAAGCCTGTTTTTTTACTTCATGGTTTTCTCCTGTCAACCAGACTACATTTATTTCTTGGGGAACTGCTCGTTCTTTGTAGGGTATATTGCTAACCCATGGACGAAGCATATATTCTACTTCGCCATTATAATAACTATTTAAAATTTGCAGGAGTTCAAAACTGGGACTTTCAGAAATTATTTCTGGACGCCAGTTATAGCGATTACGATAATTATCCCATCTTGATGGACTGGCATCAGAAATATGTAGTATTTCTTTTTCCTCCTCAAATCGCTCTGGTGTTATTCTATACTTTTCTAAATGTTTTTTACTTGCCTTATTTATAATAACATCATCAATTACTTTCTGAGCCTGATAGCGACCTAATTCTATTCGCGTAGTACCAAAATTCATCCATACCACAACCATTCCTTTTGGTGCAAAACCAAAAACCAATGTACTAAAACTATCATAAGCTTCACCTCCGCCAGATTCATAACCTCTACCCAATCTTTTATATTCCTGTGTTTCTCCATTTCTATCATCTACTCTGGAATACACTCTTTCCATATAGTCTTTTATAGCCTCTAAAGGAAAATCAATATTTAGTCGATAAAACACATCTTCGTATCCTGAATAATAAGTAATATCCGCCCCTATTGGGGTCCCTTTTTGTGAAGTCCAAATTTTCCTTGAATTGCCCCATCGTCCTGACGAACCTCCATAAGGTAGTCCAGCTGGAACTCCTTCGAGCGTCTTTATAGTATCAAAAATTGGTTCAATCCTATATTTATTATCTGGAGAACATATTTCTACATGAAATTCTGGCAATGGTTGTATCATCTGACATTGGGTTAATTGAGTACAAAACACAAAGCATGCTATACTCGTTAGTATTATTTTTTTAAAACTATCCATATTGTATATTACGGTTTCTTTCTATTGCATTCTTTATACCTCCTACCTTAGGACCGTAGCCAAATTTGGTAGCGCTAGACGACCAGTGCAAGTATTCATTTCGCAGTGTTTTTAAATCATCTTCATTTATATAATCCTGATATTTAATTTTTTTTATAGCAGCGAGATATTCATTTGTAATATTCTCCCCACTATTAAACCGTATAACATACTGATTTCTTAAATGCGAGCAAGCATTGATGTAACGCACTAACTGATTGTTTACTGTTATCAGAAAAGAACTTTTTATTTTATGGTCATTTAGACTTAAATTCTTATATGCTACATCAAATTGTTTTGAGTAATGAAACATTTGGTTTAGCGCAACCTTATCATAACTATTGTGTATGTTTTTTCTGGTACCCACCAAGCCGAAGTTCCCTACAGGATTAGCGTCATACTCTACAGGTACTTTTTTAGTAAAATCGGTAGTATAAGAATGTACAATTTTTAACTCATGAGGTTTGTACCATCCTTCTTCTTCTAAAATCTCTTTAAATTTATTACAATCTCGATTAAAATAAGGTTCATAAAAAAGATCTACATTTTCTGAATCATTCTCGACATAACAGCCACCAATATCTGAGTGAACTCCAGGTAGAGTAAACTCTAATCCATGTATCCCCGCACTATTTATATTGGTCAAGTCAAAATTATCACGGTGTTCGTCGTCTGCAGCAAACTGAAGCACAAAAGAAGCCTTATTAACTGCATCCAACCCCAGTTGTTTGGTATCATTATCTATAATACTTATCGTCGTACCCGGAATTGCTTTGCCCCGATGGTCTGCACCGTAAGCAGCTACAGTATCGTATAAGCCAACAAAATTAAAAATGATATTTGCAGGTATGACATCCCACTTCGCAAGACAAGCACCAAAAAAACCATATTTTTGCACCTGCATATCCGTTTCTTTTGTTTTTAAATATCTCGGGCATTTTATGCCAAATGGAGGAAGTGCAACTTCGTAATTACTAAACGTAGGATTATTGGTCTCAACAGGATTAGTCGCTATGTGCAGAAAATACCTAGCTGCAGTGGCTCCTCTGCTAAACCCAAAAACATTTACTTGTAACGTAATGGCTTTTCCCGCATATTCATTCAAACCTTTCCCTGCTTCAAAACATCCTTTGGTTACTTTTGCCTTTACACCACGAATACCCTCACCCAAAGGGATACCGGAATTATTAGGCAGATTGCCAAAAAAAGTAGTCTCACTTTTTAAGTTTTCAGTTCCTATACCTTCTATATAAACACGTACTTGATTTTCTTTGGTAGGATCTGTAGCATCAAAACCTCGCGCCACATTAGAATAATCATTTGTATAACTATCATCTACGTGATTAGAATTAGGATGCAATTTTCCTGCTTCAGTATTTGTTTTATTATTTTGTGTGCCATCAAAAAATAAATTAAGCCTTACTATTTTTTCGTTAGAAAGTGAATCATCTGGATGTAATGGTTCATATTCTCTATGAACAACACCACCTTCTCCTCCGTCCCAATTAATTTCTGTAGCGGCATTTATATTAAAATCACCTTCTGTAGCATGTAAATCCATTTTCCCTCTGGTGGTATTTTTCATCTCTCCACCGATAATTCTTACAATACTCATAATTATTTATTATTAAATTTTGTTCCTAATGTGAGTGTACACTTTTAAAGCTTTTAATATTTATGGCAACTTCTTTGTTATCGAAACTCGCCAATTTTGCGATTTATCTTCTCTGTGCGATTTCTTATTCTCACTTACTTATTATATTTCGAGTTACCATAAAAGAACACGCTGAAGGATCTGTTTCCTGAGCCAAATCATAGTTCACGTTTACTAATTTGTAGTTCTTTCTACAAACTTTTAATAATATTGAAACGACATAATAAAAATTACACTATTTCATTAAAGCGATAAATATATCAATAAATTCTTATAATTAAATATTTTTTAACAAAGTTTATATACTACATATTATAATGATCTAGGATTAAAAAACAACAAATTGAGTTATTCGTCAGAAACATTATCAAAACAAACCGCTATAAACCAACTATCTACAAAAACTACATCATGATAAAAGTGGAACTAGCATCTTCTCTTTGCCACATAAATTAAGAGGCTTTAAAATTATCACATACCAGATATCCTCTACTTACCGCATTAATATAAACTGGGGCTTAAATTCTACATCTTTGTTATTCAATTATAGCCTTAGTTAACAGGTTTAGATTCTTAAAACTGATTAAATTTTGTGGTAAAATCGACACACAAAATTCTTTAAAATTTGGTTTTCATAGTATATACTATCTTACGAAGGTTAGATTCGAATACAACTCAACCACAAAAAGAAAAAAAAAGAAAAAAAAACCTACAAAACACAAATCACCATAGCATCTAACAAACCAAAAGGCATTTGATAATTTATTAAGAATTGTTTCTATATTAGTATAAAATTTGAGCTAACACAAAATGCAATGAAGAGATACTTACAGATTCATATTTTGCTATTAATGCTTTTTCTATACACATCCTGCCAACAAAAAAGAATAGAGGGAGAAAAAATTATTATCAACTCCGAAACTAAAAGAGTAATCACCCCAGACGAACTTCCATCGTTATCTCGAAATATCATACAAGATAGAAAAGGCAACATTTGGATTGCGACATTTACTGGTGTATTTCGTTACGATGGAAACTCTTTTACCAACATTACAAGCAAAGTAATTCCCTTCCGTTTTTTTTCAATTTTAGAAGATAAAAAAGGAAACTTCTGGTTTGGAAGTATTGGCTCAGGTGCTTATTATTACGATGGCAAATCTTTTCAGAATTTCACAATCAAAGAAGGGCTTCTTAATAACGAAGTAACAAGTATTTATGAAGATAAAAAGGGTACTATTTGGTTTGGTGTTTCTGGAGGAGCAAGTCGTTTCGACGGAAAGTCTTTTCAAAATTATATTATAGAGGGCAACGAAATGAATGTCGATCTTACTGGGAAAACTTTTCCAAGCAGACGTCCCTATGAGGTTAACTCTATCATTGAAGATAAAAAAGGCAAAATTTGGTTTGCTACAAGAAGCAACACCTTTGCCTATGATGGAAAAACATTTTCAGTTTTCTCTCATAACGACAAACCTTTTAAAAATGTTCGTTCCATAATAGAGGACAAAAAAGGAAATATCTGGCTTGGTGGAGCTGATGGTCTTTGGCGCTATGACGGTAATACATTCACTAATTTCACAAAGAATTTTACTGGCTATATAATCGAAGACACAAAAGGCAATATTTGGACTACTACACAAAAAGGCAATAGTCAATCTTGGGCACTTTTTCACTATGACGGAAACTCTTTGTCTGATAAAAAACCAATTGTAACCGAAATTAGCACTGCAGATAATGTTCTTTTTGGTATTTTAGAAGCTCGAAATGGGGACATTTGGTTTGGATCTATGAACGGTGTGCATCGCTATGACGGAAAAACTATCAAAGACTTTAAAAATAAAGACAATTAGAAATAACATTTTCAGTCAACAATACTAAACATTAGCTTTTCTATATTAAAACAAGAATACATTTTACAATGCTATAAAGATTTAGCACAAAATACACGTATGAATAAGCCTATAAATAGCTAACTGAAAATATTTTTTCATTTTATATTTCATTAAAATCATACTAGATATCAAATCATTGCAAAAACAACTTAAAAATTCATCCTTTCTGAATAAAAAAAGCCTAGGAAATCCAGAAAACAATCTTATATTTGCACACGCAATCAGAATATGATAGCAACCTAGTAAAATAGGGCGATTAGCTCAGCTGGTTCAGAGCACCTCGTTTACACCGAGGGGGTCGGGGGTTCGAACCCCTCATCGCCCACAAAAAAACTCCTTAATTTCTTAAGGAGTTTTTTTATGCCATTATTTCACTTACCCCTTACTGCTCGGGCAAGAATTCCAAACCTGCAGAATTAAGTTCAATAATCATATCTTATTAATTTATCAAACTAATTTTACTTAGCCAATTTTCTATTTTACACCATTTTGTTATTACTTCTTAATTATTTTAAAGCTCTCATTAGCTCCATTTTCAAAACTAATTTTTACAAAATAAATTCCACTATCAATATTTACAGGACTCACCACTATTTTAGAATTTGCGATAACATAATCTTGCTCTAAAACCTGCTTTCCGTTTGCATCAAAAATGGACACTTTTATATAATCGGAAAAAGCAGCTTGAAACTCAATCTCAAAAAAATCATTAAATGGGCTTGGATAAACCACGTAGGACTTATTTATCATTAAGTCAAAATCCGGATTACCCAAAGTTGCATTAAAATCCCCTGCTTCATTATTATTTTTATCCAATGAAGTAACTACAAAATGCTTCGTGTCTTTTAAGTCTTGCGAAACAACTAATTCATTACCCACAACAATATCGATTATCTTAGAACCATCATCTTTATTGGTTATAGCCTCAGCAGAGTTATTAAAAGCATAGACAACATATTTCACAGGCAAATCACCATCTAAGGCTACAACAGGAGTATCCCATGTTAGCGTTGAACCAACAAATCTAATGTTTTCTGGAGCATTAGGACAAATAACATCTTTACCCGCGATTGGCGGTGCAAATGCCCTGTATTTATATTGATTGCTATTCAAAACATCATTAATAGTTTTTGAATTACCTTTTATGCTAGTGTAATTGTAAGCAATTTGCCCAAAAGTAGCATCCATCGAAGGAGCTCTATTTTGAATAAATTGATTCTGCATTTCAATTGCTGTCCAATTATTTGAATCAGTCATTTTATAGTAAGCTTGACTAATATACAGTTGTTTCCCGCTAGCCTTGGCTTGATCGTTCCACCATTTTGACAGAGCCACATAATCTTGAGAACCGGTAATTTTCCAATACAATTGAGGAGCTAAATAATCTACCTTACCCGAATTCAACCACGCTAATGCATCACAATAAAGAGCCGAATATGCTGAATTTCCAGAAATTCCGGTAGGCGTTCCACTTTTCCAAATCCCTGCAGGACTAACACCAAAAACGATATTTTTATTTAAATCGGCATTTATAGTCTGTATTGCATCGTAGGTTCCCGCAATCATCTGGTTTACATTATCTCTTCTCCAATCAGTAATGGTAGCAATATTATTTGGATTATTATCGATATAAGTTTGAGCGTCTTGGTTTGTCGCCATTCCTCCATTGGGATAAAAATAATCATCAAAATGAATTCCATCTACATCATATCGTGTAGCAATATCTTGTACAATACTGATGACATAATTTTTTACTGTAGGTAAGCCAGGATTTAATATTTTTTGTGAATCAGCTGATGATGTAAACCACCAAGTAGGCTGGGTGACAGTAATATGATTAGCAGAAGTAGCGTATGTAGAGGCTGTTTTTGCTCGATAGGGATTCAACCAAGCATGCAAATCGAGTCCTCTTTTATGAGCTTCATTTATAACAAACAACAAAGGATCCCACAAAGGATTTGGTGCCAAACCTTGTGTTCCAGTTAAATAATACCCCCAAGGCTCAATACTTGAGACATACAAAGCATCACACTCTGAACGAACTTGAAAAAAAACGGTATTATAACCATTAGCTTTTAGATTATCTAAAATCACAATCAATTCTGCTTGCTGTACTGCTGGTGAAGCTAATCGATTTGTAGGCCAATTTAAACTGTAAACTGAGGCTAAAAAAACACCTCTCAAATCGCGTTTTGGATTGCTTTTGCTAAACTCGCCACCCATCGAACATTGGGCCGTAGCACTGTTTATCACTCCAATAAAAAAAAGTAAGACAATTAAATAATTTTTTCTCATAGTTAGTTGGTTTTAATTAGTTATTTAACACAAAACATAACGATACTTTTAACAAATACGCTTTTTTGCATTTTACCAAATATACAAAACAACATAATGCAAAATAACGCAAATGCTAAAATAAGTATAAATCCATTTTCAACCATTAAAACAATGATAATCTGCTTCATATAATAAAAATTAAAGATTTTACTACTTATGCAAAAATCAGCACAATTACCTAAAAACACATAAAACAAGAAAAAAGGCGCATCAAAAATTTCCTTAATTTCTTAAGGAGTTATTTGATGTCATTATTTAACAAATGTCTTCGCAATATTTTTCATTTTTATCTAAAATAAATCTCAATTTATTAAAAGGCATATATCGTATTATTCTGTTTTTATTGTACTATTGCAAAATAATTACACTTCATTACGCAACACCTATACAAACAAAATAAGAGAGTTGCGCACTGTAAAACAGTAGTTATATATTTCAAGTATTACTCACAAAAAATTTAAAAAAAGACATTTAAATGCATCAATTTTGGAAGTTAAAAGAATCGAAATCAAACAAACTGATTTTGATTAAAGACCAAATAATTTTTAAGGGGAATCCTAAAGAAAATGACTTGAATCGTGTAAATCCAGAAACGACTGAATTAGAATTCTTAAAAGATTTATTTAGCATTCCATATTCTTACATTAAAAGAATAGAAAACCAAAGAGGAAAAAATCATATCAAAATATTATTTGGGAATAACTCTGAAGAAGAACTAAAAGTTGACAACGAAATTATAAAAAATGAGATTTTTGAGTTTTTGAAATCCCAAAATCCGAAATTAAAATATTCAGCCGAAATTCCTAGTGTAATGAATTATGCAAAAGCACAACTTTTTGCATTATTATCTATTACGGTAATTTTTATTTGGTCACTATATTTAGCTTTCCAAATTGAAAATGGTGCAAGGTATGAACTTGTCGGTGGTGGGAGTCCAGGAATTACAGGAATTGTACTTGTAATTGCAAATCTTGGCAGTTTAAAAATTATTACTGGATATATAATCCTATTAAGCATAACACTATTGAGCTTGACCAAAAGATTAAAATCAAGAAGTGAAATCGAGGTACTTAAAAGATAGAAAAATGATATCAAAGACTCTCCATAATAAATTTGAGCAATTGGCTTAATTTAAAATTAGTAATGTATTTGATAAGTCTAGGAAATCCAGAAAACAATCTTATATTTGCACACGCAATCAGAATATGATAGCAACCTAGTAAAATAGGGCGATTAGCTCAGCTGGTTCAGAGCACCTCGTTTACACCGAGGGGGTCGGGGGTTCGAACCCCTCATCGCCCACAAAAAAACTCCTTAAGAAATTAAGGAGTTTTTTTATGCCATTATTTCACTTATCCCGGATCAGGTGCAAAAGTTGTGGATTATGTAAAATATCTCATCAAGTAGCTAGCAGAAAACAGTTTTTTTATATAGAATTCTGCTTTACCCTCAATCTTGTCTCTCTGAGGAACGAAGAGTCACCACAAGAAACTAACACAAAGTATTTTTAGATAGTCGAGCCACTAATGAAGACTCTTCGTTCCTCAGAGAGACAAGTTTACGACTTTTTAATGCGTAAAATAAAAACCGAATCAAGTGTCGGTTAGAAACCCTAACTACCCACCAAGAAACTCCTTAATTTTTTAAGGAGCTTTTTTATGCAATTATTTCACGAATCGATTATCATAAAGTCTATTTCGAATGCTATGATTGGGATTCCCAATTGTTTCCAGAATCATTTTAGAATTTAGCGGCATGAAAAAGCTCATAATCATTTTTACACTTTTATTTTTTACATTTCAAACCGTAGCACAAATCAGTCCACCAGGATTAGGACATTCTGAAATGCCCAGCTGGTTTGCAGCCGGAATAAGAAATAGACTAGATTCTAAATGGGAATCGATGAGTTATTTAGGAATTGGATTCAAAGACATGACAGCAATCAACTCTAATAAAAATCCCACTATTTTGGTTCTAAATCAGGAATTTATCAGACAATTAAAAAATAACTGGAACTACTCTTTAGCTTTAAGTTTGAGAAATCAAAAACAACAAATCTCTTCAACCAATCAAACTTTAGATCAACAGGAAATAAGGTTTTACGGGAGACTATCTCATGCTTTTAAATTTTCAAAACTAAAATTGACTCCTACTTTTAGACAGGAACTAAGAAAATTCTTTTCTCCAAAAAACCTCATAGATTCCGAATCTTTAGCCTTGAGAAGCAGACTGAGATTACAGTTGAGTATTAATCTAAATGAAGAAGCTTCTAAAAAAATAATTATAAGTTCCGAACAACTATTTTCAGCTGAAAAAAATGAATTATCAAAAAAATGGAGTGATTTAAAATATAAGGAAAGTCGATTCTTAATATATTATTCGGTAACACCAAGAAAATCAAATATAACTTTTGACATTGGCTACATGAATAATTTAGTTGGAGGAAACAATCCCTATGCTGTAAATTATCTGTCGCTAGATTTAATTTTCAACTATAGAAAAAAAAATTAGCACAGCCAGATATAGTCTGAAATAGAAATGATTAAAAAATAGATCTAAAAAAACACAAAGAAAATCATTAAGAAATTACTAAAACAATCTTCATCTACTTGCCTCAAGCATTATTTTAATTTTAATTCTCAACCAAACAAATCACAAAAGTGGTTTTATCCTCTTGGTTCTTAAAATCCAAATAACCACCGTGAGCTTCAATAATACTTTTAGAAAGCGTTAATCCGATTCCTGCACCTTCTTGTCTAGTGGTAAAAAAAGGCAAGAATACTTTCGTTTCTATTTCTTTATCAATTCCGGTTCCGTTATCAATAATCTTTATAAAAATTCTGTTTTCTTTAATTTCCGAAGCAATTAAAATTTGTTTGTTTTCACTATTTTCTAGAGCATGCATGCTATTGGTTAAAAGATTAATCAAGACTTGCTCCATTTGTTGCTGATCTACAGACAACCAATACTTAAAATCAATTGTATTTATAACCTCAATCCCTCTTTCTTTAAATAATGGATCCATTACTAGAAGACAATCCGCAATGAGTTGCAACAAATCTATTTTGTCTTTTTGAGGAGAAGGCAACATTGCTAGCTTTCGATATCCTTCTACAAACTTCTGCAAAAGATCACTTCGTCGTAACATGGTTCCAACACCACTTTTAATATCTTCAATATCATCTGATGAAATCGAATCTTGCTCTACTAATTCCTGTAAATTTTGCGAAATTGAACGAATTGGCGTTATCGAATTTAAAAGCTCATGCGAAATCACTTTCATCAAATTCACCCAAGCTTCTTTCTCTTTTTTCTCAACCACATTTTGAATCGAATCTAGCAAAACAATAAAATAATCTAAATCACAAATCTCTGTTCTAGATGTTTGCATGACAAATGTTTGTACATTCTCCTGATTTACACGTATGTCTATTGCAGTTTTAATTTCCTGAAAATCCTGTTCCTCAATTACATTACATAAAGCTGGTAAATGATTTTTTAAATACTTCCACTTAGAGATTTTTGGGACATCAAAATATTTAGAAAAATAATCATTCATTAAAAAAACATTCCAATCGTCTCCTTCCTTTTGTAAGATGAAAATTCCTGTTTCAATATTATTCAATATAGAACGATAAACAATATCCTTAGAAACTTCTTCTTTTTGCTTCGTTTTTAGCGTGTTGTATAAAGTAAATAAATCATCATAATTTTTATTGAATTTATGCTTCGAAAAATCTGAAGAAAAATCATCTTCCAATATCGAAGCTATCGTTTTATTATAAAGTAAAACGAAATTTCTAACATAGAAATACAACTCACGAATAAGTAAGAAAACAATAAATAAACTAAATATAGTGGTAAAAATTAAATCCTTTTTAAAAAATAAAATGGCAAGTTCAACACCCACTAGTATAAAAATTAACCTCAAGAAAAGAAGATTGTATATTTTTAATGATTTAAACATATTAGTTAATGCTAATGTTATATTTCTCTAAACGTCGGTACAACGAACCTCTTGACAATCCTAACTCCTCAGCTGTTTTACTGATGTTATTATTGTTTTTAAGCAATGCTTTTTCAACTGTAGCCTTCTCTACTGTTGAAAGCTGAATATCATCTGAATTTTCATCGTATGTAGTTATTTCGTCAAGATCCAAATCCGAAACTGTGATTCGATTGTTTTCACAAAGGATAACGGCACGTTCAATCTTATTTTCCATTTCTCGGATATTACCTTTCCAAGCATGTTTTTCTATTTGTTCGAATACTTTTTTATCAAAAGCAATGGCATCTCTTCCGTATTTCTCTCTCATTTTTTCTAACAAATATTCCGCTAGAGGAATTTTATCTTCATTTCGTTCCCGCAACGGAGGCAAAACAATTTCCATTGTATTGATGCGATAATACAAATCTTCTCTAAAGTTTTTATCCTCAACTTCTACTTTCAGATTTAAGTTAGTCGCAGTAATGATACGCACATTAAGTGGTCTCGCTTTTGTTTCGCCTAACCTTGTTACTGTTTTGGTCTGTATAACTTGCAGAAGTTTCGATTGTAAATGCAAAGGAACATTCCCTATTTCATCTAAAAATATAGTTCCGTTCTGTGCCATTTCAAACCGCCCAGGCGTATCTGTTTGTGCATCAGTAAAAGCTCCTTTAGCATAGCCAAACAATTCACTTTCAAAAATATTAGAATTTAACGATCCTAAATCAACTGCAACAAAAGGATTGTTTTTTCTTTCTGACTGGCTATAAATATGATGTGCTAAGACAAACTTACCTGTTCCGTTTTCGCCCAATATCAAAACATTCGCATCTGTTTTGGCCACTTTATCTGCCAGAGAATATGCTTTTTTTATAATCTCTGAATTCCCTACAAAAAACTCATCATTAACAACAACATCCTTTGCATTCCTTTGATTCTTCCGACTTACATCAACTGCTTGTTTTACCGTTTCTAATAATTTTTTATTCTCCCAAGGCTTTAAAATATAATCAAAGGCTCCCGATTTTAATCCCTCAACTGCGGTTTCTACTTTTCCAAAAGCGGTCATTAATATAACTACTGTTTTGGGCGAAAGCGTTTTTATCTCTTTTAGCAAATACAATCCTTCTCTCCCATCCTCAAAACCAATTCGATAATTCATATCAAGCAAAACAACGTCAATATTATTTTTTGCTAATAATTCGACAATATTTCTTGGATTATTTAGTGTATAAATAGTCTCAAAATACTTTTTCAGATACAATTTTGATGCAAAAAGAATATCCTCTTGATCATCTATGATTAATATGGAAGCATTTGTCTTTTTCATTTTTGTTCAGTTTTGGACGAAAGCTGTCCAATTATGGACAGTATAATTTATTTCAATAAAATAAAATCTTAAAAATAAGGCATTTACAATCTTTAAATTTTTGGCATAAAATTCACATTATGACTTGTAAATCATTAATTACGAACACCTTTCGAAAGTAAAAATAACAAAATAAACAACTATAAATTACATTGTGAAATATCTAAATTTACAGATGTGTTTCTTTTGCTTCGATGACAAAAAATTTAAAGAAAAAAAACAATCACTAAAAAAAGTCAATCATGATTACCATCAAAAAGCTTTCAAAAATATTTAGAACCGAAGAATTAGAAACCAATGCATTAAGTGAAATTTCATTAACCATTAACCAAGGTGATTTTATTTCTATTATGGGACCATCAGGAAGTGGAAAATCAACTTTACTAAACATTGTTGGATTATTAGACAGTGCTACCAGCGGCAATTACCTGCTTCTAGATCAGGAAATGGTTGGCTTAAAAGAAAAATTAAGATCAAAAGCCAGAAAAGAAAACATTGGTTTCATTTTTCAGAACTTTAATTTAATTGATGAAATATCTGTTTATGACAATATCGAATTACCGTTAATTTACAACAATGTTCCCGTAGCCGAAAGAAAGATAAAGGTACCTGAAATTGCTAATAAATTAAACATCTCGCATCGCTTAAAACATTATCCGCAACAACTTTCTGGAGGACAACAACAACGTGTTGCTGTTGCAAGGGCTTTAATTAATAATCCAAAAATAATTCTTGCCGATGAACCTACAGGAAATCTAGACAGCAAAAATGGAAATGAAGTAATGGAGCTACTTACCGATTTACATGCCAATGGAGCAACAATCTTAATGGTAACCCATTCTGATTACGATGCTTCTTATTCTCAAAAAACAATTTTAATGAAAGACGGAATTATTCTTTCAGAAAAAACAAACAATAGAAATGTTGATGTATTTGTAGCAAACTCTAAAAAAATGACATCATGCTAAAAAATTGGATCAATATATTTATTTACCATATTAAAAGCAACAAACTCTTTACTGCTTTAAATGTTTTAGGATTGAGCATTGGAATTTCGGGATTAATCTTTGCTATTCTGTACTGGAATAACGAGCACTCGTATGACCAATGGAATCCTGATAAGGACAGGATTTATTCGGTTATGAATGACATTGGAGAAGGAAACATCTGGTCTGTAAATCCTGCACCCATAGCACCAATACTAAAAATTACCTCTCCTGCTCTCGAGAGTTATTGTTACACTCAAATTAATTACTACAAAGAAACCATTACGTATAAAGCGAAACGAGAATTAATAGATGGTATTTATACTGCACAAAGTAATTTTTTTACTTTTTTCCCTTTCGAATTTATTCATGGTAACGGAAAAACTGCTCTTAAAGATCGTAACAGCATCGCTCTGTCTGAAGAGACTGCTTCTCAATTATTTGGGAATGAAAACCCTATGGGCAAGCAAGTAACCTATCTAAACAAACTATTTGTTGTAAGGGGTGTATATCGATTAAATCAAAATTCTTCAGTAGTGCCTTCCTTAGTAACGACTATAATAGAAGACGATTTAGAAAAAGAGAAAGACAAGTGGAGTTATAATTTTGGTTTGATGCTGAAATTAAAAAAACAAAGCGACACCACTTCAATAGTAAAAGATTTAAATACCATTTTTATAGACAACTGCTTAAAGGTTCAAGCAAATCAAGAAGGCTTAACTGTCGAAAAATATATCAAGAAATATGGTGAGCCTGTAAAATCAAGTTTACTTTCGCTACCTAATACCAGACTATACAAAGGGAACACGCCTTTTCCTGGAGACACTGGTAACTTACAATTCTTAAGAATATTAATGGGTTTATCTATTCTTATTTTGTTGCTTTCAATTGTAAACTACATTAATTTGGCTACAGCCAATGCAATAAAGAGAGCTAAAGAAGTAGGAATAAGAAAGATTGTCGGTGCAGAAAAGTCTCAAATCATAACGCAATTTGTATTTGAAACAGCATTAATTACCCTTTTTTCACTCTTATTGGCATTAGTAATCGTAGAGCTTTCGTTGCCGTATTACAATTCATTTTTAAATACAAATCTCCTAATCGAAGGATCTCAATTTTACTCACAATTAATACTAATTTTTATAATTGTAATTCTTGTTGCTGGAGTTTTACCTGCAATATATGTCTCCAATTTTGAACCTTTAAAAGTATTGAAAGGGAATTTTTCTCGTAGCAAAAACGGAATTTGGCTACGAAACGGAATGCTTGTTCTACAATTTACCATTGCAACATTTTTTATCATTGGTTCATTTATCGTTTACCAACAAGTAAAGTTTATGACCGAGAAAGATTTAGGTTTTAAAGGCGCACAAGTTATCGATGTGACTTTTAAAACTAAAGAAGGCCAAAATCAATACGACAGATATAAAGTTATCAAGCAACAAGCGCTAAAGATTAAAGGAGTCGAAGCAGTTTCGGCAGGATTATTTTCTATTGGTAGTGACGAAAATTCTTGGGATAGCTTCTCATACAAAAGCGATAAAGGCATCTTAATCCAGCGCATGGGAATCGATTTTGGAATACTAAATCTACTAGGAATCAAAATCATAAAAGGAAGAGATTTGACAGATCAATTTTCATCGGATACAATTTCGAACGTTTTACTAAATGAAACCGCCGTTAAGATGATGCAAGAGAATGACCCTATCGATAAAGTAATTAATTGGAAAGGTAAAAATTGTAAAATAGTAGGAGTCGTAAAGGACTTCAATTATTTTGGGCTTGAAAACAGAATAAGTCCTATGATTTTCATGCATTTAACAACCAACGCCATTAAAGATGAAAAACTACATAATATTTCCTTTAAAATTGCCTCACAAGATATGTCTAAAACCATAGCCGCTTTAGATAAATTCTGGAATACAAAAGTAGATCCCGAATATCCATTTGAATATAATTTTGTAGATAAAAATTTCGCCAGAAAATATGACATCTACAAAAATCAAAGTAGGTTGTTTTCTTTACTAAATGTAATTGTAATTCTTATTGCTGTATTTGGATTATTCGCCTTAGCTTCTTTTTCGATGGAACGGAGATTAAGAGAAATTGCTATTAGAAAAACACTAGGTGCAGAAACGAATCTTTTACTACAAGAATTATCAAAACAATATGTTCTTTTTTGCATCATTGGTTTTATAATCGGAATTATTCCTGCCTATTTCCTATTAGAAAAATGGCTTGAAAACTTTGCCTTTCGCATCGACATCCCAGTTCTACCGTTTATAATTGCTTTTGTATTCTTATTGTTTCTTACACTAACAATCGTTTTAGCCAAAGCCTATCAAGTAACAAAAGTTGATGTTTTAAAATACTTAAAGTACGAATAATATAGCGTCACTATTAATCACTAAACTCCTTAATTTCTTAAGGAGTTTTTTTATGGTATTATTTCACGAATCGCTCAGCATTTCTATCCTTACCCCAATCTTGTCTCTCTGAGGAACGAAGAGTCACCACAAGAAACTAACACAAAGTATTTTTTGATAGTCGAGCCACTAACGAAGACTCTTCGTTCCTCAGAGAAACAAGTTTGCGACTGTTTAATGCGTAAAATAAGAGTAGAACCACAGAATAAAAAACTCCAAAATCAGTATGAAAACATAAAACAAGTATCCTTTTATATTATTCTGTTTTTTTTAGTACTTTTTATATGCTAGAGATAATCAATTAATTATTCGAAAAAATCTTTATTATTTTTATCTTTCCTGAATAATTTATATTCTTCTTTCGCAATAGAATCCAATTCTCTACTAGCAAAATAACATAGGCATGTTGCTGAAATGTATTTTTTCTTTTTATATAATTCGTCATCATAGTGACTCTCAACCACTGGCATATTATCCGCTATTTTTTTACTGTCAGCTTTAATCTTATCCCATTTATCAATAGGAATAATAGTTTCAAAGAATAAATCTTCTTTTTTTGCTAATTTATAAATAGAGTCATTTTTATATCCTTGGAAGAGGCAGTCATAAAATGCTCCTATTTTATAAGAGTTAACCCATCCATTAATGGGTGTTTTTTTGCTATCTGAAGATCTAGGATAAAAGAAATTATCTCCATAATAGACATTAAGATTATCAGTTCCTTTAATGCTTGTGCAAGAGAACACTGTTACTAGTAGCAACAGTGTTGTAATTTTGATTATTAATTTAGTATCCATACGTCTATTCTTTCTATTGGTCTATCAAAAAAGCATCCATATACACAATTTCCCAAATTTTTACTATCAGTAAACATAAGGTCAGAGTGCCCTGACATTCCAGTTTTGTCACTATAATCCTTTGTAGTTACCATCGAATAAATTCCTTTAATATCTTTAAGTAACTCTGGAAAATTTGCCCCATTTGTACCTCCTTCACTCCCTAAATAAGATATGTGGTTCGCATTTGAAGGATTTGTTTCAAAAGTTTTTCTCATCCAAATGTTTAACTCCCTAGCGTTTAGAAAAAAGTATTTTCCTGTAAATTCTGCGCCTCCACCTTCAATTGTTTTACCCGGTAAATTAGGAATTACAACACCTGATCTGTTTAATGCTATCGAAACTTTTGCAGCACATGTGTTTTCAGTTATTCTCGGATATTTAGTTCGCACTTCTTGTACTTTGCCTCCTATTAAACCATATACATTATCTGCACCTACCATAAGTTTTCCATCTGTAGAGCGAGCCATGCCATTATAATAATCATTATAACTAGGTAAATCTTGTTTAGGAAAAGTTAAATTTGGATTTTCCCAATAAGTAGTATCATAACTCCAATCTTGACCTTCAGAAACACTCATAAACCAATTATTAAATTGTTCAAATGTTGTATCAGGATTATTCTTGAAATAATCCAGTGCCCAAGGTACAAAAGTTAAAGTTTCCGGAACGTAACCTCCTTCTAATGTTTTATTTCTTTCTATATAAGAATCAATACTTTTTCGAGCTTCCTTATATTCAACTCTTAACAATAAATCAATTTCTGCACGGTTTAATACTGAAGTATAGTAATTATAAGGATCATACATAGGTATTGTTAGAATAGGTGTATAGGGTACCATTTTAGTACACCTTCCTTCAGAACCTTGCTCAATACAAATAAATTCTGGTGTCCAATCTGGACTTGGACTCGTTGGAGGAAAATAGGCACCTGTTCCTTGATTCGGAGCTGAAGGTGATGTTACACAACCCGTACATCCACCAGGATAAGGGCCAGGACCAGGATCAGTAGGACGAGGAATAGGAGTGCAACTTTCGGAGACAATCCAACCAGGTTGTTGCCCAGACGTGCCAGTGCATGACTGCCCAGGAGAATGATTCCCTCCTGCAGTACATTGTTTAGGACTGTATGTTGTTACGCAAACCGTTAAAGGTTCGTCTATTACTCCATCTGAACCTATTTCAATTGCACCGTTATTTTTATTAGTCGTTGTTGTTTTTTCATCAATATTTACTTTTCGCTTATAGTATAAATATACAATCGTTTTACTTCCTGTGAAATCAATATTGTCATCTGGTTTTACAAGATGTTTTCGTATCGATTCTTTATAATTTTCATCGGGATAGTAAGTCACAAGATAGGCCGCATCTCTTAGCGCATCTTTTTCAATTACAAGATTTTGAAAAATATAAGAATTTCCAGAATCATTAATTATTGGTATTGTATAAGAGGTATAATCGTTTAGTGTATATTTTTTTACTCGGTTTGATAAATCTAAATTGAATAAATTTTGATTTGTGTTTTTTAAATTGTTTGCATTTTGTTTAAGTTTTTTTGAAGTCTTCTGTAAAATTGGGCTTAAATAATAATCTTTTTCAATTTCGTCGAGACTTATATTTTCTTCTTTTATCCCAGATAGCAATTTTGTTGTCGCACTTACCTCTTGCGGATTTTCAAATGTTTCATTGTTACAGTTCGAAAACAATAATAAAACTGAAACAAAGGCAATCCCTAATTTAATTTTTCTCATGTATTTATGGTTATTGGTTACTAGAATTGGATGCTTTAAACGTCTTAAATTAAAAGTTATCAGTATTTCATCCTAAGTAAATATACAGTAAAAATCTTACTCATACATATTACTTATATTTTATTAAAATTAATGTACCGATTTGTATCACATCCACCTGAATACAAAAAAAATGCAGAATTATATAAAAACAAAACTAAAAAAACAGGAACTTTTTATTCCTTATCTCATTCATTCCTTAATTATTGAGCACAGATTACAAATCTGTAGAATTTGGATTCGTAATAAACATTTTATTAATTTCATCCAGAAATTCAATTTCTTCAAGAGGAAGTAACTGCGTAACTACTTTTAATATTAATGCAATATCGATAGATGAATCTCTAGGCATATTTGAAATTTCAGGAGTTTCATGATCTAATGCCAGAGTACACAATTTCAACATATTAGTAATAACAGATGAGAGTTCACAATAATTCAATACCTTGATTTCTGCTGTATAACTATCCATTTTACCATTTAGGGGTTTTATTGTAGTGAAATACCTAGCGATTAATTGTCTAAACTCATTAGAATTCACATTTTTTTGTACTTCCATAATTTTGATTTTTACAAGTTAAACATTGTTTCTATTTTCTATTTTTGTTTATTACATACAAAGAAAAACGGCTTAGTACTGTACCCAACCATTAAGAATTGTAACTTACCAAACGGTACTTGTTTTTTACCAAAACCTATTTTTTAAGAGAATTTTAAATATCTTTGAACTATGAGCACAGTAACAAAACCAAAACATATAGGCAGAAATATTAGCCGAATAAGAGAGCTACGCGGTATGAAACAAGAAGCTTTGGCTACTGCAATTGGTGTAAGCCAACAATCCATATCTAATATTGAAGCAAGTGAAACTGTTGATGAAGAAAAACTACAAGCTATTGCCTCAAGTTTAGGTGTTTCTGTAGAAGCAATTAGAGATTATAGTGATGAAGCCGTATTTAATATAATTTCAAATACTTATCACAATACAAGTAGTGACAACTCTACATTGATTGCTAGTTCTGTGAATTATCAACCAACTTTTAATACAGTCGATAAAATAGTTGAACTATACGAACGTTTAGTTCAAGCAGAAAAAGAAAAGGTTGAATATTTAGAGAAGGTAATAAAAGAGAAATAACCTTTTATAGAAGATATATCAATGTCTTAAAGAGGCTGTCCGAAAAGTATTTCGTTCAGCCTCTTTTTTTATTACTTTATTTCTCCAACGACAAAACATAAAATAAATAAACACGTTATAAAAAAAAGAACACGATGAATATCAGAATTTTAGTTTTTATACTTTGCGGAATATCTACTTTATCTTTTTCTCAAAAGACCACTTTTAACATTAAATATTCGGAACAATTAGCGGTATTTATTTTTATGCAAAACCTATCTGAAAACTATCCAGATAATGTCTACAAAACAGAATTTCTAAAATCAAAATACAACGTTGACAAGTACAACGATATCATTTCAAAATTTGACAAATTAATACTTGATTACAATTATCAATTTGATGAATTCCCTTATGGTTCAAAAAAGCAAATGCAGACGGAAGATATTTTGAAAAAGAATCTTATTGAAACTACTAATCTAACCGATTTCAAACTTCGTTGCATTGGCATGATTCCGAATAAAACATTGAATGATTTAACAACCAGCATTTCGGAGTTTACACCTATCTACAATGAACTAATATACAACCCAAATAAAAAGCAGTTTGAAAAACAAATTACAGAAATCACGAGATATTCTAATGAAAATAATATCGAACGCTATTTCGAAACTGGACTAGTTTTTTATAACTCAAGTTGGGACAATTCAATTCCTTTTGAGATTGCATTTTACCCTTTACCAAATTCTAAAGGCTTTACAGCACAAGCATTTTGCAATAATTTCATAAGTGCAATTCAAACCAATTTAAGCGATTACAAAGATTTATTTAGTGTTATGTTACACGAAACGTATCACATCATTTACAACGAACAATCACTTGAAGTAAAAGAAGAAATCAACAAAAATTTCCAAGAGAATAAATCAATATATAGCAATTATGCTTATCAGCTTTTAAATGAAGTTTTAGCTACTGCTTTAGGGAACGGCTATGTTTACGAAAAACTAAACGGAACAGTAGATTCTAATGATTGGTATTATCATAAGTACATTAATTTGATGGCAAAACAAATTTATCCGTTAGTGAAAGAATATATTGCTCAAAATAAATCTATGGATAAAAATTTCATTGATAACTATATCAAACAGTATGAAGAAAACTTTCCAAATTGGATAAATGAACTTGATAATATAATGGCTTACAGGTACGTTATTTCAGAAAACCCAAAAGATTTTGATGTAATTAAGAAAAAATTCCGTTATCGCTCTCGAACGAATTATGAAACTGAAATTACAAAAAGTGCCATTGAAAAAATGCAAAAAACAACATTAACGAAAATGATAATTGTATCAAAAAACAACAAAGAGAATCTTAAATTAATCAAGGACAGTTTCAAGGAACTAAAAAACTGGAAGTATAATCCTGAAAAAGAATTTAACTATAAAATATTGCTAGAAGACAAAAGTCAGCTGTTCATCATCAACCAAAAAAATTCGGCATTAGATTTATTGATAAATTAGATATCACATAATCTAGTTTACTTGAGATTCTTTGTTTTACAAGAATTATTCATTGCTCTAATATTAAACAATTATAGAATCTTTATTGGATTGTGATTTTATTATAATCCATCCAGCGCTTTAAATTACCAGTAAATCTTTTTAAGTGATCTTCATTCAAGAAGATGTTTGTCCAATGATCGAATCTGTCGCATTGCATACTTAAAAAATAGACCATAACACCAAGACAAACAAAAGATATAATACGTTTTTCTTCTTCGCTTATTTCGCCTTTGGATTCATAACCTTTTAGAAAAGTTACTGCCTTTGCTTCATAATCCTTTTCATTCGGGTTTGTAATAAAGAGCTGAAACAAAAAGTATGAAATATCGAGACATAACCATCCATTACCACAAAAATCAAAATCAAATAATGTTACTTTATTCTCTTCATTAAAATGCATATTATCAAACCATACATCGAGATGAACTGCTCCAAATCTGACTTGATCAATTTTTATTGCATCAAATTCTTTCTGAAGAAAGGTCGCTAAATCTTTCAAGAAAAGTATTTCATCTGTTTCTTTTTTGAAAAATAGCTGGATTCGTTTAACAGAATCTACCAACAAAACAGTATCGTTATATGTTTCTCTTTTTAATGTAAAATTTTGGGTTGATTTATGAACTTCGCCTAATGCTTGTCCGATAAAGAAACTTGTTTCTGCAGTAAATTTAGCAGATTTAGCACCGTCAGCAAACGAAAACAATACTCCAAATCTCTTTCCTTCGGGAGCGTTTATTTCTTGAATATATTCGTTTGAGTTGGTTGCAATGGGATAGGAAACTGGCGTTTTATTTTCCCGCAAGTGAAGTAAGAGTCTTAATTCTTCGGCTATTTCCGTTTTTGTTCTCCAATCAAAAGTATAAACACGAAAAACATATTTCTTGTCAACATCAGTAACAATATAAACATGATTCATAGCTGCTCTAAAAAGTTCACATTCAGTATTCTTACTTAAACCATATTGCTGTTGTAATAATTCACCAAGTTTACTCGCTGAAAGAATTGAACTTATTACTGGAAAATGTTGCATGATTTTTTTATTTATTACTAATTATGATGGCTCTCTATAAAAACAAAACTGCTCTAATTAGAAAAAATTAGAGCAGTTTTATATTGTAAAATACTATTTAGAACTCTGTGTAAGCTTTAACTAACAGATTCTAATATTAACTATTATTGCTTATTATTAAGGATATATCATCAAAAATACAAAAGCAAATAAATTGACTAGAAGTACGACTCCATAAACAACATTTGACTTTCCTTTACTTAATGACAACATTACCGTAAATACCGACAATGCCAATAGAACAATCGATTTAATATCTAGTCCTAAGATAATAGGCATATCCATCATAATACAAACTGCTGCAACACTAGGAATAGTTAATCCGATACTTGCCAAAGCAGAACCCAAAGCTAAGTTAATACTAGTTTGAAGTCTGTTTTTTCTTGCTGCTATGATAGCCGCAATAGCTTCTGGTAATAATATTATTGCTGCAATAACAACCCCAACTAAACTTTTTGGTAAATGATAGCTAACAATAATTCCTTCGATTGTAGGCGATAGCGTTTTGGCCAATAAAACTACAATTCCTAAACTTACAACAAGGAAGAAAAGACTAGTAAAAAAAACTTTGTTATTAATCGGGATAGGCTCAGCTACTTCTTCATTTTCATCTGCACCAATCGTAAGAAAGTATTGTCTGTATCTTGTAGTCTGCGCAAATAGAAACGAACCATAAATAACAATACATGCACCAGATGCAAAAACAAGCTGTGGTATTGAGTAATAAGATCCCGAAACACTTTCGGTGAAAGTAGGGAACACTAATGTAAATACTATAATCGAAACTAGCGAAACTAAGCCGATAGTTACCGATGAAGGCGAGAAATTCTGTTCATAATGTTTAAGCCCACCGATTAGAAGGCACAATCCAATAATACCATTAAGAATAAGCATCGTAGCTGCATAAACTGTGTCTCTCGCAAGCGAGGCTGCTTCTGAACCTTCGGACATCATCAAAGACACGATAATTGAAACTTCGATAACTGTTATTGATATAGCTAAAATAATGGTTCCGTAAGGCTCCCCTACTCTTTCTGCTATTATTTCTGAATGATGCACTGCCGACATAACACTAAGGATAAGTAATATGCTTGCAACTACTTGAAAGATGCTGCTATTATCAACAAGGCCACTAAAAAAAAGAGCCCAGGATAATACTGGAATAATAATTGTCCACTGTAGTAATTGTTTCATTTTTTTGATATATAAATACTGGTAAATTAATTTTTGCCAACCTATTTTAACATAAATTGACATTTATTTCCCAATATAAAACTTTTTTCACTTAAATCAGTAAAAAACTACATATTTTTTAATATTCAAGTCTTCAAAAAAGTACTTAAAAACATTACTAACGCTACTAAATCATACAAAACACAAAACAAAACAACTAAAAAACAAGCACTTAAGATTCACCAAATCATTTGCAAAATTGCAGATCATTTTTTACATTTATAAATCTGCACCTTGCTTAAATAAAATTTTATTTTAAGATTAACACGTATCAAAGCACATTACTAAAATTAACTTAATAATACTGTAGAATCACAATTATCCTTCTTGCAAAACTCTTTTATTGCAATCAAATAAACTAAAAATGACCGAATCAACTAATCTATTTATCATAACTGGAGGACCAGGTGCTGGTAAAACAACCATTATTGAAGAATTAAAAAAAAGAAATTATAATTGCATAGACGAAGTTGCACGCAATATAATCAAAGAGCAAGTAGCCTCAAATGGAGATGCCTTACCATGGGCCAACAAAGAAAAATACACATTATTAATGTTAAAGCACTCCATAGAAACCTTTATAGAAAACGAGAACAATTCTTGTATTACTTTTTTTGATCGAGGGATTCCAGATACGTTAGCATACGCAAACTTAATCGGACTAAAACCTTTTACAGAACTTTTAGAGGCTACTAGAAAATATCGCTATAACCCAATCGTATTCGCTCTTCCTCCTTGGAAAAAAATATACCAAACAGATTCGGAACGCAAACAAACTTTTCAAGAGGCGATAGATACCTACGAAGCAATAGTAAAAACGTACACTAATTGTGATTACCAATTAATCGAAGTGCCAAAATTAGACATAAAAAAAAGGGTTGATTTTATACTGTCTATAATCGAAAGCGACCAATTAATATAACTAAAATTATATATAATAGTAATGTAACAGAAACAAAATTCCTTTTGCTAACAACCACAACAATACTGCCATTCCTAGACAACTCCAAGCCCATTTACTAGCTCTTCTATTCCAACTTAAATAATGCATGACAATCTCCCAATATTTTATAATTATAAATACACACAGCCCTGTTATTCCTACCCAAATCATTTCTACTGATTGGATATAAAAACTATAGACCAAAGAAGAAAGCAAAAAAAGGACTGCAACAAATTGTAGATAAATGTAGTTTTTATAATTATGCTTATAATTGACCTTGAGAGATAAAATTAGAAATGATGCAACCAATAAAGAAGTTAGTGCTGTTACAAAATAAGATAAACCTTCATGTGATTGATACAAAAAAACTGCATCAACCAATAAAACCAAAACAGTACAAGTTGCTAACGAGTGAATACTTCTTTCAACACGAGGATCTTTAAAAGGAATCAGAACTGGATATATGTACTTTTCAAGTGACCGCCAAATAGGGAAAGCATAAACAGCTACAAGACTCGTTATAACGACTTCATAATAATACAGTTTATCTTGAGGCACTTTGCACAACATAAATAAAATAGCAAAAGTTACAATAATAGCAGGAAAGCAAATTGTCTTTATTACTTTCCACGTATTGTTCTCCCAAAAATTATCTCGTATTTCATGAATATATCCCTTTACAAGATACTCTTTAGTAAATAAGGCTGTCGATTGACTCCAAATCAGAAAGATCCCAAGATGCGCTAAAACAGTACGCAAAACCATATCATCAACATTGCTGGCTATAAAAACGCTAGCAATACCAATCAGTAACAATTCATAAGTAAGTAAAACTTGTGAAAACAACACTTTAAACAAGGGCTGAAATTGCTTAATGAGAATCTTTATAATGAGGCTCCAATAATTACGCATCAAAGCAATTACTGCGCATACTGCAATGAATGCAGCCAAGTATAACATCCAATTGGCAAGCGATTGTGCTTGCATCCATAATTCGACAGATGAATTTTTAACTGGGGCATACATGATATGAGAGTTCTCAAAGATTTCCTTTGCCAATGCATCTCTTTTATTATTATTAAACGATGGAAATTGACTTTTATGTTTCAGCCAATACTGTTCTTCATCAGCACCATTATTTTGCAAAACTGCAAATTCAAAGAGCATCTTTTTTTGAGCTTCATTTAACAATACAATCTGATTAGTTGCATTCTTAGGATCGTTCCCTGCATACATACCAGTACAAAAAATTAATAGAAGTAATATTATTCTTTTCAAAGCTAACGTAGATTTATCCAATCAAAAATACTAATAATAAATCTACGGAAACCAGCAGAGAATCACTATTTCATACAAAAGGACTACAAAAAAAGCTTCTAAAAATAATAAATAGCCTAAAAACAGAAAACCCGTTCGCAAAGCGAACGGGTTTTGTAATAATATATAATCTAGTTATTATGCTTCGAATGGAAGTATAGAAACGTAAGATTTATTATCTCTTTTCTTTTGGAACTTTACAACTCCAGCTACTCTTGCGTGTAGAGTGTGATCTTTACTAATGTAAACGTTTTCACCTGGATTATGTTTTGAACCTCTTTGTCTAACGATGATGTTCCCAGCAATAGCAGCTTGTCCTCCAAAAATCTTAACGCCTAAACGTTTTGATTCTGATTCTCTACCATTCTTCGAACTACCGACACCTTTCTTGTGAGCCATGACGTATGAGTTTAAATATTGTTATTATTCTTTAGTAGCTTCTTTTTTTGCTTTTGGAGCCGCTTTTTTAGCTTTAGGAGCTGCTTCTTCAGTCGCAACTTCTTCTGCTACAACTGCTTTCTTAGCTGCTGCTTTTTTAGTTCCTCCAGCTGCAGTAATACCTTCAATTACAATTTGAGTAAGATATTGTCTGTGACCATTTCTCTTTTTGTAACCTTTTCTTCTTTTCTTTTTGAAAACGATTACTTTGTCTCCTTTTAAGTGTTGTAACACTTTAGCTTCTACAGAAGCACCTTCTATAGCTGGGGCGCCTAAAGTTACATTCCCATTATCATCTAATAAAAGAACTTTGTCAAAAGAAACTTTTGAACCTTCTTCATTAGCTAATCTGTGAACATAAACCTTTAAGTCTTTGCTTACTTTGAATTGTTGCCCTGCTATCTCTACGATTGCATACATACCAAATTGATTTATTGATTTTTAAGGTTGCAAATATACAATTAATAATTTACTATGCAATTTCTTAAAGTAAAAATATTCAATACTCTTTAAACCCTGTTTCTCAATAGGCTATAATTCATACAACAAAACATACTGTAGTAAAATACTGTTAAAAGAATTTCGTTTTTGCTATTCTTAACCAAAAAAAGTTATTTTTGATGTAACTATTTCTAATTAATCATTACCTATTAAGTGTAATAAAAAATTATTAACCTTTATGAAAAAATCAATAATTATGTTAAGTGCTGCGCTTATGCTAGGTGGAGTAGCTACTGCTCAAAAAGTAGCCTTTGAAGAATACGATTTGGACAATGGCCTACATGTCATTTTGCACAATGATTCTTCGGCACCAGTTGTCATAACTTCTGTAATGTACCATGTCGGATCAAAAGACGAAACTCCAGACAGAACGGGTTTTGCTCATTTTTTCGAACATTTATTATTTGAAGGAACTGAAAATATTAAACGTGGAGAATGGATGAAAATGGTAACTGCCAATGGTGGAACCAATAACGCTAACACATCTGACGACAGAACGTATTATTACGAAGTTTTCCCATCTAATAATTTAGAATTAGCACTATGGATGGAATCAGAAAGATTGATGCATCCTGTAATAAACAAAATTGGAGTTGACACTCAAAATGAAGTTGTTAAAGAGGAAAAAAGAACTCGCTACGACAACCAACCTTACGGAAACATTCTTCCAGAGGTAAAGAAAAACATGTTCAAGAACCACCCTTATCGTTGGACTACAATCGGGACTATGGAACATCTTGATGCTGCAACTCTTGACGAATTTAAAGCTTTCAATAAAAAATTCTACACTCCAAACAATGCTGTTTTGGTAATTGCTGGAGATTTTGATAAAGCAAAAACCAAAGAATGGGTTCAAAAATACTTTGGACCAATAAAAAAAGGAGAGAAACTGCAAAAACAAACTTTTACAGAAGAACCTATCACTCAACCGATAAAAGCTAAATACGAAGATCCAAACATTCAAATTCCGATGGTTGTTGCTTCATACCGTACTCCATCGATGAAAACTAGAGACGCAAGAGTACTAGATTTAATATCTTCTTATTTAAGTGATGGAAAAAGCTCTAAACTTTACAAAAAAATAGTTGACGAAAAAAAGATGGCTTTACAAATTGGAGCTGTTGGTTTTAGTCAAGAAGATTACGGTATGTACATTTTATACGGCTTACCAATGAACCCTTATACATCTGCCGATCTATTAAAAGAAATTGACGAAGAAATTGTAAAACTTCAAACCAACTTGATTTCTGAGAAAGATTACGAAAAACTACAAAACAAGTTCGACAACAACTACGTTAACTCAAACGCAACTGTTGAAGGAATTGCCGAAAACCTAGCTAGTTACTATCTGCTTTATGGTGATATAAATCTAATAAACACAGAAATTGACCTCTATCACTCTATAACAAGAGAAGAAATTAGAGATGTAGCAAAAAAATATCTAAATCCTAATCAACGTTTAATTCTAGACTATGTTCCTACTACAAAGGCACAAAATTAAGACTCTTAGAAACATGAAAAAAAGAAACATTATTTTAATCCTATTATTCGTAACAGGAATTATGCAAGCACAAGATCGTCCACAACCTAAACCAGGTAACGCTCCAATAGTAAATATTAAAAAACCACAAACCTTTGTTTTGGCAAACGGGATGAAAGTTTTGGTTGTCGAGAATCACAAATTACCTAGAGTAAGTTTTAACCTAACCCTTGACAACGCTCCTTTTACAGAAGGAAATAAAAAAGGAGTAGATGAGCTAACAAGTAATATGATTGGCGACGGAACTAAAAAAACTAAAAAAGAAGCTTTTAACGAAGAGATTGATTTCTACGGAGCAAATATTAATTTTAGTTCTAGCGGTGCTTTCGCAAGTTCTCTTTCTAAATATTCAGGAAGAATCTTAGAACTTTTAGCAGAAGGTGCTTTGCAACCTAATTTTACTCAAGCAGAATTTGATAAAGAAAAAGCAAAACTCAGCGAAGGACTTAAAACTGAAGAGAAAAGCGTACCTGCTATCGAAAGAAGAGTAGTTGATGCTTTAGCGTTTGGAAAAAACCATCCTTCTGGAGAATTTATCACTGAAGAAACACTAAAGAACATAACACTGGCTGATGTAGAAAACAATTACAAAACACATTTTGTTCCAGAAAACGCCTATTTAGTAGTTATTGGAGATATAAAATTCAAAGAAACTAAAGCCGCTGTAGAAAAACTGTTTGGAAAATGGGAGAAAAAAGCACAACCAAAAGACACCTACCCTAACCCTGTAAATGTCTCTAATCTTCAAATTAATTTTGTTGACGTTCCTAATGCTGTCCAATCAGAAATAGCACTAGTTAACACAGTTAACTTAAAAATGAACGATCCAGATTTTTTCCCTGCAGTTATTGCAAACCAAATCTTAGGAGGAGATTTCAACAGTTACCTAAACATGAATTTACGTGAGGCTCACGGATGGACATATGGTGCTAGTTCAGGCCTAGGAAGCGGAAAATACACTGCTAAATTCAAAGCTGCTTCGGCAGTAAGAAATGCTGTAACAGATAGCGCTGTAGTAGAATTTGTAAAAGAAATCAAGAGAATTAGAACGGAAAAAGTTTCAGACGAGATTTTAAAAACAGTTAAAGCAGGATACATCGGTAGATTTGTTATGCAGGTTGAGAAGCCACAGACTGTAGCTAGATACGCATTGAATATTGAGACCGAAAATCTTCCTAAAGATTTTTACGAGAAATACATTCAGAACATCAATAAGGTAACTCCAGACGAGATACTTAGAGTAGCCAACAAATATTTCCCAATTGATAACATGAGAATTGTTATTACTGGAAAAGGATCTGAAGTAATTCCCGGTTTAGAAAAACTAAACATTCCTATTAGTTACTTTGACAAATATGCTAATCCTACAGAAAAGCCATCATTAAAGAAAGAAGTTCCTAAAGGCGTAACTGCTAAAAGCGTATTTGACAATTACATAAAAGTTATAGGCGGAGAAAAAGCAGTAGCCTCTGTAAAAACAATTGCTATGCTAGGATCAACAACTATTCCTCAAGCACCGTCTCCATTAACCTTTATCTCTAAAATGGATGCTAGAGGAAAAATGATGGTTTCACTAGCGATGGGACCTATGAATTTAATGAAGCAAGTTGTCAATGAAAAAGAAGCTTATATCGAACAACAAGGACAACGAAAAAACCTTGAAGGTAAAGATCTTGCAGATATGAAAGCAAGCGCTGTTCCGTTTGAAGAGCTTCACCTTTCTAAAAAAGAAGGCTTAGTGATTGACCACATTGAACCTATTAACAACAACGATGCTTACGCTATAAAAGACGGCAAAACAACTTACTTCTTTGATACAAAATCTGGATTAAAAGTTGCCGAAGCTAAAGTTTCCGAACAAGCGGGGAAATCAATTACTCAAATTACAAATTTTGGTGATTATAAAGAAGTAAAAGGAGTTAAGGTTCCTTTTAACATTACTCAAAATGTAGGTTTTGAATTGAACATCAAAATGTCCGAAGTAAAAATCAACGAAGGTGTTACTGATAAAGACTTCTTATAATCTTTTAAAACACAACCATTTCAAAAAGCCTTTTGCTTAGCTTGAAATAACCTTTATAAGGTTTGTCAAAAATTAAAATTTTGACAAACCTTATTTTTTTGCTGAGAGATAAACCCCAACCAAAACAATCAACGCCCCTAATACTTGAATTGGCGTAAGCATTTCATTATCTAGAAAACCCCAAAAGAAAGCTATTATAGGAATTAAATAAGTTACAGAAGTTGCAAATACCGGCGAAGACATTTGTATTAGTTTAAAGAATAAAACATTAGCAATTCCAGTCCCCACTACTCCAAGAACAACTATAAACCAAATAGAATACTGCACTTTATCGTCATACATTACGTCCTGAAATCCGGAGAAACTTAATATTACAATTGCAGGAACCAATAGTACCATAAAATTACCCGTAGTAATACTCAGCGAACTTAAATCTGATAAGTATCTTTTTATCAAGTTTACATTGATAGCATAACAAAGAGACGCTACAACCACTAAAACAGCATAATAATAATTTTGCTCAGGATGACTCATTGCTCCATTAAAAACCAGAAGCAAACATCCTATTAACCCAATAAAAACTCCGATAATTTGTCGCCTCTGAAATTGCATTCCAAAGATAACCGCTCCTATTATCAATGTATTTAATGGAGTCAACGAATTTAAGATTGCGGTAATCGAGCTATCAATTTCTGTTTCGGCAATGGCAAAAAGATAAGCAGGCGTAAATGTTCCAAAGAAAGAAGTTAACGCAATAAATTTCCATTGACGTTGCGGAATTTTAGCCAAACTTTTAAAACCAATCAATAATAAAAATAAGGCAGCAAAAATAATTCGCAAAGACCCCAACTGAATCGCAGTTAAGCCTATTAATCCTTTTTTTATCAAAATAAAAGAACTTCCCCAAACCAAGGCTAATACCGTTAAATAAACCCACTTTAATTGTTTTGAATCCATACTATCTGTTTTGCAGCAAAATTGTAATAATTTTATGAATTACCCATTCGTTTTTTATTAATTTTGCAAATAAATCCTGTTGTAAATTATTAAAATAAACTATATGAAAATCGTAAAATCAATCGCAGTTATAGCAATTGCTAGCCTTTTGTTCATAAGCTGTAAAAAGAACGAAACAGAAACTACACCTGTTGCAACTACAGAAGCTGCTACTCCAAAAGTGCATAAAGAAATCGCTGCTCAAAATGTGCAAACTGCAAGTTTTGAAATCGAAGGAATGACTTGCGCAATGGGATGTGCAAAAACTATCGAAAGCGAATTAGCTGACCTTGATGGTGTACAAGATGCTAAAGTAGATTTTGACAAAAAAACTGCTACTGTAACTTTTGACAAAACTGTTCAAAATCCAGATAACTTAACTAAAATAGTTCAAGCCACTGGTGACGGAAAAACATATAAAGTTTCAAACATGAAATCGTAATTCAAACGATTTTAAGAACACAAAAAAAAGAGCATTCAAAACGAATGCTCTTTTTTTGTACCTGTATATATTGTAATTACTTCCATTTAATAGTTTCCATTAAATGCTGCATATCATTTTTAATATAACTCGCTGCCGGCATGATTGAATCAAAATTAGGCTTTGCGTAAAAATAAACCGAACCAGTCACAAAATGCTTAATACTGTCTGTGATGTAAAATTGAGAGTTTGTAGCAGCGTTTCCGTCAACTTGATAAAACATACCATACGTTTTCTTATCAGGGTTTAAATAGGGTTGCTCTAATATATCATCTGCTTTTATAACATGTTCGTAGGTTAGCTTCTGAGCATCTTTCAATAATTTATTAATATCATTATTGACAGGTTTGTAAGTAAGATAAATAGTCGCTTTCATTTTTGGATATGAAATCGTGAACCCACAATCTTTTTCTCCTTTTATAACGGCATCTCCATTTATTTCAAAACTAAAAGGACACTGATTCTCAAAATTTACATATTTAGCTTCCGCATAATCCAATCTCAGATAACTTGCTGGTTTAGGCACAACATCATCTTTACAACTTACTACAGTCAATGTTATTATAAAAAGCGTGATTATGGCAATTGATTTTTTAAGCATTATTATTATTCTATTGTTACTTTTATTTGTTTTATTCTTTTACTATCCACCGATTCTATTGTAAAAATACAGTTTTGAAAGGCAATTTTCTGATTCTTCTTTGGAAAATTACCTATAATCTCCAAAATAAAACCTCCCAATGTTTCGGCTTCTCCTTTTTGTATTTCAAATAAATCTTCATCAACATCTATAATTCTATAAAAGTCTTTTAGATTTATCTTTCCTTCAAACAGGTAATTCTTATCATCAATTTGAGAAAAATTAATGTGTTCATCATCAAACTCATCACTTATATCCCCTACTATTTCTTCAATTACATCCTCTAAAGAAACCAATCCAGAAGTTCCACCATATTCATCAACAACGATTGCTAAATGGCTTTTCATACTCTGAAAATCTTTCAATAGATTATCTAACTTCTTATTCTCCGGCACAAAAAATGGCTCACGAATAAGTGTAACCCAATCAAAATCTTTCTTATCTATATAAGGAAGCAAGTCCTTTACAAACAAAACTCCTTCAATCTGATCAATATTATCTCTGTAAACTGGAATTCTAGAATATCCTTTTTCGATAATTTTAGGATATATTGCTTCAAAAGATTCCGAAATCTCTAATGCAAAAATATCAATTCTCGGACTCATCACTTGCTTTGTGTCTGTATTTCCAAAAGAAACAATCCCTTCTAATATTTTTTGCTCTTCAGTTGACGTATCATCTGAATCGGTAAGTTCTAAAGCTTGAGACAATTGACCCACTGAAAAACTCGTTTTTTGTTTTCCCAATTTATTATGCAAATATACCGTTGCCGAACGCATTGGCAAACTTATAGGAGAAAGCAATTTATCTAGCAAAGCTAATGGATATGCCACACGTTGTGCAAATTTAAGATTATTACGACTCGCATAGACCTTTGGTAAAATTTCACCAAAAAACAAAATCAAAGAAGTAACTAGAATCACTTCTAGAATAAATTTTAAAACAGGAGAAATAACTGCACCAAAAATATCTCGACCTACAAAAGAGAACAAGATAACAACTCCAATATTAATAAAATTATTGGCTACAAGAAGTGTCGCTAAAAGCTTTTTGGGTTTATCCAAAAGGTTAGAGATAATTCTTCCTTTGGATGCGTTTTGTTGTACTGCCTCATCAATATCTTTTTGAGACAACGAAAAAAGTGCTACTTCGGCGCCGGAAACAATGGCCGAACAAAAAAGTAAAATAAAAATTCCAAGAAAACCAACAATAAGGTTAGTATCTAAGGTGTTTGCAACGTATAAACTGGGCTCTGGGTCCAAATTAAAAAGAATTAGTTAAACAATCAGAATGGCAAATCATTTATTGGTAAGCCATCATTCGAAGCGTCAAAGTTAGTGTTTTTTGACGATTCTGGAGAAGGATTCTGCTTCTGCCCTTCAGTCTCTTTTTTAGTAGTCAAGAAAGTAAACTCAGTTACCTGAATCTCTGTCGTATGTTTCGTCGAACCATCTTCGGCTTGCCATTGGCGCGACTTTATCCTACCTTCGATATATATCTTATCTCCTTTTGATAAATATTTTTCACAAATTTCTGCGGCTTTATTACGCACAACCAAATTATGCCACTCCGTAGAAGTGATCTTTTCATTGGTTGTTTTGTTAATATAAACCTCATTAGTTGCCAATTGAAATCGCCCAATGCAATTCCCACCATCAAAATAATGCATTTTTACATCGTCACCTAAATGACCTATCAACATCACTTTATTTAATGTTCCGTTCATGACTTAACTATTGTATTTCTATCAAAGATACATTTTTTTTCTAAAAATTATTACACCACTAACAATTCCTTTCATACATAAAGCATAAATAAAACTCAGAAGCCATGAAGAATTGCTTGTACAAAAAAAATGCTTTTTAAAAGATAAAATTAAAAAGAACAAGAAAACCCAACATTGACGAAACCAGGCAAAGAACTGTATTGTGTTTCTTCAAAATAAGACTCTCTATTCACTACTCTTAATCTTGTATTGTTATCTTTTATATTCAGAATATTGACGCCTCTAATTGTAAAACTCCACTTTTTAATTTTGTAACTAAGACTAGGATTCAGTTCTAAAATATTTTTTTGCACAGAATTATTAGAATCAAAATGAATGAATTTATTCTCTAATTCCCAATTAATTTTTTCGTTTAAAATCAAACCATTAAATCTCATAAAAACCGAAGTCTTTTTTAAGCCATTCATTTCATTATTAGGACTATACCTAGATTCATTAATAACATATTCTGCCCCAAAATTAACATTAAAAACACTAGACTTAAAATAAGACAATAGATTGACCTCCATTTTACTTTGGGTAGAGCTAAAATCAACACTCCCATTATTTATAAAAGATTCTTGTTTAGAATTAGAATACAAAGCCTCCATTTTTATTGCCCAAGGAATCTTTTTCATTTTTTTTTCAATCGTAAAAAACAAATAATAAGAATCATCTAGTTCAATATACTCATACTCCCTAACCGATAAATTATTCGTATTGAGCGAATTATAACCTATAGACTTTTCTTTGTTTGTATATATTGCTCCAAAAAATGAAATAACACTATGATCGCTATTAGAGTATGAACTCGTTAAACTAAAAGTGTTTTTTGGTAAAATAGCATCATAAAGAATACTACCATTCTTTAAAACAGTTCTGTAGTCTTGAAGATAAAATCCAGAAATCAACTTATCTATTGCTGGATTTGAGAAGTCTCTTTTATAACCAATATTAATCGTTTTGTTGGGGCTAAATTCGTAATTAAAACTTCCGAAGGGAAGGAACGTGAATATGTTTTCTTTTTCTGAATTAAAATTTAAAGTGGCCTGCGAAAGTCGAAATCCAACTGAATAACTAATACTGTTTCGTTTTTTCTTACTGAAGTTAAGTCCAATATAATTTTTAGAAGTTGTAAGATTTTGTTCAGAATTAAAATTTGGATTTAATTCGTTTAAAAAGAAGTTTAGTGAATCAAAATTAGAAGCCGAGCCAGCATTAAGAACAAATGTCCCTATTTCTTTTTTAATTATAAAATTAGAATTGATCCCAATTGCATTCGAATATCCTTCGGTTTTCTGAAGCGCATCAAAAGTATCATTAAAATTCAAACCTAAAAATGGCATATTTGAATTCAGCCATAAATCTTTTTTAAAACTTGTAAAATCTGTATATAGATCGTATTCAAAAAGAATTTTGCTATTCAGTTTTATTTTATGATTAAAAAATTGACCAATATTTGTATTGAAATTATTTTTATCTTCATTAAAATTTGTACGTATCGTATTTGATTTATTATCAATTAAGCTGTTTTGTTTTTCTCTATTATAATTTACCGAAATCACATAATTATAATAGTTTCTATCGTTTGGTTTAGATTCGTATTGTATACGATTAGTATTAAAGAGTAAATAACCATCGAGAACTGAATTTTTATCTACAACAAAATCATTCTTATCAGAAAAAAAAGTTTGTTTTGATTGCAAAAATTCATTTTGATTGATTTGGTTTAAAATCGATATTCCTTGTATCTTACTGGTTTTTGAAAGCTTATCACTAAAGTTGATAGAATAAAACTGAATATCCTTTTTACTAACATCATCTGTTGAAAACAAAAAAGACGGAATATTTTCATCTACAGAAAATGTATTTGCCTGATTTATATTTGCAACATCATTCTTGACTCCTTTTTTTAATTCTAAGTAATCATTAACTGTAAATGAAGGATTATTTGTATTATTGAGATCCGAAATAAAATTCAATTTAACCTTACTTGCGAAATTATAGATATTATTATGTTGCCGAAAACGATTTTTCACTCCATACTCGGCATCAACATTCCCTTTGAAAGTATTTTTAAACTCATTTTTTATAGAAATATTCAATGCAGTTCTTGTGGCATTATCGAAACCTGCCATTGAAGATAGATTTTTAAAATTTTTCAGCACCTCAATTTTTTCAATCATTTCAGATTTAATATTCTCAGTTGCCAATTGATGCTGAGTACCAAAAAACTCATCTCCTTCTATCAATAAATCATCAATTTTTTTTCCTTTATATTTTATTTTACCGTCATTATCTATTTTAATTCCAGGAAGCTTTTTTAGCACATCTTTCAACTTTTGTTCTGACCCGTTTAATAATTTTTTAAGATTAAATGTAACCGTATCGTTTTTATCAACAACATCTCTGAAATCAGCTTTAATAACAACCTCTTTCATTTTAATAATTTCCTCTTTTAAGATAATTTTTTTTTCTAACAACAACTTATCTTCTGAGTTCGTAAATTCAAGTAAAAATGGTTTATAACCAATATAATTAGCCTTTAGAACAAAGCTTTTAATGTTACTATCATTTGATACTAATTCAAAAGCCCCTACCTTATTAGATTGCTTAAAATCAATTAGAGAATTGTCTAATTTATTATACAGCCTTACATTGACTAATGCAACAGGATTTTGTAGTGAATCATTAATTGTCCCTTTTATTACTGTTTGTCCTTTTACCGGAAGAAATACAAAAATTAAAATAATCAATAGCGTAAATCGCATAAATACTTTTTATTACCTAATGAACGATTATACTTGTTACAGTTTTTGTAGTATTGCCTTTTACTTCAGTCGTGGTACCCGATTTTAATTTACTAATACCGTCTTTCACATAGGTTTCTACCTCCGCCATAGTAAAGGTTTTGTCTGCTATTTTAGGTTTCACAATCACTATCGGTTCTTTTTTCACCTCTAGGCTTGTTGCAACGTATTCGTAATAGGCTGTTCCAACATATAAAATAAGCCCCGGAAGTCCATTAAATTTGTCTGGCCCTGCACTTACAGCAATATCTTCTGTAAACCAAGCTGTAAAATAATAGCCAAAAGCTTCTGAAATTGCTTTTTTACATTCGAACCCATTTATATTTTTTGTCTCATTTGTAATTTTCCAGTCCCATTTTAACAAATGATCCTGTCCATAAAAATCTTTACCGTTATAAATCTTAAACAATAATTCATCGGTATTAAAATCTGCGTAATACCATTTTTCAAGATGTCTTTGAGTAATCCTATAAGACTTCTCTTCTCTTTCGTTTTTTGTGTCAATTTCCTTAATACTATCCACATTTTTTACCTCAGAAGTATTCTTGTAAAATGAAATCCCATTACTATATTCCAAAATATAATTGTGAATTGCTAATGCATTAGCTCTAGCAAATTCAGGAGTTGCCTCTAGTTTCTCTTTACTTATTATTCTTTTTTCAATGTAATTTACTACCACAGATTGAGAATAACCTATTGTATAAATACAAAACACCGATATCACAAAAGCAATCTTCATAATCTAATTTTTTAAGTTTAATTTAATTCTGAATTTTAAACGCTTTTATTCTCATCAGAAACATTAACATTACGAAATAAAGAAACGAATAAAAAACTTACAATTGATAGATTATTATTTAAAATTCAAAAAACAGAACCTTTATAGGTGTAAACCCTAAACAATTCAGTTTAATCATATTATACTGACTCAATAAAATTATGAATCACTATAGGAAAAGGATATGTTTTTAAATCCTGTGCATTAATACCTTTTGAAATTGTCTCGCTAATTTTGATTTTCCAGAACTTAATATACAAATGCTGATGTGATAATTTATGAATGATACTTTTTGGATTACACTCCTCTATTCCTATAATAGAATGCGTGGAAAAAAACTCTTCTTTAATATAAGAAGCCACAAAATCAAAGTCTTTCTCAGTATCTGTTTCTAATAACGGAAACTCATATAGATTATGCCATATGCCTTTTGCAGTTCTTTTTTGTAAAACCGTATTACCAATTCCATCCTCAACTACTAAATAATTAAAGAATCGAGTCGTTACTTTTATCTTTTTTGATTTCACAGGGAGCACGTCGACTTTTTTCTTCTGCAATGCCAAACAGCTTTCATTGAACACACAAATCGAACAATTTGGACTTTTAGGCACACATTGTAAAGCGCCAAACTCCATTATAGCTTGATTAAAAATTGCCGGATTATCTTTTGGCATCAATTCATAAGCCAAAGCGGCAAATTCTTTTTTAGCCGAAGCTACAGCAATATCCGTTTCTACATCAAAGTAACGTGATAAAACACGAAATACATTTCCATCAACAACCGGAACAGCTTCATTATAAGAAAAGGATGCAATAGCTGCTGCGGTGTACTCGCCTACTCCTTTTAATTTTAGTAACTCTAAATACGTTTTAGGAAAAACACCATTTAAATCATTCGCAATAAATTTTGCAGTCTGATGGAGATTTCTAGCTCTCGAATAATAACCCAAACCCTGCCAAAGTTTCAAAACTTGCTCTTCATCGGCGTTTGCCAAATCAAAAACCGTAGGAAATGCATTTAAAAAAGATAAAAAATAAGGCATTCCTTGTGCTACTCGAGTCTGTTGTAACATTATTTCTGATAGCCAAATAGGGTAAGAATCAACAGTATTTCGCCATGGTAAATCGCGTTTATTTTGTAAATACCATTTTATCAATTGTTTAGAAAAACTCATCATTAAATATTAGACCACAAAAGTAAAAGTTTATGTAATTAAAATTTAACGAATTAGCTTGAATATTTGTTTTTTTAATTCCTATATTTGCAAACTCAAAAAATAGTATACCATTATAAATAGGAAAGAAAATGACGAAAGCAGATATCGTAGCGAAAATTTCAGAAAAGTTGGGTCTTGAAAAAGGTGACGTACAAGCAACTGTAGAAACTTTTATGAATGAAGTAAAAACTTCATTAGAAACTGGAGACAATGTTTATTTAAGAGGGTTTGGTAGTTTTATTGTAAAAACCAGAGCTGAAAAGACTGGAAGAAACATTTCTAAAAATACCACTATTAAAATTCCAGCACACAACATTCCTGCGTTTAAGCCTGCAAAAGTTTTCGTAGAAGGAGTAAAGATAAATAACGAAGCAAAATAACACTATTAATTAATCATAAAATCGATACGATATGCCAAGTGGTAAAAAAAGAAAGAGACATAAGGTAGCAACTCACAAACGTAAAAAAAGAGCGAGAGCTAACCGTCACAAGAAGAAAAAGTAGTTTTAAACTACTTTTTTCTTTTTAACCGTTCATTGAAATTGGAAATTAGTTTAAGTAAACAGTCAAAGTATGCAGCGTAATTGTTAAACTGCAAACTGCCACTGAAAACTGCAAATTAAAATCCCCCGGGTTCAATACCTGTTAAATTATTGTTTAATCCATCCTTACAATTCAGTTATGAGTTATATGTTATGAGTTTAAGAGTTGCAAAAGCTATGAACTGAAAACTGTGAACTGAAAACTAAAAAGTTCGGATAAAAATTTACAAATGAATAAAGAATTAATCATTAGATCAAGTTCTGATTTCGTAGATTTTGCCTTATTAAAAGATGGAAAACTAATTGAATTACACAAGGAAGAAGAGAAAAGCAATTTTCAAGTTGGCGATATTTTTATAGCCAAAATAAGGAAACCAGTTGCTGGACTTAATGCTGCTTTTGTAAATGTTGGCTTTGAAAAAGATGCCTTTTTACATTATCACGATTTAGGACCTAACTTAGCTTCTCAATTGAAATTCATAAAACTTGTAAGCGCAGGTAAATTAAAAGATTTCTCCCTAAAAACCTTTCAGTTTGAAAAAGAGATTGATAAAGACGGCACCATTACTGATATTTTAAGTGCTAATCAATCTGTTTTAGTACAAGTCGTAAAAGAACCAATATCTACTAAAGGTCCAAGAATTAGTGCAGAACTATCTTTGGCTGGACGTTTTATTGTTCTAGTTCCTTTTTCTGATCGTGTTTCTATTTCACAAAAAATAGAAGACAAAAAAGAAAAGGATCGATTAAAAAAACTTGTATTATCGATCAAACCTAAAGGATTTGGTGTTATTGTTCGCACAGTAGCCGAAGGCAAAAACGTAGCCGAATTAGAAAAAGATTTGCAGAACCTGCTTAGCAGATGGACTGCAATGTGTAAAAAATTACCAACTGCTCATCATCCATCTAAGGTATTAGGAGAACTCAATAGAGCTTCTTCAATATTGAGAGATGTATTTAATGATACCTTTAGTGGTATTCAAATTGATGATGAAGAGTTGTACCATCAAACGAAGGACTATCTGCAAGAAATTGCTCCTTCAAAACAATCGATTGTTAAGTTTTATCAATCAAATGATACTCCAATTTTCGAGAAATACAACATTGAGAGACAAATCAAAACTTCATTTGGAAGAACTGTTTCTATGAGCAAAGGGGCGTATCTTATTATCGAACATACTGAAGCTTTACACGTTATAGACGTAAATAGCGGAAACCGTTCTAATAAGGCCACTAATCAAGAAGATACAGCCATGGAAGTCAATATGATTGCCGCTGCCGAAATCGCAAGACAATTACGTTTGCGCGATATGGGTGGAATAATCGTAGTAGATTTTATCGATATGTCTAACCCTGAAAATAGGAAGATTTTGTTCGACTTCTTGCGAGAAGAAATGAGCGACGATAAAGCAAAACATAAAATCTTACCGCCTAGCAAATTTGGATTAGTTCAAATTACAAGACAAAGAGTAAGACCCGAAGTAAACATTAAAACTAGAGAAGAGAATCCAAACAATGAAAATGGCGAAATTGAAGCGCCAATTTTAATCATTGATAAAATTACTTCTGATTTAGAAAGACATTTAAAAACCCACAAAAAAGTTGTGCTTAACACACATCCATTTGTGGCTGCATACCTCAGTAAAGGTTTTCCATCAATACGTTCAAAATGGTTTTTTGAATATAAAAAATGGGTGAAAATTATACCTCGTGACGCTTACACGTATTTAGAATATCATTTCTATGATAAAGATGGAAATGTTATTAAAGAATAAAACGAAAAACCGCCTCTCTAAAGATTGGCGGTTTTTTTGTACCTATTACTCAACAAAATCAGACACCTTCAAATACCACAAATAAGCAGATTAAGTCAAGTTGTCTTTCTATATTTTAATTCTATTTAATTTTACACTCATCAAAGCATTACCAAAAAGTGATGTGATTTATACTATTCCCGTACAACCTCAACTTTTCGTCTAATTTCGTTTCCTAATTCATCTACAACAGTAACATAATGAAACCCGGCAGTCATTACAATTGGTTTCTCATGAAATACTTTAGTAACTCCTTTATACACATTATCTACATACCAAAACAACTGACTTTCTCTTTGTGAATAAGCCACTCTAAATATTACTGGTTGCACTTCACTATTAAAATTTTTGGTCAGATATATTTTGCTATTGCTTTTAGGATAAATAAAATCCATAGAAGCTGTTTGTGTCCCTACACAATTATCTCTAAAAGGTGGTAATGGCATATATTCAATATGCTTGCCTTTGTAGTACCACGCCATAACAGGAGGCAAGACAAACCAATTTTTCACAACCATATTATCTACACTTTCACAACTACTATTTACCTGAAACTTTTCGGTTTGATTCAAATGTACTGTTTTATGATAGGGACAAATTGAAGTTGTTTTTCCTTTTAAAGAAACCCATTGTTTAATTTTCGGACAGCCTTCTTTGGCTAAATACCCACTTAAGCGACAAACCTCAACCTCATCCAAATCCTTGTACGGAGTAGTAAACCATTTTTGTCTAGGCAATAAATTAAATATATCAAACAAAATTGGCGCTGCACTTGTAACACCAGTTAATGTCGGTCTTCCCTCCCCTGTAGCATTTCCTACCCAAACTCCAACTACATATCTAGAATTTGTACCTATCGCCCAAGCATCACGATTACCAAAGCTTGTACCTGTTTTCCATGCAATCTTAAGCGAACTGTCATAAAATTTCCAAGCTTCGTCTCCTTCTGGCCTATTTACCTCTTCCATGGCGTTATAGGTTAACCAAATCGAACCAGCGCCTAATATGTTCTTTTGAGTGCTTTCGCCTCCAAAATCAGCCTTTAAATCGTTATCATAATTTAGTTCCGTAAATTCATTTGTTCGGTATTTACCATTGCTTTTATTAAAATAATTCACTGTTGATGACATACCCGCATAACTGCGACACAAATCCCATAAATTGCTTTCGGCTCCCCCAAGAATAAGCGACAATCCATAATGCTCTGCTGGCTTTGAAATATTTTTCAGTTTAAACTTTTGCAGTTCTTCGTAAAATTTATTTACTCCAAAATCCTGTAACATCAAAACTGATGGAATATTAAGCGAACGCGATAAGGCACGATGAGCCGGCACAGCTCCATCATAGGTTAAATTAAAATTTTGTGGTGTATATCCAGCAATTTGAGTTGGCACATCGGCAACCAAAGTATTAGGTAATATTTCCCCATCATCTAGCATTGCAGCATATAACAAAGGCTTTAAAATACTTCCTGTACTTCTTGGCGCATCGATTATATCAACATCTTTTTGATGATCGCTATCTGTGGGTGAATTTCCGATATAACTGATTATATTTCTATTAGAAACATCAATTACCAAAATAGCCAAATTACTAACTTCATTCTGCTTGTACTGATTGTAATAATATTTTGCAATTTGATTTACTCTGTTCTGTAAAGCAAATTCAACTGTTGTTTTTACCCTTGCTCCTTCCTGATTTTTAGCAACTCGCTGTAATAAATGAGGTGCTATTTGTGGCAAATCATAGGGCTTTTTAGGCAAAGGCTCTTCTATAGCAAGTTCATACGTTTGCTTATCAATTATTCCTTCCTGATTAAGCTTACGCAAAAGACGATTACGCTTCTTTAATAATTTTACCTGATTCTTTCCTGGATAAATTAAACTCGGCGCATTTGGCAAAACGGCTAAAGTTGCATTTTCTGCCCACGACAATTGATTTGATTTAACTCCAAAATACCTCCATGAGGCCATTTCGAGACCTACCACATTTCCGCCAAAAGGGGCATGCGCAGCATATAATTCTAAAATTGCATCTTTTGAATATCCCAACTCCAATCTTGTTGCTAGGACAACTTCGATAAGTTTTTCAAAATAAGTTCTTCCCTTACCTTTACGTGATAATCGGATTACTTGCTGTGTAAGTGTGCTTCCTCCACGAACAACCTTCCCCGCTTTTCTATTTTGCTTAATCGCATTTACCATAGCAACTGGATTAAACCCCGGATGCTTATAGAAGTACTCATCTTCAAAATAAACGATACATTTTTTAAATTTATCTGGAACACTATCCTGAGCAGGAAAACGCCATTGCCCATCGCGAGCAATTTTCGCCCCCAATAATTCCCCTTCCTTACTCTCGATAACTGTAGAATAAGGCTCTTGAAATAAAGTTCGTGGCAACGAAAAATAATAAATCACCACTAACAAAAATGCTAGTAGTGATTTTATCTTATTCTGTTTAATCCAATTTATAATGCGTTGGAAGAATGCTTTTAATTTATTTTTCAAAACAAATGAAACTATTTTTTATCCTAACAGGTTTCCAAAACCTGTTAGGTATATTTTTAAATTTACGAAGAGATCTTACTCGTCCATTTTATCAACATCGCCAATTACTCCCTCATAAACAATTCTTCTTTCATCATGACAAAACTTAAAATTTTCTAACCCATCAAATAATTCAAGAATATAGTTTCTATCGACATTACTCAGCTTATCAGATAAATAGGAACGATAGGAAGAATGCGAATAAGACTCAAAATTCTTTGTAAACTTATGTTTGACAGGATTCAAATGAACATAAATAATCAATTGTTTTAAATAAGCTTCGTTTTCTATTCTGTTTCTTTGCAAATGCTCTTGAAACAAACTTCCTGTTCTATTATAAGCTTTATTTATACTTTTAGAATATGAATTAAATAAGTGCGAGAAAGGGAGATGCAATTTCTCTTTTATTTTTTCAGGTAATTCGTTTTCATCCTTAATTCTTAATACAATATGAAAATGATTTTTAAGTAAACAATAGGCATAAATATCTACGGCAGGCAAAAGATATTTCTTCATTTTTTCAAGAAAATAAATATAATTTCTCCCCTCAATAAATATATCCTCCCTATTATTTCCTCTATTATATACATGATAGTACTGTCCTGACTCAAAAACATCTTTATCCATTGTAACTTATTCTTTTACCCTAAAATTTTCTAAACTTGATATACATTTTACTTAGACACAACTAATGAAAACTAAAAAGCATTCCTAACAGGTTTTGGAAACCTGTTAGGATACACCTTATTTCACAACCTCAAACCAGAATTCTTTTGTTCGTGCTAAGAAGGTATTATCATACATTGCTTCACATTCCTATCTAAGTAAAACTAATAAAACTGAAAAGTATACCTAACAGGTTACGGAAACCTGTTAGGATATGAGACTTATTTCACAACCTCAAACCAGAATCCTTTAGTTTGTGCTAAGAAGGTATTATCATACATTGCTTCGCTTTCCAATCCAAGTAAAACTAATAAAAACTAAAAAATATACCTAACAGGTTTCGGAAACCTGTTAGGATACGAGACTTATTTCACAACCTCAACCCAGAATCCTTTTGTTCGTGCTAAGAATGTATTATCATACATTGCTTCACACTGCAATCCAGGTAAATAATAATTACCTAGATAAGATGCATTCAACAAAATTTTAAACACTTTGGTTTCTCCTGCTTTTAATCCAAAATAGAAATTGGTTCTATCATCACGAATATCGATATAATCGGCGATATTATTTGTTGCATCACCAAAATCTGTAAAACGGGTGTTTACAATTTCAAATCCAGAAGGTAAAATCTGAGTCAATGCTACATTTTCAACACGTTCATTCCTTAGACTTCTAACAGTCACCTCTGCTATAAATTCTGTTCCTTGTGCAATTTTCGATACATTGATAACGCCTCCTTTTCTGTTTTTGAAAACTATAGTAGCCGAAACATTGCTCTGAATTACATTCTCCTGACCTATTGGTAAGATTCCTGTATTTAATACTCGAACATAAATCGTATTCTTTTTATTGTTTTTTAAAGTAACGCTATTCGAACCTGCTTTAACTACTAAGCTTCTATCGGCGACCGTTTTATTTGTTTTTATACTTTCTGTTTTGCCTGCCGAACTATATTGTACGTCAATTCCTTTAGCTCCATTATTCAATGAAAACTTAGACATTGCATACAAACAATAAGCTGTTGTTTGTGTGCTCATCCATTGATCACTTGCCATGTTCTTAGCTAGTTTTGTAGCCATCGCAAATGCTTTTTGTTTTTGATCTAATAACAACATTGTTTCCAAAGCCATAGCACGATTTCTGTCACTTGAACCATAATAGTAATAATTATAACCCGATGCCTCTTCATCAATTTTACTACTCAATAGCAATGCTGAAGCTGCGCTTTTTTGTCCTGCCAAAACATAAGCAGCAGCAAGTCTTAATTTACTTTCATTTGAAATCCCTTTTGTTTCACGCAATCTATTCATTGAAGACAAATCTGATGAACCAGCCAAAGCCAATGTATATAAACGATAAGCTTGCGCTAAATCATTTCCATAACGAACTTCAAATCGCCATTGTTTGGCTTCTTTTTGCTGATATGATAACCATTTTGACTTAAAATTAATTGGCAATACATATCCTTTTTTCTCGGCTTCTATCATAAAATGCCCTGCATATGAAGTTCCCCAATCATCAGCAACAGGATTTCCTTGCCAATATGGAAGTCCTCCATTTGACAATTGGAAACCTCCTAATCTTGCAATTCCTGCTGTTACATTCTTTTGAATAAGCTGCTGACGCGTAACATCAATATCGGCCACATCATTTAGGAATAGTTGCGGAAATACTGATGAAGTTGTTTGCTCTACACATCCATGCGGATATTGAATAAGAAATTGCAACCTTCCATTTAAATTAATCGTTGGCATTGACGACACTTCGAGTTTTGCCTTGTTACTTCCTGCTACGCCAAATGTTTTCCAAACAATAGTCTTAGCGCTATTTGGTTCTAAGATTACATCTGTATACGTATTCGTTACAGGATTTGGATTTGTCATATCAATTTCGACATCGTAAACTGATTTTTCTTTTCCAGAAGTAGCGATAACTTGTACTTTGGCAATTCCGGTTAAGCCACCTACTTCTAAATTAAAATATGCCATCTTTTCATCAGGCTGTGTAAATGTCAATCCTTGAGTCGCACTTCCTATTACTCTTAATCCGTTACTTGTTTTAATTTGTACAGTTACGTTCTTAATGTGTTTTTCCATTGCAAAAATGGTAACTGGAATAGTCACTTTTTCTGAAGGAGAAATTTTTCTTGGCAACGTAGCCAATACCATTAACGGACTACGAACTGGAGTTGCTTTATCCACGCTTCCGTATGCACTTGTATTTGCATCACCAGCAACTACCATTGTTCTTACTGAACCAATGTATTTTGGTAATTTTACTTGATGTGTTTTTGTTTCCCCTTTCTTTAATTTAAATGGCCCTAGATAAATAACCACAGGTTTAAATCGATTGGCTTTTTTAGCTTTACCTCCGCCTAAATCTTGATCTCCACCAATACTAAATATCTGGTTTACTTTACCTCCGTAAGCACCAATCACATCATCATAAACATCCCATGTTTTTACTCCCAAGGCTTCTCTAACATAAAAACTGTCCCAAGCGTTTGGAGTTTTAAAACGAGTTAAATCCAACAAACCTTCATCGACAACCGCAATTGTATAGGTCATTTCCTTGCCTGATTTTTCACTTACTTTTATAGGGAACGTTTGCTCAGGTTTCAATACATCTGGCATTGATAAACTTGGAGCAAGAATTGTAGTTTTGTCAATTACTTCGATTGGCACAATTCCGTACATACGAATTGGAGAATCATTTTTGGTCGATGCATGTGGTTGCAAAAGTGTGATATTGAAATACACATTCGGCGCCATCGCTCCCGTAATTGGAACATCAACTTTAGTTTCTCCTTTTTGAGTATTTACCCATAACGTTTGCACTACTTTAGAACCATTTTCTATAGAAACTAAAGCGCGACCACCCTCACTTGAAGGAAATGATATTTGTGCTTTTTCACCTACTGCATAATTCTTTTTATCTGTAGAAAAAACAAGCATATTGGCTGTAGAAGCATCTGTATTTCTAGTCTTACCTGACCAAATTGGCCAATCGATATTTACAGTTATTGCCGATGCATGTCCGCTAGTTTCATCTGAAACACGAATTAAGTAACGTCCCCATTCTTCATCTGTTAAAGCAAATTGAAAACTTCCTTTTCCGCTTGCATCTGTATTTACAGTAAATGTTTTGTATGAAGTAGTAGCATTCGACGAATTATAATTCGATAAGTTATCACTCGAAGCATCCCACCACCAGCGCCATTCTGTTTTATAAACTTTTACTTCTAGATTTCTTACCGCTTTTGGTCTTCCGTTTTCATCAACTGTCACCACATCAAATCGATTCATTTTACGGGTTTCAAGCATTCCGTATTTTGTAGGCTCAGGCGATCTAACACCTACATAAGTATTGTAAGGTGAATATGTTGTTGAGATAACATCGGTACTGAAATCACCCCCTTCTTCATACACTTTGGTAATAAAGGCAGCTCTTAACATCCCCGGTGCTTGCCCTTGTAATTTAGGTTCAATATTTACAGAAGCTCTTCCGTTTGCATCTAGCTTACCCGAGAAGATATTAACTTCTTCTGTGCTAAATTGACGTACTAAATCATCAAAAACATATTTTTCATAGCCTTTAAATGTAGTGCTTTGTTGCGAAAACTTTGCTTGCATTTCTACATTCAAATTTTTAGCAATTGCTCCATGAAGCCACGTAACTTCAAGGTTACATGTATTGGGATATGAAGAAGAGAGTATTGCTCGTTTAAAACTATTTTTAATTTTTAAACGGTTTGGTTTAATGGTTTCAATTTTTACGCTCTTGTAATATTTTGCTCCACCTACACTTACCATCGCTTCCCAATTTCCGGTTGGTGCTTCAGTATCTGTAGGAACTATAAAAGCATAATGGTTCAGATTATTCGATTTTTGAACCGTTTGATAGGTCACTTTCCCGTTAGGATCCGTTAATCTAAATTTTATCGGATGTGATTTTGGTAATTTATTTGCTGCATCATTAAGTATAAATGACAAATACAAATTATCTCCCGGACGCCAAACTCCGCGTTCTCCGTAGATATATCCTTTTAATCCTTTTTGCAACGTTTCACCAGCAACATCAAAATTACTTACCGACAATGAATTTCCATCATCTAGCTTTACATAAGTAGATTGAGTTCCTAGAGTGACAATAGCAAAATAGGCAAACTTATCTAACTGAAAAGAGGCTATTCCTTCGCTACTTGTTGTTCCTGTGGCAAGTTTTTGTTGCTGAAAACTATATAAATCTACTCGTGCATTAGAAACTGGCTCTGTAGTTATTATATTATTGACTACAAACAAATACGATTTATTTTCTCCTCTTTTAGCAATCACACCTAAGTCTGAAGCTAAAATATTAGTTCCTATTTTGGCGTTATAATAATACGAACCTGTACAAGGATCTTGACTTTCTCTCCATTCATAATCATCATAGTAATAATCATCGTATGAATTGCTACTATAATTTACATCATTCTCATCAACATCTTCTTCTTCCGTTTGCTCTGAATCTGGCTCGTTAGTATCACATTTATACAAAGAGTATGCTTTTTTATACGAGAACTCAACTCTATAAATTGCCCCAGGTTCTGGTGTTATAATTTTGGATAAATCCAAAGCATAGGTATTCCACTTGGTTGGATTGACTAATGGATTATCCTTAAGATTAAGAGTCGTTTTTGCAACAGGTTGCGCCACTCTTTTTAAGTTTTGAGCTCCATTCAATTCATTGTTTTGAAGAAACTGCAGGATATTATTTTTATAAATCTTATATACTTTAACATCTACCGCACTAAGATTTACAGCTTCAAAGTTCAATTTTAAATTATTTGAACTTGGTAAAATCGTTCCGTTTTTTATAAACTTGATATTCGGCTTAATTTGATCAAAAGAAATCTTCTCCGAATAATTCTCGGCCATCTTTCGCCCATATTGACTTTCTATTCCTTGAAAAACTTCTAATAACAATTCACCAGTTACAGCTTGATCAGACACTGGTTCTTCTACAACTTCTTGAACAACTGGCTCAACTACTGCAACACTATCCACAGCGCTACTATCTACAGCAACAGCAGTTGTATCAACAACCGCAACTTCATGTACTACTTCTTGAACTTGCTTTTGGCTACTGAAATAAACTTTCAAAATATTTCCTTGGGTTGAAAACTTTAAGTTATTTGTATTTTGAATGGCTACCAATCCCTTAAAATCTTGTCCTTTCTCTAGTGGTTCCGAAAAATTAATTAATACCGACTGATTGTTTTCATCAGGAATTTCGACTTTTATAATTTTGAATTCAGTAATCGCAGTAATTGGAAAATCCATCTTTCCTTTTTGATCTATGTCAAAATCATTCCCGTCGTAGGAAATCTCAAGATTGCTAGCAGCCGAAAAACGCTGAATACTATCAATAGTAAACTTGAACTCTTTTCCTGAAATAGCAGTTTTGTCAAACTTAATATTGAGATTCTTTCCATTTTGACTTGCCAAAACTAGTTTCTTTGCTGTCTCTACATCTATATTGTCAGCTGTTTTCAATACACAATTCAGGTATTGATATTCCTTACTATAGGACTGCACATCCAAAGTATTTACTATAAAGTCTTGTTTGATTGTTTTAACAGTAAAATTAAATTTAGAAAGATCTTTATCATCCTCTCCTTTTTTTGGAAGCGTAATAAGTTTATCTAAATTTAATGTGACTTGATATTCTGTTCCTGCTTTCAGTTTTTTTTCTGGAATAAAAGCTACTGTATTACTCGAAAGTGCAACTACTTTTCCGTCGACACTTGGTGAAATATCAAATAAATCGCTATCCAGTTCTTGATTGATTTTCCAATCTTTCTTCTCAAAAGCCAAAACAACACGTATATCCGATTGAGACGAAACTATCCCTCCAGTGAAACTTGTTATATAATCTTTGAATAATGAGAAATCAGAATTAAAGTCGGAGGCAGATTTCCTTCCGCAAGCCTGAAAAATAAAAAACACAAAAAACACGTAAACTAATCCTTTTGTTGTCAATTTCATACAGAGTTAATTATTACAAAATTACAATTGCATATAAAATATGCCTTCTTACAATTCAAAACCATAACAAATAAAATGGTCTTTATATTGTAATAAAAGTACTCTAAATTTTAATTACTTCTAAAAGAAAACTCTTCAATACTGATTAATAAATATTTACGTAAAATTCCGAACAACTTATTTAAAAATGTATTATATTTCGTTCTTTTTTTTACAAACCAAAAATACCACCTATTTTGAAAAAAAATTCTACCGAAAACACGTTTATTATTAAAAACAAACCCGTTATCATCTACCTATTAATGATAGTAACTTTGTTTATTTTGTTCTGCTTTTTAGATTATCATATTTTGCCAGCCTCCAAAACAACTGATAAAGTAACCCATTATACTTTAAAAAACACAAGCTCAAAAAGGAGATCTAAACCTCAAACTATTTCTTATCATTACTATACACAGAATGGATTTACATTTTCAACTGCTAAAAGTTATATTGAAGAGAAAGATATAGAACTTGAGCATTCTTTGATCTTAAAATCAGTAAGAAAAGTAAAATCAGGGGATAAAGATTACACCAATATCCTTACTAATGACTTAAGTATTAATGGAATTCTCTTTTACTTTTGCTGTACGTTACTTCTTTCGATAGCCATCAGTTTAAAGATACTTCATTCAAAAAAAGCTTTTTCTGAAAACACATTTTACAATATAATTTGTTTTAATACATTTATGATATTGGTATGTCTTTATATGACCTATCTGTATTAAAGTGAGTATACGGAAATAACTTTAATAGGTAAATACAATATCTCTTAAAGTTTTTCCGGTATTTATCTTCTTCTTTTCGCAAAAAAACGTTTCATCAAGTCTGAAGCTTCATTTGCCATGATTCCTCGAACAACAACTGTTTTGGGATGTAGCTGTGTGCCCATTTTTTTGTAACCGCGATGTTCATCACTGGCTCCAAAAACAATTTTCGAGATCTGACTCCAATACAAAGCTCCCGCACACATCTGGCAAGGTTCCAGCGTTACATAAAGTGTACAGTCTTTTAAATATTTCCCACCTAAAAAATTAGCTGCAGCTGTTATAGCTTGCATTTCGGCATGAGCTGTAACATCATTTAATAATTCGGTTAGATTATGACTTCTTGCAATGACCTTATTATCAATTACAATAATGGCTCCAACAGGAATTTCATCTTTATCAAATGCCATTTCAGCTTCTTGCAAAGCCTTTTTCATAAAATACTCGTCGGTGAAAATATCTATCATGAAACAAAAATACATTTTTAGTAACTATTTATTATTACATTTATTTATTGAATTAAAATCATGGCCACAAAACACAAAATAACAATTCCGAACCCCTGCAATGAAAACTGGGACGAAATGACTCCAAAAGACAATGGAAGATTTTGCCTTAGCTGTACAAAAACAGTAGTCGATTTTACGGCAATGTTACCAGAAGAAATTCAGCATTATTTTATTTCAAATCAAAATAAGAGTGTCTGCGGGAGATTTAAAAAATCTCAACTGGACAATATTATAATTCAAATTCCGAATCACGTTTTACATTCGCAAACTCATTATCATAAAATGTTTTTACTAGCATTGTTTATTAGTATGGGAACTACTTTGTTTAGTTGCGCGGATAAAAACGGAACTAAACAAAAAATAAATAAAATAGAAATTGTTGAAGATTCTTCAACCACAGAAAATATTATGGTTGGAGATATTAAAGCTAGCGAAAATAACCCAAGGTATCCTACTCCTCCTCCTCCAAAAGTTGACCAAATAAAATTTACAAAACCTGTATCTATAATTACAAATAAAAAAATAAAATTAAAAAAACAATCAAAAATCAGTTGTGAAGACAATTCAGTTACTGAAGATGTTTATAATGGCTACACCGCGATTGAAGTAGATCCTGAATACAGCGGAGGAATTGAAAAATTTTATACTTTTTTCAAAGATAATTTTAGATTACCAGAAGAAGCAAGAGCAAAATACGGAGAAATAGAACTCTCTTTTGTAATTTCAAAAGATGGCTCTATAGAGGATATCAAACCGATCAAAGATATGGGCTTTGGAAATATGGACGAAGCTATTAGGGTTTTAAAATCTTCTAAAAAATGGAAACCTGGTGAACAAAATGGAAAAAAAACAAGAGTACGATATTTACTATCAATTCAAAAAGACACTCTAAATTCTTCAATAGAAAATAATATTTCTACAATAACTGCAATTAGCGCCGTTAAAGGCTGAAATGATAATCAAATAGAAAGAATTAAATTTAAAACCGTAAATTTGTTTTTTACTCAAAAATGAAAAATAATTTACTTTCAAGCATATTCAATCCAGCCGATTTACGTCTGTTACAAGAAGAACAACTTCCACAAGTTGCTCAAGAATTACGTAATTTTATTATTGATGTTGTTTCTGTAAAAGAAGGGCATTTAGGTGCTAGCCTTGGTGTTACCGAACTTACCATTGCATTGCATTATGTTTTTAATACACCTGATGATTTACTCGTTTGGGATGTTGGACATCAAGCTTATGGGCATAAAATATTGACTGAAAGAAGAGACCAATTTCACACCAATAGACAGCTTCATGGTATTTCTGGGTTTCCTAAAATAGCTGAAAGCAAATATGATACTTTTGGCGTAGGCCATTCATCGACTTCTATATCTGCAGCATTAGGAATGGCAATTGCTTCTAATTTAAAAGGCGATTTCGAAAAACAACATATAGCAGTTATTGGCGATGCTTCAATCGCATCGGGAATGGCTTTTGAAGGTTTAAATCATGCTGGGGTAACTGATGCCAATTTATTAGTGATTCTTAATGACAATGCTATCGGAATAGATCCTAGTGTTGGAGCACTTAAAAAATATCTTACTGCTGTAAAAGAAGGAAAAAATCCGAAGAAAAACAATATGATTAAATCATTGAATTTTGATTATTCGGGACCTATAAACGGACATGATATTTTTGAATTAATAAAAGAATTAAAACGATTAAAAAATATAAAAGGACCTAAATTCCTGCATATCGTTACTACCAAAGGAAAGGGATTACAGCAAGCTGAAGACAATCAGGTTCAGTATCATGCTCCAGGTAAATTTGATGCTACAACTGGAGAAATAATTCCAAAAATAGAAAATAATCTGCCTCCAAAATATCAAGATGTTTTTGGATTAACTATTTTAGATTTAGCACAAAAAAACGAGAAAATCGTTGGTATTACTCCTGCAATGCCATCTGGAAGCTCTCTTAAATTTATGATGGATGCTTTTCCAAAACGTGCTTTTGATGTGGGTATTGCCGAGCAACATGCTGTAACACTTGCCGCTGGAATGGCTACTCAAGGAATGATTGTGTATTGCAATATTTACTCTACTTTTTTACAACGTGCGTACGACCAAGTCATACACGATGTTGCTTTACAAAATTTACCTGTCATATTTTGTCTTGACAGAGCAGGTTTGGTCGGAGAAGACGGTGCTACTCATCATGGCGTATTTGATATCGCATATTTGCGTTGCATTCCTAACATAATTATATATGCTCCCTTAAACGAAATAGGATTACAGAACATTTTATATACTGCGCAATTAGGATTGAACCATCCTATTGCTATTCGATATCCTAGAGGCAGGGGTGTCGTTACCGATTGGCAAAAGAACAATTTTAAGAATTATGCTACAATCGAAATCGGAAGAGCTACTTGCCTTAAAGAAGGAAATCAAACAGCTGTTTTATCTACAGGAACAATTGGAAACAATGTAATAACTGCACTACAAAACTGTGCTAATCCGAACAGTATTGCTCATTACGACTTTGCTTTCATCAAACCACTAGACAACAAACTATTACACACTATTTTTACAAATTTCAAAAACATAATAACAATCGAAGATGGAACTGTAACTGGTGGTTTCGGAACAGCTATTCTAGAGTTTTCAGCCCTTCATAATTATACAGCAAACATAACAACATTAGGAATTCCTGATACTTTTATTGAACATGGAACTGTTACCGAATTGCAACAATTATGCAATATTGACGTTAAAAGTTTAGAAATTCTTTTTTCTCTTGCTTAAAAAGAATTATTTTGCACAGCCAAAACAAAAATTGCCATAATGAAATTATTCCATTTACCCATTTTAATACTTTTTTTATTTTGTTCATCTAAAAATTTCGCTCAGAAATCTTTAATTCAAACTCAAATATCTCCCGTAATTCAAACTCAATTACCAGATGAGGAATCTAATTGGACTAAGAAAAATAAATTAGGCTTTGATATTACCCAAATTGCTTTTGTAAATTGGAGTGCTGGGGGAACTAGTTCTATTTCTGGACTTTTTAAAGGTGAATTTTCAAGAGTATACGCAAAGGACAATCATAAATGGGCAAATGAACTTTTACTAAAATACGGTTTAAATAAACAAGATGGTATTGAATTACGTAAAACTGATGATGCTTTTCAGTTTAATTCCACTTACGGTTTTAGAAGAGACACCCTTTCAAACTGGTATTATTCTGCAAAATTCAATTTAAATTCACAATTCACTAATGGATATTCTTATCCAAACACTGCCATTCCTATTTCCAAACTTTTTGCCCCTGCTTATGTATTCTTAGGAGCTGGAGCTGAGAATGCTAACAAAAAGAAAAATCGCACTTTTTATTTCTCACCAATAACATTAAAGACCACATTGGTATTAGATCAAACATTGGCAAATCAAGGAGCATTTGGTGTTAGAAAAGCAATTTACATAGAAGACCCTGAGGATCCTACCAATAAAATTCTTGTTGAAGAAGGTCAAAAAATAAAAGCGGAATTTGGTATTTTATTCACTGCTTATTCAAAGAATGAGATTTTCAAAAATATCTTTTTCGAAAACCGTCTGAGTCTTTATACCGATTATCTAAATCGATTCGGAAATGTCGATATCGATTATGATACCCGCCTAGATCTTGTTGTAAATCAATATGTAAAAGCCAATGTTGGCATTCATTTCGTTTATGATGACGACATCAAATCTAAAAAAGAAATAGGCGGAGTACAAGTTACCGAAGGACCAAAAGTACAATTAAAACAAGTTCTTGGTGTTGGTGTTGTTTATGCTTTTTAACAACTAACTTGTTTTTCTTCCATTTATAGTGTCGAACAATTCCAATGCATTTCCATCTGTTAATAAGGAAACGTAATGGCATATGTGCAACAATCTTTCATATAATCCTTCTTTTTCTAAATGGTGTTTTTCTGGCAACATTTTTAAAATCAAAGTATCATAGTTTGACGCTTCATCGTTGTATTTATTATTAAAAGCTGTAATAAATTTATCTAGAAGTGTCTGGATTATCTGATAACCAACTATTTCTTTTTCAATCACTTCGCGACTTTGATATATATTTTGAACACTCAAATTTATAATATCATTCATTTGTGCTTTATATTGGCTTTTATCCATTAAAGCATATGGGAATTTACCTGCTAGAATTGCTTCTTCATTGTCAATAAAAACTTTAACCGCATCATTTATCAAACTACCAATTGCTAGCGCACGTAAATAACTAATTCGATCTTCTTTTGTTGTTAGTGTTTTATATTTAGCAACTCCAATATTGTCTTTTACCAGTTTAATCAAATATTCCAGAGCATAATCTTCAGAGACTAAACCTAGATTTATTCCGTCTTCAAAATCAATAATAGTATAACAAATATCATCGGCTGCTTCTACTAAATAAGCCAAAGGATGTCTTTCAAAACCAATATCATTTCCGGACTTATTAGGTAGCATTCCCATATCGACAGCTACTGTATTAAAAAAATCTTTGTCAGTCTGGAAGAAACCATATTTTTTATCGGCTATATCTTTCGTTGGCTTTTTTGGTAAACTTTCTTTCGGGTATTTCATAAATGCTCCTAACGTGGCGTACGAAATTCTAAGACCTCCCTCTATTCCTGGGCGACTTGCTGTTAGTACTGAAAACCCATTTGCATTACCTTCAAAATCTATTAAGTCTTGCCACTGTTTGTCCGTTAAATGCTCTTTATATTTTTGTCCGTTTCCAATTGAAAAATATTCTCCAATTGCTTTCTCACCCGAATGTCCAAAAGGTGGGTTTCCTATATCGTGTGCCAATGATGCTGCAGCTACGATAGCTCCAAAATCATTCATATGATACCCATGAATCTCTTTTAGGTATGGATATTTTTCGATTATTTTTTTTCCTACCAAACGTCCTATTGAGCGTCCCACAACCGAAACTTCTAAACTATGCGTTAAGCGGGTGTGTACAAAATCAGTTTTCGAAAGTGGAATTACCTGCGTTTTATCTTGTAGACTTCTAAACGCCGATGAAAATATTATTCGGTCATAATCTACTTCAAATCCCAATCGTGTATCATCTTGTTCTACACGTAATCTTTTGCTAGTATCGCCTTGGCGTTTGAGTGATAAAAGTTGTTCCCAGTTCATTGTAATTTTTTTCCAATTTTGTTTTCAAAGATACAGAAATAGATATGTTTTAAAGAAAAACTCGTTTTGTAATTCATCGGCTTTCTAAAATATCTAATGCAATCTAAAATGCCAATGCTGTACTGTGCTTTATTTCTCCCATTACAAAAATACTATTTGTATTACCTATGTTCTCAATCGTTGACAATTTATTCATTACAAAATCCTGATAACTAGCCATGTCCTGAACAAGTATTTTTAGCATAAAATCATAATCACCAGCAATATTATAACACTCAATAATTTCTGGCAGGGCAACAATATCTTTCACAAAATTACTTCCCACATTTTTCGCATGTTCCTTTAATCGAACATTGCAAAAAACAATCATGCCACGATTCATCTTTTTCTTATCTAATAATGCGACATATTTTGTAATATACCCATCTCTTTCCAATCGTTTTATACGCTCATAAACGGGCGTAACAGTCAAGAATAATTTACTTGCCAAGTCTTTTGTATTGATATTTGAGTTTTCCTGAAGGTGTTTCAAGATCTCTAAATCGGTCTTATCTAAATTTTCCATAGTAATTTTTACGGCTAAGGTTCGTTTTAAAAGGATTAATCAGTATTAAAATCTGCAAAAACCCACTTAATTAAGTCAATTCACTTAAATACAGACCAAATATAAGTTTTAAAAACCAATACAATAAATTTGTTCAGTAAAAAATACTGAAACAAAATGAAAACAAATAATTTAGGTTATCCTCGAATTGGAAGCAACAGAGAATTAAAAAAAGCTAGTGAATTATACTGGTCAGGGAAAATTTCGGCTGATGAACTTCTGGAAGTTGGAAAAAACATTCGCCGAGAAAACTGGCAATTACAAGCTGAATCTGGTATTGATTTAATTCCTTCAAATGATTTCTCTTTTTATGACCAAGTTTTAGATCTAACAGTAAGTTTAGGAGCAATCCCTGAACGTTATACTGATTTTGCAAGAACTAATTCGGCTATCGATTTATATTTTGCAATGGCAAGAGGTTCGCAAAAAAACGGACAAGATGTTGTTGCTATGGAAATGACTAAGTGGTTTGATACAAACTACCATTATATAGTTCCTGAGTTTACAAGAAACCAAAAATTCACTCTGTTTTCAGAAAAAATAATCAATGAGTTTAAAGAAGCTAATGATTTAGGAATTGCTACAAAACCTGTACTTATAGGCCCTATCTCTTACTTGCTTTTAGGAAAAGAAAAGGAAGATGGTTTTCATAGAATTGATCTTATTGAATCTTTACTTCCTGTCTATTTTGAAATTTTCGAGAAACTAGAAGCCGAAAATGCGACTTACATTCAATTAGACGAGCCTTTCTTGGCTTTAAATCTTAGCGATAAAGAACGTACTACTTATGTAAAAGTGTATAACGAAATCAACAAACGTTTCCCTAACATTAAAATCATTCTTGCGAATTATTTCGATTGTTATGGTGAAAATCTAGCTACGGCATTGGCTTTACCAGTTGATACTTTGCATTTAGACTTAGTTCGTTGTCCGTTACAATTAGAGGACATTTTAGAATCCAATCAATTAGCCCCAAATGTGAATCTTTCTCTTGGTTTAGTTGACGGAAGAAACATCTGGAAAAATGATTTTAAAAACTCATTGGCAATTATAGAAAAAGCAGTTAATGCTCTAGGTAAAAATAGAATTTTAATTGCGCCTTCTTGCTCCTTAATTCATAGTCCATGCGATTTAGAATTAGAAACAAACAACGAAACACTGACTCCTGAAATTAAACAATGGCTGGCTTTTGCTAAACAGAAAATTCAAGAAGTTGTTTTGTTAAAGCAGTTTGCTACAAAAGAAATTGACATTGCAAACTCTATTCGTTTTGCAGAAAACACTTTGGCTAATGAGAATAGAAAAACATCTAAGCTAATTCATAACGAATTGGTTAAAAATCGTGTTGCAAACATTACTCCTGATGATGACAAACGCAAGAACCCTTTTGCTATTCGTAGAGAGAAACAAACAAAGGCTTTAAATCTTCCCTTGTTTCCAACAACAACAATTGGTTCGTTTCCGCAAACTCCTGAAGTCCGTAGTTGGAGAGCAAAATTTAAAAAAGGAGAATTATCTCAACAACAATACGACGATTTAATAAAGAAAGAAACTGAAGAAACGATTCGTTTTCAAGAAGAAACTGGTATTGATGTTCTTGTTCATGGCGAATTTGAACGCAATGATATGGTGGAATATTTTGGCGAGCAATTAGATGGATTTACATTCACGAAAAATGGTTGGGTTCAAAGTTACGGTAGCCGTTGTGTAAAACCTCCTGTAATCTACGGTGATGTATCGCGACCTAGACCAATGACTGTAAAATGGTCAGAATATGCACAATCGTTAACTCCTAAATGGTTAAAAGGAATGTTAACTGGCCCAGTAACAATTTTACAATGGTCATTTGTTCGTAACGACCAACCGCGTTCTCAAACCTGTACCCAGATTGCATTGGCAATAAGAGATGAAGTAGTCGATTTAGAAAATGCAGGAATTAAGATAATTCAAATTGACGAACCTGCTATTCGTGAAGGATTACCATTACGCAAAGAAGAATGGGCAACTTACTTAGATTGGGCTGTAAAAGCATTTCGTATTTCGGCTAGTGGCGTTAAAGACGATACTCAAATTCATACCCATATGTGTTATAGCGAATTCAATGATATCATTCAAAACATTGCCGATATGGATGCCGATGTAATTACAATTGAATGTTCTCGCTCGCAAATGGAATTACTTGATGCTTTTGCCGATTTTAAATATCCTAACGAAATAGGTCCTGGAGTTTATGATATACACTCCCCTCGTGTGCCATCTAGAGAAGAAATGGTAAAATTGTTAGAGAAAGCCGCTGCGGTTATTCCTGTAAATCAACTTTGGGTTAATCCTGATTGTGGTTTAAAAACCCGTCATTGGGATGAAACAAAAAAAGCATTAATTGAAATGGTAGCTGCTGCCCAAGAAATGAGAGTTGCCGTTGAAACTGAAATAAGCCTATAATTTTTATTTCTTATTGCCAATTGAGTGGAGTCGAAAATCTTGTAGTTATGATTTATTTCGACTTCGCTCAATTGTATTTTATATCATAAAACAAAAAAAATAGAGACAACTCAAAAGGCTGTCTCTATTTCATCAAGGTCCAAAAAAAAAAAACTACAATACTAACTTATAAACTAACCACTAGTTATTAGTATCGCCAAAGGTTGATGTTTTACGGGTGTCTTTCATTAAAGTATAAACAATCAGTGATATAAAAATACAACCTGTAACATACCAGTAAAAATAGGTTTCATGTCCTGCATTTTTAAACCAAAGTGCAATATACTCAGCAGTTCCTCCAAAAAGAGCAACTGTTATCGAGTAAGGAAAGCCTACTCCAAGTGCACGAATTTCTGTTGGGAATAGTTCCGCTTTAACCACTGCGTTTATAGAAGTATAACCACTTACAATTATCAGAGCAATCATAATATATCCAAAAGCTTCCCATTTACCCGAGGCATTCGAAACTGCTGTTAATAAAGGGTATGTCGCTATAGTCCCTAATATCCCAAATGCTAAGAGTAATGGTTTTCTCCCTATTTTATCTGATAATGCTCCAAATATTGGTTGAATTAAAGCAAAAATTAATAAGGATAAAAAAGTTATTAATGTCGATTCATCCTTGGTTAGATGTACTGTGTTTACCAAAAATTTCTGCATGTAGGTACTATAAGTATAAAAAGCAATAGTTCCTCCTAGTGTAAGCCCTACAACAGTTGCTAATGCTTTTGGATGACGCATTAATTCCCTTAGAGAACCACTTTTCTTCTTTGTCTCTCCTTCATTTTGATTTTCAGTCTTTTTAAATTCTGAAGTCTCATCCATATGGCTTCTCAGGTATAACGCTACTAAAGACAAAGCTGCACCAATAAAGAAGGGAACTCTCCAGCCCCATTCATGCATTTGCGCATCTGTTAAAAACAATTTTTGCATTGCAAGCTGGATTCCTAAAGCAATAAGTTGCCCACCTATCAGAGTAACATATTGAAAACTTGAAAAGAACCCCCTGTTTTTGGCGGTTGCCATTTCGCTCAAGTAGGTTGCCGAAGTTCCATATTCTCCCCCAACACTCAACCCCTGAAGTAATCTTGCTACTAATAATAATATAGGTGCTAATACTCCAATTGTCTCATATGAAGGTGTCAATGCTATTAAAAGCGACCCTAGAGACATTAATAAAACAGATAATGTCATCGAGAATTTTCTACCAACCCTGTCTGCAATACTACCAAAAATCCATCCACCAATAGGACGCATTAAAAACCCAACTGCAAAAATCCCTGCTGTATTTAATAGTTGTGCCGTACTATCACTTTTTGGAAAAAAAACAGGTGCAAAATAGATTGAAAATGCAGAATAGGCGTACCAATCGTACCATTCTACCAAATTTCCTATTGAACCACTCATAATTGCTTTTAATCGACGAGCAGTAGACATTTCTTCAGAAGTTGTATGTTTATCTGACATAAGTTATAAATGAATTGATTTAATTTATTAAAGACATATTTGAATGCAGGCTAAAAACTCTCCTGCTCTTTTAAAAACTGTATTAGTCAAACCATCATATAAAGGACGACTTGAATATTGGAATGAAATTTTAGCATTATGACCCTCTAAAAATAGATTTGTTCCTAAATCATAATAGTTTCCGCTTTGAGAAAGGGCTTCTAATTTTTTCAGAGAATAGGTTGCAAAAGGCTGAATTCTGATGTTTTCGCTAAATTTAGGCAATAAAAAACCTGTTTGTGTGTACCAAATTTTCCCTGTTCCTAAAAGATATTTCGCGTTTCCAAATCCTTCTTTTGCGACAGTACCAATAAAAGCTGGATCGGCAGTTCCTGGATTCATAGTTCCTGTAGTACGGATATAATTCTTACCAAAATCATAGTCATATAGAACACTATAAATAGAGAATGACATCTTTTTATCTTTTGGCCCAACCGGAAGTTCTGCAAAAACATCTAAACCTAATATATTAATGTCATGGCTTTCAAAAACGCCGGTAGAAGACTGTGTTATCGTTCCGTCTTTTGTGCTATAAAATCCTGCTCCAACATTTAAAATTTTCTTTTCTCCTAAATAAGTTCCTGCAAAAAAAGAGGTAATTCTTTTTTCAGTATCAAAAAACTGATAATCAAAATAACCTGCATACGATAATTTTCCACTTTTATTATTGTCTAATGCTCCTGCACCAACTGCTGGCACTAAATTGGTCGCAAATGGTTTATTTAAATTGACTCTATAACCTAATTTCTTGTATTCTCCGTGGGCAAATATTCCCATTTGTCGACCAAACTGATCCGAAATTTCAATGGTACTAAAATTAAAAACGGGCAAATCGGCTGTCAGCATTTTGCTAGAACTTGCATTTGTCAAACGGCTTACTCCACTCCAGCTGTGAAGTCCGGCTCCAATATACAAACTAAAATCATTTACTTTTTTACTTTCGGAATCAATAGTCGGAATTACCGTAAATTCATTATACGCATCATGAAAAAATAAGGTTGCTTTTTTCCCCGCGCCATACGCTCCTGTCCCTTTTCCTCCACCAGCTATAAAAGACTGATTATTCATTCCCATTTGTACAAACAATAGGTATCTTGGCGAAAGTTGGGCTGTAGCGGTAATTCTCATTCGACGAACTCCTACGTCATAAGTCGTTTCCTGAGGGATGCCATTGACTGCTGTACCCGGATTGTTTTCAATTGCACGAAGTAAGACTTGATTCCAAAAACCAAATTTCAAATATTTACTTCCGTCATTATTGAATTTAATTTTCAAATCACCAATAGGCGTCGTTGTTACTTTTGGCTTTTCTATTGCAACAAACACAGAATCTTTAATTTCCTGTGAATACAATTTTCCAAAAGCAACAATAAAAACTAAAGTAACTAAAAAATTATTTGATATTTTTTTCATACAATACGTTTAAGGCAAACCTTGATGGCTCAATAATCAACAAAAAACCTTTTTTTGTCGATTACAAACTAATAAGATAATATTGAAGCAATTTTGAAGTAATTCTGTTTTTTGTTTGAATTTTAAAATTTTTCTTCCAAATATCAAATAAACAATAGCGTTTTTACTTCTTTAAAAAAATAATTTTCAAGATATGAGTTGAAGAAATGGAAGTGTATGATATTGAATGATTAAAAATTTCGCAAATTTTCTTAACAATAGACAATCCAATTCCGACTGAATTTAAGGATTGATTGTCTTTCTTAAACCTTTCAAATAATTCTTCTGTGGGAACTAAAGGAGGTTTACCTGTATTTTTTATAACCATTTTTGAAGCTGTGATTTCTACTTCAATTTCGCCGTTTATAAAATTATGTCGAATCGCATTGCTAAAAAGATTATTCATTAGTACTCTGCTGAGCGTTTCATCCATCTGAATGAATACTCCTTTTTGGATATTTTTTTTGAGACTAATATTTTTCATTTCGATTAAATCTAAAAAAGACACAATCGTTTCTTCAACAATTTCGCTAATATCAATCCGACTGCTTTTTTTATTATCAAAATTTTCAAGGGTAGTAAGCAATGTAAGTGACTGATTAATTTTAGAAAGTTTTTCTAACTCATCCATCATTGAAGTTAGCTTAATCAATTGTTCTTCATCAAGCTTAGATTGCATGAGTAGCTCAATTTTTGCTTTAATTACAGCAATTGGAGTCTGTAATTCATGAGAAGCGTTTTCCGAAAATTCTTTTAAAATTGAAAAATCTTTTTTTGCCTTTTCAGTCATCTTCCTCAAAAAATTATTGAGCTCCTGAAATTCAAACGTATTTGTTTTTTCAAATTTCAAATCTGTTTTCTGATTGATTTCAAATCGTTGCATTAATTTCAAAGTCGAATTAAAAGGGGAAAGAATGTAACCCGAAATAACTTCACTAGAAATAATAACCATAGAAATCAGGAAAACAAAAGTCCATGCAAAAACCATGAAAATTCCGTTAAGGTAAATATGATCTGTTATAACCATAAAAGTATAACTGACAATCTGATAATTTATATCATCAATTCGATGATAAGATGTTAATTGTACCTCTCTTACAGTATCCTGCAATTTTTTATTATACACCTCTCTATAGCTAACAACTTCATTGATTTCACCACTATTTGAATTTAGTTTTTTTATATTCACATAGGCACGTGAATCATCTCCAGAAAAATCTTTTCCGCTTTTAATCTGTTCGGCAATAATAGCATTAAGGTTTTTTAACTGACCAATGGTGGCCTGGGAGCTACTTCTTTTTACAGCATTAAAAACAATCACAAAACCAATGAGCAATGCAAAAAATGTGACTACAGAATATGCTTTTGTATAGCGATAATTTAATCGTTGCATTAACTACTCATTTTGTAACCAAGTCCATAAACTGTACTGATGTAATCCTGTCCGCCCGCATCTGTAATTTTCTTTCTAATATTTTTAACATGCTGATATACGAAATCAAAATTATCAAGATTATCAGTATAGTCCCCCCAAAGATGTGCTGCAATCGCTTGCCTTGAGAGAATTCTATTTTGATTACTTAGAAAATAAATCAGTAGATTAGTTTCTTTTCGTGTCAAAATAATAAGGTCCTCATTTATTTTAGTTTCCATTGAAAGCAGATCAACATAGATTTCATTAAATACTAATCGGTTGCTAGCACTACATTTATTGTTTCTTCGGGTAACCGCTTTAATTCTGGAATATAATTCTGGAAGCGGAAAGGGTTTTATGATATAATCATCGGCACCTTCATCGAGAGTTGTTATTTTAAAATCTAGAGAATTCTTTGCTGAAATTATGATGACACAACTGGGAATTTCACTTTTTTTAATAAGCCGAAGCAAATCAATTCCGTTTTCATCTGGTAGCATAATGTCCAAAATAATACAGTCGTAAGTGAACAAAAGTAATTTCTCACGCGCTTCTGCAATGGTATTCGCCATTTCACAAATATTATTTTCCTGAATTAGATAATCTGCAATACTTTTTATTAACTTATGATTGTCTTCAACTAAAAGTAATTTCATTCTATTTATTTTAAGTCCATATCAAAACTCTTTTATTAATGAGATGCTTATATATTTTACAGGAATGAGCCTGAATAAATTTTCACATTTTCTATAAGCATGTATGGGTGATTTGGTTAATTAGTCTTTTAAAGACGGTAAATATACGTAATCAAGTTCTTTAAGTAAGATATTTAGACGCAATATTGCAATCAAAGAAAGCTTTAACCTACAATAACTTGTTGTATTTAACAAATTTAATACTTTTTACAGATTTTATAATTATAAAAAGAGACACCGCTATTGGCCAATATCCTTGCTTTACAACATATATCAGGGATTTATTAAAATTGGGCAATTGCTACGGAGATACCAAATTGGATCAGTACAGAAATAAAAGAACAGGCAACATAATAAAATATGGATTTAATGATAAAGGAAAGACAGTTTTAAATGATACAATTTCATTTAAAGTCAACCTGAATTAAAAGAACCAAATGGGTTTATCTTAGGAAAAATTTAAAAACCAACTTTCTTAAACTTTTTCAATGCCAAAATGAAAATGGAAGAAAGTAACGGTAGCGTACCTGAATAAGCTGTTTTTTACCAAAAACTATTTTACAAAAGAATTTTTAAATATCTTTGAATTATGAGCACAGTAACAAGACCAAGTCATATCGGAAGAAAAATTAGCCGCATTCGTGAACTAAAAGACATGAAACAAGAAGCCTTAGCGCAAGCTTTAGGAACAACGCAGCAAACTGTATCGACTATCGAAAATAGCGAAACCATAGACGAAGAAAAACTTATAGAAGTTGCAAAAGCGCTCGGTGTAAGCGTAGAAGCAATTAAAAACTTTTCAGAAGAAAATGTACTTAATTTTTTCAATAACTTTTATGATAATAGTAATGCAGGTAGTGGTATTTTTAATCATCCAAATAATTGTACCTTCAATCCTTTAGATAAAGTTATTGAGCTTTATGAGCGTTTAGTTCAGGCTGAAAAAGATAAAACAGAATATTTAGAAAAAATAATGAAAGAAAAATAGTCTTTGCAAAAAGAACTGTTAATTCCAAAAGAGGGAATCTCAAAACGATGATATTCCCTCTTTTAAATTAAAAAAGACTGACTATAGAAATGCAAAAAGCACCCCATTTGGAGTGCTTTTTAAAATTGAAAACTAATCTAAGATTAGAAATTTTTTGAAATTCCGATATTAACAGTTTTACCAAAATTGAAGTAAAATTCGTTAACGTCTGGTCCGTTATTATCAAAACTTAACGTTTGGTATCCTAAACCACCAATACTGAAGTTTAAACCAAATCCTTTTTTCATGTTAATGAAAAGAGCTGGAGTTATACCTACATACATACCATCTGCTTTCGCTTTTGAGCTAGTTATAGTATTATTACCCATTGTAGTATACGTTTTGTTTTTATAGTTTTGGAAACCTGCTCCTAAATCAGCAAAAACCGAGAAAGTTGAACTTAATGGCACAGAATAACGTAAAAATGCTCCTAATCTGAAAGCATTAATTTTATTTTCTTCTGAACCGCTTTCTACTTTTGAAGAAGCTACACTAAATTCACCCCCAACTGTCCAGTTATCATTAAATTGGTAACCTACTCTTGGAGAAAAGCCAAATGTGTTTTCTTTTGTATCTCCAAAACGAGAATCAGAATTTGTAGAAGTGTACTCGATATTCCCACCAACTAAGATTGATCCTTTTTGAGCATTTGCAAAGCTACAGATAGCGAATGTTGCAATAAGTAAAAATTTTTTCATTTTATTTTTTTGTTTTTAAAAATTCAGATTCGTTTTAACAATAACAATGCCGACGTACCTGAGATTTTATATTAATTTTAAGAGTGCTTTAAAAGACAATTTTTAGTAATCAAGCAGATTTCTGTTTACTTTTGCAACAAATAAAAAAGTCATGTCAATAGAAGTAAACAGCATATCAAAAAGTTACGGTACTCAAAAAGCTTTAGACGAAATTTCGTTTTCGATTAAAAAGGGAGAAATCGTTGGATTTCTTGGTCCAAATGGAGCAGGAAAATCTACTTTGATGAAAATTTTGACTACTTATTTACTTGCCGATAGCGGTTCAGCCCTTGTAAATAGTCATGATGTCATGACAAACACTAAAGCAGTACAACTATCTATTGGGTATTTACCAGAACATAATCCGTTGTATTTGGATTTGTATGTTCGTGAGTATTTGGCTTTTAATGCCGATGTCTATCAAGTGGCAAAATCACGTATTGAAGAAGTCATTAAACTGACAGGCTTGTCACCTGAAAGCCATAAAAAAATAGGACAATTATCTAAAGGATATCGCCAACGTGTAGGGTTAGCAAATGCATTATTACACAATCCAGATGTTTTAATTCTTGATGAACCTACAACTGGTCTAGATCCTAACCAGTTAATAGAAATTAGAAACGTAATTAAGAATGTTGGTAAAGACAAAACTGTTTTTTTATCAACTCACATCATGCAAGAAGTAGAAGCTATTTGTGACAGAGTTATTATTATTAACAATGGAAAAATCGTTGCTGACAAGAAACTAGACAAATTAATTTCTGAAGATAAAGAACAAGTTATCGAAGTTGAGTTCGATTATAAGGTCGAAGAACAACTTCTTGCTAAACTAGAAAATATTAGTTCGTATAAAAATACCCATGATATGATTTGGGAATTGACTTTTGTTACTGAAAAAGATATGCGTCCAGCTATTTTTGACTTTGCAACTGCAAACGGTTTAAAAACGCTACAGCTTAATCAAAAAAACAAAAACCTAGAAGCTGTATTTAGAGAAATTACTAAATAAGATACATACGCTACCAACATTTTTAGAGTTATCACTCTACTTATAAAAAATCCTATTCATTTAACAGCTATTAAATGAATAGGATTTTTTTATTAAAACCGTTATACCAACCACTATTTAATGCTCAATACCAACAGATTACAGGAAAGACTGAAAATTGTTTTTATTTTTATTTAGACTTGTTATAAATAATGCTATATTTGATGTTTAAAATTTTAAATAATACACAATCATGTTTTTATTTTACCCATCAAAAACCGCTACTTCCACACTTTTTAGTGAGTTATTTTATCTTCAAAAAAAATACTCTGATGAAATAACTAAAATTATTTTCTATCCAACAAAAAAATTAATTTGATTATTTCTGGTTCCATTTCCCACATAAAAAAAATCATTATAGATCAACTATACCCTTTAGGCTTAATTAATAAGTCATTTTATTATTCCCATAAATTAAAACAAATAATATGAAAAATATTATAACATCCATTATGCTTGCCTTTTCTGTTTATGCGACTGCGCAAACAGAGAAAGAAAAAGACAGTATCATCGAAACATCAATAAATTCATTAGATGAAATTATAATTGTAAAAAAGAAAGTTCTCTATACCCAAAAATCAGATCGAATGATTTTTAATGTAGAAAATAGTATTGTAGCCGAAGGGGGAACTGCTCTAGATGTTTTAATGCGCGCTCCAGGCGTTGTTGTATCTCAGGATGGAGAATTATCAATTAGAGGACAACAAGGAGTTGGCGTAATGATTAATGGTAAGCTAACGCAGCTTTCGCAAAAAGAACTAGCAAATTACTTAAAATCGACTACCTCATCAAACATCAAACAAATTGAAGTTATTACGAATCCTTCTGCTAAATACGATGCTACGGGTAAGGCTGGAATGATTAATATTATATTAAAAAAACCAAGTGCTTCTGGAATTAAAGGAACTGTGTTTTCTAGTTATGGAAGAGGTAGAAAAAACAGAACTAACTCTGGAATGAATTTAAGCTATAACAAAGATAAATTTGGTGTTTTTGGTAATTATAGCTACACTTTTAGAGGCGAAGAGGAACGCAAAAATTTTGAACAAATTCAGTATAAAGACAATAGCCGACAAGAGATTGCTACAACAAATTATCAGCACTCGACAACAAGCGAACCGCTTACCTCTAATAATTTCAAAATAGGAACTTCTTATGAAGTGTCATCAAAAACAAATTTAGAAGTTTCCATTGACGCAAAAATTGGACGCTATCAAAATATTGCCAATGGAGGAAATACTTTATATAACAGCTTAAATCAATTAGATTTTGATGCTTTAACCTACAACAATAGTAAAGAAAAGTGGTTTGACTATACTTATGCTCTATCAGGTGTTCACAAATTTAATACTGAGGGTAAAAACATGTCTTTTGATTTTGAATATGAAACATCAAAATTTAGATCTAATCAATTTCAAAGCGCCTTTAATTTAATTCCTGGTGCTGCAATCAATGATCGAAGAGGTTATATTCCTTCTCATTTAAAAGTTTTCACTGGAAAGGTAGATTTCACAAATCCTTTTAAGGAAAAACAAACTCTAGAATGGGGATTTAAAGCAAGTGTTAAAAATAACGATAATCCTTCTGTTTACGAGTTCTATAATAATGAATGGATAGTTGACCCTAATTCAACAAATCATTTTGTATACGATGAACAAATTTATGCGGCTTATGCTAACTATAAATACAAACTAGAGAACCTGAGCATTCAAGGTGGAATACGAACTGAATATACTGCAATTGATATAAATCAAAAAACATTAAATGAGAAGCATAAAGATGACTATTTAAAATGGTTCCCAAGTCTTGCGCTAAAATATGAAATGAATAGCAACCATTCGATGCATGCTTCTTACAGTAAGAGAATCAACAGGCCGAGTCAATTTGACTTGAACCCTTTCCGTTTTTACGATGATTCATTTAATTATTCACAGGGAAATCCTGATTTAGTTCCAGAAATCACTCATTCAACAGAGATAGGTTATTCTTGGAAAAGTATATTTATGGCTTCTGTTTATTTTAACCAAACCAAAGATGTTTTTACAGAAATCTATGTTTATAATCCTGTAGACAATACAACAGTTACTTCTCAAATTAATGCCAAAAAATCTTTTAATTATGGTGTAAATATTACCAATACAACCGAAATATATAAATGGTGGTCTGTAAATACACTGATGAATGTTTTTGAAAATAAGTTTGAAGGAAACATGATTAATTCAACTAAAATTAATCCGATAGTAACGCTAAATTTAAACGTTCAGAACTCATTTACTATTACGGATACTTGGAAAGCGGAAGCTAATGCACAATACCAATCAAAATCGAATGTAGGTATTTACGAAAGAGATAGTTTCTTCGATTTTAGTATCGGATTATCAAAACAAGTTCTTGATAACAAAGGCAGTATAAAATTTAATGTTACTGATGTCTTTAATACTAATAAATACAATATCAATTCGTTTATTGGACAAACTAGTATAGATAAAAGATACAACCTTGATAGCCGTGTAGCTACCATTTCTTTTACTTACAGAATTTAAAAGAATATCATTTTATAATAAAAAGCCCATGAAGAATTTCATGGGCTTTCTTGGTTTTATATCTTATCTAAAACGAATTGCAACCGACTTATTTATATAAATTAATCACAACAGATTAAATGCAAAGCAAAAAAAAGACTAATAACAATTAACTTACTAGTACACGCCTTGAATGTAATTATTATAGCGCATAACCTCCGATAACTATCAGAACTATGTAACTATGTGTTAAATGCTATTTTTACGGCCGGAGCAAAGCTAATTGACGAAGTAATTACACTCAATAGCTCTCAAATCAAAATAACATCTATTAGAGCGTCATTTTAAAGCATAAAAAAAGTCTTTTGAAGAGGGCTCAGAACTTCAAAAGACTTTAACTAACTAAAAATATGTAAACAAAAAAAGTAATCTTATTTTTTAACAACGGCAGGTTTTGTTTTTTTCTTCCTTCCCCACCATATATAAAAACCTGTAACGGGCAAACTAGCGCAAATTAAACTAGCTAAAAAGTATAGGATCTTTGTTGGTAATCCACCAATAGCTCCAATATGAAGACTATAATTGGATCGCATAAGCCATCTTGAAAAACGTTCATTGTCAATATACTTTTGTGATTTAGGGAGTAATTCTAATGTTGTTGAATCAAAATACAAATCTCTCCAAATCCCTTTATTCATATCTGTACAAGCATAAAAATCTTCCTCTGGCTCATCTGGTAAATGGATGATAACGGCTTCTGTGTTTTCCTTGGCAATTTCTTTTCTCACTTTATTCCAAATGATATCGGCGGCAGTAAGCATATCTATTTGTTGCTTGGATAATGAATCTTTTTTAGCTTCAACAACTAGTTCTTTTTTCTCTTTTTCATCTGCCCAACCTCCACTTATCCAATAGGTACTTTGCCTAATCCAGTGAAAACTCATTATTAATCCTGTAAACGAAATAAGTAATGCCAATATAATAGTGTAAAATCCCATTACATTATGCAAATCATAATTGATTCGTTTAAACTTAGCGTTCCATTTAATCTTAAAACTAGCATTTCTTGTTGTTTTATTCCATTTTTTTGGAAACCAAAGAATAAGACCACTTATCAGTAATAAAAAGAAAATCAATGTCCCCCAAGCTGTTACTTGCGAACCAACATCACGACCTAACCATACATAACGATGTCCTTCATCCATAATATGAAAAAGATCTTCGTGATCTACCATTCCAGTAATAACTCCATTGTATGGATTTACGTAAATCAAAGAATCCGATTCAATATCAACTTTTATAGTCTTATCTAAACCATTGTACCAAAACCCATGAATCTCTTTATCTGGCAACGCTTTACTAACTGCCTCATATATTTTAGAAGGTGGTAGAACTTTGTCTGGTGTTTGCGCTTCTACAGTTAACCAAGGTGATGTTAACTCTTTGATTTCTTGCTCAAAAACCAAAACACAACCTGTAATTCCCATTATAAACACCACGATTCCTGAGGCGAGCCCCAGCCATAAATGCAACCAAGCATTGATTTTACTAAAACGCGATTTTCCATTATTCGGTGGCTTATTTGTACGGCTTTTAATAGTAGTCATTGGGGATATATATTTTATATAGGTAATAATGTCTTGGGCAAAAAAGGCATATAAAAATGGTTTGAGGAATTAATCATTATATCCTCAAACCATTTTAAACTGTATTAATATGTAAGTTTACCAATAGAAGGTAAGTAAAGTCCCTCTTTAAGAAGTGCTCCAGCTTTAGCAGTACCAGTTGCAATATCTATTTGATATACACGAGCTTCTTTACCCGTAACAAAGCTTTTGTATGCTTTACCATCTTCTACAAACATGCTTCCTAATCCAAAAAACTCATCTCCACCATAATCAGGCAATCCTGTAACTGGCAAAATAGTTTTAGAAGCTAAATCTAATATAGCACCTTTAAAAATTGGTTTTGAATCTAGAAAACTATAAACATTGTTTACTGAATCAACATCGCTAGGTATATAAGATATATAAACTTTTTCTCCCCCTAGCGGATAAGCTGCTAGAACCTTTCCTTTAAGTGAACTTTTTTCAATATCAAAGAAATAACTTGCATCGAATTTATCTTCTCCTTTTTTAATACGCAAAATTCCAGAAGAAACATTTGTAACTGGATAACCACCAGCACGAGCATTAGATGAAAAAGTAAAGATATCTCCTGATCCTGTTTGTACAATTCCTGTGTTTGTGTAATACAATCCAATTGCAGCTGATCTAGCATCTTTTATTGTAGTTATGTACTCCAAAGATGGGTACTTGTAAACTCTCACAATTGCATCTGATGACAAAATTACATTCGTTTTATCAGATACATCTTTGATATATACTGGTACAAAAAGTTTATCTCCAGAAACTGCTGCTCCTGTTGGCCAATATAAGACGTTCTTATTTGATGCATTTACTGCAAAGTCATTAAACTTACGAGCATCGATTGAAACTTTGGTAGGATTGTAAATCATTAGTTCATAATCTGAAGAACTACCATCCCAAGTGGCACCAATATTAATCATTCTTTTGTCATCAGTGTATCCAACAGCATAAGAAGATTCGAAAGAAATTTTTTGTCCTGCTTTTAATTTACCTTCACTATTTAAAGAAAATGGTATTGACCCTTCACTTCCTGTGTGTAATGCAAAAAAAGTATTGTTAATCGGAAAACAACTTCCGTTTTGCTCAATTCCAACTCCTTTAGCGCTAATTTCACCCGTCATTAATCGATCTATAGAGTTAAAATCTAAAATATACTGAGTATAATCAGCTAACCAGTAAGATGCAACATACTTAGAACCAGTAAAAGTTGTTTCATCTTTTGGAGCAGCATCATCACTACTACAAGAAAAAATAGATAACGATAGCATTGCTACTGCAAAGCCTTTTTGAAATTTGTTTATAAACATGATTTGTAATTATTTAAGGGTTATTATTAAAAATTTAAATTATTATTGAATGAAGTATCTTAATTTAACTGAGAAAGCGCGACCCGGTTTTTGAACTTTGAAATAATCGTATACTTTTACATCGGTAATATTTCTGCACTCAAAAGCAAAATTGTATTTCCCATTTAAGAAAGAATAAGAAACCATTGCATTTTGAGTAAACTGCTCTGGAATTGCTTTTTTAGTTTCAAGTTCACCCAAAACTGGCCATGTTAAATAAAAAGCATCTAAATAATTTGCACTAACATTAAGGGTAAGTCGGTCGTGTTTGTATTTGATATTTTTGAATGAAAAAGCTAAATCAGCATTACCAAAAAAGATAGGTACATTTGGTAATTGTGCATTATACAGTGCATCCGGAACCTCCAAATTATCTTTTTTAACAAATTTATTTGTATTAACCTGCTTTTGATAGGTCGCATTTACTTCAAAACTTAAAAAATCATCATATGCATAACGAATTACTCCATCGACACCGGTAACACGAACACTTTGTAGATTTTTATAACTAGATGTATTTCCAACAGGAACCATTTGTATAAAATCTTTAGCATTTCTGTAAATCAAACTACTTTCAGCTCCAAAATGATGTTTGTTTTTTTGAGCAATTAATACAAGTCCAAAATTTACATTATCACTACTTTCAGGTATTAATCCAGTATTACTTGTAATTGTTACTCCACTATCTCCATACATCTCTCCAGGCGAAGGCAAACGATATGCATGTTCATAGGATGCTTTTGTTTGTATATTTTCCGTTAAATGATATGTTGCAGTAACTCCATAACCATAATTTGTAGATGAGGTAGATTCTTTTTTGTCCTTAATTACTGAGCTTGAACGAAAATCAAACATCTTTCCAAATACAGATGCTGAAAATCGATTATCAAAACCGCTCACATTATATACAAGTCCCAAAACATTTTTATCAAAAGAAGGTTCACCTAAATCAATAGTATTTATATATCCTTCCTTTTCTTTACGTTTATAACTCGTATATGTATGATTAAATGCTATAGATTGGTGCTCATCAATTTCATATTTGATATTGGTTATTGTCAATAAATTCTTTTCATCATATAGATAAAATGTTTTTTTATTATCATTTAATTCACCCTTATCACTAGCTCCTCCAAAACTTCTATAAGTATAATTTCCTGCCCAATCATAAACCCTAGATGAAGTGTCAATTGTACGGTTGTTTACCAAACTATAAGTTGTATTGAAGTTTACAGAAAGTCCCTTAGTAAAAAGATTGTTTTTCTTGTATTTCAAAGAAGATATAAAAGCCTCACCGTCCTTAAAAGCTTGACCAGCTACTTTATCCATGCTTATTCCTTGCTGAATCTCTTTCTTATTACCAGACATCACGAAACCAACAAGTAAATAATCTGCAAATGATTTATTTTTAAAACCAGTTTCTGCCATTATTGCACCTGATTTATAACCATCATTGAAGTGACGGTATTTTTTTTCTGGTAAATAAGATCCAGTAGCTTTATCAGCAATACTTACGTCTACTTTATAGTCATTATCAGAATAGTTACCAAAAGCATTTAAATTCAAAATAAGGCCAGATTTGTTTGTAAAACGTGTATTTACAGCCATTCTATGTGTATTGAATGATCCAAAACTATAAGAAGCATCAATGTAACGATCAACACTTTTATTCGTTATAATATTAACTGCACCACCTAAAGCATCTGAACCTAACTCTATAGGAACAACTCCTTTGTACACATCAATCCTTTCAGCCATATTTACTGGAATATTATTCAGTGTAAGCGAAGAACCAAAGCTCTCCATTGGAACTCCGTCTAGAAAGAATTTCACTTGATCTCCTGAAAACCCATTCAATGTAAAATTAAAATCAGAACCCATTCCTCCAGATTCACGAACACGAACCCCAGTTGTTTTATTCAAAATCTGATTTAAATCGGCAGAAGTATTGTATGTTTTTTTCAGATCGACAGCCGTAATGTTATAAGCCTGCTCTCTAACTCGTTGCACTTTAGATTTTCCTGTTACAGCTACTTCTTTTAGTGCAGCCATATCTTCTTGTATCGTGATATTTGGAACTACTTTGCCGCCTTTTAATAAAGTAATCGCAGTATAACTTGTTTTATAACCTACATAAGTAATCACTAGAACATAATCTCCTGGTTCAGCATTCAACTTATATTCTCCCTTACTATTTGTAAGTGTAGCATAAGCTGTTCCTTTTAAAGCTACAGAAACTGCTTCGCCCGGCATTTGGTTCGTTATCAAAACAACTCCAGAAATAGTTGATTTATTTTTTTGTGAAAAACCTTGTATTGTGGTCATTAAAACCAATAATAGAATTCCTATTTTATGTAGTCGCATTAACTTTTAATTAAAAATGAACAATAGATATGTGAATTAATTTATGACAAAATTAACTATTAGAGACAAACCAATCAAGTTTGTTTTTAATTATTCTAAATAAGCATAATTTTTAACTTTTATAATAACTTTAATTTAATGAAAAGGAAGTTTAATAACACTTTTGTTAATTTTAAACATAAAAATCTTAAAAAAATGTGTCATATTTCATTAAAATAATAGAGTAATCACATTGACAATAACTCCCATGTATACAAAAAAGTAGCCCGTTTAAAAATTTAAACGGGCTACTTTTAAAAAATAATTAAACGATTAATCTATATTTTTAATTCCAAAATTGTCTTTTTAATTACTTCTATCACGATTTGAATATCTTCTTTGCTGGTTCTCCAATTTACAAATGAAGCTCTAATTCCTTTGCGGTTTAAATATACCGTAGGAGTCATAAATACTTTTCCTGTGTCATTTAGATGTGTCAAAAACAAATTTACTTTATCCTGATTATGATCTCCTGATAACGTAAAACAAACATTATTTAATCTCGTTGGAGCTAATAACTCAAAGTTCTCACTCCCAACAATAAATTCATCAAATTGCAATGCGAGTTCAATACTGTTTTCAACTATATCCTGATAACCCTCTTTACCATAAGCCAATAAAGAAAACCAAACTGGCAATGCTTTTAATCGTCTTGAATTCTCAGGTAAAAAATTTAAGAAACTAAAGTTCTCTAATGGATCTCCTAAGTACGGGGCATTCGAATTTTGGAATGTTTCTATCTGCAAAATTTTATGTTCTTCTTTTATCAAATAAAATGCACTTTCATAAGGCACATTTAGCCATTTATGACAATCTATAGTAATACTATCCGCAGTCTCCCATCCGTTTAATAAATGTTTGTATTTAGGCGAACAAGCGGCAAAGCCACCAAAAGCAGCATCGATATGCCACCAGAATTGATACTTTTCTTTTAGTTTATTTATTGCAATAAAATCATCAAAATCTCCTGTGTTTACAGTAGCAGCGCTTGTTATTACAATAAAAGGTTTCCCATTTAAAGCTTGAATGTTCTTTTCTAAATCAACGACATCAATTGCTTCTCTATTTCCTTCGAGTGTTTTTATTTTTGTAAAGTTCTGACTTCCTATTCCTAACATCGACAAGCATTTTATAGAAGACGAATGTGGAGTTGCAGATAAAATGGTAATTGGTTCATCTATTCCATTCTTAGCAAAGTCCTTTCCTAATTGCTTTCCTAGCCATTGTCTCGCAACAGCCAAAGAAGTAAAATTAGACATTGTAGCACCAGTAACAAATCCGCCTAGGAATGATTTTGGTAAATCTAATAATTGCAATAATAAATTAATTGTTTCAATTTCTATTAAAGCCGATACTCCTCCTTGCGCCTTTACCGTCTGTGTATTTTGGTCATAAATAGTAGTCAACCAATCTCCAACTATCGAAGCAGGTGTAGTCCCGCCAGTAACAAACCCCCAATATCTTGGCCCAGATGATGCTACCATTAAAGGAGCTAATCGCTGATTAAATTCATCCAAAGTCGATAATGTACCTAAACCTGATTGATTTAAATTCCTATCGGTTGTTATCGTATTTGAAGTTGAAGTTGGAACTGTATCTAGGGAATTCAAAAAATCTAGCCCTTGTTGTTTTACTTTCTCAAGTATATTTTCAATATCGTTTAAATCTTGTTGAAATGTTGTATTCATTTATAGCGGTCTTTTATGTAGTTACCTAAAACATCATTCACGACAAAAACAGTAAGTTAATTGTACTGTTTATGCGAATTATGAAATAGTGTTAAATTGAAATAGGAAATAGTAATGTAGGTTACCATTTAGTCTTCTCCGAAAATCGGGAGACCATCATTGACGAAATCACATCGCCATTGGCATTTAGTAAAGTAGCAATTGGATCAACAAGCGTTCCCAATATCATTGCCACTGGCAAAGCTTCTGCCATTGGAAATCCATAAACAGTTATTGCCAAAACTTCTCCGATATAGCCTCCGTTAGGAATTCCTCCTTCTACGATTGATACAATTACTGTAATTCCTAATGCCATCAGTATTGTACTTGGTTCTGTAAAATCTTTTCCGAACATGGTAAACAATACGGTAATTTTTAAGATAGATGACATACTCGAACCATCTTTATGCAATGGTGCTCCGAGTGGAATAACCACATTACGAACACGAGCAGGAATTCCCATTTTTTCAGCAGCTTCTAGATTGGCAGGGATTGTTGCAATGCTACTACAAGTTCCTATAGCTGTAAGTGCAGGCGTTACATTATTAGTCCAAAAAACTATAAAAGCTCTTTTCCCTCCTGCTACTAAAGCATAAAAGCTAAAGAAAACAAAGAAATAAAATACACAAGCTCCATAATAAATCCCCAATGGTTTGGCATAAACTCCAAATAATTGTGGTCCATAAAAACTAACCTGATACGCAAAGTAAGCTCCTAAACCTATTGGAGCCATTTTCATTATAATATTTAATAACTGCTTCATTACTTCATTTCCTGAATCCAAGAAACTCTTAAAACTTGCTCCTTTTTCTCCCGATTGCAAAGTTGCAAAACCTATTAAAAAAGAAAAAATGATAAGTGCCAACATACTTTTTCGCGACAATAACTCGAAGAAGTCATTTGTTGTTACTAATTGTGCTATCTGATCTCCAACGTTTCCTGTTGCAATATTCTCAAGTGGAATTTTAGAAACGATAATATTTTGATGAATTGGAAAAAGATAAACTGCTATAATCATAACTATAGCCGAAAGAAGTAACGTTGCTAGAAAAACGGCTACCATCACAACGAATAATCTACCTAACTTTTCTGTTTTTTCTAAATTGGCAATAGAAGATGTTATTGTAAAAAAGATTAGCGGAATGATTGCTGTAAAAAGTAAATTCAAGAAAATATCACCTATTGGCTTTATTATCTCTATGTCTTTACCAAAGACTAATCCTAAAACACTTCCCGCAATAATACCACCTAGGAGTAAAAGAATACTGCTGTAATTTTTTAAAAAATTGATTTTTTTAGTCTCCATAATTAAGAAGTATTAGTATTTTAAAATTATGCTAAATCTTTTAACAATCAACAACTTAACTTATTCTATTTTTCTAAAACAATCGTAGTAAATTCTCTATCAACAAGTTCTCCTGTTTTACTTTTTACTTTTTCAGTTTGATTTTCTGTCTTGATAACCTTAAAAGGAGTCTGACTAATTAGTTTTTCGACTTTTTCGGTATTATAAAGTTCGAATTCAAACGCAGTAAACGGAAGCTTTTTCATAAAACTTTCTTGTGCGAATGTTAGGCTAAAGATTCCTTTGTTATCTAACACTCTGTATATTTCCGAAAGAAATTTTACAGGTTCTTGCCAAAAATATAACGTATTCACTGTAAATATTTTATTGAAATGTGCATCGGGAAATGGAATTTGATTTCCATCGTAAAGCAAAAAGAAAGCTTGTTTTTGAGAAACATAATTTCTGTTAATCTGACGCGCTTCTTGATACATAAGCTCAGACATTTCGAGTCCGTAATACTTTAAATTAGAGCTTTGCTCCATTAAATACTCAAGATGAGCAGCGTTGCCATGACCTAATTCTAATATTATATCACCTTGTGAAATATGTAGATTTTGAATTGAACTTAGCGTCATATTGATGTTTGTTTCATGCATCATATTTGCCATTTCAATTCCTTTTTGTCCTTCTGGTTTTTTTAATTGAGATGCAATTGATTGTAATTCTTCTTTTTCCATAATTGTTGAAACTATTATAAATTAAAATTAACAACTCCTAATGCCCTAGCCCAGATGGGAGCGGCATCCTTTTTATCCGCTTTATTTTGCGGATAAAAAGATACAGCGTACAGCTTGTTCCGATAGTTATCGGAATAGCTCCTTGCCTTTTTTAGAATTATAACACCAAAAATAGACTAAAAAACGTTACAAGCAATCTGGCGAATATTCTCTGATTTCCCCATTGAGTAATAATGCAAAACAGGAACTCCAGCTGCTTTTAACTCTAATGATTGCTGAATTGCCCATTCAATTCCTACTTGCTTAATCTCAGCATTATTCTTGCATTTATCTACCTCATGAATTAAATCTTCGGGTAAATCGATACGGAAAATCTGTGGTAATACTTGTAAATGTCTTTGAACTGCTATTGGTTTAATCCCTGGAATAATCGGAATTGTAATTCCCATTTCTCTAGCTTTTTCTACAAACTTAAAATATTTTGAATTATCAAAAAACATCTGTGTTACAACATAATCAGCACCTGCATCTACTTTTTCTTTCAATCTTTTTAAGTCAGATTGTAATGATGGAGATTCTAAATGTTTCTCTGGATAACCTGCCACACCAATACAAAAATCGGCTTTGTTATCAATATCCATTACTTCATGCAGGTATTTTCCTTGATTGAGCAAGTTGATTTGTTTTACTAAATCGACTGCATAATCGTTTCCTCCTAATTTTGGCATAAAATATTGTTCGTCTTTCATAGCATCTCCACGCAAAGCCATAACATTATCGATACCTAGGTAGTTACAATCTACCAAAAGATACTCCGTTTCTTCTTTGGTAAATCCGCCACAAAGTACATGAGGAACGGTATCTACATTGTATTTATGTTTTATAGAAGCACAAATCCCTAATGTTCCCGGACGCATTCTTGTTAGTTTTTTATCTAATAAACCATTTCCTTTATCAATGTAAATGTACTCTTCGCGAGAAGTTGTTACATCAATAAATGGAGGATTAAAATCCATTAACGGATCGATATTAGCGTATAATTCCTGAATACTTTTCCCTTTTTGTGGAGGAATAATTTCAAATGAGAATAATGTATTCCCGTTTGCCTTTTCTATATGTTTGGTTACTTTCATAATTATCCCCCTAACCCCCGAAGGGGGAATCCTGAAAGGGGTCATCAGGTTTGCGTTATTTTATTCTCCTTTTCCCCCCCTTCGGGGGCTAGGGGGACTAGTCTGCTATGTTTGGGTTTAGCCATTTCATGGCTTTATCTGTCGAAATACTTCTTCGTTTGGCGTAATCAACAACCTGATCTTCTTTTATTTTCCCTAGTCCAAAATATTTACTTTTGGGATTTCCGAAATAATATCCTGAAACTGATGATGCTGGCCACATTGCCATACTTTCTGTTAGCGTAACTCCTATCTCTTCTTCTACATTTAGTAATTTCCAAATAGTTGGTTTTTCTAAATGGTCTGGGCAAGCAGGATATCCCGGTGCTGGTCGAATTCCTTTATAATTTTCTTCAATTAAATCTTCGGTTGATAATGACTCATCGGCATCGTAACCCCAGAAATTTTTACGGACTTCCTCGTGTAAATATTCAGCAAACGCCTCTGCAAAACGATCTGCTAATGCTTTTACCATAATCGAATTATAGTCATCAAGATCTTTCTCAAATTCTGCAGCCCATTCGTCAACACCAAATCCTGTTGTTACACAAAACGCTCCCATATAATCAGTTACTCCCGAATCTTTTGGCAAAATAAAATCTGCTAGAGCTATGTTTGGCGCTCCTTTTGTCTTTTGAGATTGTTGACGTAGTGTCAAAAAGGTCCCCCTAACCCCCGAAGGGGGAACTTCTTCTTTTGTCGTTATTTCCGTTGTGCTGTTGTTGGTTTGCTTTTCGTCAATTTGAGCAACTCCCCCTTCGGGGGTTGGGGGGATGTCGTATAATTCAATATCATCATCGTTTACTTGATTCGCAGGGAAAATTCCGTAAATTCCTTTTGCTGTTAGTTTTTTCTCTTCCAAGATAACTTTCAACATCGCCTGAGCATCTGCAAAAACAGAAGTCGCTTCAGTTCCCACAACCTCATCCGTTAGAATTGCTGGATATTTACCAAACAATTCCCACGTTCTAAAAAATGGTGTCCAGTCGATATACGGAACCAAAACATCCAATTCTACTTCAATAACTTTCGCTCCTATAAATTTTGGTTTCGTCGGAGTATATTCGCTCCAATCCAATTGTAATTTATTTTTACGCGCTTGTTCAATTGTCAAGAAATTTTTATCTCTCGAACGATTTAAAAACGTTTCTCTAAAAGCGTCGTAATCAGCACGAATATCACTTGCATATACTTTACGATTATGATCTAATAAGTTTCCTGCAACAGTAACTGCTCTCGAAGCATCGTTTACGTGAATTACAGTTTCTCTATATTGTGGAGCGATTTTCACGGCTGTATGCGCACGCGAAGTAGTTGCTCCACCAATCATAATCGGAATTTTAATTCCTTGTTTGTCTAATTCTTTTGCCAAATAAACCATTTCGTCAAGCGAAGGTGTAATCAGTCCGCTTAATCCAATAATGTCTACGTTGTGCTCAATTGCTGCTGCAATAATTTTTTCTGGAGGCACCATTACACCTAAATCTACGATTTCGTAATTGTTACAGGCTAATACAACCGAAACAATGTTTTTACCAATATCATGAACATCTCCTTTTACTGTTGCCATCAGGATTTTTCCGTTTCCAGATTTATCTCCTGCTTGTTTACTTGCTTCAATATAAGGCAACAAATACGCCACTGCTTTTTTCATTACACGTGCCGATTTTACAACCTGTGGTAAGAACATTTTTCCGCTTCCGAATAAATCTCCCACAACATTCATCCCTGTCATCAAGTTAATTTCAATAACTTCGATAGGTTTAACTGCCGCCAAACGCGCTTCTTCAACATCTTCTTCTATAAAAGCATCGATACCTTTTACTAGCGAATGTGTTATACGCTCCTGAACGGTTCCTAAACGCCATTCTTGAATTGCTTTTTCATCACTTTTTACTTCTCCCTTTACATTCTCTGCAAAGTCCAAAAGTCTTTCGGTAGCATCATCGCGGCGGTTAAGAATTACATCTTCTACGTGTTCTAATAAATCTTTTGGAATATCATCATAAATCGAAAGCATCTCAGGATTTACAATTCCCATTGTCATTCCGTTCTGAATCGCATGATATAAAAACACCGAGTGCATAGCTTCACGAACAGTATCGTTTCCTCTAAATGAGAACGAAACGTTACTTACTCCACCACTAATATGTGCATGAGGTAAATTATCACGAACCCATTTTGTTCCTCTAAAAAAGTCCAACGCATTTAAGCGGTGCTCTTCCATTCCGGTTGCAACTGGAAAAATATTTAAATCGAAGATGATATCCTGTGGTGGAAAACCAACTTTATCTACTAAAATATCATACGAACGCTGACAAATTTCAACTCTTCGTTCAAAATTATCGGCCTGTCCAACCTCATCAAAAGCCATGATAATTGCAGCGGCACCGTAACGTTTGATAAGTTTAGCATGATGAATAAAAGCTTCTTCTCCTTCTTTTAGAGAGATTGAGTTTACAACACTTTTTCCTTGTACTACTTTAAGACCAGCTTCGATAATTTCCCATTTCGAACTGTCAATCATAATCGGCACTCTCGAAATATCTGGTTCGGATGCAATTAAATTCAGGAATTTAGTCATTGCCTGAACTCCATCAAGCATTCCTTCATCCATATTAATATCGATGATCTGTGCTCCACCTTCTACTTGTTGCCTCGCAATATCAAGTGCCTCGTCGTATTTCTCTTCCTTGATTAAACGCAAGAATTTTCTTGAGCCTGTTACATTCGTACGTTCTCCAATGTTTACAAAAACACTAGTAGGCGTAATAATTAACGGTTCCAATCCTGCTAATACAAGGTCTCTTCTATTTTCTGCCATTTCTTTTTTTTAATTTTCAACGAAATAAATTTCGTTGCTACAAATATGTCGTTCCTCTGGAACTTTTTAAAGAACCTTTAACTCAATTCCTTTCCATTATAATTGATACAAATATGTCGTTCCTCTGGAACTTTTTAAAGAACCTTTAACTTAAATTCTTTCCATTATAATTGATACAAATATCTCTTCATCTAGAACTTTTTAAAGAACCTTTAACTCAATTCCTTTCCATTATAATTGATACAAATATGTCGTTCCTCTGGAACTTTTTAAAGAACCTTTAACTTAAATTCTTTCCATTATAATTGATACAAATATCTCTTCATCTAGAACTTTTTAAAGAACCTTTAACTCAATTCCTTTCCATTATAATTGATACAAATATGTCGTTCCTCTGGAACTTTTTAAAGAACCTTTAACTTAAATTCTTTCCATTATAATTGATACAAATATCTCTTCATCTAGAACTTTTTAAAGAACCTTTAACTCAATTCCTTTCCATTATAATTGATACAAATATCTCTTCATCTAGAACTTTTTAAAAAACTTTTACTCAAAAACCGGCGCTATTCTCGGTTTATAATCTTTTGCTACTTCGGCAATTAATCGAATATGATCTGGAGTTGTTCCGCAACAACCACCGATGATATTGATTAAATTATCATCTAAATATTCTTTGATGAATGCTTGTGTTTGCTCTGGTGTTTCGTCGTATTGTCCAAACGCGTTTGGTAAACCTGCATTCGGGTGTGCCGAAACATTAAAGCTTGTATGTTGTGATAATGTTTTTAGATATGGTTTCAATAAATCGGCTCCTAAAGCACAATTGAATCCTACGCTTAATAACGGAATATGTGATACTGAAATCAAGAACGCTTCTACTGTTTGCCCAGAAAGTGTTCTTCCTGAAGCATCGGTAATTGTTCCCGAAACCATAATCGGAATTTCTATATTACGTTCTTCCTTTACTTCTTCGATTGCAAAAAGTGCTGCTTTAGCATTCAGCGTATCAAAAATAGTTTCTACCAACAGTAAATCGCAGCCACCATCCATAAGGGCTTCTACTTGTTGTTTGTAAGCAATACGTAAATCATCGAAAGTTACGGCTCTGTAACCCGGATCATTTACATCGGGTGACATACTTGCTGTACGGTTTGTTGGTCCGATTGAACCTGCTACAAAACGGGGTTTACTTGGATTTTTAGCAGTAAATTCATCTGCTACTTCTCTAGCCAATTTAGCCGATTCGTAATTTAATTCGTAAACGTACTCTTCTAGGAAATAATCGGCCATACCGATTGTTGTTCCCGAAAAGGTATTCGTCTCTACGATGTCTGCACCCGCTTCATAATAAGCGGCGTGGACATCGCGAATTGCTTGTGGTTGTGTTATGGATAGTAAATCGTTGTTTCCTTTTAATGGATGCGGAAAGTCTTTGAAACGCTCTCCTCTAAAATCTTCTTCTGAGAAATTATAGCGTTGCAACATTGTTCCCATTGCTCCATCTAGGATTAGGATATTTTTTTTTATTGCTTCTTGAATTGTTGACATTTTCTTCTTTTCTAACGTCCTAACAAGTTTTTAAAACCTGTTAGGACTACTATTTAATTTTTGTTGTTGTTTGAAATTCAAACCTAACAGGTTTTAAAAACGGGTTAGGTTGCGATTCCAAAAATTCAATATCATAGCTCTTTAGCCCCGATTACTTCACTTAATTTCTATTTTCATAGGAGTTCAGTGAACTTCGTTTACAGCGGTATCCTTTTTTTCTGGGGTTCAGAAAATAAGATATAGCAGAAAGCGGGAATGTTATGGGCAAAAATGCGCCAATAATTCGCTGCTGATACTGAATTTTGTTCAGTTTGATACGGTAAGTTTGTCAAGAAAAGTTTTGAGAAATACATTGCTGTATTATGTTGTTATCTATCTTTAATACAATGAATGTATAAAGTAGAATGTAGCACCTTCTTTATGATAAAGGGTTGCTAAGGTTTCAATGGGTCTATCCCTCCGCCTTTCGTGATAACTTTCAATAAAAATATGAACAGCGCAAAGTAAAGACATAAAGCTATCAATTGCAACTATTTTTTAAAGATTCTGAGCCACTAAGTTACTAAGGCTCTAAGTTTTTAAAACTTTATTAATGTTTTTGTTTTTATTTTGAGAATATATCCATCACTTCTTTATGATTTATAAATTCGTTAGTACGTAAATTTGAAGTATACAACTAAAAAAAGCCCAAACTAAAATAGTTCGAGCTTTCCTTTTTTTTAATCTTAGAACCTCAGTTACTAAGAACCTTAGCAACTTTTAAAAACTAAACAATTGCCTTAACAACTGCTTTTGGAGCTTCTTTACGAGTTCCATCAAATCCGTCTACTCCTGATACGGTAGTATATTTTAATACATATTTTTTACCTGGATTGATAATTTGATATGCTGCCTGACACATAAGTGTCGCTTCGTGAAATCCACAAAGAATCAATTTTAATTTCCCTGGGTAAGTATTTACGTCTCCAATTGCAAAGATTCCCGGAATATTAGTTTGATAATCTAATGCATTATTTACTTTAATTGCATTTTTTTCAATTTCTAATCCCCAGTCTCCGATTGGACCTAATTTTGGTGTTAATCCGAAAAGCGGAATAAAATAATCTGTTGGAATTATACGAGTTGCTCCGTTTTCTTCGATAACAAGTGACTCAATATGCTCTGCACCATTGATTCCGATTACCTCTGCAGGTGTAATTAACTTAATTTTTCCAGCCGTTTTTAATTCTTGTACTTTTTCTACAGAATCTAAAGCTCCTCTAAATTCGTTTCTACGGTGAATTAAAGTTACTTCTGAAGCTACATTTGCAAGGAATATACTCCAGTCTAAAGCTGAATCTCCTCCTCCTGCAATTACAACTCTCTTATCTCTGAATTTTTCTGGGTTCTTAATGAAGTATTTTACTCCTTTATTTTCATAAAACTCAATATCTTCAATAAGTGGCTTACGTGGCTCAAAACTTCCTAATCCTCCTGCAATAGCAACAACTGGCGCATGAAATTTAGTTCCTTTATTTGAGGTTACGATAAAACTACCATCTTCTTGTTTCTCGATTGTTTCAGCACGCTCTCCTAATGTGTAACCTGGCTCAAATTGCTTAATTTGCTCCTGTAGGTTATCAATCAAATCTCCTGCTAATACTTCTGGAAAACCAGGAATATCATAAATAGGCTTCTTTGGATATAACTCTGAAAGTTGCCCTCCTGCTTGCGGTAAAGCATCTAGGATATGGCATTTTAATTTTAATAATCCTGCTTCAAAAACGGCAAATAAACCAGTTGGACCAGCTCCTATTATAAGTATGTCTGTTTTAATCATTATGAGGTTGTTTATAATCATTCTTAATAATACAAAGAAACGAATAATTTATTCTAATGTCAATGATTTTTATCATTGATTTCTTTGTGGAATTTTTTACTCTTTATTTTTTAACGATGCGGTAATTTCGTTCATCTTTCTAACCTTATCTTCAAAGTTGCCTTTTAGTGTTTTCCTGTACTCATTGAGGTTTTCAACCATTTTATTAATGTCTTCAGGAATAACTTCTTCAAAAAATTCTCGAAGTCTTTTGGCCGTTGTTGGTGATTTACCATTGGTAGAAATAGCAATTTTAACATTTCCCTTGGTTACGATACCACCTAAATAGTAGTCACATAATTCGGGAGTATCGGCAATATTACAAATCAGATATCTTTCTCTTGACAAATCATATATCTTTTTATTCACCAACAAATCATCCGTACAAGCAATAACCATATGCCTTTTTTTTAGCATCTTTTTCTTGAACTTTGCTTTTGTTAAGGTCAAATTATACTTTTCACCCAGAATCTCAATTTCGGGTAAAAAGGTAGTTGCAACAACCTCCACATTAGCATTGGGACTTGATTTTAATAAAAAAGAAAGTTTTTCTAACCCCACATTTCCACCGCCTACTATAAGCACATTAAGCTTATGTAGTTTTAAAAATATTGGATATAATTCGTTTCTTTCCATTACAATCGTATTTGACTTGATACAAATTCTTCGTAAAATCCTTTTAGTTTAGTGCTTTCTCTAACTACTTCGCCAATTATAATGATTGCTGGAGAAGCTAATTTTTTCTCCATAGCAACTTTTTTAATTGTACTTATAGTTCCGATTCCGACTTTCTCGTCTGGAGTTGTTCCGTTTTGAATAATCGCAATTGGAGTTTCTCCTTTTTGTTCTTTTTGAAACAAAGCAACTATCTGCGCTAGCTTACTCATTCCCATTAAGATAACTACTGTAGCCGAAGATTGAGCTGCCAATGCAACATCAGTAGATAATTTTCTATCTGAAGTTGTTCCTGTAATGGCCCAAAAGCTCTCTGAAACACCTCTTTTAGTTATCGAAATTCCCAAATTAGCAGGAACTGCAATTACCGATGATATTCCAGGCACTACAAATGTAGGTATTCCGAAGCTCTCCACGTATTCTATTTCTTCACTTCCGCGTCCAAATACAAATGGATCTCCCCCTTTTAAACGCACCACATTACCATAAGTCAATGCATTATCAACTATTAATTGGTTAATCTGATCTTGAGTATAGGCATGATTTGCTATTCGCTTGCCAACAAAAATTCGAATTGCATTCTTAGGCGCATATTCTAAAATTTCTTCATTAGCCAAAGCATCATACAAAACCACATTTGCTTCAGCAAGTGCTTTTACACCTTTTAAAGTCATCAAATCAGGATCACCAGGACCTGCTCCGACTAAAGTTACTTTGGGTTTTACTGTATTAAGCATTAGCTAAATCTTTGGCTCTATATTTTTCGATTGTATCAAAAAATGAAATTCCTTCTTGGATGTATTGTTTTGCAAATGCTTCTGAAGGTTCAACTTTATTGATTTGATAAACTAATTCTCTGAATGTTGTTGGCAATTCAATTTTTGAAGTAGCTATAAAAACAGTATCAAATAAATCAACAATTCCTGCATGATTATTTGTTTTCTCATTTTCTGAAAGTAACAATGCTTTGGCACCATTTACAAATCCTGCATAGGCATGATAGATTGCATCTGACCATTTGTTTTCGTCGAATGATTCCTGAGCAAATGTTAATTTGTCTTTTGCTTCTAATAATAAAGTAGCAACCAAGTCAATAACAACACCAGCACATTCTCCAACTCCAACTGCTTTTACGTAGTTATCGGCATTACCCCAATCTACAAAATCAGCTTCGGTTAAATTCGTTACATCAGCGAAAGGTTTCAATATTTCATAAAAATATTTCTCTCCTTTTGCATCATAATAAGTAAGGAATTTTTCTCCTTTTGCATTAGCATCAAAATCATTTAAGATAGTACGCAATGCATCTGGTCCTCTACGGCTAGGAATTTTTATTACTTTATCAGCAAATCGTCCTGAACCATTTCCTAGTTTTCCTCCTCCTAACAAAACTTGCAACGCTGGCGCTACTAATTTACCTGAGTTAATTGACATTCCTTGAAATCCAATTGCAGACATATTATGTTGCCCACAAGCATTCATACAACCACTAATTTTTATTTCAATTTCATGATTATTGCTATATTGAGGATATTCAGCATTTAGAACTTTCTCTAATTCTTCAGCAATTCCTGTACTACTTGCAATACCTAGGTTACAAGTATCTGTACCTGGACATGCAGTAATATCGGCTGTTGAATTATATCCTAAATTAACGAATCCTAATTTTTCTAATTCTTGATAAAAGAAAGGCAGATTCTCTTCTTTTACGTGACGAATTACAATATTTTGACGCAACGAAAAACGCAATTCATTTGCTGCATAATTTTTAATTAAATCGGCTAATATTCTCGCTTTATCGGTATAAAAATCACCTAATAACACTTTTATTCCAATAGCAGAATAACCTTCTTGCTTTTGAGCAATTACATTCGATTTTTTCCATGCTTCATAAGCTACTGGATCTTTAATCGTAACAGCTGGAACGGTCAATAATGGTTCAGCAATAGGTGCATCAAAAGCAGTTGTATCTATTTCGTATGTTTCAAAAGCGATTGCTTTTTTCTCTTTTTCAACCAAATCCAAAAAAGCATCTCTACCCATTTCTTTGATTAAAAATTTCATACGCGCTTTCATTCTTTTTGCACGTTCTCCGTATCTATCAAAAATACGAATCACTCCTTCTGCTGTTGGTATAATTTGGTTAGCAGGAACAAATTCCGAAAGTAATTCGGCATGTGCTGGTTGCGAACCTAATCCTCCACCTAACATTATTTTGAATCCACGAACACCATCTACAATTTTTGGAATAAATCCTAAATCATGCAAATAACTTAAAGCTGTATCTTCATCTGATGATGAGAACGAAATTTTAAATTTACGTCCCATTTCCTGACAAATAGGATTTCTTAGCAAATACTGAAATAAACCATGTGCATATGGCGAAACATCAAATGGTTCATTTACATCTACACCTGCTAATTCGCTAGCTGTAATATTACGAACGGTGTTACCACAAGCTTCACGCAAGGTAACATCATCTTTGGCCAAATTTGCCCAAAGCTCTGGAGTTCTATCTAAACTTACATAGTGAATCTGAATGTCCTGACGTGTTGTAATATGCAAACGCCCTGTAGAATATTCATCAGAAACTTTAGTGATACGTACTAATTGCTCACTGGTAACTTTACCAAAAGGCAATTTAATACGAATCATTTGAACGCCTTCTTGACGCTGTCCGTAAATTCCACGTGCTAAACGAAGACTACGAAAACGTTCATCATCAATTTTTCCTCCACGGAATAAGTGAATCTTTTTTTCTAAATCGATAATCTCTTTTTGAACTATCGGATTTTCTATTTCTGTTCTAAAACTTTCCATTTTTCTATTTCGCTTTCCCTTCCCAACCCTCCCCGAAGGGGAAGGAGTAAAACTGGAGAATTAATATATTTTTTTATCTAAATTCTTATTCATTCCCCATTCGGGGGTTAGGGGAATTTATCGAATAAACCCTACTCCTGCAGTTGTATTTGTAGCAGTATCAATCAGGATAAATGCTCCGTTTGATTTATTATCATTGTAAGCATCAAAATATAAAGGCTTACTTAATTTAATAGTCACCTCTCCTATTTCGTTTATGGCTAACTGAGTTGCTGGGGTTGTACCTGAGTAATCAGTTGCAATTGTATTTTTAATACTTTCCACTTTTGCCAAAACTCTATTTGTATTATGCTGAACGATATATTTTGTTCCTGGAACTAACTTTTTTGAGTCCATCCAACAAATTGTTGTTGTGATATCTTTCTCTATTTTTGGAAGCTCTGACGATTTCACAATCATATCTCCTCTAGTTACATTGATATCGTTTTCTAATTCAATTGTTATTGAAGAACCAGCAATTGCTTCGTCGAATTTTTTATCAAAAAAGTGAATATGCTTTACTTTAGATTCTGTTAATGAAGGTAAAACTGTTACAGCATCTCCTACTTTTATTGAATTCCCATATAATTTACCTGCGTATCCTCTAAAATCATGGTACTCTTCTGTCTTCGGACGAATAACTGTTTGAACTGGGAAACGTGCTTTTCCTTTTTCAAAAACATCTGTTGGCTCTAAAGCTTCTAAATGTTCCAAAACAGTTTGCCCATCGTACCATTTCATGTTTTCTGACTTATCAACTACGTTTCCACCGTTGATAGCACTTAACGGAATATAACTTACGTTTTGCTCCTTAAAAGTACTTTTAGCATTTAATGCCTGAAAATCGGCTTTGATTTTATTAAATACTTCTTCAGAATAATCAACTAAGTCCATTTTGTTAATCGCTACAATAACCTCTTTTACTCTCAATAAATTATTGATAAAAAAGTGACGGTATGTTTGTTCGATTACTCCTTTTCTAGCATCAATTAAAATGATTGAAACTTGTGAAGTTGAAGCTCCCGTAACCATGTTACGAGTATATTCTACGTGCCCAGGAGTATCAGCAATAATGTAACTTTTCTTAGCAGTCGAAAAATAAATATGAGCTACATCAATAGTAATTCCTTGTTCTCTTTCTGCTACCAATCCATCAGTTGCAAGAGAAAAGTCTAAATAATCGTATCCTTTTAGTTTACTACTTTTTTCAATTGCTTCGATTTTATCTGTAGTCAATGACTTTGTATCATACAATAATCTTCCGATTAAAGTACTCTTTCCGTCATCTACGCTTCCTGCTGTTGCTATTTTTAAAACTTCCATATCTTATCTATTTTTCCCCTCCCCAACCCTCCCCAAAGGGAAGGGAGCAGAAACGGAAATACTATTATTATTTTATTTTTTATTCAATCCTTACATTCCCCCTTCGGGGGTTAGGGGGATTAAAAGTATCCTTGTTGTTTTCTTTTCTCCATTGCTGCTTCAGAACGTTTATCGTCAATTCTGGCACCTCTTTCAGAAATTGTAGATGTTCTAATTTCTCCAACTACTTCCTGTATTGTTGCTGCATACGAATCAACTGCTGCAGTACAAGTCATATCTCCAACTGTTCTAAAACGAACAATTCTTTCTTCGATTTGCTCATCTTCTTCCTGATATACAAATTCTGAGTGCGACCAGATTAATCCGTCTCTCAAGAAAACTTTACGTTTGTGTGAAAAATAAATAGATGGAATTTCAATTTTTTCTTGTTCGATATAACTCCAAACATCTAATTCAGTCCAGTTTGAAATTGGAAAAACACGTACGTTTTGTCCATTTTCGATTTTACCATTCAAAATATCAAATAACTCTGGACGTTGGTTTTTCTCATCCCATTGACCAAAATCATCACGAACAGAAAAAATACGTTCTTTAGCTCTTGCTTTCTCTTCATCTCTACGTGCACCACCAATACAAGCATCAAACTTAAATTCTTCGATAGCGTCTAAAAGTGTAATTGTTTGCAAGCTGTTTCTACTAGAATACTTACCAGTTTCTTCAACAACTTTACCTTCATCAATAGCATCTTGAACATTTCTTACTATTAATTCCAATCCTAATTCTTCAACTAATTTATCTCTAAATTCAATTGTTTCAGGAAAATTATGTCCTGTATCAACATGTAATAATGGAAATGGAATTTTGGCTGGAAAAAATGCTTTTTGTGCTAAACGTACTAAAGTAATCGAATCTTTTCCCCCAGAAAAAAGTAGGACTGGTTTATCAAATTGCGATATTACTTCTCTGAAAATGTAAATTGCTTCACTCTCTAAAGCATTTGTTTTTAATACTGAACTCATTATTGCTATTTTTTGTTTCAAGTTTCAGGTTATTGTGAGCTATCCCGAAATTCTTCAAACTATTATTTAATCTATTCTTTTGTTTTTTGTTTCATCCTGCGACTGTCCTTCGACTCCCCTCAGGATGACACTGCGACTGTTTATTTTTTTGTTTCAGGTTGCAAGTTGAAAGTTGCTAACTGCGACTGTCCTTCGACTCCGCTCAGGATGACACTGCGACTGTAAACCGCGACTGAAAACTGAAAACTGCGACTAAGAAACTACTCTTTCTTCGCGCTATGCAAACCACATTCTTTATGACTTGACTCCCAGTACCATCTTCCGGCTCTAATATCTTCTTCTGGTAAAATTGCTCTCGTACATGGTGCACATCCAATACTTACGAATCCTTTTTTGTGTAATGCATTTTGAGGGACATTGTGTTCTTGTAAATAATCCTCAACTTCCTGTAAAGACCACTTTAACAATGGGTTAAATTTAATTATCTCAAAATTAGCATCATATTCAAACAACTGTAAATCATATCTATTCTCCGATTGTTCTGCTCTTAAACCTGTAATCCAAACTGCATTTCCTGCTAAAGCTTTTTTAAGAGGAATAACTTTTCGGATAAAACAGCATTCTTTTCTATTCTCAACCGATTCGTAAAAACTGTTTGGTCCTTTTGTTTTTAGCAAATTCTCTACAGCTGTTGCCTCTGGAAAATAAACCTCAATATGTTTTTTATATTTCTTTAATGTTCGGTGAAACACATCATATGTTTCCTGAAATAATCTACCTGTATCTAAAGTAAAAATGGTAATATCAATATTGTTTTTAGCGATAAAATCGGTAATAACCTGATCTTCCTGACCAAACGAAGTCGAAAAAACTACTTTCTCTTTGTATTCATTAGCCAAAAAAATCAATGTTTCTTCAAGAGAAAGATCTTTTGTTTTAACTAGTAACGATGTAATATCTGTTGCACTCATATTCTTATTTTTTTCTAAAAAATCCTTATAATAATTTAGATAATGTTTTTAAACTCAAAAGGATAATTAATATCCCTACTGCCACCATCATTGGTTTTCTTTGAATCTTGTTTACTAAAAAAGCAGCAAGAGGAGCGGCGATTACACCACCCAAAATCAAACCTATAATAACTTGCCATCCATGGATTCCTCCAAAAAGCATAAATGTTACACCACTTGCAAATGAAACTGCAAACTCAGCTGCATTAACCGATCCAATTGTGTAACGAGGATTTCTACCTCTTCCTAACAATGTAGAAGTTACGATTGGTCCCCAACCTCCACCTCCAATAGAATCCATAAATCCTCCGAAGGTTGCCAAGATCCCAAGACGCTTGGTTTTCTTTTTAATTATATTTTTATTTAATGCTTTTCTAATAATTATTACTGCTAATACAATCATATAAACAGCAATAAAAGGCTTTATAACATCTCCATCAATTACATCAGATAATAAATAAGCTCCTGTAATTGAACCCAAAACACCTGGAATCAATAAATTCTTAACCAACTTTTTATTAATATTTCCAAACTTATGATGTGATATTGCTGATGCTCCTGTAGTAAACATCTCTGCTACGTGAACTCCGCCACTACTAACTACTGGAGAAACTCCGTAAGCCAATAAAAAAGAAGTAGACGTCGCTCCATAACCCATTCCCAATGTTCCATCTACTAATTGCGCAAAAACTCCAATAAAGAAAAATACCAAAAATTCTTGATCAAATCCATTTAGAAAACCTTGCCATGAAAAATCAGCATGATGATTATAAATTAATACTGAAATTAAACCCAACAATAATGTAGCAGGAATAATAACCCATAATTGTTTCGAAAACGATCCCCCTGATTTTGTTGCTATAGTATTTAATTCCAATTCTTTTTCCATCTTCCTGATATTCATTTTTACTTTAAAATCCATTACCCTATCGGGTTAGTAGATTACAGTGCAAAATTACTACTTATTTCTAAATATCAAAATAATTTTTAATTTTTTTATCGTTCTAGTTCTCTTTAAGTTACATCTTAATTCACCTTAAAACCACAATAAATAAGCTTAATAAAATATAAAACACATTTTAACCTATTAATGTTAGTTTTTTCCTAATGTCTACCAGATCTATAGGATTATAATCAAATTGTTATTATTTTTATCCAAATTATTTTTATGGATTTTCAAATAGGTCTTGTAATTGCAGGTTTACTGGTCGGATTTATAGTTGGATTAACAGGCGTTGGAGGTGGCTCTTTAATGACTCCAATTTTATTATGGTTCGGTATTCCCCCAACAACAGCAGTAGGAACCGATTTATTATATGCCGCTTTTACCAAAATGGGAGGCGTATTTGTACATCACAAAAAGGGCAATATAAATTGGACAATTACAGGTTGGCTAACTTTAGGTAGCGTCCCTGCAGCTTTACTAACCTTATGGATACTAAATAGCATTAAAACAGATATTACGACTATAAATTCTGTAATAAAATATAGTTTAGGATGGGCATTACTTTTTACATCAGTAGCCATTTTATTCAAAAAGAAATTGTTAGTGTTTTCACAAAGACATGCAGGAGATAAATTTCATAGTGAAAGTAAAACTCAAAACTTACTAACTGTTGCAATTGGTGTATTACTCGGAGCAACCGTAACACTTACTTCAATCGGTGCAGGCGCATTAGGAACTGTTACGCTATTCTTCCTTTACCCACTTTTAGCAACACCAAGATTGGTAGGAACTGAGATTGCCCATGCCGTTCCTCTAACTCTTGTTGCAGGACTAGGACATGCCTCAATGGGTAATTTAGATTTAACACTACTCGCTCAATTGTTAATGGGTTCTCTTCCGGGAATTTTCATCGGAAGTATGTTAAGCGGTAAGGTTCCTGATTTATTTCTTAGAAATGCAATTGCTGTAATGCTTTTTCTAGCTGGATACAAATTGATTTTTTAGACTAAAAGTTTAAACATAAAAAAGACCATTTCAATGAAATGGTCTTTTTTATGTTTATCGATATTTTACCTAAAAAGCTATATCTGCAAGGGAATTGTTCTCCAATACCTTTAAAGTATTATCCCTAATTTCAGTCATTAATCGTCTGGCTGCGCATCTTGTTTCATCTTCACAATCATCACATTTTTCATAAAAATTATGACTGGCGCAAGGCAACAATGCAATTGGTCCTTCGAGAATACGATAGACCTTTGCCATGCTAATGTCTTTAGGATCTTTTATCAAGTAATATCCTCCGCCTTTTCCTTTTTTAGCGCCAAGAAACCCAGAATTACGAAGCAACAACAAAATACTCTCAAGAAATTTTATAGAAATATTTTCGCTTCTAGCAATTTCAGCAATTTGTACAGGTGTTTGATCTTCCTGCCTTGCTAAAAAAGTAAGCGCTTTGATTCCGTATTTTGTTTTCTTTGAAAGCATTTTAAAAATATTTTAAGTTTGCTGATTAAAAATTATAGCTTTTTATTAGATTAAATCCATAATCACTACAGCTTTTTGCAACGACAAAAATATACTTTTTGAGTGAAGAATTACAAAAGAATAATAAATGATGCTTAATTGCGTACAATTTCAATGAGAAACTCACCATTAAGCATCATTCCGTTTCTACTAAGATAGCGCTTGATCTAAATCGGCAATTACATCTTTTACAGTTTCTAAACCAACAGAAACACGCACTAAACCTTGTGTGATTCCAACCGCTAATTGATCTTCTACAGACAATTTACTATGTGTAGTCGAAGCAGGATGCGTTACGATTGTTCTCGTATCACCGATGTTAGCCGATAAGGAACATAACTTTATTTTATCCAAAAATTTTCTACCCGCTTCAATTCCACCATTGATTTCAAAAGCAATAATATTACCCCCTAAAAGCATTTGCTTCTTAGCGATTTCATATTGTGGATGCGATTTCAAAAATGGATATTTAATACTTTTCACATTTGGATGCCCCTCTAAAAACTCGGCAACTTTCAATGCATTTTCACAATGTTTCTCAACACGTACAACCAATGTCTCTAAACTTTTAGACAAAACCCAAGCATTAAAAGGAGACAATGCAGGCCCTGTATTTCTTGAAAACAAATAAATCTGTCTTATTAAATCTTCTCTTCCAACTGTTACTCCTCCTAAAACACGCCCCTGACCATCTATTAATTTAGTAGCCGAATGCACAACCAAATGCGCCCCGTGTTTTATAGGTTGCTGAATGTATGGTGTTGCAAAACAGTTATCAATGATTAAAATCAAATTGTGTTTTTTAGCAATAGTTCCCAACAACTCCAAATCAATTACATCAACTCCTGGATTTGTAGGCGACTCAGCATATAAAATTTTTGTATTGGGTTTAATAAAACTCTCAATCGTCTCGGGTTTGTTAATATCAAAATACGAAGTCTCAATATTCCATTTTGGAAAATAAGTAACAAACAATGCATGAGTTGATCCAAAAACACTACTTGCAGACACAATATGATCACCTGAATTTAATAAAGCGGCAAAGGTAGAATACACTGCTGCCATTCCTGTTGCAAAAGCATAACCTGCTTCTGCTCCTTCCATTTTGCAAATTTTATCTACGAATTCAGTTGTATTTGGATTACTGAAACGGCTATAAATATTTCTTTCTTTTTCTTCTGTAAAAGAAGCGCGCATATCTTCTGCATCTTCAAATACAAAACTTGATGATAGGTATAATGGCACCGAATGCTCTAAATACTGTGTTCTTTCTAATTGTGTTCTTATGGCTTGAGTCTCAAAACCAAATTCTTCTGTATTCATTGTGTTGTTTGTTATCCCCACCCTAGCCCTCCCCAAAGGGGAGGGAGACTAATGCGGAGAAATTTATATTATAATTATATGCAAAAAAATGTATTAGTTGCTGGTTCCCCCTTCGGGGGTTAGGGGGATTCCATTCAAAACAACTTTATATTTAATTGTAGCTGTTGGTTCAACTGTTTTACCAACTGAACAGTATTTCTCAAAAGAAAGTTGTGCTGCTCGCTGTGCTTTCTCTGGATTGATATCTCCTTCTAAATAAAAAACTACAAAGATTTCTTTAAAAGGTTTTGCTTCTCCCACTTGCACACGCTCACCTTCAACCTCAGCTTTAAATGAAGTTATTTCTTGACGTTGTTTCTTTAAAATCGAAATCATATCAATTGCGCTACATCCTGCAACACCCATCAATACTAATTCCATTGGGCTTGCACCTAAATCGCTTCCTCCAAATTCGGCTCTGCTATCTACATCAACTACATGACCACGTTCATTTTTGAGCTTAAAATGAAACGCATCGTTTACTCTGTCTAAGGTTACTTTCATGTTTTTCCCCTCCCCAACCCTCCCCAAAGGGAAGGGAGCTAAGACTGGAGGTCGTCCCTATTTAATTAATAAATCTTTTAATCATTCCTATTATTTCCCCTTTCGGGGGCAAGGGGGATTACTCTTTATCCGACAATCTCAAGATATCTCCAAAAACTCCTCTTGCAGTTACTGCTGAACCTGCTCCCGCTCCTTGAATTACGATTGGTCTATCTCCATAAGATTCTGTATAAATTTCGAAAAAAGAATCAGATCCTTTTAATCCTCCTAATGCTGTATCCGAAGGTACAGAAACTAATTTCACTTCCAAAACCCCTTTGTCATTTTGTAAATCACCAGACAATTCGCCGATGTACCTCAACACATGATTCGGTTTTTGATCCTTTTTTATCTTGTCATAAATTGGATCAAATTCTTTTAATTTAGTTAAGAAATCCGAAACATTTCCTTCACGCAAATGTTCTGGAATTAGATTCTGAATCGAAATTTCTTCAAACTCATTTTGTAAATCTAATTCTCTAGCTAAAATTAGTAATTTTCTACCAACATCATTCCCACATAAATCTTCACGCGGATCTGGTTCTGTATATCCATTTTCGATTGCTTCTTGCAAAATCTCACTAAACGGCACTTCTTTAGCTGAGAAATTATTAAATAAATAACTCAACGTTCCTGAGAAAACCCCTTTTATTTTGGTGATATTTTCTCCCGAAAGATGCAATAGTTTTATGGTATCAATTAATGGCAATCCTGCTCCAACATTGGTTTCATACAAATAATTTTTTTGGTTATCAGCCAATGCTTTTCTTAGCTCTTTGTAAAAACCATAACTAAGTGTATTTGCCACTTTATTCGAAGAAATCAAATCAAAACTACTCTCTACCAATGAAATATAATTCTCCACAAAAGCAGCACTTGCTGTATTATCAATGGCAATTAAATTTTCTAAATGATTCTCATTAGCATAAGCGATAACATCATTTATCGTGTAAGCAACTCCATTGTTTTCAACATCATTTTTCCAATTTTCAGTAACTCCATTTTTATTCAGAAGTACTTTTTTAGAATTGGCAATTGCAAAAACATTCAACTTAACATCTTTACGTTTTTCGATGCTTGCCGCAGATGCCAAAATTTGATTGATTAAAGTTCCCCCCACTAATCCGTGACCGAAAACAGCAATATTAATTTTCTTTGAAACTCCAAAAATCTCTCCGTGGATCACATTTAAGGCTTTATGAAGTTCCGATTTTTTCACCACCAAACTCACGTTTTTACCCGTAACTGTATTGTTAAACAAAATTGGAACAATCTTATTTTTAATTAAAGCAGTATATGGCTTATGGAAAGTACTTAAATCCTGTCCGATTATAGAAATAACCGAAACGTTATCTGTTACTGTAATCTGATTAACATCTTTAGAATAAAAATCATTTTCAAACTCTTTTTCTAATTCAATCATTGCTGTTGTTGCTTTATCTGTAGCAACGACAAGTCCGATTCCTCTTTCTGACGAACCTTGCGAAATGATACTAACACTAATGTCATTATCACCCATTACCTTAAAAATACGAGCATCTACACCTGCTTTACCAAGTAATCCACGACCTTCAAGATTTACCAATGATAAATTCTCTAATACCGAAAGTGTTTTAATTCCTTCTTTATCCGAATCTGATGTGATTAATGTACCGCGGTTTTCATGATTAAAAGTATTTAAAATACGAAGCGGAATACTTTTTTCGATTAACGGAATTATGGTTTTCGCATGTAAAATAGTAGCTCCAAAGTTTGCTAACTCATTTGCTTCATTGAATGATAAATATTCGATTTTTTTAGCATCACTTACCAAATCAGGATTTGCAGTATAAATACCATCAACATGCGTAAAGTTCTGAAGCTCTTCAGCATCTAGATAATTTGCTAATAGTGAAGCAGTATAATTACTACCGTTTCTTCCTAAAGTGGTTGTATCATTATTATTGTTTGACCCAATAAAACCAGTTACAACATTAACTGTAGATCCGTTATGTTGCTTAAAATAATTGATTACGTTTTTCTTTGATAATTGCTCCAAAAGTTGTGCATCACCAAACTTAGAATCGGTTTTAAGCAACTCTCTAGAATCTGCAAAATTTGCAGGAACTCCTTTTTCGATTAAAATCGCAGTTAACAATTTAGCCGAAAGCAATTCTCCTTTTGAGAGAATCTGATCTTTTATCTTTTTGCTGTAATCACCAATTAAACTAACTCCTTCAAAAAGCTTATCCAAAATTTCAAACTCTTCAGAGAAGTCAACATTTTTATAATCAGAAATCTGATATGTTTTAAAACTCTCAAGTAATGGTTTGTAATTTCCATTTTTTGAAGCTATAGTCAATATATCTTCTAGCTCATCGGTTGCTTTTCCACGAGCAGAAACTACTACAGCAATTTTCTCACCTTGATTTATTTTATCTATAATTATAGAAACTACTTTATTAAGTCCTTCCCCATTTGATAGAGACTTACCTCCAAATTTTAATATTTTCATTGTATTTGTGTTGTATTTTATGTTGCTCTAAAAAATAGATGCAAGCAAATTATCTAATTGTTTGTACTCGATTAAAAAAGCGTCATGTCCGTGAACAGAATCTATTTCGTTATAAGAAACATTTTCTTTGAACTTTTTTAATTCTTGATAAGTTTCCTGATTTTCTTTTGCTGTAAAAAACAAGTCTGAGTTAATTCCTATGATATGGATATCGGCAGTTGTTTTGGACAACAATGTTTCAAAATCAGCTGTATTCCTTGTAATATCAATTGTTTTAAGCAACTGATTCATTAATTTATAGGATGAGATTTGATACCTTTTTTGCAACTTTTTACCGTGATGTCCCAACCAGCTTTCTACATTAAAGATCGCTAGTTCTTCATTTTTAGTTCTCTGGAACTTTTCTTTGAAAGAATCAGGTGATCGGTAACATAACATGGCATGGATTCTTGCGTCTTCTATTGGTTTTGAAGAGTTATTCAAGATTTGCTCTTGCAAATAGCAATTAGCAATTAACCAATCGGTAGCTTTCCAATCGGTTGCAATCGGTATTAAATGTTTAGTGATTTGAGGTTCTAATGCTAGTATTTCCCATGCAATTCCGCCGCCTACAGAACCGCCTATAATTGCAAACAACTGATCGATATTTAGGAACTCAATTCCTTTTATAAAAATTCGAGCAATATCTCTGGCAGTAAAATCAGCATGATTCTCAATTGAGGCACCATTATATCCATTTCCTGGAACATTAAAGGCCAGAATAGTATATTTTGAAGTATCAATTGTTTTGTTGTCTCCAATCAAGTCGTTCCACCAACCATTCTCGCCCGTAACCTGAGCGTTTCCTGTTAATGCATGATTTACCAAAACTATAGGTGCAGTGTGTAACGGCAAACCAAAAAGTTCATAACTTAGGTTAATCGTTGCATACGAAGCACCGCTTTCGGTGACAAAATTGCTTAATGTAATCGGGTTGGTTTTATTTTCCAATTTCAAATCTTTTGTAATTTTTGATTTGTACATGGAAATATTAAAAAGAAAAAACTAGAGCTAGGCTAGAAAAATTCTTTGTGTTATCTTTCCACGTTGGGCGTGGTAGAATGCAGCACCTTCTTCGATAAATCGAAGGGTTGCTAAGGATTCATAGGGTCTAATCCCTCGTCCTTTCTTTATAACATTTCAATACGTTTTTGAACTTAATGGCACAAATAAACTACTATTTTCTTAAACGACCAAATTTTTTATTCATTTGATTTTGGTCTGTTTACAAAATAGTTCAAACAAAACAGTCACGTACAAGCAACCGCTGGACACGAATATCCAGAAAATTTTTCTTGTTGACTTGTATTTTATTTAAAGTTTTAATTTAAATAAATAATGTTTCATTCTCTGTAGAATACATCAAGAAAAGCAAAGAATTAGGTGCTTTTTTTCCTGCAGTCTCATCAGTAGTTTCCATCCCAAATCTTGGGTGTGCCAATTCATTTGTAGTTTGGATGATTATACTTTTTTTAGTTCTGAAAAATTTCAAGAATCCGAACCTTTTTGCGAAGTAATTTTGAGTGCTCATAACGTGTGTTTTTATAATTGTTTATTTGTGTTTTCTATTTGTGTTTTCTATTTGTGTTTGTCTTTATTAAATGAATCTCGATGCCATAAAAAAACCCTTTTGGGAATTATGCCAAAAGGGTTAAAGTCGTTTAAACTTATTATACTTTTGGAATCAATGAACGCGTACGCAAATAAGCGCGACATTCAGCATCATCTTAAACTTCGAGTTATAATTCATTTTAATATTATTTTTTATTTTAAAAAATTTCAACATTTGCGTAATCCAAAAAAAAAGCCCTCCAAATGTATTGGAAGGCTTTGCTATATAATTGTATAAATATAATTCTAAGCAATAGACTTCCCTACGGATTTCTCCGACATGACCTTATTCGTTTTACAAATATTAAAATTCATTTTTGGTATCTTTTTGGTTTAACAAATATGCGACATATTTCCGGATTAACCAAGCCAGAATCCTTATTTTAATGATAAATTGACGTTAAATTTGCATTAAAAAACAAAAAAACGACGAAATGTTGTTTTTCAACGGCAAAATACTTTACAATAGGCTATAAATTTAACCATCAGCAGTTTAAAAAATTATTTCACTAAACATAAATTTCAAAGAACATCTCAATTTTAATCAAAAAAAAATTGAATATAAAATTCAATTCTTACAATTTCTAAGCCCAAATAGCTTCTTTATTTTTTATTTTTTCGGCAACTTTTAAGATATCTGTAATAACACCTCGGGCTATTGCTTCTCTTCCTGCAGCTGCACTTTGTATAACTATCGGAATATTTCCATAAGATTGTGTATAGATTTCAAAAATAGTATCCGATCCTTTTAATTTTCCAATTGCTGTTTTTGTAGATTCCGAAACCAATTTAACCTCTAGTTTATTTTCCAAAGTAGTGTACTCTCCTACGTATCTCAAAACATGATTATCGGCCTGTGTGATTTTTGCAATTTTAAAAGTTTTATCTAATACTTCTTTATTAAGCACACGCTTTGTCTTTGCATTTATCTCATATTGATTATGATCTAAAATTGGGCTAATTTTTATGTCTGATAATTCAAAATCCTTTCCAATTTCTCTGGTAAGTATAAGCAGTTTTTCGGCCACATCATTACCTGATAAATCACTCTCGTAATCTGAGGTTAGTAACTGTAATTTTTGGGCATCTTTTAGTATTTCAGAAAAACCAGTGTCCTCTGAAGAAAATCTATTAAAGACATAACTTAATGAATCTGAAAAAACACCTCGTATTTTTGTTATTTTCTCACCCGAGTTGTATAAATCCCGAATTGTTTGTAATACTGGAAAACCAGTATCTACTGAGGTTTCATATAAAAACTCTTTGTCGTGTTTTTTAAGATTATCTCTTAACTCTTTATAAAAATTGATTGGTAATGTATTGGCTTTTTTGTTTACTGCCACAATATTAAATCCGTTTTGAATTAATGGAATATAATGATCTACTAATTCATCACTTGCTGTTGCATCTACGGCTATTAAATTTTCGAATGCATTTTCTTTTGCAAAAGCAATAATATCATCTACTTTAAAAGGAATGGCTAGATGTACAAAATTAGCTTCCCATGCATTCTCTGCGCCTTCCTTCTCAAAAAATGCTAATGTTGAATTGGTTATTATTGGAAACCTCAAATCAATGCTTTTGTTTTCGCTAAAAAACACTTGGCTCTCTATGATCTGATTTATTAAAGTACTACCTATATTTCCTATTCCAAAAAGGATGATATTTATTTTAAGCTTTGACATAATTTCTTCTTTTTTATTGTATTCTGAGGCTGGTTGTGTGTATTCCTTTTAAAAAAATCACCTTTAACCCTGCTCACGTGATTAAAGGCAATTTTTCTAACAAAAAACAAAAACCAAATTTTTAATTTATGCTAACTGAGCACTTTTTATGCTTTTAAAAACCGCTTGTAAATCGGCTATTAAATCGTCGATATCTTCTATTCCTACTGAAAGTCGAATTAGATCTTTTGAAACGCCTGTCGAAACTTGTTCCTCTTCAGATAATTGTTGGTGCGTTGTACTAGCTGGATGGATGATTAATGACTTGGTATCCCCAATATTTGCCAGAAGCGAGAATAATTTAGTTTCATCAGCTACTTTTTTAGCAGCTTCAAAACCTCCTTTTAAACCAAAAGTTATGATTCCGCTTTGTCCTTTTGGTAAATATTGCTGTCCTAGGTCATAGTATTTATTTGATTTCAATCCAGGATAGTTCACCCAAACAACCTCATCTTGCGACTCTAACCAAGAGGCTAGTGCCAATGCATTTTCGCTATGCTTTTTAATACGAATTGGTAATGTTTCTAATCCTTGGATAATCTGAAAAGCATTAAATGGACTCAATGCCGATCCAAAATCACGCAAGCCTTCAATTCGTGCTTTAGCTATAAAGGCTGCATTTCCTAATGCTTCATTATATATTAATCCGTGGTAACCTGGAGAAGGCTCTGTAAACTCGGGGAATTTACCGTTTGCCCAATCAAAAGTTCCTGCATCGATTATTGCTCCTCCCAAAGAAGTTCCGTTACCCGAAATATATTTAGTTAAAGAGTGAATTACAATATTTGCTCCATACTCGATTGGATTAAGTAAATATGGTGTTGGAACGGTATTATCAACTATAAACGGGACCTTGAACGCTTTTGCTTCTGTTCCAATTGCTTTTAAATCCAATACATCTAGCTTTGGATTCCCCAATGATTCCACAAAAAATACCCTAGTATTTTCCTTTGCTGCTTTTGTGAAGTTTTCAGCATTTGATGGATCTACAAATGTGGTTGTAATTCCTAATCTTGGCAAAGTAACTTTTAATAGATTATAGGTTCCTCCGTAAAGGCTATTCGAAGCCACAATATGATCTCCCGCTTTAAGCAAGGTCAAAAAGGTGGTTGCAATGGCAGATGCTCCTGATGCCGTAACAACAGCACCAATTCCGCCTTCTAAAGCCGCTAGACGTTGTTCTAGAATATCATTTGTAGGATTGTTTAATCTTGTGTAAATAAAACCAGCTTCGGCAAGACCAAATAAATTGGATGCATGATCTGAATTGTTAAAAACATAAGAAGATGTCTGATAAATTGGAACTGCGCGTGTACTTCCATTTTTTGTAACGTCGTGTCCTGCGTGTAATGCGTTTGTTGCGAATTTTTGTGTGCTCATGATTTTATTTTTTTTAGTTAATTAATAGACTGTATATTTATATTTCTTGACTATCCTTTTTTTATATAAAAAGATCTTCGTCTTCATGGAGATACATTTGAAACAACAATGAATTTGATTCACTTGAATATAATCCACCTTTTGTTTTGACAGTAGTAACTCTTTTGTTTTGTATGATGCTGAAAATTCTTTTAAAATTGGTCTTTAATAAAGACTGTGTTTTTTTTGAAATTATATTTAGTGTTTTCATGATTCTAATTTAAGTTAAAGGATAAAAAAAAGCCCTTTCGGATGGCTACCAAAAGGGCGTATAGTTCTAACTATAACAAAGATTTAATCTTTCACTTTTGGCAATAGCAAATTGGGATGCACATACGCATCATACAACACATCATCATTTTATTTGCTATTGTCTTCATTTTTATAAAATTGTTTTATTTTTTAATTCTACTAATTTGATAGAGTAAAAGTAGTTACTATATTTCTATTTACCAAATCTAAACTTACTTTTTTGCAATTATTTTTTCTAATTGCAAAATCACTTAATAATTTGAGAATAAGCAGGACCTCCAAATTCTTGTTTCCCTTTTAGACGATATATAGGTAATGTAAGTTGATCGAGGTAAAACCTTAAAATATCTTACATTACCCAATATGGAATCTATTCTTTAATTATACAATTGTTGGGTGCATTATTTTGTTTACAACATGTACACCCAACAAATTAAATTAGATCTTAAAACTTAAACGTGCGAAACCAAATCGTCCGTTTAATCCAAATTGCGATACCGCTCTAGAATAAGCAAATTGATTCGCATTGCTCAAATCTGTACTCGGAGCTGGCGACAATGTTGGAGTTGTGTTTGTAAATGCTGGAGTTGCCGGATTATTTCTATCTGGATAAACATCTCCAATATTGTTAACTCCTAATGTCAATCTTAAATGCTCATTAACCTGATATCCGAAAGATAAGTCAGTAACTAATTTTGCGCTATATTCTGGGTGTTCATAAACAGAAGAGAAACCATCTAAATTTACATCTGTTGCTCCTGGATCTGTAACTTTTCCGAAATAGCTATTTCTTAAATAAATATCTAGTTTTTTTATATTGAAAGTTGTCATTAAGTTCGCTTTCAATTTAGGAATAGCTTCTTCTAAATAAACTCTGCTTGACTCAGGGAAAAACGAATATTTATAAGGATCTCCACCAGCATCTATAATTGATTGTGGCACATTTAATTCTCCAACTCTTTTTGTCGTATTATAACTTAAAGCAAAATCATTTCTGATTGTGAAATCTTGAATCACGTTATACTTCTGAGAAATTACTAAATCAATTCCTTTAGTTTCTGAATTAATACCGTTTGTCCAAAACGAAGCTCTTTCAACCCCTTTTAAATCAAATGCTTGTTGAAACAATGTCAATGCATCTTTTTGTTCTGGTGATGTTGCTCCACTTATTTGCGCATCGGTTGGTCTTGAATATTGTCCTGTTAAAACAACTCTGTCATCGATTCTTGTAAAATAAGCATCTGTAGCTATTGTTATATTAGCGTCTGGAATTTTAAAAGTAAATCCAGTACTAATACTTTTAGATGTTTCGGCTTTTAGATTTTCAACACCAATACTTTTTGCTGCTTGGGAATCGTTTGTAAAATAACCTACCTGATATGGAGAACCATTAATAAATTGCGTTGAACTGCTTTCAAAATATTTTTGTTGCAATGATGGCGCTCTAAATCCTGTTTGTCCAGAAATTCTCCAGTTGATGTTATCCGTTAGTTTTAAAAGAGATGCTAATTTAAAAGTAACTGTACTCCCAAAATCTGAATAGTTCTCATAACGAGCGGCTCCATTTAAAAGCCAATCTTTTGTTGCATTTAATTCTAAATCGATATAAGCAGCACCACTTTTTCTATCTTTTTCTTTAGCATCTGAAGGTTGAAATCCTGAGAATCCTTGTGCTCCAGCTCCACGTTTGTTTCCAAAAAAATCGGTTACAATCAATGGTGAGTTACTTGGCAAAATTCCTGAAACAATATTTCCATTTACGTCATACAACCCATAAGATGCTTCATCCCCTTGTTTTATTTGGTAGTTTTCATATCTGAACTCTCCACCAAATGCAACATTCAACCCTTCTAACACATCGTACTTTTTACTTAAATCTAAATTGGTCGTACTTTGTAAAAAAGAAACTTTACCTGCATAAAAACTATCTGCAGAATTTGTTCCCAAAGTTGCATTTATAGTATTGTTTACATCATACTTAAAAGAGTTTGTTCCTAGATTTGTACTAATATCAGTATCGAAACCAAACAATTGAGTTGTAACTCCTACTGCTGAAGATAGATCTAAAATATCCGATTGAATTTCTGGTAAAAATCCATTTGCATATACTTGTGTAAATGTACCAGAACCATTTGGCAGTCTGTTAAAAGCATACGATTTTCCATTTCTATACGAAGCACCTCCAAAAGAATACAATGAAGTAATTTCTGTTAAAGGATATTTAGCATTATAATATAATTGTCCAGATGCCAATTCTGACTGTCCAACGCTCATATTATAATCACTTCTTGCTTGTCCTCTGTAATTAATCTCATTATTAGTTACATCAAAACCTAATGCAGTTTGTAACTGGTTGATGCTATTTGCTGAAGAAATTGCAGTTTGTTGTGCTGGTGTAAAATAGCCAACTTGTGGTGCATATTGTTTCAAGGAGTTAATAATCTGAGCTGAATTTGGCGTTGTATTAATATTGCTGAATAACGAATTAATATTTACTCCATTCTGAGCTGCTCTATATTCAACTGCATTGTAAGCATTAAATATGTTGTTACTTCTAATTCCAGCTCTACTAGTTGCCTGTCTTGTAACAGCACTACCTGTAACATTTAAGAAACTTCCCTGTTTACCTAAAGAGGTTCCGTAATTTAAGTCTACTTGTACAGATTGACCGTCTGTTCCTCCTTTGAAGTTATTTGATCCAGAAGAGATGTTTGCTCCATATTGAACATCCCCTGAAAGAAAATTAGCATTCTTTTTCAATACAATATTAATCACTCCTGCAATTGCATCTGAACCATATTGAGCAGCTGCCCCATCTCGTAGAACTTCTATTCGCTCAATTGCAAATGATGGTATTGCATTTAAGTCTGTCCCTACTGAACCTCTTCCTGGAGCCCCATTGATATTAACCAATGCACTGGTATGTCTTCTTTTTCCATTTACAAGTATTAAAACCTGATCTGGTCCTAGCCCTCTTAATTGTGCCGGATCTATATGATCGGTTCCATCTGCTGTTGATGTTGGATTACTTGTAAACGACGGAGCAACATAATTTAAAATTTGAGTTACACTGGTTTGTGGAGCGCCTTTTGTTATTTCAGAAATATTAAAAATGTCAATTGGCACTGGCACATCTGTTTTTACTCTGTTTTTACTTCTAGAACCAATTATCGTTACTTCAGATAATTCATTATTCTGTAAAGTGTCTTTTTCTTTTTTATTTTCTTGAGCATAAATCCCTGAAAACGTCAAAAGCCCTAAAACTAATACTACTTTCTTTTTCATTACTTTTTACTGTTTTATTATTGTTTGGTTAAAAATGGTTTGTTCTTTTATTTCTTGTATAAACAAAAAAAGCCCCTGCAATTTGCAGAGGCTCTATGTATATTTTTTTGAAAAATAACTACAATAGCGTCTCTGCGGAATACTCCGGCATCATACAAGACATCATATTGTTTACTGTAAATTTCATTTTTCTTTTCTTTTGATATGGCAAATTTGCGAACTATTTTTTAGTCTACCAAACAAAATTCAATTTATTTTCTAAACCCTATAGAGTAAGTAGAATATGTTAAATTTCTCATTATTAAATTAAAAAAACAAAAGATTAATTTGCAATTCAAAATCGTTTTATACCTTTGCACCCGAATACAGAGGAAAAATTTGAACTGATTGCAACCTCTTCATAATGAAAACATTCATTATGGATGCTGAAAGATTTTCATTTCAGTATTAAAAAATGCTAAAGCAGGAATCCTCCTTTAGCATTTCCAGCAATTATTTTTTCTCGCTTAATTTTAATTTAATAAATATTATGGCTTATTTATTTACGTCAGAATCTGTTAGCGAAGGACACCCGGACAAAGTTGCGGATCAAATCTCGGATGCATTAATTGATAATTTTTTGGCATTTGATGCTGATTCTAAAGTAGCTTGTGAAACTTTAGTAACAACTGGACAAGTAATATTGGCCGGTGAAGTAAAATCAAATACTTATTTAGATGTACAGCAAATCGCTCGTGATGTAATCCGAAAAATTGGTTACACAAAAAGCGAGTATATGTTTGAAGCAAACTCTTGTGGTATCTTATCTGCTATTCACGAACAATCTGCTGATATCAATCAAGGTGTTGACAGAGCAAATCCTGAAGAACAAGGAGCTGGTGACCAAGGAATGATGTTTGGTTATGCAACTAATGAAACTGAAAATTATATGCCTTTGGCACTTGATTTATCTCATAAATTATTACAAGAATTAGCAATTTTAAGACGTGAGAACAATGAGATCAATTATTTACGTCCTGATGCTAAATCTCAAGTAACATTAGAATACAGCGATGACAATAAGCCAACTCGTATTGATGCTATTGTAATCTCTACTCAACATGATGATTTTGATGAAGAAGCTGCAATGCTTGCTAAAATCAAGAAAGATATTATCGAAATTCTTATTCCAAGAATTATCACTAAAAATCCAACTCATGCTCATTTATTCAACGATAAAATTCAATATCATATTAACCCAACTGGAAAATTCGTAATTGGAGGACCTCATGGTGATACTGGATTAACAGGAAGAAAAATCATTGTAGATACTTACGGTGGTAAAGGAGCTCACGGTGGTGGTGCTTTCTCTGGAAAAGATCCGAGTAAAGTAGATAGAAGTGCTGCTTATGCTACACGTCATATTGCTAAAAACTTAGTAGCTGCAGGTATTGCTGATGAAATCTTGGTTCAAGTTTCTTATGCAATTGGAGTTGCAAAACCAATGGGTATTTTTATTGATACTTACGGAACTTCTAAAGTAAACTTAACCAATGGTGAGATTGCTAAAAAAGTAGAAGCTATTTTTGATATGCGTCCTTACTTTATTGAGCAACGTTTAAAATTAAGAAATCCTATTTATAGCGAAACTGCTGCTTACGGACACATGGGACGTAAACCAGAAACTGTTACTAAAACTTTCTCTGCTCCAGGAGGAAACGAAAAAACTGTTACTGTTGAGTTATTTACATGGGAAAAACTTGATTTTGTTGACCAAGTAAAAACTGCATTTGGTTTGTAATTTAGACTATTAGACTAACTTAGATGTTAGACTAACTTAGATTATTAGAATTTTAGATTGTTCGATTTTTTGATAACTATTTATTATTCTTAGACATAAAAAACCCCGATTTCTAATTTTTAGAAATCGGGGTTTTATTTTTAAAATCCCTTTTACCAGCGTTGAATAAGACGCAGAATTTAATGGATTATTTTTATCGTTCTAATTGTACATTAGGTAATGTTTTTGGACGAACTGGATCATTTGACAAAATCCAACCTGTGCGGTACATCCATTCAGTCATTTTTCGCAATTTTACGTAATCAATCTTTTCAGATTCATCCATTGGAGTGTGATATTCACTATGCAATACACTTGTGAAAAATACTGCTGGTATTCCTTTACGAGCGTAAGGTAAATGGTCTGAACGAAAGTAAAAATACTCTGGATGTTCTGGTCTATCCCATAATTTATCCAATTCAAATTTAGGTCCTTCATCATTTGCTCTTTTAGCAATACTAACTAAATCAGATGAGTTTTCATGAGGTGAACTAGACCCTAAAAGTGCCGCTTGATTTACATTATTTCTACCAATCATGTCTCCGTTTAATACGGCAACAATATCCTTTTCTGGAACTGTTGGATGTGACGCATACCATCTTGAACCTAACAACCCTCTTTCTTCTGAACCATGAAATACGAATAAAGCAGTTCTTTTTCCTGGTTGCTTTTTATAAGCTCTTGCAATCGCTAACATTGCTACACAAGTACTAGCATTATCATCTGCTCCATTGTAAATAGAATCTTGACCATATTTTTGTCTTACTCCATCATGATCCTGATGACCACTAAAAAGAACATATTCATTTTTTAATTTAGGATCTGTTCCTACTACTTTTCCAATAACATTTACAGATGGATATTTATACGTCTCAGAAAATACTTCTGTAGACAATTTATCCTTTGTATTTTTTAGATATTCTAATTGGTCATAATGTACCCAAAACACAGGCATTGTTCCTCCTATTTTATCACGAAAACCATCAATTCCATATACACCTCTTGTCATTTGTGGCTCTACCTGCGACCAGCTTTCTTCTGCTAAATCATCTGCAACTATAATAAGTGCTACAGCTCCTTTTTTTACTACAAGATCATAATATTTATTCCTTACTAAACCTGGATAGCGTCTGTCAAAAAGAGAAATATCATCAGCGATTCCTTCTTTCGAAGCTAATAACACAATTGCCTTTCCTTTTATATTTGCTTTTTCAATTTCTTCTTTTGTTGCAGCTCCTAAGTACAATAATGATGCATCTACTTTACTATTTGTAGTTTCTGCTACGAGAACATCTTTCCATAATTTATATTCTTTATTCCCTATTTTAAATTTTGTATTCGGAGTAACCTGATGTCTATACAAATCAAAAAACTGGAAATAAGTTCCATCATCTCCTAATGGCTCCATTCCTGCTTCTTTAGCTTTATTTGCAAGCCACATCGATACTTTTAATTCATCCAGAGTTCCTGCTTCACGACCATTAAAATGATCACCAGCCATCTGGTACATATCTGTTCTAAGATCTTTATCTGTTATTGCTGAAACTAATGGCTTTTTAATTGCTTGCGAAAAAGCAACTCCTCCACAAGTAATCAAAACAAGGGTAATTAATTTTTTCATACATTATAATTTTATAATTCAAACTCAGCAATTTAATAAAAAAAGCGGTGTTATGATTTAAAACAGTTATAAAAAAGTAAAACTTATAACGTACAAACTTCTCTTTTAATCCTATTTATTTTATTTGCTAATCTCTTACAGCTTGCTTTTCTTTGTGCATAATAACTGATAAAAGATGAGCAAGTTTCCTTCGTTACAAAATATAGCTCAAGCTATACTAAAAACTATAACTAGATTCCCACTAGAAACCATAACTGCTGTTATAGGAACTATTTTGTCCATAATTCTTAATGAGAAATCTTACAATGACCCTAACAGGGAACTTTACCAAAAAGCATTAATGAGTTGTTCTTTGTGCTTCGTTTTATTTCTATCTGTAAGTTTATTTTTCTTAGCCTCAAAAAAGAATAACATTCTACGTTTCTTAACTAGTTTAGTACTTGGAAGCCTGATTGTAGCCTTTATATTTAGTTTTCATCAATACATCACAAATCTCGAAATTCAGCAATTTATCGTACTTAATATAGCTTTGCACTTATTAGTTTCGTTTGCTGGTTTTATTCCAAAGAGATATGATCAAGATGAATTTTGGGAATTTAACAAACAGCTATTCTTGCGTATTCTCACTGCTGGACTTTATAGTATCGTACTTTATTCTGGCTTGGCATTAGCAATCTTAGCTGTAGATAATTTATTTAATGTAGAATTTAACCGAAACATTTACTTGTACTTGTTTTTTATTATTGTTGGTATTTTCAATACTATTTTCTTCTTGTCTGGCATTCCTGAAACCAATAACAAAGAAGTGCCTCTTACACTAAACTATCCTAAAGGACTTAAAACCTTTACTCAATTTATTTTATTGCCTTTAATAAGTGTCTATTTGGTCATTTTAATTTGCTATGAAGCCAAAATTCTCGCGACACTTTCATTACCTGTTGGATGGGTTTCGTACCTTGTTTTGATATTTGCTCTCTTTGGAATCCTGTCTTTTTTATTGGTTTTACCAATTGCAAAAGAAACAGAAAATCTTTGGATACGAACTTTTAACCGTTGGTTTTACTATCTATTAATTCCTTTATTAGGATTGCTATTTTGGGCTATTTTGTACCGAATCAATCTTTATGGTTTTACACACGATCGCTACTATGTACTATTATTAGCCATTTTGCTAAGTATTATAGTTGGCTATTTTTTAATTCAAAAATATCCTAAGATTAAATTCATCCCTATTTGTTTGTGTTTGGGTGGGTTATTTTCTTTAGTTGGTCCACAAAGTGCTAATGCAGTTTCTAAAAACAGTCAATTATCAAGATTTGAAGAGTATGTAGAAAGATCTCAAAAAGAAAAACTAACTTTTGAAGAAGAAAAAGACCTCAGCAGTATTGTCGATTTTGTAAAGAAAAACCATGATGCTAAAATACTTCTGCCTGTTACAAATAACAAGCTCGACATTCTGATCAAGAGTCAGACAAACCCGAGCTCGTTCTCAATTATGGAAGCTTTAGGATTACAATATCGCTCACCATATGATTCTAAAAAAGAAACAAGTGATAATTTTTACTACAATTACAGTACAAATGAAATTCAGAACATTCACGGGTATGATATCACTTTTGTATACTACCAAGGACTTGATTTGACTTGTACTGATTGTATCAAAATAAACAATGTCAATTATTCAATATTGTCCATTGAAAAAAATTATGGTTTGGATTTGATGATAAATCAAGATAGTATTCCGCTAAGAATATCAGATTTTATAAATACAAATTATCTGCTTTTCAAAAACAGAGTTAACAATACTATTTCCCAGAGAATAGAATCTCCTAAATATTCTATTCTTATAAATTACCTAAATGCGAGCGGTAGCAGAAAAGAGAAAAAACTAACCCTAAATAATTATCAAATTAGAGTAACTATAAAAATCAAAAACTAAAACCCTTTAATAGCAACATTTAAAGAGGCTTTGCAACTCTACAGAAACGAATGTCTATAATTGATAGAATACTACCGTTATGCACAAGATAACTATAAAAAATGCGTTCTAGAATTAGTTCAACAAACAAATCAAAATACAATTGAGTTTTTTTTGTAATTTGGTCTGTTCAAAATTTGAGTTACTAAAACTAAAACGATAATGTACAAAAACTTGATATTTCTTATTCTTATTAGCTCTTTTTCTGTAGCTTTTTCCCAAGATAAGAAAATCCAAATTGTAGCAATAAAGAATATAACCTTTGATGCTGATCAATTTATCGGAATGGATTCTTTTGGTTTTGCCTATTTAATAAAAAACAATCTTTTTGTAAAGACTAACGGTAAAGATGCTTACGAATATAAAAACATCTCTTTAGGAAAAATCTCGAAAGTTGATATAGAGAACCCGCTTAAGGTTGTATTATTCTATGAAGATTTCAATACTGCTATTTTACTTGACAATCAGTTTAACGAAACAAACAGGATTAATTTTTCAAAAAACACAACTCCAATTCTTGCTTCGGGAATTGGGATTGCTTCACAAAACCAACTCTGGGTTTACAACACATTAAATCAACAAATAGGCCTTTATAATTATTTAAAAGACGAGTACAAATCTGTTTCAATACCTCTTTCAGGTAACATAAAATACTACCAAACAAACTTTAATCTCTTTTATTGGATTGATGAAAAAAACAATTGGTTTTCCTGTGACATCTTTGGAAAAGTAGTTGCTCTTGGGAAAATACCAGATTTCGATGATTTAACTATACTTAACGACAAACAATATATTTTTAAGAAGGATAATTTGTTGTTTTTTAAAGACAGTAGCAAGCCCGAATTAGAGAATATATTACAAATTGAAATTTCAGAAAAAACGTTTGGGAATTTCTATTACAAAGACCAAATTTTATCTATTTTTACATTTGGAGGAATTACAAATTATAAAATCATAATACCGTAATGCACATAGCAATAGCAGGAAACATAGGCGCAGGAAAAACAACTTTGACCAAATTACTCGCCAAACATTTCAAATGGGAACCTCATTATGAAGATGTTGTTGATAATCCATATTTGGACGATTTTTACCATCAAATGGAACGTTGGTCATTTAATTTGCAAATTTATTTCTTAAACAGTAGATTTCGCCAAGTACAACAAATTCGTGAAAGCGGTAAAAAAATTATTCAGGACAGAACTATCTACGAAGATGCTTATATTTTTGCTCCCAACTTATATTCAATGGGATTAATGACAAGTCGTGATTTTCAGAATTACACTTCTTTATTTGAACTAATGGAAACTTTAGTAAAACCACCTGATTTATTAATTTACTTAAGAAGTTCTATCCCTAATTTAGTTGGACAAATTCACAAACGTGGCCGAGAATATGAAAACACCATTTCAATTGATTACTTAAGCAGATTAAATGAACGTTACGAAGCTTGGGTACAAACTTACACTAAAGGAAAACTTTTAATAATTGATGTTGACAATATTAACTTTGTGGATAACCCAGAAGATTTAGGAGATATTATCAATAGAATTGATGCCGAATTAAACGGTTTATTTTAGTTAACCTCTTATAGCAATTATAATAGCTGAAACAGTAGTAAAAACTTTTTTACTACTGTTTTTTTTTGTTTTTAATATCCTCTATTTTCTAAACAGACCTAATTAATCTAAAAGACAAATTCTTTTTCAAGACCTATTTACAACTTAACACATTATGAATAAACACATTAAAAATATTTTTCTTTAGTTGGAGTATCAAAAACTAACTTTATATTTGTAAAACGCAACCTGCTTTCAAATGGAAAAAATCGAACATATAAACTACATTAAAGCGCCTATCACAACTGTTTACAGCGCATTAACAACACAGATAGGTCTTGGTGCAGTTTGGACTGAGGAGTTAATCGTTAAACCTGAATTGGGTTTTATCAATGAGTTTGGCTTCGGAGATGAAGAAACTACAAAAATGAAAGTAATAGAATTGTCACATAACAAAAGAATCTTATGGAAATGCATAGCCTCTGATCCGGAGTGGATAGGAACAAGTATTTCATTTGACTTAACCGAAAAAAACGGAATAACATCTGTTATTCTTAAACATTTCGATTGGCACGAACTAACTGAATTTTACCAATGGTGCAATTACAATTGGGCCATGTTCTTATTAAGTCTCAAGGGGTATTGTGAAGATGGTGAAGGAACGCCTTATCAAAAAAGAAAATTCTAAAATCTACTTTCAAATTAAGCATTCAATTAAAAAGAATATAAAAAAATGCCCCTAAAATTAGAGGCATTTTTAGTTTCTAAACGTTCTTAAAGTCTAAAAAAAATGGAAAAATTGTTTTATTTCTATAATCGCAAAATTAAATTGTACACAAATATAAATTAAAATGTACATTTTCAACCCAAAAAACCACAAAAGCCGGCACACAACGTACCGGCTTTTTAATTACTATTTAATCAACATTTAAAAACTATTTATACAACATTATATCCGTATAGCTTGAGCTATAATTCACCGTTGCGTTCATTGTGGCCGTTGTAGAACCCGTAAACGGATTGCTCATAGGCGTTTTGGTCTCAATCCACTCGCAAAGCTCAATTATTGACGACTTGTTTGAAGTGAAATAAAAATACTTCGTACCATCCAGTACTTGTAGAACATCCAAATAATCCTTTAGCTTCCAATAACTCTTGTACGTTCCCGCTTCGGTTGACAAATAAGGCGGATCAACCAAAAAAACCACATTAGGCAAATCCTTATACTCTTTAAACAATTCCTTGTAACACTGGCTTACGACCTCTAAACCCTCTAAATAGCCTGTAGCATCATAACCCGACTGGCGTACGCAATTGTAAAAGGTTTCTTTTTCCAGTTGTTCCAAGCTCAATACATACTTCATGCTAAACAATATCGAACTCGATAAGGTTATATAATCCACATAACCCGTTTGGCTTTCCTCCTGAGCAACCCGCGCCAATATCCTTTTTTTGATGTTTTCCGGTACTTTTTTATCTTTCGGCACATCTATAAGCATTTGACGAATATCGCCGATTAAAGCGTTCGTTTTTGCAATATTCAATAAACGCTCTCGATAATTATCAAAATCATTATAGACTACTCTTGCATTTGGATATTGCGCTTTAACGGTATGACTCAGCAACCCACTTCCGCCAAATAAATCTACATAAGTAGCTGTTGGCGAATACCCTTGCAATGCCGGCTTAAACTGCTTTAAAAACTTCCTTTTTTGACCCATAAACGGCAAGGGTGCCGTTGTAAAAACTTTCTTTTTTAATTCCATTCGATTTTTGATTGATGATTGATTATTCTATATTTGCACTTCTCACGGAATATCTTTAAAATAACAAAGCCACCCACAAGAAGACTTATGTCCTCCAGCGGGTGGCTTTGTGCTATATTTTAAATTCCGTGAGAAGTATTTAAATTGCTGGAGGACTATTTTTACTTCCTGCCTCCCTAGGAACTATTCCCTTGCTTTTTCTTGCACTGTGTACATATAAGCTATGAATTTCGGCAAACCCCAACCAATACCCAAAGAGTAAAACATCGTGATTTGAACGCCTGCATACTCCACGGAAAACCGCAAAGCCAAGAAAATTGCCAACAATGAAAACACAATATCCACTAGGTTGTCCTGAGTGAAAAAGCGCCAAGAAAAATCATAAGGCGTGTTTTTAGAAAACTCGTCCCTTTTCTTAACTTTTCCATGATAATAAAAAGCCAGCCCTATTAATGCGAAAACCAATCCCGCCATATACGTAGGCACATCCGTTGTGCCTAGAATTAAGTTTAAAAATTTATTCATATTTCTGTTTTTATTAATTATATAGTATTGACAAACTATTTACCTTCTAAGATTTCAAGTCTTAAATTTAATTTATCGATTGTTTTTTGTTGCTCTTTAACAGCTTCAATAAGCGCCGGTATTAATCCACTATAATTGACCGTTTTAAAATCCTCTATTTCCCCATACTTTCCAGTAGTAATCAACTCAGGATATATTTTTTCTAACTCTTGAGCGATAACTCCCATCTGATCCTTACTATTATCGTCCGTTCTGTCATAGGTATAGCAGTTAATTTTGGTGATTTTATCCAATGAGTTGTTAAGCGGTCTTATATTCTTTTTTACTCTCACGTCAGATACTTGAGACAAAGACCCAGAATACCTAAGATTACCGTGAACCATAAGAGAGTTTACGCCTGCGGTACCGATACTCACCTCTCCTCCGAATGCATTAATGTTAAGGGTTCTAGCTGCCCCTGTAATATCTGTTGATTGAAGAATCAATCTACCATCGGCATTAGATGTTCCAAACAGCAACCTAGAATTATCTCCTATGTTGACCGCTGCTTGTGCAAATAAATTTTCTATCGTATTACTCGATACATTTGCACCTTTAAAATTTACTCCGCCTCCTGTGTTAGAAATTTTATCTGTGAATGCAGCAGTCGTCCCGTTTACTGCACTTGTTAAAGAACCATCCCCTTTCACGAATTGAGACGATGTACCTCCTGCTGTGACGAAAGAAGTTGCTGTTGTAGTACCAGGAAAGGAGGTAGAACCATCTTGGTTAATACTAACAGAGCCTCCATATGTTTTTAAACGAATACCGGCCCATCCATTTAGGTTTACATAAGAGTCAGTTTTTTTGCCTAATCCATACCAAGGATTACCGCTTGAATCATTATCAATATTAGTGTTTAGCGAAAAATAACCATCGGAACCAATATTCCCTTTTACATTTATTCCTGTTGAAGAAAGTTCCATTTTAGAATTACCTCCATAATTAAATTGAGTAAAACCAGATTGCCTAGTTATTGAAAAACCATCTAATAAAGTAAACCCGAATCCATAACCAGCATTTACTCCTAAGTTATTTGTTATGTCACCCCCTGTCAATGGCAAATAAGCAATAGAACTGTAGGCATTGGAACCAAGACCTAATCTAACTTGAACTCCTCCTACAGACGATAATTTTATAAACCCTGAAGTCCTAGTAACAAAATAATCTATACCATTATCTAAAGCATCTAAATCAGCAGTTCTATTCCCCCAATAAGTAGCGCTCCCAGCATTACCCGAAATATTATTATTTAAGGTGCTTCCGTCATTTATTCCTAAAAAAGACCGTGACTCTGCTGATGTTTTAGGCTCCCATCTGGCAGTACTTACATTATATCCTAAAAGATTTATTGGAACTTCTGACGTGTGTACTCCGAAATTTTCCCCATTCCATTTAGTAGAATTAGCTGCTAATCCACTTATATTAATCCCCCAAGTGCCTGTTGCTCCTGTACCATTGTAAAGGGGATATAATCCTGCATGACTACCCCAACCAAATGCAGTTTGTCCGTTTGATATTCTGCCGTCATTTCCCTGAGCAACCGTTCCAGATGTAGAGCCAAAGTCTTTATTAAATGCTGTTTTTTCTGTAAAAGTGAGTTTATAACGAGAATCAGCATTTGCCGCTATAACATCAAAGGAAGTTAATGATTTAGAGTAAACTGGAACCGTCGGGTCAGTTTCGGTATATGATGAAATATATCCTGCTGGATTAGTCGCGTTATACGGAGTAAATCCTAAAACCGCTTGTTTCCCATTCAATTGAGTTTGAATTGAACTTGATGCATCGTTGACAGATTGCTGTAAGTCAGTTTGGTATCTTTTATTAGCAGAATCAGCAATATTTGAAGTAGTCAAAGTAACTATTCCTTGCTGACCATTTACAGAAACAACTGCATCAGTTCCTGGTGATCTTTCCCATTTGGTCCCGTTGTGAATTAAGAAATCTGCAGCTAAAAAAGTTATGTTTCCAGAACCAAGATTTATCGTTCCACCTACACTAACTTTATAAACCCATCCGACCACACCAGTCGCATCAGACAAAGTAGGAGTGTTGCCTGCAGCATCCCACATTGACTTATAAATCATCAAAGAAGCAGGTAGATTAGCAAATGGCACTTTTCCACCAGCATCTAGCGGAGCCACCCCATTGTTTGCTCCGACCAACGAAAGATTTAACTTAGCATCTATGGCCGCTTGTAACCCAATTACAGTCGAAATAGCTTGTGTACCGGTATGATTGGCACGGTTCTTTAAATTGGCATCAGTATCGTTTGCCGTGGCTCCTGTGGCTATGCCTGCAAGCTTTGTTTTTTCGGCAGTTGTATAATCTTCTGTAGATAATCCTTTTCCGGATACTTTATCTACTTTAGTAGCTAGAGTGTTATTTATGGTAGTAGGATCAAAATTTGATAATCCATCAAGTTTAGTTTTATCTGCAGGTGATTGTAAACCCGCATTGGTCGTTGTAGCCAATGGCAGAACGGCATCGTTTCCCGTACTGGAAAAAACAGTTATTCCAGTTGGAGTAGCTAATTGATCTAGGTTAGTTGTACCTTTAATTTCGGAAACAGGCAAATGCTTCACAATGCCATTAGCACCTTTAACCAATGCACTATCTAGGGGTGTACCAAGCATAGTTTTGGTAAGTTTAACCGTTGAATAAGCAGGAATAGTCCCCTGCGCTGATACGGCCAAACATGCCGTTAAGAATAGAAATATAAATAGTTTTTTCATTTATTTTAATTTAAAATTATTAAATATCGTAGGAGGATAACAACATGATATCACCTCCCAAATAAGGCGCGCTTATGAATTGATTTTCTACGAATCCCATACAGAAATCGCCAATTTCCCGGGTGGCATCATCCTCATTGCCCTCAGTTTTAAAAACAAGCATTTCCCCGATGGCGAAAACTTTGGCTTTTGCAAACAAGGCCGCGTGAGCGTTTGGATCGTTCTTATAGTCCTCGAATACGGATACATCTAGTTTTTCCTCAAATAGATCAGCATGAGCATTTACATCCGTCTTATGTCCATCAAATTGGTCTTTTTCCGCCTTAGCGTTTAAAGCGCTTGCGAGATTAGAAATCGCACTTTGCGGGATTGCTTCTTCCTTGTTCCAAAAACTCCCCCACGAAGCCCAAAATTGCGCTTGTGTTGGCTTCTTGCCGGTCATAAACCAGTCGTATATTTGTGCTAATGTTGCCATATAATTAATATTTAATCCAAACCGCCATATAATTAACCTTCGAAGTGGCTCTTGTTTCAGAATTGCTACAAATAACCGTTACTCTATTATACTCAATCCTATATTTACACCATAGCGTATCATCCAAATTAACATCACCCGAAAAGGCTATTTGCGCTATTGATGGCATAAACCCGACTAAATTAGCCATGCCGTATCCTGCTGGAGGATATACATAAACATAATTTTTAGTATAATCATCTTCCTTATAACCGCCAGCTGTTGAGCTTATAATTTCAGTTCCAGTTGTGATTTTTATTTTAGGAATTGTCAATGCCGCCGTTTCCAGATCTTCTATTCTTTCGATTAAAGCCTCAACAGTTGTTTTATCTTCCTTATCACTTATAGTTCCAAGTTGTGCAAGTAAATCCGATGGGATCGATTTAGTTTCGAATGGTCTTTTAAAATCACTCCAGGGCCATGATGTGGCAGCCGTCCCAAAAGTGGCATAGCGTATCGTGTGAACTTGTTTTATAGCACCATTTTCAAAAGCCCTGTTTACGGCCTCTTCAATGATAATCACGGTAGAACCTCCCGTAACCGCAGCCTCCCGAAACTCTAGGGGTTCACCATCGATATAAACCACACCTTTCTTTATGGTGGTACCTACGAGCTCGCAACCCGATATAATCGTCAAGTTACCCGCCAATGCTCCAAAAGACTGAAAGATTTCCGAAGCCGTTTGCAGCTCCTGTAGTCGTTCCGTTTTCAAAGGAAAACCACCCGTTTGATTAAAATTAGTTCTATTCATCTATGAAAATATTATAGCGAAAACCGCCAGCTTTGTAAAATTTGATATGAGCGTTTAAGCCATGAATTTGAGTGTTATAAATTTGTTCAGGCACAAAAACAATAAAGTCGAGCCCTGTATCAGCCGTTTCGCCTTCCGTTCGTAACCAAATGGTTCTTTCTTCGCTTTCCGTTTCCAGCCAAACATCTTGAGCCTCCGCCTCCGAATAGATGTAGGTAGTATCATAAAACTGACCGTTACCTATATAAATCCGCCTTTCAATCGGGTCAAACTTATCATTCAAAGAACCCCGCAACGAACAAACCTGCCCTGTATGCTCAATCTTATAAATGTTATCAATCCGCCAGTTGTACCACACATCGTATAACTTAGATATTGGAGTAACCGCTATTTGCATCCATTGAGCCCAAATCTGCTTTCGCAGAATAGGAGGCAACATTTGCACCGAGAATATTTTAAAATTGATGTTATACCACATAGTTAACATTTTCAAATCCTTGTACTTCAAAATACCCGCTTATCGGAATCGTGGCGATATAAATAGGTTGTGGCAATTCGTAGCCGTTTGTTAGTGGATTAATCCAGGAACTTGATGCACTCACGATTGTCGCATCCAAAACACCCGGAACAACTTGCAGTTTATCTACTAAGGCCGACAATCGCAACTCACCGTCAAATGGTAATTCTTTCATGAATTCGGCAATAGCATCGTTGACCGGATAATTAGCATTAATAATGCTCATCCCATTTGCAGCCAATACTAAGGCATCCCGTTTAATCTGAATAGTCAAATACAACCTGTCGGGCAAATAATTAATAATCGTAAGTTGTACACCGGCTATTCTTATTTCCTCCATATAAGCGTCAAAAGCCTCCTTTTGCGGTACTGCAATTGGCGCTAGATTACCCGAAATTTCCCCCGCAATTTTTACAATCACTCGGCTGCTTTCCGTGGCTTCATTGACTGCCGAATATTTAACAATTTTAGAAGCCTCAATTACCTCACCTGTAAAACCGGTATTATCGTAATAATCTTTGTCCGCGACCAAATCAAAACCATATTGAAACTGTAAGGCCATTGTGCGGTACCATGGTTTTGTGCCCGGTTTTTTATTCGCCAATGTATCATCAACCTCCTTTTTATGTTGGTCAAAAAATAGCTCGTGTATAAAAATAGCAGTAGCAATGATTTCGAAAATAAAATTTTCAAAACTCACAATCGCAAACGTATCACTGAACAAATCACCTGCAGTGAAACCATATTTTATTGCCATGGTTTCATTGGCCATAAATGGTGTAGTTAAATCCTGTTTTATTAGTGCTTTTGTTCTCATCGTATTATAAATGTGTCTTCAATTATCATAGCGCCTATTCCTTCATCTGGAATCACAATAGTGTAATCCTCTGCTGTTATTTGAGTAGCACAGCGATTCATATCATTAAACAATGCGCCAATAGATTTGATTATTTTACCCGAGTAAGTCAATGTACTGCCAATGGTCAAAATGTCTGTGATAGACATATTGTTTTCCAGCGCAAGAGCAAACACATTCTCAATCGAGCCGGTCATTTCTATCGTTTTATCTAAAAAACTTTGTCCCTGATATACTTTACTTTCCATATTCGGCTACTATTTTAAAAGGTTTTCCCTCAAATAAATCCAATTGACTTACTACCAATCCGTCCTTTTTTAAATGCTCTCTTATCTTGTGTCGAAAACCCAGATAGTCTTCACTCAATGCAATATCTTCAATCCCCACTCCCAAATCAGGATTCGATTTTAATTCGCCCTGGTGCAATATCATTATGAAAGAAATATTTTGCTCAAGCGTAGAGCCTACAACCAAGCCACTAACAATTTTGTTAGAGCTGTCACGTACTGGCTCAATTTTTAAATCCAAAATATCACCTGTATCGTTATGGTCATTTACCTGTATCCCTATGCCTTTCATAATTAACTTATTGTTCCGGTTCCGCTTCCCGTGTGATTCGTTGCCGTTCCTGTTGTGGTCACGGTCACGCTAACCGCTCCTGTTTTTACAAAGGCATCAACAGCATCGCTTAAGCGTGTCGCAAATTCTTCGATAGAGTTGTCCTCTTTGGTCAACATATCAGTAAGTATTGCTTTGATTGCGTCTTTTAATACCCCCTTATTTAATCCCATTTTAATCAGTATTTAAAAGTGTTTTAAACTTGGTATCTAATGCCGTTAATTTCGTTTTAGTAGATGGAGCTATTTTACCTGGTCCTGCAGGTGTCAAAATAATAGCGTTGCTTATTTCTTTTATCAGATCGGAAACCAAAGCTCCAAAATTGGCAGTCCCTTTTTTCAAAGTCACTTTACCGGTGGTACCATCAACTACAAATTCAAATTCGCCTTTCTTGTAGCGAATGCTTTCTACGCTATTTATTTTTATCACCATCAAACTGCTCAAAGCTCCTGTCTGACTCATCAAAACAACCTCACTATCCACTTTTGGAACAATCAAAAAACTATCGGTTTCATCCGTTACAGTGGCTTTCAATCGTACATCAGAAAGAACCAACTCACTCAATAATTTCACCGTACAAGTGTCATTTTCTATCGATACAACCGTAGCCGTAATGGGTAAGTTTGGATTAGCTCCTAAAGCCCCTAACAATGCCTTTTTTATTTCTGCTGCTGTATCCATTTACACGCTCAGTTTTATTCCTGGTTTAATTGTCCTTTTACAACCCGACTCACTTACTGAGGTTACAACACCTACAACATAATAGGTTCCGTCCTTGTCCGGGTAGTCTTCATCTTTAATCTTTGCCGAATAAGAGGGTTTCACAAATGGAATTAACCAACCGTCAAAACTTCCCTCATACATATCCGCGCTACGGCGTAATAATTCGGCATTAGCAATTTTTTTTAAACTGTCTAAATTCACGGAACCCACTTTAAGGGTAACTTTATCACCTCCGGTTGTTCCTGCAGTATAGCTTTCTACTTTTCCCGCTAGGTTAGTCGCCTCAACAACAACCTCCACCTTTCGGTCAATTGCTTTTTTATATTCCAATGAACTTTTCTCAACATTTACCTGCATAGCGTAAACAACTTCGCCTCCTTTTTCTAAATAAGGCGGATGGATATGCAGCTCCTTTTTTTCGGTATTGAAATAGATATTAGCTTTCGTTTCTTCAGCTAGTTTTTTCAACACATCAAAGCCAGTAGCTTGATGGACTACAAACTTTTCGTAGGCAATGTCATAATCACAAACCAACTTATAACTGGAGTTAATTTGATCCAATAATGATTGAGCAATTTTTGCCATTGTAGTAGGTTTCATTTCAGCATTTTTAACACCTACTCGAAACAAAAACAAGGCATCCTCACAAAGGATTTTCAAAGAACTGTCGTTAGTGACAATATCTAGGACGTAGCCCACAAACTCGGTTTTTAAATTGTCATCATAACCCAATTGTATGGTCACTTCCGAACCTCGGGCAATGCGGTCACCTATGTTTAAAACCTGATTCATAACCGCCTCCGGCAATGTGATGGTGGCCGTGTCTACTAAATTGTCAACACTTTCGTCAATATCAATGGCGACAACCGTTTCCAGTCTGTAGGTTACACCCGCCGTTTTAAACTTTATGCTCCAATTGATATCAAACATTTTATTTATTTTCTTCGATGACTAATAAATTATAAAAGTCATCACTCGTTATTTTCAAATCATAAGCCTGTACATTTTCGCCTTTGGTAAAGGGAAAAGTGTAATCTTCAACCACTACTTTTGTAATACCTAAAATCTCCAATGGGGCACAATAGATATAAAACTCTTTGTTGTACTTCAGAAATTCAAAAAGACGTTGCATTTGCTCCCTCGGGAAACAATCCTCCACTTTCCCTTTTATTAAACCTCCCATCAAAACACCAGTAACCGTAATGTCAAAATCTTTTCGGTTCCAACGTTCCTTAATAGTACCGATGAGTGTATTTCCTTGTTTGGCCACATTTCGTTTAATAACAGTATTCCCGGAACTAATGGTTATCATTGGTTCATAAGGAAAGAGCCATTTTTGCCCGTTTTCAGTCAGGCTAAACGACAACGGAAAAAACTGCTGATCTTCCGGTATGGGTAAATCAGTCTGATTCACCAAAAAAGCAGGACTAGCCGTTTGTCCTGTTATACCGTCTTCTTTCGGGAAAGGCAAAAAAGGAATCGGCGGCAACACATGTTTGCTCAATTCGTTTTGCACTAATTGTGTCCGCTCATACATTTTAATATTAGCGGTACCCATCAAACTGGCAAACAATAGGTCTTTATTTGTTAGCATTCTTTTCTTTATTTTGTCATCCCGAGCGTAGTCGAGGGGTTATCCTCCTGCCGTTGTAGCCATTGCCAACAACCTCATTAATTCGTCAGCAACTTCATTACCAGCTTTGTTAGCTGTGTCTTTTCCACCGCTTATGCTTTCTGTTTTTATGCCTATTAATTCTTTTAAGTTGATTGTGACATAAGTGTGTTTAGTACCTCCAGTTGCAACCGCCTCGTTTGATTTTTTAGCACTGGCAGAACCTCCACCGGCTCCAGAACCACTTGCGCCGCCTTTACCTAAATCCGTTCCAACTAGTCCAGGATCAGTAATACCAGATTCACCTTTTTTGCTTTCCTTTTTCCATTTTACCGAATCAAAGGCCGCTTTAAATTCTGCTCCTGCTGCTACCGCTGTCGAAGCCGCTTTTTGATACCCGCCCTTTATGGAGGCCTTACGCGCTTCCACCTCGGCATTAAGCTTGGATATTTCGGCATTATTAGCTCCTTTATCTCCAAGTCCTGCCATATTTTTAAACTTGTACCAGGCAATCTGTATCTTGTTTATCCCAATCATAATCCCGTTTACCACGGTGTTAAATTGAGCCTTCACCAGTTCTACATAAGCAGTGAAGATTAATTTTGCACCTGTGATGGTATGCTTCCAAGCATTACCCCAACCAGTGGTTGAAGTAGCCACCCAAGCTATTGCGGCAACCAATGCCATAACCCCTATAACAATCCAAACAATTGGATTCATTGCCATTACTGCATTGAATGCCATTTGTACACCAGTCCACACGCTTGTAGCTCCTGAAACAATTCCCGTCCATAAAGCCTGTAATTTTGTCGCACTGGTTAAAGTTGAAAACACTTTACCGGCACCGGACATAATAGGCATTAGATTAGCAAAGTCATGTGCAGTTTGCCCAAGAACAGATGCATAACCCATTAAGCCATTGGTTCCGTTAAATAGTGTTATTTTAAAATCATCAATTTGCGCCTGGAGTCTTTTGTTTTTTTCCAATGGTGACTCCATTATAATAGCTGCTTGCTCGTAAGCTGTATTTGTACCGGTAACCGCTATTGTTAGCCTTTCCGCTTCGGTAATTCCGGCAATCATGGCAATAGCCGCATTGCTATTTTCTTTTCCAAAGAGCTTAGTAACTAAAGCCTGGTCGGTCATTATTCCCTTTAAGGGTTTTAATCGCTCAGACAATGAAATTGAATTATCGGTAAGCCTATTAATATCAACACCCGCTGCTCTTAATTCTGTTTTAACATCTTTTGGTAAAAAACGACCTTGCGCTAATGTTGCCATTACGTTACGTAAAGCAACTCCGCCTTCAGCACCTTTTTTACCATTTTTATCAAGTACCTGGATAAAGGCATTTGTTTCTTCAAAAGAGACATTTGCAGTTTTTGCAGCCAGTCCAGACTGTTCTAAGGCTTGGGCAATCTGAGGCAGTTCAGCAGAACCTTCTTTAGCAGAGGCAGCCATAACATTGTTCATCTTAGCCATTTCTTTGGATGCCTTAATAGGATCAGCCATAGAAACCTGATACTGATTCATTGCAGTAGTAAGAACACTTGTTGCTGCAGCTGTATCGCCGCCCATTAACTTGCTCGTAACCGATGCCTCTTTACCCATTGCTTTTAAAGCCGATGGAACTTTGGCAATTTCAGGTGTCAACTGCGAAAGTATAAGCTTGTACGATTCCGCACTTTCGGAAGCAGCACCTCCAAAAGTATTAGCGTTTTGTCTGGCATATCCCTCAATTTCTTTTAATTTATCCCCAGTTACTCCGGTTATTGCCGAAAGATCACTAAGGCTAGAACTTAGCTTTAGTCCAGGATCATTCAAAGAGTTTAAACCGTCTGCTGCTGAACTAATGTTTTGGATTAGATTGTTTAAGCGCAAACCGTTTAACTGCCTTTGTACTCTGTCAATTCCGCTATGAACGTTAGACTGAAACTTATTAAATGAGGAATTTACCTTATCAAAGTTTTCATTAATCTGAATGATATAGGATAAGGTATTGCTCATTTAAGTGTTTTCTTTTTTTCGTATGTATTCCAGTTCTTTATATCGCTGTCCCCATTCTTCATCTGATAAGTCATCAGGATTGCCTATACTCATATAATAGCGCAATTGGGCGTTTGTGATGCGTAACCAGTCGTTTTCATCAACTACTGATGACTCTAGTACTTTACCAGCTCCGCCTTTTTAAATTCAATTACCTGGTCAAGTTTTGAAGAGGCTGCAAGAAATAAACTATCGTCTGTTAATATCTCTGGATCACCTCCAAGCCAACAGTTTTTTAGAATTACTTCATTAAACTTCATTGGGTCGGAACCGACTTGCGAAGCAAAGCTCAAAGCCTTACGATCAGGTTTTTTTAAATAGCAAACTTTGTCCTCGATTACGATTCCAAAAAATTCGCCGTGTTGTGCTTTCCATTCTGCAATTTGCTCTGGAGTTGCTGTATGTGCCGATATGGCAATAGTGTTTTCTGCTGTGTTCATTTGTTGTTTTTATTAAAATAATCCCGATTGCTCGGGATCATTGATTATACATTTTTCATCCCTAATGCTAAGAATGGTAAGGTTACCGGCATGAATTTATCGCCTTGTTTAGCAGCTTCCTCAGCTTCAGTAATGCTTACTCCTGAAATTCGTTTGGTACGCATAACATCGCCCGAAGATGGATTACCGTAGGATATCAACATATCTACTTTTATATCCAGAATGTTTCCGCCGGCTGCATCTTCTAAAGCATCATAACCCGACTTCAAAAGCTCTAATTCACCTTCATAAGATGAATTACCCGATTGCATGGCAAAAGGCTCTCGACCTTTGGCATAAATAGGCTCTTTTTCACGTTTCTTTTTGCATTTTACAGCGCGGATAGTCAATAAATCAACCCCACCAAAAATGACCGTGATATCAGCCCACTCGTATTCTCTAGTATCAAACATATCTTTTAAGAATTAAGATTATAGCCAATGGTAAACTCTAAATATCTACCGTAGCCTTTTGGTTTTACTTTCACTTTTCCCTGAATGATTCCAGTAGTAGCTACATTGTTAGTTGTATCAACTAATGCTTGTACTCCTGAATCATTTGCCTTGGTAACATCTACTGACAATTCACCTTTAGCACTCATTTCTTGCGCAATTACCCTTTCAAGTTCTGCCTCAATAGTTCTTGCATCAATTGGGGACAGTTTCCCGCCATCCAACAAATTGAAATCATCCAGAATGTAGTTGGTCAAAGTCGCATTAGCCAAAACAAAAGCTTTATCAATTACACGTCTGCGAGTCAAAAAGTGGTAATCATCCTCAACAGTACAGGCCAAATGATCGTCTACAAAATAGTAGCCTGATTTTCCGACATGCGTACAAAGCGTAATAAATCCTTTATCATACAAGGCATCAATATTCACTTGCTCGACTGGCGTGTCCAGGACAAAGAACTCTAAAGGTTTCAAAGCACCAGATTTCACACGACCAACGTTGACGTGTACTTGATTCTTAGCGATGCGACCACCCAAAACACCTACTGCAGCACCTTTTGAAGCAGTTGCTCCGGTTCTTTTTTCAGTATCTCCAATTAAAACCGCTACACGGTTAAAAGTGGTTTCCGAAAACCCCTCTAAATCACCCGGAACGCCTGTATAATTATACCCTTCGATAACAAATACAACAGGATGGATTTTATTTGTGGTAAAATCTTCAGCAATTGTTTGAGCTGCTGCTAATGTGGATGCAAAACCTTCACGCAAACCGTTTTCGGTTTCTACTTCAGCAACACTTGGTGCATATTTACACAAGACAAAACGAATTCGTCTGTTTGATGCTGTCAATGGTATCTCACTTGCAGTAACTAATTCGTCCAAGGTTTTGGTTTTGGCAACGCCATAAATCCAAAGCTCGGTACCATCACCAGCCTCAGCATAAAACTCTTTAATAGTTTTATGAAGCTCGTAATTTTCAACACTGGCAATAATGCCTAGTGTTTCGGCTTCTTTCAAATTAAACACTGTATAAACAGTATTTAAAGCAAAAGTTCCGTTAGCGGTGGCACTTGCTACAATGGAGCAAATTCCGTCCGGACTTGTAGCGACAACCCCAAGGTTGCCGTTTTCAAATCCTATACTTACTTTTGGTTTTCCCATTATACTTGAGTATTAGCTCCTTCTTGTGCGCTTGCCTTAGCAGCAACTAACAAAGGATAGATTGTGTCTTGTTTGGCATTTTCTGACTCCAATCCCAAAGCCTTGAACAATTTCACTGCTTCTGGGTATTTTGTTGTTTCCGGGTCAAATTCGGCTAACGCTTTGTCCAACTCGGCTTTTGCCTCTTTTGCGGCCTCATCAGCTTCAAAGGCTGCCATTTCTTTTTCAGCTTCAGTCAAGTCCTCCGCATCCACCACCTGTAATTCCTTTTCGTTATAAACAGGTTCAACTGTTTTATCCTTCAAAGTTTTGGCGTGATTTTTAGCGTCGTTTTCTTGATAGAAAGGCGTTCCATCTGAAGTGATGAAGGCTTTTTTTAAGTCTGGATTCGATTCAAAAATTTTGTGCATGATTTTATATTTTAGATTTTACAAAGAGCCAAACCGCCAAAAGCAGCGTGATAATGGCATAGATTCGAAATAGTTTTATTTGGGTTTGTTGCCACCAACTGAGTTTATTTACTTCAAATGGTACCTTAACCACCGTGTCACTGGTTTGATGTGTATTGATATAATGAGCCAGTAACTCTTGCGCTCGGGCTTCACAGTCTATCTTTAACTGGTTGCTATCTAACCGAACCTTTGGGCTTTTTAATGTGCGCCCTGGTTCGGCTTGAATAACATTTTTTATAGCAACCTTACCGTTTTGGCATTCCAATAATGCCAGGTATGAGCTGCTGTCTTTTTCAATTCTGAAAACAGTATCGCGTACCGTTTCCTTTAGGGTAATAATCTGTGTTTTGTTTTCGGTCATGGCGGGCTTCGAGCTTGAGCAGGAAGCCAGTACCATGAGAGAAAAAAACAACAACACAATGTGTTTTAAATTTTTCATGTTTTAGGGATGTATTTTTCTAAATCTTTAGCAATTCCTCTTAATAATTTCGCGTAATTGGGATCAGTTGCATAACCCGCTTTCGCTATTTCATCTATAAATAGATAAGTGTTGTGTTTAACTAAGAGAGCTTTGGCGTAACGCTTGTTTTTGATGAAAAACTGGGCGTGATCAGTAAAGCAATCTTCTAGTGTGTTGTATTTTCTGAAATAGTCTTTTATCTTGTATTTAAACCACTTTTGACCATTTCTAACTACCGGTGTAACCGATATAATATTTGGAAACTTAGTATTAGCACTTTTCGAATATTCTGTAGTAACAAGCAATTGCTCATTGCCATTGATGCCGTCGGTATCTTTAACCCCAAAAAGCATGTTACCAGGACAAACTTCACCCCAAGCACTTTCAACCGCTGCTTGTGCCAAATTAGCTAAAGCCGGAATCCCTGTTTTGTTTTGAGACGCCTTTGCAGACGGGTAAAACTTATTCACAAAGTCTTGCTTTTTCATTAGGCCTTACCGTTTAATTGTTTGAACTTTTGTAATTCCTCAACTAAGTGCTGATTGATTCCCATTAACTCACGGTGTTGCGCTTCCATCGTTTTTATAGTTTCGGTTGCTGCTGACAATCGCATAGCCATGTCGTCAAGTAATTCTCTGTAATATTTAACCGCATTGACGGCATTGTCTAATTCTGCGGCTCTATCTTCAGCCAAATTTTTTCGCTTAGAAAATAGATAGGTTATTAATGCTGAGAAAAAAGCGGCTAATGTTAGGTATACAAATTGCTCCATAATTGAGTTTAAAAAAAGGCTACTACATATTGCAGTAGCCTTTTGTTTATGATCTGAAATTTAATTTCTAAATGATTGCTCCGGCGTATTTAGCCATTACAGGAACTGCAATGAAATAGTGGCGCAATGCATACTCGTTTTGTTGAGTTCTAGGCGCACCTGCAGAGCCTGAAAAATATTGTTTCGTAAAACCTGTTTTCTTTACAATATTCTCTGGATGGAAAATCACAGTTGCGTTTCTATCTGTCGCTCCTGGTACTGCTCCCCAAGCTAATTTAGCACCCGCAGCCGTGTACATTGGATTGTCAATGTTTTGGTACATTTCAAACCCTGCCAACATACCTTTGATGTTCCCCGATAAATAATCGGCTAATTTGTCAGCATATTTGTTAGAGTTGTCCTCAAGCAAATCATTTTCGTGATCTGAACACAATACCAAACGTCTTCCTTTTTTCTTGCACTTGGCGGCATCCATAGAACGTCTTGCCGTAACAAGGTCTTTCCAAAGCATTTTTCTACGACCACCGGCGGTAACTTCATCACCTGTACATTGGATTACGAATGTAGACCCGGCAACAGTTGTTTGTGGCGCAAGGGAGTGAATTGCTTTTGCAAATTTGCCTTCAGTAATATCATCACGATGTGATTTAGTTACAGAGTCAATTTGTGCATAACTGGCACCATTAGCTTGGTCATCAGTTAGAGAAGTTGGATTAGTTTGATACTTATCCAATTGAATAGTCATACTGGTATCATCATAAGCTACCAAAGCAAGCGGATAAGTGGTATTGTTGATCAATACACCCGGTCTAAAAGTGGTAATTGGAATATGAATGATGTTTGATTCAGATGCTGCACCAGAACCAACCTCAAGAACTTGAGTGTCTATTTCTGGTATACCATCTAACCATAGAGCGAGTTGCTCATCTTGGAGTAGAGTTCTTACTCTTGACTCCCACATTTCTGGAAATGCTGCTGGCATAGTATTTTACTTATTAGTTAAACAATTTTTTGTATGCCTCTGGGTTGGTTTCCTTGAAGCTTAATTTTTCGGTATGGGAAAGTTTTTCAAACTCATCCATAGTTGCAACTACAGCAGCTCCGTTTCCACCCGGAACCGTAACACCCGCCCCAAAGTTTTGTTTGGCAGGAATAGAGTCTAAAGTCGTTTGCAATACTTCAGGAGAACTGATCCCTAATTGCACGAATGCTTCTTTTTTATCTGCAGGGATTTTGCCCTGTGTAATAGCCAAGTCTACCTTTTGGGTAGCTGCTAATTTTATCGCTGCGTCTTGTGCCTCCTTGGCAGTTTCAGCCGCCAATTTCAAACCGTTGTTTTCGTTGGTTAAAGAGGTTACTTGGTTAGAAAGCCCCAATAATTTGGCTTCTACATCTGCAACGTCAAGACCGTCTTTTGGCTGGTCTTTATAGCCTAAAGCCATAAGTGCAGCTACGCTTAAAATGATTTTGTTCATATCTAATTTTGTGTTTAAATTTTCGGGGATTCCGTCGAGTTTCTCGGTTACGGATAAACAAAGAGATTTTACGTCCTCTTCTTTTAATAGTTCGCCATCTATACTGTAAATAGCAGTAGCTCCTTTATTGGATGGTACCGGAACAATAGAACCCTCTGCGAGTTCACATTCCATCATGATTAAGCGATCGCCCACTTTTTGTACACTGTCCCAATTGGGTATAATTCCCATTGAACAGCCTTTTAAAATGCCGCGATCTACTTTCCCGGCGATGTCTTTACCTAGATTCGTTTCTTCATCGAAATGGGGTTTTAGCTTTAATAATCCGCCTTCTTTTAAAGCATCTGACCAATTACCAATAACATTTTCATTGGAATTTATATGGTTATTCAACATGACTGGGTTGTCATTGAAACGATCCATTTTAATGCCCAATGTGTTAATGTAAAACCCGTATGAGTTTTTTACATTTTCGTCATTAAAAACAAAGTATTCCGGTCTTGGCATTTGCTATTTTTTTTAAAATTCTTGTCGGCAGTTGTTGCCTTTTGAGATGACAAAGATGTATTGAAACCAATTCCTAAAAAAACAAATGCACAGTGCGCGAACACTAGTGTTTAAAGAACTTACACAGTTGTAAAGCAAGTAAACAGGAATTTTTTTGACCTTTAAGTTTCGTTCAACTTTGCTATAAATAATAGTAGTATGGGCGTTAAAAAACAGGTAGAAAAAGACTTTGCCAAAATCCTTTTTGTGAATGAAAATATCTCACAAAAGGAAATTGCAACACGTTTAAATGTGACCGAAAAAACAATCGGAAAATGGATTAAGGAAGGAAACTGGGAATCCCTAAAAACTTCAATGCTGGTTACAAAAGACAACCAACTGACTGCATTGTACAAGCAGCTGGAAACTAAAAACAAAGAGATTGAAAACCGCCCCATAGTTTACGACATCCCTGTTTTTTTATTAAAACCAATAAAACTCAAAGATGAACACGGCTGCGAGTTCTTGGAATATCCAAAAATCAATGAGAAAGATTACCCTGTAAAGTCTGGAAATTTTGCAAATTCAAAAGATGCCGATATTATTTCTAAAATAACCGGTGCAATCAAAAAACTTGAAACCGAAACCAATATTGGCGAAACCGTGGAGGTTGCCAAACAACTCATCCAGTTTATTGGAAGTCAAGATTTAGCCTTTTCAAAACAGCTCACAGAATATTGCGACGCTTTTATCACCTCTAAAATGAAAAAATAATGAGCAGTAAAAGCGATAAAGATTCTTTAGCACAATGGCAGGAGTTTCGGGACAATACTCGAAAGTCAACTCCTGTAGATATGAACGAAACTGCGGTAGAGAAAGGCAAAAGAATCAAACATCTGGAAGCGCACCCGGAACAATGGTTTAAATATTATTTTCCAAACTTTTATACTGCGGAACCTGCACCATTCCACATTAAGGCAACCAAACGAGCTTTGGATAATCCCGAATGGTACGAAGTGCGTTCCTGGTCTCGTGAGTTAGCAAAATCCGCCAGAACTATGATGGAGGTTTTGTACTTAACTACAACGGGGAAAAAGAAAACAGTATTACTTGTTTCTGCAACTTATGACGATGCCGAACGGTTGTTATTGCCTTACAAAACGATACTAGAGGTAAACAATAGACTGATAAATGACTATGGAGTTCAGGAAAGTATTGGTAATTGGGAATCAGGCGAATTTAGAACAAGAAACGGAGCTTCATTCAGAGCTTTAGGGGCTGGACAATCACCGCGTGGTACGCGTAATGATGCAGCAAGACCCGACGTGATTCTTATTGATGACATTGACACTGATGTTGATTGTCGTAATCCTGAAACCATCAAGAAAAAATACGAATGGATTGAGCAGGCTTTAATTCCTACTAGGTCAATTTCAGTCCCATTATTAATAATTGCCTGTGGTAATATCATTGCAAAATATTGCTGTATTACTGAAATGGGTAAAAAAGCCGACTTGCATGAAATTGTAAATATTCGTGACAAAAACGGCAAAAGTACTTGGCCAACAAAAAACACTGAGGAAATGATTGATAGAGCTTTGAAGCCTATCACTTTAAGCTCTCAACAAAAAGAGTATTACAATAATCCAACCAAGATTGGTAAAATTTTCAAAAGTGTTATTTGGGGGAAATGCCCACCTCTTAGAGCTTGCGAGCAACTATTAACTTATGCTGATCCAGCAACCTCAAATAAGGATAAAAGCAGCTCTTCTCAAAAAGGTGTTGGAGTTATTGGTTTATACAAAGGCAAATATTATCTCTATAAAATTTGGCTTAACAATATGCGTCAATCTGTTTTTGTAGGCTATCTATATGATGCCTCGGAATGGGTGAACGGGAAAGGTGTCGACGTGCATAAGGACTGGATTGAGAACAACTCCTTACAAGACCCTTTTTACGAGCAAGTAATAAAGCCGCTGATTCAAACCACAGGAAGAGAGCGAAACAAAAGATTAGTAATGTCCTTGGACAGACGGTCAAAAGGAGACAAATTTAACCGTATCGAAGGAACCCTTGAACCTATATGGACAGCAGGAGATTTGATCTTTAATATAGATGAAAAAAGCAATCCTCACATGGTAAGAATGGAGGAGCAATTTTTAGGAGTTGATGAAAGTTCCAAAATAATGGATGGCCCCGATTTACTGGAAGGTGGTGTATGGCTATTAAAAAACAGAGCTGAAAAAAGAGAAGACACCTATGTTATTGGGCAAAGAAGTAACCGAAAATATTAAAACAACATTAATATGTTTTTAGAAAAAGCAGATTTAGGCAGTGTTATTTATGCCTACCAAATAGACCAAATCACCGAGGGTAATGATGACTTAGTCGCACAAGCTCTGGCGGCGGCCGAGGAAGAGGCCAAAAGTTATTTAACCCCAAATATCAACAAACTGGAAGCTCTTGACGGGCGAATTTTGTATGATACTGAGGTGATTTTTAGTGCTACCGGACTAGACAGAAACGCACTGATTTTACAACATTGTTTGACCTTGGCGAAGTTTCATATTGCTACTTTATGCAATGCCGACTTTATCTATGAGCAAGCCAAAGAACGCTACGACCGAGCTATAGAGTGGTTTACCAAACTATCAAAAGGCACGGTTGTATTGACTTCATTGCCTAGAATTACCCTTGACGATACCAACAGCGACCGAAACCCTTTTAGTTCCGGTTCACGCGCCAAATTTAACCATGATTATTAATTATGAGCACAGTACCACTATTTGAATTAGCAGACAAGTCCGGAGCATGGAAAGTAAAACAAGGCACCAGTTATGTTCCCACCATTGCGCCAAAAACTATTTCGCAAACTAGGCAAGACATCAAAAATTATACTGATGCTAAAAACCTATTTAAAAATGCTGATAATCCAAAACGTTTCCCATACTACAATCTTGTAGATAATATATTGGTCGATTTACATTTGCAAAGTCAGATCAACAACAGGATGTTAAAGAGCTTGTCTCAGCCTTTTATAATAAAAAATTTGAAAGGCGATTTAGATCAGGATTTAACCGATTTATTACAAAACAAACAATTCGTTTATCAAGTCAACAAGGCTATTTTGCAAACGACCTATTACGCGCATTCTCTTGGAGAATTCGACTATGTTAATGGTGAATTGGTATTTAATTTAATTCCAAGGCAAAATGTTGAACCTGTAAAAGGTCGAATTTTCAAAGACTATACCGAAGATAAATTTATTGATTATCGTTTACAAAAAGAATACGGTTCCTGGTTAATCGAGTTTGGAAGCAATACAGAGTTTGGATTACTCGATGGCTGTATTCCCCACGTATTATTTAAAAGGTTTTCGCAAAGCTGCTATTCTGAACTTTGTGAAATATACGGTATTCCGCCTCGTGTATTAAAAACCAATACCCAGGACAGGACTATGGTTTCTCGTGGCGAAAAGATGTTGAAAGACATGGGTAGTGCCGCTTGGTTCATCATTGACGAAAACGAAAGCTTTGAGTTTGCACAAGGCGTTTCCACAAATGGCGATGTTTACAAAAATTTAATGAGCTTTTGCAACAACGAGCTATCAATGGGTATCTCCGGAACCGTTGTAGGTCAGGACACCAAAAACGGTTCTAACAGTAAAGAAAAAACCTCTATTGGGATTTTACAGGACTTAATTGATAGCGACTTATCAATTATTGAACAGGCTTGGAACTCGACTGTTATTCCCGCCTTGAAAGTTTTGGGTGTTATTACGAGCGATGTGGTTTATGCTTATCCACCTGCGGAAGATTTAGACAAACTTTGGAAGATGACAACAGAAGCTGCCAGCTTTTTAGAGGTTGACCCGGTTTGGGTAAAAGATACGTTTGGTATTGAAGTTACTGGCGTTAAAGTGCAACCAACACCAACGCCAGGAACAAAATTAAGTTTAGAAGACTACGAGCGTTTTTTCGTTTAAGCCCTGAATATTTCGGGGCGTTTCATTCACGTATAACCAGTTTATATGAGTGCGGATGTGAGGACTGCAACGCAAGAGTTAATCAACTAAACCTGTCAATTAGTGATTCGTTTAAACAGTTATTAAACACCGGTAAAAAGGCATTTAAACACCTGCATAAAAAAGGGAGTTACACCCCAAAAGACCTGCAAACGGAAAAGGTGTACAAAGATTTGGTTAACCAAACTTACGATGCTTTCAATTTTGCCATTACCGACAATGATATACCGGACACCATGCGCACGGCATTACAAGACAATGCCCGTTTGTTTGGAGGCCTGAAAACTCATGCACAATTATTTGAAGCTTCAAAACTGCTGTTGGATGATAACGGTAATTTAAAACCCTTTAGCCAATTATCGCACGAATTCGACAAACTGAATGTTACTTATAATAAGAATTATTTAGAGGCAGAATATGAGTTTGCCGTTGGCTCTTCAGAAATGGCGGCCAAATGGGAAGAGTTTGCCGATAATGATCGTTATGAGTTAAATTACAGGACTGCAGGCGATGGCGCAGTACGTCCAGAGCACGCTGCTTTAAATGGGATTACATTACCAAAGTCAGACCCTTTTTGGCTGTATTATACGCCTCTTAACGGATGGAAATGCCGTTGTACGGCGGTAGAAGTTTTAAAAGGTAAATATCCAACGAGTGACAGTGAAAAGTCAATTAAAGCGGGCGAAGCGGCAACCACACAAATAGGCAAGGACGGCAAGAACCGTTTAGAGATATTCCGTTTTAATCCTGGTGCGCAAAAAGTGGTGTTTCCTCCGGCGCATCCATATGGAAAAGTAGTAGGTGCAACTGTGGTAAAAAAACAAATGAAAAAGCAATGATAGATTTTATAAAAAACATTCTTTCTGATGTTCGCATCGAGCTAACCGATGAGTTTGACAAAAATTTTGAGAGAAAGGCTTTCTTTGACAAAGCTTGGGAAAACACAAGAATACCTAACGCCAAAGGCAGTTTAATGATGCGTTCGGGCAAGACTAGACGTTCCGTTCGTTCCAAGCAAACGAATAATGAAATTTCTTGGAGCAGTTCATTGCCTCACGCCAGTTTAATGAATGAAGGTGGCGAAATTATTGTAACCGAAAAAATGAAGCGTTTTTTTTGGGCGATGTTCTACAAGGCAAACGGTGCTGTTTCAAAAACCACCAAAGGCGACACCAGGAACAACGACAGAAACAAGCGACTAACTACTGAGGCGGAAACGTGGAGAGCCTTAGCCTTGCAAAAAGTGGGTGCTAAAATGAAAGTCAAGCAACGCCAGTTTATAGGCGATCACCCACAAGTAAGGCAACGCATTGAGCAGGTTGTTGACCGCAACATGAAAGAATTGGAAAAGGAAATATTTAATAAACTCAAACGATAATGGACGTAGTTTTAAAAAACATTCAGGACACTTTAAGCACAATCCCAGCACTTAAATATGTTGATGAAGACTGGGGGCAACTGGACGATTATTCGCCAAACCCTCCCACACAATTTCCTTCGGCTTTAATTGATATTGGAAACCTGCAATTTAGCGATATTGGAAAAGACAGAACGGCAACACCCCAAAACCGTCAAATGGCAACGGGTACCATCGTGATCAGTATTGCCAGCCTGAAGCTAACCAATACCAGTGCCAGAGCACCACAAACACAAAGGGATCAGGCTTGGTCAATTTGGGGTATTGTAAAGAGTGTTCACGCTAAGTTACACGGGGTGGTTGTGGGTGGTTCTGCCGGTGCTATGATGCGCACGGCCATGAGAAAAGTAAAACGGGATGATGGAATTCAAGAGTATGAGGTGACTTATACCATCGGGGTAACCAATGTTTAATCAAACAATTTTGTTTGGATACTTATTAGGTCTTCAATTTTTTTAAGCTCCGAGGTTACGGGCGTGCAAAGCACTTCATAAAGTGTGGTACGTGAAATAGGGTAAACCGGGCAAATGTATTTTCGCCAAACAACTGTTGTAGGAATGTCCTCGGTCTTGTGTTTTTGGTATAACTCCTTGATAAGCCTGTAACGTAACAGCTTATTCCTTTGAATTCCAATACTACGATTTAGGGATACAGACATATAAGCAAAAGTAGGAAACTTACATATTATAAACAAGTCGAATTTTTTAGGCATAAAAAAACCCACCGTTTTGGTGGGTTCTTATTTTAATAAGAGTAAAATTTATATTTGCTTTTGGGAGAATCCCCGGAATAGAAGTAAAACTTATACTTCTTATCGCTATCTATATAATTGCGGTATTTTGTGGCGCCAACAAAGTCATTATAATTAGCAGCAGGATAAAAAACATCATTGATAATTGAAAACATCAATTTCGGCTCTGCATAAAACTCACGGACTTTGTAAGTACCGTTTTCTAGTTTAGAAAGTCTTACCACAATACCGCTCTCGTAAGCGTTAACCGCTGCCTCTTCTTTTTGTTCCGCTGTAAGTCCAGCAGGAAGATAAAACAACAGATGAGCCTCTTTCGTTGGTTTCTCTTTGACTAATTCATACTTATCAGTATTTAAGCTTACCAAGTCACTCACAAGATTTTTAGCTTCAGCTAAGGAGCTTCCCTGCATTCTGTTTATAACATCTGTCTTTTGTGCAATAGCAAAAGAACAAATGAATAATGCGGTAAGTAAGAGTAGTTTTTTCATTTTTGAAGAATTTTAGTTTAAACTATCCTTTCAGATATTAGTTTGAATATTTCAATTGCATCTTCAGCACTATATAAATCAATTTCGAATTCTTTGGAACCAACCAATACAATAACCTCTTTGGAAATTGACAAAGTTCCGCCTCTTTTTAATGATACCACATTTATTTTATTGAACGGTATTCCTGAAGTAGCCTTTTTTGATGAAATGCTATTATCAACAAATATTAATCTTTTATTTGTTACAGCACAATAATCCTCTTTAACAATATAAAAGTGTTCAATAGTTTCGTTATTCAAAAGTAGACCTTCAACTTCTGTTTTTGCTCTTACTTTAATTTTCTCTAATTGACCGTCAAAAAATCCCATATATACATTTTAAGTTTTTATTTGATTCAAATCTAATCAATATTTATAAATGACAACAGCCATTGCAATAAAAAGTAATACCGCTGCAGTTGTCAAAACTCGCATTCTAATTTTATGGCGTCGGTCTATTTCTGCCATTTTTCGGTGGTGATCTTCCCAAATTTCTTTCATAATTTAAGTTTTTAAGTGAATTCTAAATGTTCTGAGTCTTTGATTATTATGGTTTTGAATGGGAATTTGTCTTCAGGAACTTGTTTTATCATTTGCATTAATATTGTGGAACCGGTAAATAAAACATGTTTGGTGCCCGATTTTTCGAGTTGAAGGATTAAGAGCTTTGTTCCTGCCTTTACTTTCGAATCTTCAATCTTATAGGCTAGTACTGATATTTCGGCATTTAATAATCTATCTACTTTTATCTTATCGCCTGTAAAAGTGGATAATTCGGCTTTTATTTTGAAATCCTTAAAGTTGTTCATTGGGTAGTAATTTTTTTAATAAGTGTTTGGAGTTGCAATGTTTTGCCCATCCATTATAAGCGGCTATTGTGGCCTTGTTTTTTGTTTTGGATACTGCTTTGGCAAATCTTTTTTTGATTGATTTTCGAAGTAATGTGTGCGTGTGGTAAAACTTGTACCCTACAAAATCAATCCCGCGAGCTTCAACCGGGAATACTTGATAATTATCTTTCACTCGCAGTTTTAAATTATCGTTTAAATACTGTTTAATGGCTGATAAAATATCGTGTAAATGGGGTTTGTTATTCGAAAGTATTACGATATCATCGGCGTACCTGAAGTAATATTTTATTCCCTTTTGTTCCTTGATCCAATGATCAAAATAAGTGAGGTAAAAGTTGGCGAAGTATTGGCTTAAATAATTGCCGATTGGTAAACCGTCGGCACTGTCTATAATTTCATCCAGTAGCCAAAGAAGGTCATTGTCCTTGAACTTTTTTCTAAGTAACGCTTTTAGTATATCATGATCTACATTAGGGTAAAACTTCACGATATCCAACTTCAAACAGTATTTTGTATTCTCCTGGTCCTGCAATGCTGTTTTGATATTATTGGCCGCTGCATGTATTCCTTTTCCTTTGATGCAGGCATAACTGTCATTTGTAAAAACCTTTACAAATATAGGCTCTAGAACATTCATTACGGCGTGGTGTGTGATTCGGTCAGGGAAGTAAGGAAGGCGAAAAACAAGCCTTTCTTTGGGTTCATAAACGGTGAAGGTTGTATATTCTGAGGTTTTATACCCTTTGTTCAAAAGCATTTCATGAAGTTTAAAAATATTGCTTTCGGGTTCTTTGTCAAAAATTTTTACACCGTATTGTTGGGCTTTGCCTTTTCGGGCTTTTGCTTCAGCAATCCTTAGATTGTCAATGGAGGCGATTTGACTGTATATATTATTGAGTCGTTTCATTACTTTGCTTTGATTGGCTCGCTTTCGATTGCTCTACTAACGAACCTATTAAAATTGTGATTTTTTGCCCTGTTGGCAAGGTCTGTGGTGTTTAATATTTTAAGCTCAGGTGCGAGCTGACATTCGAATTCGTGTTCCAATTATCGTAGTCGTTGTACGAAAAACTGCCACCTGAAGGAGAACTACAGCAACGACACCACACAACCTTAATTATTTATGCTTTTACAAAATAGCTTTTGTACAGGTCTTCAAATTGTTTTCCGGCATAGATTGCCTTGTCTCTGGTTTCAAAGCAAAGGCGCGAGCCGACAGCCGAACCCGTGTACCAACCACCGCAGCCGATGAACGAAAAACCGCCACCCGAAGGAGAACCCATCTCGAACCAAGGATAGTACTTGTATTGACTCCAGTCTTTCCAGTCCGGTACCCAATCGCCGTTTATGGCTTTGGCTATGATCACTAATTTGGCGTGGTCAATCATTGCCTGTCTGTCTGCTTCAGGGAATAATGAAAAATCTGGAATAATCGTAGGCTCTAGATTAATAGCCTTGCAAGCGTCTTCGAATGTTTTAATTTCTGTGTACATTTTTATTGTTTTAAACTGTTAAAAAATCTTTGTAAATACTCTCAAATAATTGTCCAGCATGTTTAGCTAAATCAGCGGACTTGTAGCAAAGGCGCGAGCCGACAGCCGAACTCGAGATCCAATAACCGTAGACGTCGGCCGAAAAACCGCCACCCGAAGGAGAACCCATCTTGAACCAAGGATAGTATTTATACTCATTGCTGTTTGTCCAGTCTGGTACCCAACCTTCATTGAATGCTTTTACAATTTCCTTGATCATTTTATAGGCAACTTCGTCGGGTTCGAGACCCTCACATGATTCTCTGAATTCTTCTTCTGTCTTCCCATTTTCTCGAATCACATCATTAAGGGTTTTGATTCGCTCTTTGATGTCTTTTGGTATTTCTACCAAATTAATAGCTCCTGACGATTGGTCAACTGATTGAAATTTGAATCCTTGTGGCGGATTGATTTGCATTGTCTTACTCATTTTTATTGTTGTTTAATTAATTACTTGTTTATGCTGCTTTACTCCATTCGTCATTATAATACTGACGGTTAATGAATGTGGCTAAATGAGCCGTTCCGGTGCCTTTTTTGGCTAAATACTTCTTGTATCCGGGTATCGCTAGGAAACATTTTATTTTATCCGCATCGCTTAGCTTCTTAAAGGCTTTCTCAGCATCAAACTTGGACACTTTATTGTCGTACAAATTCCACAATGCTTTAAAAGACAAATCCGGCTCACCAACTTCAAGTTTGATGCTTTTGTATTTCTTTGTCCATTCCTTGATATAATCTTCTTTCCAGGGGAACTTTCCGTTGACGTATAAAAATTGTTCCTGTTTATCACTCAAATCGCCTTCCATTACATTAAAGAAGACTAAAACACCTTTTAAATTATATTTAAACTGCCAGATGTCGCCATTTTCCATCTTGACGGTGTAGGTTTTAATCAAGCTCATCCTATGCTAATTTTTGGTTGAGTTGAATAATTACCTTTCGGGCAAGATTAGCCTTATACGGATCGTCTTGATAGGAACTAAAAACGTCTATGTATTGCTCCAAGGTTTCGGCCTCGTGCCACTTAAGCGTGATCTTGTGTTTCTTTTTCTGGTCGAACAAATCGGTTTTTCGATTGAGTTGTTTGGCTTTTGTCATTAGCTTATCGGACACATCGAGCATTATGGTGTAGGCCGCTTTTTTGTCTTTTGGTAATTGATTGGTATCAATGCTTTGTACCAGGAGTGTTTGACGTTCTAAATAGTTGATTTCGTCAGCGGTAAGTTTTAGTTCTATTTTCATTATTACATAATTTCAATTAGTGTTTTTAGGTCTTTCCACGTTGGTTTTGTGCCTTTCAATGCAGTGCTGTTGAACTCAACTATTTCATTAGTTGGGTCTCCCCAAGCATCATATTCATGCGTAACACTTAAATCAGAATCGTTTTTACTTAAACTATAGGTTTTATAGTAATCTTCGCCGTCAAGCATTGCTTCATCTGTCAATTGAAAGCCGTTGTCTTCGAGTTCTGCCGGCTTAAAAGTTGGGTTTATAATATCCATATTAACATTCGGTTTTTGGAGTTTCTAATTGTTCGCCACATTCGGTGCAAACGAGTACTGTTGTTTCACAAGTTCCCGCGCTTTCCAGTACTCTTATTGTAGCGATGTCGTGGGGGCAAACTATCTCCATGTTGTTTCGTTTGGAAAGCAGCTTTTGCCGTCGGTTAATCTGTTTTGAATGCTGTAGAAAACTCTGTTTAAAAAATTCTTTATCATTTGTATATTGATTTTACTATGCCTTTGAATGCTTCTATAATCTTTGAAACCTCTTCGGGTTCCATCTTTTTTAATGGCTTATTAACTGGACTTTTATCGCTCTTTAAAAAGTTACTTAAACGGTCGAGGTCTGGAACTTCGCCCCATTTGTCATTGGGTACCGTCCATTGAGCGGTGCGCATGTGTGACAATATGGTGCGGTGCTGCTGGTTGCTATTGTCGAATAAGCCCCAATTGTCAGAGGGTTGTTTTGGCTGATTTAATGGCTGTAAGCCCTCCTGAGCAACGATTACTTTTTTAGCCTCAGCCTGTGTAATTGATCTCAGGCTGGTGCGGTTCACATCGGCAGTAACCCATTGTACCCATTCGTCCTTAATGTCTACTTTGTATTGGGCGTTTTTCATAATCCGGTTAACCTGCCACTTGAGTATGGGTAAGTCGTCGCCTATGACTTCTTTTGGTTTTACTTTAGTTGCTGTCATGATTACTTATTATTGGTACTCATTAAAAAGTCCGTTCTTAATTCTTTACATTCGACAATCTCAATTTTTCTATTGTTCTGTTTTGTTGATGCACTTAGCCATTTGTCAACTTCGGTTACTACATATTCACTTGCCTTCTTTTTGCTTTCTGAAACACAAACTCCTTTTAAATAGAAAGTCTTATTAGTTGTCACTTTTACTCTGATATGAAATGCTTTATCTTTCATCTTGTTGTTGTTTTAAATATTTGTTCCCGAGGCAGGATTCGAACCTGCTTGTGATGGTGCCTTGACATAACGGGTGGCGGGCTGCATCACTATTTAAAAAAGCCTATTGTCCCTTTCAGCTAGCTTTTATTCTCCAAGACTCTCAGGAAACCGAATTAACTAAACCTTGTAAGTTGCTTTAGTATGTGTTTTGAATCTGGGGTTATCAATAACTAATTGCTTGTATTTTCGGAAAGCCCTAAGCTCACTGTCTGACATATCCGTTTTTGAAACAAAGTTGTCGTTGCTGTCCTTGTAAACGGTATGACCATTTACATTATATTGCTGATGATCCTCTACGGGAATAATGGTTATGGTACCGTTCATTTATTCCTTTTCTATAGGTGATTCATTATAAAACTCGAATTTGTAGCCTTGCGAAAAATCTACCGCACTTAACGATAGCGGAATACTGGTTTTTGATCCATCATCGTTAATTAATGAAGCATCGACAAACCAAACCGATTTTAACGGCTTGTAGGCTTTGGAAATGATGTCTACACCATCGGTAAACTCCTCATTATTGAACTCTTTGGTCAATTTTTGCAACTCCAAAACCCGACTGCCTTTTAAGTTTCCTTTGGCATCTTTTTTCAACAAACCAAAAACCATACTTACTAATGCTGCCGTAGGTTCATCTTTAGCTAATGACTGGATGAATTGCTCCACTTTGGCGATTCCGGCATTTACGGTATCATCCCAACCGTCATTGATGCGGTACCCAATAGTAATCTCGCTTTTCTCACACGAAAAAGTGTGTGTCATTTGCTTTTCTTTAATACCGAAAACTTCCGATTTCAACTTTAAAATATCTTCGAAGTACTTAAATGCTTCGGTTTTGGCATTCGACAATGCTTCTGATGCCATGCAGAGTTTAAATACGGCTTTAGGTACTGTTTGCTCGACTAATTCTTTATAAGCTGTGCGATCGTCTTCTTTTTTGGCTTCCACTTTTGCCAAAGCTGCTTTTAGTTGTGCTGGTGAAAATGTTGTTAAATCAACTGGGGCTTGCGTTTCTGTGTTCATGATAAATTATTGGGTTATTAAATTGTTGTCTATTACTTTTTGGAGAATGAAGCGTATTTTGCTTTCCAGTTTTGGCGGACAGCTGTAAAACCTAATTTCGTGCTCTCGGTTTTCCTCGTTGCATTGGCTTAGTAATGCGCCCCGCTCCTGATTGATGCAGATGCGCTCTAATGTGGTAAAACATTCGGGTTTGCCAACTTTTTGTTTGTCGGAGCAATACTGCAATATGCTGTGTAAATCGTCTAGCCGGGTAATTATATTTTCGCTCATTGGCTGTGAAAATTATGGTTTCGAACATCAAAGGTGTCGCGTTCGTAGGTTCTGCTTTGTTGCTCTTCTTTTAGTTTTCTTAAATCAGTTTCAATCGTGGTCCTGTTAGCATGGTTTGGATTGTCTTTTAGACATTGCTCTAGTTCAGCAATCTTGACTTTTCGTTGTTCTGGGTTCATTGGTTAGTTTTGGTTAAAGGTTAAGCTTGGAATTCTCAATCCTTGGATTTTAATAACTCCAAAGACTTGTGTTTTTTTGACTTCTTGTAACAATGCTGTTGGGCGGATATTAAACATGCGATATGTGCAGTCGTTGTAGCATCTTTTATAATCGGAAGCAGTTAGATTATCATACCTTCCGGTTAACTGCTGAAATTCTTTTTCACATTTTGAATACTCGATTAGGTACCATTTATTGATAGCGGAATTAGCCAGTGTCTTTTGAAATTCACGCTCATTGATGGTTACGCTTTCACACCATCGAGCATACCCAGAAAAAAGCATGTGTTCATATTCGTAGGCAGTCATTTGTAATTTTTGAGCGGTTGTTGTTTGTGTAATACTCATGATGTTGTTTTCTAAATTTGGTTTTCGTGAACCTTACGGTTTCATGGCTATTTTATTTTTATATCAAATTGGGCGGCTCCTTGCTCCCAAATCACATAGGGTTCTTTATCTCCTCCAAGGCGGCTTAAACACATGGCCTTGTAACCTTCAACTCTAATTTTTACGTCAGCATCATATTTTACAAACTTGGCAAGTGATCCTTCCGGGTTCTTGCCATCGGCATGGCTTATAAAAATGAATAGCTTATTGTGGAACTCCTCTTTGAGGTGTTTATATTCCTTTTTGGTTAGTCCTGTGTACTGCAGTGAGTCAATGAAAATGATATCGGGCGACTTCTTTTTTCGCATTCTTTCCTTGAGGTGTTCGATATTTTCTCGGTTGCCTATCAGGAAGCGTTGTTTTACTTCCTGCATGTTTTGAGAGATCACCGCTTTCTGCATGGACTTTCGTGCGCCCTCCTCAAGTGTATTATAAAACACCTTGCCTGATTGGGTCAAGGCTTTGGCCAGTTGCAGGGAGAAACTCGTTTTACCGTTAAATGATTCTCCCCATATAATCCAAACACCTGACCTTTCCGGCTTTCCTAACAGTTTTGCAAACTCGGGCGGTAATTCTAATTCAATGAACTTCTTTTTTGTGATTTCGTCAACCGAAACGGCTCGTTTTAATGCCATTAAACTCTGTTTTTAACTGCGTGAATTTTTCGTTTTACTCTTCTCAAATCGCCTTCAGCATCGTTGAATATTTCTTTTATAGATTTACTATCCTCAACACCGTTGGCAATACATATCTGTGTAACATCGGTATAGTTTACACCTTTCAGTTCTATGAACTTTCGGCCAATACGGGAGTTGATTTCTTTATACCCTTTTCGGTTGAGTTTGATTCCCTTATTGATTCTTTTAGAAAGGTGATCCGTTGCACACATTACAATTCCGCAATGATCTTCCAGTCGGTTGTATAAGGTGATAAAGAAATACAACACGGTATCAGGTAATTTGTCGGCTTCATCTAGTATGATAAGCGGGTCCTGTTGTGATTTTAGTTTCTTTACAATCTCGTTCATCATTTCGGCAACCGTGAACCCGCTATAATCAACCCCCATTTCCGTAAGAAGTTGTACTAAGAATTCCTTACGATTCCAATACTCGGCACAACTCAATAAGTACGAATTTTTGTTGTCTTGGATATAAAGCTCGAAGGTCTTAGACTTACCGGAACCTGCATCGCCAGTCATGGCAAAAACATTGGCATTTTGTTGGGCATCATTCAGAAATTGAGAGATAATTTTGAAATCTGTTGTTTCTACACAAACCCATTCTTTAGAGCTGTGCCCGATTTGTGAAGCCACATTACGCCACATGGTTTCTGAAATGTTTTCCCAGTTGTCATTCATGATTTGGGAAAGTAAGGCTGAGGAAACGCCGTTTAGTGAATTGGCCGCTTTGTTTTGACTACCTTTTTGAGCTATAAAAAGGACTAGCTTTTCTTTGACTTGGTTTTTGAAATCAGTTGTCATACTTTTGTTTTTTATTAGGTTAATTTGGGCTGCAACCCGTTTTACATTAAATCGTAGATACTCTCTGCATCATCCGTTAGAACCGCTTCGCTTACTTTCTTTTGAAATTGGGCGATGTCGGTTTTTTCTTTTTTAACTCGCTTGGAGTTGATGCCTTTTAGTTTTGGGTTTTTATATCCGTAACTGTCAGCTGTCATTCCGTGTTTTTCGAGGTTAGCCTCAACTTTCTCCTCATTGGCAATTCTTATTTTCTTAGTGGCTTCAATTTGATCTCTGTAAAATTGAGCTTCCCAGTCTTCCTGTTCTTGCTGACCTCTGTGTATTTCGACTTTGGTTTCGGCAGCAATTACAAACTTCAATCCTAGTGGTGTTTTCTTGTAGAGATAAATCAAACTCATATCGTCAGGATCAAACTTGATATGGAATTTTTGATTTACATTACTCATGTGCCATTCCTGGTCTATAGCTCGTGAGTTCTGTTGATAGACCACATAATCGTATTGAATTTTCTTTTCTTTGAAGCTAATGCCGCCCGATTGACACATAACCGGTAAGTTTCTCTCAATCCAAAAGAAGTCTACCATCTGGAACGGTGTCACTTCAGGCGAATCGGGATTGATACTTTCAAAATACATTTCGATTCTAGGTTTACCAGTCTTTGGGTGCGTTGCCTGATTCCATTCGTTGCGCTTTTTCTTATAAATAGCTTTCAGCTCTTCAAGGGTTGGAAGTTTATCCGTATTTGCCAAAATAAATTCCATATTTGCATGGCTCGAAACCTTTTTCGATGTGATATTTTGACCGGAATAGTTAGGCAATTGTGCTAAAAACTGAGTTTGAAAACGTCCAAAGGCACTCTCAATCGTCTTAGATTTACCATTATAAGGCTGTGTTTTAATGGCTAAATGGCTGATTTTATCAAAAAAACCACCGGAATGAAGCTTCTTGTTACCTGCACCGTTATCAAACGAAATTTGGTAAGGTCTGTGCTCTGATACCCGCATCGCCATTTTGAAAGCTTGGTAACCCGCCTCGTAATCTTCTTTCTCTGAAATGTGATACCCTAAGAACACTTCGCTGTAGGCATCCATAACCTCATAAACGTTTATTGTTTTCATAGCTCCATTAGCATCCTGGTAGAAAAGATTGACTTTCGTACCATCTGAATACCAAAGGCTATCACGCATAGATGGAAGAGCAGTTTTGAATGACATGGTGAATTTTTCTTTCATCTTTAGCTCACCAAATCGGTAACCGTACCACAATGGTTCAATCTTAGGATCAGTGAGGAAATTGATAAGCGATTGTTCCGATTTTAATAACTTCCAATCTTCCTCTTCCGCCTTGGCGTTGTATTCTTTTAAAAGTTGGTTGTAATTAGCTACACGCTTTACGCGGTCACACCAACGAGCCAAGACAAATGATTTAGCATCGTCGTTGATTTTTTCGGCATTTTTAGAACCAAACGATTTGTGTATAAATACACCGTAACCATCGTTTAAGTACTGTTTAACTCTGTCTTTAAGCCTACGACTGTTAGCAGGAAGTGAGTGCGGATAGGTGTGTTTTGGAAGCTCTGAAACTACCTCTGTAATTCTGTCCCAAACATTGATTTTTGAACCTGCCAACGCTTTACGTTGTGCCAATTTTGAATTTACAATCGTGTTGATGGCATTAGTAATATTGGCATTGGCACAATATTCTTTAATGTTTTTCTCTGGCAATGCTTCGCCGTTGTCCAGCGTGAAATTTCTAAAAAACTCATAGGCTTTTTGATCGTCTTCGATATAATCAGTAAATGTGATAGTAGTGACCTTTGCGTAAGGGTCGCCAGCTAGTTCAATTACTTTATTTTTTATATCTGATCTCATGGTATCGAATTGTATTAATGCTTTTCGGCCGTTACCGCCTGTAGTGAGTTTTTTTAGATGACCTCTGGAACATAGTTGCTTGTAGTTAGACTCGCTAATTATTTCGTTTTCTACAATCCAAGAAGCTTGTACGCATAGGATGTTATTGTGGGTGTATTCGAACATAGTTTCGAGTTTTTAAAAACAGATCTATTTATCTATATCATTCTCGTTATCGTCAATTTTCTTCACCTCTTCCATCAATAACTCTTTTGCTCTTAATCTGATTTTCTTTGCGTTATCGGAATTGAAAACATAACTTAGGCTCATGTCCACTGTTTGTTTACTAACTCCGAATTCCTCAGCAATTTTCTTTTTGTGTTTCGGGTGTAGGAGAATATTTTTCATATCTTTGATTTTACAAATGGTTATTTCAATTTGTTAATGCAAATATCGAAACAAGTTTCGAATTAAAAAACAAAAATCGAAACTTTTTTCGAGTAATTTTATTGTTTTCAATATTTATGAGTGATATTAATGTAAAAATCAACGAGATAGCTATCGAATATTTTTTCGACAATAACTCGAAGTTTGCCAAGGAGATGGGGACAAATGAGGCTAATATTAGGAATTACCGTACTGGAACGTTGCCTAAAATTGATTTCATAGTTAAATTGTCAGATAAACTCGAAATAAACTTCGATTGGCTTTTACTTAATAAAGGGGAGAAACTTAAATCAAGTTATAAAGAAGGCTCAAATGTTCCTTTGATTGTATCTGAACCTAATAATGACGTAATGCCTATAGTTGTTACTGTAGACAAAACAGGAAATGACAATATCGTTTTGGTACCAGTTAAAGCGGCCGCCGGGTATTTAACTGGGTACGGTGATCCTAAGTTTATACAAAAATTGCCTTCATACAATTTTCCAAATCTCAAAAATGGAACTTATAGGATGTTTCAAATATCCGGGCATAGTATGTACCCAACACTACATGATAAATCTTATGTTGTTGGCCAGTGGGTTGAAAATTGGGCAAATGACATAAAGGATGATCGCGTGTATGTTATTATTTCAAAAAGTGATGGAATAGTGGTTAAAAGGGTTTTAAATAGAATTGAAAAATACGGCAGTCTTTATTGTAAGAGTGATAACAGGAGGGAATACCCTAACTTTCAAATTAATCCAAAAGATATAATTGAAGTCTGGGAGTATAAAATGCACCTTGCCTTTGAGCTTTCAAATCCATCTGATTTGTACGAAAGAGTGAACGATTTGGAGGCTAAAATCATGTTTTTAGAAAGGAAAATAAAAAAATAAGCACATATTAAACCGGAATAACCTATTAAATCACTGACAATCAGTGATTTTTTTGGTTTTATTAATATTTACACAAGGTATTAAGTATGTCTTTAAAACGTTTTTTGATACTTTTTTTTGATTATTTAGGTTTTAAATATATTTCAATTGATACCCATTGACAAATATTTGTAACCGCAACTGTAACCGCAACTGTAACCGCAATCTTATAAATCGTATTTTTATAAATTATTGATCTAATCCAATTGCAAAGTGTTTAAACGATCCTTTTAAAGCATTTAAAAAGTGTTTAAACAGTAAAAAATAAGCCCCATTTACTAATAAAATGGGGCTTTTAGCTATATTTGTTCGGGTTAATGGTAGTACGACGTTTAAAGCGTTTAAAAATGGTACTGGTGATGGTAGCTCAATGGTAGTAAACGGTATATAAATGCACCTTTTATTTTTGTATCATTTTAGACCTTTTTTGTTGTTAGTACCTTATTTTATTGGTGTTTTCGACCTTTTTTATATTAGTTACTTATGTACATTTTATTATATAGCCCTTATTTCAAAGCTTCAATTTGAGCATTAACTTCTGCTTCTGTTCCTTTAAATATCTTTTTATCAACTTTACCATTTACTGTGGTTATAACTGTTCCAACAACTTGACCATTAATATTTACAATTTCCACACGAACCGCGTCTGTTTTAGTATATTTTGTTGTGTCAAAGCAATCTGTTTTTTTATGCAAATATTTTCCATCTGCATCATAATTAGCTAAACATTTTGCGGTCTCTTCTGGTGTGCATCCTTTTTCTTTACACATTTGTGCACATTCTTCTCGTGTCATCGTTGCCATTTTAGCGCTATCACACTTTGAATGTCCTGTTCCATGCATTTCTGTTTTTGCACAGCAAGAACTACTAGAAGCCATCCCTGAAGTAGCATGTCCTTCACCTAATATCGGAGCAATTACCAATCCAATTAAACAAGTTAGCTTTATTAAGATATTCATTGATGGTCCCGACGTATCTTTAAATGGATCACCAACTGTGTCTCCTGTTACTGCTGCTTTATGTGCATCGGATCCTTTATAGGTCATTTCTCCATTAATAAGCACTCCTGCCTCAAAAGATTTTTTTGCATTATCCCAAGCTCCTCCTGCATTATTCTGAAATACTGCCCAAAGAACTCCCGAAACTGTAACCCCTGCCATGTAACCCCCCAACATTTCAGCAATTAATTGATTGTTGCTTCCGTAAACTAATTTCCCCAATAAGACAATTGCTATAGGAAAGCCTATAGTCAAAATCCCAGGTAACATCATTTCGCGCAAAGCGGCTTTGGTAGATATATCTACACATTTTGCATATTCTGGTTTCCCTGTTCCTTCCATTATTCCAGGTATCTCTCTAAACTGACGGCGTACTTCGTAAACCATATCCATTGCAGCTTTCCCTACTGAATTCATAGCCAAAGCTGAGAAAACAACTGGAATCATCCCCCCAACAAAAAGCATTGCCAAAACGGGTGCTTTAAAAATATTAATCCCATCAATTCCTGTAAAAGTTACATAGGCAGCAAATAATGCTAAAGAGGTTAATGCTGCCGAAGCAATTGCAAATCCTTTTCCTGTAGCTGCTGTAGTATTTCCTACTGAATCTAAAATATCTGTTCTTGTACGTACTTCTTTTGGTAATTCGCTCATTTCTGCGATTCCACCTGCATTGTCTGATATTGGTCCAAAAGCATCAATTGCCAATTGCATTGCAGTTGTAGCCATCATTGCAGATGCTGCCAATGCAACTCCATAAAAGCCAGCCAATGCATAAGAAGCCCAAATTGCAGCAGCAAATAATAAAACGGTAGGAAATGTAGAAATCATTCCTGTTGCCAATCCTGCAATTACATTGGTTCCTGCACCTGTACTCGATTTTTGAACTATTGCTAATACGGGCTTTGTACCTAATCCTGTATAATATTCGGTAACCGAAGAAATTGCTCCTCCAACAACCAATCCAACAATAGTAGCATAAAATACTCTAATTGAAGAAATATCTTTAGATCCTTCTCCAAAGAAACTCATCGTCATCACTTCTGGAAGCATATATTTTACTAAAAAGAAACAAGCAATTGCTGTTAACACAATCGAAACCCAGTTTCCTATATTCAATGCTTTTTGTACTTGTGCTTCCTTTGCATTATCATCAGATATTTTTACCAATGTTGTCCCTATAATAGAAAATAAGATTCCGAAACCTGCAATTGCCATTGGTAACAAAATAGGGCCTATTCCTCCAAAAGCATCTTGAATGTTGCCACCCATATCTTTTATTACATAGTTACCAAGTACCATTGCAGCCAAAACTGTCGCTACATATGATCCAAACAAATCGGCTCCCATTCCCGCAACGTCACCAACATTATCCCCAACGTTGTCAGCAATTGTAGCAGGGTTACGTGGATCATCTTCTGGAATTCCAGCTTCAACTTTACCAACTAAATCGGCACCCACATCGGCTGCTTTAGTATAAATACCCCCACCTACTCTAGCAAACAATGCAATCGATTCTGCACCTAGTGAAAATCCTGCTAATGTTTCAAGAACCTTAGTCATATCTTCTGATGAAGTCCAAACTCCATTCATAAATACTTGAAAAAACACAATAAAAAAACCGGTTAACCCTAAAACAGCTAATCCGGCAACTCCTAATCCCATAACGGTTCCACCTCCAAAAGATACTTTTAATGCTTGTGGCAAACTAGTTCTTGCCGCTTGCGTAGTTCTAACATTAGTTTTTGTTGCTATTTTCATTCCCATATTTCCTGCTAATGCAGAAAAAAATGCTCCAAAAATAAAAGCTACAACTATTAATATATGCGTAGTGGGTACTATAAATGAAATTCCCGCTAAAACAATACTTGCTCCAATTACAAAGAAGGTGAGTAATCGATATTCGGCTTTCAGGAAAGCTAATGCTCCTTCATAAATATGGTCTGAAATAGCCTTCATCTTTCCATCACCAGGATCTTGCTGTAATACCCAAGTCCTTTTTATTGCCATGAAAAGTAATCCTATAATTGCCATAACAATTGGCAAGTAAATCATAAATGCATTCATAATATTTTAATGGTTTTGGTTAATAGTCAATAAACTAACAAAACGAATTTAAACAAAAAAGCAATACTCTTAACAGAGTATTGCTTTTTTTATAAAATATGAATGCGAAAATTATTTAATACTAAATAACCCTTCTGGCTTGTTTTCGATATCGTCAAAACGTTTAGTACATTCTGCAATAATAGCGTATGCTTCGTTTACATCTCCCCATCCACCAACATCAACTTTTTTGTTTTCCAAATCTTTATAAACTTGGAAGAAATGTTCGATTTCTTTTACTAAGTGAGGATTCATATCTGATAAATCAGTTAATGAATTCCAGATTGGATCAGAAACTGGTACACAAATGATTTTTTCATCTGGTCCTTTATCATCTGCCATATGGAAAACACCAATTGGTTTTACTTCCATAACACATCCAGGAAAAGTTGGCTCGTTTACCAAAACCAATACATCTAATGGATCTCCATCAAGAGCTAAAGTTTCAGGAATAAAACCATAATCAGCTGGGTACATCATTGAAGAGAATAACATTCTATCAAAACGCATTCTTTTAATTTCAAAATCGTACTCGTATTTATTTCTGCTTCCTCTTGGTATTTCGATTAAAACATCGAAAGTTGTTAGTTTGTCTGCGGTCATTGTTCTTGTTTATTATTTTTCTTAATTTCGATTGCAAAAGTAGTTAAACTATCCCTTTTTACAATAAAAAAAACACTGTTATATCGAGATTAAGTTTTAATTAACAAGCAATTAATAGGTAATTGTTCTTTTTCTTTTTTTTAGATAATAATGCCAGAGCAAATAGGTAGTATAGGTAATTATTTTTTACAAAAATCAAGCAATTATTTCATCTCAATAATTAGTAAAAATTAGAATTTAAACACTAAATATTTATTTGAAAAAATTTTACTTATCTAAAGTCGATAATTTTTCAGAAATAAAATTTACAAAATTTTCATTTTCTAATCTCGCCATTAAATGTATATAATGATCTCCAGTTGGATCATCAATAATGATAGTCTTGTTAAAAAAATTCAAATCACTACATTTATCAAACATCTTACAAAATAATAAACTTCTATAATGTTGGTGTTTTAAATGTAATCTTTTTTTAGACTTTTTGATTGGTTTTTCACTACAATAGCAATAATAAATAGCATCATGCTTAGTTGCATATTCAAGAATTATTTTTGAAATCTGAAATAAAGAAGAAGCACTATTATTAATGATTTCGACACTAGCATCTGTTTCAATAACAATATCAACTATTGGTATTTTAATTCCCTCAGGAACTGCACCTTCTGTAAACACAGTAAATCGTATTAAATAATCAATACCCTCATTTGAAGTATAAGGAACATACGTATCACTACCATTAATTTAAATTATTCCTTTTTTGGGAAAAATTTACTCCAATTAGCTTTTAAATCTTCTTGACGCACTTCTTTATCAGCTTGTATTTTACGAACTAATTGTAAAAGATTACTCGAAGGCTTTGTAATATGTGTAGTAGAAGTTTTCATAAATGCAAATATATCAGCTAACTAATCAAACACCGTCTTTTATTCATCATATATATCTATATAAGCACCACCTATTATAACTAATACCAATACAAATAATAAAAAACACAGTTATATCACCATTAAGCTCAAATTAACAAGCAATTAATAGGTAATTGTTCTTTTTCTTTTTTTTAGATAATAATGCCAAAGCAAATAGGTAGCATAGGAACGATACGGACTCCATTGTAAGGTATGAGTTTCCATCTCTTTTTTATCGTGAATATCCAGTAATTCTTTGATTGTATTTACTACAGCTATATCTCCTAGTGGCATTAAATCGGGTTCTTGAAGGCAAAACATTAGGTAAATATCGATAGTCCAATTCCCGATTCCTTTTAGTTTTATAAGCTCCTCTCGAACTTGTTTAGCTGATTTGGTTGCTAAGCTCTCAATATTGATTTCATCAGTTAATATAGCTGATGCTAAAGCCTTAATGTAAGTTGTCTTTTGTCGGCTTACACCCAAAGCTCGAAAAGTTTCATCTGACAAGATTACTAATACTTCGGGACTACAAATTGTATACCCTTTGATTTTTAAAAATGTAGCTCTAGCTGAATCGATAGATACTTGCTGTTCTAAAATAAGCAAAACCAATGTTTCGAAACCTTGTGGTCGTTTCGGTATTGGAGGCAATCCATATTCTTGAATGATTGCCTGAAAAATTGGACTCTTAGTTGAAAGATAATCGATTGCTTCTTGCATAATCTGAGTTTAGCCCTGATAGAAGCGACATCCTTTATGTTTTTTTTCAAACATAAAGATATAGCGGATAGCAGGATTAGCTTCTAAAAATAAACAATATTATTGATTTGTAGAAATGATAAATAGTGCGTAAAGATAGAATATAAAAATGCCAAGTTGCTAAATTTAAATTCAGCGACTTGGCATCTGTGTTTGCTATGTTATATTGGATTTACTTACTAGAAATAGAATCCGAAAGATCCTTTTACTGCAAATTTACTTGCATCGGGCGTATTTAAGTAACTACCTCTCCAAGAGAAATCGATACGGAATACTTTGAAGATATTCCCTATTCCAGCACTGTATTCCCAATAGATATTTTCGGGCGCAATATACTCTAATCCCGAAGCGTTAATAGCTCTATTAGCATCGGATATGGTTCCGTATACTGCCTTAGCTCCAATAATCTCTCTCCAGTTGAGCTTACGCATAAAAGGGATTCTGGCAAAAAGACGTCCTCCAAAATTATGATCCCACTGTAGCGTCGCATATTGATCGGTTACAAACTCGTAGAAATTCAAGTTACTAAATGTATTCTCGATTGTAAAATAAGTCTGATTTCCTGGTATCACACTCATTAATCCTAACGGTATTGTTCCGAATGTTTTCCCCGTTTCCAAGATCAGATTCGTACGTCCTAGAGGCCCTATAATTATAGGTTGCTTGTAATACAACTGAATTTTTTCGTATTTGAAATCACTATCTAATACTCCTTTAAATCCATGGCTATAATTAATAAAGAATCTACTAAATGGACTATCTACGTTATTTCTTTCAACTCCAAAACCTATTGTTTTACGATTAGGCATGTATTCAATCTGAATATTTGCTTCTGATTGTTTTACTCCGTTTGCTATAACTCCTCCCGGATTTGTTGCGGAAGGCATAGTTGTATAATAATCTAAACTAAATGTATCTGATGCAGATTCTAATGTACGATAGGATAACCCTACTTGAAATGTTAGATTTTTGACAGGCTCAATTTCAGCAGCAACATTGGTTAAATTAATATTGGTTAATTTCCCATTACTTCCTGTTGTAAATAAAGCCGATGAGGCAAAGCTTCGTCCTAAGACATCATTGGTTGTTGTTAAACTTGCCCCAATTTGCTCTACATCTCTCCTATTTCCTCCCGAAATAATAAGACGATTCTTTTTATCGATCATCCATTTTCCTGAAAGTCCGTATTTAAATTTGTTATCATCAAATCCATACGCGGTATAGGCTTGTAAACGCCAAGGATCATTTGGTCCAAAATAGGTTCTTCCTCCTACTCGCACACGAACTCCTTCTACTTCATTATATCCAAATGTTGAGAATATAGGTCCGTAATCAAATTTAGGGAACTCTATATAGCCACTACCAAGTATAGAAACCAAACTATAGAGTTGCTTAAACTTTTTGACTGTCTGCAAGGTATCAAGCATTTTATAAACACCTTGTTCGTCTTTGGTCAGTTTTTCGAATCGGTTTTCCTCCCAATATTCATCGGGTCTATTATACACTTCGTTGTCTATATAATTAACTTCTTCTTTATAAAAAGGCGCTGGTTTTGGTATATTAAACTTATGATCTCTGTAAGATGAAGTTCGCTTTCCATAAACCCCTTTAGAGTTTTCTTTTTTATTTAAAGCAAAATCCGACATCATATAATCTCTCGTAAGTAGAAAAATAGAATCACTTACTACGTCAAATTCTTGCTCGATATATATATCTTTTACCCAGTTAATATTTGCACTTTTTGTAACTGCCATATTAATTTTCTTGATAGCAAATGTGGTATCATTTACCCAAAAATCTCCTTTAAAAGTCAATTCGTTTTTACGTCTTGGATAAAAGACAATATTATAACACCATTTCTTATCTATAAATGTACTGTCTTTTAAAACATAGTTGTAGACATCAATTCCGGTTCTTGACAACGGACTTGTAAAGCTTTTATCAAAAAAGGTTAGGTGATTATCATAAATATTATAATCAGAATACAGGTCTTTTACAAAAGCTAATATTTGCTGATTATTATTGAATCCAGAAGTTTTGCTTCCTTTTATAATCTCTTTTACCTTCTTTAAGTTATTATCTCCATATACATCATACAAAGATTCGTTTATAAAAATTGGCAAATATGTTTTTCCTGTAACTTTAGAAGTATCTACTTGTTTAAAGATGAACTCCATTCCTTTAAAAATCTTGTTCTTCATGAAAGCACTATCAATGGTATTCATATCGAATTCCACTTTCTCGTACTTCTCCATTTGGTATTGTTTAAACTGATACAATCCGTTTTTACGTTTTCTTTCCCATATTTTTCTAAGAATATCTAACGCTGGATTATTTTTTTTGGAAGTCTTACCAGTAAAAATTACAACCTCATTTAAATATTCGGCTTCGTTCAGGATAACTTTAAAATTGTAACTAACGGCTTTTTCTAGTGTAATTTCTTTTTCTGAAAAGCCAGCCGAAGCAACAATAATAGCTGTATATGTGTTTGGTGATTCTAAGTAAAAACGTCCATCTTCATTAGAAACAATTCCAACATTGCTTCCTTTAAAAACCACACTTGCAAATGGAATTGGCTGATTGGATTTATCTAAGACCACTCCACTCACTTTAGTTTGTGCAAAAATGCTATTCGCTAGAGCGAATAAAAAAAACAGACTGAGTATAATTATTCTTTTCATAATCCAAAAAAAACTTCATCAATTAAGAAAATGATGAAGTTTTATTAGTATTGTTAATTTTCTTATTTTTTATACATTACTTTCTTTACTGCTTTTATAACGTCACCAGCATTTGGCAACCAGTCTTTAAGCAATACTGGAGAGTAAGGAGCAGGAGTATCTGCAGTTGTAATACGCTGTATTGGCGCATCAAGAAAATCGAAAGCTTGTTCTTGTACGATATAAGTAATCTCAGAAGATATACTTGCAAAAGGCCAAGCCTCTTCAAGTACTACTAAACGATTTGTTTTCTTAACAGAAGCCAAGATAGCATCTTTGTCCATTGGACGAACTGTTCTTAAATCGATAATTTCACAAGAAATACCTTCTTTAGCCAATTCATCTGCTGCGATAAATGCTTCTTTTATAATTTTTCCAAAAGATACGATAGTAACATCTGTTCCTTCACGTTTAACATCTGCAACTCCTAAAGGAATTGTATATTCTCCGTCTGGCACTTCACCTTTATCACCATACATTTGCTCAGACTCCATAAAGATTACAGGGTCATTATCACGAATTGCAGCTTTTAAAAGTCCTTTTGCATCGTAAGGTGTAGATGGAACCACAACTTTAAGTCCTGGTGTATTTGCAAACCAGTTTTCTAAAGCTTGAGAGTGAGTTGCTCCTAATTGACCTGCAGATGCAGTTGGTCCACGAAAAACGATAGGCACATTAAATTGTCCTCCTGTCATCTGACGCATTTTAGCTGCGTTATTTATAATTTGATCAATACCAACTAAACAAAAGTTGAAAGTCATATACTCGACAATTGGACGACATCCATTCATTGCAGATCCAACTGCAATTCCTGTAAATCCAAGTTCCGCAATTGGAGTATCAATTACTCTTTTTGCACCAAACTCAGCAAGCATACCTTTTGACGCTTTATATGCACCATTATATTCCGCAACTTCCTCGCCCATTAAATATATGGATTCATCGTGACGCATTTCTTCGCTCATAGCTTCACAAATGGCCTCTCTAAATTGTATTGTTCTCATATTTTTTATTGTTGTTGTAATTTTCTGAAAAGCAAAAATAATTATTTTAAATTACTTAAGAGCATAAATTTAGTTTAAAAAACAAGAAGTCGCGTATCTATCGATGTTTTAATAGCATATAAACTTTTTTCTTCGAAACTTACGGCTTACGAAATCGATATAACAGACCCGAAAACAACTACACAGCTTTTCTTTAATTTTTATTTTGTTAGAAAAGCTAGTTTATAGAAATAAAACGCAATAAAAAAGAACTTGATATTTCCCAATTTCATCAATTATTAATAATTATTTTAGCTCTAAACTTTGTCTAAAAACCACTTTTTCAGCCATAAAAGGCAACATTCTTCAAAAATCAATCCTTATTCTACGAAATCGTAATAGTTTTCAGAATTATTATGCGTGCATAGTAAATTATTCGGATTATATTTCTAAATTTGTGGAAACGTATTTAGAAATATTAAAAATATATACTTATGAAAATATTAGTTTGCATCAGTCATGTACCTGATACTACTTCAAAAATTAACTTTACCAACGGTGATTCAGAATTTGATACTAATGGCGTACAATATGTAATTAATCCTAACGACGAATTTGGCTTAACACGTGCTATTTGGTTTCAGGAGCAACAAGGTGCTACGGTTACTGTAGTAAATGTTGGAGGTCCTGATACTGAACCAACTCTACGTAAAGCTTTAGCAATTGGCGCAAACGAAGCTATTCGTGTAAATGCAAATCCAACTGATGGTTTTTTTGTAGCAAAACAATTAGCAGAAGTTATTAAAAACGGCGGTTATGATTTAGTAATTGCAGGAAAAGAATCTCTAGATTATAATGGCGGAATGGTTCCTGGTATGATTTCTGGAATTTTAGGATATAACTTTTTAAACTCATGCACAAACATTACCGTAGATGGTACTAATGTAAAAGCTGTTCGTGAAATTGATGGTGGAAAAGAAACTGTAAGCACTACTTTACCATTAATTATCGGTGGTCAAAAAGGATTGGTTGAAGAAAAAGATCTACGTATTCCTAACATGAGAGGAATCATGACTGCAAGAACAAAAGCTTTAGCAATTGTTGAGCCAGTTGACGCTCCTGTAAATACTAAAGCGGTGAAATTTGAAAAACCAGCACCAAAATCTGCTGTGAAATTAGTTTCTCCAGATAATTTAGATGAGTTAATCAATTTATTACACAACGAAGCAAAAGTAATCTAGTAATCCGTTTTCAGTCGCAGTTTTCAGTTTGCATAAACCTGAAACCTGAAACTTTAAACTTCTAAACAAAAATAATATGTCAATATTAATATATGCAGAATCTGCAGAAGGAAAATTTAAAAAGGTAGCTTTTGAGTTGGCTTCATACGCTAAAAAAATTGCCGAAACTCTAGGAACAACTGTTACTGCTCTAACAATAAACACTAACGACGTAAGCGAATTATCTAAATACGGAGTTGATAAAGTTCTTAAGGTAACTAACGATAAATTAGCAGGATTTACTGCTAAAGCTTATGCTGATGTTATTAAACAAGCTGCGCAAAAAGAAGGAACTAAAGTGGTTTTATTATCTTCTAGTACAGACAGTATTTACCTTTCATCATTGGTTGCAGTAGCTTTAGAAGCTGGATTTGCTTCAAATGTTGTAGGCTTACCTGTAAGCACATCTCCTTTTCAAGTAAAGAGAAATGCTTTTTCAAACAAAGCTTTCAATATCACTGAAATCAATACTGATGTAAAAGTACTTGCTTTAGCTAAGAACTCATACGGTATTTACGAAAGTGCCGGTTCAGCATCTGAAGAAGATTTTAACCCAACAATTGGAGACAATGATTTTGGAGTAAAATTGGAATCTGTTGAAAAAGTTACTGGAAAAGTATCTATCGCTGATGCAGATGTTGTGGTATCTGGCGGTCGTGGATTAAAAGGACCTGAAAACTGGGGATTGGTAGAAGACTTAGCTGCCGTACTTGGTGCTGCAACTGCTTGTTCTAAACCAGTTTCAGATTTAGGATGGAGACCTCATAGCGAACACGTAGGACAAACAGGAAAACCTGTTGCTACAAATTTATACATCGCAATTGGTATCTCTGGAGCAATCCAACACATTGCAGGTATAAACTCATCAAAAGTAAAATTAGTAATCAACAACGATCCAGAAGCTCCTTTCTTTAAAGTAGCCGATTATGGAGTTGTAGGTGATGCTTTTGAAATTGTACCTAAATTAATCGAAAAATTAAAAGCTTTTAAAGCACAACATTCATAGATTTAAAAATTCTACACTAAAATATTGCTGCCTAAAAATAAGATAATCGTATCTTTGCTTTAGGTGGCTTTTTTGTTCCATATTTTTTGATTAAAATTGCACTTTTATTTTTTACATTAAATTATCATTAAACGAGGTAGTAATACCTTATACGTCTGCAACTTATGAGCTTAGTTAAATTATCGATAAAAGGAATTTCATACAGTCAAACTCAAAATGGCGCTTATGCTTTGATTTTGAATGAAGTTGATGGCGAACGAAAGTTACCAATTGTAATTGGGGCTTTTGAAGCACAATCAATTGCTATTGCTTTAGAAAAAGAGATAAAACCACCTCGCCCATTAACTCATGATTTATTCAAAAACTTTGCAGAACGATTTGATATTGTTGTAAAGCAAGTAATCATTCATAAATTAGTTGATGGAGTTTTCTACTCTAGCCTAATTTGCGAAAGAGATAAAATTGAAGAAATTATCGATGCAAGAACTTCTGATGCAATCGCATTAGCATTACGTTTCAATGCTCCGATATTTACTTATAAAAACATTTTGGACAAGGCAGGTATTTATTTAAAGTCCAATTCTATGGAAAGCGACAAGGACTCTCAAGAAATTGATGACGTTCTTTCTAATCCTGAAACTTTTGGTCGCGAAGAAGAGAGCAACCAATCTGGCGAAACCTATTCTAAACACACGACTTCGGAGCTTAACGAATTATTAGAACAAGCTGTTCTTCAAGAAGATTATGAAAAAGCTGCTAAAATTCGTGATGAAATTTCGAAAAGAGAAGTATAAAGCACAATCAAAATGAAACAATACTTAGACTTAGTGCAACATGTTCTTGAGAATGGTTGTCAAAAAGGAGATAGAACTGGAACTGGAACAAAAAGTGTGTTTGGTTACCAAATGCGTTTTGATTTAAGTGAAGGTTTCCCAATGGTTACCACAAAAAAACTACACTTAAAGTCCATCATATATGAATTGCTTTGGTTTTTAAAAGGAGATACAAACATTAAATATCTTCAAGAAAACGGAGTTAAAATATGGGATGCTTGGGCAGATAGCAACGGTGATTTAGGTCCTGTTTATGGACACCAATGGCGCAATTGGAACAGTGAAGAAATCGATCAGATTTCAGAATTAATTACGGAACTAAAAACAAATCCAAACAGCCGACGAATGTTAGTTTCGGCTTGGAATCCATCGGTTTTACCTGATACAAAAAAAACATTTGAAGAAAATGTAGCCAATAATAAAGCTGCTTTACCTCCTTGCCATGCCTTTTTCCAATTTTACGTTTCTAGTCCTGACTTAGAGAAAGGAGAAACAAAAGGAAAACTATCTTGTCAATTGTATCAAAGAAGTGCTGATATATTTTTGGGCGTTCCTTTTAACATCGCATCATACGCTTTATTAACTATGATGATTGCACAAGTTTGTGATCTTGAAGCAGGAGAATTCATCCACACTTTTGGAGACGCACATATCTACAACAATCATTTTGAACAATTAGAATTACAACTAAAACGCGATCCAAAACCATTACCAAAAATGGTTTTAAATCCTGATATAAAAAACATATTCGATTTTGATTACAATGACTTCACCCTTTTAGATTACGAACCTCATGCAGGTATCAAAGGAAGTGTTGCTGTATAAAAACATAAAAATCCGCTTTAGATAAGCGGATTTTTTTTACTCTAAAACGAAACATAAACCACACATTTAAAGCACAAAACCCTTTTAAACACAAATATTCAACCTGCAGAATAGTCCTATTTCAAAATAAATTTTATCTTTATAATCTAATATTTATCTCATGGAAAAGGAATTACACGAGCAGTATGAATACGCAAGAAGGAGAATAAGACAAAAAAAAATGCTTTATTTTCACTTCGTTTTATTTCTTTTAGGAAGTTTATTTTTATTTGTCACTGATCGATTTTTAAATATCTCCTATGGACAAAACTGGTACTTATGGATAATTACAGTCTGGTTTTTTATTTTTATTTTACATTTTGTAAAAGTATATATCACTGACCGTTTTTTGAACAAAAATTGGGAAAGAGAACAAATCGACCGACTTGTTGCCTTACAGCAAAAAAGAATAGCACAGCTGGACTCTAGCTTAAATGACAATACTGAAAACAAATCTTAGTTTAAAATAAAATGATTATAATGATTGCGGCTGTTGCCGAAAACAATGCACTCGGAAAAAACAATGAAATGATTTGGCATTTATCAAATGACTTCAAAAGATTTAAAGCGCTCACGACCGGACATCATATTATAATGGGGCGAAAAACATTTGAAAGTTTTCCCAAACCGTTACCAAACAGAACTCATATTGTAATAACACGTCAAGATAACTATCAACCCGAAGGATGTATCGTTGTAAAAAGTATAGAAGAGGCTATTGCAAAATGCCCTAAAGATGATGATTCATTTATAATTGGCGGTGGCGAAATATACAATTTAGGGATGCCTTTTGCCGATGTTCTAGAAATCACAAGAGTTCACCATAGTTTTGATGCTGATGCTTTTTTTCCTGAAATCAATAAAAAGGAATGGCAGTTAATAGAAGCTGATCCAAACAAAAGAGACGAAAAACATCTTTACGACTACACTTACGAAACATACGTTAGATTATAAGCAAAAAAAAGACTCACAATAAAGTGAGTCTTTTTTTTTTGGCAAACAATGATTAGAGAAATGACCTACTCTAGAAAGAGTATTTGATAACATAAAATAAAAATTACAAATATTAAAAATACACCAGAAAAGAATATTATAATATTTGAGATTTTTTGAGAGTACATCTCAAAAAAGCCTTTAATACCAAATACCACGAAGGTACTAAAGACAAAGAAAATTAAAATTTCCAAAAACAAATTTAATCCTAAGAACGTATTTTGCGCTTTAAAAAACATACTGCTCTCAAAAACAGTACTTTCAAAACAACTTACTAGAACAAACGAGATGATAAGCGCAAGTAGCACCCATTTGATTTGGGTCATTGGTTCTCTATTAATCATTGAAAAAATATAATTATTTTTACAAAGTAAATGTCTATAATAAATAACATCTCCGCAATACCCACTTTTAGTGATTTTTAGTAATTTCAATAAATCATTAAAAGTGGGTATCAATCTAATAATGCATTGAAATAATTAATATTGTTATTAAAGAAACTGAATAACAGTTAATACAGATTGTATTATATTTGTACAAATAAAAAAAATGTCAGAAAAAATAACTCCTTATAAAAATTCAGCCTTAGGCAAGAAAGAACAAGTTGAACAAATGTTTGACACTATATCTGGAAACTACGATAATTTAAATCGTGTAATTTCATTTGGTATTGACATCAAATGGCGTAAAAAAGTTTTAAAAATAGTTTCTGATAAGAAACCAAAGATAATTTTAGATATCGCAACTGGAACTGGTGATTTAGCCATATTAATGGCACAAACAAATGCTGAAAAAATCATTGGTTTGGATATCTCTTCTGGAATGCTTGAAGTAGGAAAGAAAAAAATTGCCGCTAAAAACCTAAGTCAAACCATTGAAATGGTTGTAGGAGATTCAGAAAACTTACCTTTTGATGATAATCATTTTGATGCAATTACTGTCGCATTTGGTGTTAGAAATTTTGAGACCCTAGAAAAAGGCTTATCTGAAATTTTAAGAGTTTTAAAACCTAATGGCGTTTTTGTAATTCTTGAAACATCGGTTCCAGATAAAACACCGTATAAGCAAGGTTATGGCTTTTACACTAAAAACATACTGCCACTTATAGGAAAGATATTTTCTAAAGATGACGCAGCTTATGGATACCTGTCAGAATCTGCAGCTAATTTCCCATATGGAGAAAACTTAAACAATATTTTACGAAAAATAGGGTTTATAGATGTGAAAGCTATGCCACAAACTTTTGGAGTAGCAACTATTTATTCAGCTTCTAAAAAATAGTATGAAAAAAACTGTAATCTTAATTCTAATTATCTTTTCTACAAAGGGGTATACTCAATTTACTAAAAGTATGTTTAGTAAAGATCCTATTATCAATTTAGAAACTTGGCAAAAACAACGCCTTTATTTCGGATATTACTTAGGTTTTAATAGTTACAACTTTAAGATAGACTACAGAACTGTTGGACCAGATATTCAGATAAAAAAATCAACTGGGTTTAACGTTGGGGTTGTGGCCGATTTAAGATTACAGGAATACATCAACCTCCGTTTTGAACCAGGTTTGTATTACACAAAAAGAGACTTATACTATCCTAATCCAGAGCTAACATCTAAGACTGATTATCTAAGAGAAGTAAATAGTACTTACATCAATTTCCCTTTGCTTTTAAAGTTCTCTGCTTTAAGAACAGGAAACGTGCGTCCTTATTTAGTTGGAGGAATGTCTACTACTTTAAACCTATCTAGTAATGCAAAATCTATTGACGACAATTTAGAGCAACGTTTTAGAGTAAAGGCTTGGACGATGAATTACGAATTAGGTTTTGGAGTTGATTTTTTCTCAGAATACTTCATTTTCTCTCCTTCTATTAGAGGGTCATTTGGTCTTAGCGACGAATTAATTCGTGACAAAGACCCAAATAGCCCTTGGACAGGTAACATAGAATCTATGAAGTCAAGAGCTATTTTAATTAACTTTACTTTTCATTAAGAATAAGAGAATTAACTATTACGCTTAAACTCACTAAGTATAATTGCGGTTGCAGTAGCCACATTTAAACTTTCGGTTTTTTGAAGATCACCAAATCTAGGAATAGTAAGTCTGTTTTGAATTGTTTTTTCAATTTCATCAGAAATACCATTTCCTTCATTACCCATTATAATAATACCTTCTTGTGGCAAATCAGTTTTATAGATATTAGAACCATCCATAAAAGTACCAAAAACAGGAAGTGTTGTTTCAGCAAGAAAAGGTTTTAAATCAATATAACTTACGTTAACCCTTGCAATGGAGCCCATTGTAGCCTGAACCACTTTTGGATTGTAGATATCAACCGATTCTTTAGAACAAAGCAATTGTTTGATTCCGAACCAATCACAAAGTCGTAAAATAGTCCCTAAATTTCCAGGGTCACGAATATCATCAAGGGCAAGGATTAAACCAGATTCTATTATTTTTTTATCGGTGGGAATTTTAAAAACTGCCAAACAAGAATTCGGAGTTGTCAATGCACTTATTTTTTTTAAATCTTGTGCATTAATTAACGTTTTCTTAGAGACTAAAACGGTCTCAAAATCGTTTTGAGTAGTATACAGGTGCTCTAATTCAAAATTGGATTGTAACAATTCTTGAATTACTTTTACTCCTTCTGCAAAAAACAATCCATTTGCAAAACGTTGTTTTTTTTGAAGTAAACCTGATATAAGCTTTATTTGGTTTTTACTAACCATAAAATAATGTACTTTTGAATTAAATATTTTAGAACACTTGAGAAAGATTTCCACAAAAATAGTAGCATTTATTCTAATAGCAATATTTATTTCAGCTTGTAATTCTGTAAAAAGAATTCCTAATGGCAAAAAACTACTTACTAAGAACGAAATCATAGTAAATGACAAGTCTATTAAGGATGAAAATATATTCAACCAATTGTACCAAAAACCAAACAGTACACTTATTGGTGGGTACAAGCTACGTCTAAATTTATACAACTTAGCCAATCCAAATCCAGATTCTACTTTTCAGGCAGAATATGTAAACAACACTAAAAGATACAACAGACTATCAAAATTATTATCTGCAAAACAGGTTGATCGCCTCGGACAGTCGTTTTTATATAAAGGAATAAATGATTTTTTTAAAACTACTGGAGAACCTCCTGTAATTATCGATACTAGCAAAGTAAGAAAATCCTCTATGCGTTTAAAATACCATTATTTCCACAATGGCTATTTTAACACCAAAACTGCTTATACCATTGATAGTGTAGGTACCAAAAAAGCAAAAATCCGTTATACGATAACAACTGGAAAACCCTACCTTTTAGACACAATTAAGACTAGCATATCATCACCTGATGTGGATTCGCTATATATCAAAAGTATTGAAAACACGGTATTAAAATCTGGAAACCAATACAAAACTAGTGACTTGGAGGAAGAAAAAAACCGTATAACTACTTATTTCAGAAATCACGGAGTATATTATTTTCAATCTAATAATGTAACCTATAACATTGACACTATAAATAAAAAAGACAAAGCCAACATAGATCTAATCATTAAAGACTACAACTATCAGGATAAAGATTCTAGCAGAACCGTACCTTTTAAAGTTTACAAAATTAGCGACGTTAATATCTATACTGATTATTCGGCCGCGAATGCTAAATCAGAAATCACAGATAGTACCACTTACAAAAACTTTAATTTATTCAGTTATAAAAAATTAAAGTACAAGCCCTATGCTATAACTGATGCTATTTTTATTACTAAAGGAACTGTTTTTGCTGATTTCAAAACAACTCTTACAACACGATATTTAAACAATTTAAAGATCTTTAATTATCCATCTATCCATTACGAAGTAGATAAAAGAGATTCAACAGCGCAATCTTTAATTGCAAAAATATACCTAACGCCTAGAAAAAAATATAGTTTCGGAACCACATTAGATGTTACCCATTCTAACATTCAGGATTTCGGAATCGGTTTTAGTCTTTCGCAAACGATTCGTAATGTCTTTAATGGTGCCGAAACACTAGAAATTGCAGGACGTGTTAATGTTGGTTCTTCACAAGATTTAGCAAATCCAAATGGGACTTTCTTTAACGCATCAGAATATGGTGTGGATATTAAGCTAAACGTACCTAGAATATTAATGCCTTTTGGAACCGAGAAAATCATCCCTAAAAGTATGATTCCGTCAACAATAATGACAGCAGGTTTTGCAAAACAAAGAAATATTGGTCTAGACAAAGAAAATTTCACGGGTGCATTTACCTATAATTGGACACCAAAAAGAAATAATACTGCACGTATTGATCTTTTTAACGTGCAATATGTGCGAAATTTAAATCCGCAAAATTATTACAGAGTGTATCGTTCATCTTATAATGCACTGAATGATCTTGCTGCAACATACAATACAAAACCAGAATATATCGATCAAGAAACGGGGGATTTAAAAATAGAAGAAGGAACAAACGGGTTTACTAATGATATCTTAAATAAAAACATCCTAATCCCACAAAGTGATTTTCAAACAGTAGAAAGCATTGAAGAAAGAAGGGTACGACTTACAGAAAATGATTTCATATTGGCATCAAATTATACTTTTACCAAAACGACTAAGAAAGATTTATTAGACAATACTTTTTATCTCTTCAAAGCAAAAATTGAAACAGCCGGATCCTTACTATCCTTAATCTCTAAAGCGGCTAATTTGCAAAAAAATGCAAATGGTAATTACCAAATTTTCAATTTAGAATACTCAGAATATTTAAAAACAGAATTTGAATACATTAAGCACTGGGATTTATCAAAAGAAAAAGTCGTAGCTGTACGAACATTTTTTGGTATTGCAGTTCCTTTTGGTAACTCAGATTATATTCCTTTCTCTAGAAGTTACTATTCTGGAGGATCAAATGACAACAGAGCTTGGCAACCCTACTCATTAGGACCAGGAAGTACTGGAGCTGTCAACGATTTTAATGAAGCGAATATGAAAATTGCAATTAGTGGCGAATTTAGATATAAAGTATTAGGGAAATTAAAAGGAGCTATTTTTGCAGATGCAGGAAATATCTGGAATGTACTGGATAATGTAACAGATGAGAAAGCAACTTTTAAAAATTTCGGTGATCTTAAAGACATTGCACTAGGAACAGGAATAGGGTTTCGCTATGATTTAAGTTTTTTCGTAATCCGTTTTGACTTAGGATTTAAAACCTACAATCCTGCTTACGAAACAGGCAAACGTTGGTTCAGAGATTACAACTTCGGACACTCCGTTTTAAATTTTGGAATAAATTATCCTTTCTAATGCTAATTAATTCTTATTTTTGCAAACTAAAAACTAAAAAACAACTAAAAAAAATTACAATGGCACATAATATTAAACCCGGAGTCGCTACAGGGGATCAGGTTCAAGAGATTTTTAATTATGCAAAAGAAAAAGGATTTGCACTTCCTGCAGTAAACGTTACTGGATCAAGTACAATCAATGGTGTTCTTGAAACTGCAGCAAAACTAAATGCACCGGTTATTATTCAATTTTCTAACGGAGGAGCTCAATTTAACGCTGGAAAAGGATTATCTAATGCTAACGAAAAAGCAGCAATCGCAGGTGGAATCGCTGGAGCAAAACACATTCATACTTTAGCAGAAGCTTACGGTGCAACAGTAATTTTACATACTGACCACTGTGCTAAAAAATTATTACCTTGGATTGATGGTTTGTTAGATGCATCTGAAAAACATTTTGCTGAAACAGGAAAACCATTATACAGCTCTCACATGATTGATTTATCTGAGGAGCCAATCGAAGAAAACATCGAAATTTGCAAAGGATACCTAGCTAGAATGAGCAAAATGGGAATGACACTTGAAATCGAACTTGGAATTACAGGTGGCGAAGAAGATGGTGTTGACAACTCTGATGTAGATAGCTCTAAATTATACACGCAACCAGAAGAAGTAGCTTACGCTTACGAAGAATTATCTAAAATAAGCCCTAAGTTTACTATTGCTGCAGCTTTTGGTAACGTTCACGGTGTTTACAAACCAGGAAACGTAAAATTGACTCCAAAAATCCTAAAAAACTCTCAAGATTTCGTTCAAGACAAATTCAAAACTGGTCATAACCCAGTAGATTTTGTTTTCCACGGAGGTTCAGGTTCTACACTTGAAGAAATTAGAGAAGCAATTGGATACGGAGTTATCAAAATGAACATCGATACTGATTTACAGTTCGCATATACAGAAGGAATCCGTGATTATATGGTTAAAAATATTGACTATTTAAAAACTCAAATCGGTAACCCAGAAGGTGCTGATGTTCCTAACAAAAAATACTACGACCCAAGAAGATGGGTACGTGAAAGTGAAGTAACATTCAACGCAAGACTTGAACAAGCTTTTGCTGATTTGAATAACGTAAATACTTTATAAAAAGTGATCAGTTTTTAGTTTCAAGTATTCAGTTAAAAAACGTACCGAATACTTGAAACTAAACTATTTTAAAACTGAACACTAAAAATTGATTACTGAACAAAGAAAACTAAACAAATGGCTTGGTTTAAAAGACAAGAAAAAGGGATTACTACTCCTACTGAAGAGAAAATGGATGTCCCAAAAGGACTTTGGTATAAATCTCCAACAGGAAAAATTATTGATGCTGATGAGTTGGCTCGTAACTTATTTGTAAGCCCAGAAGATGATTTCCATGTTAGAATTGGAAGCGCAATCTATTTTGAAATTTTATTTGACAACAATGAATTTGTTGAATTAGATAAAAATCTTACTTCTAAAGATCCTTTGCATTTTGTTGATACAAAAAGATATGCAGATCGATTAAAAGATGTAATGGAAAAAACCCAACTTAAAGACGCAGTGCGTACTGGAGTTGGAAAATCAAAAGGGAAAGACGTTGTTATCTGCTGTATGGACTTTGCCTTCATTGGTGGTTCTATGGGAGCTGTTGTGGGTGAAAAAATCGCAAGAGGAATCGACCATGCAATCAAAAACAGAATGCCTTTTGTAATGATTTCAAAATCAGGTGGAGCTCGTATGATGGAAGCCGCTTACTCTTTAATGCAGTTAGCTAAAACATCTGTAAAATTGGCTCAACTTGCTGAAGCTGGATTACCTTACATTTCTTTATGTACTGACCCAACAACAGGAGGAACAACTGCATCTTACGCGATGTTAGGAGATATTAATATTTCTGAACCAGGCGCTTTAATTGGATTTGCTGGACCTAGAGTTGTTAGAGATACTACAGGAAAAGATTTACCAGAAGGTTTCCAAACTGCAGAATTCCTTTTAGAACATGGCTTTTTAGACTTTATCACGCCAAGAAAAGAATTAAAAGACAAGATCAACTTGTATATTGATTTGATTCAGAATAACAATATTAGATAGTTTTCAAGCTTCTAAAAATAGGAAATCCCATTTTGTAAATGCAAAATGGGATTTTTTTATGTCTTTATTTTAAAATCTATATCATAAAAAAAATACGGATCAATGCAAAAATCTGCAAGGAGACAAAATCTCATCAAACCCTTAACATAAATAGATAAGTAGTAAAAAAAAGAATTAAACTTCCATAAAAAAAACAAACACATAACTCCAAAAATAAATACAATTTAATCTGAATTACTATTTGTTTAAAAAATTGTATTTTTGTTTTAGACAACTAATGTTAGCTTTCACCCTAATTGAGCCTTTAAAAGATGTATCATACTGAAACTAACTTGTTTTTTACCGAAATCATTTTTTTCTAAAGTAATATAAATACATTTGAACTATGAGCACAATAACAAAACCAAATCACATAGGACGAAAAATAAGTCGCATTCGCGAACTTAGAGATATGAAACAAGAAGCATTAGCGCAGGCTTTAGGAACATCTCAACAAGCTGTTTCTACAATGGAAAACAGCGAAACGATTGATGATACAAAACTTGAAGAAGTAGCTAAAGCTCTTGGAGTAAGTGCTGAAGGCATAAAAAATTTTACTGACGAAAGTATGACAAGTTATTTAAATAATTATTACGACAATAGTGTAAGCAATGGGATAAACGGAATGTTCAATCCTAGCCACTGTACATTCAACCCACTAGATAAAGTTGTTGAACTTTACGAACGTTTAGTTTTAGCTGAAAAAGAGAAAGTTGAATATTTGGAAAAATTATTGAACAAAAAATAAAATTTTCAAAAAACACACCTAACAAAAAATCCCAAGAAAATTTACTTCTTGGGATTTTTTATACCCTATAATTCGGAATCTTTAAAAGCTATGAACCTTCAAAAAAAACCTACATCCCAGTTCTAATTGCTTCAACAGGATCTAACTTAGAAGCAGATATTGCGGGAAGAATTCCAGCTATTAATCCGATTAATGCTGCTAGACCAGTTCCAAGAAGAATATTCCCCATTCCGAGAACAAATTCAAAATCGAGAGCTTTGGTAAGAATTACAGAAATTATCCAAACCAAAATTAATCCTATTGCCCCGCCTATAACGGAAAGAATGATTGCTTCGAATAAAAACTGAAACAAGATAAATTTATTTTTTGCTCCTAAAGACTTTTGAATTCCAATAAGATTTGTTCGTTCTTTAACTGATACAAACATAATATTCGCAATTCCAAAACCTCCAACAAGAAGAGAGAATCCACTTATCACCCAGCCCATTAAATTCATTTGACCTATAATACCATCTATAAAATCAGTAAAACCAGAAAACACATTAACAAAGAAATTATCAATTTGTCCTGCCTTCAATCCACGATAGGCTCTTAATTTCTGAGATACTTCTGCTTTATACGCATCCATATCAATTCCTTTTTCAGGCTTCAAAACAATAACAGGAGTCATTCCGTCATTGTTATCTCCATACATTCTACGCAAAAAGTTTGCTGGAAAAAAAGCCGATGTATCATTACTATCTCCAAACATCCCAGCTCCTTGTTTTTTTATTACTCCAATAACAGTAAAACGCTGTCCGTACAAACGAATATTTTTCCCTAGAGGCTCCGAATCTCCAAATAGTCCTTCGGCAATATCGTGTCCTAAAACTATAACTGGCGCTCCAGAATTTGATTCTGCCTCATTATAAAAACGCCCTTTTTCAAAATCCAAACCTTCGATATCCATAAATTCACTAGAAACTGGAACTACATTTACATCGCTCACCGTTTTTGAATCGTATTTTAAACTCTCGCGTTTAACAAAAAGTTGGTATCCTACTTGATTTGTATTTGTAAGGTTATTTTTAAGATACGTATATTCATCATATTTAACATTGGGAAACTGCTCCCTTTTCCATTGTGGAATATCCGTTGGTCCAAAAGAAAATCGCATTAAATAAATAGTGTTCTTATCTAGACTACTTAGGTCTTTGGTGATTTTTCTATTCAATGAATCCACTGCTGCAAGTACGGCAATAATCGAAAAAATACCAATGGTAACCCCCAACAACGACAACAAAGTTCTTAATTTGTTACTTCGTAAAGCATTCATCGCAAAACCAAAACTTTCCTTTAACAATCGAAAATAAAGTAGCATAGATTTTAAATTTACATTAAAGTAAAATTCAATAAATTTTAGTCAAAAACCTAATAAAATTTCACCTACTCATAGGTAGTTATTTTTAAGATAATGTTACATAAAATGTTGATTTTTATAATCAAAAAAAAACTATTTTTGCACCTTGATAATTATAACTACACAATGAGCACAACTAAAACTATTCAATCTGCATTAATTTCAGTCTTTTCGAAAGATGGACTCGAACCAATTGTAAGAAAACTACACGAACAAAAAGTAACTCTTTACTCAACTGGAGGAACAGAAGATTTTATTAAAAACTTAGGAATTCCTGTAGTTCCTGTTGAAGACATTACTTCATTTCCTGAAATTTTAGGCGGAAGAGTAAAAACACTACACCCGAAAATTTTTGGTGGAATTTTAAACCGTCAAGACAACGAAAGTGATGTTCAACAAATGAAGGAATTTGATATTCCTCAAATTGATTTAGTGATTGTTGACTTATACCCATTTGAAAAAACTGTTGCATCGGGAGCTAGCGAAACTGATATTATCGAAAAAATTGATATTGGTGGAATTTCATTAATTCGTGCGGCTGCAAAAAACTTTAAAGACACTGTTATTGTGGCTTCTGTAAATGAGTACAGCTTATTATTGGATTTAATTACGGAACAAAACGGAGCAACAACTCTTGAAAACAGAAGATTACTTGCAACAAAAGCTTTTCACGTTTCGTCTCACTACGATACTGCAATTTTTAATTACTTCAATACTGACGATACGATCTACAAAGAAAGCATTGCTGATGGACAAGTATTGCGATATGGCGAAAACCCACATCAAAAAGGATTCTTCTTTGGAGATTTTGATGCTATGTTCCAAAAACTTCACGGAAAAGAATTATCATACAACAACTTGCTTGATGTAGATGCTGCCGTGAACTTAATTGCAGAATTTAAAACTGACGGACCTACGTTTGCAATTTTAAAACACAACAATGCATGTGGTTTAGCTACAAGAAAAACGATTAGCGAAGCTTATTTAGCAGCTTTGGCTTGTGATCCTACATCAGCATTTGGTGGAGTTTTAATTTCAAACACAAACATTGATTTAGCTACAGCTCAAGAAATAAATAAATTATTTTGCGAAGTTGTAATCGCTCCAAGTTTTGATCCTGAGGCAATTGCAGTTTTACAAGAAAAGAAAAACAGAATTATTTTAGTTCAAAACGAAGTTGAGCTACCTACAAGACAAGTTAGAACTTGCTTAAATGGACTTTTAATTCAAGATAAAAACAATGTTACTGACAATAAAGAGCATTTAAAAACCGTTACAATTACAGCACCTACAGAACAAGAAGTTGAAGATTTATTATTCGCTTCAAAGATTTGTAAGAATACAAAATCGAACACAATCGTATTTGCAAAAAACGGAACTTTAATTTCATCTGGAACGGGACAAACCTCTCGCGTAGACGCTTTAGTTCAAGCAATTGATAAAGCAAAAGCATTTGGATTTGATTTAAACGGAGCTTCGATGGCAAGTGATGCATTTTTCCCATTTCCGGATTGTGTAGAATTAGCCAAAAAAGCAGGAATTACCGCTGTAATTCAGCCGGGTGGATCGATAAAAGACGAATTAAGCATCAATTATTGCAATGAAAATAAAGTTGCAATGGTATTTACAGGAACGCGTCATTTTAAACATTAATTTGTTTAACTTTGTGCGTTACTAATTTATAACTTTTAAACCCCTAAAAAACTTATGGGATTTTTTGATTTCATGACCGAGGATATTGCGATAGACCTTGGTACCGCAAACACTTTAATCATACATAATGATAAAGTAGTTATTGACAGTCCTTCAATCGTGGCACGTGATAGAATATCAGGCAAAATCATTGCTGTTGGTAAGGAAGCCAATATGATGCAAGGTAAAACCCATGAAAACATAAAGACCATAAGGCCACTTAAAGACGGTGTTATCGCTGACTTTGATGCTTCGGAAAAAATGATCAATATGTTCATCAAGAGTATTCCTGCATTGAAGAAAAGAATGTTTACTCCTGCATTACGTATGGTAGTATGTATTCCTTCAGGAATTACTGAAGTGGAAATGCGTGCTGTAAAAGAATCTTGTGAGAGAGTAAATGGTAAAGAAGTTTATTTGATTCACGAACCGATGGCGGCAGCTATTGGTATTGGAATTGACATTATGCAACCAAAAGGTAACATGATTGTTGATATCGGTGGTGGAACAACTGAAATTGCAGTAATCGCATTAGGCGGAATTGTATGCGACAAATCGGTAAAAATTGCTGGTGACGTATTTACAAATGATATTGTTTATTACATGCGTACACAACACAACTTATTTGTTGGAGAAAGTACTGCTGAAAAAATAAAAATTCAAATTGGTGCCGCTATCGAAGATTTAGATGGACCACCAGAAGATATGTCAGTTCAAGGTAGAGATTTACTTACTGGGAAACCAAAACAAGTAGATGTATCTTACCGTGAGATTGCTAAAGCATTAGACAAATCAATACAACGAATTGAAGATGCTGTAATGGAAACACTATCTCAAACACCTCCTGAATTAGCAGCTGATATCTACAATACAGGTATCTATCTTGCAGGTGGAGGATCTATGTTAAGAGGTCTTGATAAAAGAATTTCACAAAAAACAGATTTACCTGTTTACATTGCTGAAGATCCATTAAGAGCTGTAGTTCGCGGTACTGGAATGGCATTGAAAAACATTTCAAAATTCAAAAGTATCTTAATCAAATAAGATCAAATTAATTATATACATTTCTTCAGAACTAATCAATACTTAGTTCTGAAGAAATTTTGAAACTTTAAGCATATCCTGAAACAAAATAACCAAGCAAGAAATGCAGCAGATATTTAATTTTATTATAAGAAACAGTAATAGGCTACTGTTTTTGCTGCTTTTAGGTATTTCGTTAGGCCTCTCTATTCAATCACACTCTTTTCACAAAAGCAGAGTAATTAGTTCTGCTAATTTCTTAAGCGGTGGTGTTTATGAAAAAATAAACACTGTAAATGAGTATTTGAATCTAAAAAAAGAAAACGACGAATTAGTACTTGAAAACGCTAGACTAAAAAGTCTATTATTCAATGCTGAAGATACTGTAAAACTACCACTTCCAGATAGCATCAAAGGGGTTAAACCTGCTGATATTATTGTATCCAAAGTGATACACAACTCTTACAATGTACACGAGAATTACATTACAATAAACTCTGGTTCAAATGACGGGGTCAAACCTGATATGGGAGTAATTAATAGTTTAGGAATAATAGGTATTGTAGATAACACATCACCTAGATACGCAACGGTTGTTAGTATTCTTAACACTAAATCTCAGATCAATGCTAAGATTAAAAAATCAAACCATTTTGGTTCACTAATTTGGGATGGAAAAAGTACTGGATTTGTTCAACTAATAGATGTGCCTAGATTGGCTTCTGTTCGTAAAGGAGATACAATTGTAACTGGTGGTCAGTCTGTTATTTTTCCTGAAAACATAGGAATTGGTACTATTGAGAAAATATACACTTCAAAAAAGACAAATTATTACACTATCGATGTCAAATTATTTAATGACATGACGAATTTAGGACATGTATATATCATCAAGAGTAGAGATCGTGAGGAACTTATTAAACTAGAAAAAAGAGAAAAAGATGAATAGCGCTTTGTTAATCAATGTTTCTCGATTTATCCTGCTATTGGCAGTTCAGATTATTATTTTTAATAACATGAATTTCCTAGGCTATATAAGTCCTTTCCCATATATACTGTATATAATTCTATATCCAGTAAATGGAAACAAATCTGGACTATTAGCTTCAAGTTTCTTACTAGGTCTTTTTATGGATATGTTTTGTAATTCAGGAGGAATACATGCTACGGCTTGTATAATTCTAGCTTATTACAGACCATACATATTTAAATTCACATTTGGTTTGAGTTATGAATATCAAACTATTAAACTAAATGACTCTTTAACTCCTGAGCGATTTTCATTTATATTAGTATCTGTATTATTACATCATATAATACTATTTACACTTGAAGCTTTCCAGTTTAACTTCATTTTAGATGTTTTACTACGAACTTTGTTTAGTACCATATTTACTATTTTAACTTGTATCATAATAATATATCTTATTAAGCCCAACAGAAGATGAGAAAAATTCTGCTGCCCTCTTTAATAATCATTGCAGCAACTTTGCTAGTAATTCGCATATTCTATTTACAAATTATAGACGACTCTTTTAAACTTAAATCTGAGAATAACGCTATAAAGATAAAATACGACTATCCAGAAAGAGGCTACATATATGACAGATACGGTAAGTTATTAGTTGCCAATCAGGCTTCTTATGATATAATGGTTATCCCTAGAGAGATAAAAAACATTGATACTTTAGAGTTTTGTCAACTTTTAAATGTTACCAAAGAAGACTTTATTAAAAAAATTGAGAAAGCTAAAATATATAGCCCTCGATTGCCATCTGTATTCTTAGCTCAGTTGAACAAAAGCGAATTTGCTGCTTTTCAAGAAAAGATGAGAAAATTTGAAGGTTTCTATTTTCAAAAAAGATCTTTACGTGACTACGAAGTGGATTATGGTGCTAATATTTTTGGAGGTATTACTCAAGTAAACGAAAAATTAGTAGCTAGTAATCCGTATTACAACAGTGGTGATTTAATTGGGAAACAAGGTGTTGAAGAAAGCTACGAGGTTACTTTACGTGGAATCAAGGGTGTAAAATACATTCAAAAAGACAAATACAACAGAGAGATAGGTTCCTATAAAGATGGAAAATATGATACCGTTGCCGTACAGGGAGAAGACATCAACTTAACAATTGATGCCGAACTTCAGAAGTATGGAGAACAATTAATGATTAACAAAAGAGGTGGAATTGTTGCTTTAGAACCAAAAACTGGTGAAATTTTAGCATTAGTTACTGCACCATCTTATGACCCTGGCATATTAGTAGGAAGACAACGTTCTAAAAACTACACCTTACTGTATCGTGACTCAATTGCAAAACCATTGTACGACCGTGGTTTGCTTGCTGAATATCCTCCTGGCTCACCATTTAAAATCCTAACAGGACTAATTGGTTTACAGGAACAAGTAATAAATGAAAACACGACATTTTTTTGTAATCATGGTTTTAGCTATGGTAGAGGTCGATTTATGAAATGTCATAGTCACCCACCAGCACAACAGCTACACAATGCGATTTACAATTCGTGTAATACCTATTTTGCTCAAGCTTACATGCTTACTATAAACAAATACAACAATCCTGCTTATGCAGTTGATATATGGAGTAACCACGTAAAAAGTTTTGGTCTGGGTCAGTACATGGGATATGATTTACCAACAGGTAAAAAAGGGAACATACCAACCTCTAAAACATATAAGAAAATTTATCCTAATGGAGGCTGGAGAAGCACAACAATTGTATCCAACTCTATTGGACAGGGAGAGGTTTTAATGACTCCAATTCAATTAGCAAATATGATGGCTACAATTGCCAATCAAGGACATTATTTCACGCCTCACATCATTAAAAAAATTGAAGGAGAAAAAATCGACCCTAAATTTGAGGTTAAGCACGAAACGACTATCGACAAAAAATATTTCCCACCAATAATTAGTGGATTATTTGATGTTTACAACAGAGGAACAGCTAGTAGATTACGCGTTGAAGGTATCGATATTTGTGGAAAGACAGGTACAGCCGAGAATTTTGCTAAAATTAACGGTAAGAGAACACAACTTAAAGATCACTCCATATTCGTAGCATTTGCACCAAAAGACAATCCGAAGATTGCCATAGCAGTAATGATTGAAAATGGTGGATTTGGAGCTGCAATTGCAGGTCCTATCGCGAGTTTGATGATTGAAAAATATCTGCGTAAAAAAATCACAAGAAATGATCTAGAAATTCGTGTTTTAAACACAAGCTTAAGAGATCAATACGCAAAATTAGGAGGAATGACAGAAGCTAGTTTAATTGAAACCACTCCTAGAGATTCAATTATGAAAGCGAAGATGATAAAACCTAAGGAAATTAAAACAACAAAAGTAGACACTACTCAAAAGAAACAATAAAGAGATTCATTTCAAATGAAAAATCAAAGTGTAAAAAGCAATATTGACTGGATAAGTATAATCATCTATACCGCATTAGTAATCATGGGATGGTTAAACATATATTCTTCTTCCCTATCCTCTACAGATGGTACTTATGAGAAACAGTTCATTTTTATTTTACTAACGATTCCACTAATTTTTATCGTTCTATTTGTTGATGGTAAATTCTATGAAAAGTATGCCAGCATCATTTTTGGTGTCGCCTTACTGTCCTTGGTCGGATTATTTTTCTTTGGGAAAACTATTGCCGGACAACGCTGTTGGTATGCAATAGGAAGTTTTACATTACAACCCTCTGAGTTCACTAAAGCAGCTACAGCCCTTGCGTTAGCAAAATATCTAAGCGACACACAGGTAAACCTAAAAGACGTTAACAGACAAATACAGGCGCTTGCTATTGTGTTTTTACCTGTAATCTTAATTCTGCCTCAACCAGACCCTGGAAGTGCCTTAATATACAGTATATTTCTACTTGTTTTATATCGTGAAGGACTTCCTTCTTGGTACATCTGGACAGGATTTATAGCTATCGTATTGTTTGTTTTAACGCTAGTATTAGAACCCGAATATGTAATACTTATATCCGTAATTATACTCGCGATTATACATTTTAAAGGAAGGACAGTTGATCGAAACCTAATTTTAAGCGGTATATTATTAGCGCTAATATCTGGGTTCGTACTATCTGTTGATTACGTTTTTGATAATGTTTTTAAGCAACATCACCGAGATCGTTTTAATATTTTACTAGGAAAAACGGTCGACATGAAAGGGATTGGATACAATACCAATCAATCTGAAATTGCGATTGGATCTGGTGGATGGATAGGAAAAGGTTTTCTAGAAGGCACTCAGACTAAAGGGGGGTTTGTTCCTGAACAACATACCGATTACATCTTTACTACTGTAGGTGAAGAATGGGGATTTGCGGGATCTGTTGTAGTTATAGGTTTGTTTGTTGGACTATTCTTAAGAATAATATATTTAGCCGAAAGACAAAAGACTAAATTTAGTAGAGTCTATGGTTATTGTGTTGCGGGTATTTTATTTACTCACTTTTTTGTAAATATTGCAATGGTAATTGGTATTTTCCCTACTATTGGAGTCCCACTTCCTTTCTTCTCATATGGAGGTTCAGGACTATGGGGATTCACCATTTTGCTTTTTATTTTCCTTAAAATGGATGCCAATAAAGTTAACGAGTGGTAGTTTCTGCCCTTTAAACTAAAAAATCCAAGATTTATAATCTGTGTTTTTCTCTAAAGCATCCTCAATTTTATCATCTAATTGAGGAAAGAAATCTATGCCTGTTAATTTTTCGATAGCATCTACCGAAACTACAAACTCATATAAAGGTCTTTCGCTTTTTTCATTTGGCACAAGAAAAGCAATCATCTTATATTTGCCATTAGATTCATCTAATAGTACTTTATAAAAATAGTTAGGCACTAGCACTTTTTCTTTACCAATTGTAGTATCTGAATCAGTAAGCACTCCACCAGTAACTACATAAATACCATCGTATTTAACAGCCCAATAACGTACTTTTTGCTCTAATCTATTCCAAATACCATTATTAAATTCACGCATCTGAGGAGATATATTTGAAGTTAAGAAAGTATCTTCATATGCTTTTTTATCAAACTCCATATCTCCAGCTGGACAAAGGTGCCCTTTATCGTATCCTGATTGTTTATAATTACGCCAATCCGCAGACCCAGAAGTTACTTTGGGATCTTCATTAAAATAGGGTCTCTTGAAATCATTATTTTTAATATAGCTTTTCTTTAATTCGTAAGCAACCCATTCTGCCTGTTCAAATTTTTCATTATAAGAAAGCGTATAATAATCATGTTTTACGACTTGATTTGTTGTCGAACTAGGCAAGTAGTCGAAATCTACATTGTCTTCACTATACAACGTGGTTTCAGTCTTCAAACTGTCTTTAAATTCTAAATCAGAATTAACACTGCTGCTTTCCGAGTTCTTTTTACAAGAAAAAAGAAAAATCAAAAAAAAAGCAACCAATACCCCTCTCTTTATAATCATCATAAAGTCTTATTTAAATCTTAAACAATTAATTTTCATTAAAACAAAAATCAAAGTTAACTAAATGAGTTCAAAAAAAATGCTCCAATAATCATGACGATTAATGGAGCATTTTTATTATTTAAAAGCTAATTACTTTTATACCTCTTATAATTTAGAAGCTAGTTTATCTTTTTTTGTTTTAACAGGAATTGAATTTTGTCTACTTCCCGATTGTGACTGTAAATCATCTAAAACATTTATAGCTTCTTCAACATAAATATCTTTTGCTAACGCTTGATGCCAGCTTTCTCTTTTTTCTTTCAAACTTGGATCTTTTGCCATCTCAGCTATTTCATATGGTAAAGAATTAAACTGTAGATTATTTTTATAATCAGTAATTGGTTTATACTTTTTAGCTTCAGCTTCAACTTCAGTTTGTGCTTTTTTGAAATCAGCTATATTCAAACTATAACTATTCTCTTTGCTTTTAGTATCAATCCATTTTGCATTTTCTTCAATTAATTTAAACTGCGGATTAAGCGCAATACGTGCTTTACTATTTGCTATAGCTTGTCCAAAATTAGAATTATGATTCCAAGTACTATATTCCGCTGGATCGATTTTATCCCATGGCATTGCGTTATCAATATCACGTTCTCCCATTTTTAAATAGGCATAACGATCTGGCGCAACAATATCACTACGTACACCTTCTAATTGCGTAGACCCACCGTTAATTCTATAGAACTTTTGAGTTGTAATTTTCAGAGCTCCTAAGTCTCCAAAATCACTACTACGAACAAACTGATTTAAATCAATAACATTTTGAACTGTTCCTTTACCATAAGTTTGTTTACTACCAATAATAACACCTCTTTTATAATCTTGAATCGCAGCAGCAAGGATTTCTGAAGCCGAAGCAGAGAAACCATTAACCATGATCACTAATGGACCATCCCACTCAATTTTTTTATCACGATCATAAAGAACTTCTTTTTTTCTTCCTGCAGATTTAATCTGCACAATTGGACCTTGTTCGATAAACAAACCTGCAATATCAACAACAGTAGATAAAGAACCTCCACCATCATCACGTACATCTAAAATGATACCGTTTACTTTCTCCTTTTTAAGTCTTTCAACTTCAAGTGCAATATCTTTTCCAGCATCTCTACCGTCTTTGTTTTCAAAATCGATATAAAATTTAGGCAAATAAATAACCCCGTATTTCAATCCGTTTTTATCAACAATACTAGATTTAGCATACGTTTCTTCGATTTCAACAATATCTCTAATAATAGATATCACCTTTATCGTTCCGTCAACTTTTTTAACTGTAAGACGAACTTCTGTTCCTTTGTGCCCTTTAATTTTCTTAACAACATCGTCAAGACGCATACCTACAACATCAACAGGCTCATCAGCTCCTTGTCCTACTTTTATAATTAAATCGCCTGCTTCCAATTCTTTACCTCTCCAAGCTGGTCCACCTGAAATAAGTTCTGAAATTTCTGTAAAGTCATTTTTCTTTTGCAGTTTTGCTCCAATCCCTTCCAGTTTTCCACTGATATTAACATCAAAACGTTCTTTCTCTTCTGGTGCGAAATAGCTAGTGTGCGGATCAAAACGAGCCATGATTGAGTTTACGTAAACTGAAAACCAATCACTTCTCTCTAAATCTTTAATAAATCCAAAATACTCATCTAATGATTTTAATGAATTCTCTCTAGTTTCCTTTTCTAAAACATCAAAAGATTTCTCTTTATACTCAGGATCTTTTACTTTCTTTTCAGCTTCGATATTCTCTTTAGTAACTAAAGAAGATAATGTAGATAACTTGATTTGTTTTCTCCATTTTTCAACCAGTTCAGCAGGAGTTTTTGCATAAGGTGATTTCTCATAATCTGTACTGAAAGTTTCATCTACTTTATAGTTAAACGGATTAGCTAAAATGAGTTTATATCTCTTTTTACCTTCTTCCATTCTTTTCATCAAACGCGCATAAGTAAGATTAAAGAAAGTCAAATCTTTATTTACAAATTGATCGTCTAATTGCAGTTCATATATCGAAAATTCATCGATATCTGATTGCAAGAAAAATCGTTTAGATGGATCCAATGCTTCAATATAATCTTTATATACTCCTTTTGAGAATTCATCATTCATTGGAGGCGGACTATAATGACCTTTTTCGATTACAAAAGCAAGTAATTCCAAAAGCATCTTATCTTTATTTGGGTCTGGGTCAATCCCTCTATCGCTATTAATTTTAAATGCAAACAGTGTAGCAGATAAACAAATAACGGCTAGGATTATTTTATAATTTCGTTTCATAAATTTAATAATAGCATTCATCAATTTTTTAATCTAATTTACGGTAAAAACTATGCCAACAAAATATGGACCGCATAATTTTTTGTTAAAGATATAAATATACTTTTTCATTCAATTGATTAAAAGTACCAACTTAGTAAATTTAAGACTTTTTGTTACAATTTTAAGAAATTCAGTTACTACATTTGCTAATAAAAACCCTACACCCCTATTTTTTCACTATAATTTAAAAAATGAATTCAAAAAAACCTTTGATCTTAGTAACCAATGATGATGGTGTTTCGGCACCTGGAATTAGAGCTTTAATTAGTGTAATGTCACAAATTGGTGAAGTGGTTGTTGTAGCACCAGACAAGCCTCAGAGCGCAATGGGACATGCCATTACCATAAACAGTACTTTGTATCTTAACAAATTATCTAAAGATGGTGACCCAATAACTGAATACAGTTGTTCTGGCACTCCTGTCGATTGTGTAAAACTTGCTGTAAATGAGATCTTAAAACGAAAGCCTGATTTATGTGTTTCGGGAGTAAACCATGGATCAAATTCTTCTATAAACGTAATTTACTCAGGAACTATGAGTGCAGCTGTCGAAGCGGGTATTGAAGGAATTCCTGCAATAGGTTTCTCATTACTAGATTTTGATTGGAATGCAGATTTTGAAAGTATTAAATCTTTCATCAAAAAAATCACCCTTGAGACGCTACAGAACAAATTACCTGAAGGAGTGGTTTTAAATGTAAACTTTCCAAAATTAAAGGAAAATGAAATTAAGGGAATAAAAATTTGTCGTCAAGCGAAAGCACAATGGGTAGAGAAATTTGATAAAAGAAAAACACCTTCTGGAAAGGATTACTATTGGCTTTCGGGCGAATTTGTAAACCAAGATAAAGGGGAAGATACTGACGAATGGGCACTGGAAAATGGTTACATATCTGTAGTTCCTGTACAATTTGACTTAACAGCGCACCATACCATGCAACAAATTAACAACTGGAATTGGAATGAATAATACAAGAAATAGAAAAGATTTACTTATTGGTTTTGTAATAGGATTAATGGCTTCAATACTAGGAAGTTTTCTCTTTGTTACTTTATTGACCGATTTCGATGTCTCTAATGGAATGCAAAGCATTAAAATAATTAAGAATTATGGCTATCTAGGAAAAATAATCACTTTGGGATCTATTTTAGCATTAGTTGCATTTGGTGTATTTTTAAAACAAAACAAAGAGTTTAGAGCAAGAGGTGTTGTGTTAGCAGTTATAACTTTGGCACTGCTCACTTTATTTATTTAATTTATCTTTGCATTTAAAACTAAGTTGTCGCTTTTGATTTAGCGATAGCTTAAATAACTTCCATTCTCTAAAACAAAAACATGAAATACTACATTATTGCTGGAGAAGCCTCAGGCGATTTACATGGTTCAAATTTGATGAAAGCTTTATATAAAGAAGATCCTAACGCCGAAATTCGTTTTTGGGGAGGAGATTTAATGCAACAAACTGGCGGAACATTAGTAAAACATTACCGCGAGCTTGCCTTCATGGGATTTATAGAAGTTATATTTAATTTAAAAACCATTCTCAGCAATATCTCTTTTTGCAAAAAAGACATCGCTCAATTTAAACCAGATGTATTAATCTTTATTGATTATCCTGGTTTTAACATGCGTATTGCAAAATGGGCAAAAGCATTAAATTATAAAACACACTATTATATTTCTCCACAAATATGGGCTTGGAAAGAAAGTCGAATTACCGATATTAAACATGATATTGATAAGATGTTTGTAATTTTACCTTTCGAAAAAAGTTTCTATGAAGACAAGCATAATTTTCCAGTAGAATTTGTTGGTCATCCTTTAATCGATGCCATTCATAACCAACCCACTTTTGATGAAGCAACATTTAGAAAAGAAAACAATTTAAGTGAGAAACCTATTATTGCTATTTTACCAGGAAGCCGTAAACAAGAAATCACAAAAATGCTTTCGGTTATGCTAAGTGTTGTAAATGATTTTAAAGAATATCAATTTGTAATTGCTGGTGCTCCTAGCCAAGACTATTCTTTTTATCAACATTTCGTGACTAATGAAAACATAAAATTTGTATCAAACAAAACATATGCTTTATTGCAATCGTCAACAGCTGCTCTGGTAACATCAGGAACAGCAACACTGGAAACAGCTCTTTTTAAAGTACCAGAAGTTGTTTGTTATAAAGGTAGTTGGGCGTCATACCAAATTGCAAAACGTATTATTACCTTAAAGTATATTTCGTTAGTAAATCTAATCATGGACAAAGAAGTGGTTACCGAACTTATTCAAGATGATTGCTCTCCTAAGCGAATTAAAGAGGAACTAACTAAGTTATTAGAACCTAATTATCGTAAAGCGCTTTTACATAACTACGATGTATTAGAAGAAAAACTCGGCGGAATTGGTGCGAGCGAAAAAACTGCTAAATTAATTGTAGCCGATTTAAAATAAAGATTCCTTAGCCTTGAAAAATATTGCCTTGAAAAACATATTATCCATACTCGCTTTAGTCCTATTATTTGCGTCATGCAAGTCGGCATCGTCTGTTACGAATAATAAGAAAGAAGACAACACCAAAACAATTGTAAAAGATTTAATTTATACAGCATCAGAGAGTATTGGTGTTCGTTATAAAGCTGGTGGTACATCAAATAAAGGCTATGATTGTTCTGGATTGGTATTTACAACGTTCAATTCTGAGAATATAAAATTGCCTAGAACCTCTTTGGAACAATCTAAAATCGGTGAAGTTATAAATCGAAATAAAGCAAAAAAAGGCGATTTAATATTTTTTAAAACCAACAGAAGCTCACAAATAAACCATGTTGGATTAATTGTAGAAATTAATAGTGAGGAGATTAAGTTCATACATTCCTCTACTTCAAAAGGGGTAATAATTTCTTCTACCAAAGAGCCTTATTATCGTGATTCTTACGTTCAAGTTAACCGCATACTTGAGTAAAGTACTTCCTAATCAAAAGCTATAAATCATTCCTTTCCAAGACTGACTCTTAGGAAAGGAAAATATAGTTGTCAGAGCATTTTCAGCTTCTGAATCACTTCAGAATTCATCAATTCTAAAAACAGTAACACAAAAAAATTAATAGATTTTCACATTTCTTTCCTCTTCATTTTATTCACGTAATTAAGTTTAAATGTGTCTATTATTAAAGATAATTCCTGTTTTAAAAACAACACTGTTTACTATCAAACAACTTTAAGTTTTGTAAGATAAAAATTCATTGTCCTTTTTGCTATACACAAAACTATTCTTCAATAATTTCAATTAAAAAGGAATAAAAACACCACTATTTCTTAAAAAAAACCATAAATACCTCATTTACAAGTCATAAAAAATATATTATTTTATAACATTAAATATTCATTTTAATTATCTAGTTTAGCAAATTAAAAAAAAGGCAGTATTAGTTGGTTAAAATTTAAGCTACAATCTTTTTATCGCAAAGATCTTATCTTACTTTTAGACACAAAACCGCCTGTTTTTAAATAAATATTAAATTAACTAACTAACCCCTTAATTAAATGTCTAAAATTATTTTATCCCTAATCTTTACTTTTTGCGCAATAATTAGTTCTAATGCAAAAGCAAAAATTCCAGTTTGTTTTCCTTGTGAAACAATAGAAACAGTTCAAGAATTACCTACAGATTCAGAAATTCAAAAAATAGTAGGTCAAAAAGTAAACCTAGCTTATCTTAATAATGAATATGGAGCGCTTTGGTTGCCTGTTTGGAATACAGATAATAAATATGTTCTTAGTGACATCTCTAACAATACTTACATTGAAATTGATGAGCAACTAGCAAAAATATTAAAAGAGAAACATAATTTTGACATCCAAACAGCTGAAAGCCCTTTGACATTCTGGAAGAAAATTGGAGGAAAACTGGTATTATTCGCTATAATCGCTTTAATCATTTGGACATATATCCCTTCAAAAAATAAAGCAAAACAAGTAACTCCAACAAATATCTAAATTAGTCGACCTTATGAATACATTATATTTAATTCCAGTTGTTATAGTAATTGCTGGTATCTGTTTTATGATTTATATGAATAAAAAACATAAAGCAGTAAAATCAGAAATCGACTTAGATGCAGAAAGAAATAAGTACGACGTTTACAATCAAGAACTTTTAGCTAAAGATTTCTCTCAATTAAAACAATGGATGAAAGGAAAATCTATAGATGCCTATACTTCGGCATCTGTACCACAATCTACATCTAATAAACTTCAAGAAATTGCTACTGATGGTATAAAAAACATTGCTTTATCTGCAATAGGTGTAAAACTAAAAACAATAGAAACCGATTGTTTTTGGGTCTTGAGCGGAAATGATCTACATTTTTTTAGCACAGATACTGTTGGAGAATTAGACGAACATATTGTATTTGATAATTTTCGTATAGAGGAAGCACAATTAAAATATGGAGGCATTCTAAAATCAGAAGTTGCAGTTTATTCAAAAGCTTCAGAAGAATACCTACCAAAAACGCATATCATTACATTTAATATAGATGGCAATCCTTTGTCGCTTGAAATTCACGATAGGTTAAATTACACACCGGATCCAACAGATCTTTTGAATGTAAAAAAACAATTTACAACAAGAGCAAAATACCAAGTAGTAGGCGAAAGATTTATTCCGGTTTTGCAAAGTAAATTTCCGAATTTAAAAGTAGCTTAATGATATGGGAATTTTTTCAAAATTACTAAACACTTTTAAAAGCATTCGATTAAATGATAAAAATCCTGTAACAGGTCAGGAGTTAGATTTTTTACTCGTGGGCTCCATGTATGCAGAACAACAATCAGCCTACTTAAACTCTTATGAAACGGGTTTAAATAAATCTGACATAACGAAATTAATAGAAACCTATTGGGGAATTTATAACCAAAAAGATGCTTTAGAAGTACTACACGATTTACACTATAAAAATCAAGATGATTACATCGAAATTGTGTACAAAGCAGTTGAAGACAAACAAAATTATGTAGAAATTTTGAAGTCAGGTTTATCAAATGACAAAGCTACTTTTGATTATTACTTAGATTTGTATCGAAAGATGAACAATATTGTACCTGAACTTATAGAACAAAATCTTATTACTGATTTTTCGCAACTTAAAAAAGCGAAGGACAGTGCTTGGAACTATGGGAGAGGTGTTTTTTTATCCCGCTGCTGTTTTGAATTAGGTTATCTTTCAGAAAAAGAACTTAAAGAATACATTGCTAAATCCTACGCAGAATTAAAAAAATATTGCAGTACTTGGCAAGAATATACCAATAGTTATATTTTTGGTAGAGCAATTTGGGGTGGCGCTAATAACAGCGGAATGATTCAAATAGCAGCTGATTTGCTTAACAATGAAAAAAGTCCATTAAAAAATAAAAAGTACTTATAGAAAATTATTTTGGTTCAAATTCAGAATTTAGTAGTTACCAGATTAAATACATGCAATAGTAGCATTCTACCGATTAAAATAAAAACCTGACAAGTAAAAGCTTGTCAGGTTTTTATTTTAATTAGAGTTATTTCTTACATTAAAATAGTATTTTTGCTACATGAAAGTATTAGATTTTCCTTTAGCTCGAATAACATTGAACTTTATCTTAGGTATTTTACTAACCAACTACATGAAACTTACCGTAGTTTATACATTAATAATCCTTGCTGTTGCGGTAGTACTATTTTATACTTCTTACTATTACACAACTAATAAAAAAAATAGAGTTACTTACTTTGCAATTACAACATACCTCTTATCTTTTTGCATCGGACTATTAACTCAAACGCTACATAACGAATCATTTAGAAAAAGCAACTATACTAATTATAAAGACATCTACGACCAACCTCATTTGATAGATTTTATTATTAATGAAAAATTAAAAAGCAATAATTACAGTGATCGATACATAGCTACAATAAAACAAATCAATCGAAATCCAATTTCGGGTAAAATTGTAGTGAACATCAAAAAAGATAGTACTCAATTAAATTTAGATATAGGGAATTGTATTAGGGTTAAAGGACAATTATCTAAAAACAGCGTTCTCAAAAACCCAAATCAATTTGATTACAGTAACTACTTAAATAATAAAAATATCTACGCCCAATTATATATCCAAAAAAGTGACATAGCTCTAAGCACAAAAACGGAGAAAAACATTTGGTACTACGCGGCTGGTATACGAAAAAAAATCATTGCTAATCTTGAGGACAATGGTTTCAACAAGACCGAAATGAATGTGGCACTTGCACTTATTTTAGGCCAACAACAAGATATAACTCCTGAAATAATAAAAGATTATCAATATGCTGGTGTCACCCATATATTATCTGTTTCGGGACTTCATGTAGGCTATATATTGATTTTCATAACTTATGTCTTCAAACCAATTCCTAATACCAAAAAAGGATCATTAATAAAGCTCATCTCCATCATTGTTTTGTTATTCGCTTTTGCAGTAATTTCGGGATTTTCACCTTCAGTGTTACGATCAGTAGTAATGTTTTCGTTTGTAGCACTGGGAATGCATTTAAGAAGAAGTGTAAACATTTACCATACCTTATTGGTTTCGATATTCTTTCTACTCCTATTTAAACCTGCCTTTATATTTGACGTAGGATTTCAGTTAAGTTACTTAGCCTTGTTTTTTATTGTTTGGTTTCAGCCAATATTAAAAAAAATATGGTCACCAAAACACAAATTCACGACTACAATTTGGAATGCACTTACAGTCTCTTTTGCAGCACAAATAGGCACATTACCGATATGCCTATATTATTTTCATCAGTTTCCAGGTCTGTTTTTTGTTGCCAATATCGTAATTATGCCTTTTTTAAGTGTTATTATGATTTTAGGAATTATAGTAATGATTTTAGCTGCTTTTAATAGTGCACCTTCATTACTAGTACAACTACTAGAAAAAAGTATCTTTTATTTAAATAAAATAATAAACATCGTTGCTTCCTTCGAAAGTTTCGTAATACGTGATATTCCATTTAATACCTACTTACTAATTTCGTCTTATCTCTTAATTATAACCGGAGTTATTTGGCTCAAGAAACCCAATTTTACAAAATTAATACTAACACTAACTTCAATAATATTACTACAAATTACGTGTATTATAAATCAAAAAAAAACTGAAACACAAAAAGAATGGATCATTTACAATCTAACTAAAAATTCTCAAATAACAGAAAAAACTGGGAGATCTGTGACGCTATTCACAACAGATACCGCAACGAATACTACTGATAATAATTACGCCTTAAAATCCTATTTAGTAGGTAATTTTGGAAATCTAACAAGTATAGAACAGCTACAAAACATAGCTTATTTTAAAGGTAATAAAATCTTAATTATTGATAGTAGCGGAATATATTCTAATAAAATAAAACCAGATATCATATTAATTATACAATCACCTAAAATAAATTTTGAAAGATTACTAAAAACAATCCAACCAAAAATGGTTATTGCCGACGGTACAAACTACAAATCAGTACAGGAATACTGGAGGAAGACATGCAGGAATGAAAAAATCCCTTTTCATTCTACCAATGAAAAGGGATTCTATAAATTGAATTAATAAAATAACACAATTAAAATAAAACATAAAGTGGCTTTCATAAAAGATCAAATAAAGTTGTTAAATCTCAATTACACAAAGTTAAAATTCGCTTGAATGTAAAAGTGTATTTGCTTCAGAGATCCAAACCTTTACTCCTCCCGACGTATAAGTCATCTTACCCAATGACCCAAATGTAGTTTTGGTTTTTCTAATAACAGCATTGGCAAAACATACTTCTGGATACTCTTGAATTCCAAAAGCATTCTTCAACTTAATATTTTGCTCTTTATCACTATCAGAAGCATTATTGTCGGATAAATCTAATTTTACTAAAACAACATTATCTCTTGACCAAAGCGCAAAATCTAAAGTTTTCATTATTTCGTTCTCTAAATTATGAGAATAATTTTCTGCTGTAAATAAAATCAACATCGGCTTTTTTAATTTATTACTAGCTTCAATACCATCAGCAATAGAAGTTTTCCAAACTAGATTTTGAGATTGAGCAGTAAAAAAGCCTAAAAAGAATGCGAACATAAGTAATTTTTTAATCATAGTAAATTTGGATATGGTTAGTTAGGTTAAACGAAATTAACATTAAATTTCAATTATCCAAATTTATTTAAGACTAAACATAAATTATAAACAACACATTACTATTTACACATTTAAATCCCTACTAGAAAGAAACAGAAGACATTATCGTAATAAAAAAAAGCTCTTTTCGGATTAACCGAAAAGAGCTTCACTTATTTATTATAATAGTTACTCGAACTATTTAATTACTTTTTTACTGGATTAACAATCCCATTAGCAACTGCAAGCCATGCCGAAGGACCACCTGCTACATAACCTGTAGTACCCAATCCTTGAAAATTAACCTTTCCGTCCTTACTCTCAGCATTAGTAAAATAAACTGTTGGAAAGCCTTGGATACCAAAAACCTGTTGTAATTGATTATTTTGAGCTTTTAGTTCTGGTGTTTGAGCTGTTCTTCTAGGGAAATCAAGTTCTACTAAGACAACGTTATCTTTTGCCCATTTATTAAACTCAGCAGTTTTTAAAACTTCGCTTTGTAAACGAATACACCATCCGCACCAATCACTTCCTGTAAAAAATAATAACATCGGTTTTTTATTCTTATTACTTACAGCTATAGCTTCATTTACATCGGTGTACCATTTAAGTTCTTGTGCTTGTACCGCAAAGGAGCCTAATACTAGCATTAATGTAATAAATATCTTTCTCATCTACTTTTTATTTTATTCAGCAAATTTAATAAAATTAAACCTGAAATATTTCCTATTTAACTTCTTGCATTAATTTTTTAATAAGTGGAGAAATCAGAATTAGAACAACTCCTGCAATCAAAGCGTAAATACCTAACTGTTTATATCCGTCTGCGTATACATTTAGTTTTTCTAGATTAGTTGCATTTTCCGAAGCTTCTGCAATGTTAGCACCAAGTAATCCAGCAAAATACTGACCATAAGCACTAGCCAAAAACCACATTCCCATTATAACAGCTTGGGTTTTTAAAGGAGATAGTTTAGTCATTGCCGACATACCAATAGGAGATAAACAAAGTTCACCAAAAGTAATTATAAACCAACCAAAAGTAAACAACCCTAAAGAGGTTCTCCCATCAGGTCCAGCGAAGAATTTAGTATAATAAAACACCCAGAAACCACCAGCAAGAAACAAAAATGCCAGTCCAAATTTAATGACTGTATTCGGTTCGATTTTACGTTTAGACATCCATAACCAAACTAAACCTACCAAAGCTGCAAAAATAATTACAAAAAGTGAATTAGCTGAATTGTTAACGCCATTTGGATCAAGTGTAACACCTAAAACAGTATTATCTAAGTTGTTTAAAGCAAATAAACTTAATGAGCCTCCGCTTTGTTCAAAGAAAGCCCAGAAGAAAATAGAAAACAATATAAATACTAAAGCTGCTATCAGTTTCTTTATCTCTGAACTTTTTAGGTTTTTACCCCCTTCTAAATCAGCTGTGCCTTTTTTGAAGAAAAAATAAATACTTGAAAAAGGAATTAAAATAATAAATCTGCTTATTCCTATATCATTACATCTTTTTGCTCCCAAAGAAAACAACAACCATAATAAAGGAAGTGTTAACAATACAAAAACAATGTTATCTACAAAATAATGTCTTAAGAAAAACAATGGTAAAGCAATACAACTGAAACATAAGAAATAATAAATTCTAGATATTTTTCCGTTAAAAGAGAACATATTCGAATCATCATTATTACTTAACGATGCCATTTCATAGAACAAATACATTAATGCAAATGGTCCAATTATAAACATGAATACATCTGTATACTCAGTATTAGAAACCATCTTCATAATGATTGGAATTACAACCAATGAACTAGCATAGGTTACAATCTCTAATATTCGTCTTTTCGGCTTCTCTAAATGTCGCAAAGGGGAAAGTCCAATTTCTCCTAAACTTTTTTGCGTTTGTGTAAAAGTTAACAAACTTATAACCATAACTATTGAAGCAAAACCGAAGGCATAATTCCAACGATACGCAACTGGAACAAATGACTCCCACAGAGACCCATTGGCAACAGCAATACAAATGTATCCTCCAATTAAAGCTCCTAAATTAACTCCTGCATAGAACAGCGAAAATCCAGCATCTACTCTCGTATCTCCTTCTTTGTAAAGTTGTCCAACCATTGTAGATATATTTGGCTTAAAAAAACCAGTTCCAATGATAGTAAAACTAATTCCAAAAAAGAAAAACTGTTTAGGATCAATAGCCAAAATTACACTTCCAACTATCATCAATAAACCTCCCCAAAAAAGAGACTTTCGATAGCCTAATATTTTGTCTGCAAACATTCCTCCAATAAAAGTAAATGCATAAACAAAAGCTTGTGTAGCACCGTATTGTAAATTAGCAACTCTCTCATTCATTCCTAGTTGGCCAACCATAAATACAACCAACATCCCTCTCATTCCGTAGAAACAAAAACGTTCCCACATTTCGCTAAAAAACAAATACCACAATTGTTTAGGGTATTTCCCTTTAAAGTTTTGTATCTGTTCTAAACTAATATTCTGCTCCATTTATTTGTAATAATTAATTAATCCCGTGATCTTTCATCACTTTATTTAAATTTTTCACCAAAGCGAACATTAATATTGTAGCAAACATTAATAAAGCAAAGTTCACCCAGAAAAAATTCATTTTGTTATCATATTGATCCCACATACTAGCCAAAACGCCACTTAACTTATTTCCAATTGATGTTGATAAGAACCAACCACCCATCATTAAAGCGGTAATATTTTTGGGAGATAGCTTGGATACAATTGACAATCCCATAGGACTCAAAAATAGTTCTCCTATTGTAATAATTCCATAATTAGCAACCAACCACCAAACAGATACTTTTTCGGCCCCATTGCCACCTATATGAACAGCTGCAATCATTACCAAAACAGATAATGCCGAAATCAATAATCCAAATGCAATTTTTGTTGGCGTACTTGGTTCTTTTTTTCTGCTACGAAGAAAAGTAAAAAATGCAACCACCAAAGGAGTCAAAATAATTACCCAACCAGGATTTATTGACTGACTTAAATTGGTCGCCCAAATAGAGACAGTTGATCCTTCAGTTGGTTTTTTATCCTCGGCTACGTTTCTGAAATAGACAGGATGATCTACCGTTTTTACAACTTCCCCATTTTCTTTTTGAAGTCTAAAACTAGCATCGTATAATTCGGTTGAGTCTTTTGCGTACTTAACCTCTTTTGCCAATTTCAATTTATTGAAAACAGTTTGTGTCGTTCCAGTAATTTCTCTATCCGTGTAACGGTCTGCCCAAGTAGTCAGTGCAGATCCATTTAATTTAAAAACGGCCCAAAATAAAATTACCACAGCAAAAATAGAAAGTAACGCTCCTATTTGACGTTTATCTTCTGCTTTGGCTTTAAAATACAAACTTCCATAAAAATAGATTACAGGAATACAAGCAAAAATAAAGGCATCTGTACTATCTGAGCCAAAAATTGAGCTATCTAAATTCAGATCAGACTGTACCCCTTTTAGCATCCAACCTATAACACCAAATACGATAGAAGGAACAAGGATGTACAATACAATTTTTGAAAATGGCATATCCCCTTCTTGAATTCCTTTTTTCTCTGTTTTGTTACCATAATGTTTAGTACCTAACATAAAAACAATCACACCAATAAACATTCCTAATCCTGCCGCCATAAAAGCATAATGCCATCCTAGAAGTATTTGTAAAGCTGCTCCAAAGAAATTACAAATGAAAGCACCAACGTTAATTCCCATATAGAAAATATTGTATCCTTCATCTTTCTTATCCTTGTATTTCTCTTCATCATAGAAGTTTCCAAGAAGCGTAGAAATATTTGGTTTAAAAAAACCGTTACCAATAATAACCAGCGTCATCGCCACATATAACATTGTTAAACTATGAATTCCCATCATAAAATAACCAACACCCATCATCAATCCACCAAGGATAATTGAGTTTTTATAACCCAAATATCTATCTGCAATCAAACCACCAATAAAAGGTGTTAAAAAAACAAGTGCAATAAAAGTTCCGTACAAATCAGAAGCTTCTTTCTCGGTCATTGCAAACCCTGCCTCTACATCTTTTAGATATAAAGTAAAAATTCCAATCATTAAATAATAACCGAAACGTTCCCACATTTCAGATAAAAATAAAAAAGGTAAAGCTTTTGGGTGATTTTTCCACATAATAAAATAGGTTCAAAATTAAAAAATTACCTACCCAAATAAATCGGATAGGTAATAGCTATTAGGGTTTTATTAATTAACGAATACCGTGCATCATTTTCTTTAATAAAGGAGTCAATGCAAATAAGATTACTGCGGCGATTCCTGTTAAGATTACGAAAACCATGAAAAACTCAAAAAGATTATGAATTTCAAAACCAGCAAAAACTGGATTTGTTGCACTAATTTGATTTGCTTCTAAGATCTGTAATTGTTCAGGAGTTGCAACAACAGTTTTATCTAAAATAGGTTGCAACTCGATTCCCAAATCTTTAGCTTTTACAAACTTCTCACCTGTTGCAGGCATGATAGATCCCAAAGTTCCTGATAAAGCGTATCCTGCTGCATTAGACAAGAAGAATACTCCGAAAAGTAATGATGAAAAACGTTTTGGTGATAATTTACCCACCAATGATAATCCGATTGGTGATAAACACAACTCAGCAAAAGTTTGAATTAAATATAAAAGGATTAACCATTTGATCGCTAAAAGACCAGTGTTACCAAGATCTTTCACATTGTAAGCAATGATAAAATAACTCAATGCGATTAATGCTAAACCAATTGCTTGTTTCATAGGAGAAATTGGCTCTTTACCATTTTCTCTTAATTTGTCCCATAAAATACTAAAAGGCAAAGCAAAAGCGAAAACGAAAATACCATTAAACACCTGAACCATTGAAGCTGGCATCTGCCATCCGAACATAAACGTTCTATCTGTTTGATTTGCTGCAATAAATGTCAATGAAGATCCTGCTTGCTCAAAGGCTGCCCAGAAAAATATAATAAAGAATGCTACAATATAGATAACAAAAATTCTATCTCTTTCAATTTTAGTTAATGAACTATCAGAAATAATCAATCCAGCCAATGTTAATCCACTAGCATAAATAATTGGGTAAATTAATGTTTTAATGAAGTTATCACCATCTAAAAGGTAACGGAAAGCAAAAAACAAAATCACGAAAGCAACTACTGCACCAACTAAAGCTTTTGTAGAGAAAACTGCTTTTTGAGCTTCTCCTTCTTCATAATCTGTAACGTCATTTTTAGAAGGCAAACCTCCTAATGGTTTTCCCTCAGGAGTAACCACATATTTATTTTTCAATACAAAGAAAACACCAGTACCGATTAACATTGCAATCGATGCTGCTAAGAATCCCCATTTAAAAGCGTGTATATTCTGAACACCACTTACTACTTCGTCACCTAAATAAGGACAAATTGTTTGCCCTAAGAAAGCACCTAAGTTGATTCCCATATAGAAAATCGTAAAAGCAGTATCTAATTTTGTTTTTTCTTGTTTTGGATACAAACTCCCAACCATACTCGAAATGTTTGGTTTAAAGAATCCATTTCCAAAAATGATAATTCCTAATGCAGACCACATTAAGATATTTGCCAAACTCATATTAGAACCAAAAATACTAGCACTAAAGAACAAGAAAAGCTGACCAATGGCCATCATAAGTCCACCTAATAAAATACAATTTCTGTTACCAAAGAAACGATCGGCAATAAATCCACCTAACATTGGTGTTAAATAACAAAGTCCCAAGAAGCCACCATAAATTAATGCAGCATCTGATTCTTTCATTAATAATGAGTTTACCAGGAATAAGGTAAGAATTGCTCGCATTCCGTAAAAATTAAACCGCTCCCACATTTCTGTTCCAAACAAAACCCAAAGTCCTTTTGGATGCGCAGTTTTTACTTCTGTTTCTTTCATGTTGTTTATTATTATATTTAGGTTAATTAGATTTTAATTAAAGATTTTCCTTGATAAAGTTAGTCATTTTAGTATAAAGCTGCACTCTTGTTTTTCCGCCATAAATACCATGATCTTTATCTGGATAAATTTGCGAATCAAATTGTTTATTAGCTTGTATTAAAGCCTCCATCATTTGCATTGTATTTTGCACATGCACATTATCATCAGCAGATCCGTGAATCAAAAGGAATTTCCCTTTTAATTTATCAACATGATTAATAGGAGAGTTATTATCATAACCACTTGCATTCTCTTGAGGAGTTTGCATGTATCTTTCTGTGTAAACCGAATCATAAAATCTCCAGTTTGTAACAGGCGCAACCGCTATTGCCATTTTGAAAACATCGTTTCCTTGAAAAACGCAGTTCGAAGCCATGAATCCACCATAACTCCATCCAAAAATTCCAATTCTCGAAGCATCAACATAAGGATAATTACCAATAACTTTAGCAGCATCAATTTGATCTTCTACTTCGTATTTCCCTAATTGCAATTGTGTTACTTTCTTAAAATCAGCACCTTTAAATCCAGTTCCTCTACCGTCAACACAAGCAACGATATATCCTTGTTGCGTTAACATTTCGAACCAATAATCATTTGAGTTGTTCCATTGATTTGCAACTTGCTGAGAACCTGGTCCTGAGTATTGAAACATAAAAACAGGGTATTTTTTTGCAGGATCAAAATCTTTTGGTTTTAAGATCCACGCATTTAATTCATTCCCTTTAGCCGTTTTTAAAACAAAAAATTCTTTAGTAGCCAGATTATATGCTTTAAGACTAGACGCAAGAGCTTCATTATTTTCTATTACTTGTAGCTCCTTTCCAGCCTTAGCGTCGTTAAGCGTAAAAGTTGTAGGTTGCGTAGCGCTTGAGAATGTATTGATGTAATATTGAAAATTCGGGCTAAAAGTTGCCTTACTAGTACCTACGTTTTTAGACAAACGTACTTTATTTTTTCCGTCAAGTGCAATTCGGTAAATATCACGATTGATTGACCCATTTTCTGTAGACTGATAAAAAACAGTTTTCGTTTTTTCGTCAAATCCGTAATAAGAAGTTACTTCCCAGTTTCCTTTAGTAACTTGATTTTTAAGTTTCCCTGCTTTATCATATAAATAGATATGATTAAAACCATCTTTTTCGCTTGTCCAGATAAAACTATTATCTTTTAAGAACGTTAAGTTATCAGTAACATCAACATAAGCTTTATCTTTTTCATTAAGAACCACTTTTGAAGTTCCTGTAGTACCATCCACAAACAATAAATCTAAATTATTTTGGTGACGGTTTAATACCTGCGCAGACAAAGTATTATTATCATTAGTCCACTGTAATCTTGCAATATAAAAATCGTTATAATTACCTAGCTTAACTTCTTTAGTAGCATTTGCTGTGGCATCATATATATGTAATGAAACTAGTGCATTTTTTTCTCCAGCTTTAGGATATTTAAAAGTCTCAACACTAGGATATAAATCTGTTTTATACATAGACATAGAGAATTCTGGAACCATACTTTCGTCAAAACGAATGTAAGCTACTTTCTTACTGTCCTTACTCCAATCAAAAGCACGAACAAAAGCAAATTCTTCTTCATAAACCCAGTCAGTAATACCGTTGATAATCGAATTTTTCTTTCCATCAGTTGTAATCTGAGTCGATTTTTTAGAAGCTAAATCATAAACAAACAAATTATTCTCTTTTGCATAAGCTATTTTTTTACCATCAGGTGAAAAAGTTGGCTCTTGAACCTTAAAATCAAACAGCTTAGTTAACTCTTTTGTATCTACATTATATAAATAATAATCTGCTGTAAATGAATGGCGGAAAATTTTGGCAGAATTACAAGCTATCAAAATATTTTTTTCAGCCGCATCAAAAGCATAACTATTAATCATTGGTAACTCTTTATGATTTTTAGTATCAATTAGAGTTGTCACTTTTTTTAACGTAGCATAATCGTACAAATCTATTTGCATACTTCTACTCGCCTTATCAAAATTAAGAACAGTGTACTGATTTGCATTTTGTAGAGATTGCAGTCTAAACATTTCCTTAGTTCGAAAAACTCCACTAAAAACGTCATCTACAGTGATTTTTTGTTGACCAAAAACAGTAAAACAAATAAATAAAAATAATACGGTAAGTCTGTTTGTATTCATAGAAATGATTTAAATATAAAAAAGAGCCCAATTTTAGTGAAAAAAATACACATAATATACATTCCAAGTGTTAAATGTTAAGAAATTGGTTTTTCATATTAACTAAAGCATAGAATTACATTACAAACAAAACCCTTAAAATGGTATCTTTGCAACTATAGTACCATTTAATCAATTGAGAATGAACAACGCCGTTGCTGGATTTTCTAAATTATCCAAAGAAGAAAAAATAAACTGGATTGCAAATAAATACTTTTCGACACCAGATAAAGCAGTTTTTTTACTTAAAAGCTATTGGAATACCGATGAAAAACTACAGAAATTACATGATGAATTCATTGAAAACACAATAACCAATTTTTATATTCCGCTTGGAGTAGCTCCAAACTTCCTCATAAACGACAAATATACCACGATACCAATGGCAATCGAAGAGAGTTCGGTTGTTGCAGCCGCTTCAAAAGCAGCTAAATTTTGGTCTACTCGTGGTGGTTTTAAAGCAACAGTTATCAATACCGAAAAAATAGGTCAAGTTCATTTTACCTTTACAGGTGACGTTTCAAAACTTAACTTATTTTTCGCACAAACTAAAAGCAAATTCTTTAGCGATACCGAAAGCATTACCAAAAACATGCAACAGCGTGGTGGCGGAATTCTAGATATTGTACTAAAAGACAAAACCGATTTAATACCAAATTACTTTCAGCTGCATGCCACCTTTGAAACCAAAGACAGCATGGGGGCAAATTTCATAAATTCTTGTTTAGAACAATTTGCAAAAACATTAAAAGAAGCTTCTCAGGAATACGAATTATTCACAGATACAAATGATGAAGTAAAAGTCATCATGAGTATACTCTCCAACTATGTACCAAACTGCGTTGTAAGAGCCGAAGTTTCATGCCCAGTAAATGAATTAGCCGAAAAACACATTCCAAATCCACAAGAGTTTGCCGAACGCTTTGTACAAGCAGTTCAAATTGCCGAAGTAGAGCCATTTCGTGCAGTAACACACAACAAAGGAATCATGAACGGATCCGATGCTGTAATACTTGCCACAGGAAATGATTTCCGTGCTGTCGAAGCAGGAGTTCATGCCTATGCTGCTAGAAACGGTCAATATTCAAGTTTATCTCATGCCAAAATAGAAAACGGAATTTTCACTTTCTGGTTAGATATGCCCCTTGCATTAGGAACCGTTGGCGGACTAACATCTTTACATCCATTGGTGAAATTTTCTCTACAAATGTTAGAGAATCCATCTGCTCGAGAGTTAATGCAAATTGTTGCTGTTGCTGGTTTAGCTCAAAACTTTGCTGCATTGCGTTCTTTAACAACAACAGGAATCCAAGAAGGACACATGAAAATGCACATCAACAACATCATTAATCAATTTGCCGCCAACGACGACGAACGTCATTTAATCAAAAATCATTTTAAGAACAACACAATATCGCATAGTGCAGTAGTTGAATTTATCGAAAACTTAAGAAAATAATACGAAGCTATTCCCGCTGTACGCTATATCTTTATGTTTTTAAAGAAAAAACACAAAGGATGTCGCTTCCATCGGGGCTAAAAATAAATGCATGAAAACAACTTTTTACAGTAACGGAAAACTTTTAATAACCGGAGAATATTTAGTATTAGATGGCGCAAAAGCATTTGCATTACCAACAAAATTTGGACAAAACTTAGTTGTTTCCAAAGGAGAAAACCAAGAAATACAATGGAAAAGTTATGATGCCGATACTAGCGTTTGGTTTGAAGACACAATAACTTTTACCGAAATAATAGACAATCCTGAACCCGAAACCGAAACAGTAAAAACTACATTAATAAATATTCTTCACGAAGCTTACTTATTAAATCCCGCATTTATATCCCAATCCGAAGGATATCTAGTAAGTACACAACTTACATTTCCTAAAAATTGGGGCTTAGGCACATCATCAACTTTATTAAACAATATAGCTCAATGGGCAAAAGTTGATGCTTTTATACTTCTTAAAAACAGTTTTGGAGGTAGTGGTTACGATATTGCTTGTGCTCAAAATAACACTCCTATATTGTATCATCTACAACAAGATTTACCAATTGTAGAAACAATAGACTTTAAACCCGAATTCAACCAAAACCTACACTTTGTATACTTAAACAAAAAACAAAGCAGTAAAGCCGCAATAAGCGCATATTACAACAACAAAAACAGTCATCTCTCGAAGATAATTGCTAATAACGATAAAATAACACAAACCGTTTTACAAGCCAAAACAGGAAAAGAATTTGCCAAAGCATTAGCAATTCACGAAGCCGAAATGAGCAACATCCTAGAAATGCAAACCATCAAAGAAAGACTCTTTCCAGATTTTGAAGGCGTAATTAAAAGTCTTGGTGCATGGGGAGGCGATTTTGTAATGGTAGTATCAAAAGACAATCCAACCGAATATTTCACAGCCAAAGGATACAAAACAATAATTCCTTACAACGAAATGATTTTGGCTTAATCAAAAAAGTTACTATAAAACAAAAGACTATCATTTTCATGATAGTCTTTTGTGTTCCTTTTCTTGGTTACTTCCCTTTTAAAAGTTTTTCCAAGTATTCTACTTTATCTTTTTCAGCCAAAACCAAGCGTTCGTAAAGTTCCACTACTTTATCAAGCGGGTTAAAATTAGACTGAGTATTGATTGTATTGACAATTGAGTTATCATGACTAGTAAAATTATTATTAACAACGTTCAACACAGCTTCATCACTGTAGTTTTTAATTGCTTCTGCAGAAACACCTAAAGCTTCAGCAATTGTTTGTAGTTTTTCATCATCTACAACCTCGCTTGCTTCAATATTAGAAACAGATTGTTGCGTTGTACCAATTGCAATTGCAAGCGCTTCTTGCTTCATTCCTCTAAGCTCTCTAATTCGGCTTATGTTTCTTCCAATATGTTTTGGCTTTGTTGCTGTATTCATAGTTAAAAATATTTATTTATTTTGAGAAATGACGACCCTTGTAATTAACAAGCTTCAATTCAATCAAAAAAAAATCACTTCCCTTTTAATAGTTTTTCCAAATATTCAACTTTTTCCTTTTCAGCCAAAACCAAGCGTTCGTAAAGTTCCACTACTTTATCAAGCGCATTAAAATTAGGTTGAATGTTGATTGTATTGATTGTTGAGCTATCGTGACTAGAAATAACATTCAATACAGTTTCATCACTATAGTTTTTAATTGCTTCCGCAGATACACCCAATGCTTCAGCAATTGCTTGTAGTTTTTCATCATCTACAACCTCGCTTGCTTCAATATTTGAAACAGATTGTTGCGTTGTGCCAATTGCAATTGCAAGCGCTTCTTGTTTCATCCCTCTAAGCTCTCTAATTCGGCTTATGTTTCTTCCAATATGTTTTGGCTTTGTTGCTGTGTTCATAGTTCAAAGATATTTAAAAATTTTGAGAAATTACGTCCGTTGTGAAACACAAGCTTGTATTTGTGTTTTACAAATTCAAATCTTTCGGTATAACGTAATCTATTGTTTAATTGCGACATGTTAAACAAAAATACAATTTTTCGCACAAATAACTATAAAAAACCAAAATTATGAAAACACAAGAAGAAAATCATGATTCACAACACCAGACCAATGTAATGTTGGCTACAGCCAAATTCCTTTCAGCTCTTTGTTTAGAAGGAGAATATAGAGACCAGCCCGATTATTTATCTGAAATATTTGAAGATATCCTCAAAACAGAAATTGGTGATGACCTCGATATGCGAACTAAAATGATAGGCTGTATCAAAACAAGTAAGATGTTAGCAAATGCATTAGAACAATTCACAGACCAACAAATTCAAAGAGCCTGCACAGAAATCATCGAAATTGAATAGCGCTTTTAGAGCCTACTATTTTACGCATCAAACAACCGCAAACTTGTCACTCTGAGGAACGAAGAGACTTCGCTTGTAGCTCGATAATCTAAAACACTTTGCGTTAGTTTCTTGCGGAGATTCCTCGTTCCTCAAAAAGACAACACTGGGTAAGGATAGAGCATAAAAAACACTTTGTGTTAGTTTCTTAACAGCACTTATTTTACACATCAAACAAACACAAACTTGTCACTCTGAGGAACGAAGAGACTTCATTTGTAGCTCGACAATCTAAAGACACGTTGTGTTATTAGTTACGGAGACTCTTCGTTCCTCAGAAAGACAAGACTAGGGTAAGGATAGAGTATAAAAAAAGCTTTGTGTTAGTTTCTTAACAGCACTTATTTTATACATCAAACAATCACAAACTTATCACTCTGAGGAACGAAGAGACTTCGCTAGTAGCTCGACAATCTAAAATTACGTTGTGTTATTACATAAGGAGATTCCACGTTCCTCAAAAAAACAAGACTGGGGCAACAATTGAACAAAAAAAAATCCCGAAATATAAATACTTCGGGATTTTCTAAATTTATGTTTTATCTAAATCTTGATAAACTAGTAGCTAAAGTGAGCTCTATTATCAACGATCTTAGCATTGTCTTTTAATGTAGGAAGTATTCTGTTTACATCCTGTGCACTTTGAGCTTTTACTCTCTCAACATAAGGAGCATGGTTTTTCAAAGCTGGTGCTTTTACAGTACTTATGTTTTTAACAACATAAACTCCAGTGTTTCCTTCAATTGGTGCAGAAAGTTTTCCAGTTGCTAAAGCAAATGCATTTCCAACAACTTTAGGCTCTTGTCCAACACCACCTGGTAAAGTTGGGTTAACCATAGTAACATCTGTTGCTTGTTGTACAGCTACACCAGCGCTTTTAGCAATTGCCTCGATAGTTGTACCATTCATTTTAGCTTTAAGCATTTCAGCTTTTTTCTTGTTTTTAAGAATTGGCTCAACATAAGGTCTTGCAACATCTACAGATACTAATCCTGTTTTGTTAATGCTCTTAAGTTGTGCAATTACGTGACCAACATTAGCTACCTCAAAACGTTTAACATCTCCTTTGTTTGTACCTTTTTCAAAAGCCCATCTTACGATAGTTCTTTGTTTTCCTAATGGACCAAAGTTTTCATCCATTGCTTTAACTGTTACTGCAGGAGAAACTGTTAATTTCATTTCAGCAGCAAGTTTATTAAAATCTTTATCAGCTGCTTCCATTTCAAACTTAGTAGCTTGAGTAAATACTCTATCAGAAGTTGCTTCTGAAGCTTCTATTTTTTGAGCTATTGTAGCTAAACGAATACCGTCTTGTTTGTCTGTAATTTTGATAATATGAAAACCGAATGGAGTTTCTACCAATCCTACTTTTCCAATTGGATTATTGAAAACAAAATCATTAAATGGTTTTACCATTTGGTTTTGTCCAAAGTATCCTAAATCTCCACCTTGTTGTGCAGATGAATCATCTGAAGCTGTAAAAGCTAACATTAAGAAACTATCTGGATTAGCATTTACTTGAGCCAAAATTTCTTCTGCTTTAGCTTTAGCTTGTTCTTTAGTTCTTCTTTCTTTTTGGTTTGGAACTTGTGTTCCTTCATAGCTAATTAAGATATGACTTGCTTTTGCATTTACTCCTGATTTTGATCCTAAAGATTTAGAAATACAGTAGTAGTCTCCAAAAATATATGGTCCGTAAATTTCACCTGGAGCTAGGCTAAATAATTTATCAGCATCAACAGCTGGCAAATCTTTCTTAGCTACATAAGTTGAATCGTAAGGTACATCTGAATTTGAATTTACAAAATCAGCAACATTCTTAGCAGATCTGAATCCTGGCAAAGTATCGTTTTTACCCGTTTTTTGGTTGTAAACAACACTTCCTGATAATAGAGCAGCTACTTTAGCTTTAATTTCAGCCTCATCTTCTTTCGAAGCTTTATCTTCAATTAAAACGTATTGAACCTCGCGAGTTTCATCAGCTTTAAATTTCTTTTCGTCTTTTTTCATGAAATCAACGATTTCAGAATCAGTTACTTTTACATCACTATCCTTGATAGAAGAATATAAACCACCTACAAAAGCAAAGTTTACTTTGTTAGCTTCCATTTCATATTCCAATTTACCTTCAGCAACAGTTGTATAAAGACCTGCTTTAATCAAGGTATTGTAAATTTGATATTTTGCATTCAAATCTGCGTCATTCTCTCTATCTTTTAGATATTGAGCTTGCTCAGGATTTGCTTTAAAATATTCTTTAAATTTTGCTACGTCAAAAACACCAGCTGCATTTAAGAACATTGGGTTTCTTCCGATATTTTGATCAGCTTTTAAAACTTCAAGTAAATGTTTTTCACCAACTCTTAATCCTAATTTATCAAACTCTGATGATAACAAAGCAATAGAAACCTCTTGGTCCCATACTCTGTTTGCAGCTTCAGTGGAAGTTATTCCTTGTCCACCTTTTTCAACATTGCTAACTTTGATTCTAAAATCTTCAAATGAAATATCTTTCCCATTGATGCTTCCTACGTCTTTTGAACTCTCACCAAAATTTCCACTACTGAAAAGATCTTGAATGATAAATGCAAATAATGCAAGTGCAATAGCGCCTATCAATAAAGCGGAACGTTGTCTAATTTTTGCTAAAACTGCCATTTTTATTGTTGTTAATTTTATATTCAGTTTGCGAAAATACAATTATCTAGCTAATAATAATACTAGTAGCAATTTATTTTCTAAGAATTTTCATTTTTCTAAAAAAAATCACTCTTTTATACTCAATTTTACTAATTCTATTTTCTTATTTGTCGCTTCTTCTATCACAAAATGATAGTTTCCAATAGCAATTTCTTCTCCTACTTGAGGGATTTCTTTGGTGTGATCTACAATAAAACCGCCTAAAGTTCCATATGAGTCACTTTCTGGTATATCTAATTTGTAAGTCTCATTTAAATACTCAACATCAAATCGAGTTGAAAAAATATATTTTCCTTCTCCCAACACTTTTTCTACTAATTCTTCATCCGAATCATGCTCATCTTCTATCTCACCAAACAATTCTTCGACAATATCCTCAACAGTTATCATTCCAGAAGTCCCTCCGTATTCGTCTAAAACGACCACGACACTTTTTCGTTTTTTGGTAAGCAAGTTCAAAACATCTTTTATATAAACTGTTTCTGGAACAAACTCTACAGGAATCAATACCGATTTTATCGTATCTGGTTTTTTAAACAAATCAAACGAATGAACATATCCTAAAATATCATCTAATGAGTTTTGATAAACTAGAATCTTAGAGTAACCTGTTTCTACAAACAAAGCCCTAAGCTCCTCTACAGAATCAAAAAGCTCCACAGCATCGATTTCAGTTCTAGGCGTCATTATATCCCTTGCTTTTACCCCTGAAAACTCTAAAGCGTTCTGAAATATTTGTATCTCCGAATCAACTTCTTCATCGTCTTCTACAGTACTCATTTGCTCAGAAATATAATCTCCAAGCTCTGCCTTACTAAAGAAAAACTGCACTTGATCTCCTTCTGTCTTAAAAAACTTTCGTAAAATAAAATCAGAAATCCAGATAAAAAAAGTAGAAATATAATAAAACAGCCAATAGAAAAAATACGCTGGAATTGCAAAAAACTTAATTAAAGAATTTGCATAAATCTGAAAAAACACCTTCGGAAAAAACTCTGCAGTTATTAAAATAAAGAAAGTAGAAATCAAGGTTTGGATTAACAAACTAGCCACATCCGAAAAATGATATCCAGATTTAACAAGGGCATCTAAGAGTAAATCTCCCATAAAAAAACTATAAACAACTATAGCTATATTGTTTCCAATAAGCATAGCTGCAATAAATTTTGAGGGTTTTTCGGTAAGCTTAGTAAGGATTTTAGACAAGAAGTTTTCTTGTTTCTTCTCGATCTCTAGATAAATCTTATTCGAAGATATGAACGCAATTTCCATACCCGAAAAAAAGGCCGATAGTATTAAACATAGTATTATAATACTAATCTCCATTTATGTTATTTTTTATTTTGATTTTCCATTTTCTTTGCAAATTTTCTCCTAAAGAAAAACATAAAAATCCCCACTCCTGCAATCAAAAAGCTCAACCAAGGAGTTGCTTCGCCTGCACTGATTTTCATAACTGCTTCATAAAGAAAAAGTATTGCAACTATCAGATAAGCGTATTGTGTATATTTTAAGTAACCCATAATTATTATTTTTTAATCTTTTGTTTCTATCTCTCCTGTTATTCGCTGAGAGTTTATTATTTTAAAATCTTTACTAAAGTCAAGTCCCTGTCCATAAGAAACCCCTTTTGCATCTGTCAACTTAAACTTTCTTTCGGTATAAAACCATTCGTTTTTCTGATCAAAATACAATTGTTCTGTCTCCAACTTCTGCCCATCTTCTGTAGTAATTCTCACATTTCCTTGCAAGTCAATAATAGAAGTTTGCTTATAAGATATAGCGTAATTAGCTAATACGAAAGTACGCTTACGCTTTTTATCATACAAGGTTACATCTATGCCTTTTGGGAAATCGGTAAAAGGAAAACTAACATTAGAATAATCCAACATCTTTGGACTTATCAAAATTCCAGTAATAAGACCAGAATCCGTATACTTTATATTAGCATTATCAACATCACTAGCAGGAACGAACTCTGTAAGATTACTTCTTTGCACCTCCTTAAAGTTGCTCTCACATCCTAGAAAGAACATCGCAACAAAAATCACGATCCCAGTAATCACACTATATTTTCTCGGTAAATTCATTCGTTTAATAAGGTATTAAACTCTACAACAGAGTTTACAATCTGGAATTAATTAAACTTGCTTTTCACGAACCATTTATCGTTTAATGAGAAACCTACACTGAAATTCACATAATTCTCTTGAATTAAACCAGCCGATGTCGTTCCTCTTTTTCCAAACTCTACTCCTAAATTAACATTAGAGAGCCCGCCCGGAATTGGAAGTCCAGCACCAAGTGAAAGACCAATATCATTTATACGCTCTGAATTAATTATCAAAGCCGTTTTTTCATATTTAATACCAGCTCTATAAGTTACTCTATTAAAATAACCTGAAAAAGAACTATAATTTGGAATATAATACCCCCCAATACTTGCACTTGCAGCTTTACCATATCCTACATTTGGAGCAGTATTATATATAATTGACTGATTAACTGAATTTTGAAATGAAATTTTTCCTCCAATTAACCATTTTCTAGCTTCTCCTACACCCGCACTTAAAGCAAGCTTAAAAGGTCTATCTACATCAATCGTTTCCTTCACTTCTACACCAGGATCTACAACAGTGAAATAAAGCCCTGTACCTAGCATCCCAGTAGATATATCTCTTGAGTTTTCAGAATTCATTTTACTTTGAAGCGTAAATGTTCCACTACTAAAGAAAGACAATTTCTTATTTATCTTGTACTGGTACATTGCTCCAAAATTGAAATTAAGCCCTGATAAATAAGTCTTATTTAATTCTCTTGTCCCTACTGGCACATCTGGAATAAAGTCAAAACCAGCTGTTTCAACCTTACCAAAATCGTATTGAACATCAACTCCTATACTAAAATTAGGCTTAATCTTATATGCAGCTCCTAAATAAACCCTATTCAATCCACCTGAACCTTCAAATCTTTTATTATTACCTCCAGTATTTACTGAAAGAGATTCAATTTGATATCCTACAGATGAATATGGAACCAATCCAAAACCTACTCCAAACTTATCCCCTAAAGGCAAACCTACAGCAATATAATCTAAAGTTGTTCTTTGTGCTTTTGCCGATTCTTTATCTGTTTTTAATGTAGCTGAATTAAAATTACCACCTACTGAAAAAGTTGTATACTTTAAATTTGCATAACTAGCAGGATTCTCAACATTAATATGAATACTATCTTGCTCTATTGCAATGCCTGACATCGAACGGTTTTCGATAGTTCCTTTAAACCTTACATCACCAATTCCGTAAAAAGAATAAGGAGAAGACGTTCCCTGCTGAGCAAAAGACACGAATGATAAAAGTAAGCAAGCGCTTATTATAATTTTTTTAATCATTGTTGATTTTATATTGAAATGTTTGGTTCAAACTTTCTAATAAGAAATTTGAATTGGCAAATATGGTATTTTTTAATCGTTTAGCCAAAAAAAGTGCATCACCACCCGTTAAAATTATGATAAAATTTAAGTAGTCTGCTTTGTATTGATCGATAAACCCATCTATTTCATAAACGAATCCGTTGACAACCCCTGAATGCATTGATTCTGGAGTCGAATTACCAATATAATCTTGAGGCTCTTCAAAAGTTAACAACGGTAGTTTTGCTGTATAATTATGTAGTGCTTCATATCTTAAACGTAATCCTGGCGATATGGCCCCGCCTAAATAATTATCATTTTCGTCGACAAAATCATATGTAATACAAGTTCCAGCGTCAATAATCAATCTATTTTGATTCGGATATTGCAAGGTGGCTCCACTAGCAAGTACCATCCGATCAATGCCTAACGTTTTTGGAGTAGCATATCTATTATTAAACGGAAACCGATCTTCGTTGGTCAAAAAGCAAACATTTACATCGTTATTAAAACTCAAAAACAACTCTTTTTCTACATTTCCGACTGATGCAACAACCAAATCTGTTATTTCATCAAAGTTTTTTAAAATTTTTTTTATCTTAATTTCGAGTTCATTCTTATCAAAAACAAAAAACTCTAAAACACTATTATTCTCAAAAACAGCACCTTTAATACGAGTATTTCCAACATCGATTGTTAAAACCATAGTTCCTTATTTATTGGTGCGAAGATACGAATTGATTTTTTTTTAAAATTGTTTTGGAGAAACTAAAAAACATACTATATTTGCACCCGCGTTAAGCACGGTACCTTAGCTCAGATGGTAGAGCAATGGACTGAAAATCCATGTGTCCCTGGTTCGATCCCTGGAGGTACCACGAAACCCACTCAAACGAGTGGGTTTTTTGTTTTTATTCAAATAAATAGATTCTTTCTTTCAATTTAACTTGGATAATCTAAAAAACATTCTATATTTGCACCCGCGTCAAGCACGGTACCTTAGCTCAGATGGTAGAGCAATGGACTGAAAATCCATGTGTCCCTGGTTCGATCCCTGGAGGTACCACAAAACCCACTCAAACGAGTGGGTTTTCTGTTTTTAACCACAATCTTATCTTTTTACAAAGATTTTGGATTCGTTTATTTCTAGATTAACGAATTGCTTTACACACTTTACTTAGTTAGTTTAGCCATTACTTAAACCCCACTTCTAAGAAAGATAACTCTATCTTCTTACCACCTGCTATTGCTCACAAAAAATACAAAATAATAAATCAATCTGTTTTTGTTAAAAAAATATCAAATAATACGATTTATATATTCTATTTTAGTAAAATAATAATCATATCAATTTCTACATAGAACATCAATAGAATAAAAGCCAATGAGTAACACATCTACAAAAGGAATCTGGAAAGTCATCTCAGCTTCTTCTATGGGAACAATGATTGAGTGGTATGATTTTTATATTTTCGGTAGTTTAGCTGTAGTTATTTCAACAAAATTTTTTCCATCTGACAATCCAACAGCATCTTTCTTGGCTACTTTAGCCACTTTCGCAGCAGGGTTTGTCGTTAGACCTTTTGGCGCCTTATTCTTTGGACGTCTTGGAGATTTAATTGGTAGAAAATATACTTTCATGGCAACCTTACTATTAATGGGTTGCTCTACTTTTTTAATAGGATGTATACCGAGTTATGAAACAATCGGTTATTTCGCTCCTATATTAGTACTTATTTTACGTTTACTACAAGGCCTTGCTCTTGGTGGAGAATATGGTGGCGCAGCAACTTATGTTGCCGAACACGCTCCTGTGGGCCAACGTGGCTACTGGACATCATGGATCCAAACTACTGCAACTGTTGGTCTTTTTATTTCATTAATGGTTATCTTAATTACAAAAAATTCTCTTTCGGCAGAATCATTTGATTCCTGGGGCTGGCGCGTTCCTTTTTGGCTATCTATTGTAATGGTTGGCGTTTCTTACTTAATACGAAAAAACATGGATGAGTCCCCTGTTTTTGCCAAAGCAAAAAAAGAAGGCAGTATTAGCACAAATCCTTTAAAAGAAAGTTTCGGAAATAGATACAATTTAAAATTTGTCTTACTTGCTTTATTTGGCGCAACAATGGGGCAAGGGGTTGTTTGGTACACGGGACAATTTTACGCCATGAGTTTCATGAAAACCGTAATGAATATAGAATCTTCTCAAGTAGATGGCTTACTCGGTATTGCGTTATTACTAGGAACACCATTTTTTATCTTTTTTGGTTGGTTGAGTGATAAAATAGGACGGAAATATATCATGATGGGCGGTATGTTACTTGCCATCTTACTCTACAGACCTATTTATAAACAAATGTATGAAACTGTAAACCTTGACAATAAAAGCATTTCTAAAACATACAAAACGGAATCAAAAAACAATGACAAAAAAGAACATTACGTTATTACTAATAATGAATATTCAGACGGCACCTTTGTTACTAAAAAACTAATAAATCATACCGATACCGGAAAAACAGATTCAGAGTTACAGACATCAATTACTGCTAATTTTGACGATAAATGGACGTTGATTTTTCTAGTTTTTGTTCAAGTTATATTTGTTACAATGGTTTACGGCCCTATCGCAGCATTTTTGGTAGAAATGTTCCCTGCAAAAATTAGATATACGTCTATGTCACTACCCTATCATGTTGGAAACGGAATTTTTGGCGGTTTACTTCCTGCTATATCAACCTATTTTGTAACACATTCTAAAGAAACTGGCAAGGCTGATTTTTATCTTGATGGTCTTTGGTATCCAATTATTATAGCGACGATATGTTTTGTTATCGGAATGATTTACATTGACAATAAAAGCAAAAATACTCATATTTAACCCTTTTGTAATGAATCTATTAAAACGAATATTAGGAATACTATGGATAATTTTATCTATTGCAGCAGCTTACTTTTGCATTTTCGAATTTGGATTACCAAAACTTGTTTCAGATAAACAAGAAGATATCGTTTTTGGAATTATTATTCTTTTTATCCTCACTCCACTAATTGTTTTAGGACTAGGAACTTTTGGATATTTTTCGCTGGTAGGAGAATACAATAAAAGAAAATAAACCTTTCTTTTCCTATTTTAACAAACTAGATTAAAACAAAAAACTGCCTGTTATAATAACAGACAGCTTTTCACACTAACTAACCAATAATTTATTTTTTCAAAAACTTCAATACTTCTGTATTATTGTTTTCATCTGTTGCTTTTACGAAATACAAACCTGAACTTAATTCACTTACCGAGAATTCTGAAGTCAACTTTGCGTTACCTGAAAAACGCTTCACCAATTGTCCAGACAATGAATAAATAGCTACGTTTAAAACTGGTGCGCTAAGAGTAAAATAATCAGTTACTGGATTTGGATATAAAGTAATCCCATTTGGTTTTTCAAAATCTTCTATGGCCAGCAACGCTCTCTTATTTCCGTAAATTCGAAATTCTCCTGCTGGAATTGCTATTGTTGCTGCTACATTAGTAACATTAATCGATGTATTATCCATTAAATTATACCAAACACCTGCATATGGAAAACCCGTGGCTACAGCTTTATCTGTAACATCAAAATTTGTTAAAATCAACACATCTTTTAACTGTGTTGTTGCCAGAGCGCTATTGGTGATTTTTATATTTGGCGACAATGAATTTGAATTCGATACTGTGGCTAATCCTAAAAAAACAGGCTCGGTGGTTTTCATAGTAATCATTTTTGCCCAATCATTATAAATTTTGCTTCTACCAGAATTCCCTAACCAATTGCCTGTCCATTGTGATTGTAGCTTTTTATCTAACTTACAATTTCCAGAAATTGTTCCCGACTCATCATTTACAACTCCATTTTCACAAGCAAAAATAGAAGCATCCCAACCTAGATCACCAAAATGCCATATCATTTTTGGGCCAGGAATCAATAATGTCACTGCTCCAATTGCAGACATTCTAGACAATGCTACATTTAGGTTCTTCACATTATGACTTGCATTATTGCTATTACCGTATTGAATGTTTTTATACATTAATCGCTCCTCATCATGACTCTCAGCATAACCCATTAATCGATTTGCTGAAAAACCACGGCTAGTGCTTGTCATCCTAGAAATATTAGTATCTGTGTCATACCCCATTGATAATTGATTATATGCTTGCGTCATTTTCCCCCACATCATAACTCCTTTACTTATAGGATCAGTGATTCTATAATTTGCCCATTCTTTTTCTTCAGCATCACTCCCTAAATGTTCAAAAATTGTATAATGTGTAGGATCTAATCCCCAAGAATAATCTGCATATGATTTTAGTACATCTACTCGATCTTGTTGCAACCTATTCGTACACGCTTCGTCGGCAGCTGTACAATTTTGTGTAAATCCTTTGGTTAAATCCCAACGAAATCCATCAATTTTATATTCTTCAATCCAATGCTTAATAACTCTTTTTACATAATTCTGAGTTAAAGCATTTTGATGATTAAAATCTTCTCCTACACTGTAACTGTGCTTTGCCTCTACATTAAAATAGGGATTATCGGCTGCGACCTTGCCCCAACCGTCATTATCATGATCATCCATCCACATTCTCACCATTGGATTACGACCATAAGCATGATTTAAAGCCACATCTAGAATAACTGCAATTCCGTTTTGATGGCATAAATCAATAAACTCCTTAAACTTATCTGAAGTACCATAAAACTTATCCAAAGCCATATGAAACGACGTATTATAACCCCAACTTTCATTACCATCGAATTCCATTACAGGCATTAATTCAATAGCATTTACTTTTAGATTTTTAAAATAATCTATTTTATCAATCAAGCTCTGATAGTTTCTTCCCGCATCAAAATCACGTATTAAAACTTCATAAACAACTAACTTTTCTTTTTCTGGTTTTTCAAAATTTGATACTTTCCAAGGGTAGGGCATTTCACCTGTTTTCAAAACTGTAACTTCTCGTTCTTGCCCAACAGGATAAGCAGGCATATTAGGATAAGTTGCAGATGGAATACCAGGATCATCAAATGGAGACAAAACTAAAGTAGAATAAGGATCGGCTGTTTTTACTAATGAAGGTGAGTTAGCAATTGGCGAATTGGCAACTACCCAATATTGATAAGTATTATTTACTCCCGAAACCAATCCTGTTAACGCTAACCAAAACTTACCCGAAACCGGGTCTTTCTTCATTGCGTATGAACTTGTAGGCACCCAATTATTAAAACTACCTGCAACATAAACGAAGTCCTTTAATGGTGCATTTAAAACTAATGTCGCTTTGGTTGGATCTGAAAGATTATAATTTATTCCATCGACTAATCCAGCGGGCATTGCCTCTAAAATAGTTATTGGATTAACTATTGCTGAGAATTTTTTTACTATAGTCGTCCCAGACTGGGTTATACTTAATTCATAATTTTGATTGGCAGTAATATTAGTATGATTAAACGAATAACTAGATGTACTGCTATTCGAATTAATAACTACTCCATTTGATTTCAAGCTATAACTTGCGACACCATTGGTGTTAATTGCACTAATATTCAAGCCTCCTCCATTAGCAACAATAGTATTACTATTTTCCGAAGGTGACGTTAGAATAACTTGAAAAACACCAACTTTTAAGAAAAAATCAGAACAAGCTGGCGCTAATTTTAATGTTTGAGAACCATTCGCATTTCGGAACACTAACCCCATTTTAGTAGCTTCTGATTGTTGCAAACTTGTTAATCCGAAATACACACTCGGTGTGATAGTAATACTCCATGTGCCATTTGGATTTTTAGTCATTAAGCCAACACCGTCATCGGCTCCCCAATTTCCTTTTGCAGTTGCCCAAGGATTTGCTTCAGAACCAATTCCAGAATGCATGTATACTTTGGTAGGATTCGCCCCCAATTCATTGCACGTTGTCGAGGCAAACGAAGCCGTAATAGTTATTGATTCATTCACCTGAAATACAGCAGGCGATACTGTTATTTGTTGCGCATTGGATATTACTACAAAAAATAGAAACAAAAATAATTGTATAGTTATTTTCATAATATGGTTAGTTTGGTTGGTTGGTTAATTTTTATAAAAAAGGGCTATCCGTAGATAGCCCTTTTAATATTTGCATTAAAAATTATAATCCTGTAACTGTAGCCGTTCCATCAAAACCAATTATCATGGTTGGCTTAGCACCTGCCTTAGGTGTAAAATTCTTCCCTGTTCCACCATCACCAACAAAATATAAATCTCCTACATTAAATTTCCAGTCTTCAGTAGATCCATGAATGAAGTTACTTGTGTTTTTAGATCTAAATTTCATTTCACCTGCTGTTATATTTGTAGCTGTGTATGACCACTCATTAGTCGAGAATTTATAAGCCATTGGAGTTTCTCCATCCCAACTACCTGGTGTAGCAGCACCAATGATTCCCCAATTCATTTTTATAACTTTGCACTTCATTGCATCTAAATCTACTCTTACATAGTACAATCCTGCACCATCAATTTCAGCAATTTTAAGATCACTACTTGTACCTGCATCGATCAAAGTAAATTCTTGCCCACCAGAAATTGCAGCTACAGAACTAGCTGTTCCATAGTTACCATGCTCCCAAGTTTTTCCGTCTCCAGTAAACTTAAATCCATCACCAACATTTACTTTCACAAAACCTTCAAAAACATTTGTACCTGCTTCAAGGTCTCCAATGTATTTCAGACCAAGTCCATTCTTTTCATCCCAACCTGATTTACCATAATAAGATTGAGGAGCACCTACTAAATATAGCTCAGGTGTTATGTAAATAATCTTTTCGTATGCATTTATTTTCATTACTTGAACTGCTGAATAAGCAACATTCTTAGAAATATTTGCTACAGTAGAGACTCTAACATCAATATCTACCAATGATCCAAAAGCTATTGCTGGTTTTCCTTTAGAAACTAACAAAACATTCAATTTATTGACCGCCTTATTTAAATCTAAAAAAGTAAAAGCATGAGAAGGTGTAGATACACTTTCTTCAAATATCTTTACAGACTCAGAAAAATTCCCACCATGAAGTGCAATTTCTAAAAAGTATGATACAGCACCATTATATTCTAAAACTGCTGGTGACCATTTAAATGTACCTGCTTCTGTTGCATCATTAACACCTTCTTCATTCACATATTCAGCAGGTGCTGGTAGTGGTTCTAAAACAGGTATTGTAGTAATTCTTTCAGGTTCAAAAACAACGATATTTGCATCTTCACTACTACAAGAATTCATAATGAACCCTAGCAATCCTACAAATAAAAAAGTTAATTTTTTCATATTCGTTTATATCTTTAATTATTAATATCCAGGGTTTTGTGGTAATAAATTTTTATTAGCTAGATAAGCAAATTCTGGAATTGGAAAAATATTACGATTAGGATCTGTATCTGTTTTTTCCCACCAAATCCCTGTATATTTACCAAAACGAATTAAATCTTGACGTCTGTGTCCTTCCCACATCAACTCTCTACCTCTTTCAGCTAATATAGCCGTAAGTGTATACCCTGACAATTGAGGAACTTCTGCTCTAGATCTAATCTGATTTACTAATGCATCTCCTGCACCAGCTCCATTTAATCTTACTAACGCCTCAGCTTTCATCAAGATGATATCAGCCAATCTAAAAATTGCAAAATCATTACTTAAATTCTCTTTTGCTCCTGGAGCAACTTGCCATTTAGCAACTCTAACTCCAGACATTTTTACAACTGCACTAGAATATACACTATTAGACATCTGCAACTCTGGAATAAAAGGAGTAAATACTAATGGAGCACCATCTGCTGCTGGATCATTTATTGCATCACCCGCAACAGTATATTGCTGACCAACTAACAACATATTTTTTCTCAAATCTGTACTCTGAAAAGTATTATAATGCGCCTCAAGTGTAGCAAAACCATTCCAAGGAGCAGTACTCATTCCGAATGTCAATTGAGACAATCCATGTAAAGTTCTCATATGAAGATTAAAACCTTTAAAAGCATCTTGATCATAAGCAATGGTATAGATGTTTTCTTTAGATGTTTCATTAGCCGTTTTAAAAGAAGCCAATGGGCTTGCTTCTAATTGGTATCCCATTCCGATTACTTTATCACAAGCATCAGAAGCCTTTTGCCACATTGGAGTTCCTGTATACACTTCAGCATTTAAATATAATTTAGCCAACAATGCATAAGCAGTTCCTTTATTAATAGCACTAGCACTAGCACCTGCAACTGGATCAGCTAAATAAGGTATTGCCCCTTCAACATCTGCTACTAACTGCTTAAAAACTTCTGCTCTAGGTGTTCTTGCTGGAAATTCATCTGCTCCTGTAAAAGTTCTAGGAAATGAAATATCCCCAAAATTATCCATTGCCAAATAAAAATAATAAGCTCTGGAAACTTCTGTTTGCGCAAGAACTTGTTGAACTGCAGGGTTCGCTTCAGCACCTTCCTTCAACAACTCAATAGCTCTATTCGCTCTTGGAATTGAAGTATAAATCATTCTATACAACTGTATAATTGCATCAGTAGTTGGAGTCCAAGTATGTCTACTTAACTGTCTCCATTTACCACTATCATCCCAATCCGAACCTCTTGTTGGAGCAACAGCCTCATCAGAAGTAATTTCTTGAGTAAACCACCATCCTCCATTATCTAACATAGGTTGAGTTCCTGCAAAAACAGGCGTTGAAACTCTAAGTGCCTGTTCAGCATTCTCAGGATATTCACTCCCTAATAGATAATCTCTATCTGTTATTTCTAAATCAGTACAAGCAAAAGCTAACAAGCTAATACCAATTATACCTATTTTACTTTTAAATTTCATAATAATAAATATTAAAATATAAGGTTTAAACCAAATGTTATAGTTCTAGTTTTTGGATAGATATTAAATTGATCTGTTCCAAAATAAATTTCTTTGTTGTCTTTTCCTCCAGAAAAATTAACCTCTGGATCGACACCACTATACTTCGTTAATGTAAAAACATTATTTACAGAAGCATAAAATCTAATTTTACTAGCGGCTTTTAAAAATGTAGGGTTGATAAAATTATATCCGATATTAACGTTATCTAGTTTAATAAAACTACCATCTTCTATAAAGTAAGACGAAGATTGAGATGCACTTTCTTTAACACCTGCATCATTTAATGCCAGTGCCTCATGGTTCACGTTTCTTGTTCCAATTTGAGTTGGACTACCAAAAACTTGATTAGTACCATTGTAAATATCATTACCATAAACTGCTCTAAATGATAAAGACATATCCCAGTTTTTGTATTTTAAATAATTACTCCATCCCATTTCAAACTTTGGCAATGCATGTCCAATTACTTTCTTGTCATCTGTAGTTGCATCACTTAGATATTTTGTGTTCCCTTTATTATCTTTAATAAGCCATTTTCCACTAGAGAAACCTGCATGTTCGTAACCATAAAAAGTACCTAATTCATAACCTTTCTGCATTCTTTGTGTTGAAACACCAATTAAACCAGGTCCTGTTATAAAGTTTACATCTAAATAACTGTAGTTATATTGAGCATTACCCAATGCATTTACATGTTGTTTATTTTGCGTGTAAACAAAAGTTGTATTCCAACTAAAATCTTTATTTTCAATTACGTTAATATTTAAAGTAGCCTCAATACCTTTATTTTCTAACTCTCCACCATTAATAAAAGTTGTATTAGAAAAATTGGTTTCAATAGGTACATTCGTATTTGCAATAAGCATGTTACTGATAGTCTTATTATAGTATTCAAAAGACCCTGTAACTTTATCATTAAACAATCCAAAATCAACACCTAAATTCAATTCTGTATTTTTATCCCATTTCAAATTAGGGTTACCATTATTAGAATAGGTAAAATTAGTTATCGGATTTCCTGCAGCATCTACTGTTGCTTGTGGCGAAACTTTCAAATCTTTAGCATCTACAGGAATGTTACTATTTCCAGAAATACCCCAACTCGCTCTAAGTTTCAAATTATTTAATGCACTAATATTATCTGCTATAAAATTTTCTCTTGCCACATTCCAAGCAACTTGTACTGATGGAAAATATCCCCATTGGTTATTTGCACCAAAAACAGAAGAACCATCTTTACGAACAATACCTGCAATGTAATATTTAGAATCATAATCATACATAGCTCTAAAAAAGTAACCAATATCTTTACGTGACGATTTAAAAGAAGTAATATTTCCTAATTGAATATTTTCAAAATTCAGTAAGTTATCAGACCCAATTATATTAGAAATAGGATTATTCCCTTCAGCTTTGAAGCCATCATTACCAGTTGATCTATATGAATAACCCCCTAATAAAGTTAAATTATGAACTCCTGCAAAAGATTTTTTATAAGTAAGAGTAGCCTCAATCATAGATTGCTCTTTATTATTATACTCTCTATTACCATAACCATCATAAATAGACGACGGAAGTTCTCCCTCTACAAAAACATATCTGTAATATGGTTCAAAATAAGTTTTCTCCCAATCTTCTCTAATATAACTTAAAATAACTTTAGCATTTAACCCTTTTGCTATCTCTAAATCTAATCCAAGATTACCATTTATAAATTTTGCATCTCTTTGGTTTTGGATATTATTTACCGAATGCATAGGATTGAAGTAACTATTTACACCTCCAACTTCTAATAAACTTCCGTTTGGATTATATACTGGATCGGTAGGACGTCTTTGGTAAGCTTGAAAAAGAACTTGACTTTTTCCATCATCCCCATAATTAACAAAATCATTATTCTCAATAGTTCCAGACAATCCGAAATCAACAACTAACTTGTCATTAAAACTTTTTTGAGTAACGTTAAGTTTTCCTGTAGTTCTTTCCTTTCCAGATTTACCAATAATTCCCTCCATATTAGTATGAGTTATAGAAGCTCTATAAGAACTACTTTCAGACCCACCACCAATAGCGAAATTGTAATTATTAGTTATACCTGTTCTTAAAATTTCATCTTGCCAATCTGTGTTTCCACCCAAATCAGTAAATGCTTTACTATTTAATGAAGTATAATCTCTATATTCTTTTGCAGACAATAAATCTAATTTTCTTGCTACATTGTCAATAGCAACATAAGTATTAAACTCAATACTTGTTTTACCTTCTTTACCTCTTTTAGTTGTAATAAAAACTACCCCATTTGCACCATCTGCACCATAGATAGCAGTCGAAGCGGCATCTTTAAGAATATCATAAGAAACGATATCTTCTGGAGAAATTGTCGTAGGATCAATTCCTCTCACACCATCAACTACATATAAAGGGCTTCCTCCAGCTGCGAAACCAGCTGCACCTCTAATCTTAACATCAAATCCTTTATTTGGATCTCCTCCTTGTTTGGTAATAGTAACCCCAGCAGCTTTACCTTGAAGAGCTTGAATAGGATCAACAAGCGCTCCCTGAATTAATTTAGAGGCTGTAACTTTAGAAACCGCACCAGTAGCATCTTTTTTCTTAACAGAACCATAACCTACTTGAACTACAACTTCCTTAAGTTGATTTGCATCTTCCTCTAAGGAGAAATTAACTAATTTTTGCCCATTATAACTGATAGAAGAACTAACATAACCAATATAGGAAGCGACAACTTTATCACCACTCTTTAAATTAGATAGCTTAAATTTCCCATCAAAATCCGTCGAAGTACCATTGGTACTACCTTGTACATTTATATTTACTCCTGGAATTGGTTGCCCTGTCGCTTTGTCCAGAACAACTCCTTCTAATGTGCTCTGAGCAAGAACACTAAAAGGAAGGAGTAAGAATAAAAATAACAACTTTTTATAAATTGTTTTCATACTTTTTGTTTAAATTAAAATTGAGTTTTGGTTTATTTATTGACTTTTATTTTTACTTCGAATCTCAAAATTAAGGATTTATTAACATGCCCGACACATAGCACTTTTTATTGGTTTACGAAAACGTGATAGTGTTGAAAACTTTCTTTATTCTACAAGTTTTTAGCCAGAATACTATCATTTTAAAAAATAAATCATACCTTTATTAACAAAACAATTTTTTCCATATTACCAGTATGAAACGCAAAATAACCCTTAAACAAATCGCTAAGGAGCTTGATGTATCTATTTCTACCGTATCAAAATCATTACGAAACAGCCTAGAAATAGGAGAAGACACTCGATTAAAAGTTCAGGCTTTTGCCAAATTCTACAATTACAAGCCCAACAATATAGCACTCAGTTTAAAGAATCGTAAAACCAAAACTATTGGTATTATAATTCCCGAAATTGTGCATCATTTTTTCTCAACTGTTATTAACGGAGTAGAGCAAGTTGCCAACGAAAACGGATACAGCGTTATCATATGTTTATCTGATGATTCATTTGATAAAGAAGTACTTAATATGGAAATGCTTGCCAACGGAAGTATCGATGGTTTCATCATGTCTCTATCTAAAGAAACTCAATTTAAAGGAGATTTTCACCATATAACCGAGGTCATAAATCAAGGAATGCCAGTTGTAATGTTTGATCGAGTTACCAATGACATTTTATGCGACAAAGTAATTATTGACGACAAATCGGCTGCTTATGGAGCGGTTCAGAATTTAATCGATAAAGGCCGTAAAAAAATAGCCTTAGTTACTACTGTCGATTATGTTAGCGTTGGAAAACTACGAACCGATGGATACACAAAAGCACTACTAGACAACGACATCCCTTTTAACGAAGATCTCATCATAAAGATTGAAGATGTAGATACTTGCGAAATTATCATTAGCCAATTATTAGAAGATCGTGCAATAGATGCTGTTTTTGCTGTTAATGAACTTTTTGCTGTAACTATAATAAAAACCGCTAGTAAAATGGGACTTAGAGTTCCTGAAGACTTAGCCGTTATAGCCTTTACAGACGGAATTATATCTAAATATTCGACTCCAACTATAACAACAGTAAGCCAAAGCGGCAACAAAATGGGAAATAAAGCAGCCAAAATGCTTATAGATCGCTTGGAATTAGAAACCGAAGAAGGCGAAGAGGAAGAAGAAAATTACAAAACAGAAGTTATCGAAACTCACCTTATAGAAAGAGAATCTACAGATTAATATTCTTACAATCCTAAACAAAAGAACCCATTATTAATTTTAATGGGTTTTTTATTTGCTTCTTTAAAAAAATAATTTATAAATTTACGCCAGCTCAAAACTTTTACTTTTACTTCGAAAATTAAGTTAAGTTTTGATAAGCATAGCGCTTATCGTACATTCATTAAATTACGATAATGGAAAAGCGTAGATTAAGTTTCTGGGAAATTTGGAACATGAGTTTCGGTTTCTTAGGAATACAAATGGGGTTTGCTTTACAAAATGCAAATGCCAGCAGAATTCTTCAAATTTTTGGTGCCGACGTACACGAACTTTCTTGGTTTTGGATAATTGCTCCTTTAATGGGATTAATTGTTCAGCCAGTAATTGGACATTATAGTGATAAAACCTGGGGGAAATTTGGACGAAGAAAACCTTTTTTTCTTGTAGGTGCTATTCTAGCTTCAGTTGGATTAATATTAATGCCACAGGCAAACATTTTCACTTCAATACTACCCGCTTTATGGGTTGGTGCCGGAATGCTTATGATTATGGATGCGTCATTTAATATTGCCATGGAGCCCTTTCGTGCTTTAGTTGGTGACAATTTAAGAACAGACCAACGTACCGCAGGATTTAGTATTCAAACAGCACTTATTGGCTTTGGAGCTGTAATTGGTTCTTCTTTACCATATGTCTTGACGAAATGGTTTGGAGTCCCTAACAGTAGCCTTCCCGGAAGCGTTCCTTTAAATCTTACACTTTCTTTTATTTTAGGTGCCGCAGTTTTAATCGGCTCTATACTTGTTACCTTATTTACAACTAAAGAATACTCTCCTGATGAATTGGCTCTTTTTGAAGACCCAAAAGCGGAGAAAATTGAGATTGAAGAAAAATCAAAACTCACAGACATCTTTAGAGATTTTGCAAAAATGCCAACCACCATGCGCCAACTTAGTTGGGTGCAGTTTTTTTCATGGTTTGGACTTTTCGGTATGTGGGTATTTAGTACCCCTGCAATTGCACATCACATTTACGGATTACCCCTAGATGATAATTCTAGCCAAAGCTATCAAGATGCTGGGGATTGGGTTGGAATACTTTTCGGAGTTTACAATCTAGTATCAGCCATTATAGCCTTATTTTTTCTGCCAATGATTGCTAAAAAAATTGGACGAAAATCGACTCATGCTCTTTCTTTAGTTATAGGTGGAATAGGTTTAATATCTATTTACTTTATGCCAGATGAAAATTGGGTTATTCTTTCTATGGTATTAATTGGTGTGGCTTGGGCTAGTATCCTCGCAATGCCATATGCTATCCTAGCAGGATCGATTGCTCCTAAAAAAATGGGCGTTTACATGGGGATATTCAACTTCTTTGTAGTAATTCCTCAAATAATAAACGCAATAATTGGAGGCCCAATTGTAAAATACCTTTATAACGGTGATGCTATATACGCATTAATTACAAGCGGTGTCAGCTTTCTGATAGCTGCTGTTCTAGTTTACAAAGTGAAAGATGTAGATGATATTAAAAATGAAACCTACGACAAGAAATCTTTTAAATAAGACAAAAAGTAGGCTTCTCTCAGTTAAAATATTTTTCGAAAGAAATTAAAAAATAAGCATATTATTAAATGAATACAAAAGCATTCATATTCGACCTAGACGGTGTAATTGTTGACACTGCTAAATACCATTATTTGGCATGGCAAAAAATTGCAAATGCATTAAACATTGACTTTACACACGAACATAACGAACTTTTAAAAGGAGTAAGTCGTGTACGTTCATTAGATATTATCCTAGAACTAGGAAACATTCAAGCTTCACAAGAAGATAAAGACAAATGGCTTATCCAAAAAAATGAAGACTACCTAACTTATTTGGTAGATATGAATGAAAGCGAAATTCTTCAGGGTGTTTTGCCTGTATTAGAATTTTTAAAAGAAAAAAAGCAAGCTATCGCATTGGGTTCGGCAAGTAAAAATGCACGCCCGATTCTAGAAAAAACAGGAATCATTTCCTACTTCGATGTTATCGTTGATGGTAATGATGTTACAAATGCTAAACCAGATCCAGAAGTTTTCTTAAAAGCAGCTCGACTACTAAACATAAGCCCTGAAGATTCAATCGTTTTTGAAGATTCGGTTGCAGGAGTCCAAGCAGCCAATATCGGAAAAATGACTAGCGTAGGCATAGGTTCTAAAGCTGTCTTGCATGAAGCGAAATACGTCTTTGAGGATTTTACCTTAATAGATCAAACATTCATCGAATCATTAATTACAGCATAAATCAATCAAACAAAACAAAATGAATCAAGATTATATAAAACCAGACAATTGGTCAATAATAGAAGAAGGCTTTGATGTAGAGAGAGTTAAATCGTCTGAAAGTCTTTTCAGTATCGGAAACGGTGCTATGGGACAACGTGCCAATTTTGAAGAAAAATATTCGGGAGAAACTTTTCAAGGAAGTTATATAGCTGGAATTTATTACCCAGATAAAACTAAAGTGGGTTGGTGGAAAAACGGATACCCAAAATATTTTGCAAAAGTATTAAACGCTCCAAATTGGATTGGTATCAATATTGAAATCAATGAAGAAGCTTTTGATTTAAATTCTTGTACCGAAGTGAAAAATTTCCGTAGAGAATTAAACATGCAAGAAGGTTGGTACAATCGTTCTTTTGAAGCAACCTTAAAAAATGGAACAGAAATCGCTGTTAACGTACGTCGTTTTCTATCTCTAAATTTAGATGAAGTTGGTATTATTAAATATGATATTACTCCATTAAACAAAGATGCTAAAATACTTTACAAACCATATATTGATGCAGGTGTTACCAATGAAGATGCTAACTGGGAGGAAAAATTCTGGGAACCTCTTGAAGTAAAAAAAGCAACAAACGAAGCTTTCGTAACTGCTCAAACCTATAAAACTCATTTTAAGGTTACAACTTTCATGCACAATAGTATTTTTGCTAACGGCGAAAATATTAATATCTCTCCTTCAACAATTGATTCTTCATCAGATAAGGTAGAATATACCTATGGCGTAATTATTGCAAAAGGACAAACTTCATCTATACAAAAAATTGGTGGATATACTGTTTCATTGAATCATACTAACACTCTTGCCGCTGCAGAAAAAGCGATTAAAGAAGCATTAAGCAAAGGGTATGACCAATTATTACAAGAACAAATTGATGCTTGGGCAAAAGTTTGGGAAATGTCAGATATTACTATTGAAGGTGATGTAAAAGCACAACAAGGAATTCGTTTCAATATTTTTCAGTTAAACCAAACCTATTCAGGAAAAGACAACCGATTAAATATTGGACCTAAAGGATTTACAGGAGAAAAATACGGAGGATCTACTTATTGGGATACTGAAGCATATTGCATTCCGTTTTACATGGCTACTAAAGACCAGCAAGTTGCAAGAAATTTATTGACTTACCGTTACAATCAGCTTGATAAAGCAATTGAAAACGCTAAAGACAATTTAGGTTTTAAAGATGGAGCGGCTTTATATCCAATGGTAACTATGAATGGTGAAGAATGCCATAACGAATGGGAAATCACTCATGAAGAAATTCATAGAAATGGTGCCATCGCTTTTGCAATATTCAATTACAATCGCTACACAGGAGATTACTCATATATTCCAGAAAAAGGATTAGAAGTATTAATCGGAATCGCTCGTTTCTGGCACCAAAGAGCCTCATTCTCTACTGACAAAAATCAGTATGTGATTTTGGGAGTTACAGGTCCAAACGAATACGAAAATAACATCAATAATAATTTCTACACTAATTATATTGCTAAATGGTGTATTGATTATGCTACAGAACAACTTACAAAAGTTACTACTGAATACCCAGCTGACCACAAAAGAATTATCGAAAAAGTACAACTTACAGAAAACGAAATTCAGGAATGGAAAAAAGTAGCAGACAATATGTACTTCCCTTTTTCAAAAGAACTTAATGTTTATTTACAACAAGATGGTTTCTTAGATAAAGACTTAGTTCCTGTAAAAGATCTAGATCGTTCACAACGTCCTATAAACCAAAAATGGTCTTGGGATCGTGTATTACGCTCACCATACATCAAACAAGCCGATGTTTTACAATGCTTTTACTTCTTCGAAGAACATTTTTCTAAAGAGGAGCTATTGCGTAATTTTGAGTTTTACGAGTCGTTTACTGTACATGAAAGTTCACTTTCGCCTTGCGTACACTCAATTCAAGCCGCTGCATTAGATAAAATGGATATGGCGTATACATTCTACTTAAGAACTTCACGTTTAGACTTAGACGATTACAACAAAGAGGTAGAAGAAGGTTGTCATATTACATCGATGGCAGGAACATGGATGAGTATTGTAGAAGGTTTTGGAGGAATGCGTGTAAAAAATGACACGCTACATTTCTCTCCAAAAATTCCAAAAGAATGGACAGGATATTCTTTTAAAATCAACTTTAGAAATCAAATTCTAAAAGTATCAATAAACCATAATGAAACTACGTTTTCAGTAGATGGAGATGATGAATTAGCCATTGTCGTTAATGGCCAAACCGTAGTAGCTAATAAATTTGTAACAACATAATTACTAGTTTCTACATCTATTTTTATAACATTTTTAATTAAACAACATGAAGAATTTCATTTTCACAGCCTTCATTCTAGTTGCTTTTTGTAACATCACAAAAGCACAACAACTAAAATCGCCTGAAGGAAAATTTGTCATGGAGTTTTCGCTACAAAGCGATGGAACTCCAACTTACAATCTTAAATACAAAAATAAAGAGGTTGTAAAATCCAGTAAGTTGGGTCTTGAGCTTAAAGATGATAAAAAATCATTGTTAAATGACTTTACGGTTGTTGATACAAAAACTACAACTTTTGATGAGAACTGGAAACCAGTTTGGGGAGAAGTAGCTTCAATTCGTAATCATTATAATGAATTGGCTGTTACATTAAACCAAAAAGGAACAGACAGACAAATAATCATCCGTTTTCGTTTATTTAATGATGGACTTGGATTCCGTTATGAATTTCCAACACAAAAAAATCTTACGTATTTCATAATCAAAGAAGAAAAAACTCAATTTGCAATGACGGGTGACCACACTGCATTTTGGATTCCTGGTGATTATGACACACAAGAATATGATTATACAAAATCAAAATTATCAGAAATCCGTGGATTGGCTGAAAAAGCGTATACAGCAAACGTTTCACAAAAGTCTTTCTCTCCAACAGGAGTTCAGACTTCGCTTATGTTAAAAACTGCTGAAGGATTATTTATTAATCTTCACGAAGCTGCATTAATTGATTATTCATGTATGCACTTAAACTTGGATGATAAAAACATGATATTCGAATCATGGTTGACTCCAGATGCAAAAGGAGACAAAGGACACATGCAAGCTCCTAGTCAATCGCCATGGAGAACAATTATTGTTAGCGATAATGCGACAGAAATTCTTGATTCAAAATTGACATTAAACTTAAATGAGCCATGTAAAATCGAAGATACATCTTGGATTAAACCAGTTAAATACGTAGGTGTTTGGTGGGAAATGATTACAGGAAAAAGTTCTTGGTCATACACAAATGATTTTCCAACAGTACAACTTGGTATTAGCGATTACTCAAAAGCAAAACCAAACGGTACACACGGAGCAACTAATGCTAATGTAAAAAAATACATTGACTTTGCTGCTGAAAACGGTTTTGGTGCTGTTTTAGTTGAAGGTTGGAATGAAGGTTGGGAAGACTGGTTTGGACACTCAAAAGATTATGTTTTTGATTTCGTTACTCCTTACCCAGATTTCGACGTAAAAGGATTACACGCTTACGCAAAATCAAAAGGTGTAAAAATAATTATGCACCACGAAACTTCTGGTTCTGTTCGTAATTATGAGCGCCATATGGATAAAGCATACAAATTCATGAACGACAATGGATACGATGCTGTAAAAAGTGGTTACGTAGGAGATATTTTACCAAGAGGTGAAAATCATTACAGCCAATGGATTGTGAACCATTACCAATACGCATTAGAAAAAGCTGCTGAATACAAAATTATGGTTAATGCTCACGAAGCAGTTCGCCCAACAGGTATTAGCAGAACATATCCTAACTTAATTGGTAACGAATCGGCAAGAGGAACAGAATACCAAGCATTTGGTGGTTCTAAAGCAAATCACGTTACAATTTTACCTTTTACAAGATTAATTGGTGGACCAATGGATTATACTCCTGGTATTTTCGAAATGGATATTAGCAAACTTAATCCAGATAACAAATCGCATGTAAACAGTACAATTGCAAATCAATTAGCATTATACGTTACTATGTACAGCCCATTACAAATGGCTGCTGATTTACCTGAGCACTATAACAAATTTGCTGATGCTTTCCAATTCATCAAAGATGTTGCTATTGATTGGGACGAAAGTAAATACCTAGAAGCTGAACCAGGTGACTATATCACTGTAGCTCGTAAAGCTAAAGGTACTAACAACTGGTTTGTAGGTAACGTAAACGGAGATGTAAGCCGTACATCAAACATCAATTTCAATTTCCTTGAAAAAGGAAAGAAATACACAGCTACAATTTATGCTGATGCAAAAGATGCACACTACAAAACAAATCCACAAGCTTACACAATCAAGAAAATTGCTGTAACAAATAAAACAAAACTATCTCAGTTATCTGTTCCAGGTGGTGGTTATGCAATTAGTATAATCGAAACCAAATAACTCTTTAAAAAAGACAAGTAGTCCTCTAGATTGCTTGTCTTTTTTTCTAAAGAGATAAAATAAAAGTCACCATAAAGCTGCTTGATTTGCAAAAGCTACGTGCAAAAAAATCGATCTTGTTTTAATCGAATTAAAAAAAAACAAAATATGAGAATACCACTTCAAACAAACCAAACATTATATAGAATACTTTTAGTTGTTCTATTATTTTCTGCTTCTGCAAAAGCGCAAATCCAGAAAACTGAGCCCCCATTTTGGTATGCTGGCATGAACAATCCAGAACTTCAAATCATGTTCTACGGAAAAAACATTGCACAATACGAACCTTCTGTTTCTAACAATGTAGTCATTAAAGACATTAAAAAAACCGAAAACCCTAACTACCTTTTCGTAACAATCGACACTAAAAACATACCTGCATCTGAGTTCGTTTTTTCATTTAAAAACAAGAACAAAGTTGCATTCACACAAAAATATTCATTAAAGAAAAGAAGAGAAAATTCTGCTCAACGCAAAAGTTTCGATGCTTCTGACATGATGTACTTAATTATGCCAGATCGTTTTGCAAACGGAAATCCTAAAAATGACAATGATGCTTCATTAGTAGAAAAAGCAAATCGCTCAATTCCTGGCGGACGTCATGGTGGTGATATCGAAGGAATCATCAAAAACTTAGATTACATTTCATCTTTAGGAGCAACAACAATTTGGAACGCGCCTTTAAACGAAGACAACGACAAAGAACATTCGTATCATACCTATGCACAATCGGATGTTTACAAAATCGATGCGCGTTACGGAACGAATGAGGATTATGTTCGTTTATCGAATGAGATGCACAAAAGAGACATGAAATTGGTTATGGATTATGTAACTAATCACTGGGGAATCACGCATTGGATGATGAAAGATTTACCAACAAAATCATGGACTAATCAATTTGAAAACTATACTCAAACACACCACAGACGTGAAGTAATAACAGATATCCACGCTTCAAAACTTGACAAAGAAGTTTGTATCGATGGATGGTTTGTTCCTTCAATGCCAGATTTAAATTTAAAAAACCCATTGGTTGCAAAATACTTAACTCAAAATGCAATTTGGTGGATTGAATATGCAAATCTTGACGGATTTAGAGTAGATACCTACAACTATTCAGATCCAGCGGCAATGGCAAACTGGGCAAAATCAGTTACAGATGAATATCCAAACTTTAATATTGTTGGAGAAATCTGGATGCATAATCAAGCTAATTTAGCGTATTGGCAAAAAGACAGTAAAATTGGAGCAATCCAAAATTACAATTCAAACTTACCAAGTGTAATGGATTTCACTTTACACAACCAAATCGGATCTGCTTTTAATGATGACGAAGCAAACTGGGATAATGGTATGATTAAATTTTACAACAATTTTGCTTTAGATTATCTATACCCAAATACAAACAACATACTTGTTTTTGCAGAAAATCACGATACCAGCAGAATCAATGACCTTTACAAATATGATGTCGCTAAATACAAATTGGTAATGACATTAATGGCAACCGTTCGTGGAATTCCGCAATTGTATTATGGTTCAGAAATTGGAATGGGTGGAGACAAAAGTCAAGGTGATGGCGGAATCCGTTTAGATTTCCCAGGTGGATGGAAAGGTGATACTAACAATGCTTTTACTAAAGAAGGTAGAACTGCTAAACAAGCTGAGTATTTCGATTTCACATCTAAATTATTCAACTGGAGAAAATCTAATGAAGCAGTACATTTTGGAAAAATGACTCACTATATTCCAGAAAACAATACCTATGTTTATTTTAGATATACAGATGCAAAAACTGTAATGGTAGTTTTTAATAACAATGCAAAACCGCAAACTATTAAAACAAACCGTTTCCAAGAAAACATCAAAAATTTCAAAACTGGAAAAGACATCCTAACGGATAAAAAATTCGATATAACATCTGAAATTACTTTAGAACCTAAATCTGCTGTTGTTTTAGAATTAGAATAAACACTATCCTTTAAACAAATAGTTTTAGCCACAGATTAAACCAATTACAATGAATTTTAATTCTTGTTGTTAGTTTGATTTGTGGCTCTTTTTTTCTAGAATAAAACATTACAAACATTTAATAGCTATAAAAATTTAACCGCAAAGTACGCAACAGTTTTAGCAAGGCACGCAAAAAAAAACATAGCACTCACACATAGCTTTGCGAACGTTGCGAATTCAGCAAAACAAACTTTGCGCTCCTTGCGATTAAACCTCAAAATCATTAAAACTTTATAAATAGTTAACCCAAAGTACGCAACGGTTTACGCAAGGCACGCTAAGCTTTGCGAACTTTGCGAATTCAGTAAAAAAAACTTTGCGCTCTTTGCTATTAAACCTCAAAATCATTAAAACGCTATAAATATCTAACCGCAAAGCACGCAACAGTTTACGCAAGGCACGCTAAGCTTTGCGAACGTTGCGAATTCAGCAAAACAAACTTTGCGCTCCTTGCGATTAAACCTCAAAAACACAAAAACTTTATAAATATTTAAATGCAAAGTACGCAACAGTATACGCAAGGCACACAAAGCTTTGCGAACTTTGCGAATTCAACAAAACAAACTTTGCGCTCCTTGCGATTAAACCTCAAAATCATTAAAACTTTATAAATAGTTAACCCAAAGTACGCAACGGTTTACGCAAGGCACGCTAAGCTTTGCGAACTTTGCGAATTCAACAAAACAAACTTTGCGCTCATTGCGATTAAACCTCAAAAACACAAAAACTTTATAAATATTTAAATGCAAAGTACGCAACAGTATACGCAAGGCACGCTAAGCTTTGCGAACTTTGCGAATTCAATAAAATAACTTTGCGCTCCTTGCGATTAAACCTCAAAAACATAAAATCTTTATAAATAGTTAAACGCAAAGTACGCAACGGTTTACGCAAGGCACGCTAACCTTTGCGAACTTTGCGAATTCAGTAAAAAAATCTTTGCGCCCTTTGCGGTTAAATCTTAGAAACTAGAATAAAAACTTTACGACCTTTGCAACTAAACTTCAATAAATGCTAAAAATAGCCCATCGTGGAGCAAGAGGGTACGAACCCGAAAACACCTTACAAGCCTTTCAGAAAGCAATCCAAATGAAAGCCGATGGCATTGAATTAGATGTACAACTTAGTTCAGATGGTCATCTTATTGTAATTCATGATGAAACGATTGATAGAACTACCAACGGAAAAGGTTTTGTAAATAACCTATCTTTGCAAGAATTAAAAGATTTCCGAATAGAAAACAAACATCAAATTCCAACATTATCAGAAGTTCTGGATTTAGTAAATCAGCAATGTTTTATTAATATCGAATTAAAAGGTATTGGAACTGCAGATGCTGTAGTAACATTAATTGAATTATACATTTCAGAAAAAAACTGGAGCTACGATTCTTTTCTTGTTTCAAGTTTCGATTGGGAATATCTAAAACAAATTAATTCTCTGAATCCAAAAATAGCAATTGGGGTTTTAACAGAAACGGATATTGAATCGGCTATTACTTTTGCAAAAGAAATAAAAGCCAAAGCAATACATCCCGATTTTCATTTGCTAAACAAAGAGAACACAAAACAAATACAAGAAATAGGATTTCAGGTTTTTCCTTGGACGGTTAATGAAAAGGAAGACATTGCAAAAATAAAAACATACAACGTAAACGGAATCATTAGTGATTTTACAGATAGAATATGACTCAAAATTTTGATATAATAATAGTAGGTGGTGGAGCAGCAGGATTTTTTACAGCAATAAATATTGTAGAGAAAAACTCAAAATTAAAAGTCGCTATTTTAGAACGAGGATCCGAAGTACTTACAAAAGTTCGTATTTCTGGTGGAGGGCGTTGTAATGTAACACACGCTTGTTTTGAACCTAATGAATTGGTTAAATTTTATCCGCGTGGCGAAAAAGAATTACGAGGACCATTTCATCAATTCTGTTCGGGAGACACAATCGAATGGTTCGAAAAGCATGGAGTAGAATTAAAAATTGAAGATGACGGAAGGCTATTTCCTGCATCTAATTCTTCTCAAACTATTATAGATTGTTTTTTAAAAGCTACTGCAAAATTAGGCATTACTGTACTTACAGGACAAAGTGTACAATCAATCTATAAAAATGAAAATTTCTGGAAAATCGAAACACAAAATCAGAATTATATAGCTGATAAATTGGTTCTAGCAACCGGAAGCAATCCTAAAATATGGGAAATGCTACAAACTTTTGGACATGCAATTATAAGCCCTGTCCCTTCCCTATTTACATTTAACATAAAAGACCCAAGAATAAAAGAATTACCGGGCGTAGCAGCACAAGCAACTGTAAAAGTAAAAGAGACCAAACTCGAATCTACAGGGCCGTTATTAATAACACACTGGGGAATGAGCGGACCAGCAATTCTGAAACTTTCGGCTTGGGGAGCTCGTATTTTGCATGACAAAAATTATCAATTCACCATTTTTGTAAATTGGTTAAACGATGTAGATACCGAAGATGCTGAGAAAAAATTAAAAGAATTAAAACAGGAACATGCTAAAAAAGCCGTTTCAAAAAAATCACCTTTTGACTTTCCAAATCGATTATGGGAAAGTTTAGTGCTTGCTTCTAGTATAGAAACTGAGACAAAATGGGCAGATTTATCTAAAGTTCAACTTCAGAATTTAGCCAATCAATTGACAAATGCAACATTCCAAGTAAATGGAAAAAGTACTTTTAAAGAAGAATTTGTAACCGCTGGCGGAATTGATTTAAAGGAAATTAACTTTAAAACTATGGAAAGCAAACTTCATGAGAAATTATATTTTGCTGGAGAGATTGTAAACATAGATGCCATAACAGGAGGGTTTAACTTTCAAAATGCATGGACAAGTGGGTTTATTGTAGCTAATAACATTTAGTAAAACAGTTATGGAGTCAGCATTAAAAGAACAAATACTCTCAATTTCTTCATTTACAGAAAATGAAATTGAAATGATTCTTTCGTGTTTTGAATATGAAAAATTTGATTCCAAAACATACCTCTTGCCTATTGGAAAAATCAGTAACAAGATTTTCTTCATCATAAACGGATTGGCTCGTACGTATTACCTCAAAAACGGAAAAGAAATCACTACCTATTTAAGCTGTGACAATGGCTTTATAAGCTCCTATTCGAGTTTTATAAATCAAACCGTTTCTTACGAAAACATTCATTGCCTTGAAGAATGTGAAGTTCTTTCTATAAACTATGAGAAAATGCAGTATTTATATACTGTAATTCCAAATTGGGAACGTGTAGGAAGAATTCTGGCTGAACAAAACTATCTCTGTATGGCCGACAGAATATTAAAACTTCAAATGATTCCTGCAAAAGAAAAATACCAGACTTTTCTAGCAACTGCTCCTCAAAAAATTGTTCAAAGAACACCATTAATTCATGTTGCCTCATTTTTAGGAATAACTCCAGAATCCTTAAGCCGTATCAGGCAAAACATTTCTTAACATTTGTCAAGAATATATGGCTACTAAATTCAAATCTTTGCGAATATAAAATTCAAAAAAGATGAAAAAAATAGCCGAAGATGTGTACCAAATTTCTTTATTTCCTAGAAATGCAATTAATTGTTATTTAATAGGAGATGTACTAATTGATGCTGGAATAAAAAGTTCTGCATCTATTATTCTAAATGCTTTAAAAGACAAAATTGTAACAAAACATGTACTCACGCATGCACATGCAGATCATCAAGGCAGTAGCAAAATTATATGTGAAACACTAAAAATTCCACTTTGGTGTAATGCATTAGAAAAAGCAAGTGCCGAAAACGGAAATGTTACTTTTGACTATCCAAATCCAACACATTTGATTTCAAGATTTCAACAAAAATTCTGGGCAGGAAAAGGGCATCCCGTTTCGCATACTATAAAAGAAGGAGACCAAATCGCAGGATTTTCAGTTGTAGAAACTCCTGGTCATTCAAAAGGGCATCTTTCCTTTTTTAGGAAAAAAGATAGCTTACTCATTGTTGGGGATGTAATGACAAATATGAATTTAATGACTACAATTGTTGGCTTAAATGAACCTCCTAATTTATTCACTTCTGACAAAGAATTAAATAGAAAGTCTATCCTAAAACTAGCTTCTTTAGAACCAAAAATTCTCTGCTTTGGCCATGGACCCATTTTAATAAACAATGGAGAGTTCGAAAAGTTTGTAAATAAAATTATCCTTAAATAACAATCCTATTCTCAAAACACAAATTAACAAGACTTTACACATTTCATAAGATTTACTTAAGACAATTATAATAAATTTACTCTCAACTAATTAACCTTATATGAGAGCAGAATTACTTACTACAATAACATTATTTTCTTGTCAATTTACATTTTCTCAAACAGAAAAAATACTCCATGGTAAAGTTATCTCTCAAGATATTACTCTTAAAAATGTAGAAGTCATTAATAAAACTTCCAAAACTAGTACTAGGACAAATACTTTGGGAGAATTTGAAATTGCAGTAAATGTAAAAGACAGTTTGATTTTTTTCTCCCAAGGCTATTATTTCAAAAGGATACAACTTACTCAAGAAGACATAGTGGCAAATAATCTTATAGTAAATATGCTTTCTAAACCGAAAGAATTAGACGAAGTACTCATTCTATCTAATAAAGTAAAACGTATATCTTTATCAAAAGAAGAGATCGAACAAATAAAACTAAATAAATCCAGACCTAAACAAGGTATGAAAATCGAAGGCTATAAAGATGGAATCGCTCCTATTACTCACCAAGCAGATTTGATACGTATTGGCAAATTGCTCTATAGCATAATCAAGAAGAAAGAAAAAAAACCCGAAACAGCTGAACTTAACTTTATTCAACTTGTAACAAACACTTTAGATCCAAAATTTTTCACAAAAGATTTAAAGCTAAAACCTGAAGAAAAAGAGCCGTTTCTGAAATTTTGTGACGCAGATCCTAAATCTAAAAAACTTATTGAAAACAATAACATACTGAAATCAATGGATTTTTTGTTCGGTAAAATTGAAGAATTCAAAAAACTTAAAGTTGACAAAGCAAATTAACAAGACTGTACACAATTCATAAGTTTTAGTTAAGACAATTATAATAATTTAACCTTCAATCAATTAACTTTATATGAGAGCAGAATTACTTACTACAATTACATTGTTCACTTATCAAATTGGCTTTTCGCAAACTGAAAAATTATTAAACGGAAAGGTTATTTCACAAAATCAGACTGTCAAAGATGTAGAAGTAATTAACAAAACTGCAAAAACGAGTACCAAAACAAATGCCTCAGGAGAATTTTCTATTCCAGTTCGTGCCAAAGACAGTTTACTCTTTTTTAAGGAAGATTATTTTTTCACGAGACTAAAAGTTTCTCAAGAAAATATACAACAAGATAATCTTACAGTTAATTTAGTATTAAAACCAGAGGAGCTCCGAGAAGTCGTAATTACAACCATCAAATTTCCACATATAGGTGCTACTGAAGAATCAACTAATGGAATAGTATTAAAAAAAAACACTAGTTCTTTAGATAAATATACAGGCGTCTATAACGGAACAATTACAAATGGAATGGATTTTATGGCTATAGGAGATAAATTAATACGCTTATTTACAGGCAATAAAGACAAAAAATCTAAAACAAAATCTTCTAAATTTGATTTTAAAAAACTAGTAAACACCACTTGTGCTCCTGATTTTTTTACAAAAGATTTAAAGTTAAAACCAGAAGACAAAGAATTGTTTCTTGAGTTCTGTGATGCCGATCCAAGATCAAAAACACTAAATGAAAACAATAACATTCTTGCCACGATGGACTATTTATACTCTAAAAACGAAGAATTTAAAAAATTAAAAGCAAACGAAAAATAAAAACAATTTCAGTATTCAGGGTTTAAATTGTCCTGAATACTGAAACTTTAAACTTATTTATTAAGCCACCAAATGCTTGCAGTCAATATTGTTGCAAAACTTACCCAAAGTAAATATGGTACCAGAAGATATCCAGCAACTTTATTGATTTTAATAAATTTTAAAAGCGTTTCATAAATCATTAACCATAGAACAACAATTTCTATAAGCGCCAATAACGGATTCATCAGTCCGAAGAACAAATAAGACCATAAAGCATTTAAGGCTAATTGTATCGCAAAGAAAACCAAGGCATTCTTAACCGCTTCTTTTTCATGTTCTATTCGATCCCAAACTAATCCAGCAGCTACACCCATCAAAAGATAAAGCAAGCTCCAAGCTGGTGCAAAAACCCAATTAGGCGGATTAAAACTTGGCTTAATCAGAGTTGGATACCAAGTTTCAATACTCGATCTTGTAACTATTCCAGAAAAATATCCAATAGCAAGACAGGTAACAACAACCGCTAAAATTCGAGTGATTTTATTCATTTTATACTGTTTTTTAGAGTTAATAAAGATAAACATTTTTATAGGCTATCAAAAAGTCAAAAGGTATAATTCAAAAAAAGTATCTTTGCGTAAATTTTTTATTTTTATGTTTACAGCAAACGATTTTATTCCAAAAAAATATACAGCAGATATCACAAAAGGTAACTTTGAGTGGAGCGCACCAAGTAACATTGCTTTAGTAAAATACTGGGGAAAAAAAGACAATCAAATTCCCGCTAATCCATCGGTTAGTTTTACATTAAACAACTGTAAAACAATTACCAAACTAGCTTTCGACAAAAAAGAAACTTCAAATGATTTTACTTTCGATTTACTTTTTGAAGGAAAACCAAAAGAAGATTTTAAACCTAAAATTCAGAAATTCCTAGAACGTATTTTTCTTTATTTACCTTTCTTAAAAGACTATCATTTTACAATAGATACCCAAAATACATTTCCTCATAGTTCAGGAATAGCTTCTTCGGCATCTGGAATGGCCGCTTTGGCAATGAATTTCATGAGCCTTGAAAAAGTGTTGAATCCAGATATGACAGACGAATACTTTTATCAAAAAGCATCTTTCCTTGCTCGATTAGGATCAGGAAGTGCTTGCCGAAGTGTAAAAGGAAACGTTGTTGTTTGGGGAAATCAAGCAAATATAAAAGGAAGCTCTGATTTATTTGGAGTAGAATTTCCACATGCAATTCATCAAAACTTTCATAATTACCAAGACACTATTTTATTAGTTGACAAAGGCGAAAAACAAGTTTCGAGTACGGTAGGACATGACTTAATGCACGATCATCCTTATGCAGAAAGACGTTTTGCACAAGCTCACGAAAATTTAGACAAACTAATTGGTATTTTTGAAAATGGAAATCTAGACGAATTCATCAAAGTAGTCGAAAGCGAAGCGCTAACATTACACGCTATGATGATGACCTCTATGCCGTATTATATACTAATGAAACCAAACACATTACAGATAATTAATGCGATTTGGAAATTCAGAACTGAAACTCAAATTCCGGTTTGTTTTACGCTAGATGCAGGAGCAAATGTTCATGTTTTATATCCCGAAAACGTTACAGAAAAAGTACTACAATTTATTAAGGACGAATTAGTTGTATTTTGCCAGAATGGTCAGTACCTTTGCGACAAAATTGGAGAAGGTGCAATTGCATTATAATTTTACGTATCTTTAATTAAATTCTAGCTTTTAGACAATAAAATCAATATATGAAAGGACCATTATTTTACTCAAAAATATTACTTTTTGGAGAGTACGGAATAATCCGTGATTCAAAAGGACTTTCTATCCCTTATAATTTTTACAATGGTGCCTTGAAGAAAACCGAAAATCCTTCGGCAGAAGCCATTTCATCAAATCAAAGTTTAAGCAAGTTTACATCTTACCTTGAAACATTACAAGCAGAGCAACCAGACTTGGTAACTTTTGACTTGGCAACTTTAAAGGATGATGTAGAATCTGGGATGTATTTTGACTCAAGTATTCCACAAGGATATGGAGTTGGTAGTAGTGGCGCATTAGTTGCTGCTATTTATGATAAATACGCTCAAAACAAAATCACGGTTCTAGAAAATTTAACTCGTGAGAAACTATTACAGCTAAAAACTATTTTCTCACAAATGGAAAGTTTTTTCCACGGAAAAAGTTCAGGTTTAGATCCTTTAAATAGCTACTTAAGCATTCCGATTTTAATAAATTCTAAAGATAATATTGAAGCAACTGGAATTCCTAATCAAAGTTTTGACGGGAAAGGCGCTGTGTTCTTATTAGATTCAGGAATTGTTGGAGAAACTGCTCCAATGGTAAACATCTTTATGGAAAATCTTAAAGACAAAGGTTTCCGTACGATGCTAAAAAACCAATTTGTAAAATATACAGATGCTTGTGTGGAAAACTTTTTACACGGCGACATGAAGTCATTATTCAGTAATACCAAAAAATTATCAAAAGTAGTTTTGAATAATTTCAAACCTATGATTCCAGAACAATTTCATGGCATCTGGCAAAATGGTATTGATACAAATGATTACTACTTAAAATTATGTGGTTCTGGCGGTGGTGGTTATATTCTAGGTTTTACCGAAGATTTAGAACGCGCTAAGCAATCATTAAAAGACTACAAACTAGAAGTAGTTTACCAATTTTAAAAGAAAAACAAATTCTATAATTCATTAGAATCAAAAATAGTTACAATTATAAGAGCCGAAATTTATCGGCTCTTGTTATTTAAAACCTAAAGAAACTATTTATTTAAAAACAGAGATCAACATTATTAATGATGCTTCATTCCCAAGACCTATAAACAGAAAAGTTTAGGCATTAAAAAACAACCCCAAAACATATCGATCGCAGAAAGTAATTTTATTATTTTCGCAATTGAAGAAGTAAATCTTTTAAAAGAAAATGAATATCATAGATAGCAATTTCACAAAAGAAGATCTTCTCAGATACAAGAAAACCAAAATATAGTTTTCAAAGACTATTAAAAGATGTACTTTAGGCACTTTAAAACCAATACAGAATCCTAACAATCTATAATAAAAGAAATGTTGAGCCGTCAGAATAAAATTTTAGCGATGAAAGTTATAAGTTTGTTCTCCGTAGTGAGAGGTTACAATATACCTATTATTATTTTGGCCCAATATTTATCGGCAATATTTATCCTCGCTCCCGAAAAAAGGGCACTTGATATTTTATTGGATTTCCATTTGTTTTTAATTGTTTTCGCATCGGCAATTACCATCGCATCTGGTTATATCATAAATAATTTCTACGATAGCCAGAAAGACCTAATTAATCGTCCAAACAAATCAATGTTGGATCGATTGGTAAGTCAAAAAACAAAACTAAGCGTTTATTTCACGCTCAATTTCATAGCTGCACTAATGGCGCTAATTGTGTCATGGAAAGCTTTTTTATTTTTTTCAGTATATATTTTTCTCATTTGGTTTTACTCCCATAAAATTAAAAAATTCCCATTAATAGGAAATCTTATGGCGGCATTGTTGGCCGTTTTACCATTCTTTGCTATCTTATTATATTTCTACAATCAGATATCGTTTGATGATTTAGAAAACCAAAAAGGCCATTTTGCCGTAATCTTTGCTCACGCTACATTTTTATTCTTATTACTATTAATACGTGAAATGATAAAAGATTTAGAAAATTTAAAAGGTGACTTGGCAAACAACTACAAAACTATTCCGATTCTCTATGGCGAAAGAACCTCAAAAAAGATCATTACTCTTTTAACTTTTCTAACCATCGCTCCTGTATACATCCTTATCGAAGTATATGACATTGGCTATATGGATATTTATTTCTATTCTTGCTTTATAGTTTTAATATTTTTCTTACTCTATCTTTGGAAATCAAGCTCTAAGACACAATTTTTATTATTACACAATGTCTTGAAATTTCTTATCGTTTCGGGGGTATTTTGTATTGTACTAATTAATCCAAGTGTTTTGTGGCACGGAAAAACATTACTTTTAAAAATCTAATTACATCAAAATTTTCAGCTTTTTTTGATAATTTTCATATTTAAAGCTACTAATAGTATTAAAAGCTAGTAATCTAACAACAATCAAGTTACTGCTATTAACCAATAATAAACTATCTTTGCACAAATTACAGGATTTATGAATAACAAGGAAGGCAATAATAAAGGAAAAGGACCAAGAGCAAATAGTTCAAGACCCAACTCAAATAAGCCAAAACCTGCCATGCAAAAGCGTGCACAAGGGCCTAAAAAAGCGAAGCCGAATACTAAAATAGCGGAAGAAGCTGCTGAAAAAGCTACTAAAAAACCGAATCAAGCACCTAAAAGACAAAAAGCTGCTGATGAGATTCGTTTAAATAAATATATTGCTAATTCTGGCGCGTGTTCACGTCGTGATGCAGATATTTACATCCAATCTGGAAATGTAAAAGTAAATGGCGTTCCTGTTGTAGAAATGGGATACTTGGTTAAACCAGGAGATGTCGTTAATTTTGACGGAGCAGTTTTAACTCCAGAAAAGAAAGAATACATATTATTAAACAAGCCTAAAAACTTTACAACTGCTTTTGACGAAGGTCAAGAATTCCGTAATGTTTTAGAATTAGTTCGTGGTTCTACAAATGCTAAAATTGCTGCAGTAGGAAGAATGGACAAAAACACTACAGGTTTGTTGTTGTTTACAAATGATACTGACATGCTTCGTAAGTTTACTTTACCAAGCCAAAAATCATCTAAAATATACCAAGTTTCATTAGATAAAAACTTGAAATTTGAAGATTTAGAAAAAATAAACAAAGGACTTGTTCTTGATGGACACCGTGTTTTTGTTGAAGACATAAGCTATATCGACAATGAACCAAAAAGTGAAATTGGACTTAAATTACGTTCATCAAACGTAAAAGTAGTTCGTTCTATTTTTGAGCACTTTGATTACGATGTATTACGCATCGACCGTGTAGCATTTGCAGGTTTAACCAAGAAGAATCTACCTAGAGGAAACTGGCGTATGCTTACAGAACAAGAAATTATTAATTTGAAGAACGTATAAGCTTTCAAATTATATAAAAACAAAAAAATCCTATTTTACTCATTTGTAAAATGGGATTTTTTTTATACCAGAACTAAAATTACATCTTAAGATTCGCTATTTGAAAAAATGTGATTGAAAATGGAATTTGAAAATCTAGATCTACTTTTTTCCTCAACAACTTCATATGATGAAAACCCTAAGATAATTTTAATTCCGAGCGGAATACTATTTAAAATACCTCTTTTTTGCTCTTCTAGCATAAATTGAAGATCTTCATGTGAATATTTTTTATAATTGAAATAAGAAAAAACCAAAAGCGCAGAAAAACTTAATACTTCGCGAGCAGTTTCACTCTTTATACCTACTTCATTAGAAACCATTTCGGAAATTCGAGACTTTTTATTGTCAAAAATTCGTTTCAACAATTTATTCCCTTCGTTTCTATAACAATCGTTAACAGATAACAATCTTCCCGATTCAAAATCTATTTCTTCATAAAATCCTGTAACTCCTGCAATTTGAACTAACTCATTGCACAAATTAACCTCGTGCATTTTGTTATAAGCTCCTATTAAGATAGTTCCGATAGATGCATCAATTGCTTTAATTAATAAAGCATCATTTTCAAAATAAAATTTATTCAGCTTAGAAACAACATTTGAAGAAATAAAACGTCTAAGTTCAATTTGTAGATTTGGATTCATGAATACTGGATTTCTTTAATTAAATAATTTTTATCAATTATAAATAATCGATAAAGTGTGGTATTTTATCGTTTATGTGATAAATGTATATAAAATAATAACATATCCAAAAAAAACGTTAAAAAAAAATTTAACATATGCCACAAAAAAAACACAATATGCATGGGAAACCCAATAATACCTTAACTCCTTAAAAATCAATAAAATTAAATAAAATTAAACAAATTTCAATAAGACAGAAAAATAGTACATTGATTTTAATTTAATATAGCTGTTTTATTACGTATATTTAACCCGATAACGTATTGATGAATATTACTTTATTAACCAAAAGGATTAAGAATAAGTAATGAATAAAGATCCAATCTCTTATTTACCTCTTACTTCTTAATATACAATAAATCAATATTACTGACTAACGCTATATATAAGTATACTTTAACAAAAAATATAAAACAATAATTTGCAAAAGTAAGCAACTACTACTTATGTAAATTACGGAAAAACGTAAATTAAGAATAGTTCGTATTACTAATTTTACAAACCTTCACCTTTTTTTTAACTGTAACAATTCAAAAGGAAACGTTAAAAAAAAGGACAATAAAAACAATAAAATCACAACAGTTTGTTATAATAAAACAAAGAGACATAAAAAAACTATTTTAACTAATTTAAAACAGTTTAATACAAAATATATTATATTTTTATCCTTTTAAAACCAATTATATTCTAAATATCACTATGGCAATTAACTTACAGAAAGGACAAAAAATAAATATTGGCTTATCAAACATAACAATCGGTTTAGGTTGGGATCCAAACGAAGGAACAGGAAATGATTTTGACTTGGATGCATCTGCAATAATGATAAACTCAGACAGAAAACTTTTAGGCGAAGATTACTTCGTTTTTTATAATAATTTAAAATCTCCTGATGAATCATTAGAACATACTGGTGATGATCCTGATGGAAAAAGTAGTGATGGAGATGATGACGAAGCTATAAAAGTTGATTTAACTAAAATTGACCCTAGAGCAAACGAAATCCTTTTTGTCGTAACAATAGAAGACTTTGAAAGAAGAAAACAAAACTTTGGACAAGTTAGAAATTCTTACATTAGAATAGTTGATAATGCAAGTGGAGAAGAAATTGCTAAATATGAACTTGATGAAGATTTTTCAATTGAAACAGGTGTAGAATTTGGAAGACTTTATAAAAAGAACGACCAATGGAAATTTGAAGCTTCAGGAATTGGATATAGAGCCGATTTAGGTTTCTTTTTAGAGAAATACTATTCAGGTGAAATCATTAAATAAAGAGTTTCTCAAAATCTAATCAATTCATCATTAATCCGAACAAATTAGTTTTTAAGAAGTATTATGCATTATACTTAAAGATAATTTGTCACTAGCAAACCTGTAAACTTGGAAATAAATTATTCAAACCATAGTCATCTTTCATTCGATTTATGGTTGACCCTCATAAAATCAAATCCTGAATTTAAAAGCAAAAGAAATCAATTATTTAGAGATTTTTTTGATGTAGATTGCACAATCGAAAAAGTCAATGAAGTAGTTCGCTACTATGATGTTTTATGCAATAATATAAACGAAAGAACAGGATCTAATATTGATACTTATGAAATTTATTATTTAATCTTAAACGCTTTAAATTTAGACATAAACAATATCTCAACAGATAAATTAGGATTGTTTTATAAAGAGACTGAATTATTATTCTTGAAATATAAACCAGAGCTCCTGTATAAAAATATCCCAGCCCTTTTTGATGAAATTACTAAACAAGGAAAAACAATCAACCTACTTAGTAACACAGCTTTCATTAAAGGAAAAACATTGAGAAAAATACTATCTCATTATGAATTAGAAGACTATTTCAAATTTCAGATATACTCCGATGAAGTCGGAATTTCGAAGCCAAATAGTCAAATTTTTCAACTAGTATTTGACCAAGCAAATGAGATAAAAAAAATAACAAAAAAAGAAATACTGCATATTGGAGATAATATTGTAGCCGATTATAATGGAGCTATTAATTTTGGATTTGATGCACACCTACTAAAAATATAACAGTGAATAAAAACTTTAGTTTACATAAAATTCTTGAAAAAGATAATTGCCCTTTTCAAGAAGAAGAATACAGCCGATTTAAATTTGGCGATAAAAGCTATGCAGAAAAATTTGCAAAAGAGTTGTTCGATGGTTTTACAGAACAATATGGCGAATTGATTTTATCAAACAAGGAAATAGTAATACTTCCAAGTCCTTTTTTATCGATACCTACGGCTTCAAATTTTTTATGTTATTATTTCAAAAAACAACTGAACAGCTTTCTGTTTAAAAACAACAAAAAAGCATGTATCGAATCTAAAATTTACAGAAATCAAACTTATGTAACTGATTATGGAAATTTAGATTTTGAAGAAAGAGTAAAATTGATCTCTAATGATACCTATTATATCGATAAAAATTTTATTGAAGGAAAACTTTGTATTTTCGTTGATGATATTAAGATAACAGGAAGCCATGAACATACTGTAAATAAAATACTAAATCAGTATAATGTAAACGGCGATTTTGTATTTGTCTATTTTGCTGAATTAATAAACAAAGAAATTCATCCAAACATAGAAAATCATTATAATTATTATTCTGTTAAGAATGTTGAAGACATAGTTAACATTATAAATAGCGATCATTTTCAGTACAATACCAGAATAGTAAAATATATATTAAGTCTTAACAAAGATGATTTTAGTTATTTAGCTAACAATATTTCGTTGCAAAAAAGTAATGATTTATTTCATCTAGCGATAAGTAATAATTACCACCAAATTTTAGAATACCAAAATAACATTAACGTAATAAAAATAGATTAAATTATGGCTATCAACTTACAAAAAGGGCAAAGAGAAAACATAAATGCCCCAAAATTTACAATTGGTTTAGGATGGGATACAAATAGTAGCTCGACAGGATCAGGATATGATCTTGATGCTTCTGTATTTGTATTAGGAGATAATAGAAAAATAATCTCTGACTCTCATTTCATATTTTATAATAATTTGAAATCACCAGACGAATCTGTGATTCATACAGGTGACAACTTAACTGGTGATGGAGATGGAGATGATGAGCAAATCAAAATTGATTTAACAAAAATTGATGCTGCTGTAAAAGAAATATGTATTGTAGTTACGATTCATGATGCGCAAAACAGAAAACAAAATTTTGGACAAGTTCGTAATTCATTTATTAGAATTGTAGATGATAGCAACGATACTGAAATGGTTAAATATGAATTAGAAGAAGATTTCTCTATAGAAACTGCTGTTGAGTTTGGTAGAATATACAATAAAGACGGACAATGGAAATTTGAAGCTATTGGCGCAGGAATGAAAGGCGGATTAGAGGATTACTTAAATAAATACAACTAAGAAATGGCTATAAATTTAGAAAAAGGACAACGTATCAATCTTGAAAAAAGCAATGGTACTAAATTACAAAACATTTGCGTTGGTGTAAATTGGGGAGCTATTGAGAAAAAAGGGCTTTTTGGAACAAAAAAAGAACCAGTTGATTTAGATGCAAGTTGTGCTATTTATGACGAAAAGAAAAACCATATCGACTCTGTTAACTTTAGAAAACTACAATCTAATGATCAAGCTATCAAACACAGCGGCGATGATTTAACTGGAGATTTAAACGGTGATGACGGATTAGACAATGAAGTTATTACTTTAGATTTCTCTAGAATATCTCCATCTGCAAATCACGTAGCTTTCTTTATAAATAGTTTTAGAGGACAAGATTTTAAAGATATTCCTTTTGCATCTATCAGAATATACGAAGGTACTCCAACAAGAGTTAACCAAGAATATGCTCGTTATGATATTGCAAACGATGCTTCTTTTGCTGGAAATGTATCAATGGTACTTGGTGTTTTTTACAAAAGAAATGATGAATGGAAATTTAGCGCAATCGGAACTCCTACAAGAGATAAAAAACTTGAAGAAACGATTCTTACTATCCAACAAAATCATTTATAAAAGACAACATGATAGACAATCAATTAGTTACTCAAGAAAACCTTGCCTTGATTGACAAAGATGGAAATGTAAACTTAGCTACAATTACTGAAACAGAAATTAATAGCTACAAATCAATCTCAAATCAATTAAATGAGAATGATGCCAATTCGATTTTAAATTACGGCGCTGAGATTCAAAATTCTATTGCAAAACAAAGTGATACTTTTTTAACCAACGTAAGAACGTATAATTCGGGTGAGGTAGGAACTTTGATTAATGATTTGTTAACTGAATTAAACTATGTAGATGTTGATCAGTTAGACCAAGGACCAGTTAAACGATTTCTTTCTAAGATTCCAGTCCTTAATAAATTAGTTGTTGATGTAAAAAAATTATTCCAACAATACGATAAAATTACTGTAAACATTGATAAAATCAGTAATAAAGTAAAAGCTGGAATGATTAATTCTGTTAAAGATAATAGCTCACTTCAAACCATGTTTGATGGTAATGTGGGACTTATCAAAGAAATGGAGAAACACGTTATAGCAGGACAAATTCGTTTTAAAGAACTAAACGAAGAACTTGCTGTGATGGAAGCTAACACGGCGCAATATCAAGATTATCAAATTTCTGATAAAAGGAATTTCATAAACCGTCTAGACAAACGTTTAGCCGACATGAAAATTGTTCGCTTTATTATGTTGCAGTCTCTAGCTCAAATACGTGTAGTTCAAAACAACAATACGTCTATTGCAGAAAAAGCGCAATCCATCTTAACAACGACAATGCCGGTCTGGAAAAACCAGCTTACGCTAGCTGTTGCTTTACAAAGACAAAAACAAAATATTGAAATTCAGCGAAAGGTATCTGAAACAACAAATACTATTTTGCAGAAAAATGCCGAAATGTTGAAACAAAACAGCATTGAAGTAGCTAAAGAAAACGAAAACACAATTGTTTCTTTAGAAACGCTTAAAATGACAACTAAATCTTTAATAGATACTTTGACAGAAGTAAAACAAATTCACGATCAAGGAACAGAAACCAGAAGACAACTGGATGCTGGTTTACAAAGTCTTGAAAGCGAATTAAAAAAAGGCGTCATAAGCTAATTGAATAATAAGATAAGACCAACAAATGCAAGAGGAAGAGGAACGGTTCGTTCAAATAATAAAAGATAGTAACAGAAAACTTGTGATTTTAGAATTGTTATCCAATTTCTTTAATCACAAGGATCTTGTTGGTACCTTAATAAAAACAAAAATAATCCATACTCTTTTTCAAAATAACCGTTCATTAGACATAAATAAATTAGAACTATTTCACATACAGTTTACTAATAGCCTTATTGATTTGTTTCAAAAAATCAAGAAATCAAAAGAACAAAACTATCTTTTAATTTCTGATGAAATATATATTAATGATGACATTATTTCTAAACTAAAATCAGAAATAGGAGAAACAAAGTTTACGAATCAAATGCGAATTCATTCGCAAAATATGTCTAAAAAGATTGAGGAATTGTACAACCTATTTGTAACCGATAAATCTGCTTTGTTTAATTGGAATGATATAACGATTTTTTCTGAAAGTGTTCAATCTGAATATTACAGAGAAATAAGTATTGATCAATATGAACAGCTCACCCGTTACAACAAGAGCTTGTATGAAAACTCATTTGCGAAATTTGAAAAAAAATTACTAGGCAGATTAAACATTCTAAAGTTCAAAATTAAGTTTTTGTGTGGATTAGTTTGTAATAACGAAACTATTGAAGTCTACGAATTTAGAGATTCTAATGACAAATTTATTTATGTTGCCAATGATAAATCTTTCTATTTTTTAAATAGTGAGAATTCCAAAGGAATAGATTTATCAAAAAACAATTCTGCAAAAGAAGAAATTGTAATTCAATTAACAGCTAAAAATGCAGATTTGAATTTAGAGCTAAGTACAATAAAATCAATACTTCCAGAAACGGTTCAAGAAGTATTAAAAGATTACCTAGACAAAATCTCTTCTGTTGATTTTCTAGATGATTTGCAGAACGTGGATGAACAGACCAATATTTTAAAAACAATGTTAAACATTAATATTAATTAAAAGAATAAAATGGCAATTAATTTAGAAAAAGGGCAAAGACAAAGTATCGATGCACCAAAATTTACTGTTGGATTAGGATGGGATAGTAACTCTAGTAGTACTGGAGAAGGTTTTGACTTAGATGCATCAGTCTTTTTAGTTGGTGCTAATGGAAAACTTCCATCTGATAATCACTTTGTATATTATAACAATCTAAAATCACCAGATCAAGCTGTAGTACATACTGGAGACAATTTAACTGGAGACGGCGATGGTGATGATGAAAAAATACAAATTGATTTATCAAAAATTGCTCCTGAAGTTTCTGAAATTTCATTTGTAGTTACCATTCATCATGCAGATACTAAAAGACAAAATTTTGGTCAAATCAGAAATTCATTTATCAGAATTCTAGATCAATCGAATGTAGAATTGGTTAAATACGAATTAGACGAAGATTTCTCTATCGAAACTGCTGTTGAGTTTGGAAGAATTTACAAAAGAAACGACGAATGGAAATTTGAAGCTGTTGGCGTAGGAATGAAAGGTGGTTTACAAGATTACTTAAATAAATACAATTAACTAGAAATACTAAGAAACATGGCAATTAACTTAACCAAAGGACAAAAAATTGATCTAAGAAAAACAAGTGGTGAAACATTAACAAATTTCTGCGTTGGTGTAAACTGGGGAGCAATTGAAACAAAAGGTTTCCTCGGATTATCAAAAAATGTAAAAGATGTAGACTTAGATTTAAGTTGCATCCTTATTGATGACCAAAACAAACTTTGTGATCATTTATATTCTCCTTTATACAGAATTGAAGCATTACAACAATTTGGTTTACCAAAAGGAAAATTATTAACTGTTGATGGCGCACTAAAACACACTGGTGATGATCTTGCTGGAGATACTGGCGGTGATGATGGATTGGATAACGAAATTATAACTGTCGATTTATCAAAAGTAGATTCAAAAGTTAACCAAATATTTTTCTTCTTGAACAATGCTGGAAATGAAGATTTTTCTCAAATTCCTTATGCAAAAATCAGAATGTACGAAGGTACTCCAACAAGAGTAGTTTCAGAATTTGCTTCATATAATGTTTCTGCTGATAGACAATATGTAAACAAGCGTTCAATAATTATGGGTAAACTTTACAAACGAAATAATGAATGGAAATTTAGTGCAATTGGTGACCCAACAGAAGATACGTTCTTAGGGCAAACAGTTCACAAGATTATACAATCATACCTATAATAAAACCTAGTGTTTTAGAGTTCAAAAATGCATAGTTTCCGTACAAACGCATTCCATAATTTAAAATTGTAAAAAAGGAGTCATATCTCATTAAATGAGATACGATTAATAATACAGTTCAATTATGTCGTAATAACTTAATTAATTGGTTGGTGGAAAATTTTCCTCATGAGCCCCATATCTATTATTGGGGCTCTTTATAATCACTTAATAAACAAAAAGCGAATACTAGTACACACAATACCCGATACTATTTCATCACTTAAAAGAAAAAAATGAGAAGACTTCCCGTATACTTATTGCTAGATACTTCTGGTTCAATGTCAGGAGAGCCAATTGAAGCTGTAAAGAATGGCGTTCAGATAATGATTAGTTCCTTACGTCAAAATCCTCAAGCTATTGAAACCGCTTTTTTAAGCATAATCACTTTTGATAGTACAGCCCAACAAATTGTGCCACTAACAGATTTAGCCTCTTTTCAGATGGTTGATATTAAAGCAACAGGAGTTACAGCTTTAGGAGAAGCTTTACGATTAGTCGCTCATAAAATAGAAACTGAAGTTCAAAAAACAACTACCGAACAAAAGGGAGATTGGAAGCCTTTGGTTTTTATCATGACAGATGGAATCCCTACAGATAACTGGGAAAATGGCTTAAATGAATTTAAAAAATCAAAAGTAGCTTTTACAGTAGCATGTGCAGCAGGAAACGGTGCAGATACTAATGTTTTAAAGAAAATTACTGATAATGTAGTAAGTTTAGACACAGCAGACAGTGCAACCATTGGTAAATTCTTTCAGTGGGTAACCGCATCTATTGGCGTAAGCTCAACAAAACTGGAAGATTCAGGAAAGGAAATTTCAAATTTTAAAGAATTACCTCCTCCTCCATCAGAACTTAATATTGTAGTTTAAATTCCTACTCTCGAAATACATCTAAAAAAAAATTTAGAGTCTTCTAGAGCCAAACAGAATCATATAATACAAACAAGTGTTTCTACATAAAGTTAACCTAGAACAAATTTAGTAATACAATTATTAAATCATTTTTTGCAAAAAATACGATGAGAAGACTACCAGTATATTTTTTATTAGACACTTCCGGTTCTATGTATGGAGAACCAATTCAAGCTTTAAATAATGCTTTGAGTGGCATGATTAATACGTTGCGTTCAGACGCACAAGCTTTAGACTCACTTTGGATAAGTATTATAACTTTTGACAGAGAAGTAAAAGAAATTGTTCCCTTAACCGAGTTAGTAAACTTTCAACTTCCAGAGATAACCTGTCCTCAAAGTGGTCCAACAAATACTGGAGCAGGACTTGAGTATATAATCGAAAAAGTAAAAACAGATGTTATAAAAGGCTCACCAACTCAAAAAGGAGATTGGAAACCGTTACTTTTTGTATTCACCGACGGAAAACCATCTGACATACAACTTTATAGACAAAAAACACCCGAAATTAAAAACCTGAATTTTGGAGCTATTGTTGGTTGTGCCGCTGGCCATATGGCCAACGACGATATTTTAAAAGAACTAACAGATAATGTCGTTCATTTAGACTCTGCAGATAGCTCAACTCTAAAACAATTTTTCAAATGGGTTTCTGAAACTATCGAACAAGGAAATAAAAGCCAGGGAACTGGAGAAAGTGTAGCCTTGCCACCACCGCCGAGTGAAATAACTATCGTAATTTAATTTTTAAAAAAAAAATGATAGATATAATATTTAAACTTTCAACTTCGATTATTGATATAGCAAAATATGCAGACGAAGCCTATCATGAAGGAGAACCTGATATAGATTCTATAGTTTTAAACTCAAACGAAAGATTAGAGCTAATGAATATAGACAGTCTTGTTGTATGTTATCAATCAATAATAGTAAATGATATTACAATTAAAAAGATAGAGCAACTTTTAATAGATAATTATCAAAAAGAGCATTTATACATAAGAGATATTATAACACGCAAGAACTGTATTTACATAAAAGCAATGCATGCCATACCTTACACAGATATAAATAAATGTTATGGGGCTACTTTTTCCATTAATTATATGGAGTCTAATAATTGTATCTCTGTTTATGGGATTAAAACAAAAAACACAGAAAAACAAGTTTTTAATCAAATTGCAAATGAACTAATAACTACCCTATCATAATGACACTTATCAAACTTTTCATCCAGATTCTAATAATTGGTTTATTTTTATATTCAAAGTTGCTCCCATATAAAGATAAATTAAGTCCACAATACAAAAAGATTTTTGCCTTTTTCAATAGTATATTTTCACCAATATTCAATTTTTTGAAAACCGTCGTAAAGCCTTTCCAAGTTGGTATCGGATTAGCAGTTGATATGACACAAGTTGTACTTTTAATTATTTTTTTAATGCTACTAAATTTCCTTTAAAATGAGAAGATTACCTATATATTTTTTAATCGATATATCCGAATCAATGGTAGGAGAACCTATTCAACAAGTTGAAGAAGGACTAGCTACAATCATTCAAGCTTTAAAAACAGATCCACATGCTCTAGAAACCGTATTTGTTTCTATCATCGTTTTTGCTGGGCAACCTAAAACATTGGTTCCTTTGCAAGAAATCGTTAGTTTTTACCCACCTAAATTCCCAATTGGTAGTGGAACCTCATTAAGTAAAGGATTAGGGCATTTAATGCACGAATTAAGAACAAACATTGTCAAGACTACATATGAAATGAAAGGCGATTGGAAACCAATTGTATTTTTATTTACAGATGGTGCTCCTACAGATGATAGTAAAGCCGCAATTAATGAATGGAAACTTAATTGGCAAAAAATGGCTAATCTAATTGCAATTTCTTTTGGAAATGAAACAGACACAAACCTGTTAGGTGAATTAACAGAAAACGTTTTACACTTTAAAAACACAAATGTTCAATCCTATAAAGAATTCTTTAAATGGGTTACCGATTCTATAAAAACAAGTAGCATAAGTGTCGAAAGCAACTCGACAGGTTTCGAATTGGCGAAATTAGATGGAGAAACGCTTTCGAAAATAGATTTAACCAAATCAGAACCAAATCGTCAGTTTATAGATGATAATTTTGTGGTATTAAATGGAAAATGTCAAAATACAAAAAGACCGTATTTGATGAAATACCGCAAAACAATTGCTCCATCAATTTATGCAGGTATCGAATTATCTTCAAAAAACTACAAGCTGGTTGGAGCATATCAAGTCGACAATTCTTATTTTGAACTAGCAGATACTTCTAATTTTAGCAATAAAGTAAATACCGACGAACTTATAGGAGGTCCAACTTGCCCTTGTTGTGGCAATCAAATAGCGTTTGCCGTTTGTATTTGTAACAAAATACATTGTATTGGTGACGAAGACGTAAGTACTTGTCCGTGGTGTAACAATCAAGGAACTTATGGCGCTAGTGGCGAAGGTGGTTTTGATGTAAACAGAACGCAAGGATAATTTTTTCATGGAAGAAACAAAAAAATATCTCCAAGCTTTTTTATCACAAAATAAAATTGAAGTTCCGACGAGCAAAAATTCTCTCTTTGATGATTTTATTGCAAATGAAACAAATATTGAATCCGTAAAAATAATTAAAGAAAATCAACAGATGATTATGGCAAACTGGATGCTAAAAACTAGAATTGATGACATAATGCAACAATCGGTATTATTACCAAATGGTACGGTGAATAAAAATTATGAATCAAAAATTGACTTTATTAAATTAGGCTGGGACGATATTATTTATTCTGAAATTAAAAACTTAGACGATACGGGACTTTCTTTTAACGATACAGAAGAGTTACTTCATGGAAATCCAAAAATAAGTGGCGATTTAAAAATAAAACTATTATTTAGAGTTGAAGGAGAAGAAGAAAATTCAACATTAAATGAAAAGACAATTACAGTTATTATAAATCCAGATCCAAAATCTTTGTGGAAAAACATTGAAAGCGACAAATCTGATCCTTATTGGAAAGAAGACAACACTACTTTTTCGGGAAAATTTTTAGACAAAAACATAGTCATAGCTTCCAAAAGAGGAAGAAGTCATGCAAATATTGGCTCCTTTAGAGATGATGATTATGCTTTTAAAAACATTAATGAAACAGGTTGGTGTGTACTAGCAGTTTCAGATGGTGCTGGTTCAGCAAAATTATCAAGACAAGGATCTAAACTGGCTTGCGATTTAGTAGTTGAATATTTTGAACAAAATTTAACCCCAGAATATTTAAAAGAGTTTGATGAAACACTTTTAAATCATTATAACAAATCAGAGGAAGGTACATCAAAAAAAATAAGCCACTTTGTTTATAATACCTTATCAAAGGGAGCACATTATACACACAAAAAACTAGAGGAGTTTGCGATACAAAATGAAAAAGAGCTTAAAGATTTTCATTCGACTTTAATATTTACATTAGTCAAAAAATATGAATTTGGATATGCTATTCTAACCTTTGGAGTTGGCGATTGCCCTATTGGATTATTAAATAAAGATTTAACCGAAATAAAACTAATGAACTGGCTAGATGTTGGAGAATTTGGCGGAGGAACACGATTTGTAACCATGCCAGAGATATTTCAGAGTGACAAGTTTTCGTCCCGTTTTGGCTTTAAATTAGTCGATGATTTCTCTTATTTGATGTTAATGACCGATGGAATTTACGACCCTAAATTTGTTGTTGAAGCCAATTTGGAAAAAATAACAAAGTGGAACGAATTTTTAGAAGATTTGCACGGAAATAATGAAGATGGCCATAAAGTCGATTTTAATTCCGAGAACACACAAATTACAAACCAACTTTCGACATGGATGGATTTCTGGAGCCCAGGAAACCACGATGACAGAACCCTAGCTATAATTTACTAAATCATGAGTATAGTTACAGTAAAATCAATTAATGATTCCACAAAATCATATCAATTCGTTGATAATGGCGAACCAATGCGTGGTGGTGTAAAGGATGTATATTTTAGTCCTGATAAAAAATATGTAGTCGCTATTTTTAGAGACAAATTAGACTTTAACCAAAAAGAAAGACTCCAAAAAATAACTAATTATTATCTGCCACAAATTCAAAACAAAGAAGCAGGTGATTATTATTTAAACGAAGTATTTAGATGGCCAACAGATGTTATCGAATATAATAATCTAACAGGAATAATTGTTCCCGTTTACAACTCAAAATTTTTCTTTAAAAAAGGATATGCAACAAGCGATTTAATTCAAGGAAAAGAAAAAAACGGAAAATGGTTTGCGGGTCCTAAATTCAGAAACCCACAATTTCCGCTTAGAGTTGCAAATTCAGAATTGGGAGATTGGTTAAGTTACTTTCAGGTATCGGTTAATTTAACTCGAGGAGTAAAAAAAATGCACGCCATGGGATTGGCACATTCTGATTTATCATACAATAATGTACTAATAGATCCTGTCGAAAAATCAGCCTGCATGATTGATTTAGATGGATTAGTAGTTCCCGGATTATTTCAGGCAGAAGTAATAGGCACAGCTGAATTTATTGCTCCCGAAGTACTAGCAACTAAACATTTAAATAAAACAGACCCAAATAGGAAGTTACCAAACAGATTAACAGATTTGCATGCTTTGCCGGTACTTATCTATATGTTTCTATTACATCGTCATCCATTAAAAGGAGGTAAAGTTCATGATCTAGACACCGAGAAAGATGATTTATTGTCTATGGGCGAAAAAGCAATGTTTATAGAGCATCCTACAGACAATGCAAACAGACCAAAACTTAATCAGGTATCAAAATGGGATTTGCCTTGGGCAGATATCACCAAACTCCCTTACACGATTACGGGGCCGTATCTAAAAACATTATTCGATAAAGTGTTTATAGATGGATTGCACAATCCGATGCAAAGACCAACGGCAGAAGAATGGGAAATAGCTTTGCTTAAAACATCCGATTTAATGCAGAAATGTCACAACACATCTTGCGAACAAAAATGGTATGTTTTTGACAATACAAACACACCAAAATGCCCATTTTGCGGTACTTCCCACAAGGGCACACTCCCTGTTTTAGACCTCTATTATCAAGCCCAAGAATCGGTATGGAAACCCGAAAATCATAGATTAATGGTTTATAACGATCAATACTTGTTTCAATGGCACGTTAATCGTAATATTGCCAGAAATGAAAAGCTAACCGCAGCACAGAAAATACCTGTTGGTTATTTTACATTTCATGAAGGTAAATGGGTGTTAGTCAATCAGAAACTAACCGATTTAAAAGATTTAACAGAAGACAAAGAAATTCCAATTGGTACAATGGTAGAGCTTACCGACGGAAAAAAACTACTCCTATCCAGAGAAGAAGGAGGAAGAGTAATCGTAATTACAATGGCAAACAAATAAATAAAAACAATTAAAAACAAAAATTAACTTAATAAATAACAAATGAACGAACATCCCATTTTCTCAGAACATCCTGGATTAATAGTAACTTTTGCAATCGCAGTGGTGATTATGCTATTACTAGATTTAGGAATTTTCAACAAAAAAAGTCATGTCGTAAGCAATAAAGAAGCTATTTCTTGGTCATTAGTATGGATAAGCTTAGCAATGGGCTTTAGTGGCTTAGTATACTATTATGCAGGTGCAGTTAAATTTTATGAATTTCAATCAGCGTATTGGATCGAAAAAGCACTTTCTGTAGATAACCTTTTTGTTTTTATATTAGTATTCAAGTTTTTTGATGTACCAAACACTAACAAACACAAAGTATTATTCTGGGGTATCATAGGAGCCTTAGTATTAAGAGCCATATTTATATTCTCTGGTGCTTTCTTAATCGAATTAACGTATTTAAACAAGCTTTTAAGCCTTGTAGGTGTCGAAGGATTCAAATATGATATTAACCTTATCATGACTGCCTTTGGACTATTCTTAGTGTATGCTGGTATAAAATCATGGTCTGCAGGAAATGAAGACGAAGATGAAGACTACAACAACACTAGAGGAGCTAAACTAATTAGAAAGTTCTTTAAGGTAAGCGATAAGTATGATGGAGATAAATTCTTTACATACGAAAACGGAAAAAAACTTGCAACTCCGCTTTTAGTAGTTGTAGCAGTTATAGAATTTACAGATTTACTTTTTGCAGTAGATTCAATTCCTGCAATTTTTGCTATCTCAAGTGATCCATTTATCTTGTATACATCAAACATATTTGCAATTTTAGGATTAAGAGCATTGTTCTTCTTACTTGATAATTTCATCCATTTGTTTAGTAAACTACAATACGGACTTGCAATTATCCTTGCGTTTATTGGAGTTAAAATGATTATCTCTCCATTCTATCACATAGAATCAATTTATTCTCTAATTGTGATTGCTGGAGTTTTAATAATATCAGTAGTACTATCGGTTATGTTTCCAGAACCAAAAGAAGAAGAAAACAAATAATATACTTACCAAAAAAGACCTCAATTGAGGTCTTTTTTAGTTTATTGAAATATTAAACATTTTTTAGTAACAGAACTATTCCCTACATCTATTAATTTTTTCTTCGATTTCTTGTTGAGTTAAATCATCAATTTCATTTACATCAAACTCTATTACGGGTATGCATAATCTTTTTGCACAGTTCAACTCAAATTTAACCCATTCTGAATTTAAAGTACTTTGAGATTTAATCAAAATCAATAATTGTGCTGTTTTTAATTCTTTAACAATTCTTCCTTGTTTATCAACTGACTTATTATCTATTAGGTCAATAAAAATTTTACCCAACGAATTTATTTTTTTTGAAAAATTCATCAAATTTTTCTTTGTCACTTCATTATTTCTCGTTGTGTAGCTTACAAATATGTTCATTAAATTATCTCCATTAAATATAAAACAAGAGCAACTGTATTAAGTCCAACCACAAACATATAAAGCATTACAGATAGGTTTACTATAGACCGCCTTATTCTATTTGAACTTGTTCTGCTATTTTCTAATGTGAAATCATCACCTATCACCGGTTTAGAAGTCAATGTCGGTAGATTCCTATTCTTAATGTTAGCAAAATGTACATCCATTTTTTCTCTTAATTTTTCCTGATAAAAATATGTAAAACTATCTAAAGACCAAAATGCTAAAGCAAGCAAATAAATTGTAACAAACAATGAAGTATCAATCTTGTCACCAGCTAATTTTATTAAAGAAGGAACTGCGATACCTATTAAAACAAGAAATATTTTTTTCAACTCTAAACTTGTCGTTGAAAAGTTTAGAGTTGCTGTATGTATTTGGTCGATTATTTTCCAATCGATTTCGTCATCAAGTGACTTTACATATTCAATATTATCCATCCTTAATAATGAATTATCATCTACAACCATATTCAAATGTTATATTAATTAGTAAAACTGCAAATTTTAGAGTAAATTATTATTCGACAAACGAAAATACAATTAAAATTCACTCAAGCCACCCCCCAATACTTGAACAAAATACTATAGTTTATTGGAAAAATTATTTTTAAAATATTCTAATACCTCGAAACCAATAACTGAAGGCGCATACTTATCTCCTCCACTGTAATAATACAGATTCAGAATACTATTTTCTAACAAAACATTTAATGGTTGCTCAATAAAATTCTCATGAATTGAAATATTAGAAATTTCATTCTTTAATAAAAATTTATCTTTTTTATCAAAAAAATTAATTAAATCTAAAAATACACTTTTTTCTTCAAAAGTAAACTCATTAAATTTAGAAAGAAGACTTTTAGAAATTTCATTTAACTCCTTTTCCTTTTTCTTATTGATAGTATCACGAAAAATATTTGTATTCTCATCACGTTGATTCACATCTTTTACTCGCTCAAGTAGAGTTTTATTATCAAGAATTAACTTTTGATTTTCAGTTGTTAAAAGTTCAATATTAGCTTGCAATCTTTCTAAAGACTGTTTTCCCGTTAAATTCTGCTGTAATTCGAAACGATGAATGGCATCATCAAGTTCCTCAGTTTTTAATATCTTTTTATCCATCTTCTTAAAATAGTTAAAAAGTACATTAATACCGACTTGAAGAATTGGAAAAAAAAGAGTGTACATCAATGCAATAAGAACTGGAATTAAAATATTAAAAAAGTATTCTCCGCGATTTTTACAAACGATATAATCGATCTTTAAGTCAATGGCTTCATTTTTAAATATAAGATACAATAATATTTGCCAGTTATAAACAATCAAAACTATGACATAAGTTGAAACAATTGGTAATTTTATTTTCGACAAAGCAGAGTTGCTCAATTTTTCTAATGTTGTTTCTTGTTCTTCCATTTATTAATAACGCTTAACTTTTTTAAGAACCCTTAGGGCTAAGTAATTTTTAAATTGAACATTTGCAGTCAACCAAAAAAATAATTTTTCAAAATACTATCTTGGTTTCACAAAAAATTATCAATCCTTATTTCCTCGTAAAATCCATCAATTCATAAGGTTCAACTCCTAAAGCATTAGCAATTTTCACAAGGTTTTTTACACTTGTATTAATTTCTGCTCTTTCTATTCTTCCTATTTGATTTTGGGTAACATTGCAATCATCAGCTAAGTCTTGTTGAGACATGCCTTTCTTTTCACGTAGCTGCCTTATGTGAATGCCTAGATTTGCAATAAACGTTTCTTCTGAAATATCCATATTTCAAAAGTCATAAGATTTATTTTTCAACTACACCCATATATGGGTGTAATTTACTATATTTGAAGAACCTAAAAAATAAGACAATGACTACAGAAGGATTAACAAAAGAAACAGAAATAAGATTGGCAGAATTTTTCAATAATAATATAGATCCCAAAAACATGGCTAAGACGATACGTCAATTAAACCATATCATAGGCTTGGCAGTAATGAGAGAAAGTGAAACCCTAAAATTAGACATGGACAAAGTACAAGATTCCTTTTATTGGCTCAATGAATTAGCCGAGGTACTCAATCCGTATTTGGAGAAAGAATAAAGTCTACACAAAACAGTCGCAAACTTGTCTTTCTGAGGAACGAAGAATCTCTTCTAGGAGCTCGACAATCTAAGAATGCGTTGTGTTAGTTTCTTACGGAGATTCCTCATTCTTCGGAATAACAAAACTAGGCAGAAAGCCATAATAAGCACTATTTTGGCTAAAGCCTTTTCATTACTCATTTGCAAACCTCCAGCTAAAGCAGGAGGCAATAAAGAAATACTTTATGTTAGTTTCTTGCGGAGATTCTTCCTGCGTCAGAAAGACAAGACTGGGCAGAGACAAATATTGTGTTAGCTTCTTATGGAGCTCTATTAATCGTAAACCATTCGCAAACTTGTCTTTCTGAGGAACGAAGAAACTAATCGAGTAGCTCGACAATCTAAGAATGCGTTGTGTTAGTTTCTTGTAGAGATTCTTCCTGCGTCAGAAAGACAAGACTGGGCAGAGACAAATATTGTGTTAGTTACTTGTGGGCTTGTTTATTAACATAAAACTAAATCGTTAGCAGTAAGTTTTAGATTAGGTTTTTCTAATTTCATTACAGCTTCCTTTATCTTTTTTTCGTCTTCTTTTGACAGGAAAACGGGTACTAGGATGGTTATGTCAATTTTTAAAAGTCGATTAATCACAATTAAATCTTTGAGCGTAAATGGTTTAATTCCATTCATAAGTTCAGACATATGAGTTTTACTTTTATGTCCTAAAATTGAAGCCAAATTTTCTTGAGTCAAATCAAGCTCTTTAATTTTTTTTCTAATTGTAAGCTTTCTATTTTCTATAAATAGTCTTTCAAGCTCTGCAATCTGTTCAAATTTATCACTTTCTACAAGCTTATTGTCATCGATTGTATCAATATCACTCCATTCGGAATTTTCATATTGACCTATTATATCACGAAGTTTACCTCTTAAATTTTTAAAATGAAGGCTATCCTTAGCAAGAAGTCTCAACTTTCTATCAGCAATGAGCGCGCGCTCATAATCTAACTCGTTTGTGATTACTCCTTTTTCTACAATCTTTTCTATGTCAAAATGTGTTTTCATTATTCTATGTATCCATATTTTCTCAACCATTTCTCAATAGTTGATTTATTATTTTTAAAAATAGTCTCATATTCTTGATGAGTACCTGCCCATACAATTGTGGCTTCTCCATCATCATCAAACTCAATCAATATTAGTGTACGATGAATATTTATATCAAAAAAATAAAAACCATCGATATGAACACAATCAGCATCATTTCTAATATCGTTAATACTTTTCTCGCTGGCATTAAATTCTTGCAAATCATCAATTAAAGAATCAATTGCGTTACATAGTTTAATATTCCCTATATTTTTCCTTTTAACTTTTAGAATTATTTTCTTTCCTAAAATCCTCATCTTAATATGTTTGTAAAAATAGTAAAAGTTCTGATAAAAACCGAACTTTTAACTTTAATTATATTTAACTCTCATTGTAAAAAAACAGAATACAACCAAAATAGCTCTTTAAGAATCGACTCATCAAAGCTTAATCACTAAATAGCTGTCAGTTTTGTAATATTTCAAATGTAGAAATATTTTCTTACAATAAATTATAAAAAGTTAAAAAATTAGTAACAGTAACAAATGGAATTAATAAAATAGGAAATAAGGAAATTAAAAAAAAAGAAAAACAAATCAAGTAGCTCAACAATTTAAGAATACTTTGTGTTAGTTTCTTATTAAGAATTACATCTAGAAATTGTAAAATCCAAAAATTCTCATTGTCAATTAGTTAAATCGATTCTCCGTGTAATAAAAGGACATTATTGGGCATAAAAAAACCCTAATTATTTAAAAATAATTAGGGTTAGTAGTAAGTAGTGCGGATAATAGGACTCGAACCTACACGCCTTGCGGCACCAGATCCTAAGTCTGGCATGTCTACCAATTTCACCATATCCGCTCAATTGTGGTGCAAAGATAGACATAACTTTGACATTACAAAGCTTTTTCTAAAAAAAAATTTAATTCTATTTTTTGTACTTTTGAAATTCTATAAAAATCAATTTAAATGGATACTATAAAAGCATACGTTCAACAACACAAAGAACGCTTTATCAATGAATTAGTCGAATTATTAAAAATTCCTTCAGTAAGTGCAGACACAGCATACTCACAAGATGTTATTGACACATCCGAAGCAGTAAAGGCAAGTTTAGAAAAAGCGGGATGCGATTTTGTCGAAATTTGCGACACTCCGGGTTACCCAATTGTATATGGAGAGAAAATAATCGATCCAAATTTACCAACCGTATTAGTTTACGGTCACTACGATGTTCAACCACCAGATCCAATCGAGTTATGGACATCACCACCATTTGAGCCCGTTATCAAAAAAACCGAAATTCACCCAGAAGGAGCCATCTTTGCTCGTGGTGCTTGCGATGACAAAGGACAAATGTACATGCACGTAAAAGCATTAGAATATATGATTCAAAGCAATACCTTGCCTTGTAACGTAAAATTCATGATCGAAGGCGAAGAAGAAGTAGGATCTAAGAGTTTAGGATGGTTTGTAGAACGTAACCAAGAAAAACTTAAAAACGATGTGATCTTAATTTCAGATACTGGAATGATTTCTAATCAGCAACCATCTATAACAACTGGATTACGTGGTTTAAGCTATGTAGAAGTTGAAGTTACGGGGCCTAACCGCGATTTACACTCAGGATTATACGGTGGTGCAGTAGCAAACCCTATTAATGTACTTGCAAAAATGATTGCTTCGCTTCATGACGAAGACAACCATATTACTATTCCTGGATTCTACGATAACGTACAAGAATTATCACTAGAAGAAAGAGCCGAAATGGCAAAAGCACCATTTAGCTTAGAAAAATACAAAAAAGCATTAGACTTAAATGACGTTTACGGCGAAAAAGGCTATGTAACAAACGAACGCAACTCTATTAGACCAACACTTGATGTAAACGGAATTTGGGGCGGATACACTGGCGAAGGAGCTAAAACTGTTATTGCAAGCAAAGCTTTCGCAAAAATATCAATGCGTTTGGTTCCTAATCAAGATTGGGAAAACATCACCGAATTATTCACAAAACACTTTACAAGCATTGCTCCAGCTGGCGTGACTGTAAAAGTGACTCCACATCACGGAGGACAAGGATATGTAACACCTATTGATAGCATTGGTTACAAAGCCGCAAATATGGCATACACAGAAACTTTTGGAGTTCCTGCAATTCCAGTTCGTTCAGGAGGAAGTATTCCGATTGTAGCTTTATTCGAAAAAGAATTAAAAAGCAAAACAATCCTTATGGGATTCGGACTTGACAGTGATGCAATTCACTCTCCAAACGAACATTTCGGAATCTTCAATTACCTAAAAGGAATCGAAACTATTCCGTTATTCTATAAATATTTTGTAGAATTATCTAAATAGTTCACACAACAACATACCTTAAAGTCCGTTCAGCAATGAGCGGATTTTTTTTTGGGGCGTTCCCTTCGGCCGGGCTTTCAGCTGTATCTTTTATGTTCTTTCATCACATAAAAGGATGTCGCCTCTATCCCTAACGCAACAACGACCACAGAGAAAAGAAACAAAAAACACCACATAATCAAACACTTATAGCTTATAATTTTTGAAAAAAAATTAGGATATTTCAAATTTAACTCTACATTTGTAGAACACAATCTATAAACGTAGAATAAAATGAATCATAAAACAGTTCTCTACCTATTACTACTTATATCCTGTTTAGGCTGTAAAACCGAACATATCAATCAAAAAATCGACAAGAAAAAAGAAGGCAAATGGATTGATACCTACACACAAGATAATATTCAATACAAATCAATTGAACATTACAAGAACAACGAGCCAATCAAGAAATGGAAATCATACATAAACGGAAAAATACATAAAATTGAGAAATACAAAAACGGAATCGCTTACACAAAGAACTATTATGAAAACGGCAAAATCGAATCAAAAGGAAAAACAAAATTAGAATACGATTCAAAAAATGCACATTGGTATTATTTCGGAGATTGGAAGTATTACTCAAACAAAGGAAAACATGTAGCCACCAAAGAATACTTTGAAGGAAAATTAATGTCAGAACGCCTCATTACTCAACAACAACACTAGAAACAAAAATAAAATGCAACTAACCAACTCCGAAGAACAATTAATGCAACACCTTTGGCAACTCAAAAAGGCGTTCATGAAGGATTTGCTCGAAGCCTATCCCGAGCCAAAGCCAGCAACAACAACAGTTGCTACTTTATTAAAGAGAATGATAGATAAAAAATTTGTTGCTTATAACGAATTTGGAAACTCCAGAGAATATTATCCATTGGTTAAAAAAACAGATTACTTCTCAAAACACGTAAACGGATTAATTAGCAATTTCTTTAACAATTCGGCATCACAATTTGCTTCGTTTTTTACAACCGAAACTAATTTATCAACTTCTGAATTAGAAGAACTCAAAAAAATAATTGACTCACAAATTCAAAAAAAGAAAAAATGATAACGTATCTCCTAAAATCATCAGTACTACTTCTTGTCTTGTTTGTAGTATATAAATTATGGCTAGAAAACGAAAAAATGTTTCGTTTTAATCGCGTTTATTTATTAAGCAGTTTGTTATTTAGCTTCATTATTCCGTTGCAATTATTCTCCTTTGACACAAAAATGGCGATGGCAATAAAAAGCATTCAATTACCAGAAATAGTGATCAATAACAACATACAAAACTCAAACGCTTTAACCAATAATCAAACGATAATTTACGGAATATTAGGCCTATATCTGTGCATTGTTCTACTATTAACCATTCGTTTTGTATTGAATTTACATGCGTTTCACAAAAAAATAAAATACAACGAGTCGCTAATCATCAATAACCAAAAAGCGGTTTTAACACAAGAATCCATCTTGCCACACTCGTTTTTAAATACAATTTTCATAAACAAAGATGACTTTAAAAATGATTTAATCGATCCTCAACTAATCACACATGAAACGGCTCATGTCCAACAAAAACATTCCTTCGACATCATTTTCATCGAACTAATACAAATTCTATTTTGGTTTAATCCAATCATTTTCCTTTACAAAAAGGCAATTAAACTAAATCATGAATTCCTAGCCGATGAAGCCGTAGTAAACCAAATAGATTCCGTTTCCTATTACCAGAATTTATTACTAAAAATGGCTTCAAACCAAAGTCAAATTGCACTTGCAAGCGCTATTAATTTTCAAATAACCAAAAAACGACTACTTATGATGACAAAACAAGAATCCCGATTAAGAATACTATTAAAAACAGCTGCAGTAGGCTTTGTATTAGCAATATTATTTTTCATTTTTAGCACCTCAACAATTACACAAGAAAACAACAGAGAAGCAGAAAAAGAAACTCTTAATTTGCTTTCAAATCCAACTCAAAACACAACAAAACCAGAATATCCAGGTGGAATTGCAGAATTTTACAAGTTTGTCGGAAAGAATTACAAAATGTCCCCAGAGGCAACAAAAAACAAAATTAAAGGAAAGGTATTCGTGAAATTTTTCATTGAAAAAGACGGCTCATTAACAGATTTTAAAATCTTACGCGACTTAGACTACGGAACAGGTAAGGAAGCGATACGCGTTCTAAAACTTTCTCCTAAATGGAAACCAGCTACAATAAATAACAAACCAGCAAGAATAATGTATAGCTTACCAATAACAATTCAAATGGCACCAGAATAATAAACTGCTTTTATTAGAAAATAATATAAAATCCTTTAAAACCGTCTCAAAACATCTCTCTATTTAAAGTATAAAATATTGACAATAAAAAAATCCGCTTCTGTTCTAGAAGCGGATTAAATAAAAAAACTAAAAAAAATTCTAAAAAAAAATTCCAAAAAAAATATTAACTAAGAAGTTTATCAGGATTGTATCCAAAATAAGGCATTGCCTGCTCATGAAATACTACACCGTATTCTTCTAATTCATTTAAAATAGGCAGATACACCTCTTTATTTATCGGTAACTGAACACCGGGAGTTGTAATCTTACCATTTAATATCAATAAAGTTGCCATAGCAACAGGCAATCCAACCGTTTTTGCCATTGCAGTATAAGTTTGATCATCGCCAATACAAACCATTTTCGAATCTATTTGCGTGTCAACACCATTTAAAACATACCCAAATTTGTGATACATTACAATCATATCTTTATCATGAGGTTGTAATGACCAATTATCCGAAAGTATTTTTTCTAATATTTGAGCAGGAGTAGCATCTTTTAATCCAACAATCTTATTTGGATTAAACAAGTCAAGCTCAACCAGTTTATCCCACATAATATCATCTTGATCTATTTTAAGAATCAAGCGCATTTTTATCTCAACAGAATCAGTAGGATGATAAGGCAAAAAAGAATTCACAAACTGACGATAACTCATTGTCTCAGAATTCTCCATAACATAGCTATCATCGGTCATCCCTAATTGCACAAACATATTCCATGCTTTCGAAAATCCAACACGTCTAATCGTTCCACGGTATAAAGTAAGAATATCTTCAAGACCGTAAATGGTTCTATATTTTAAAGAATCCCGATTAGAATAGGCCTCAAATCTCCCATAACCTTCTACCTCAAGAAATTCGGTTCTACGAAACAAATTACAATACGGAATATATTTATACGTTCCTTCCTGAATAAATTTAGCGGCACCACCCTGCCCTGCCAAAACAACATTTCGGGGAGCCCAAGTAAATTTATAATTCCACAAGTTATTATCAGATTCAGGAGCCACGAGTCCGCCACAAAAAGATTCAAATAATAGCATTTCGCCACCTTTCTCTCTTATCTCATCGATTACCTTCATGGCACTCATGTGGTCAATTCCAGGATCGAGTCCAATTTCATTCATAAAAATTAGATTATTGGCTTTTGCCTCTTTATCTAATTCCTGCATAGCATCACTTATATAGGATGCAGTAACCATATGCTTTTTATAAAGCAAACAATCTTTGGCAACCTCTATATGCAAATGAGCTGGTAACATCGATACTACAATACTCGCTTGCTGAATTGCTAACTTTCGTTGTTCTTTATCAAAAATATCCAATGCGATAGGAGTAGCATTAGGATGGTTATTGGTTTTCTTTTCGGCAAGAGCCAAAGACAAATCACCTATAATAAGGTGCAAGTTTTCTTTCTCGGATTTATCCAATAAATATCGTATTAATGACGATGCCGATCTACCTGCCCCAATGACCAAAACTACTCTCATATTTTACATATATAACACAAACATACAATATTGTTATATCCATAACAATAAAATAATGTTAAAAAATTAAAATAATCATTATTTAAATCTAAAAATAAGCAGAATACTACGCATTAAAAGGACTCAAAATATTTCAAAAAGTTGTCTTAATTTTATTTCAAATTGAAACTAATAAGCCTACTTTTGTAATCAGTAAAATTTTTTATGATGGATAAAAAGATTATAGCAACAGCTGCGTTTTTAGGAATGGTAGCTATCATTTTAGGAGCTTTTGGAGCACATGCTTTAAAAAAAGTTTTATCAGTAGAAGAACTAGTTACTTTTGAAACTGGGGTGCGCTACCAAATGTATCACGCCTTCTTTTTACTATTTGTAGCAACACGTAAAGAGCTTTCTCTTAAAACCCTAAAAGTAATCTACAATTTAGCTGTAGCAGGAGTACTGTTATTTTCAGGTTCAATCTATCTACTTGCAACGAATAACCTTACATCTTTCGACTTTAAAATTATAGGATTCGTAACTCCAATAGGCGGACTGCTATTAATTCTTGCTTGGAGCGTGCTTTTTGTTAAAATTATTAAACAAAAGTCATAAAATTAGTGATATAAATCTATATCTAAAATATAATATCTAATTTTACAGTCTATAAAAATAAAACACAACAACTTAAAATTTATGGACAATCAAACGTTATCAACGCAATCGATTTCGCTAAATGAGTTAGGGATTAAAAATGCAACAATACATTATCAGTTATCGGCTGACGAATTACACAACATCACGATACAGTCTGGTCAAGGTGTAGAGGACTCAACAGGGGCATTAGCAATTAATACTGGTACATTTACAGGACGTTCGCCACAAGATCGTTTCATTGTAAAAGATAGTATTACCGAAGACCAAGTATGGTGGGGCAAAGTAAACATTCCTTTTGATCCTACTGCCTTTGAAAAATTATACAACAAAGTCACTCAATACCTTTCTAACAAAGAAGTATTTGTTAGAGATTCATACGTTTGTTCAGATCCAAACTACAGACTAAATGTGCGTGTTGTTACTGAGACAGCATGGTCTAACTTATTCTGTTACAACATGTTTTTAAGACCAGAAGCAAGCGAACTAGCAAACTTTACTCCAGAATGGACCGTAATTTGTGCTCCAAGCTTTATGGCAGATCCTGCAGTAGACGGAACAAGACAAAGCAATTTTGCAATCTTAGATTTTACAAAAAAGATAGCACTTATTGGTGGAACAGGATATACAGGTGAAATGAAAAAAGGAATTTTCTCTGCTTTAAACTTCATTTTACCAGTATTTAAAAACACTTTACCAATGCACTGTAGTGCGAATGTTGGTAAAGATGAAGATACTGCGATTTTCTTTGGTTTATCAGGAACAGGAAAAACGACTTTATCTGCAGATCCAGACAGAAAACTAATCGGTGACGATGAGCACGGTTGGACTAACGAAAACACTGTCTTTAATTTTGAAGGTGGTTGTTACGCTAAAGTAATCAACTTAACTGAAGAAAATGAACCAGACATTTTTAGAGCTATCAAAAGAGGAGCTTTACTAGAAAATGTAGTTTTCAAGCCAGGTACAAACATTGTAGATTTTGATGATATCTCAATTACACCAAACACAAGAGTAAGTTACCCTATTACCCATATTGACAACATTCAGCCGGGATCAATAGGTAAAAACCCTAAAAATATTTTCTTCTTAACAGCAGATTCATTTGGTATTTTGCCTCCAATCTCAAGACTTACACCAGGTCAAGCTGCTTACCACTTTATCTCTGGATACACTGCTAAAGTTGCTGGTACAGAAGCTGGTATAGACGAACCTCAACCAAATTTCTCAGCTTGTTTTGGAGCGCCATTCATGCCGTTACATCCAACACGTTACGCAGAAATGTTGAGCAAAAAAATGAAAGATGCCAATGTAAAAGTTTGGCTTATAAACACAGGATGGACTGGTGGAGCATACGGTACAGGAACTCGTATGAAACTAAAATATACTCGTGCTATGATTACTGCCGCTTTAAACGGAGAATTAGACAACGTAGCTTACGAAAATCATGTTGTATTTGGAATTGCAAAACCTCAAACATGTCCTAATGTACCTAACGAAATCTTAAACCCTAGAAACACTTGGGCAGATCCAAAGTTATACGATATTAAAGCAGTAGAATTAGCTGAGAAATTCAAAGCTAATTTTGCCAAATTTGAAGAATTTGCTAATGCCGAAATTATGGCAGGAGCACCATTAATATAATAAAAGAGTTTACTTACTAATTCAAAAATAAAAGAGCTGTTCAAATGAACAGCTCTTTTTGTTTATGCTAGAAACTACTTTTTATCCTTATCTATCAATTTCTGAATAGCATCCCAACTGTAATAATGAAAAGTCATACCGTTGCTCATTGCTACAAAAAGTCCGTCTTTAAAAGCACCTCCTAAATTTACATTCGTCACATCGGCACCATCACATTCAATTGTCGAGGTTGGAATTTCTGCAAGTAAAGGATAACTGTTTAAATCACCATTAGCACCCTCACGCGGATAAACCATAAACGTATTTGCTTGTTGGTTAGAAACTAATATATATCCTGTTGTTGCCGTTTTTTTATAAATAGCAATCCCTTCATTATCCGCTTTAAAATCTCCTTTACCAAAAATAGCAAGCTCCACATTACTTTGATTACTTGCAGGATCAGCTACATATTTTCTGATTCCAAATTGTTCGTCGCAGTAATAAACCACGCCTAATTCATTATCTACAGCAATAGCTTCTATTTCTTTTTTACCACTATAAGAACCGAATTTACGAACCACTTTAGCTCCAACAATTCCGTTTCCTATATCAGACAGCTCATATTGCCACAAATAGCTCCCCGAAGGTCCTGATTTTCTTCCTACTATTGCAAATATTGCATGATCACTAGGGCGCGTGTACAATGCAATTCCCATTGGATCACGTAGTAACTCCCCGTCAAAAACAGAAATCCCTCCATTATCTATAGGTTTTAAATCAGGTAAGCTAAAAACTCTTATTTTATTACTCTCTCTTTCTGTTGTAACCGCTACATCTACTTTTTTTCCATTAACAAGTAAGCCATAAGCAATATCAACATTGTTTGGTCTTTTTAAGGTTTCCGATTTCACCAAGATTTTACCGTTTAAATCAAAAGCATACAAAGCACCATCGGTATCTTTATCTGTCCCTACAATAATACTTTTTGATGGATCTGTAGGATGAATCCAAATTGATGGATCGTCAGTATCATGCGGAAGTGGTTGCGTAACAACTATTGGTTTTAAGGCATCTTTACGAACAGGAGCTAACTTGCTTCCGCAAGAAATCAAAAAAGCACTCGCTAGGAGTAGTATAAATTTATTTTTCATGTTATTGTTGTTTAAAAAAATTGACAGGAATGAATTATCCCTGTCAATCATCACTAAATTCATTGTAATTATATATTAAAAATCAAATTTCAATCCAAAATTGTAACGCGCTTGGTAATATTCAACCTGCTTAGTATGTGATTTTACGCCTTGGTAATAGCGTAATGGCTGGTTCGTTAAGTTATTTGCTTCTGCAAAAACGCGAATCTTTGGTGTGATTTTAAATGAAGCATTAGCATCTACAAAAAATTGCTTATCATAATAACTATCATTGTAATCATTTGACCCTAATTCATCTAAATAATCTGAAGTAAAGTTAGTAGAAACTCTTGCCGAAAAACGTTTATTCTCCCATGATAATGAACCATTAAACATATGTGGCGCAGTTCCTGGAAGACTAATATTACGTCTTTCGTTTCCTTCTGCATCAGCGATTCCTTTTGCTGTAGATTTTGTGTATGTATAGTTTAGATAAATTCCAAATCCTTTTAAGAACGGGCTTGTAAAGAAATCCAATTGACGCTGAAAGGCTACTTCAAAACCAAAAACATCAACATTATCACCATTTCTTTGTTGAATAAGCGTCCAATTATCAGCTGTTGGAATTGGATTTTGTTGGTTAGGAAAATCTGCCGCGAATTTTGCTGTCGTATATTGATTATCACTATAAGTATAAATAAAATCATTTAAGTTTTTATAGAAAAATCCTCCAGAAATCAATCCAACTGATTTAAAATAATTCTCGGCCATGAAATCATAATTATAAGAATAAGTCGCTTTAAGATCTGGATTTCCCGCTAAGATTTGAGAATCCGTAGCAATATTATTAATGTAGGGAGCCAATGCATAATAATCAGGTCTTGCCAATGCAGTTGTTACAGCAGCTCTTAACACTAAGTCTTTAGTTGCATTATACTTAAACGAAACTCCAGGCATTACATTGGTATATGAATTGGTTGTATTGATCTGTCCTTCTAATGCTTCTTCATCCAAAACACGATTCCCAGTATAATCAATATGCGTATTCTCTACACGAAAACCTAAAATCATAGATAACTTATCATTAAAGTCCTGATCCCATCTTACGTAAGCAGCATAAATATTCTCTTTGGCTTTATAATTTACAGTCAAAAATTCAGCAGGATTTAATTCTTTATTAAATAAAGCAGGATTATTTAAATCTAAACCTCCTAAATAAGAGCTGGAAACAAACGTACCTGGTACATACTTGCTACCCACGTTAAAATCGGCTCCATCATAATAGCTTGTTCCAACATCCGCTAGAGTTCCCATTCCACTTAATGGCTCATAAGAGTAAAAAACATTATCTCTTGATTTATCTTTCATTCTTAATCTAAGTCCTGTTCTTAATCTTCCTTTTTCTGAAGGGATAATTGTAAAAGGGAATCGAATATTTACTTTAGCACCAAATTCACTTTCTTTCGTTTCATTAGTATTTTCGGTAGCCGAATCAAATTTAAATTTATCTAAAGCTTCTCCTGTTGTTGTAACCAAAGGAAACTCCATATCCGACAAATCCTGAGTAGTATTCAATCCTTTCTGACGGTATTCAATGTAACGCTCTTGTGGGCGATATTCTCTTGCAGACGAATAATTTGCAGACCAATCTAAATCTAAATTAGAATTTATTAAATGCTCCCCACGCAATGCATAATTTTGCACTCGTTGATCTTCCAATCTTCTGCTTTTATTACGATTATCATCAACTCCTCCTTTTGACTGACGCTTTACTCTTCCGGTAAAACTTGATATTTGTTCACCATTGTAAATAGGCTTTATATCATCATAAGTAGTTCTATAGCGATTTTCTCTATCATCTCTCCAATTGTAAATTGCATTAGCAAAAATGGTATTGTTGTCATCAAATTTATAATCCAAGGCAACAGCTCCACTTCTACGAATGCGTTGCACATCATATTTTCTAATTTCGGATTTGCTTAAATATTCGTTACCAAATTTGTCTTTCGTCCATACGGCTTCCATATTATCAGAACCGTAATCTACATTATTATAAGAACCACTTACTACTGCACCTAACTTGCCATCTAGAAAACGGTTACCATATACTAATCCTGCTGTATAAATAGCTTTATCACGAATTGGTGCATAACCTCCCGCAACTGTTGCAGAGATTCTTTCGCCATTGGGAGTAGCTCTGGTAATCAAATTTACTGAACCTCCAATAGCATCAGCATCCATATCTGGAGTAAGCGTTTTATTTACTTCAATTGTCGAGATCATGTCTGATGGAATAAGATCCATTTGGACATTTCTATTGTCACCTTCGGCAGATGGAATACGATCTCCATTTAAAGTCACGGAATTTAATGACGGAGCCAAACCTCTAATAATTATATTTCTGGCTTCTCCTTGGTCATTCTGCATGGTAATTCCAGGTACTCGTTTTAAAGCATCTCCAACATTTGCATCTGGGAAACGTCCCATTTGATCCGCCGATATAACATTTCCGATATTCTTATTCGTCTTTTGTTGGTTTAACGCTTTTGCTTGTCCTTTTAAGATATCACCAACTACAACTTCATTTAATTCTGTACCAGACGATTTAAGTGCAAAATCAACTACTGCATTTTTACCATCTGCAATAACTACATCTTGGATATTCTCAGTATATCCCATGTACTTAACTCTAACTTGATAAGATCCTGACATTACATTAAGTAATTCATATCTTCCGTTGTAATCAGAAACAGTATACTTATTCTGACCAACAATTTCAATCATTGCTCCTGGCAAAGGCAATTTATCATCTGCATCTAACACTTTTCCAGAAACAATTCCTTTTTGGGCATAACCAACTAAGGTTATTAAAAATAGAACTAATACTAAATAATTTTTTTTCATCTTGGTTTTAAGTTGTTTTACTACGGTGCTAAACTAGTTTTTGAAAGTTAACTCTGCCATTCAAAAAATTTAACATATCGTTATGCTTCTGCTTTTTAAGCCCCTTATTTTTACTTTAAAATAACACCAACCCTTAAAAAGATTGAACAAAATTAACATTACTACTATTTAAAAAACATATAAAAGAGTTGCAAAAAACCACAAAACAACAACCTAACCAAAAACATATCAACTATTTACCTTGATATTAATTTTTTGGCGTTAAATTTGCCTTATCAATCAATCAAAAATTATCAATCATGTTAAAACAATTTTTTATCCTTTGTTCAGGGGCCGACAAAGACCTCCTTGAGGACTGTTCCGCAGGCGAACAAACCAAATACGTTGGTATTGGTGCTACTGTTTTCTTCACCGCAGTTATGGCATTTATCGCAAGTGCATATGCTCTATTTACTGTTTTTGACTCCATATATCCAGCGATGCTATTCGGATTTGTTTGGAGTTTACTTATTTTTAATCTTGACCGTTTTATTGTATCTACAATTAAAAAAAGAGACCGTGCTTGGGATGAATTTCTTCAAGCAACACCACGAATTATTCTTGCAGTTATTATCGCAATAGTAATTTCGAAACCACTAGAGATTAAAATATTCGAAAAAGAAATCAACACTGTTTTATTAAAAGAGAAAAATGCAATGGCTCTTGCCAATAAAAAGGAAGTTGGTAATTACTATAAATCTGATTTAGATAAAAACAAAGCCGAAATTGCCGGTTTAAAATCAGACATCCTTAATAAAGAAAAAGAAGTAAATGCACTATACTCCACGTACATTACAGAAGCTGAAGGAACAACAGGTACAAAAAAACTAGGAAAAGGGCCTGTTTATAAAGAGAAAAGGGACAAACACGATGCTGCTTTAAAGGAATTTGCAACTTTAAAAACCGAAAATGAGGCTAAAATAGCCGAAAAAGAAAAAGCAGCAAAAGTACTCCAAGCTGATGTAGACAAAAAAGTATCCGAAACACAACCTATTATCGACGGATTTGATGGTTTAATGGCTCGAATAAATGCATTGAACAAATTACCTTGGATTCCTTCTTTCTTTATTATGCTACTGTTTCTAGCAATCGAAACATCGCCGATTATTGCCAAATTATTAGCTCCAAGAGGAGAATATGATTTTAAGCAAGAAGAACTTGAAACAGCATTAAAAGCTACATTAGAACAAAACAAATACCAACGTAGTTTACTAGTAAAAACTAGTGCAGCAATGCATGATAAAGTTTATGCCGATATTGCCGAAGATAAAGACATCTACAACTTACAGCGACAGAAAGCAAAAGAATTACTAGAGTTACAAGCCCACCGTTTTGTAGAGAAACAGAAAGCAACATTGTAAGTCTATAAATTCAACTGCTAAGTTTTTAAAGATTGCAAGCCCACCGCTTTGTAAAAAACAGAAAGCGACATTGTAAGTCTATAAACTCAACCCTAAATTTTTAATCGCAAGGTTCGCAAAGATTTATATTTATTTGACCGCAAAGTTCGCTAAGCTTTGTGTAAAGCTGTATTTTTTACTTTGCGAACATTGCGAAAATCCTTGCGTCCCTTGCGGTTAAAAGTTTTTAAAGATTACAAGCCCACCGTTTTGCAAGCAAACTTGAGACTAAATTGTAATTCTATAAATTTAAACACTAAGTATGCTAAGGCTTAAACAAGAAAACATAAAAAAACCAACATTCATCATGTTGGTTTTTTTTATAAACTTTGCGCACTTTGCGATTAAAAACTACATATAACTTAAGATTTCTTTCTTGAAGGCATCATATTCACCTTGCATAATCAATCCGTTATCTAATAGCTTTTTGTAATTCTGTAATTTTTCAAAAAGTTCATCTTGAGACATATCACTTAATCTTCTTTCTTCTGTAGTAAATGGAGTTTCTTGAACTGGTTCATTATGAATTACTGTCGCTGGTAATATTTCAGCGTAGTTAATCACTTCTTCCGTTTCAACTTCTTCAATCTCTTCTTCTATTGGTTCAACCACCTCTGGCTCTACAATTTCAGCAACTGGAGTAGGGACAAGAATTGGATTTTTAAGTATGTCCAGTTGTTCTTTTGCGTAAGTGAAAATTTTTCTAGCTTGAATTTTAGGAATATAATCTATACTAAACTGAATATCTGTTTTGGTAGAGAATGAAAATTCTGATCCAAGAATGTTTTCTTTTACAAAAGTCCCAACAATCTCATCCCAAGTATAATCTGTAAAATCCATTGAAAGACCTAAGTTTTTAGGTTTACATACAATGATTCTTTTGTTTGTTACTACAATACTATCAGGAAAAACAGTAATTGCTGGTTTTTTTTGAACAGCAATATATCCAATCTCCTCACCTCTCATCAATAAATCATTAAGTTTTGAAGTGATTTTTTCGATCGCTTTTGGGTCTTGTTCTTCGTTTAAAAACTTTTTAAATTGTTCTTTCATGTTTTTATAAGTTGCTAAGCTACAAAGTAACTGAGTTGCTAGTTTTTGTATTATGATACAAATGTAATGCCTAAATTTCTAATTCGATAATTTCGTTCTGAATTTTCTTTGTCAAACTTTTGAAAACCAAATCATACGAATGATCAATAAGTTCTTTTATAAAAGCAGTAGGCAAACCTCCGTTCATAGTAATCGTATTCCAATGTACTTTGCTCATATGAAAACCCGGTTTGATATCATCATATTCACCTCGTAATTCCTGAGCACGCTCTGGGTCACATTTCAAATTTACTGCAGGAGTATTCTTTTCCCATTGGGACAAAGATGACAAAGCAAATATTTTTCCTCCAACTTTAAACACCAAAGTTTCTTCATCAAAAGGAAAATGTTCTGTAGCTCCCTTTTTAGAAAGACAATATTCATAATACGTTTCTAAATTCATATCATTTCTTATTTACCAATTTCACCTAAATGCGTGTATTTAAACCCCGCTTCATACTTTAATCCATAACCAAAAATACGATCCATTGAAGCATGAGAAAATAATATAACTCCAACAAGTTGCAAGGCTTCTATTTTTAAATAGCTTCCTAATATATAAACTATAATAGCAATTCCTCTATGATGGAATATGTTATACAAAAAAGCTCCTATTTTCGCATTAAAAGCATATCCTATCATTGATAAATCAGGCACTAATATCCATACCAAAAACCACCACCAGTGATAATCTAACAGGCTAAATAAATATATTCCGAGAACAAACAAACCAATCTCTTCTAGTTTAATTACTGTTTTCATTTTTTTACTTTTTCCATCATTTTTTCAGGAGTCTTTAATGCTGTAAAGCCAAATTTGCTATATAAAGAATGAGCGTCACTTGTTGCCAATCTCCATATTTTAACGTCTTTTAATTCTGGTTCATTTATCATTCTTTCAATTAGAATTGACGAATACCCTTTACCTCGATGCTCTTCAGTTATAAAAACATCCATTACATAAGCAAAAGCAACATAATCAGTAATTACACGAGCAAAGCCAATTTGTTTATCATCCAGAAAAATTCCAAAGCAAAATGAGTTATCGATTGTTATCTTAACTTCTTCTATCGTGCGACCTACTGCCCAATAAATATCTTTTAGAAAGTGCTGAATAAAGGGAACATCTAATTTACTTTTATCGGTGGAAACTGTAATCATATCTTATACAAAATAGGTTTTGACGGGCTAGCATCATTTTCAAACGAAGCAATTTGTATATTAAGTATATAACCTCCGTCTTTTATTTCGTCAGCTACATAAATCATCTCCGTTATTGTAGCCTCAAGTCGTGCATCAGAATTTAGATTATCTACATTTTTCACATTCCAAAATGCTTTATGTGCCAATAACCTCCCTTCGTCATGTTCCTTATCTACACTTGGCAAATCAATTAATAAATGCTGAATCCCGCTTTCGCGAATGAAAACCGCTGCATCCTCAGATAAATAAGGAGGATTCGTATTTGAATATTTAGTTGCTTTTTTTGATTCTTGATTTGGAAGCGTTCTAATAATTAAAGCCTCAATTGTATCACTGAGCAAAGCCGAAGCATTTAATGCCTGAACAATTTGCTCTTTAGTAATCACCAAATCTTCTCCTTGAATTTCTGGTTCAACCGAAACTAATTCTGCCAAAAAGAAAAACTTCTTTAGCGATTGATTAATACTATAAAACTCCCTTGTAATATGTCCTAAGCATTCGGTGTGTGTACCATGCCCATGCGGATTAAAGAAAATATTATTAAAATTGGTAGATGATTTCCCTTCAGAAACCTTCCCTATCCAATCACCAAAAACAACAGGCTCAATTACAGGTTTTTCAATATACCATGCAATCGGATTATCATCTGTATTCGTTAACGGAATCGAAATATCAATAGGTTTTGATAAGTCTATTTCGAAATTTTGATTGTTATGATTTATTGTTGCTGTCATAGGTTTATTTTTTTTTTACCGCAAGGGACGCAAGGATTTACATTTATCTTACCGCAAAGTTCGCAAAGCTGTATGTGAAAATTTTATTTCCCTAAGGTTTGCTACTATTTTTTTTACCGCAAGGAGCGCAAAGATTTACATTTGTCTTATCGCAAAGTTCGCAAAGCTGTATGTGAAAATTTTATTTCCCTAAGGTTTGCTACTATTTTTTTTACCGCAAAGAGCGCAAAGATTTACATTTGTCTTATCGCAAAGTTCGCAAAGCTGTATGTGAAAACTGTGTTTTTTTTCTTTGTAAACCTTGCGAAAACCATTGCGGACTTAGCGGTTAAATATTTTCAAAGATTATTCATAACACTACGAATTTTTCCCCTTTGCGATTGAATATTTCCTCTTTTAATCTAATACTTCAGGATTTGCAATATTAGTTGGATTTCTATTAATATAGCTAATTACATTCTCAAATGCTTTCTCAAAATACAGTTCGTAGCTGTCTTTCTCTACATAACCAATGTGAGGCGTACAAATAACATTTGGCAGTTGGAGTAATTCAAAGTTCATATCATAAATAGGCTCTTCTTCATAAACATCTATACCAGCAAATCCCGGTCTTCCATTTTTTAGACATTTCAACAAAGCTCCTTTTTCTATTAATTCTGCCCTTGCCGTATTAATCAAAACAGCATCAGATTTCATTAAGTTCAAATCAGTCTCTTTTACAATTCCAAAAGTACTTTCATTGAGTCTAATATGTAACGTAATCACATCACTTTGAGAAAAAAATGCTTCTCTAGAAGTAGCCTCGTCAAATCCGTCAAGCACTGCCTGATTTCTTGAATTTTCACTTCCCCAAACCAAAACTCTTGCTCCAAAAACCGAAGCATATTTTGCAATTTGCTGCCCAATTTTTCCATAACCCCAGATTCCAATTGTTTTCCCTTTTATCGTAGAACCAATATTCGTTTGCCACTTACCTTCCTTCATTCCTTGGATAGCCTGTGGAATCTGACGTACAGTATTCATTATTAACGCCCAAGCAAATTCAGAAGGAGCAACAGGTGACCCAATACCTTCAGCTACTGCAACTTTATATTTTGTACATGCAGCAACATCAAGATGATTCGATTTTTTTCCTGTCTGACTAATAAGTTTTAACTTAGGTAATCTGGAGAGTAGGTCTTCGGTAATTTCAGTTCTTTCACGAATTAAGACGATAATTTCGGAGTCTTTTAATAACTCTGCTAGCTTAGAATTGTCTTTTTCTGTATAATTTAAAACAGTAACATCTAATCCTTTCAACATTTTGAAAGATTCTAGTTTTATAACTGCATTTTGATAATCATCTAGTATGGTAATTTTCATTAGATTATTTATTTATTGTTTTTAATTAAGACTTGCTAATATTTTTTACCGCAAGGAGCGCAAAGATTTACATTTGTCTTATCGCAAAGTTCGCAAAGCTGTATGTGAAAACTGCATCATTTCTTTGCGAACCTTGCGAAATCCCTTGCGAACTTAGCGGTTAAAAACTTTCCGCAAAACTATATTTTTCTTTGCGAACCTTGCGAAATCCCTTGCGAACTTAGCGGTTAAAAACTTTCCGCAAAACTATATTTTTCTTTGCGAACCTTGCGAAAACCCTTGCGAACTTAGCGGTTAAAAACTTTCCGCAAAACTATATTTTTCTTTGCGAATCTTGCGAAAACCCTTGCGAACTTGGTGGTTAAATATTTTCAAAGATTATTCACAATCCTACGTATTCCATTTTTCATTAAAACAACATTGAAATTTATGAGTAAACCCAATTTACAATTCGTTAGTTTTAAATAAGTCATTAACTGCGCAAAATGAACATCATTTAAAGCAACAACAGATTTTATCTCTAAAATTAATTTATTTTCTACTATAATATCTAATCGATAACCAATATCTAATTTAACATCTTCATAAATCAAAGGTAGAGCTTTCTGTTTTTCAATTTTCAAACCTACTTTTTTCAGTTCAAAAATTAAACACTCTTCATAAGCACTTTCTAATAAACCAGGACCAAGCGCCTTATGTACCTTTAATGCCGAATCAAAAACAATTCTTGATAATTCATTTTCACTCATAATTTGTAGTTTAACCGCAAAAACCTATTCCATTTCGGAATATTTACGACAACAAATCTAGTATTTAAAAAATAAAAACAGGAACTATTCTTACAAAATAAAAAAAAATAGTAATCTTTAATCCGAATTTAAGTAAAATAAATCAGATGCTATTCCATCAGTTAAGAATTTTCCTTTTGCTGTTGGTCTTAAGATATTATCCTTAATAAAAACCAACTCATCATCAAGAAACTTTTTGGCTTGTTTTTTTAGATAAACCAAATAATCAGTTCCAAATTCTTTTTCGATTCTCTCCAACGAAACTCCCCAGATTGTTCTTAATCCAGTCATGATATACTCATTATAGCGATCGGATAGCGAAAGAACTTCAATTTCATTAGGCAATTGGTTTTCTTGAATTGATTTTATATAAATGGAGTTATTAGCGATATTCCAACTTCTTGAAACACCATCGTAACTATGTGCCGAAGGACCGATTCCAATATATTTTTTACCCAACCAATAGGCTGAATTATTTTTAGAAAAAAAGTTTTCCTTTCCGAAGTTTGATAATTCATAATGAATAAAACCATTCGCTTCAAGGGTTTCAACCAAAATCATAAAATGTGCAGAAGCCACTTCATCATTAGGTTTTGCCACTTTTCCTGTCTGGATTAGTTTATTCAATGCTGTTTTGGGCTCCACTGTCAAAGCATAACTCGAAATATGCGGAACACCAAAACTCAAAGCGGTCTCGATATTCTGTTTCCATTTTTCATTACTCATTCCGGGAACACCATATATTAAATCTAAAGAAATATTATCAAAATATTTCGTTACTTCCTCCAAGCATTTTTTGGCTTCCGCCGAATTATGAGCGCGATTCATCATCTTCAAATCATCTTCAAAAAAAGATTGGATTCCAATACTCAATCGGTTAATAGGACTTTTAGACAATTCGATTATTTTCTCGGTAGATAAATCATCCGGATTTGCCTCGAGTGTGACCTCTGGATTTGCTATTACTTTATAATTGTCATAAACGGTTGCAATTAAAAACTGAATTTCATCACAAGTTAATACCGAGGGAGTTCCTCCACCGAAATAAATGGTCTCGACAATTTCATTTTCAAATTCATTTTTGCGCATAGAAATCTCTTTGGCGATAGCCAAAACCATGTCTTCTTTCTTTTTCATCGAAGTCGAGAAATGAAAGTCGCAATAATTACATGCTTGCTTACAAAAAGGGATATGGATATATATTCCGCTCATTTTTTTTGTTTATCGTTCTATAACAGTCTACATTAACTGAAAACTGTGACTGAACACTACTTTTTTTTAACTCGTTCTTCATTTTGTTTTACAAAGGAATCCCAACCTGAATAACTTTTTTCACCAATTACTTTTCCTGAGTTGAAAAAGTGACAAACTGCTGCTGCCAAACCATCTGTTGAATCGAGATTCTTAGGCAATTCTTTTAATCCTAAAAGTTGTTGTAGCATTTTAGCAACTTGTTCTTTACTGGCATTTCCATTTCCGGTAATCGCCATTTTTATCTTTTTAGGTTCGTATTCGGTTATCGGAATATCTCTAGAAAGCCCCGCTGCCATTGCAACTCCTTGAGCTCGTCCTAACTTTAACATCGACTGAACATTTTTACCAAAGAAAGGTGCTTCAATAGCAATTTCATCTGGATGATGTGTTTCAATTAACTCAATGGTACGTTCAAAAATGAGTTTAAGCTTTTGGTAATGATTGTCGTATTTGGATAATTGCAGTTCGTTGAGCTGTAAAAATTCCATTTTTTTATTGACGATTTTTATCAACCCAAAACCCATAATGGTTGTTCCTGGGTCGATTCCTAATATGATGCGTTCTTTTGTCATTTTTTTATTTCACGAAGATTCTCAAAGGAGACTCAAAACACACAAAGTTTGATTATGTATTGAAAAAAACAGTCTTTTGCGAAACTCTGTGAGTCTTTGCGTGACTTTGTGTAATAGTTTTTCCTTTACTTTGTGGCATGATTTCAATTCCTCACAAAGCTAAACAATTCCTTGTTCTTGTAATCAAACTTTTGATTGTAGGTGGCGCATTTTATTTTATTTATAATCAACTTGCACAAAACGATAAACTCGACTGGGAAAAATTTATTATTTTATTTAAAAAGAATCAATCGGTTTCTGGAATTGCCTTTATTTTATTACTGAGCGTTTTAAATCGTTATTTTGAAATTTTGAAATGGCAGAATCTAGCTCAGGTTATCCGAAAAATATCACTACTCGAAGCTACAAAACAAGTGCTCGGAGCATTAACTGCTGGACTTTTTACTCCAAATGGCGTTGGTGAATATGCTGGGAAAGCATTATTTTTTGACAAAAAAGAAACAAAAAAAGTAGTATTCTTAAATCTGATATGCAACGGAATACAAATGGTTATCACTGTTATATTTGGAATCTTTGGTTTATTGTATTTTAACTCAAAATACAATGTAATCACATCGCCAACTGTTGCATTACTTTTTGCCCTTTTATTAGTATTATTTGTTGTCGTTTTTCTATTAAAAAAAATCGCAATCAAAGGGTATTCAATTGAAAAGCTTATTCATAAGATCAACGAAATTCCGAAATCAATTCATCAAAAAAACATTCTTTTAGGGATTTGTCGCTACTTAGTATTCTCACATCAATATTATTTTTTGTTTCTAGCTTTTGATGTTGACTTACCTTATTTTACCTTAATCGCAACGGTTGCGGCTGTTTACTTTCTAGCTTCATCATTGCCTACTTTTCAGTTTTTGGATTTTGCTGTAAAAGGAAGTGTTGCTGTATATTTCTTCGGAATACTTGGCGTAAACGAATGGATTGTAATTTTCATTTCGACCTTAATGTGGTTCTTAAATGTAGTTTTGCCTGTTGTTATTGGAAGTTATTATGTTTTGAATTTCAAGACTAAAGCCATCAATTAATAATACAACAGTATTCCATAATACTGACTCATTGTTTAGTTGGTCATAGATAGTTGCTATACTTTTTATCTTCTTTCAAAATATTAAAAAAAAGTAAACGGCATCGTTATTCTACCTTAAGAATTACTGGTAATATAAACTGAGTTTTTACAGGAATACCACGTTTTATGGCGGGATTGACTTTAGGAAAATCTACTAAACGTGCGCGCAGAATGCTATCAATCTTAACTGTGTCATAAGCCACTGAATCTTTTGGAAACTGTGGTTCGAATTTCATTGTAGCATTTGGAAAAATAGTCACTTTTACTTCGATAGTATCCAATTCAGGATAAAGAATTGCAAGTGTATCGCTACTTAGTTTTTGCTGAATGAGCTGTGTCATTATTTCAAAAAAACATTGTTGGCGTTGCTTTTTATTTTCAATTTTTTCACATTCTACTACCGATGGAAATTCATCAACTTCTTTCCAATTAATCGATTTTAGCTCTTTTTGCAATAATTCTTTTTCAGAAGGCACCTGCTTCTCAAAATATTGACAAGAGTTAAACAAAATGATTACTAATAAAAGGGAAATTTGCTTCAAGGGATTGATTTAGAATTGAACTATTAATTTATAAAAATACAATTATTTTTTTTGAGAAGCTTTGAATAACAAATAATCCTCATAACTTTCTGAAAGCCAATGTTCTTTATTCTTTGCCGCAATTACTTTTTCAGCAGGATATAAAATTGCTAATCGGTCAGAAAAAGTGGCAATTTGAACTGTATAATTATAAAACTGTGTTTTAGTTAAAACAACATCTGGATTGCTTTTAACAGTAAAGAAATCAAAAAAAAGAGCATCAAAATCTTTCATTGAAAAATTTAATACTTTTTTCTTATTACTTTTATAAATGCTATCCTGAAGTAGTCGATCGTCTATTGAAAGTTTTTTAGTTTGCGCATATCCATTTGTATTGATTGAAAAAATCAAAAAACAAAACAACATTAATTGCAAAATTCTAAACATAGTCGAGTTTCACTAAAGAATTATAAACGCAAAATTACAAAAAATTATATGGATACACTATTATTGTTACTCGGTTTTACATGCATGATTATTGGGATTTTAGGTAGTTTCCTGCCTGTTTTACCAGGAATAGGCCTAAGTTGGCTAGGGTTATTATTGCTTTACCTAACAAAAGCAGTACCAATGAATTATTGGGTTCTAGGTGTTACGCTTGCAATTACAATCATCATTTCTATTCTAAACTACATTATCCCAGCTAAAGGCACCAAGAAATTTGGAGGGAGCAAATATGGTATTTGGGGAACTAATATTGGCTTAGTGGTAGGGATATTTATTCCAATTCCACTTGGTTTTATTATTGGCCCATTTGTTGGAGCATTTATTGGAGAGCTTATCTACGACAAAAAAGATCATAATCGCGCCTTAAAAGCAGCTACAGGTTCTTTTATCGGCTTTATAACTTCGAGCTTTATAAACTTTATGATTTGTATTGCATTCTTCGGTTTATTCCTTACGCTTGTATGGCAAAATCGTGCTGGACTATTTTAAAAACAGAATCCGCATTAGACGTCTAATACGGATTCTAGGCTGGACTTAAAAACTATTCCAAACTCTATTTCTAAAGACATCAAAACTCTTTTTCAGGTGTTGATTAATTGCAAGAAACAGTACTACGATTAATAGTCCGTATCCAACAAGGGTAAAAATCTCCATATTAGACAATAAGATAGATTGCTTGGTAATAGAACCTGAAATTTGCTTCATGGCCAATAGATTAGCTTCATCCGGATTAAAACCTTTACTAATGAAACTTTGAGCAGTTTGAGCAATTCTATTTTGTGTCTCAGGACTTTCGGGTACAACAAACTGAGTTAGTTTTGTAAAATGTGATTTTTGGAAAAATTTCTCAGCATTTTGCATAATACAAAATCCTATCGTGCTTCCCCAAAAACGACCAGAAACCCCTATTGCTCCTGAATAAGGTGCTAAACCTGATGGAACTGATGACATGGTGAACAAAACTAATGGCACAAACAAAATTCCTACTGCAACTCCTTGTAAAACATATGGTATTGCCATTGTAGATAATGAAATATCTGGCACAAAAAGAAACGTAAACCACAGATGAAATACTGCTAGAATAAAAAATCCTAGCATAAAAATATATTTAGACGCTACTGTTTTAGCTAGAAAAATTGCTGCCAAAACCATTCCGATTACATTTCCAATTACATTAAGATACTGAATATGAGCTACACGCGATGGCTCCCAATTCCAAACGCTAAACATGGTGCTATGACAAATGTTAAGCGTTGCTCTACCTATATAAAAAAGGAAAAACAACAGAAAACCGATTCGCAAATTAGCATATCGAAAGACATTCAAATCAAAACAAGGACGCTTTACATGCAATTGCCTAAAAATAAACAAACCTGTCGCAATTAAAGAAGCTATTAATGCAACACGAATTTCAAAAGATTCAAACCAATATTTTTTCTCTGCGTAAACAAAGAAATAAGCTCCACATAATATAGCTGTTAGTAATAAAACAAAACTAGTCCAATCTATTTGATACAATGGAATTTTTCGATGAAGACGACTATCATTAAACGTTATCATGATTAATAAAACACAAATAACCTGAAATGCTGCCGATCCGTATGCCATGTATCTCCAATCGTAATTCTCTAAAAGCCAAACAGCAATATTCATTATAAAAGGTGATGATAATAACAAGGCTCCATAATTAAACGTAAATCCAATTATAATTGCATTTTTAGATTTAAATCGGGTAATTAATAACTGCCTTAACGGAACACCTGGTAACGCCATTAAAAAGCCCTCAGCCATTCTTATCATAATGAATAACGAAAAATTCTTAACGTAAGCCGATAACATTATTGTAATAGCTACCAAACAAAATACAGCAATCAAGTATTTTTTGGTTGGAAAAAACTTAGAGAATCTACTCTCTATTAATATTGTGGCAAGCAATGTTCCATAGGTAACACACATAGAAAATTGTAAATCTTCAGGCTCTATATCCAGAAAACTAGATGCATAAGTAACATTTGAAGAGTAAACTCCCAACAAAATCATTGAATGTAACATGCAAAAAAACAAGATTACAATGATTGCCCAATTGGGAACCCATGATTTAAAAACGCTCGTATTGTCTAACATTATGTTATTTGTGTTCGGCTACAACAGTTATATTCATCCCGGCACGAAGGAAGTCAGCTTGTTCACTTGTGTCTTTTAATTTTATTCTTACTGGAATTCTTTGTTCAATCTTAATAAAGTTTCCAGTTGCATTATCTGGTGGCAATAATGAGAATCGCGCACCACTAGCAGGAGATAGCGAAGCTATAACACCCACAAAATCTTTATCATTAAGTGCATCAGCATGTATTTCAACTTCCTGCCCAATAGTCAAGAATTGCACTTGTGTCTCTTTAAAGTTTGCCGTAATCCATTTTTCTTTACTAACCATCGAAAGTAGCGTTTGCCCCTCTTTTACCATTTGTCCTGGCTGAATTGTTTTCTTAGCAACCCATCCGTCATAAGGAGCAGTAATAACCGTGTACGAAAGAAACAAAGCAGCGTTATCAACCAAAGCTTGTTTAGACTGAATTACTGTTTGAGCAGTAGGAACATTCGCAGCCGCCTGAGATGTACTTAAATTAGAAGATTCAATTCGGTTACTCATTTCTTGATACTGAGCCTGAGCCGATTCGTAATCTGCTTTTACTTTCTCTAATTGTTGCTCCGTTGCAGCTTCCTCTTTTACCAAAGCTTTGTAACGTTTATATTCTAATTGTGTTTTCCAAAGATTTGTTTTGGCTGCTGCCAATTGCGATTTTCCAATGCTAGTTGCACTTGCTGTTGTTGCCACGTTTTTCTCAACAACAATGCTGTTTCTTTTAGCACTTTCTACATCTGCCAAAGCAACATCTAACCTTGATTTGTATTCACGATTATCAATAACCAACAAAGTATCTCCTTTATGAACAAATTGATTTTCTTCATAACGAACCTCCTGAACATAACCTGTAATTCTCGACATTATTGGCGTAACATATTGCTCAACCTGAGCATCATTTGTTTCTTCGTGGTTTTTATTAAAAACATAAAACCAAATTCCCAAAACGATTCCGCTTAAAACAAGTACGCACGCAATAACAGTTATCAATGTATGAAACGACATATTAGCTCTAGTTTCATTTTTAATCTTTACCATAAAAATTTATTCTCTTTTAAATTTATTTATTTAATAATCCTGCTGTGTGAAGCAATTCATAATGCTTCATTTCAGCATCAATTCTGGTTGCGATTTTATTAAATTTCGCTTGCAATAAAGCATTATCAGCATCGACCATTTCGGTTATTAGTACCAACTGATTTAGGTATTTTAGCTTTACGATACGATAATTCTCTGTAGCCAATTCTAGCGCCTTGTCAACAACTACAATCTTCTCGACTATTTCCTGATATTGAGTATGATTTTTAAATAATTCATCCTGAACTTTATTTTTTACAATTTCCGATTGCGTTTTTTGTAATTCTACTTTAGAATTTGCAATATGTACTTTGGTCTTGTTTTTATACAATCCTGACAAGCTAAATGACGCTTCAATTCCCACCTGTCCTAAACTATACAGATAGGGGTTTGGTGGAAAAAACATATAATTGGGGTACTTAAAATTATAATCTCCAAAGAAATTTATTTTAGGATAGTAATTCCCTTTTGCTAATTTCACCTCCGTCTTCTTAATTTCTATTTCCTGATATGCAATTCGCATCTCTTCATTCTGAAGCGTATTACTTAAATAAAAACTATAATCATCTAGCTTGGCATTTTCATTTAAACTTGTAGCTTCATCAATAGCAATTACTTCTTCTTCTGGTAACTGCAAAATTGTTTTTAACTCGTTAAGCGCAATTTTTATGTTTTTCGAATTTGTCAAAGAATTTAACTCACGATCTGAAAGTTGAAGTTCGGCTCTTAAGACTTCATTTTTTGTAATTGTACCATGATTCTTCAAAGATTGAACTTCTTTAAGTCGGCTTTGCTCTTCTTTAATATTTTCTTCAATGATTTTTTGAAGCTCCATCATTTTCTGAATTCCCAAATAAGTAGCAATTACTTCTAGCTCAATATCACTTTCTGTTTTTTCACTTTTAACTAAAGCTATTGCATTTTCTTGCTTAGCAATTTTAATAGCATTGTTTATTTTATTGCCTACATATAAAGGCACTTTAATAGCAGTACCTACATTATACATTTCAGGAATAGTATGCGTTACTTCTTTGTCTTTTAAAAAACCGCTTTTAAACTCCGTTAAGTTTGTAATACGAGAATAAGAAGTATTAAAATCTATTTCAGGTAAACGAAGTTCTTTGGTTTCTTTGATATTCTCTTTAGAAATGTCTATCTCGATACGAGACTTGAGAATGTTTTTGTTATTTTCTTTTGCAATTTTTATTGCTTCTTGCAACGAAATTGGATTACTCTGTTGCGCTTGTAGTGTAGTTATTCCTTGAAAAATAAGGATTAAAACCAAATTTTTAGAGAAATAACGTATTGTCGAAAACCTTTTTTTAAGGAACATGAAAGTAGTGTGATTTATTCACTGCAAAGTTCTTTCATTTTATGATTGCCTGATAATCCTAAAAAGTCAATAACATATTCATTTCGGACAAATTTTAACAACTGAAAATCAACCTAATAAAATGAAAACGTTATAGTTAAGTGCATTGAGGATGTTCTAGCGTAGAAAAAATTGACGAGCTATTTAATAAAGATTATAAACAAAAAAGCGAAACCTGAACAAAATCTACATGTTGCACTTTTTACACTTCACTTTTTAAACATTACAATTTATCTTTTCTTCAAAATATTTTCTCCTTTAAGATAATCCGAAGGACGTTGCCCTAAAATTTTAAAAAATGTATTACTAAATGTAGGTACGCTTGTGTAACCAACTTCTTCTGCAACTTCTTTTACAGATAATCTTCTATCGAGAAGGAGTTCAATTGCTTTTAATATTCTTCTAATTGTATAATATTGAATAAAAGACATTCCTAGATCTTTCTGAAACAAACGGTATAAAGATTTCTCACTATAACCAAATTGATGAGCTACTTCTCCAAACAAAATTGTCTCTCCTAGGTTGTTTTCAATATGACGCAAGATTTTACCCAAACGAGGGTCTTTTGGTAAAGGCAATTCTAAAGGTAAATTGGTTAAGCAAATCTGAGGTAATATGGCTTTGATAGCTTTAGCAATCGCAAAATTTGGAGTTCCTTTTTTAAGATCCCCATTCCACTGATTAGTAAAAAGCATCATTTGAAGCAATAAGTTGTTTACTGGATAGATTCCTTCACTCTGATAAAAGGCATCTTCTTCTTTTTCAACAGGGAAATAGAGATTACGCATCATCACGTTTTCAGACTTTGGATGAATGCTGTGTTCAATCCCACTAGGAATCCATATAAAATGTCGTGCGGGCAAGAAATAAGTTTTAGTTTCTGTAGTTACAAAAACAACGTCACCTTCGGCATAAAGTAATTGAGCTTTATTGTGTTTATGGGTAGGAACAAACAATTCCCCCATCAAATCATGATGACAGTAAATACTCTTTTTATCAGCATCTACTTTTTTGATGTAATACTGATCTACTTTGTGTTTTGACTGCTCCATTGAAGTAAGTGAATATCAGCGACTAAATTGCGATATATAAATATAATGAAGAAATTTTAAAAGAAGAGAAATGTCTTAAAATAAAAAAGCCTTTCTGTTAAGAAAGGCTTCTTCCAATATTGCGGTCTGGACGGGACTCGAACCCGCGACCCCATGCGTGACAGGCATGTATTCTAACCAACTGAACTACCAAACCAACTGCGTTTATTGTTGTGCAAAAGTACAACAGAAGTAATGATCTCACAAGCTTTTTTCTACTTTTTTTACCAAATAAAAACGTTAAATTTTCAACACCTTGATTTCTAAAAAATTACAAACAAAGAAAAATTAGATAGAACAACAATATTATTTACAGAATATCCAATTTCCAAAAGAAGCATGGTATTATTAAGGTATCGCGAGTGATTTACAATAGACGAATACGAAAACCTATAGAGTAATAAGCCTTTTTTTTAAGCACAATCTTGTCTAAACAAATTGATGAGTCTTTTCTATCATCACAGCTTTTTGTATCGATCCGTTTTAGTACTGACCCCATAAAACCGTTTTTTTTACAATCCTGCATTACCCCAAACTTGTCTTTCTGACGAAGGAAGAATCTCATCTAGTAGCTCGACAATTCAGGAACACCTTGAGATAGTTTCTTGCGGAGATTACTTCGTCTGTTCGCTGTCGCTCGGGCCTTCCTTCGTCAGAAAGACAATATTGCGGTTAAAAAAAAATCCTGTTACTCCACAGGTTTTTGTATTGCCCCGTGTTTTACGGGATATTTTTTTATCTTTGAAGTTCGGACTTTTTAATCAAATGACTCTACCTTTTGAGCCTTTAGAAAACTGCTATTTATTATGGAACAAAAAATACATCAAGGAAGAAACCTAAAGCGTTTCAGAGAAATGCTTAATATAAAGCAAGAGGCATTGGCTTATGATTTGGGAGAAGACTGGAATCAGAAGAAAATTTCTATGCTTGAGCAGAAAGATGTAATTGAAGACAGCCTGTTGCAACAAATTTCAGCTGTACTAAGAATTCCTGCAGAAGCTTTTCAGAACTTTGATGAGGAGCAAGCAATAAATATTATTTCTAATACTTTTCATGATACTCAAGGCTTGATAAATTATAATCCAACTTTCAATAATAATCCAATTGATAAATTGATTCAGCTTCACGAAGAAAAAATTGCTTTATACGAGCGCATGCTGAAAGAGAAAGACGAGATGATGGCAAGACTTGAAAAATTAATCAACAAATAGTTTTAGATTAATTCTTTCTCTATTTGGAGAATTTAGAAAAAACCAATAAACTATTGAAAAAGATATACTAATTAATAAGGAGATCAGAAATGGTTTCCTTTTTTTTTTGATGAGTTTTTTTTTGTATCATCACAGGTCTTCGTATTGCTCCATGTTTTACGGGATATTTTTTTATCTTTGAAGTTCGGACTTTTTAATCAAATGGCTCTACCTTTTGAGCCTTTAGAAAACTGCTATTTATTATGGAACAAAAAATACATCAAGGAAGAAACCTAAAGCGTTTCAGAGAAATGCTTAATATAAAGCAAGAGGCATTGGCTTATGATTTAGGAGAAGACTGGAATCAGAAGAAAATTTCTATGCTTGAGCAGAAAGATGTAATTGAAGACAATCTACTTAAGCAAATCTCTACAGTATTAAAAATTCCAGTTGAAGCATTTCAGAACTTTGACGAGGAGCAGGCAGTGAATTTAATCTCATGTAATTTCTCAGACAATGCAATGTTTAATAACAGGATTGAAGTTTTCAATAATAATCCAATTGATAAATTGATCCACCTTCACGAAGAAAAAATTGCTTTATACGAGCGTATGCTGAAAGAGAAAGACGAAATGATGGCAAGACTTGAAAAATTAATCAACAAATAATTTTAGATTAATTCTTCCTGTATTTGGAAAATTCAGAAAAGACCAATAAATATTGAAAAAGATATATTAATTAAAAGGAGATCAGAAATGGTTTCCTTTTTTTCGTCTATCCGCTATCGTTCGAGTCTTCGTTCCTCAGAAGGACAAGATTGGGGTAATGCAGGATTCTATAAAAAAAACTGTTTTGTGTTAGCGCTACTTGCGGAGATTCTTCGTTCCTCAGAAGGACAAGATTGCGGGTAATGTAGGATGATCCAGTTTCCGCCTTGACCCTATAGACACAACTTTTCAAACCTGATCCAAAAACTAAAAGTGGTATAAATCAAAAAAGCCATCCACAAAAGTGGAAAGCTTTTCATTGGTCTAACTACTAAACCCGGTCAGCTTACAAGGCCGACCAAACAACACAACTAATTTTAGATACCGTATTTGGGCAAAAAAGCCTTTCTATAAAGAAAGGCTTTTCCCAATATTGCGGTCTGGACGGGACTCGAACCCGCGACCCCATGCGTGACAGGCATGTATTCTAACCAACTGAACTACCAAACCTCTGCGTTATTGCGGTTGCAAAGATAGTATAGAATTTCGTTTCTGCAAGCCTTTTTTGAAAAAAATTTTAATTATTTTTACACTTATTATCCAAAGTTTTGTTTTTCAACCAAGTAAGTCGTTAATATTTTTTCAAAATTTTCACCTACTGCGACCGGAACGTACTTAATTCGGTTCTGAGCACAGGTTAAAGACAAGCGTTTAAAATAACTCTCCACCTCTTTTTCGTATTCTATTTTCACATTATCGGCAAAAACAGCTACTTCTTCCCCTGTTTCTAAATCAATAAACTTGCGTGGGGCATTATCAAAATCAAATTTCACTTCTGTCTCCTTATCTATTACATGAAACAGAACCACTTTATGCTTGTTATGTTTTAGATGTTGCAATGCATTAAACAACAACTCTTCGTTTTCTGACTGAAACATATCTGTAAAAAGGATAATCATCGAACGTCTGTGGATCTTCTCTGCAATCTGATGCAAATAAGTAATCGTATCCGTTTTTTTGCTTGTCTTCGGTTTCTCTAAAAGCTCTTCCAGTTTATTAAGTAACATTCTATGGTGGCGATCACTCCCCTTTTCAGGCGCATAATACTCATAACTATCAGAAAACACACTCAAACCTACCGCATCACGTTGTTTCTTTAATATATTCATTAAAACAGCCGAAGCTAAAACCGAAAATCCTATTTTATTCTCATAGAAAGACTGATTCGAATTTAATTCAGGATAATGCATCGATGCCGAATTATCTATAATCAAATGACAACGCAAATTCGTTTCCTCCTCAAATCGCTTTGCATACAATCGATCTGTCTTAGCAAATAGCTTCCAATCTATATGCTTGGTACTTTCTCCAACATTATACACTTTATGTTCTGCAAATTCTGCCGAGAAACCATGAAATGGACTTTTATGCATTCCCGAAATAAAACCTTCCACTACCTGATTAGCCAACATCTCAAGATGCTGAAAACTAGAAATCTTCTCTATTTGTGATTCAATCTTCATTAGGTTTATTTTTTTATTTTCTGCGCACGATACAAATCATCCGTTGCTTGCAATAGTTTTCTCTTTAATATCGGACTAAAATTAGGATTCTCTTTCAAGAACGTTTGCACTACATCAAAAGCATATTTTGACGAATATCTTCCAATCGTGCCATTAAGCCAATCTTTTGGAAAAAAGATATCTCCCGTACGTTGAATTTCAGTTACTAAATCCAAACAAAATCGAAGATGCTTTTTAGCACTTTCCTGACGCAGTGGATGATGAATATTTGCCAAAGCCGATGAAACCCAAGCTTCTTTCTCTCTATTTTTATCCTCTTTTAAAGACAACATAAAAGTATCTCTAACAGCATCTTCTTTTGACAACGAAGGCAGTAAAAATTCAAATCTCTTTTGCTTATCCGGATTAGTAATCGCCAACTTAGCTTTACTCAGAATCTCATCCGCTTTTGGATGTTTAAATATAGCCAAATTCATAGCTATACCAGTATAATCGTCCTCATTTAATTTTAAATTAGCAATAGCCTCTTCTTTATTCCATATTCTATATAATTTTTCTTTACCCGAATCCGAATAAGCAATAGAGCTAAACAAACCAAATAGCGTTTTCTTAATGTTTTTTGGTAAATCTGTCTGCAAGAGCCCATAAACATTATCCTCAAGTTGCTTTTGACATGCAATTTGCTGTTTATCTGTTAGAAATTTCCAAAAAATAGTATTCAACTGATTTGACAAAATCCTAACAACCAATTCATTTTGCTCTACTTTAATTCCTTCAAGGCAAGAGTCAAATGCCTTCATAGGCGTAACAACACCAGCCAACATATTCTCATAAAGATTAATATAACTATACGCTCTCGCTACCTCATCTTTAATCGTTGGAATATAATTTAGATTGTCTACATCTACAGGGAAAACTCCATAACCATAGCCATTGTAATTGTATATAATCGTAATTGGCTTAGCCAATCCTGCAACATTTTCTACTTTAGTCATTCTATCCTTAACCGAAACCTCAACTACCTTAATACCTTCAGGATACACCAATCCAATATCAAAAATCTGTGGCCAAAGATTCTTAGATTTATCTTCTGCTTGTTGCTCTATTTCGAAACTTTTTATACGGTTTGCTGAATCATATTTAATATGACTCGCAAGAATTGGTCTTCCTGATTTATTAACCCAAACATCACTCCATTTCTTCAAGTCTAATGGAGTTTCAGCATCCAGAATTTCAACCAAGTTCTCCCAATTCGCATTATCATTAGCATATTTCTGAATGTATTTCTGAATCCCTTTTCTAAAAGCCTCCTCACCCATTGAAGCCTCTAATTGACGCATCATAATCGGCGCTTTATTATAGATAATACCTCCATAAAGCGATCCTGCATTTTTAAGATTAGTCAGTTTCTGTTTAATAGGATGCGTTCCTGCAGATCGATCTTCTGCATAAGCACTAGGATAATGGGCTGTTAAAAACTGTAACTTATGATTTACCTTTGGAAAAATAGGATTCATAATCTTATCAGCCATAAAGTTTGCAAAAACCTCTTTCATCCAAACATCATCAAACCATTTCATCGTTACCAAATCACCAAACCACATATGAGCTGTTTCATGCGCAATTAATTTAGCACGATTAAGCTTTTCACTATCAGTAGCACTATTATCCAAAAACAAAGTAGATTCTCTATACTGAATAACCCCCACATGTTCCATTCCTCCGTATTGAAACACAGGAATTGAAGCAAAATCTAATTTTTGAAAAGGAAATGGATATTGCGTGTAGCTTTCTAAAAAACCTAAAGACTGCTGATGCAAATTAAAAATAGTATCTGTACTCGCTTTTATCTTTTCTGGATTATTCTCCCTGTACAGCATTGTCATTTCTCTACTACCACTAGGATTAGCAGTAATACGTTTGAACTCCCCAGCTACAAACGAAAATAAATACGTACTCATTTTATCCGACTTCCCGAATTTATAAACAACAGCTTCTCCTTTTTCCGTTCTTTCTGTTACAGGAGCACCTGCCAGAACAGCCCAATCTTTTGGCACAGCAAGAGAAAGAACATAAGTAGCCTTAATATCTGGCTGATCAAAACAAGGAAACAATGTACTCGCTCTATCCGGAACTAACAAAGTATAAAGAAAATCATCATTTCTGTTCAACGACAAATTACCTGCTATAAATGAAATTTCAACTTTGTTTACACCAATTACTAAGCTCTTTTCAGGAATAGCTATGTGTTCTTTTTCATGTACGATAGCTACATTTTTTCCATTTACAAGAATTGCTTTTATGTTTTGAGATTTTTCATTAAAATCCAAATACACAGGACGGCTTAAATCAGACAACTTAAACCCCACAACAAGATTAGAAACAATTTCTTGAGTCTTTTTATCAGGAATAACAAATGACAATTCATAAGACACATCAGAAACTTGCTGTTTCCTAAAAATAGCTAATTCCTCCGAAACACCTCTTTCTAATACAAAATCATTCTTTTTTTCAGATTGTGACCAGCATGAACTTATTAGAACAAAAAAACTAAGGAAGCAGTAAACAATTTTCATTTTTAAAATAGGTTTTGATATTGGTTAAAAATAAAAAAAGGTTTGACTTTCGCCAAACCTTTTCTATATAAATTGATAATCGCTATCGATTACAACAATGCGTCTAAACTATCTGCGTAAGTTTGTTTCGGAGCAACTCCTACTTGTTTACCTACTACTTCTCCGTTATGGAAAACCAAAACAGTTGGAATATTACGTACACCGTATTTTGCAGCAAATTCTTGGTTTGCATCTACATCTACTTTTCCTACTACTACTTTTCCAGCATATTCATTGCTTAACTCATCAATGATTGGACCAACCATTCTACAAGGTCCACACCATGCTGCCCAAAAATCAACCATAACTGGTTTATCTGATTTCAAAACTACTTCTTCAAAAGTAGCATCTGTTATTGCTAAAGCCATTTTCTTTTTTGTTTAAAGTTTAACCCTCAGACATCGCTTCGGGGGACAATTTTTAATGAGTTTCGAACTCGAGTACAAATTTAGAAATTTAAAATCAATTCCCCTCAATTTATAAATTAGTTTTCATTATAAACGCATTACAAATATTTATACTTCTTTCCGTTTTCAATTGTATTTAGAAGCCATTTCCTTTTACAGCTTAAAGAAAGCCATAAAAGGACATCGCTACCCCCGATAGCAATCGGGACAGGGCCAACAAATCTTCGTAAGATCTTCTCTCTTCAATTAGAAACAAATAAAAAAAAAGGACATTCTTTCGAACATCCTCTTTTCTAAAAACTAAAAAAAGCAAAAAAAATTATAGACTATATTTAAGTCCTAAAGTAAGACCTAATCCACTAATACCAACATAAGAGCTCAACTCGTCCATTGGCTTTGTTTTATCAAAACCAGTAGGATTCGTTAAAACATTATTAGAAGTTGTATTCAAAGAATTACCATAATTTGTATGAATCTGTGCCGTACTTCTTGTCGCTAAAGCATCATTACCATTAACAGTAAATTCTGTAGTTTCTTTAGTTTTTCCATGTACTGTAAAGTTACGGTACTCTAATTCTCCAAAAACAGAAATGTTTTTTCCTAATTTATAAGATGTTCCCAAAGCAGCAACAAAACCAAGAGTTGGGTTTGGTTTTACTTTATCAACACTATGAACATTTCCAAAAGCAGTTGGAGCACCATTTGGAGCAAAAGCGATTGGAGCATAAGCCTCAGTAGTAATCTCTAAATCACCATGAATTGGCACCAAAATACCAACTTTTGTGTACGGCTCAAAACCTTTGTGTTCTCCTAAAAACAACACTAAAGCAGGAGCTAAATCAAAGGCTGTAATTTGCCCAACAGATTTAAAGCTATAAACACCAGCTGGCGTAATAGGCAAATCTGATTTAGTTTGCGCCATAGTCTTATCATTACTAGTGTAATAATTAACACCTAACTCAACTCCTAAACGAGCATTAAATCTATATCCAGCCGTTATGCCTGTTCTAAAACCTTCACCAAAAGAACCTGTTACACTTTCTTCAGAAACTAATTTTCCACCAACATAAGTTTTACTCAAAGGAAGATTCCCTCCTACAGTTGGAAACTCAGTCGCTGCTGTTTGCAAGAAATAAGATCCTCCTAATTTAAAGTACCAACTTTCCGGTTTTTCTGCCTTTTCAGTTTGGGCTACCATTGCCATTGAACAAATCATCATTCCTAATAATATAATCGCAAAATTAAAATGTACACAAATCTAAATTGAAATGTACATTTTTTCAGATAAATCTTAAAAGCCTGTACATACTCTGTACAGGCTTTTAAATTAAGTTTAAACACCAATTAACCAACATTTAAACAAAACGTTGCTATACCGCCTCCAAGTAGCTCATGGGTGGCTTCAAGGTTATTTTCATAAATATGCACATTGCCTAAGAACAATGTAATAGACTTCAACGGTACGTTGATTTGTTTACTTATCAAATACAAGTGATAGATGTCGCTCGGTAAACCTAGTGAAGCATCTGAGCTTCTTTGATATGCGCTTACAACCAGTTTGCCACTCGTTATTTGAAACTGAATCAAACTTAAACACGGTTGTTGATTACTCTCAGTGTTGTTAGAACCTAAAAAAAGTACATAATTCTTTGACGTACGTTGCTCTTTATTGATTTTCTTAATCAATTTTGGTAGCTGTTCAAAGTACGTTGGGTAGCTGTTAACTAAAATAGGACCGCAATAATCCCACCAAGATATCCCTATGCCACGATAAGCCTCTGTGGATCGTTCGCCTTGCATGAATAAATTTAATTCATCCTTGAGTTTCTTTTTAGCTAAACCATGACTTTCAAATAATTCCAGTAAGTCAATTGGTTTTAACTCCAATTTTTCGTTTAATAAAAAGGTTATGGATCCTTTTTTTATTTTGTTGTACTTTCCCTCTAGCAGTAATTTTAGTTAGTATTTCGTGGTATTTATTCATTTTCGATTTTTGATTGATGATTATTATTTTATCTTTGCCTTACCACAGAATTTATATAAAATAGCAAAGCCACCATTAGAAGACATATGTCCTCCAACGGTGGCTTTGGTGCTAAATTTTTAAATTCTGTGGTAAGAGTTAAAAATGTTGGAGGACTATTTTTTACTTCCCCTCTCCTTTGGAATTACTTGATTAAAATTTGGTATTCTTTTAAAAACTCCTTTTTTTGGTTTCTTGATAGCTTGCCTCGCTTTACTCGCGTATAAGGTACAAAAACAAGCCCTATGATAGTCAATCCTACGAATCTTGAAAACGCACTGTATTGCCCTTTTCCTTTACGCTCCTGACCTTTGGCGTAAGCCCAATCCGCTTTCCATTTTAGGGTAAAACTCGATCCTACCCGATAACGAAGGTAATGGTAATCATGCAGCATGGCGTCAAGGTCGAGACCAGGAATATCACATAAATCTTTGACAACAGTTGCGCCATCAAATTCAGACGGATTGGAGCAAAAGAAGTCATACGCTATAATATAAATATTTATTTCGCAGAAGCTGTACCCCTTTAGTTTTAACAGCTGAGATACGGCTTTTCTTCGTTTTCTTAGCGCATTAGAATCTTGTTTAAAAAAATGAGAGTATGAACCTAACATTATACTTGTGGTGTTAGTTCCCAATCCCCAGGTAGTTTCCCATAAATGGTATGAATACCATCATCCAGTAAGTCACTTTGTATAAAAAGCAATAGTCCAGCTTTCGCTTTTGCCCAATCTTTTTGAGAATCAGTCATACCTTCAAAATTATGAGCAGATTTTACCGAAACACCTAATATATCAAGTTCATTGTTTTCTACCCTTTTCTGGCGACAATTGATTTGATGTTTTGCTCCAAATTCATCTATAACAAAATCTTCTATGCTAAAGATTTTTGCATCTGGCATCGTTGTCCAGGAAGTAATTTCGATTTGTAACTTACCCGTTAAGCCTCCAAATCTGTTGGAGTGGGTATATGCTGTATTTAATTGTATCATAATTGTCTTAAATAAATATTTATGTAGTTTGTCCACCATCTTTAATAACCCAATTGTTAGGGGCAGACGTAAGTACTGCTCGTGAAGCTGCAGATCCAGATGTATATTTAGAACTTCCAAAATCTATTTCTAAATTTGCTTTCAAAATCCTTGTGCTCCAACCATTATATAAGGCGTCTAAGTGTACTGCTGAAAATGTTGTTGGAGTTTTTGTTTTCATAAAATCTTTGAAATTAATTACATTTGATACATTCCAATTACCTATATTTTGGTCGAAATTTAAAGCGTTATAAAACATAGCTTTCATATTGTTAACATTATTAACATCCCATGAGTCAATAGGTTGATTAAAACTTTTAGCAGAATTAAACATAGTTCTCATATCAGTAACTTTTGAAGTGTCCCAACCTCCTATAGGTTGATTGAAGGATAAGCAATCACTAAACATTGTACCCATGTTAATAACTGTTGAAGTATTCCAATTGCTGATATCTTGATTAAATATTTTGCAACCATTGAACATTCCTTCCATTAATACCACTTTTGAAGTATTCCAGTTATTTATACTTGAGCTACCCCCATTGTCAAAATTAGTTGCTTCATCAAACATTCTTATCATATTTTCAACAGACACAACATTCCATCCACCTATATCTTGATTAAAACTTTTAGCGCCTTGAAAGAGACCTGTCATGCCCCTAATATTTGAAGTATCCCAAAGTTCTAGATGGTTTATTGTTGTTAACGATATACAATCCCTAAATGTAAATGATAAACCTCTAACCATCTTTAATTCTGGTATATCTTCGACATTAGTAAGTGTAAGATTTACACAGCCGTCAAAGGCACTACCATTAATAGTAAAAAAAAAGCTCCCCCATCGTTGAATAGTCATTAATTTCATCTTGTCACCAGTACCTCTAAATATAAATCCATCACATTTACCAGTAATAATGACCTGATAAATTCCAACGTTTGAAAAAGTGTGGGTAGCTTCTGCCTGATTCCAAGATGTAATTCTAGATACTGTGCCATCTCCCCAATCAACACTAAAGTTATAAATTCCACCAGCGGTGAGTGGTAGTTTTATTTGGTTTATTTGACTTGACCCAGTTGAAAGATTGTCCGTTTTCCAAGTAGAGATAAATGGTTTGTATTTGCTCTTTCCAAAAACTGTATTTTGTATTAACGCTCCCATAATTACAGTCCTAATAATAAAATGCTGTTAGTAGCTCCACGCTGTGTCAAGGTAAAAATCTGTTTTTCTGCAGTATTGGCAGGTGTCCCCATTAACCATGTTTTAGGAGCTATGATAGCCCAGCCAACTGTTACACCAGGCAATGTGATACCATTAAATAAATAAGAATCAACAAGTGCTATGGGTATGGTTATAGTACAATTAGCTGTAAAAATAACCGTTTTTCCATGCCAAGAAGGCTGTGCGTTTTGCGATGTAGAAACCTCAATTTGGTTTGAAATATCTTGTTTCCCTGTAATGTCTTGATTGGTGACTCCAGCTAAACGAGCTATTTCCGTTTCTAAAATCAGGCTCCTTCCAGCTACCTTATCCACTTTGTTTGCTGTTAAAGCATCGATTAAGGCTTTTAAAATTTTACCCATTTCAGCAGTCAGAGCTTTCGTAGTTCCGCCAGTAGTCAAGTCATTTACCAATATCGTACTTAGAGAAATCTCAACTTCTTTAATTGCATCGACAATTTCCTGAATAGTATCTAAATTTATATCGTCAGATGTCAATAAAAGATTAATAGCATCTATTTGTTCTTGTAATATCTTCCCTTGTTCTGCGCTTAATAAAGAATTATCACCACCTGAGACAAGATTGTTGACAATAGATAAATATTGATGAGCAATTATTGAAAATTCGTTCAAAGGCACATAGCCGTTTGACTTTCCTTTATTTGATTTGTCTTCTTTGCCCAACAACAAATCTGCGTGAGCATTATCATCGGTTAAGTGATTTGTTAAAATAATTGCTTCCGCCTTTGCATTCAAAATTCCCTCAATCTCATCAATAGCTGTTATAGGTATTTTTTCATCCTTATGCCAAAAGCTGTCCATCCAATTCCAAAATTGCACCTGCGTTGGTTTTAAACCTGTTCTAAACCAGTTTTTTAATGTGTTTTTATCTGCCATAATTATGCTATATACTCAATAAACATTACTACTCTGTAGGGATTCATGTGATTAACTGTAGTTCCTGTAGGACCTGATGACGCTTTTTTAACCGATTCTAAAAATTCTCCACGTTCTTCCGCACCTGAAGAAACAAGCAATTGCCCTGAAGGCGTTCCGCCTGAATCTACACCAACACCATATCCACCAATAGGAGTAGCGATGTTTGCATTTTTAGAACCGCCTACTTTACCTATGGTTTCAAAATCTGGGTCATCAGAATTCCACCCCACAGGCATACGACCACGCCAATTAACAACTTCTGCCCAACCAGTAGGAATTAAATTTGCGGACTTATTCCAAAGAACCATTCCTCCCCCTGTTTGGAAAATTGCATTTTTCTTTTCAAGTTCAGCAACGCGCAAAATCACTTTATCTAGCGTAGTGTTATCAACTTTAGCATTTAAGGCATTTGGTATATCCTTAGTCGAAAATCCACGGGAAAAATCAACCCAGTCTATTGCACCGACTCCAGAACTGAAAGTAGCATAACGTATTTTTATTGAAGGATAGGAATTTCCATTTTGGAAAATCAAATTTTCAGTATCTTCTTTAATGATAACTTTCGTCTGTATCAATCCTCCTCTAAATTCCAAAACCTCACCGTTGATATAGACAACACCATCACTTACGTTAGAACCAGTAATGATACATCCAGAGATTATGGTTAGGTCTCCAACTATGCTACCGAATGCATTAAACAATGAGTATGCTGTTTGCATTCTTCCCAAAATATTTGTCGTCATTGGGAAACCACCAACCTGAGTAAAATTTATACTATTCATATCGTTATTAATTGAAAACTTTTGCCAGCTAACTTATAGAAGTCTACAACAGCAGTTATTTCATTTGTTTTTGTGTTCAAAATTATCCCTGGTACATTTACCAAAAATTCGGCTAATCCATTTACATAATTAAACTCTTGCTCTAGGTAAATTACCCCCAAGTACACATCTAAATTTTCAGACTGGGTGTATAAATAATCTTGATCTATTTGTTCAACATCACTAATGGTAATCCGCCGCAATTCAGGGTCGAATTTATCATTAAGCGCTTTTCTTAAATAGCATTTTTGCCCATTATAAGAAAGCTTTAGCAAATTGTCTGTGCGCATTTGTGTCCATTGATAATGCAAACTATTGATAGGCGAAATCAAAGCTTTGATATAACCAAACAATATTGGCTTTCGTAAAAATGTTGGCAACAACAAAAGAATAAGCCTATCAAAATCTATTTTATACCACATATTTCACATTATCAAAATTTGGCACTACAAAATATCCACTCTCTGGAATTGTCTTTACATTTATTGCTTTGGGTGGTAAATACTCACCCGTAGAAATATCAATAATCTGAGATTCCGCATTTACGATATTTGGAATTCTTACCCCTTCAATATTTTTTAATTTTGTTTCCAAATCAAACAACACTAACTCACCATTAAAAGGAAGCTCCTTCATGTACTCTAAAATAGCATCTTGTACAGGGAAGTTCCCGTATAAAATACTCATCCCAGTATTGTCTATAACCAATGAATCACGAAATATTTGTAAGTTCAACAGCAAAATGTCAGGTAAATGATTTACCACAATATATTTTACACCACAATCTGTAATTTCACTCATGTAGGCATCAAAGGATGCTTTTTGAGGAGTAGAAATTGGAGATAAAACGCCATCGCTTTCAGTTGCAATTTTTATCAGCAATTGTCCAGCTGATTGTGTCACTGCTGAATATTTAATTATTTTAGAATTTTCAATTTGTTCCTCCGGAAATCCGACATTATCATACTTGTCGGTATCTTCAATTAAATCAAAACCATACTGAAATGCTTTTGCTTTGGTTCTGTACCAAGATGGTCTATGAGGAAATTGTTGCTCTATAATGTCAGTAACTTCTGCTTTATGAGTATCGAAAAGAGAGTCTAAAAGCCAAATTGCATAACTAATTATAAATATAAATCGTCTATAAATTGCTGATTGACTTATCGAATTTGGGAGCGTTGAATCAGCAGCTATTTTAGCGTAAATTTCGTTTGAAATATCTGTTATTTTTTTTGCCATTTTTTAATCTACTATAAATGTTGATCCTACAATCATTGTTCCTATACCTATAGGCGGTGTTAATTGATCTAATTGACCCTTAGTTATTCCTGTAGCTAGTATTGCTGTTTTGCTTTTTAAATAGACCGTTTCTTTTTTTAAAATTGTAATGTTGCTCGGGATTATTATTTGTTCGCCTGAAATTGGATCATCAGTAACTGACCTATCGCCATTAGCAAGAGCAAGCTCATAAGCGTTCATAACACTTCCAGTATGTTGTACGGCTAAATCAAACCAAGATTGCAAGACTAAAACAGTTACTGTCATTTTCTAATATTTTGCATCGATTTCAATTGTCAAATCGGATGCTATTTGTATTTTATTTACTGTCATACCATCAAATGAAAATTCTAATCTAATTTCCCTGGCTAAATTTTCGGGGCTGTCATCTTCTAAATACCTTTGAGCTCCAACACCGCGCATTGGCACGTCCTTTAATTCTCCTTTTTCAATCAGAATTAACATTTTTTGATGTTGAGCGGTACTCTCTCCAACAACTAAATCGCCATCGGTAACCAATAAATCAAAATCATCATCTAATAAAAAATCTGTCATTTTAAACCTATTTTAAAAACTGATTAATTCTCATTTCAATTTCTGTGAATTGTGGAATATTGTTCAGCACCGTTGTGTTACCAGTTAAAGTGTCAGGAGTTGAAACAATAAAACTCATCGCTTTTATAGCAGCTATTAAATCAACCATTATCTTTTTTAATGTTTCGTTTTCTTTTTGAAATAAAAATCCGGTTGCATCAACTTCAATAATAGTATTTTCAATGTAATACCCAACTTTTGTAACTTCATCGGCTGCAATAATCATCCAGTCGTCATCATCTTCAACGCGAACAGCTAAAACGTAACTGCCAATTTTTGGTACCAGGATGAAACTTTTTTTATCTGAGAGAACCGGGCGAAGTCGTACGTCTAAAAATTCCTGTCCGTCTTCATCTTCAAGAACACATAAAGCTGTATTTTCATCAACAGATTTAACTTTCGCAATGTTGCTTACAGCAGGACCATGATTCTTAGCAAGGCTTTCAAGCCCCTCTCTTATTTGATCAAATGTTGGCATTAATCCAATATGAATTTATCTGTATTATGAACTTCAATCCCTTCTACTAATTCAGCAATATTATTCTCAACTATACATTTTGTATGTGGATGGTGATTCTTAGCCAAATATTTCATTAAAGGCTCAACCGCTTTTTGAAAAGCTTTTGATTGTTTTTTTTTATTTTTTGTAAGGGCTATTTTTTTCATTGTCTTAATTATTTTGTTGCTATAAAACCTAATTGAATTGTTTGCCTGCCTCCTGATTTTCCAAACTCACCCGAAACGCTTTCTACAAAAAAGTTTCCTGATTTATCGGGATATTTGTAACCATCTATTTCGGCTATATCTCCTTTGTTTGTGGCTGGTTCTAAAAATGCTGTTATATTGCCTTCGTACCCTTTATAATTGCTTTTGGTCTGCAACCTGTTAGCAATTTGCTTTAGCAGATCAGCGGGCAATCCCGCCTTTACTTTTACAGTTTTTAAATTGTCGTACTTGTCAGCATCTGATTTAGTGCGCTTAACTTCTCCTTGGCCGTTTTTCTCCTGGATAACTATTCTAATATTTTTATCAACCAGACGTTTTTTAAAATCATCATCTTTTACGGTATTCCAACCTAAACGAAGTTTTACCGTTTTGCCTTTCTTTCCGTATTGAGTACCTACATACAATTCATTAAAATTGAAGTAAACCGACAAATGCACCTCTTTTTTTAGCCATTCCAAAACCTGAATACCTGTGGCATTTTTAAATCGAACATTTTTTAAAGGAACGTTTGGTATTTCAGTTGATAAAACAATTTCAGTTCCTAAGCATAGATCAGTTAGCAACTGCTTTACAGTTACGACTGAATAAGTTTTATTAAAAATGATGTCATATAATAAATAGCTGTATCCTTCACATTCAATTTTTACAGGAATTCCCATATTTACTCGCTTGATAAATCCCTCAAAACGCTTTACGTTATTACCATCATAACCAAGCAATATGCTGATTTTGTCGTTTTCTTTAAAAAGATATTCTGAACGATTATTTGGCTCTTGTATATCTTCAGTAATCGTTTTCTCATTTGTCAAATATTTAATCCTTGGCAATTCAATTGTACAGGTATCTGTAAAACTATTAATATCTGTTTTCCAAGAAACTTTTGATGGCTTTATATTTGGATAACCTCCAATTGCGATATCGCTTGTTAAATAAAACATTTATTATATGATTAAGTCCAATATATAATCCGTTTCAAGGGTCATCGAAAAAGGGCGTATCCAGACTGCTTTTCCTTGTACTTCTGGAAAATCCAAAGTACTTACAGCAACTTGACAACTATCATCTAAAAATATTTCTGGATAACCGCCATGTAGCTCAACAGGGCTAGTACTCTCAAAAATTTGTTTTAAAGTAGTTATTTGATCTTCAGGGACCATTTTGTTTTTTCCAATTAAAAAACCTTTTATTGTAAATTTATAATCATCAATAGCAAAACACTCTTTTACTTTTCCTTTACGCTCACTTACAGGGGTTCTAACTATTTCCTTCATTAAATTAACGCCAACGGTACAGGCTTCGATTTCAATCTCTACAAAAACAGCATTACCATTATTATCAATTGTTGTTGTTTTAAGAGTTACAGGAAACCAAATCGCCTGTCCGTAAGCACCAATTTTATTGAAAGGAATATTTTTACTTGAATAATCAATACTACCTTTTGGACGTGTATTTTCAGTTGTTATGGAATATCCCGTTTCTTCTGTTGTGGGTTGTAAAGAATCCTTATCAGTAATAAAATAAGGTGAGTTTGCAAAATAGGTTTTATATAATTTTACTAAATCAACTACTGTATTTGTACTAAACATAATTAAACCATTTTTGAACCGTTATATACTATTCTCGCTAAACATTCCATTACAATTCTTTCCATTTCATCAACTGATTCGTTGGCGTTCATGGTAGTAAATTGCAGGTTTTCAAAAAACTTTCCTACTTGGATATTTACCACTTTTGGACCCGAACCGGAAACGGTTTCACCCGCTGATTTTCCAGATGCGTTATTTGAAGCCATTAATGAACCTCCGGCACCTAATGGCGAATCGTCTGGACTTTCATCTTTTGGTGTCTTAGGAGTAATTAAGGTTTTTGTACCTTTTACATTAATTGTATTATTGCCTTTTATCCACTTGTAAAAAGCTTCTATTTTATTTAAAATAGGTTCTACAAGGTTGTTCCAAACCCAAAGAATGCCATCTAAAACAACACCTATAGCATCACCAATATTTTTCATGTACCATCCAATAAACCTAAAAACGTCCTTTAGAATTTCACTTTTACGCACAAACTCTACTATTCGACTTACAAAATCCCAAAGCTTAAGAGCTATGTTTTGGATAATTGGGTACATGACGTTAAAAAGGCTTTTAGCTATTGCAACCCATTCACTCCACTTGCCTGTACCGCTAACAATTTGGGTAACATAGTCGACCGCTTTACCTACACCGTTGGCAAATGCATCGATATAAGGTTGTGCACGCTCAATCATAGGACCAATACCATTAGCGAACTTAATTCCCATATCGAGAAACTTATTGATAACTGGTGAAAACGCATCACCTAAATCAGATGCTGCAGTCGTAAAGTTATCCTTAACAGTGTCCCATTTTCCAGATTTTGTTTGCGATTGCGCCGCCATAGCTCCCTCATAAATACCTCCTTTAGAATTTGCCATCGCCAGAGTTTTTGCAAGGTCTTCATAAGTGACTTCCATTTCCTTGACCTGGTCAATACTTTTGCCTGTTGATTGTGCCAACATGGTATAAATATTAATTCCGGCTATTCCAAATTGTCGAATGTCCATTGCTGTAGCTTTCCCGACTGTCTTAATTTGTTGCATATTAGCGGCCATCCTTGATAAAATATCATTTCCGCCACCAACAGCCGAAACGGCGTTAGCTAAATTCATAGTATCAGTTCTGGCTGCCTTAGCATTCAGTCCCGCTGAAATCAAAGAACGATTTACCTCTAAAAGCGAGGCAGTATCAAAAGGCGTTGCATTTGCATCCTCTCTAATATTTTTATATGCATCTTGCGCGCCCTGCTTGCCTAAAAAAGTAGTCAATCCAGTAATTGCTCGCTCTTTTTCAAAGCTTTTTTCAATCATTGTGCCAACACCAGCAGTTACCACGTTTAGCAACATTGAAACACCAGAGGAAGCTAAATTGCCAATCATAGAACCAATTGCAACGCCTCCAACACCTAAACCTTTAGAACTGCTACCAGAGGAAAAACTTGTATTGCCCGAATGACTAACCGATTGCCTTTGTAAAGAGGCTAGCTCACGTCGAGCCATTGCAATTTGACTAGGAATAGTACTTCTGCTAATTGTGTCTTCAACTTGTCTAATTTTATTCTGTAGCTCGGCAAAGCTCATTCCTAAAATACGGTTGCGACCAGTCATTTGATTAGCCGATTGACTCATCCTGTTAAACACGGACTGAGAAGTCGAACCTAATCGGGTTAGGTTCGAGCTTGCCATGTCACGCATTCTTAAAACAAAATCAATCGTGTTATTCATAACCTAAGTTTCTTCTTTTTTTGATAATTCAAGTGCAATCCCGGTCCGATAGAAAAATGTTTCATCACCCCAATCTTTTAAGGCATTTGCTCCGAATTTCATACACCCAAATACAATCAGGTGATCTAGTCCTGCTTTTTTATTCTGGCAATCTTTTATGCCTTTATTACTAAGCGCGAAAAAACTCGGCTTTCTTCCCTTCCAAGATGTTGTTTATCTGTAAGAAAACAGAAATGAATTTTTCTTCATCTTCGATTAGGATAATATCACCATCCAACCAAAGTTGCTCCATCACCATTGCAACAGCTTTGCTCAGTCCGGCACTTCCTATCGCTTCCATATAGTCGCCTAAGTCATCGGCTGTCGGAGGTCTTAAAACTGCCAAGTCAGTTTCGTGTTTTAAATAGATCAACTTACGGCCTCCAGCTAGTTGCTTCCATTCCTCTAACTTTGGCTCCCCAAATTTTTCGATATATGGTGTTAAATCAAACTCTTTAAGTTTTTCAACTTCTTTGGCTTTACGATTAGCGAAAGCGCCTTTTAAATTTCCTTTGTTTACTGCAGTTTTTGTCATTTGTTTGTTTTTGATGTTATGGTAATCTTACATTCATTGCCAGGTAAGGCAATGTTATTTCTCTAAACTTTGCATTTTGTTCCAGATCAACACCTGATTCCGTAAAAGCAACACCTGAAGCGATGTATGTAGAGATTGGGTCAACCAATCTTTTTCGATATGTACAAGTGATTACAATTAGCTCATGTGGTACCTCGGTAATGTCTTCAAATCCTGCAATTCTTGCGGCTTTGTTCATGGCATCAGCTTCAAAACCTAATACCTTTATACTTCCTGAATTTTTCTTGTTACCAGATTGAATATCGATAGCTTCATCACCAGCCCCGTATAAATGTTCTTTTTCAACTTCTTTTTTGAAGCTAAACCCGCGTAATCCTTTAATTGTTCGCGTTAGAATTTTAATCTCAAAATTTGCAAATGCACACTCTGATGAACTTATATTTATATTCATAGCTATAAATTAGCAGTTAAACCTATTTTTACTTTAATCCAGGTCAAATAGCCAAGAGGCAAAACTTTGACTTCAATCGCTCCAGTGCTAGTATTAATTATATCTACATCAGTTGGTACATTAACATCAATATCACTTACCTGACCCGCTAATTGTGATCTCAATTGTTGAGAGATTGTTTCTTCTAAATCTTTCGCATCGGTCCCATTGATGGTTCCATCAGCATTCACACGAACAGAAGTTTCTAACATTGGAGTTGCGGCTGCTGTAGCAATTCTTTGAGCTTTATCAATTATTCTGCCGTGCACTAAGATTCTGAAATCGTCATTAGTCGCCATATTATCTCTTGCAAAATAATATCCTGCTGATCCGTCACGTCGATGCATTATGATGTAACCTGCATTGGCAAAAATATCTAGTTCCTCCGGGTAATAATCTTCGATAGCTCTGTCACCGATAAATGCATCAGAAATAGTCAAAGGACCATTTTGCCCATTGCCAATTTTTATATGAGATTGGTATTTAACTGATCTGGCCAAAGCCAAAGCAACACCACTGGCGCCAGAACCATCTTTCAAATTGCTACCAAGTACAACACCCGCAAAACCATTCCCAACCGTATTAGGTTCGAACAAATCAGCTTCTAAATCGGCAACTCTACCCTCAATAAGCATTCTAACAGGCTTATTGATTGATTGCTGATATTGTCCTAATGTTTTAGATGCTAACAATGCGTCCTCTACATCTTTATCCAAAAAGAGATTTTCTGACATTGCGTAAGCCTCGCTTGGCTTGCGAATTAACCCGACAATGGTGATTTTACCTTGTACTGAATTAAGTAACTTTTTAAGACCGTTTGCATTAGTCGAAGTAACCATTTGCGTAAGAGTCATTGTGTCTTCAACTCCAAGAATAGTTAAAGCCTTATTACCTCCCAACTCCTGATAGAACACCTCAATAGCCTTGTTTAAAAATGGTTCCGCTGCAACGGTGTAACCCTTTGCTATTGCATCATCATAACCAAAAACAGTTTCAATTACACCTATTTTAGTTTGGGCCGTTCCCATAAGTCCTGCAACACCATCCATAATTTGCAACTGACGTTGGAGGTTGCCCGAGGCTACTGCTACAGTAACCTTTGGCGTTCCGGTTCCTAGTTCCATTATTCTTGACTTTCTAAATTAGCTTTTGCTTTTGTAATAGCCTCTAAAAGGTCTTTTTTAGAATTTGAAGCACTTTCAAGGGCTAAACCTTTAACAATTGCCTTGATGACCTCATAATCTGATTCGAAATCAAAAACTTTCAAATCTTCAATAGTGTAAACTTTTTTGAGTTGGGTTTTAGGGGGTGTGATTGAAATTTCAAACAGCTCATCTGTTGATTCAAAAACATCAGTAGCAGAAATACTGCTATTAGTTTCGGCATTAACAAAATTGTCTTCAATCTGCTGGAAACCTAAAGAGACTAATTTATCAACTCTCAATTTTAATTTAGCTTCTTTTTCTTCAGGCGTTTCAGTTGCGATGCCAGTTTCAATATCAGGACCAAGTACTTCTATGTTCGATAATTCGTAATCACTTCTGTAATGAGAATTAACTTTATTGTCTTTTAGCCCGTTTGCATGACTGTCAGCAGTTCCTTTAGTGTGAAATACTCTGTTGTCAGATGTAATATGACATTCATTGCTTGATGGGTGTCTGTCGAAATAATCGACCGCTTTTTCGTTTGACATTTTAAACAGTATTTAATTAGTATTTAATAACATTTGTTTTTTGTAGCACGACAACAATTATAAAAAGTGCTAACAGGGTTAAAAACAATCGACCACAATAAATTTGAGTTAATTGCCACCACGAAAGTTCTCGTTCAACCGGATAAGGTATTTTTTTGATTATTTGTTGATGTTCTTTAGTGTAAACATCTTTCCATTGTGCAAACAACTTAATTGCCTCAGCCTTACAGTCAACGGTTAATATATTATCCTGTAAATTGACTTTTGGAGGTTCTAAATGTTTCCCTGGTGTAGACACTGGTTTTACATCTTTATTCATAACGACCTTTCCGTTAACACATTCCAGATAGGCTTTATAATAGCTATTATCTTGTGGGATTTTAAAAGTTGTATCGCGTACTACTTCTTTTGTAGTTACCGTTGTAGTGGTTTCGATTGTTGTTGGCGGTACAACACTAGAGCTTTTACAAGCCACTAGTGTTGTAGCCAAAACAACAAAACAAAAAATGGACAGACAGAATTTTAATTTTAGGTTTTTCATACTCTTAAATATGCTTTAATTGTGGATTTGTTTCGTTTTCTTCGACACACTTTGTAACCTTCCCGGCTACCATCATCGTTAGTATTACCTTCAATGGTGTGGATAATGTTTTTTTCTACCTTTTCAACTAATCCAGTATGTCCTTGACCTTTGCCAAAGTCCATGATAAAAATGTCTCCGGGCTGTGGTTCCTTAACTACTAATTCTTTTTTAAAGTTTAGCATTGCCAAAACTCCTGCAGTTTTTGCAAGAGGATTTGTGATACCTAATTGTATTGATGCTTCTTTGGTGCACCAATAAACAAATGCCATACACCAAGCATAGCCTTTGCCAAGTCCTACAGACTTTAAATATTTTTCTACTGCTGGACCTGCGTTACTGTTTTTTGGAATTTCTTCAACTCCTAACTGTGTAATCGATACAGCTAATGTTTTTTGTCCTAATGTGCTCACTATATTTTTCCGTTAAGTTGTTTGAACTTTTGTAACTCCTCCACTAGATGCTGATTTATACCCATTAATTCACGGTGTTGCGCTTCCATTGTTTTTATGGTTTCCGTTGCAGCAGTTAATCTGCTTGCCATATCGTCAAGTAAATCACGATAGTATTTTACAGCATTCACTGCATTATCTAGTTCAGCAGCTCGATCTTCAGCAAGATTTTTTCTCTTTGAAAATATATAGGTGATTAATGCAGAAAAAAAAGCAGTTAATATTGGGAATACAAATTGGTCCATGTAGTTGTTTTAAAAAAAGGTTTCTACTATAGGCGTAGAAACCTTTTGGATATATATAATATTTTAATTCATTAAGCAGATTGAACTACAACTCCAACACCTTTCCAGTCTTCACGACGACAACGACCGCCCATTTTTACAAGTCCTGAGTGAATATCGCCATAGTACAATGGGTTCTCCATGTCTTGGAAAAGCTTAGTATCTCCCAATGACTTGGTTACACTGTTCTTTTGCCAAAAGATGCTTGCCAGATTATCAGTTGCAGCCAAAGCCTCTCCAGGTAATCTAAACACTCCCGCAGATGATAATGCTAATACTGAACTTCTTTCAAGAATTGTAAAACCCGCATATTTTCCAACAACACCATTAGCCAAATCAGCAGTAGCTTGAAAGGCCGCCATTTCGTTTGTGGTTAATGAATTTTGAAACTGTTTTAACATAAAACTTTCAAGCATTGCGTAACGATCTTGTTTTGGCACATTGTCTTTATTAAAAGTTGCCTGCATAAGATCAAACTCTGCGAATGTGAATCCTTTTCTAGTACCAGTCTGGCCATCTACTGGATTTACAGCTGTTGCAGTACCGGCAGTACCGATATGTCTTGCAACGGGTAAAAATTCAACAGTTGTGCCACCGCCAACGGCAGGTTTGATACCTTTAATCCAGTTATACGTCAATTCGTCACCAATACTTTCTGCTAAGGTGTCGGTATGATCTGCTAAAAGGCTATCTTGTTTTTCGTAGCTGATTTCAAGTGTTTCAGAAGTCAACAGTGCTGTTGGATCTGTTGTAAATACGTCAAGTACATAAGCAATTGCAGTATCACCTCTTTGAACCGCTGTAGCCGCCCCAAAACCTCTATTTTTTACAACATTTGGTTTAGCTCCCGCTTGTGGAATATAGACAACAGAACCACCAACAATAAATTTGCTTTCATCAAAACAAAGTGCAATGTGTGGATTTGTTTTACGTAGTTTCTCTACGATATAAGATGCCCAAAACTCTTGGGGTATTTTTGGATTTGCCATAATTAAATTGGATTATGAATTAGGATATTTTTCTTTTTTTAATTTATCGTACAAATCAGGAAGCTGAATACGTACGGTTTCTAATTGGTCAGATTGGTATAAATCATCCCATTTTTTTCCAGCAAATACGGAAGCGTCTTTATTATCTCCCAACTGATCTGTAATCAATGTTTGCGCTGGCATCGCATCGATTAAGTCTTTTAAACCTTTTGGATCAGCTTTAAAGCTTTCTCCTAATTTTGCAGAAACTTCCTTAGTTAATTTCTTGTCAGCTTCACCTTTTGAAAGTAAGTCTTGAACTTCTTTGGCTACATGTGAATCTTTCAAATCAGACAATTCTTTTTCCTTTTCAGTTAAAGCTTTGGTTTTATCTGCTAAATCTTTTTGCAGTCCAGGTATTTTATTGGCTTTGTCAATTAAGTCCTGAAATGCACCGTTTGCATCTTCATCACTTGAATTGTCACTTAAATTCAATGCGGTCAAAAAGCCCGCGGTTAAAATGATTTTTTTCATGTTATTGGGTTTAGTTTTTTTTAAATCTGAAAGGTTTAATTCGTTGTCATCAATATCAAAAAGATCGGCAAGTGCATTGTAATTGCCCGGAATATCAACAAGCGATATTTCACGAGGAAACCACTTTGTAATAGTAGGTCCTGTTTGATCTGGCAACATCAATGATTTTAAGTCGGTATAATCCAACACAACTATTTTTCCAACGCTGGCCGCATTCAAGAAACCGTTTTCGATCTCTGAAACAATCGTCTCACCTTGTGGATGAGCCAAATTGATAATCGGTTTTGCATAAACCTTATCATTATCGATTCTAAAGTCTTCCCAACGCACCACAACACCGTTGTCGCGGTTGTGCATTTTAAAACCGATAGGGTTTTTCTTGACTTCATCTACCAATAAACCAGACGTTAAACATCGATAGCCATATACATTCACTGAGTCGTCAGTGATGCAAAATTCTTTATCGATTTTTTTCTGTTTTGGTGTACTCATTAAGCTTTCATGTTTATATGTGTTTTAAAGTGAGTACAAACTTGCGAATGTTTGCAAAGCATTGAAAATAAAGACGTAAGGATTGCACACATATTTTAAAATGGGGTTGTTTTGGGTCAATTTTGCCATGTAATCAAGAGTAAAATGGGAATTTCCAAAGCACAAGAGCGGGAGTATGCTCGAATATTATATGTAAATGAGCGAATCACTTTTAAAGAGATTGCTGAACGTACAGGCGTAACCGAAAAGACAATAGGAAAGTGGGCAGAATTAGACAATTGGGCGAAGCTTCGAAAAAGCCTATTGACAACTAAGGAGGCGCAACTTGTGCATTGGTATAATCAATTGGAGGCATTAAACGAATTGATTGCAAAACGTGATGTTCCGATTCCGGAATCTAAGGAAGCGGACATAATGAGTAAAATAACCGCAAACATCCAACGCCTGGAAACCGAAATAGGTTTAGGTGAATATGTGGAGGTTTCAAGAAAATTATTAACGTTCATTCAATCTGTTGATTTAGGTGATGCAAAAAAATTCAAGAATTACATCGATGAGTTTATCAACTCAAAATTAAAAAATGGCTAAAAGAGTTACCGACAAGGAATATTTAGAGTTATGGCGTGAGTTCTGTGAAAACATGGACAATGCTACTCCTATAGATTTAAGCGAAACTCATTCGGCAAAAATCAAGAGAAAACAACATCTTGAAAAACATCCTGAGGAATGGTTTAAATACTATTTCCCAATGTATTATACAAGTGAGCCCGCGCCATTTCATATAAGGGCTACAAAAAGAGTTATAGCTAATCCCGAATGGTATGAAGTTCGTTCGTGGTCGAGAGAACTTTCAAAGTCAGGTCGAACCATGATGGAAACTTTGTACCTGGGTATAGCTGATATTCCGGTTGACATAAAAGTAGATACTATCCTTTTAGTATCTGATTCATTAGATAATGCTGAAAGATTACTATTACCATATAAAGGAAGTTTAGAAAGTAATAATCGTATCATTAATGATTATGGTGTTCAAAAAAAGATAGGAGGTTGGGAATCTACCGAATTTACAACTCGAAAAGGTTTGGCTTTTCGTGGTATTGGAGCAGGTCAATCGCCTCGTGGAACTCGTAATAAAGCAAAGAGACCTAATCTAATTTTGATTGACGATATTGATACCGACGAAATATGCCGTAATCCAGAAAGGGTAAAGGAACGTGTTAAATGGATTGAACAAGCTTTAATTCCAACCCGTTCAATTTCTAGTGGATTAAGAATTATTGCTTGTGGAAACATTATTGCAAAGTATTGTTGTATTACCGAAATGGGTAAAAAAGCTGATATTCACGAAGTCATTAATATTCGTGATAAAGAAGGAAAAAGTACTTGGCCTCAAAAAAATACAGAAGCAAATATCGACAGGGTTCTTTCTTTGATAAGTTACGAAAGTTACCAAAAAGAGTACTTCAATAACCCAATGGATGGTGGTGATACTTTTAAAGATATTATTTTCGAAAAGTGTCCACAACTACGCCATTGTGATAATGTTGTAATTTATGCCGATCCGGCACCTAGTAATTCAGATAAAACCAATGCAAGTAGCAAGGCAATTACTATTGTAGCCAACAAGGGACTTAACTATTACATCCAAAAAGTTTGGGTTGATCAAATGAGTAACGCTAAGTTTTGTGAATACCTATTTGAAGCGCATGACATTTGTAAGCGTGGCGGAGTTGACCCAGTTTATATATGGATAGAAAACAATTCACTTCAAAATCCATTTTACGAGCAGGTTATTTTACCTCATATATACAGAATAAACGAAGAAAGAAATTCCTTTTTACCAATCCGCCCGGATGACCGCAAGAAGCCTGAAAAATACGCAAGAATTGAGGGAGGGCTTGAACCACTAAACCGTTTAGGACATCTGATTTTTAATGTAGTGGAGAAAACCAATCCACATATGGAGCGACTTGTTGCACAGTTTACCAGTTTCAGCCGAAAAGCAAAGCTAATGGATGGACCCGATTGTGTCGAAGGTGCTGTCTGGACTATAAAAGAAGTACAAATCACAACGGCTACCGGAGCAATCGAAAGTTTCAAACGTCAAGCCAATAAACATAGAATGTAATGTTAGTACAACCATCAGAATTAAACACCGAATTATACCCGGAAGTTATTGCAGCAATAACCCGAAGCAATCCGAACGAAACAATTACTCAAATCAAAGCAGCTGAGGATTTTTGTAAATCATACCTGTTTAAATATGATTTAAAAGCACTTTTTGGCGATGATTACGTAGAACCGGCATTAGCTCCAACAGTTGTAGATGAAAATTTAAAGAAGACAATTAAAGTAATTGCCTCTTATTGGTTGGTACGAAAATCAAATCCAAATGTCAATTTAGAGTTATTTCGCGAAGATTGGGAGTTGATGATTGGTAACAAGGAAGTACCCGGATGGCTGTTTGATATTAAAGAGGGAAATATAAATCCAAACTGGCCTTATAAACAAGATGATCCAGAAACACCAGAAGACGAAAGTACATTGAATGATGGTGTTTTCTGGGGTTCTAACCAAAAACGCATCCAAAGATTTTAAACCATGGAAAATAAAGAAAAAGAGGCTTATATCATTCACGACTTAACACTCGTGTCTCCTGACCGTAGCAGTAAAGACATCGGAAAACTAAAAGAAAGCGTCGTTACTGCTGAAAGTGTTTATTATCCTAATCGTGTCATGCTATATGACTTGTATCACGACATCCTTTCAATGGATGGTTTTTTGCGTGGTATTATTCAAAAAAGGATAGATGCTGTACTTAATAAAAAATTAAAATTCATTAAAAAAGACGGCAAACAGGATGATGACTTAACTGCCTTAATTAAGAGTGAAAAAGGACGTGAATTGACTACTTTAATAATGGAATCTAAAATTTGGGGAATTTCAGGTGTTGAGTTTATTATAGGTGAAGAACTGACCTTTAAAGAAGTTGAAAGAAAGCACATTAAACCCGAGAAAGGATTAATTACCAAATCGCAATACGGACTTTCAGAACAAGACGGTTATGCTTACGAAGACATGCCTTTTGTTTGGGTTGTAGGTAAACCAAAAGATTTAGGATTGCTTTTAGCGTGTTCTATTTATGGAATATATAAACGTGGAACCTTTGGAGATTATGCACAATACGTTGAGATTTTCGGGCAACCTGTTCGAATCATGAAGTATGATGCGTATGATACAAAAACCAAACAAGAGCTTAAAACTCTACTAACCGATAGCGGTTCATCGCTTGCGATGATGATACCAAAACAAGCCGAATTTGAAATGCTTGACGGCAAAACCTCAAATGGTGACGGTAAGCTTCAACTTGGTTTAAAAGATGCATGTAACGAAGAAATGGCAATCGCCATTTTGGGAAATACAGAAACAACTTCATCCAGTAAGTCGAGCGGTTATGCACAATCAAAAGAGCACGGAGAACAACAGGACGAATTGACTATTTCAGATTTGATTTTTGTTGAAAATCTATTAAACAGCAAAAAGTTTAAACAGATTTTAAAATCATATGGCTATAACGTCGATGGTCAATTTGAGTTTGAACTTGATCTTGATTTGACCAAGTTAAAAATGCGAATGGAAATTGATGTGGTTGTGAGTTCAAAAGTTCCTGTAGGTGATGATTATTGGTATGAAACATATAAAATTCCAAAGCCTGATAACTACGATGAGTTAAAAGCAAAAATGGAACTGGCAAACCAGGAACCGGCACCGGAACCAAACGATAATAATTCTAAAAAACCATCGCGTCAACAACCCCCAAAATCGCAACTAACCGAAACCAGAAAGCAAAACCTAATGGATTTACTTTTTAAAGGTTTAGCGGATTTTTTCGACCAAGCCCGACATTAGTCGGGCAATTAAATAATTTATATAGTTTAGATTGTACCTGTTGTATTGATCTTGAACTGGATGATTTAGCAGCCGACAATTGGGATGACATCTACGCAAAAATTGCAAGGCAGTTAATGAATGGTGAAGACCTAAATACTGATGCTGTTTACAACAGAACAGCAACGCAATTAATAAAGGCTGTCAATAGTGGATTAGGACCTTCATTTGACGATAATGAAAGCCGTAAAGTTTTAAAAGATGCATTCACACTAAATGTGGAACAATTCAGTTACGCTAAAACGTTAACTCAATTTCACTTATTTAAAGATGCCGTTTTCAATCTTAAAGGGCAACAGCGAAGCTTTGAATCTATAAAAAAAATAGTTGCTGATACTGGCGAAGTATTCAATAAAAATTATCTATCAGCAGAAGTGAAATACGTCACTCAAAGCTCTATAATGGCTCGTAAGTGGCATACGATGGATGCGGAATACTTGCAGTTTTCAACTGTTGGTGATAGTGCTGTACGTCCAGAACATAGGATTTTTGACAAGTTTACAGCTCTCAAAACAGATAAAATTTGGCTTCGTTTATACACTCCATTGGCGTGGGGTTGTCGATGTACAATTATACCAGGTATCGCAAGAAATCTAAGTAAAGAATTTGATAGTGATTGGGCTAATGTAATGGTCAATCCTTTGATAAAAGACACCATTTTCGATAACAATGCTGCATTGAGTAATGTGATATTTAATGATAGGCACCCATACTTTAAAGTAAAGGATCAGGATAAAATAAAAGCACCTGAAGAACCGAAAAAAGAAAGTTCAATAAACCTGCATGATTATATAAAGGGTAATTTACCAACTGATAAAGAAATCAAAACGATATTAACTAAATATGCTGAATTTTCACCGGAAGATTTCAGACGCGGGTTAGATGAAGTGAAGTTTTTAAAGTCTACTTCATACATGATGCAACATTCTATGTATCACAATACGTCAACTGGTGACTGGGCTAGCGGTTCAATAATTACATTAAGTAAGCATGAGTTTAGCAGTATTAAGTTTAATCCGCTTGAAGAATTTAGAAACGGTTTAGCGGCCATTAAAAGCGGTAAGAAAATGACCTTTAACCAGGAATATTCTTTTGAAAGTTTATGGGCATGAAATTTTGCACGCAAAAACCAAATCAGCACTAAGTCATTGAGCGCAGTTGGTACTAAAAATATGGAAACTATAAATCAGTTTTGTGCAAGGCATACTTACCCAGACTTTATGAAAAAGTTTGGAGGTAAAGCAATCCACCAAAAAGAAATTCTGGAAAACGGTTACGGCTAAAAAAAGTTGGATTACTGAATTTAGAGGTACGCTTTTAAAAATGCTAAATATTGATGAAAAGCAAGCGGTAAA